>NZ_OZ245852.1:0-1652500 GCF_965228995.1 Novosphingobium sp. | reverse complement strand
CTTCCAGAGGCAAGCCCTGGCGCTTTCCGATCGATCCTTAGAAAGGAGGTGATCCAGCCGCAGGTTCCCCTACGGCTACCTTGTTACGACTTCACCCCAGTCGCTGATCCCACCGTGGTCAGCTGCCTCCTTGCGGTTAGCGCACTGCCTTCGGGTGAAACCAACTCCCATGGTGTGACGGGCGGTGTGTACAAGGCCTGGGAACGTATTCACCGCGGCATGCTGATCCGCGATTACTAGCGATTCCGCCTTCATGCTCTCGAGTTGCAGAGAACAATCCGAACTGAGACGGCTTTTGGAGATTAGCTCACCCTCGCGAGTTTGCTGCCCACTGTCACCGCCATTGTAGCACGTGTGTAGCCCAGCGTGTAAGGGCCATGAGGACTTGACGTCATCCCCACCTTCCTCCGGCTTATCACCGGCGGTTTCCTTAGAGTGCCCAACTTAATGATGGCAACTAAGGACGAGGGTTGCGCTCGTTGCGGGACTTAACCCAACATCTCACGACACGAGCTGACGACAGCCATGCAGCACCTGTCACCGCGTCCCCGAAGGGAACCCCAAATCTCTCTGGGTAGCGCGGGATGTCAAACGCTGGTAAGGTTCTGCGCGTTGCTTCGAATTAAACCACATGCTCCACCGCTTGTGCAGGCCCCCGTCAATTCCTTTGAGTTTTAATCTTGCGACCGTACTCCCCAGGCGGATAACTTAATGCGTTAGCTGCGTCACTCAGTCACCAAGTGACCGAACAACTAGTTATCATCGTTTACGGCGTGGACTACCAGGGTATCTAATCCTGTTTGCTCCCCACGCTTTCGTACCTCAGCGTCAGTACTTGTCCAGTTAGTCGCCTTCGCCACTGGTGTTCTTCCGAATATCTACGAATTTCACCTCTACACTCGGAATTCCACTAACCTCTCCAAGACTCTAGTTATCTAGTTTCAAAGGCAGTTCCGGGGTTGAGCCCCGGGCTTTCACCTCTGACTTGAATAACCGCCTACGTACTCTTTACGCCCAGTAATTCCGAACAACGCTAGCTCCCTCCGTATTACCGCGGCTGCTGGCACGGAGTTAGCCGGAGCTTATTCTCCAGGTACTGTCATTATCATCCCTGGTAAAAGAGCTTTACGACCCGAAGGCCTTCATCACTCACGCGGCATTGCTGGATCAGGCTTTCGCCCATTGTCCAATATTCCCCACTGCTGCCTCCCGTAGGAGTCTGGGCCGTGTCTCAGTCCCAGTGTGGCTGATCATCCTCTCAGACCAGCTAAGGATCGTCGGCTTGGTAGGCCTTTACCCCACCAACTACCTAATCCTACGCGGGCTCATCCTTTGCCGATAAATCTTTGGTCCGAAGACATCATCCGGTATTAGCAGTCATTTCTAACTGTTATTCCGAAGCAAAGGGCAGATTCCCACGCGTTACGCACCCGTGCGCCACTAGACCCGAAGGTCTCGTTCGACTTGCATGTGTTAGGCATGCCGCCAGCGTTCGTTCTGAGCCAGGATCAAACTCTCAAGTTTTGTCAAAATACCATGTGGCACGGGTAAACCCGCAGACCGCACGATACCTAACTTCGGGAGCCGATACCTGCACTTGTCAAACGTATGGTTACGTTAGGACATGTTATGGCATCGACTTGGTTACCGGTGTTCGAGGCCCAAAGACCCTCGACACCGGGCGCCGTCGCCCACATGTCCCTTCATCTAAACTAACAATGTCAAAGAGCCACCAGACAGAATTTGGCGGACAACCAGTGTTCCCCGATTTTTGCTACCGGGGGACTTGGTGTCCGACTATGTTGGCGACCGGGAGAGGAAGAAGCGAAGCGCCGTTCCCTTCCGGTGAAGCGGCATATATGGAGGGGGTTCCGGCCCGTCAACGGGATTTTGCATTTTTTTTGAAACAAGTCGCAAACCCCCCGGAAACCGGGGACTTTGCGATTGTTGCGCGGGCCTGTTGAATCGACCTCCCGCCGAATCACTCCTCAGAATCGGGCGGAAACGCGTGGATTCGCGAAGAATCGCCCCCGACTCGGCATCGTAAGCGAAACCTTAAGCGCCTCCGGCTTAGTCCGGATCGGACATGGCCAGCGATTCTCCCAACGTGCCCGTGCCTGCGGCAAAGTCAGGTATGGAGGGCGTCTCCTCCGCGCGTGCGAATGAGCGTGCGCGGGTGTGCGTGATCGTGCCGGCCTATGGGGTCGCGCATCTCCTCGGCGAGGCGCTCACCTCACTCCAGCGCCAGACCTTCACCGCGTGGGAATGCATCGTGATCGATGATGGCGCCCCCGATGACGTGGCCGGCGCCGTGGCCCCCTTCCTCGCTGATCCGCGTATTCGCTTCCTCGCGACCGCCAACCACGGCGTCTCCGCCGCGCGCAATAGCGCGATCGCGGCGGCAACCGCTCCGCTCATCGCCCTTCTCGACGGCGACGACCTCTTCCGTCCCGGCTATCTTGCAGCGGTCGTTCCCATTCTCGAAACCGAACCGGATGTCCGGCTCGTCACGTGCAATGCGATGATCTTCGGTGCGGTCACGCGTCTGCGGACCTGCGTCGACCGCGCGCAGCCCACCAGTGGCACTTTCGCCAATGTTCTGGACCGCTCCTTCAACGTCTATATCGGTACCACCTTCCGCCGCACGGACTTTGACCGCATCGGCAGCTTCGATACCCGTATGGCCCAGTCGGAAGATTTCGATCTCTGGGTCCGGCTGATGATGCTCGGCGGCACTGCACGTTATGTTGATGCTGTGCTGGGCGAATACCGCGTCCGCCCCGGCAGCGCCTCCGCCAATGCCGGGCGCATGCTGCTCGGCAATATCCGCGCCTACGAGAAAGCGCGGGCCGCCCTCCCCGCCGATGCACCGGAGATCCCATTGCTCGACAAGCTGCTGGCCGATAGCCGCGCCGCGCTCGATTTCGAACATGCGATCGACTGTATCGTCGATGGCGATACCCGGCGCGGCCTAGCCGCACTGCGCCATGCCCGCGGGCAGGTCGCCGGCATGACCTGGCGCCTGTCGTTCACCTTGTGGCAGCTCTTCCCCGCGCTCGCGCGCCCGATGCTGCGCTGGCGGCGCCGGGCCCACAGCCGGGGCGCCGCCGGTTCTGCGCTCTACCCCAGCTTCCTCGAAACCGAGGGCTGAGCATGACCCGCACCGAACGCCTCATCGCCGAGCTTGCCGAACAGCCCCCCGTCATGTCGGTGCGAACCGCAGCGGCCTGGGCGCTCGTTTCGCAATACACCTCCTTCGCGATCCAGTTTGCTACCAGCATCGTTCTGGCGCGCTGGTTCATCACGCCAGCGCAGCTTGGCCTGTTCTCCATCGCTTTCGCGGCCGTCACGCTCGTTGCGTTCCTGCAGGACTTCGGCGTCACCCGCTACATCAACGGCGAGCGCGAGTTGACCGCGGAAAAGCTCCACACAGCGTTCACGATCTCGGTCGCCTTCGCATGGGGCATCGCGCTGCTGGCGATTCTCGCCTCGGGGCCAATCGCCGCGTTCTATCATGATCCCGCGATGCGCCCGGTCGCGCTCGTGATCGCCTGTTCCTACTTGCTCGTGCCGCTCGCCATAGTTCCGCAGGCGACCTGCCAGCGGCGGATGGACTACAAATCGAACACGATGATCGAAGTCGGCTCGGCCGTCGCCAATGCCGGGGTCGCGATCACGCTGGCGCTTCTCGGCTATGGCGCGCTCGCACTCGCATGGGGTGCCTTTGCGCAGCAGGGGGCGCGGCTGCTCGTCAGCCAGTGGCGAGCGGGGCTCATGCTCCCCTGGCCGCTGCGCCTTGCGGGTTCGGCGCCGGTGTTCAAGCTTGGAGGCACCAACAGCGTGCTGGCGGTGTGCTATTCGATCACCGGCCGCGCTCCCGAACTCGTCATCGGCCGCCTGCTCGACAACGCCGCCGTCGGCCTGTTCGCCCGGGCCTCGGGCCTCGCGCTGCAATTGCGCCTGCTCGTCGCCGGGGCGGTGACCGGCGTATTCTATCCGGCCTTCCGCCGCGTGCGCGACAATGGCGAGCCGCTCGGCCCGCCCTATTTGCGCGTGGTTGCGGCCTACACCGGCGTCACCTGGCCGGCGATGGCGGGCATCGCCGTGCTCGCCGAACCGATCATCCACTTGCTCTACGGCACGCGCTGGATCGCTGCCGCCCCGCTGCTCGGCTGGGTCGCGCTGTCGCAGCTGTGCTATGTCGCGCTCCCGCTCAACAGCGATCTGCCGCTGCTGCTGGACCGGATGCGCAGCCTTATCCGCCGCAACGTCATCGAAACCGCCGCCTCCGTTTTGCTGCTCGCGCTCAGCGCGCCGTTCGGCCTGATCTGGGTGGCCATATCGCGCTTTGCCCACGGCATCGTGTTCATGATCATCTACGCACCGCTCATGCAGAACATGCTCGGCTTTCGCTGGCGCGATCTCGCAGTCGTCTATGTGCGCAGCCTCATCGTCACGGCCGCAGCGGTCGCGCCGGTGATCGTGGGCTATCAGGTCTGGGCCCCGGCTTCGGAAGCGGGCGCACTGCAGATGCTCTTCACCGCCGGCGCGGGCGCGCTCCTCTGGCTCGCAGCGCTGCGCCTTGTCGGCCACCCGCTCTTTGCCGAGATCCTCGGCCTGCTCGGCGAACTTCTGGCCAGTCTGCGCGGGCGCCGCGCCCAGCCGGCAACCCCCTGAATTACATAGGCACCGCCTGCGGAAAGGCGTATGCTTGCCGCCAGGAGAAGGAAGCCATGGGTCTGTTGGCACTTGCAACCAGCGCGCTTGCGCTGGCCACCCCCGCACCGCTGCCTCCGGTCGAAGGCGGCCCGGGCGCGATAGACATCGTCAAGACCGATATAGACCGGCACGACCGCATGACGGTCCCCGTACGCATCGGGCACAATGGCGGTCAGGCAGGGCCTTTCGATTTCCTCGTCGATACTGGCGCCGAGCGCACCGTGCTCGCCCGCGATATTGCGCAGCGCCTGCGCCTGCCGACCACCGGCCAGGGCCTCCTCATCGGCATTGCCGGGACACAGAATGTCGATCTGGTCGAGATCGACGAGATCAACCTCGGCCGCCGCAGCTTCTATGGCCTCACCGCGCCGCTGCTCGATGGCTACAACATCGGCGCCGACGGGATTATCGGACTCGATAGCCTGCAGGACCAGCGCGTCCTCCTTGATTTCGACAAGAAGCGCATGTCGATCGGCGATGCCGCACAGCTTGGCGGCAGCAACGGGTTCGAGATCGTGGTCCAGGCCCGCCGCCGTTCGGGCCAGCTGATCATGACCAACGCCCTGATCGACGGCGTGCGCACCGATATCGTGGTCGACACCGGCTCCGACACCTCGATCGGCAACCGCGCACTGCAAAAAGCACTCGCGAAGCGCCACAAGGGCGAGATGACCGAGCTTCAGTCCGTCACCGGCCAGACGATCATGGCCGACGTCGCCATGGTCCGCACCGTTCGGCTCGGCACGATGACGATGAGCAATTCGATGCTGGTCTTTGCCGATACGCCCGCCTTCGAAAAGCTCGAACTGGTCAAGCGCCCGGCGCTCTTCATGGGGATGAACCAGCTCAAGCTGTTCCACCGCGTCGCCATCGATTTCGCGACCAAGCGCATCCTGTTCGATCTGCCGGACAACGCCGCGATCCCGTTTCGGTTCTGAAGGTGCGGGTCCGCCGACTCGCGGCTCCCTGACCGCACCACCATTCCCGCTCACCCAGGGCCTGTCGAAGGGTGCTGGCGCGACCGCCAGTTCCGGGGCTTCGACAAGCTCAGCATTGACCGGGATTGAGATTGCGTGCCCATTCCCACTGGCGAAACGCGCCAAACCCCCTATCTGAAGGCTCATGCCGCCAGATACCGCCACCGATCCGAATGCCCGCCACGATGGGTGGCTGACACTCAAGCGCTTCCTTCCCTACCTCTGGCCGCGCGATAATCCCGCTTTGCGCTGGCGGATCGTGGTCGCCAGCGGCCTGATCCTGCTGTCCACCGGCACCCAGCTCGCGCTGCCCTACCTCCTCAAGTGGGCGGTCGATGCGATGAACAGCGGCCCGGGCGCGCGCCTGCCGATGTTCGTCATGCTCACCGTGCTCGGCTATGCGGCTGGCCGCTTCATCGGCGTGGTGTTCGACAACTTGCGCAACATCGTGTTTGAGCGCGTCGGGCAGGACGCGACCCGCGCGCTCGCCGAAAACGTCTTCGCGCGCCTCCACCGCCTGTCGCTGCGGTTCCACCTTGCCCGCCGCACCGGCGAAGTCACCAAGGTGATCGAACGCGGCACCAAGAGCATCGACACGATGCTCTATTTCATGCTGTTCAACATCGCGCCGACGATCCTGCAGCTGATCATCGTCGCGATCATCTTCTATTTCACTTTCGGCTGGGGCCTGGTCGCCGCAACCGCCGTCGCGGTCGTCGCCTATATCTGGATCACCCGCGCGATCACCGAATGGCGCAGTTCCCTGCGCGAGCGGATGAACCGGCTCGACGGGCAGGCCTTGAGCCGCGCAGTCGATTCGCTGCTGAACTACGAGACGGTGAAGTATTTCGGCGCCGAGGCGCGCGAGCAGGAGCGCTACGCGCAGGCCACCCGCGCCTATGCCGATGCCGCCGTGAAGAGCGAGAACAGCCTCGGCTTGCTCAACATCGCGCAGGCGCTCGTCGTCAACCTGCTGATGGCGGGGGCGCTCGCCTACACCGCGTGGGGCTGGTCCAAGGGCTGGTACACCGCCGGTCAGCTCGTCTTCGTGCAGACCTATCTCACCCAGCTGTTCCGCCCGCTCGACATGCTCGGCATGGTCTATCGCACGATCCGCCAGGGCCTGATCGACATGGCCGAGATGTTCCGCCTGATCGATACCGAAGTCGAAGTGGCCGACATCCCCGGCGCACCCGCGCTGCTCATCCGGCATCCGAGCGTTGTCTTCGACAATGTCCTGTTCGGCTACGACAAGGACCGCACGATCCTCCACGGCCTTTCGCTCGAAGTGCCCGCCGGCAGCCGCGTCGCCATCGTCGGCCCCTCGGGCGCAGGCAAGAGCACCATCGCGCGCCTGCTGTTCCGCTTCTATGATCCGTGGTCCGGCCGAATTCTCATCGATGGGCAGGACATTGCGAAAATCACGCAAACCTCCCTGCGCGCCGCGCTTGGCATCGTTCCGCAGGATTCGGTGCTGTTCAACGATACGATCGGCTACAACATCGCCTATGGACGCGAAGGCGCGAGCGCCGAGGACGTTCTCAAGGCGGTGCACGGCGCTGCCATCACCGATCTCCTCGCGCGCCTGCCCAAGGGCCTCGAAACCGAAGTCGGCGAACGCGGCCTCAAGCTTTCGGGCGGCGAAAAGCAGCGCGTCGCCATCGCCCGCACGCTGGTCAAGAACCCGCCCATCGTCCTCTTCGACGAAGCGACCAGCGCGCTCGATACCCGCACCGAGCAGGACATTCTCTCCACCATGCGCGGCCTTGCCGAACAGCGCACCACGATATCGATCGCGCACCGCCTTTCGACCATCGCCGATTCGGACCGCATCTTCGTGCTCGATCAGGGCCGCCTCGTCGAAAGCGGCGGCCACCTCGAACTGCTGCGCCGCGACGGCCTCTACGCCGAAATGTGGACGCGGCAGGCCGCCGAGCAGAGCGACCTCAGCGAAGCAGCGGAATAAGGCGGGCGGGGCGCGCAAACGATGCCGGCCCTCCCCTTCCTCCTCGCTCTCGCCGCGCAGTCCGCACTGCCGTCCGCCGCAACGACGCCCCCGCCCCCCGTACCATGCGCCGATACGGGCGGCCTCCTGCCCGGCTCTGGCCTGTGCCGCGCCGAAGCGCTCGCCCGCCTGCCAAAGACCCAGCCCGGCGGCTGGAACCCGCCGCAAGGCTGCGACACCGCCGCGCAGGAAGCCCAGCTCCCCGGCGGCCGCTGGCTGCTCTATGCCGCGCTGCGCTGCGGGGAGCGGATTGCCCGCCTCGCCGTCACTCCGCAGCAAGGCGGCGCGCTCGTGCTGCGCTATGCCGAAACCGCCCGCAATGCAGAGCTTGCGGGCCGCAAGACGCTCACCATCGTGATCGGCCGCCCGGCGGAGGAGCATCTCGCGGTCTACACCCTCGTGACCGGAGGCCTGACCCAGCAGCAGGCCCAGCGCTGCGCCCTGCGCACGCCGCCTGCCGCCGGTTATCCCTGGGACGCTTTCGTGTTCGATCTGCCGCCCGCAGATGCGCGCCTGAGCGCTGCACTCGATCAGCCCTGCGGCCCCTATGGCCGCTCAGCCCGCACCGACAGCTACTGGCGCCTGTTCAGCGGCATCGGCGTCTTCCACGTGTTCGGGGATGACCAGCCCGAATACGATCCCGCGAGCCTGACAGTATACCAGCCCGGTCGTTGAACGCAGCCCGAGCCTCACTTCACCACATCGGCCTCATGCCACAGCACTGCTTGCGCCACTTTCATGCAGCCGCCTTCCTCATCCCACGTCATCGCAGGCGAGCCATAAAGCCGCCAGCCCTGCAGCAGCGCTTCCGAAACCCGCTCGCAAAAGGCGCGGTCGTCATTGCCGGTGAGGAGGCGGTAGATCGGGCGGTCTTCGGGGGTCGTGTACATGCCTGACCTATAGGGCAAGGCTGCAGCGCCTGCATCACCATTCCTTGCAAAGCGCGCCGGTTCGTTCACCCTGTGCGGGCAGCGGGGGAAATCATGACGGATCAGGCACTACCACAGCGCAGCGAAGACCTGTTCGGACAGCCCAAGGGCCTCTGGGTCCTCGCCGGGACCGAACTGTGGGACCGCATCTCGTTCCACGGCATGGTCGCGATGCTGGTGCTCTACATGACCGGCGATCTGCTGCTCGATCCCGCCCGCGTCAGCACGGTGATCGGCTTCCCGGCCTTCCGCGCCTTTCTCGAGGCGACCTCCGGCCCGCTCGGCCCCCAGGCGATCGCGCTGCAAACCTTCGGCTACTACTACGCCTGCGTCACTGGCCTCCCCCTCCTCGGCGGCTTGATCGGTGACCGGGTGACGGGCCGCAAGCTCGCGGTCGGCGGCGGCGCGGCGATGATGACCATGGGCCACTTCGCGCTCGCCTTCGACCGCACCTTCCTCATCGCGCTCGTCCTGCTCATGTGCGGCGCGGGGCTCCTGCGCGGCAATCTCTCGGCGCAGGTCAAATCGCTTTACGCCGATGGCGACCGGCGCGAAGTCAACGCCTTCCAGTACTACTACCTCGGCATCAATTTTGGCGCGGCCGCCGCGCCCATCCTCAGCGGCAGCGTCGCGGCGATCTGGGGCTGGCACGCCGGCTTTGCGGTTGCGGGCTTCGGCATGCTGATCGGGCTCATGGTCTATCTCGGCGGACAGCGCTGGCTCCCGGCCGAGCAGCAGCGCGTTCAGGCAGCCTTAGGCAAGCGCCCGCCTCTCACCGCCTCCGAACGCCGCCGCGTTCTCGGGCTCCTCCTCATCTGGCCGCTCGTCGTCTGCTACTGGACCGCGCAGGCGCAGATCTGGAACGTCTACAACATCTGGCTGCGCGATACGGTGAACCTCGATGTCGGGGGCTTCAACGTCCCCGTCCCGTGGTTCCAGTCGCTCGACGGTCTCGCCCCCGGCCTGTTCATTCCGGTCGTGCTGTGGATCTGGGCTATGCAGGCCAAACGCGGACGCGAACCCGATGTGCTCACCAAGCTGGCCATCGGCAGCGTGATCTTCGGCCTCAGCGTGGGGCTGCTCGCCGCCGGGCCGATGCTGGCAAACGCGCAAGGCCGCGCGCCCATCGCGCTGCCGCTGCTGTTCCACGTCACTTCGAATTTCGGCGCTATGTACTACGCCCCCGTCATCCTCGGCCTCTACGGCACCCGCGCCCCGCAGAGCCTGCGCGGCACGCTCGTCGGCATCTGCATGCTGGCGACCGCGGCGGGCAGCATTCTCAGCGGCTGGATGGGCGGACTGTATGAAAGCCTCGGCCCCGCGCCGTTCTGGCTGATCAACGCCGCGATCTGCACCGGCGCAGGGCTAGGCATATTGCTCGGCGCGCCGGTGCTCGACCGCCTGCTGGCGCAGGACGAAGCCTGAGGCCCAATCTTCCAACCCCGCTCATGCTGAGCTTGTCGAAGCATCGCGGTAGAGATCAAAAGCCGCCTTACAAGATATACTTCGAAAGATCGGCATTCCCCGCCAGCCCGGCAAGTTTGTCACTCACGTAAGCCGCGTCGATCGTCACGGTCGTGCCGCGCCGGTCCTCGGCCTCGAAGCTCACTTCCTCGAGCAGCTTCTCCATCACAGTCTGCAGCCGCCGCGCGCCGATGTTCTCGACCGTCTCGTTCACCAGCGCCGCCGTGCGCGCCACCGCGCGGATCGCATCGGGGGTGAAGTCCACCGTCACCTGCTCGGTACCCAGCAGCGCCCGGTACTGCTCGACAAGGTTGGCCCGCGTCGAGGAGAGGATATGCACGAAGTCGTCCTCGGTAAGCGCCGAAAGCTCCACCCGGATCGGCAGGCGCCCCTGCAGTTCGGGCAGCATGTCGCTCGGCTTGGCCACATGGAACGCGCCCGATGCGATGAACAGCACGTGGTCGGTCTTCATCGGCCCGTACTTGGTCGCGACAGTCGTGCCTTCGATCAGCGGCAGCAGATCGCGCTGCACGCCCTCGCGGCTCACCGAACCGCCGCGCACGTCGCTCACCGCGATCTTGTCGATCTCGTCGATGAACACGATGCCGTTGGTCTCGGCATTGATCAGCGCCGCGCGCGCGACGTCGTCCTGATCCATGCGCTTCTCGGCCTCTTCGTCGACCAGCTTGTCCCAGGCATCCGCCACCCGCAGCTTGCGCCGCTTGAGGGGCTTCTGCCCGAAGGCCTTGCCCATCATCTCGGAGAGGTTGATCATGCCGACCCCGCCGCCCATGCCCGGAATCTCCATCGGCTTGGCCGGCGCGTCCTCCAGCTCGATCTCGACTTCAACGTCGTTCATCGAGCCTTCCGAAATCCGCTGGCGGAAGCTCTCGCGTGTCGCCTCGCTCGCGCCGTCGCCCACCAGCGCCTTCAGCAGCCGGTCCATCGCCGCCTTGCTAGCGGCCTCGCGCACGGCCTCGCGCCGCCGCTCCTTCTCGAGCCGCACCGCTTCCTCGACGAGATCGCGCGCGATCTGCTCCACATCGCGGCCGACATAGCCGACCTCGGTGAACTTGGTCGCCTCGACTTTCACGAACGGCGCCTCCGCCAGCTTCGCCAGCCGGCGGCTGATCTCGGTCTTGCCGCAGCCCGTGGGCCCGATCATCAGGATGTTCTTGGGGCTCACCTCATCGCGCAGCTCGGCGGGCAGGCGTTGCCGCCGCCAGCGATTGCGCAGGGCGACCGCCACCGCGCGCTTGGCATCGGCCTGACCGACGATATGCGCATCAAGCGCGGCAACAATGGCTTTGGGGGTAAGGCTATCGATCATCACAAATTCCCAAGGTCCGTTCGTGTCGAGCGAAGTCGAGACACTCAAAACCGAACGGAGAGGTTCAAATCTCTTCCAGCGTCACGCGGTCATTGGTGAAGACGCAGACTTCCGCCGCCACCTGCATGGCCCGCCGCGCGATCTTCTCTGCATCGTCCTCGTAGGGATCGAGCGCCCGGGCCGCCGCCAGCGCATAGTTCCCGCCCGAACCGATCGCCGCGATCCCGCCTTCGGGCTCCAGCACATCGCCGTTGCCTGTCAGGATCAGCATCACCTCGGTGTCCGCGACGATCATCAGCGCTTCCAGATTGCGCAGGTACTTGTCGGTGCGCCAGTCCTTGGCGAGCTCCACCGCCGCGCGCATCAGCTGGCCGCGGTGCTGCTCCAGCTTGCGCTCCAGCCGCTCGAACAGGGTAAAGGCATCAGCGGTTGCACCGGCAAACCCGGCGATCACCTTGCCCCGCCCTGCTTCATCCAGAGCGCCAATGCGCCGGACCTTGCGGGCATTGGGCTTCATCACGGTGTTACCCATGGAAACCTGCCCGTCACCGGCAATGACGGTGCGGCCGTTCTTCTTGACGCCGATGATCGTGGTGCCGTGCCACTGCACGAGCCCGTGTGCGGAATGAGTATCGTTCATGCGCCCGATATGGGGCGCATGAAATCCGGTTCAAGCGTCAGGCCGAAGCCTCAGCTCCCGTTCGGGCCTGAACCCGTCGGCCCGCCGCCCTGGCCTGCCTGCCCGGGAATCGCGCCGACCGAGCCGATATTGCCGAACAGATCCTCGAAGAAGCTGCGCGTGCGGCCCAACGTCGGGGTCTGATGGGGATCGGGATTGAGCGTGACGACCTTCTCCATGCCGCGCCGCTCAACGCTGGCGACATTGCCCTTCTCGTCGAAGCTCACCATCAGCACGCTCTGCGCCTTGGCCTGCGGACGCTTGAACGGGCGCTGCCTGGTATCGATCGAGACGTAGTACCAGATCTGCTTGCCGAACTCGCTCTTGAAGGTCGGCTGGCCGAGCGCGCGTTCAACCGAAGTGCGATTGTCGATCCCCGGCTGCACCGAACCCGTCAGCGCCGGGTCGATCAGATAGCCACGGTGATCCTTGATGCTGGCACAGCCGCTGGCCATGAGCGCCAGCGCGCCCAGCGCCGACACCGCCCGCAGTCCCTTGATCCAGCCGTACACTCGCATGCGCTACTCCAAACTCGCAGGCCCAAACTTCTTGGCAAAGGCCGCGGCAGGCGCCGTGCCCGATCGGGGCGTTTGCCAAACCGCAAGCGCGCCCTATATCGCCGATCATCGCACGTGCCTTAAGGCGCGCGATTGATTACTGCAATGGCACTCGGGCGCTTTCCACGCCCTGAACCGCGCCGGATCGCAACGCAAGAAGGACAACCACACTCATGTCGTTCCTCGCCCGACTCTTCGGCGCCCAAAAGGATGATCGCGATACCGTGCGCGAACTGTGGCACCGCGTTGTCGCCATCGCGCGTGAGAAGGAATGGTACCGTGACTGCGGTGTCGCCGATACGCTTGCAGGTCGGTTCGACATGATCACGCTCGTGCTTTCACTCGTCATGCTGCGCATGGAACACGATGAAGCGCTGATCGCGCCGTCCGCGCGCCTTACCGAACTTTTCGTCGAGGATATGGACGGCCAGCTTCGCGAACAGGGTGTCGGCGATGTCGTGGTCGGCAAGCATATCGGCAAGCTCATGGGTACGCTTGGCGGCCGCCTCGGCGCCTACCGGACGGGGCTCTCTGGCGGCGAGGACGCGATGGCCGAAGCCGTCCGCCGCAATGTCACGCTCACCTCGGGCACCGATCCGCTCCTCGTCGCGCAGCGCGCCCGCGCCTTTGCAGCCGGGCTTGCGCTCGTCCCGGGCTTCCGGGTGCTGGCCGGGGAAATCGGGCGATGAGCCAGGCGCCGGTGCCCGAATATAGCTACCCCATCGATCTTCGCCAGGTGAACGATGTGCCGCTCACGCTCGTGCCCGATGAAGCCGCGCGCCGCCGCCTCGCCGGGCGTTTCGGCATTACCGCCATTCCCGCGATGCAGGCCACTGTCCAGCTAATGCGCGAGGGTGAGCGGGTCACCGTCACCGGCCGCCTTGTCGCCGATGTGATTCAGGCCTGCCGTATTTCGGCCGAAGACTTCCCCGTCCATATCGACGAGCCCGTCCTTTTGCGCTTCGTCCCCCCCGTGGGCGAGATCGTACTGGACGAGGAAATCGAGCTGACCGCCGACGCTTGCGACGAGATCGAATACGAAGGCAGCGCTTTCGATCTCGGCGAAGCTTTGGCTCAGACGCTTGCGCTCGCTATCGATCCCTTCGCCGAAGGGCCGAACGCTGATACCTTCCGCGCGGAGCACGGCCTCGCCGGCGAAACCCTGACCGGGCCCTTTGCAGCTCTGGCCGCGCTCAAGAAGCAGGACTGAGGCATTGGACCAACCCCAAACTTCCGTTCGTGTCGAGCGAAGTCGAGACGTCCCGCGCGGCCCGGGCGGCAGCCACCGCGACCTGACCAAGGGTCCGATCCTCTCCACCTTGCTGGTCTTCTCCGCGCCCACGCTCCTCTCGAACATCCTTCAGGCGCTCAACGGGTCGGTCAATTCGGTGTGGGTCGGCCGTCTTTTGGGCGAAAGCGCGCTTGCTGCCACCGCGAATGCCAATGTCGTGATGTTCCTGCTGTTTGCGGCCGTGTTCGGCTTCGGCATGGCCGCGACGGTGAAGGTCGCGCAAGCCTTCGGCGCGGGCAATGCCGATGCCGCGCGGCGCACTTTCGGCACCGCCATCGGCCTGTGCGTCGGGCTCAGCCTCGTGCTTGCCCCGCTCGGCTGGTTGCTCACCCCGCACCTCCTCCACGCGATGCGTACGCCGCCCGAAATCTTCGGCTTTGCGCTTATCTACCTGCGGCTGATCTTCGTCGCGATGCCCGCCTCCACGATCACCGTGATCATGGGCATGGGCCTGCGCGGCGCGGGGGACGCACAGACTTCGCTGCGCTTCATGATCGTCGCGGTCGTGCTCGATATTGCGCTCAATCCGCTGCTGATCGCCGGTTTCGGCCCGATCCCGGCGCTGGGCATCGCCGGGTCCGCGCTCGCGACCGCCATTGCGGCCTATGTCTCGATGATCGGGCTCATCATCTACGTCTATGCCAAGAGCCTGCCGCTGCGCCTGCGCGGGCGGGAGCTTGCCTACCTCATCCCCCACCCGGAAGAGCTGCGCTACATCTTCGTCAAGGGCCTGCCCATGGGCGCGCAGATGCTGATGATCTCGGCCTCGGGCCTGATCATCGTCGGCCTCGTCAATCAGGAAGGCGCGATGACCAGCGCCGCCTATGGCGCCTCGCTGCAAGTCTGGACCTACCTGCAGATGCCGGCGATGGCGATTTCCGCCGCGCTCAGTGCGATGGCCGCGCAGGCCATTGGTGCGGGGCTGGTTGGCCGCCTCGGCAAGATCACCCGCGCCGGGCTCATCCTCAACGTGTCGATCACCGGCGCGATGACCATGCTCCTGCTCGCCTTCGATCGCCCGGTGCTCACGCTGTTCCTCGGCCCGACCAGCCCCGCGGTCGATGCTGCGCGCCATATCCAGTTCCTCGGCAGCTGGAGCTACATCCTCTTCGGCATGACGATTGTCCTGTTCGGTACGATGCGCGCGGGCGGCGTCGTGATCACCCCGATCGTCGTGCTTGGCATCGCAATGTACCCGGTCCGCCTCGGCTTCTACGCCGCCGCCTACCGCACGCTCGGCCCGGACGCGCTGTGGCTCTCGTTCCCCGTCGGCTCAGCCGCCGCGCTCCTCATGGCCACTTACGCCTATCGCCGCCCCGGCTGGCGCCAGCATGCCCGCGTCGTCGATCAGGACGAATGCAGCGAGGAATCGCAGGCAGACGGAGATTGCTCCGGGCGCATGGCGCCGGCGCTTTAGGCACCTAGTCCCTGTCGTTGCGCCACCGCCAGCCACCGGCGGTTCGGGTTGCGCAGATCCATAGCAATACCGCGGTCAGGACGATGATCAGGCAGAAGCCCGACAGGGGCTGCAGTACACGCGGCATAACGATCACGCTTGCCAGATAGCTGATCAGGACCGCCCAGCCTTCCCACGTTATGGGTAGGCCCGACCCATAGCCATAGCGCTTAGGTGCGAACCAGGGTTTGCGAGCTTGTGCCATACGCTTGACGCTCCTCGCGGTCCGACCCGGACTAGCGGATTGTATAGTTAGCAGCTTCGTCGCGCCCTTACACGCGATCTGCGAAAAGCTGATTCCTTTCGCTTACCGCGACTGAGCGCGCCAGCGCTGCACGGTGCGTTCGACAGCCATTTCCTCGCCGCCGGTCTTGCCCCACAGTTCGGAGAACGACGGATCGGCCGAGGCCGGGCGCAGATCGAGCGCGAGTTCGTCGAAGGCGACGCGGATCGGGATCGAGACGCCTTCGCCGCAAATGATGCATTCGCGGTTGCGCAGGGCCGGGATCGAATCAAGGAAACCGCGCGCGCCTTCGGGCATCGCTGCTTTCACGAAGGCCTGGTCGCGCTCGTTGTTGAGGCGCATGGCGATGATCGTGCCGCACTGGCTGAGCACGCCTTCGGCAAGGTCCGAGGGGCGCTGCGTTATAAGGCCCAGCGAAACGCCGTATTTGCGGCCTTCCTTGGCGATGCGCGAAAGGATGCGGCCCACCGAGGAACCATCGTTGTTCTTCTCGGCCGGCACGTAGCGATGCGCTTCCTCGCAGACCAGCAGGATCGGCCGGGTCTCCTCATCGCGTGACCAGATCGCATAGTCGAACACGAGGCGCGAAAGCACCGCAACCACGGTCGAAGTGATTTCCGAAGGCACACCCGAAACGTCGATGATCGAGATCGGCTTGCCGTGTGAGGGCAGGCGGAACACCCGGCTGATGAACTCGGCCATGGTATCGCCCACCAGCATGCCGGAGAACATGAACTGATACCGCGGATCGCCGCGCAGCTCCTCGATCTTGGTCTTGATCCGCTGGTAGGGCACCGAGGTGTGACCCTTGTCCAGCCGGCCCATCTCATTCTGCAGAATATTGAGGAGGTCGGACAGCAGATAGGGAATCGGCGAATCGACAGTGATCTTGCCGATCTGCTCCGCCAGGCGGTTCTTGTGCCGCGCCTGCAGCAGGCACTTGCCCAGAATGTCCGAATCGATCTGGCGGTCCGTCCCGGTCGAGGTAAGGAAAACCTCGCAGTGTTCCTCGAAGTTCATCAGCCAGTACGGCATGTTGAGGTTCGAGACATCGAGCAGCTGGCCGGTGTTGCGGAAGGCCTGCATGTACTCGCCGTGCGGGTCGATCATCACGATATGGCCTTCGGGGGCCAGTTCGCAGATGCGGTGAAGGATCAGCGCGGCGCTTGTCGATTTGCCGGTGCCGGTCGAACCGAGCAGCGCAAAGTGCTTGCCCAGCAGCGCATCCACATAGAGCCCGGCGCGAATGTCGCGCGTCGGGAACACCGTGCCGATGGTCACATTGGTGCGTCCGTCGCTGGCATAGATCTGGCGAAGGTCGGTGCTGGTTGCGGGATAGATCGGCGATCCGGGCACCGGATAGCGCGTCACACCGCGGCGGAAGCCATAGATCTTGCCGGTGAGGCGTTCTTCGTCACCCTCGCCAAGAAAGTCGACTTGCGCGATGATCACGCCGTCATTGCCCGCGGTCATGTCCTGGCGCTGGGTCCGCACGCTCGCGAGCAGCCAGCCGGTGCCGACGCGGATCTTGAGCTGGCTGCCGACTTGCCCGGCCAGCGAGATCGAAGGGTCGCTGTCTGCCATGCATTCTTCAAGCCGGGTAAGATCGAGCGCGATCGAGCTGCCCGCGCCCGAAACGTCGAGCACATAGCCGATGGGGCGGCGAGCGTTGTCGGCGGCAGGGCGCGGAGCTCCCCGCGCGTCGCTGCTGATCGCCGGACGCACACCGTTAGCCGCGAGGTCGGCAGGCGTTGCCCTGCCCGCGCCCTCCAGGCCATTGATGCTCATATCGCTCATTGCCACCTGATCCCCGCCCGAGAAGGCTTCGTGTAGGCAAGACCTAACCTTCGACGGTTAAAAACTGGCTAATCATTCCCTGCGGCAGGCGATTTGCCGATCGGTGCAAGGCACCCGTCAGACCAGCGCGAAGAGGCGCCCGGCGATCCAGCCCATCGAGATCGATACGATCACAGCAAAAAGGCCGTAGAAAAAGCCATTGCGCTCGGCATTGTAAGCCACCAGCCGCTCGAAACCTTCCTTGCGTACCGTCACGCGCGATATGGCGGAAGCGACCACGCGGCCGTCGCGAACAGCGAATGTTTCGGCAGTATAAGTGCCGGTCAGGACGCTGGAAGGTAAAGAAATCCGCGCCTGATATAGTACCTGCCCGCTAATCTTCACCGCGCCTTCGTTCTCCTGATAGAGCCCCTGCCGCCGCATCAGATCGACGAGGCCGTCGGAAAAGCGCTTCTGCTCGATCGGATCGATCACTCCCACCGGCGAAAGCTGCAGCCACTTGAGGCCCATTTCGTAGATCGCCGCTGTCTTGTCATCGACCAGCGCTGTCACCGGACGGGAGGAGGCGAGCGCGTAGAAGCCGGGGGCGGACCGGAACTCGGTGCTTTCGGCATTGACCCAGATGCCCGCCACTTTGCGCTTCTCGCGCACCACGATCGAGCGGGCCGGCCCTTCGAGCAGCACGACGATATCGTAGTCCCCCGCAGCCCGCGCGCCTTCGGGCGTAAGGATCGCGCCGAACAGCAACAGGTCGGCCCCGGTAAAGCCTTGCCGCACTTGGATTTCGTGCTGCGATATCTCGGGAACCAGGATCGGATTGCGCGCGCCGAGACACAGGAACAAGGCCAGCAACAGGCCCGCGATGCGGCCCGCGATCATTGCGTAACCACCGTGTAGATCTCATCCGGCCGGTAGCCGAGCCCCAGCGCCATGCGGATCGCCACCGCCAGCACGATCACCGCAAGGATCAGCCGCAACTGTTCAGGCTTGGCCTTCTGCGCGAACAGCGCGCCGACTTGCGCACCCGTCACTGATCCGATCAGCAGCAGCACCGCCAGCACGATATCGACCGCACGCGTGGTCAGTGCGTGCATCATCGTGGTCGCCATGGTCACGAACAGGATCTGGAACAGCGATGTGCCGACCACCACGCCCGCCCCCATGCCGAGGATGTAGAGCATCGCGGGCACCAGGATGAAGCCGCCACCGATCCCCATCAGCATCGTCAGGATACCGGTGAAAATGCCCAGCAGCAGCGGCGCCAGCGGCGAGATGTAGAGCCCGGAGCGATAAAACCGCCAGCGCAGCGGCAGGCTGGCGACCAGCGGATGGTGCCTCCGCTTGCGTGCGGGCAGCGGCTTGCCGCTCCGCTCGGCCCGCAGCGCGCTCAGGCTTTCGTGCGCCATCAGCCCGCCAATCCCGCCGAGCAAGAGCACGTAGAGGATGTTGATCACCGTATCGATCTGGCCGAGCGCCTGCAGCAGGCGGAACAGCAGTGCGCCCAGCCCCGTGCCGATCACGCCGCCCGCCACCAGCACGCCGCCCATCTGGTAGTCGATCCCGTTGCGCCGGGCATGGGCAAATGCGCCCGAAACGCTGGCGCCGGTCACCTGGCTTGCGGCCGAAGCGGCTGCCACCGTGGGCGGCACGCCATAGAATATCAGGAGCGGTGTCGTCAGAAACCCGCCGCCCACGCCGAACATGCCCGAAAGCAGCCCCGTCAGCCCGCCCAGCAGGACGATGATGAGGCCATTGACCGATAGATTCGCGATGGGGAGGTAGACATCCATCCTGCCGGGGAGGCTAGCCGCTCCGCTCACGCTTGGGAACGCTTGGTACCGTCTTTTTCCCGATCAGAATCCCGCAGCCACCGTCAGCGCCGGGCCCGATCCCGGTTCGGCCCGGCCAGCGACGCGAAAACGCCAATCGACCCCGACTCTTACCCCGATCCGCCGCGCCGGAGGTCCCACCATGCCCCTGAGCTCGATCCGCGGCCCCACATCGAGCCGGACAGCGCCGCGCTGCCCGCCGCTCCACAAGCCGCCGCCCGCGCTCATTTGCGTGCCGCGTAGCGGACGGGCCACGGGGCGCTGGAACGTTGTGGCCAGGTCATAGAACAGCGTCGCATCGCGCCCGCCGGCCCATCCGCCCTGCGCATATGCATCGGCCTCCACGCCAAACGGCAGCTGCAGCGGCGCCAGTTCGGTCACCGCCATGACGACCGGGCGCGACCGGTTGCTACCACCCTGCTCCTGCAGCCGCCATTCGCCCAGCAGCGCAACCGGCAGGCGCGGCACGGGCCGAACCATCAGGCCCAGCGCCACTTCCTTCTGCTGCACGCTCGCACTCAGCGCGGAGGAGAACCGCATGTAGGCCTGGGGCCGCAGCCGGTTTGCCGGGGCAAACCCGAAGCGCAGAACTGCGCCTGCCTGGCTGCCGCCATAAGCTGCGGCACCAGCCGCCAACGCAGGCGCCTGATCTCCGCGCAGCAGCAGCCAGCCATCGGCAGACCAGCGCGGCACCCGCGGCCGCGCGGTTTCGCTCGGTGCGCCGTCTGCTTGCCTCGGTTCGACACCCGGCAGTGCCGGATAGAACATGCGCGGCCCCTCAAGCTCCTCGCTTGCCTCGGTCAGCGCCTCGGGAACTGCACCGAACCCGTGCGGCGTCCGGGTCAGACGCCTTACGTTCCGGCTCTGCCGCCGCGGGACGAAATCGGCCATGGCCACTGCCTGAGGCTGCAACTCCGCCGGATCCGCGCCAGGGACCAGCGCCGGCAGCGCGCAAAGCGCAGCAAGACCTTCGTCTTGACGGTCCGATCCAGCCGGTTCCTGCCGCTCCGGCGCCCTTGCAGCGCTGCGCTGCGGCGCGGACAGTCGGACCATGCGCACCGGATCGGGGGCAGGAGCGCTCTCCAGCGCAATGAACGTGGCCCGCACGGCGATCCACATGGTCAGGATCATCGCCAGCGCAACCACAGGCTGGCCGCGCCGAGCCTTCGTCCCGCGCACCGCCGTGCTACGGAGCGGCTGCATGCCCGAAGCCCGGCTCAGCGGACCGCAACAAGCGCGGGATGGTTCAGGTGTACCGTGTGATCCCATTTCACGCGGCCGCTGTAGAGCGATGCAAGGTAGGCGAGGATCGCGCGCCGCCCGGCCATGATCGCAATCACATTGGCAAGCGGCATGCGCAGCACCGCCATGATCCCCTCGCCCAGCGAGTATTCATGCGCCGTGAACGCCGCGCGCAGCAGGCAGCGCCAGGCGAGCCCGGCGAAATTGGCTACCAGCAGCGCCTTGAGCAGCGGATCGAGCGGCTGCGGTTGGTAGGCCCCGAACTGCGCGGCAATGAACAGCAACGGCGAGATGATCAGCAGCAGATAGGCCGCCGCCAGCACAATTGCGGTCAGCGGCGCGCGCCGGTCCCGCAGCCGCATCCACAGCTCGAGCGGGCGCGCATTCCAGCCCAGCCGGTCCCACCCCTGAAAGGCGATGCCATGCATCCACCGCGTCTTCTGGCGCACCGACGGGCCGAGCCCCGCCGGAAAGAATTCGCGCGTCGCAACGAGTTCTCCGCTGGCATCGCGCATGCGCAGGAACTTCGTCGCTCCTCCGATCTCGCCGACAAGGAGCCCGCATTCGTAGTCCTCGGTCAGGCATTCGGCGGCAAAGGGTTCGCTTGCCCCGCGCCGGGCCGCGATCGCTTCCAGCGCGGCCCGGCTGAATGCGCAGCCGACCCCCGCCGAGGGCAGGCCGACCCCGAGCCAATCGCGCACGACCATGGCCTTGCCGTGCGATTCGGCAAATTCGTCGCAGTAATGGCCGGCAATCCAGCGCGAACCCTCCTGCGGTTCGGGCCGCACCGGCAGTTGCACGAAGTCCGCGCTGTCGAGCCCGCGATCGAGCAGGGCGAGCGCCGCAGGGTGAACCATATCCTCTGCATCGTGAAGGATCACGCTGCGCGCCCGGAAACCGCCGCGCGCCTCGTCTTCGACCAGCGCGTCATAGAGCCGGTTGAGGCAATCGGCCTTGGTCGTGGGCCCGGCGCAACCGTGCACCACGATGCGCAGCCGGGGATCGCGCGCCGCCGCCACCATTGCCTTCAGCGTCTCGGGATCATTCTGGTAGCACCCCGCGTAGATTCGCAGGTCCGCATGCGGCCACACTTGCAGCGTATGCCTCAGCATCGCGCCGACCACCGAGGATTCCTGCCACGCCGGGACCAGCACCGCGGCGACGCCGCGCAAGGGGGCGTTGCAGTCTGCCGGTGCATTACCCGTATGGACTCTTCCCGTCAGCCGGAGCCACAGCCAGAGTAGGTCGATCCCCAGTTCATCGAGAGAGCCCACCGCGAACCAGATCGCAGCGAAAAGAAGAAGTTCGTGCTCAGCGCGGCCGAGCCACTCCAATGCCGAGTAGAACGGCGTCATTGCCTTGCCCTCGCGCCGAAAGAGGCACTATTCCCCGAGAACGGAATTACGCTCGATTATTTAGCGTGGCAACGACACCAGACTGAAGGATTGGTTCGAAAATGGCGGGAAACCAAGGGACTGGCGGCCTCCTGAGCAAGCTTGCGGCAAGCGAGGCCGCGCCCGGCCTGGTGCTGATGGCCTGTGCCGCCGCGGCGCTGGCGCTGGCCAATTCACCGCTTGCCCACACCTGGCACGATCTCTTCCTCCACGCTCTCCCGTGGAGCCCCGTCCCGCGCCTCGTGAACCTCCACGAATGGATCAACGACGGCTTGATGGCCGTTTTCTTCCTGGTTGTCGGGCTTGAAATCAAACGTGAATTCGTGATGGGCGCGCTGGCCGATGCGGCACGCAGGCGCCTCCCCGTCATCGCCGCGGTGGCGGGCATGGCGGTGCCCGCGCTCGTCTATCTCGGCGTCACGAACGCCAACCCGGAGCTGCACGGCGGCTGGGCCATTCCCGCCGCGACCGATATTGCATTTGCGCTGGGCGTGCTTGCCCTGCTCGGCAGCCGCGTGCCCCCTTCGGTGCGCTTGTTCCTGCTGACTGTGGCAGTGGTCGATGACATCGGGGCGATCGCAGTCATTGCACTTTTCTATACAGCGTCGCTCGAACTGGGCTGGCTGGCGCTGGCAATCGCCCTGTTCGCGGCCATGGCCGCGCTTAACCGATTCGGTGTACGGGCGCTGCCACCCTATCTGCTTCTCGCGGCGGCCTTGTGGTTCGCGGTATTGCATTCCGGCATCCATGCGACGGTCGCCGGGGTGCTCGCCGCGTTCACCATCCCGGTCGCTCTGGATCGGCACGGGAACAGCCCGCTGCTCCGGCTCGAACATGCCCTCGTCGGCTTGAGCGGCTTCGTCATCGTGCCGTTGTTCGGGCTCGCCAACGCGGGGGTGGAGTTCGGCTCGGGCGATCTGCTCGCGCCGCTGCCACTGGGGATCGCGCTGGGGCTGTTCGCTGGCAAGCAGATCGGCGTGCTGCTCGCTGTGCTGGGCTGCGAACGCCTCGGCATCGCCAGCCGCCCGGCGGGCGCAGGCATCCTGCATCTGTGGGGCATGGCGCTGCTCTGCGGCATCGGCTTCACCATGAGCCTGTTCATCGGCGGGCTCGCCTTCGCCAGTGCGCCGCATCTCGTCGAGGAAGCCAAGCTCGGCGTGCTTGGTGGTTCGCTCATATCAGCTCTGGCCGGTGCGGCGCTGCTGCTTCTTGCCCCGCGCGCCCCTGCGGACTGATCGACCGCAGCGATCACCCAGACCCGAAATCTGCGTGAAACTTCAATGCGAAATAGGTGTACTGGTGCAGCAACCCAGACTCGCACCGAAAGGACCAAAGCCATGCCCGGTGACAACGCCTCGAAGGCCCTGATCGATACGCTCAACGGCCTCCTTGCCGATTACTTCGCGCTCTATCTCAAGACCAAGAACTACCACTGGCACGTCAAGGGCCCGCAGTTCCACGATCTGCACCTGCTGTTCGATGCCCAGGCGACAGAGCTCTTTGCGCTCACCGACGTGATCGCCGAACGCGTGCGCAAGAACGGCGGCGCCACGCTCACCTCGATCGGCGCGATTGCCGGCCGCACCGCGATTTCCGACGATGATCGCAGCGGGCTCGATGCCATGGCCATGGTCGCCGCGCTGCGCGACGATAACGCCGCTCTGGTCGAGCGGATCCGCGCCGCCAAGGCCGCCGCCACCGAGGCGGGCGACAACGCCACCGAAGGCATGTCCGACGATTGGACCGACCAGGCCCAGCAGCGCGTGTGGTTCCTCAGTTCGATCCTCGGCTGATCTTGGCCCGCACCCTTCGTGCTATCCCGCCTGCCACCTCCGCTGCACCGCGCCCTGCTGCGGATCGCCCAGCCGATTCGTCTGCGTGTCTGGGGCCTGATGCGGCGGGAGGTGCGCGGCTGCAATGTGCTCGCGTTTGATCGCGCGGGGCGGCTGCTGCTGGTCCGCCACAGCTATCACCAGCGGGACCGCTGGCTGCTCCCGGGCGGCGGCCTTGCGCGCGGCGAGGAGCCCGCCGCCACTGCGGCGCGCGAACTGCTCGAGGAGACCGGCTGCGCGCTGGAAGGCGGTGTGTGGATCGGCGCCGACGTCCGCAAGATGGCGGGAGGCTGGCTCAACCGGGTCGAACTGGTCGCCGGGCAGACCACTGGCCAGCCCCGCGCCGACGGGCGTGAAATCGCCGAAGCCGGCTGGTTCGCGCTCGATGCCCTGCCGCCCGGCACCGGCGCGGTTGTCCATGTCGCGCTTGGCATCTGGCGGCAGTGGCGCGCCTCAGAAGGGTAAGCTGCCTTGCCCCGCCGCGTTGGCGCCCACCGGCTCCGGCGCGCTTCCCTCGCCCTCCAGCGCCGAGAGTGTCAGGCCCATCAGCCGCACCGGCTGCGGCAGCGGCAGGACATTGTCGAGCAGGGCGCGCGCCGCTGCGGCAAATGTCTGCTCGTCTGCCACCGGTCCCGGCAGCGATTTTGCCCGCGTGATCGTGCGAAAGCCGGTGTCCTTGAGCTTCAGCGTCACCGTCCGCCCCTTTGCTCCGCTCCGCTCGATCCGCTCCCACACGATGGTGATGATCCGCTCCAGCGCCTCGCGCAGCGCAGGCCCGCTGCCGATGTCGCGCTCGAAAGTTCGCTCGCCGCCCACCGATTTGCGCGGCCGGTCGGCGCGCACGCGGCGCAAGTCGATGCCGCGCGCGGCCCGGTAGAGATAGTCTGCCTGGCTCCCGAAGTGCTGGCGCAGGAACGCCAGATCGTGGCGCGCAAGATCGGCCCCCGTCTCGATCCCCAGCGCAGCCATCTTCTCCGCCCCGCGCGGCCCAACGCCGTGGAAGCGCTTCACCGGCAGCCTGGCCACGAACGCCGCCCCCTCGCCGGGCCGGATCACGCAGAGCCCGTCGGGCTTGTTCTGGTCGCTCGCGATCTTGGCGAGGAACTTGTTGTAGGAAACGCCCGCGCTCGCCGTCAGCCCGGTCTCGGCGCGGATGCGCGCGCGGATCAGCTCGGCAATCCGCGTCGCCGAACCGATCCCGCGCAAGTCGTCGGTCACGTCGAGGTAGGCCTCGTCCAGCGAAAGCGGCTCCACATGCGGGGTGTGGTGCAGGAAGATCGCGCGGATCTGCCGCGAAACGGCCTTGTAGACTTCGAAGCGCGGCGGGCAGAAAATGAGGTCCGGACAGAGCCGCGCTGCGCGCACCGATGGCATCGCCGAGCGCACGCCGAAAACCCGCGCCTCATAGCTCGCCGCAGCCACGACCCCGCGCGCGGAGGAGCCGCCCACCGCGACGGGCTTGCCGCGCAATGCCGGATTGTCGCGCTGTTCCACGCTTGCGAAGAAGGCATCCATGTCGATATGAATGACCTTGCGCAGACCGGTGCCGGTCTCCTCTTCGTCCAGATCGGGGGGCAACGTGGCGGACATGCCGGGCACCCTACCCCTTTTCGCAGTGCAGCATAAAGCACTGGGAACAATTCCCTGACCTGCCTATAGGCTCCCGGCATGACCAGCCTCTCCTCCGCATCGCCCCGCAGACCCGGCTCCGCCCGGATGGGCCCGCGCGAGTTCGTGGTGCTCATGGCCATGTCGATGGCGCTCCAGGCGCTCGCCATCGATGCCATGCTGCCCGCGCTGGCCGGCATTGCGAAGGAGCTTGCGGTCACCGATCCCAATCGCCGCCAGCTCATCGTGGGCGTATTCCTGATCTCGAGCGGGCTTGGCGCGCTGCTCCCCGGCTCGCTGGCGGACCGCTATGGCCGGCGCCCGGTCCTCCTCGGCAGCCTCGCGATCTATATCGCGCTGTCGCTTGGCTGTGCGCTCGCCACGAATTTCAATGCCCTGCTCGCCTTGCGCGCCGCGCAGGCGGTAGGCAGCGCCGGGCTCACGGTGCTTCCCAGCGCGATCATCCGCGATCGCCATGGCGGCGATGCCATGGCGCGGCAGATGTCGACGATCACCGTGATCTTCATGCTCGTGCCGATGGTCGCGCCCAGCATCGGCCTTGCCGTGCTGATGGTGGCAGGCTGGCGCTGGATCTTCGCGCTGCTTGCCGCGATGGGCGTCATCGTCGGCTTGTGGGTCTGGCTGCGGCTCGAGGAAACGCTCGATCCCGAAAACCGCCAGCCGATCCAGCCCCGGGCGATCGCGACCAACATGGTCACCGCCGCTTCAGACCGCGCCTCGTTCGGCTATGTCATCGGCGGCGGCCTGATCCTCAGCGCGCTGTTCGGCTATGTGAACTGCGCGCAGCAGCTGGTGGGCGAACACTTCGGCGCAGGCTCATGGTTTCCGCTGATCTTCGGCGCAACCGCGCTGTGCATGGCATTCGCCAGCTTCTTCAACTCGCGTATCGTCGAACGCTTCGGCGCGCGCCGCGTCAGCCACGCAGCGGTGCTGATCTCGATCACCCTGAGCGTCGTCCAGGTCTTGCTCGCCAGCCGCGCGCACGAATCGCTGATCGAGTTCATGCCGGTGATCGCGCTCAACATCTGCATGGTGGGCTTCATCGGCGCGAACTTCAGCTCGATTGCGCTCCAGCCTTTCGCGCACATGGCCGGTGCCGCCAGTTCGGTGCAGGCGTTCCTGCGCATGGTGATCGGCTCCGGCCTCGGCATCGTGTTCGGCCTTGCCTATGATGGCACCGCGCGCCCGCTGGCGCTCGCGTTCCTCGCCTGCGGGCTGGGCGCGCTCGTGCTGGTCCTGTGGAGCGAGCACGGCCGCCTGTTCCGCCGCGTCAATCCGCGCGGCACCCTGCGCGAAGTGCCGTTACCCGATACTCACTGCTGAAAGCAGCGAGAGCCCGGCGTATACGCGCAAGGCCTCGGCCGCCGGTTCGGGCCGGCCGAAGTGGTACCCCTGCATCAGATGAATGCCGAGCGCGCGGGCGGCATTCGCCTGCGCCTCGCTTTCAACGCCTTCGATCGAGCAGCCGATGCCCAGCTGCCAGGCCAGCGCGACGATCATGCCGGTGACCGCCCGCGCCCCCGGGTCGCTCGAAAGCGCACCGACCAGCTGGCGATCGAGCTTGATCCGGTCGAGTGGCAGGTCTCGCAATTGCGAGAGGCTTGACCAGCCGGCGCCGAAATCATCGAGCGCGATGCGGAAGCCCTTCTCGCGCAAGGCAATCAGCTGCGCCGCCGCGCGCTTCGGATCGATCTGCAGCGCCCGCTCGGTCACCTCGAGCATGACCGAGGACGGGCTCGCACCCGCATCCGCGACAATCGCGGCAATCGTTTCGGCAAGCCCCTCGCGCACCACGTCGCGCGCGGCGAGGTTGATGGAAACCTCAAGGCCGGTCTCCCACGGGCGGCATTCGGCCAGCGTCCGCGCGAGCACCAGCCGCGTCAGTTCGCCCGTACGGCCCGTCGCATCGGCAATCGCCAGAAACTCACCCGGCGCCTGCCACTCGATCCCGTCCGGCGACCAGCGCGCCAGCGCTTCCATCCCCACCACGCGGCCATCGCGGCAATCGAAGATCGGCTGGTAGAGCAGCCGCAGCCGATCCTCGAGCGCGCAGTCGTTGAACTGGCGCATCACCGCGATGCGCCGCTGGAGCGCCACTTCGTCGTCCGGCCCGAACGCCACGATCGCCCCGTCGCCCAGTTCCTTGGCCTTGTAGAGCGCCGCATCCGCCCGTTCGAGGCAGGTCGATGCCGTGCTGCCCTCCGCGCGGAACAGACCGATCGAACCAAACAGCCGCAAGGTGGCGCCGTTGAACGGAATCGGCTCGCGAATGGCCTGGGACAGGACCTTGGCTGCCACCATCACCTCATCGGCATTGAAGGCCCCGTCGAACAGGATGGCAAATTCGTCACCGCCGAGCCGGCCATGCGCCGTCACTTCCTCGCTCGCGCCGATGCGCTGGTTCACCACGCTCAGCACGTGATCGCCTGCCGCGTGGCCATACGTATCGTTGACGTGCTTGAAACCGTCGAGATCGAACAGCGCGAGCCAGGGCCGGACGGCCTGCGCCGGCGCGGCGAGATAATCTTCGAGGCAGGCGAGAATCGCCCGGCGGTTGCGCCCGCCAGTCAGGTGATCAACGGTCGCCTGCCGGTAGTGCGCGCTCGCCAGCTCCGCGGTCTGCCGCTCCCGGCGCACGAGCAACTGGCGCGATAGCTCCAGCCGCACGAAGTCGCGGTGCTGGATCTGTGTCATCGCAAGCAGGATCACGGTGATGAACACCTGCGCGGCCGCGATGGCCCTCGCATCGGGATGCCCCGTGGCCAGCAGGAACAAGCTCCACGGCAGCGTGAAGGCCACGCCAAAGCGCAGCGCCGTCTGCGGCGAATTGGCCATGCCGAGAATCGCCGAGAACATCGTCACCGCGATCACGAAGTGCAGCAGTTCGCGCTGGCCCGAATCGCCATAGGGATAAAGCCCGAGCGACCACGATACGAAGACCAGTGCCGCCCATCCGCCAAGCCGCTGCATGCCCATCAGATCGGTGCGCAGCTGCTCCACCGGCCGCAGCGCGACCTTGTCCGGCATCCAGTGGAAGGCGCGCTGCGCGGCAACGATGCTCATGACCGGAGCCAGCGCCACAAGCGCCAGCGGCGCGGTGCCGAGGAAACAGCCCGCAACCAGCAGCGTGTTGAAGATCACCACCAGGTAGAGCAGCGGCGCGCGGTGCGAGACGCTCAGCGCATAGGCTTCGGTAAAGGCATCGCCCGGTCTTTGCTGCCAATGACGCCCATAGCGCCGCATACCGCGGACATAGCCACGTAGCCTGCGCCGTGCGCTTGTTTGCGCACTGGGAGTGGGACCACCAATCGTCATCGCGTCGGTTTACGACGGTGACAGTTAACGCCTTCTCAAGCTCCGGCTCCAAATATCAACGATATTGGAGCACTTTAACACCCGGAACGGATCAAACCGGGAAGGCTGCGCCACTAACCTGCCGAGCCCGAAAGCGCGGCAACGAGCGCCTTGACCTTCTTCTGCCGCCACTGCGGCAAGGGCGCCACCAACCAGTACGAGCGGCGGCAGCGATCGGGGGACCCAAGCGGCACGACCCGGCCCGCCGCGATCGCGCTTTCGGCCAGCATCAGCGGCACACGCGCCTTGCCCAGCCCGGCCGCTGCCGCGCTGATCGCAGTACCGCCATCGCCCACCGAAAACTGGGTTTCGCGTGTCGCACCTTCCGAATCGACGCCCTCGGGTGTCGGATCGCCCGGCCAGGCGATCCACGGCGCATCTTCATCGGCCCCCGGTGCAGCCACGACCTGCATCAGCGGCTCGCCCAATGCGATCCCCTCCAGATCGCCGGGCCCTTCCGACCAGCGCACCGCAAGGTTCAGGTTAGCCTCTGTAAAATCGAGATCCCCGTCGCTGCCGACAAGTGCGAAACGCAGGCCCGGATTGGCGAGGCGAAACGCCGCCAGCCGCGGCGAAAGCCACGCCGCGAAGAAATCGCGCGGGCAGGCAACGGTGTAGACATGGCTCGATTGCCCGGCCTGCATCGCCTGCACGCCTTCCTCGAAGCGCAGAAACCCCTCGCGGATCGCATCGAGCCCCGCCGACGCCTCGTCGGTCAAGACCAGGCCCTTGGTGGTGCGGCGAAACAGCACCACGCCGAGCAGATCCTCGAGCGCGCGAATCTGCTGGCCGACCGCTGCGGGCGTGACCGCCAGTTCATCCGCGGCGCGGGTGAAGGAAAGGTGCCGGGCCGCCGCGTCAAGCACGCGCAGGCCGTTGAGCGGCAGATGGGTCCGCTTCATGCTGGGTGCCGCAGTATCAGTTGGCCGTCGCGGGTGCGGCGAGCGGGAAGAACGGAATCGCCACGTCAACCAGCGAGCCATCGGCGCGCTGCATGGTGTAGTGGCCTTCCATGCTGCCGTGCGGCGTGCCGAGCGGGCAGCCCGAGACATAGTCATGCGCACAGCCGGGGGCGAGCAGCGGCTGTTCACCCACCACGCCCTCACCATCGACGAAGTTGATCATCCCCCGTCCATCGGTAATCCGCCAGTGCCGCGTCAGCAGGCGTATCGGTTGGTTTGAGCCGTTTTCGATTCGGATGTGATAGACCCAGAACCATTTGCCGGCATCGATGCGCGACTGTTCGGGCAGGAAATTGACAGCGACACGCACTGTCACTCCCTCCGTCACGGCAGCATGCTGGAAGAGCTGTTTCATGCCCTGCAAGCTAACCCAGATTGCCGACGGTTCCAACGGTGGATTCGTCCATTGACCCGCTTGCCGCAACCTTTGGCAACCTCCACACGGGATATCGCCATGCTGATACGGGCTCCCGCCATTCTCTGCGCATCGCGTGCCCACGGCGAGCATGGCGCGGTGGTGCGCCTGCTCACGGCCGATCACGGCCTCATTGCCGGCTATGTCGCCGGCGCGCGCGGGCGGACGCTGCGGCCCGTGCTCATTCCCGGCAACCTCGTCGCCGCCGAACTCACCGCCCGCACCGCCACCCAGCTCCCTTCGGCAAAGCTCGAACTCATCGCCAGCCGCGGCCCCTGGCTCAGCGAGCCGCTGGCCAGCGCGGGGATCGGCTGGGTCACCACGCTCACCGCGCGGGCCCTGCCCGAAGGCCAGCCCTTCCCCGGCATTCATGGCGCCCTCGAAGCGGTGCTCGATGCGATCTGCCACGCCCCATCGGCGCGCGGCTGGGCCCGCGCGGTGGCCGCCTACGAGGCGCTGCTGCTGCAGGAGATCGGCTACGGTCACACGCAGCCTCCCCCGCCAGACGAACCGTGGGAGAGCCTGCTCGCCCGGCTCGACCGGCTGGGCCTTTCGCTGGCGAAGCACCTGCTTGCCGATCCGCGCCGCGATGGTATGGCGGCCCGCGCTATCCTGATCGAGCGATTCAAGCGGATCGATGGCGCCGCGCTTTAAGTTTTCTTCCGAGGATGACCTGATGAAGATTGCAGTTCTGCCGGGTGACGGCATCGGCCCTGAAGTCACGCGCGAGGCGCTGCGGGTTCTCGATGCACTGGGTCTCGGCATCGAACGCGAAGAGGCCCTCGTCGGCGGCGCGGCCTATCACGCCACCGGTCATCCGCTCCCGCCCGAAACCCTGGCGCTCGCCGAAGCCTCTGACGGCGTGCTGTTCGGCGCGGTCGGCGATCCCACCTGCGATGCGCTGGAGCGCCATCTGCGCCCCGAGCAGGCGATCCTCGGCCTGCGCAAGGCGCTGACCCTGTTCGCCAACTTGCGCCCCGCCAAGGTCTTCGCCGGCCTCGAAGGCCATTCCGCGCTGCGCCCGGAAGTCGCCGGCGCCATCGACCTCCTCATCGTGCGCGAACTCAATGGCGACGTCTATTTCGGCGAAAAAGGCTTCCGCACCACCGCCAGCGGCGAACGCGAAGGGTGGGACATGATGTCCTATTCGGAAAGCGAAGTGCGCCGCATCGCCCATGTCGCCTTCCGCGCGGCGCAAGGGCGCGCCAAGGACGGGCAAAAGGGCCGCCTCTGCTCGGTCGACAAGGCCAACGTCCTCGAAACCTCGCAGCTCTGGCGCGATGTGGTGATCGAAGTCGCCGCCGAATACCCCGACGTCGCGCTCGAACACATGTATGTCGACAACGCCTCGATGCAGCTGGTCAAGAGCCCCGGCCAGTTCGACGTTGTCGTCACCGGCAATCTCTTCGGCGATATTCTCTCCGATCAGGCCAGCATGTGCGTCGGCTCGATTGGCCTGCTTGCTTCGGCCTCGCTCGGTGCGCGCCAGACGCAGTACGGCACGTTCGGCCTCTATGAACCGATCCACGGCTCCGCCCCGGATATCGCCGGCAAGGGCCTGGCCAATCCCATCGCCACGATTCTCTCGCTCGCCATGCTGCTGCGCCATTCGCTGAGCATGGCCGAGGCGGCAGACCGCATCGAAGCCGCCGTTGCGCGCACGCTGGCAGACGGCATTCTCGGCCGCGATCTCGGCGGGACGGCGGGCACGACGGAAATTGGTGACGCGGTCCTCGCAAGACTGTAAGCGCGCCGGTCATGCTGCAACTTGCTGTCATCCTTCCCACGTTCAACGAGCGAAAGAACATCGCACCCATGGTTGAGCGGCTTGATGCCGCGCTGGCGGGTCTGGCCTGGGAAGCCATCTTCGTCGACGACAACAGCCCCGATGGCACTGCGGAGGAAGCCCGCCGCATCGGCCGCGATGATCCGCGCGTGCGCGTGATCGAACGCATCGGCCGCCGCGGCCTTGCCTCTGCCGCGATCGAGGGCATGTGCGCCACCGCCGCGCCGATTGTCGCGGTGATGGATGCTGATCACCAGCACGATCCCGCGCTGCTTCCCGGCATGTATCAGGCGGTCGAGAGCGGCGACTACGACGTCGCCTACGCCTCGCGCTTCGCCGAAGGCGCCAGCACCGAGGCATGGGGCAGGCCTGACCGGGTCAAGGCCTCCGGCCTCGCCAATCGCATCGCCCGCCGCGTCACGGGTGTGCAGCTCTCCGATCCGATGAGCGGCTTCTTCATGCTCCGCGCCGATACGCTGCGCGCCGATGCGCACCGCCTTTCGGGCGTCGGCTTCAAGATCCTGCTCGACATTCTCGCCACCGTCGACGCGCCGCTGCGCGTCAAGGAGTTCCCGTTGAACTTTGCCGCCCGCGCCGAAGGCGAAAGCAAGCTCGATCGCACGGTCGTCTTCGAGTTCCTGATCGGCCTCTATGACAAGTGGCTCGGCCGCATCATCCCGACGCGCTTTGCCCTGTTCGGCACGATCGGCGGCCTCGGCGTGATCGTGCACATGGCCGTGCTGGCCTCGGTGCTCGGCGCTTTCGGGCAGAAGATCCTTTACCACAACTGGTCCGACCAGATCGAATTCATCATCGCACAGACCTCGGCGGCGGTGGTGGCGATGACCTTCAACTTCGTGCTCAACAACGAGCTTACCTATGCCGACAAGCGCCTGCGCGGTATCGTGCCGCTGCTGCGCGGCTGGGCCAAGTTCGCGATGACCTGCTCGGTCGGCCTCCTCGCCAACGTCGGCGCGGGCGCCGCGCTCATGCGCATGGGCTTCCACGCCTATCCCGCCGCGATTGTCGGCATTGTCGTCGGCTCGGTCTGGAACTTCGCGCTTTCCAGCAAGTTCGTCTGGGGCAAGTACTGAGCTGATAGTCCTCCCCATTTTTCCCGCAGGGACAAATGGGGAGTATCGAAGCGCTACCGCCAGCTATCGAGCCACGTGTAATCCCGATAGGAAAGCTTCCCCGGCAGCGCCGCAGCGGACAGGATCGGGTAAAAGCCCATGAACAGCATGCCCGACAGCACCACCGTCAGCGCCCCCGGCCAGCGCCGCCCCTGCTCCCACCACTGCGCCAGCACCAGCGCCAGCGCCGCCATCAGGAACACGCTGGCCAGTGTGTAGTGGTAGTAGAACTGCACCGGCTTGCCATTGATCGCCCAGAAGATCAGGCTCGCAATATAAAGCACCACCACCGCGCCGCGCAGCCGGTCTCCCCGCCGCACGCCTGCCCACAGGCACAGCAGCAGCGCCGGCAAGCCTGCCAGCATCGTGAAGGGATTGCCGACCATCAGCACCCCGCGCTGCGCCCCGTCCCACTGGGCGTAGAAGAACCAGATCGGGCGGATGTTGAATACCCACTGCCACCACCGGCTCTGGTAGAGATGCGGCTTCACCACGCTGTCCTGCAGCTTGAGCATATAGCTCTGCCACGGGATCAGCCCCTGCAGCGTCAGCGGCTGCACCTTGTAGAAGAACGCGGGCGCAAACGTCGCGAAATAGGCGAGCAGCGGCACTACGCCGAGCCACAAGACCGCCTCCAGCAGCGATACCCCCGGCACAGGCCCCGCATCGCGCGCGGTGAGATAGCTGCGCCGCCGCCCTGCCAGCGCCCACCAGCGGTCCCACGCAAACAGCAGCCCCGGCAGGGCAAGGATCGGCGCACCGTTCCACTTGCCGCCAAGCGACAGCCCAAGGAACACTCCGCACAGCACCAGATGGACGCGCGAGCCCTTGCGCCACGCCAGCGCCGCCTGCCAGAACCCCAGCGCCAGCATGCTCGCCATCGCCATGTCGAGCATCGCGATCCGGCTCAGCACGAACCAGAGGAAGTTGGTCGCAAACAGCAGGCCGAACAGCAGCGTCGCCGGGCGCGAGAGGCTTGCCCACCACATCGTGCGCATCGCGGCAAACAGCCCCAGCGTGCCGAGCAGCGCATTGGGCAGCCGCCAGCCGAACGGATTGTCGCCGAACAGCAGCATGCCCAGCGCGATGAATTCCTTGCCCAGCAGCGGATGCTCGGGATTGAGCCGACTCGTCAGATCAATCAGCCGACGGGCCGCAGGCAGGTAGTGCACCTCATCGAACATGATCTTCGAAGGCGTACCCAGCCGGTGCAGCACCAGCACGAGGAACGCGAGCGTGATCATCGCGCACCATGCCAACGGATCGCCATCGGCACGGCGCGGCGCTGTCAGGGGAGCGGTGATGCGGGACAGGAGGGACATGGGCCGGGCGCGCATACGCCAGTCAGGCCCCCAAGGGCAATGGCGGTGCTTGCACCACTTGCCCCACAAATCTAAGGGCATACCCCATGAAACGCACCACCGGACAGGACCGCTCGATCACCGCCAACTGGCGCCCCGCAACGCAGGCCGTGCGCGGAGGCACGTGGCGTTCGGAAATGGGCGAGACGTCCGAGGCCCTGTTCCTCACCTCGGGCTATTCCTACGATGATGCCGCCACCGTCGCCGCGCGCTTTGCGGGCGAGGACGATGGCATGACCTACTCGCGCCTGCAGAACCCCACGGTGCAGATGCTGGAAGAGCGCATCGCCCTTCTCGAGGGCGCCGAAGCCTGCCGCGCGCAGGCCAGCGGCATGGCGGCGATGACCACCGCCCTCCTCTGCCAGCTCTCTGCCGGGGACCACATCGTGGCAGCCAAGGCCGCGTTCGGCTCGTGCCGCTGGCTGGTCGACAATCTGCTCCCGCGCTTCGGCATCAGCGGCACCACGATCGACGCCGGCGATAACGCCGCGTGGGAAGCCGCGATCCGCCCCGAGACCAAGGTGTTCTTCTTCGAAAGCCCCGCGAATCCGACCATGGATCTCATCGATCTCGAGTTTGTCTGCACCCTGGCGCGCAAGCACGGCATCACCACCGTGGTCGACAACGCCTTTGCCACCAGCGCGCTCCAGCGTCCGCTCGATTTCGGCGCGGACGTCGTCGCCTATTCGGCCACCAAGATGATGGACGGACAGGGCCGCGTGCTGGCAGGCGCGGTCGCGGGTTCGAAGGAGTTCATCGACGGCAAGCTCCTGCCCTTCCAGCGCAACACCGGGCCCAACATCGCGCCGTTCAACGCCTGGGTCGTTCTCAAGGGCCTTGAAACGCTGGACCTCAGGATCCGCCGCCAAAGCGAAAACGCGCTGATGGTCGCGAGCTTCATCGAAGGCCGCCTGCCCACGGTGCGCTATCCGTTCCTGCCCAGCCACCCGCAACACGCGCTGGCGCTGAAGCAGATGCTGGCCGGCGGTTCGATCATGAGCCTCGAAGTGCCCGGCGGCCGGCCGCAGGCCCATGCCCTGCTCGATGCGCTGAAGCTCATCGATATCTCCAACAACATCGGCGATTCGCGTTCGCTGATGTGCCACCCGGCCTCGACCACCCACCACGGCGTCGGCCCCGAAACCCGCGCCGACATGGGCGTGACCGAGGGGATGCTGCGGCTCAACGTCGGGCTAGAAGACCCCCATGACGTGATCGAGGATCTGGATCAGGCGCTGAAGGCGGCGGGGCTCTAAGGCGCCCGCGGCTCAGCCCGGGTCCACCCCCGGGCGCGGCCACTCGCGGACCTTTTCCTTCGCGGGCTTGTTCTGCGCCGCCCTGTCCTGCGCCATCTTGGCCTGCGCCACCTTGTGCGCCTGCGCGGCGTTGGCGGCGTTCTGCCGGGCCTCGCTCACGCGCTTTGCCGTATCGATCTGGCTCTGGCGCTGGATGGCCGCGCGCTGCTGCCCGGCCGCCTGCTTAAGTGCCACCTGCTTGAGTGCTTCCTGCTTGAGGCCCGCCTGCGTCAGGGCCGCCTGCCGTTCGCGCAAGATACGCTGCTGCTGCAATTGCTCGGTGGCCTTGGCGGCCTGTTGCTGCCTGATCTGCACCAACTTCGCCGCCGCCACCGCATCCCTCTGCTGAACCAGCCGGGCTTGCTGCGCCGCTTCCTGCTGACGCACCGCGACCTGCTGCCGGGCGGCAGCTTGCTGCTGAACTACGACCTGCTGCTGCGCTGCGGCTTGGCGCTGAGCCGCAACCTGCCGCTGAGCGACGATCTGCTGCTGGGCCGCAATATCGTGCTGCCGCACCTGCTCTTGCTGAACCGCTCGCTGCTGAACCGCCTGCTGCTGAACCGCCTGCTGCTGTTGAACCGCCTGCTGCTGCAGCGCTCGCTGCCGGGCAACCTGCTGCTGGGCGACTTGCTGCTGGGCGACTTGCTGCTGGCGCTGCTGCTCCACGAGCTGCGCCTGCCGCTGGTCCACCTGCCGCTGGTCATAGCCGGAGCCATCGCGATTCTCGCGCTGCGGCTGGCCATACATCGCCGGCGTCTGGCCGCGAAAGCCCCGCGCCTGCCATGTCGAGAACTGCTGCGCGGCCTGCATGCGCGCGTTGCGTTCCTCGATCAGCCGCTGATCCTGGACCGCGTGTTCGCTGCGATAGTCGCGCCATTCCGGCGTGCTCTGCTGCGTGCGGCTCCATTCGGCGCGCTGGTTCCTGATCACGTCGCGCTGGTCGGCCCAGCGCGCAGCCGTGACGCCGCGCCGCTGGCGGCTCTCGGCCGCCGCATACATCGTTCGTCCGCGGTCGTAGTAGCGCTCGGCATAATCAGACCGCTGCTGCGCCTGCCACTCATCAAGCGCGCGCCCGCCGCGATCATAGACCGTGACCAGCCGGCCATCCGAATAGCCGTAGCTGTAGTTCGGATCGCGCACGAGGTAGGGTTCGTTGGCGCCCGGATCGTAGTAATAAGTGCGGTATCCGCCATCGACAGGCTCGGCATACGTGCGATAGCCGCCCGCGCTTTCCCAGCCATAGGGCTGCACGCCGTCCTGATAATCGAAGCCGTAGTCGGGCGGTGCGTCGCCGATCGTCTCGTTGATACGGTTGGCGCGGTCGATCCACGCATAGCGGTCGTTGCCCAAGGCACGGGCTTGACCAAGCGTGCGCCCCCGCGGCAGCGCCGAGGGCGCCGGGGCCATGCGCAAGGGTGCGGCTGGTCCGGCCAGCATCGGCTGCACAGCGGGGAGCGGCGGCAAGGCGCTCTCGCTGCTGTCCAGCGCCGCCAGTGTGGGCGATGCCTCGGTACCGGCCTTAGGGCTACAGGCGGTCAGCGCCACGGTCAGCGAGAGCAGGCTGAGCCCAAGGATGCGGCATGTTGAATGGGAACGATCATACATCGCGTTGTACTCCAATGGAGCCACAACGCGCGGGCATGGTGTGTGGGCCCATCGGGCCCTGCGATGAAGCGGGGCGCTCAGCCCTTGGCAGCAGCTTCCAGCGCTTCGATCCGGGCCTTCAGAGCTTCGGCCTCCTCGCGCGCGGCCGTGGCCATGTCCTTCACCACCTCGAATTCCTCGCGGCTGACGAAGTCCATGCCGCCGAACGTCTCGCGCAGTTTCTCGCGCGCGGTTTCGCCCGCTTCGCGGCCCATGCCGGCCAGCGTACCGGCGGCGCTGTTGAGCAGCTTGACGAAATCGGCGATCATCGGGTTCTCGGACTGCATGACGTGGGCCTTCTGCACGAATTCACTGCACCGCAGATGGCGCTTCACGCCGCGCGGCGCAAGGCGTGATCCCGGGCAATCTGCTATCCGGCGTTATCAGATCTGAACGCGCACAGTGGCGCCCGAACCTTCCACGCCATCGGCAAGCGGATTGAGCGCAAGGAACTGGTAATTCAGCACCGAGGCAAAGCAGATCCACGCGAGATAGGGGAGCAGCAGCGCGCCCGCTGTGGGCCGCACGCGCCAGAACAGCGCGATCATGGCCAGCGTCAGCACGATCATCACGCCGATGATCGCCAGCGCCGCGGTCATCCGGTGCATCGCAAAGAACACCGGGCTCCACGCGAGATTAAGCACCAGCTGCAGCGCGAATACGACAACCGCGATGCCCCGCCCCGGTGCGCCGCGCGCGGAGGCCACCATCGCCAGCGCCACCCCGATCAGGACATAGAGCACCGACCAGACAATCCCGAAGGTTGCCGGCGGCGGATAGAGTGCAGGCTTCATCAGCGCCGCGAACCAGGGATTGTGCGGCCCCGCATCCGCCACGATGCTGGACAGAAATCCGAGCCCGAGCACGGCTGGCACGGTAAACAGCGACCAGCGCAGCAGGCTGGCGCGCAGCTGGGCAGGTGAAGCGAGATAACGCATGTGCTCGAAAAGTCCCCAGACAGGCCCGGTAAATGGCGATTCGTTGCCAAGCTTGACCGGGCGATATTGGCCGGGTGGTGGCGACTAGGCAATCTCCGCAGGGTCCACCTGCTCCAATGCGGGACAATCTCCGGTTCAGCCCTCGCCCTGAGCTCCCGGATGAAGTGCCGAAATGAGAAACTCGACGTTGCCTTCGGGGCCGGTAATCGGGCTTGTCGTGATGCCCTGCACGTCCCAGCCTTCGCCTTCCAGCCAGTCCTGCACCTCGCGGCAGACGCGTTCGTGCAAGGCAGGTTCGCGCACCACGCCGCCCTTGCCGACTTCGCCGCGCCCCACCTCGAACTGCGGCTTGATCAGCGCCACCAGCCGCGTCGGCCGCGTGGCCAGCGCGAGCGGCACTTCGAGCACTTTTCTGAGCGATATGAAGCTTGCATCGCACACCACCCAGGTCGCTGGCCGATCGATCTGCGCGCCCGTCAGCACGCGCGCGCTGGTCTGCTCCAGCACGGTTACGCGGCTGTCCTGCCGCAGCTTCCACGCCAGCTGGTTTGTCCCCGAATCGACCGCAAAGACATGCACCGCGCCGCCCGTCAGCAGCACATCGGTAAAACCGCCGGTTGAACTGCCGATGTCCATCGCGGTCACGCCCGCCGGATCCAGCCCGAAGTGCTCCAGCGCGTGCGCCAGCTTGATCCCCCCGCGTGAGACCCAGGGGTGATCGCGCCCCCGCACTTCCAGCGGCGCATCGCCCGCCAGCGTGTGGCCCGCTTTGGTCAGCTTGGTCTCGCCCGTATAGACATGCCCCGCCAGGATCAGCGCCTGCGCGCGGGCGCGGCTTTCGGCCAGACCCCGCTCGACCAGCAACTGGTCGATCCGGATCTTCGCTTTGCCCGATGAGTTTGCAGTGCTTCTTGAGGTCACCGACACTCTCTTCCATACCCGGGGCATGAAGATCAACCGCCGACCCCCGCCAGCCCCCCTGCTGATCGCCCCGGTTCTGGCATCGGCGCTAGCCCTCGCCGGCTGTTCGGGCTCGCCGCCGCGGCTCATCCCGGTCCCGCGTGGTGGCACTGCGGCGCCCGCGCCTCAACCCCAGCCGCAACCCGCGCCGCAGCCGCGCCCGGCACCGCCCCCGCCCTCCCCGCGTGCCGACGCGGCAAGCTGGCGCGATCTGCCGCAGACCGCCGGTAGCTGGACCTACAGCGCCGAAAGCACCGGCAGCGCCGCGCGCTTCGGCCAGGAGGGCGCAGCGCCGCTGCTGGTCGTGCGCTGCGATCGCAGCCGTCCGGCGATTATCTTCCAGCGGCCCGGCGTCGGCAGCGGCGATGTGCCAGCCGCGATCACCACCAGCACCGCCAGCCGCCACATGACCGCAGCGCCCGCCCGGAATGCTGGCGGGACCTTCGAAATTGCCTTCGCGGTGCGTGATCCGCTGCTCGATGCGATGGCCTTCAGCCGGGGCCGGTTCCTGTTCGAAATGGGCGGCGCGCAGACGCTCGTGCTCCCCGCGTGGTCCGAACTCGGCCGCGTGATCGAGGATTGTCGCTGAAGAAAATTCGCCCCGGCGGACTTATCCACCAAACCAGCACGAAGCCCCAATTCTGACCGCAAAAAAAATCAATGCAAGTCTTGTTCTTGCGCGTTTGATGAATCACATTCGAAGCAAGGCCGGCACAGGGCTGCAATCCTCCGGTCGAGCCGTCCACCGATTTCCATGAGATTGGGGAGGCGGCACTTTGGCTCAACAGCGCGAAAGGAGGTGATCCGATGTCTCATGGTTCAGCAGAGGGGTCGGCATTGCGCATCGCGGAGCATTATCGCTAGTTTGATCAAGCGATAAAGGCACCGTGGGCGGCACTTCCGGCCGCTGACCATGCGAAGGGCCGCTTCCGATTGCCGGAAGCGGCCCTTCACATTTGTTACAAACCGCTTGCCTTGCGCGCAATAATAGTTCACGCACCGCGGCGTTTGTTCCCTGACTGAAGGACCGCCCGATGGCGACGCCCGAGACTGCCACTGCCCCGATCGCATTCGAGCACCTGCCGCACCCCGCCCCCGTGGCCGCTGACGTGCGCGCTCAAATCCTTGCGAACCCGGGCTTCGGCACCGCGTTTTCCGATCACATGGTCCAGATCACCTATGACGAGGGCAAGGGCTGGCACAGTGCCACGGTGATGCCTTACGGGCCGATCCCGCTCGATCCCGCTGCCGCCGTGCTCCACTATGCGCAGGAAATCTTCGAAGGACTGAAGGCCTACCGCCTCGCTGATGGCGGCATCGCCCTGTTCCGCCCCGAAGCCAACGCCGCGCGCTTCAACGCCTCGGCTCAGCGGCTCGCCATGCCGACGATGCCCGAAAGCCTCTTTGTCCAGGCGGTCGAGGAACTGGTGAAGGCGGACAAGGACTGGTTCCCCACCGTCGAGGGCGGCTCGCTCTATCTGCGCCCCTTCATGTTCGCGAGCGAGGCGTTCCTCGGCGTGCGCCCCTCGAAGCAGTACCGCTTCCTCGTGATCGCGAGCCCCGCGGGCAACTACTTCAAGTCGGGCGCCCCTGCGGTCTCGCTGTGGGTCAGCGATTATAGCCGCGCCGCGCCCGGCGGTACGGGCGCTGCCAAGTGCGGCGGCAACTATGCCGCCAGCCTCGTCCCCACTGCCGAAGCTTTCGCGCGCGGGCACGATCAGGTGCTGTTCCTCGATGCGGTGGAGCGCCAGTGGATCGAGGAACTGGGCGGCATGAACCTGTTCTTCGTGTTCGACGATGGCTCGCTCGTCACGCCCCCCTTGGGCGGCACGATCCTCCCCGGCATCACCCGCGCCAGCCTGATCAAGCTCGCGCAGGAAGAAGGCCTCACCGTGCGTGAGGAGCGCTATTCGCTCGCACAGTGGCAGGCGGACGCAACCTCGGGCAAGCTCACTGAAACCTTCGCTTGCGGCACCGCGGCGGTGGTCACGCCGGTGGGCAAGGTCACGAGCACGCACGACAGCTTCACCATCGGCAGCGGCGGCCCCGGCCAGCTGACCCAGAAGCTGCGCCAGCGCCTCGTCTCGATCCAGCGCGGCGAGGCTGCCGACACGCACGGCTGGGTGCACCGCATCGGCTGACCAATAGCCCTCTTCCTTTCAGGGGAGAGGGTTGGGAGAGGGGCAAGCCGCTGCCGGTGCAGTGTTGCCAAGGCCATTGCGCCATGGCATCGCGCTCCCGTTAGTCGCCCGGTCAGGGTGCCAGGGAGAGTCCTCAAATGAGCATTTCCTTCAAGGACAAGGTTGCCATCGTCACTGGCGCAGGCGGCGGCATCGGCCGTGAATATGCGCTCGAGCTCGGTCGGCGCGGCGCCAAGGTCGTCGTCAACGATCTCGGCGGCGCGCGCGATGGCACTGGCCATTCCGATGCGGCGCTCAAGGTGGTCGAGGAAATCCAGGCCGCAGGCGGCGAAGCGATGTCCAACGGCGGCTCGGTCACCGAATTCGAGCAGATGGCCGAAATGGTCGCCAAGGCGAAGGAAAAGTGGGGCGGCATCCACGTCCTCATCAACAACGCCGGCATCCTGCGCGACAAGAGCTTCACCAAGATGGACCCGGCCGATTTCGAGATGGTCGTGAAGGTCCACCTGATCGGCTCGGCCTTCGCCACCAAGGCTTGCTGGGATACGATGCGCGAACAGAACTACGGCCGCATCCTGATGACCGCTTCCTCGACCGGCCTGTTCGGCAACTTCGGCCAGGCCAACTACGGCGCCGCCAAGCTCGGCCTCGCCGGCCTCACCAAGACGCTCTACCTAGAGGGCGCCAAGAACAACATCAAGGTCAACACCCTCGCCCCCGTCGCCGCCACGCGCATGACGGAAGACATCTTCCCCGAGGAAGCCTTCAAGCTGTTCGGCCCTGAAAACGTCGTGCCCGCCGCGCTGTTCCTCGTCTCCGACGATGCGCCCAGCAACGCCATCGTCGGCGCGGGCGCAGGCGCCTATCACTCGGCGTGGGTCACGATGAACAAGCCCGTCCTGCTCCCGCTGAACGCGCGCACCGTCGAAGACTTCGCCGCCCACTGGGACCAGATCTCCGACCGCACCGGCGATTTCGTCCCCCAATCGGGCGCGCAGCAGAGCCAGGCGATCCTCGTCGAGCTTCAGGCCGCGATGAAGCGCTGAGCCCTCACGGTCGGGGGCAGGCGCCGCGCGTTGCCCCCGCCAGTTGCATGGTCTTGAGCCGCGCCTGCACTTCGGCTTCGTCCAGCACGCGCACGCCCCCGGTGCGCGCATCGATCAGCAGCGGCGCGGCGCAATCGCGTCCCAGCGCCTTGGGCAGTGCAGCCCGCCCGCCCTTCTCCGGCATCATCAGCACCATCTCGGCATCGGCATCGCGGTAGACCACGCGCAGCAGCGGGTTGGCATCGTCGGCCTGGTGCCTCGTCGCCGGAGCTGCCTCGCACGCCTCGAGCGCCCAGGGTGTGATGAGAGCGGGACCATACTTCAATGCATGGCCCCCAATCTTCGTCATTGCGAGGAGCGTAGCGACGAAGCAATCCAGAGCGTTCATGCATTGACGCTCTGGATTGCTTCGCTTCGCTCGCAATGACGAGTGGATCGGGGACCGGAAAGGGGGGCTCAAACCGCCTCAATCCTCGACGATCTTCAGCAGCTTGCGTTCCAGCGGCGAAAGCACGCCGGCCAGCTCGTGCCCGCGCTTCAGCACCTGCCCCGCCTCACCATAGAGCGTCCACATACCCTGCTTGCCGCGCAGCGAGGGGCGTTTCTCGATCCGCGCGGTGGGCCGTTCGGCCGTGCGGCGGAACGCGGCGAAGCTGGCCGCATCCTTGCCAAAGCTCATCGCATAGTCGCGCCATTCCCCGGCGGCGACCATGCGGCCATAGAGATCGAGTATCCGCATCAGCTCGGGCCGCTCGAAGCCGACCTGCGGCTCGGCACGGACTTGTGGGAACGGCAGCACAGACGGGCCGAAACCGCCCGCATCGGCTCCGCCCAGCACGCTCAGCTGCGGCTCCTGCGCCGGTTGCCGCCGCCGACCGGCGCGGGTTCATCGGCGCTTTCGTCCTGCCGCTCCAGCAGCGCGGCGACTTGCGCCTTGAGCAGCGCGACTTCGGCCTCCAGTTCGTCGACCCGGCTGCCGCCAGTCGGCTCGCACGGCTCCTTGCAGGGCGTGCCATAGGGGATGAAGTCCTTGAGCCAGGTTTCGACCGGCACCAGCGTCGAGCGCGCCTTGAGGCCGACCATGGTCGCGCCTTCGGGCACGTCCTCGGTCACCACGGCATTCGCGCCCACCCGGGCACGGGGGCCAACGGTGATCGGCCCGAGGATCTGCGCGCCCGATCCGATGATCGCATTGTCGCTCAGCGTCGGGTGCCGCTTGCCCGGCACGCCATTGGCCGGATTGGTTCCGCCCAGCGTCACGCACTGGTAGATCGTCACGTTATCGCCGATCTCTGCGGTCTCTCCGATCACCGTGAAGCCGTGGTCGATGAACAGGTGCCGCCCGATTTTCGCGCCCGGATGGATATCGATCCCGGTCAGGAAACGCGCCAGATGATTGACGAAGCGCGCAAGGAAAAAGAGCTTCCGCACGAACAGCCAGTGCGCCACGCGGTGCAGGCCGACGGCGTGAAGCCCCGGATAAAGCAGGATTTCCCAGCGAGAGCGCGGCGCGGGATCACGGGCGCGGATCGAGTCCAGATAGGCTGTGAGGCTTGCAAACATGGCCGCGCTTTTCCTCCTTTTGCCGCTTCAAAGCAAGCGCGCCTAAAGTAGCCTAGGCTGCCGCTCGGCCTCGGGCACTCCGTGTACCCGCTCGGCCAGCGCATCGCGTGCGAGCGATATGGTGACGGCTGCCTTGCGCTCAAGGGACAAGCGATCAATTGTTTCAACCAACGCTTCGGCTGCGGCATGGCTGCGCTCCAGCCTTGGCAGGATATAGGCGAGCACCGCCTCGCCCAGCGCCAGCCCCCGCCGCGCCGCATGGGTTTCCACCAGCGCGCGCAGCAGATCATCGTCGGGCGCGCCAATCTCGATCATCAGCGCCGACCCCAGCCGCGAGGCCAGATCCGGCAGCGCCACTTGCCACGCCCCGGGCGCGCGGTTTGAGACGATCAGCAGCGGCCGGCCATCGGCCTGCGCGCGGTTCCAGCGGTGGAACACGGCATCTTCGGGCAGGCTGTCGGCATCATCGAGCGCATCGCCCAGTCCGCTCTCGGCAAACCAGCGCGCCAGCAGGCTCTTGCCCGAACGCGGCGGCCCCGCCAGCACGGCGGCGCGATAGGGCCAGTCGGCGGCGCCGTTGAGCAGCGCCAGCACCGGCTCCAGCGAAGGGCCGGTAAGCACGGTCTCGGCGCTGGTCGCCGTGACAAGGGGCAGAGCGATCTGGCTCATGGCCTACTTGCGGAGATTGAGCGCGCCGGCCCCTTGGGTCACGCGCCAGCCCTGCGCGCGCAAGGCCGCGGCAAGCGCGTCGATATCGCCGGCAAAGGTCACGCGCATCACCGAAGTGCCGCCGATGGCAAGGCTGGTCGTCACCGCTTCCTTGACGCCATCGACCCGGCGCACCGCACCCACACCTGCATCCACTGCTGCCGCATCGGGCGTGGGGAACTGCACGGTCACCGCCACCGTCGGCACGGCCGCCGCCGTCGCCGCAGCCAAAGGGCCAGCCGCCGCAGTCGTTGCGGCAGGCACAGGGCCCAGTTTGGCGACGATGCTTTCGACCAGCGCGGGATCGAGATCGGGCCGCATCGAAAGCGAGGGATCGGGCGCAAGCTGCCCTGCCGCAAGCGCGCCCGCATAGATGCCATCGAGCCGGGTAATCGCCTCGTTCAGCATGGCGGGCAGCTTGTCCTCGCTCGGTGCCGTCAGCTCGAAGCTGCCAAGGAACTGGTTGTCCGGCCCGCGCCGCGCGGTGAACGTGCCGTGGATCGGTCCGCCCGGCCATGCCCGCTCAAGCTTGGCAATCGGCATGATCACATCCGACGCGCCAAACGAATCGAGCAGCAACCGCCACCAGTTGCGGCTGCGCCGGCTGATCTGCCCCGCCGTCAGCAGCAGCGAATCCGCGCCCGCGCCTGCCGGACGGACATAGTCGATCACGCTGGAGCCGGTGCGGAACTCGGCCCAGGCCTTCTGCCAGGGCGTGCGCGTCTCGAACACCGAAGTCACCCCGCCCTGGATCAGCACGGGGATCACCAGCAGCGGCGCCGAATGCGCGATCTGGCCCTGCATGCCAAGGTAGCTGCCAGTCCGCGCGCGGTCGAAGATCACGCCGAGAGTCGCGATATAGCGGTGCGGGCCGATCTGCTCCTGCCCGACGACCACGGCCGAAACCATGCCGTCGATCGTGCCATCATCGAGTGCGGGCGCCGCGCCGCCGCCCAGCCCGTTGGACTTCCACAGCTTCTCCCACGCGAGGCGCTGCGCCTGCTTCCAGCCGTTGGCGCGGGCTTCCTCGGCGGTCTTGCCGGTGGTGTTGACCTCGATCCCGCTCACCTCGAAATCGCCGTTGCTGGCAATCGGCGCGATGCCGCGGTCACCCTCGATCTGCGCGTAGATGGCCGCGCCCCCGCCTGCGAGCAGCAGGCCAAGCCCCGCCAGCAACGCAAGGCGCGCCTTGCGTTTCGGTTCCGGCCAGAGGGTCGCAGGGAAAGAGATGGGACGCAGGGCGGCCAAGGGAACTCCGTGATGTGGACGCCGGGAACGCGTGCCGGACTTCGGCTTGCGCCGCTTTTGCCCAAAGGCAAGTGGAAATCCAAGCGGGAAAGCGCTAGGCGCGTGCCCCATGGCTTCCACCGACGAAACTTCGCAGTCCTACTCCTACGCCAAGGCGGGGGTAGATATCGCCGCGGGCAATGCCCTCGTGAAGGCAATCGGCCCCTTGGCGCGCGCCACCGCCCGCCCTGGCGCCGATGCCGAACTGGGCGGCTTCGGCGCATTCTTCGATCTCAAGGCGGCGGGCTACAAGGACCCGCTGCTGGTTGCGGGTAATGACGGTGTCGGCACCAAGGTCAAGCTCGCCATCGATCACGACCGGCATGATGCGATCGGCATCGATCTCGTCGCGATGTGCGTCAACGATCTCATCGTACAGGGCGCGGAGCCCTTGTTCTTTCTCGATTATTTTGCCACCGGCAAGCTCGATACCGGGGTTGCCGAGCGCGTCGTGGCGGGCATCGCCGAAGGCTGCCGCATGGCCGGCTGTGCGCTGATCGGGGGCGAAACCGCCGAAATGCCCGGCATGTACGGCCCCGGTGATTACGACCTCGCGGGCTTCTGCGTCGGCGCGGTCGAGCGCGGCGAGCAGCTGACCGGAAGCCGCGTCGCCGAAGGCGACGTGCTCATCGGCCTCGCTTCCTCGGGCGTCCATTCCAACGGCTATTCGCTGGTCCGCCGCCTCGCTGCCGACAAGGGCTGGAAGCTCGATCGCCCCGCATTGTTCGACAATGAACGCCTGCTGATCGATCACCTGATCGAGCCCACGCGCATCTATGTGAAGAGCCTGCTGCCCTTCATCCGTGCGGGCCGCATCCACGCCCTCGCTCACATCACCGGCGGCGGCCTGCTCGAAAACGTCCCCCGCGTGCTGCCCAAGGGGCTCCACGCCCGCATCGATGCCGATGCCTGGGAACAGCCGCGCCTGATGGCGTTCCTGCAGGCGCAGGGGCAGATCGAGCCCGAGGAAATGGCCCGCACCTTCAACTGCGGCGTCGGCATGGTGCTCGCGGTCGCGCCGGACGAAGCTTCGGGGCTGATCACCGATCTGACTGCCGCGGGCGAAACCGCCTTTCCGGTGGGTGAGATCATCGCGGGCGAAAAAGGCTGCACCGTCTTCGGCAGCGCCGAGGCATGGTCCGCCCGCGCGCCGTGGGAAGCGGTGCATGTCGGCTGAGAACTTCCTCCCCATTTTCGTCGCAGACGCAAATGGGGAGGTGGCCCGCCGGAGGCGGGTCGGAGGGGTAGTGGCGGCAGGGAAGAACCCCTCCGTCAGCCCTGCGGGCTGCCACCTCCCCATTTGCACTTCGTGAAAATGGAGAGGACCTAAATGACCACCCCCGCCAAAGTCGCCGTATTCATCTCTGGCAGCGGCACCAATATGGCTGCGCTGCTCTATGCCAGCCGCCTGCCGACCTGCCCGTTCGAGATCGTCCTCGTCCTCTCCAACAACCCCGAAGCGGGCGGGATGAAACTCGCCGAAGCGGAAGGCATCCCCACTTTCGTCCTCCCGCACAAGGGCATTCCCCGCGCCGAGCATGACGCGGCGATGGAGGCCGAAGTCCGCCGCGCCGGTGCGCAGTGGATCGCGCTGGCCGGCTACATGCGCATCCTCAGCCCCGAATTCGTCGCGCGCTGGGAAGGGCGGATGGTCAATATCCACCCATCGCTTCTCCCGAAGTACACCGGCCTGCACACCCACGAGCGCGCGCTGGCCGCTGGTGACAGCCACGCCGGCTGCACCGTCCACCTCGTCACCGCCGATCTCGATGAAGGCCCGATCCTCGGCCAGATCCCCGTCGCAATTCTGCCCGGCGACACCGCCGATGCGCTCGCCGCGCGCGTCCTCTTCGCCGAGCATCAGCTCTACGCCCGCTGCCTCGCCGAACTCGTCACGCGCGACGCCGATCCTGCCTGGCTCACGGCGCAAGTCCGCGCCCTTGCCATGGCGCTGCCCGAAGCGGAGGAAAGCCTGAGCCACGGCATGGCCTGCTTCGGCATCGTGAAAGGCAAGAAGTTCGCCTGGGTCAGCGCCGACCACCATGGCGATGGAAAAACCGCGCTTCTCGTCAAGATCAGCGGGGCGGACGAACAGGAACAGCTCATCGAAAGCGATCCCGACCGCTTCTACCGCCCGGCCTATTTCGGCGACGCGTGGATAGCTATTCGTCTTGACCTCGGAGGCGTTGACTGGGACGACATTGCCGAATGGCTGCGCCGCTCGTGGCAGGCCGTTGCGCCGCGCAAGCTTGCGGCGATGATGGAATTCTGATCGCAGCCCTGCCCGGCCGCCGGAGCCCCCAATGCCCCGAACCCTGCTTTCCCCGCTGCACCGGCTCTATTTTCACTCCGCCCTGCAATCGTTTGTCGAAGCGGGCGGCGGCATCTTCATTGCGGGCTTTCTCGTCAGCCGCGGCTTTTCCTTTCCGGCGGCGCTCGCCAGCTTCGCGCTGATCGTGCTCTCGCGCCTCGCGCTGCGCGGCCTCGTCCTGCCGCTGGCAGTGCGCTTCGGCGTGCGCAACGTGCTGCTGATAGGCATCGCCGTCCGCGCCATCAGCTTCGCGCTGCTGCCGCTGGTCCACGAAGTCGGCCCACTCCTCGCGCTGTTCCTTGGGGTGAGCGGCCTCGGCAGCGTGCTCTACTGGACGGCGTGGCACGGCTTCCTCCCCGTACTCACCGATACCGGGCGCGGCGGGCAGCAGATCAGCGTCCAGCAGGCAACCAGCGCGCTCGTCGGCATTGCCGCTCCCGCCCTGGGCGGCCTGCTCCTCGCTCACGGCGGGCCGGGCCTCGCCTTTGCCGTGATCACCGTGCTGCAACTTGCCAGCGCCCTGCCGCTGCTCGGCGCGCCAAATCCCGCAATCGACCCTGCGGCCATGCTCGAACCCGGCGTCGCCAGCTACGCGCGCCGCCTCTATTTCAACGAGGGCTTCCATTCGGGCTGCGCAGTGGTGATCTGGAACCTCGCGCTGTTCGCCTCGCTGGGTGAGCATTTCGACCAGTTCGGCGCAGCGATGGCCGCCGCCGGGCTTGCCGCCGCCGCCGGAAGCGTCTTCGTCGGCCGTCTGATCGACGGCGGGCGCCCCCGTCATTCGCTTGTCATCGCTTATGGTGCTGCGGCCGTCGCCCTCGCCGCCAAGGGCACCGCGCTGGGCCACCCCCTGCTCGCCGTCGCCGCGACCGCGCTCGGCGCGCTCGTCGTGCCGATGACCAGCACCGCCATGCTCGCCCCGCTCTATGCCATGGCCCGGCAGGGCCCCTGCGTGCTGCGCTTCTCGATGGCGACCGAGGGCGGCTGGGACCTCGGCTGTTCCGCCGCCTGCCTCACCGCCGCAGCCATGCTGGCGGGCGGCGCGGGCTTCCGCCTGCCGATCCTCCTCGGCCTCGCCGCCATCGCCATGATGGCCTGGATGCTCGACCGCTGGTATGTGCGGCGCGCAGCCTTGGCCTAGGCTTTCAATGGGAAGCCCGGGACTCGACGTGCCCGGAGCAGCAACCTAAGTACTCGGGATGATCCGCGCGCTTTTCTTCAGCCTCGCCGCCATCCTGACTCTGGCCCTGACCGCACCGAGCGCATTTGCAGCTGATCCCGCCCCCGCAAAACCGGCCATCGTCGACCTCACCGGAGACTACACCCGCTTCTACCACGCCAGCATCGGGCAGGAGCGATTTGCGCGGGCCGCCGCGTTCAAGCGGCTGATGGCAGAGAAATTTCCTGGCTTCTACACCGAGACCCGGTTGGGTGCGCCCGCCGCAGCTTACGACGAAATAATCGCTAAGTCGTTTGACGCCTTTCCGGAGATCGAGGCCAGGTTCACCGCCCGGGCTGCCGCACTCGAACCAGCCTTTGCTAATGCGATCAGCGATTTTCACCGCACCTTTCCGGAGGCCAGCGCACTCCCGCCGACCTACCTCGTCCACAGCCTCGGCGAAATGGATGGCGGCACGCGGGAGATCGGCGGCGGCACCGTGCTAGTGTTCGGCGCCGACATGATCGCGCGGCTCCACCGTGCGGGTGCGAACGAGAGGCCCTTCTTAGAACACGAACTGTTCCACACTTATCACGAGCCGCGCTTCGGCGAGTGCAAGCCACTATGGTGCGCGCTGTGGGAGGAAGGGCTCGCGACTTATGTTGCCGATCAGCTCAATCCCGGCGCGACCGAGGACGAACTCCTGCTGCCAATGGCCATGCGCCGTCAGATCGACGCGAACCGCGCCGTTGCCGCCTGCGCCGTGCTGCAACGCGCGATGTCGGAAGACCCGCATGACTATTCGGCGCTGTTCAACAGTGGGCGCAATCTGCCAAGCTTGCCTGACCGCGCAGGATACTATGTCGGTTATCTGGTCGCACAGAGCCTCAGCAAGGGCCGGAACTTGGGCGAACTCGCCCGCTTGGATCAGGCTGCCGCCCGGCCGCTCATCCTTGCCGAACTAGCAGTGCTGGCCCCCGATTGCCCCTCAGCGGCAGCGATCAGATCTCGCTAATCTCCACCACCGGCCGGTCCTCGCGCGTCCCGCGATAGCGCGCATTTGGCTCGCTCTCGCCGGGCGAGATCACCACATGATCCTCGTGCACTTCGAGCAGCGTGCCGACAAACGGCATGCCCTCAAGGCTGCCCGTCACACGGTAGCTCACAACATCACCCACCTTGAACGTGGCGGGATCGAAATTGAATTCGAACGGGCACGACCCGTCCCCCATCCCCATCATCGCCTGCACTCTCCCGAAACGCAAAAGGCCGCCGGATCGCTCCGGCGGCCCCTGCCATAGCAACCTGCGCGCAGCAGATCAGCCGACGATTTCTTCAGGCTTGAAGAAGTAGGCGATTTCGATCGCCGCGTTCTCGTCCGAATCCGAACCGTGCACGGTGTTGGCTTCGATCGATTCGGCCAGTTCCTTGCGGATCGTGCCCGGCTCGGCATTGGCGGGGTTGGTCGCGCCCATGATGTCGCGGTTGCGCTGCATGGCGTTCTCGCCTTCCAGCACCTGCACCACGACCGGGCCCGAGATCATGAACTCGACCAGATCATTGAAGAACGGACGCTCGCGGTGGACGGCGTAGAAGCCCTCGGCCTGCTCGCGGCTCATGTGGATGCGCTTCGAGGCAACGACGCGCAGGCCGGCTTCCTCGAGCATCTTGGTGACAGCGCCAGTCAGGTTGCGGCGCGTGGCATCGGGCTTGATGATCGAAAAGGTGCGGGTAACCGCCATGGGATGTTCCTTGCGTATTGGGGGAGGCTTTTGGTTGGCCGCGCCCCTAGCGGGGTTTGTGCTGCACTGCAAGGTTGTGGGGCAAGGTTACTGGCGCACCGGCCCCTCCAGCCACTTGCCGCCTTCTTGCCGCCAATACTTGCGCTCCACTCCTTCGCGGCTGCCGAGCATGCGCCAGGTCGCCCGCGCATCGTCGATCCGCTCGGGCGGAAACAGCAGGAACACCCGCTCGGCGTTTTCCATGTCCCGCCACGCCCCGTCCGCCAGCGCCAGATAGCGCGCGCCGTTGGCAGGCTGGGGCTCATGCGAAAGCAGGATCGGCTGGCGCGCATCGTGCTCGCCGCCCGCCATGCCGTTGGCGAGGAAGCTTTCAGGAATGCGCGTCCACAGCGCCTCGCTGATCCGCGTAAGCTGCTCCGCGTCTTCCGAAACCACCAGCATCCGCTCGCCCGCGCCCAGCGTACCTTGCGCCAGCCGTGGCAGCACAAGCTCAGCCGGATCGCGCGAAAGCTGATAGAAATCGACCCGCACCGCGCGCCCTCAGATCGGATCGTCGAGCGAACGGGCCAGCGGCGTGAAGCTCTTCGGCCCCGCCTCGGTCATCACCCAGCAGTCCTCCAGTCGCATCCCGAATTCGCCCGGAATGTAGAGCCCCGGCTCATTGGAAAAGCACATGCCCGGCGCCAGCGGCGTCCGATCATTGCCGACGAGATAGGGGCTCTCGTGCCCGTCCATCCCGATGCCATGCCCCGCCCTGTGCGGCAGGCCCGGCAGCGCAAAGCCCGGGCCCCAGCCCTCGCTCTCATAGAAGCCCCGCACAGCCGCATCGAGCGTACCGGCCGGTGCGCCGACCTTTGCCGCCTCGAACACTTTCGCCTGCCCGCGCCGAACTGTGTCCCACACCTTGCGCTGCCGCGCGCTCGGCTCACCGAACACGAACGTGCGCGAAATGTCGGACTGGTAGTCCTCCACGATGCAGCCGCAGTCCATCAGCACGACCGATCCTTCACGCACCGCTTGCGGCGTGTGCGACCCATGCGGATAAGCGCTCGCCTCATTGAGCAGCACCAGCGCGAAATCGCTTTGCGCCCCCATCCGCACCGTCGCCTTCTCGATCAGCGTGCCGATCTCGCCCGCCGTCATCCCCTTCTGCACCGCTGAATGCGCCTCACGGATCGCGGCCAGCGTGATCGTGTTCGCAATCTGCATCAGCGCCAGTTCGGCTGGTGACTTGATCTGGCGGCAGGCATTGACCAGCGCAGCGCCTGAAACGACGGCAAAGCTCCCCTCTCGGGCCAGCCCCTCGGTGATGAACTCCCGCGTCGTCTGCTCGACCGCAACTAGCCCGGCGCGGCCCTTCAGCGCATCGCCGATCAGCGCAAAGGGGCTCGCATCCTCGTGCCAGGTGCGAAGATCCGCCGGCACTGCCAGCGTCTCCTTCACCGAAGGCGCCTCGAAGAACGGTGTGACCACGATCGGCTGACCATGCGCGGGAATAACCGCCGCCGTGATCCGCTCCGAACGCGACCAGTGGATGCCGGTGAAATAGGTCAGGCTGCTCCCGCTTTCGACCAGCAGCGCGGCAATGCCCTGCTCGGCCATCAGCCCCTGCACTTTGGCGATGCGCGCCAGGCGCTCCGCCGGGGTGATCGGCACGGCCGCATCGGCCAGGCGGGCGGGTGCGGCGCGCAGCGGGGCAAGTGGCAGCGCGGCCAGTGCCGCCATGCCGCCAGCCCCCGCCAGCACCCCGCGCCGTGAAATGCCGTAGCTCATGCCGCTTTCCCCTTCCCCGAACGGCAGCGATCCGAACAGAACTTCACGTTCTCCCAATCACGCTCCCACTTCTTGCGCCACGTAAAAGGCAGACCGCAGGCGGCGCAGAGCTTGCTCGGCAAGTCCGCCTTGCGGCGCATCTTCGGCACGTATCAGGCTTCCAGCACGTCGCGCACGTAGCGATCGAGCAGGCGCACGCCGAAGCCGGTCGCGCCCTTGTCATGCGTCGCGCCCGGCTTGTCTACCCACACCGTCCCGGCGATATCGAGGTGCGCCCAGGCCACGCCCTTGTCGACAAAGCGCTGGATGAACTGCGCCGCCGTGATCGAGCCGCCATAGCGCGGACCCACGTTCTTCATGTCGGCAATCGGGCTGTCGATCAGCTTGTCGTAGGCGGGGCCGATGGGCATGCGCCACAGCTTGTCGCCGCTTGCCTTGCCCGCTGCATCGAGTTGCCCGGCCAGCAGATCATCGTTGGCGAACATGCCGGCATGCTCATGCCCCAGGGAAATGATGATCGCGCCGGTCAGCGTCGCAAGGTCGATGATCGTGGCGGGCGCGTATTCCTTCTGCACCCAGGTGACGGCGTCGCACAGCACGAGGCGGCCTTCGGCGTCGGTGTTGATCACCTCGACCGTCTGGCCCGACATCGAGGTGACGACATCGCCCGGGCGCTGCGCATTGCCATCGGGCATGTTCTCGACAAGGCCGCACACGCCGATCACGTCCGCCTGCGCCTTGCGCCGCGCCAGCGCGAGCATGGTGCCCGCCACGGCGCCCGCGCCGCCCATGTCCCACTTCATGTCTTCCATGCCCGCCGCCGGCTTGATCGAGATGCCGCCGGTGTCGAACGTCACGCCCTTGCCCACGAAGGCCGTCGGCCGCGCGCCAGCTTTGCCCTTCCAGCGCATCGCGAGGATCTGCGGCTCGCGCACCGAACCCTGCGCCACACCCAGCAGCGCGCCCATGCCGAGCGCGGTCATCTCGGCAAGGCCGAGCACCACGATCTCGACGCCCGCGCCTTCAAGCCGCGCCTTGCAGCGCTCGACGAAGCTGGCAGGGTAAATCACGTTTGCAGGCTCGGTCACCAGTTCGCGGGTAAACTCCACGCCCTCGGCAATCGCAGCTTCGGTTTCCCAGACGTCTGCGGTGCCATCCGGCGCGCCGAACACCACGATCTTCGCCAGCGAAGGCTTCTGCTCGTCGCTCAGCTTCGTGCGGTACACATCATGGCGCCACGCGCGCAGCCGCGCCGCCAGCAGCACGGCGGTCGCTTCCTCGGCGGTGAGCCCGCTGCCGGCGAAGTCGATGGCGAGTTCGGTTTCGCCCGACGTCAGGTACTTCGCGGTCAGTCCGCCGCCCGCACGCTCCAGCGTCGCGGTGCGCCCGGCCGCGCCTGCCTCACCGATTCCGGCAAAGGCGAGCCGCTGCACGCTTGCGCCTGCCGGCACCATCGCCTCGAAGATCTGGCCGGCCTTGCCGGTAAAGCGGGCTGCAGCCGCAGCACCGCGCACCAGCACATCGGAGTCGGCGGGGAGGCCGTCCTGCGTGACGAGGCTGGCAACCAGGCGGGGACGGGCGGTATCGGCGGCGGCGAATTCGATAATCATTCAAGGCTCCTGCCGGAAAAAGGGCACACCCCAAGGCTTTGCTTTGCCGAAGGTGAAATGTGGGTTTGCAGTTAAGCGGCACCGGTGCGATAGGCAAGGCCATGCGAGCCCCCCCGCGGCCCCTGCCGCAAGCCTTGTCCCGATGCTTGCGGCCATCGTGCGTCGCTTCGATTCGCCCGGCTTTGGCCGCGCTTGGGGCGCTGGCGCTGGCTTCTGGCGCGGCTCATGCCCAGTCGGCAGACCGGGCACCCCCGCACCAAGAGGCAGATGCTTCGCGTGAAATCCGTTTTCAGGCTGATCGCGTTACTTATGCCAGCGATGCCGAAACCGTCACCGCCACCGGCAATGTCGTCCTCAACCGCGCCGAACAGACCGTGCGCGCCGATGTCGTCACGTGGAACCGCAAGACCGGGCTGATCGAGGCGAGCGGCAACATCCGCTTCGTCGATGAAGCCGGCAACGTCCTCTATACCGACAAGGTCGAGCTGACCGATGAGCTCAAGGCCGGCGCGATCGAGGACATGCTGCTTGTCCTGCGCCAGGGCGGCCGCCTTGCGGCCCGCAGCGGGACGCGCGCCGCGAATGGCGACATGGTCCTCCACGATGCCGCCTATTCCGGCTGCGCGGTGGAAGACGAAGACGGCTGCCCCAAGCGCCCAAGCTGGGAAGTGACCGCGGTTGCCGTCACTTACGATGCCAAGGACCAGCGCGTCCGCTACAAGGGCGCGCTGCTGCGCGTGTTCGGTCTGCCGATCCTGCCGCTGCCGGGCCTTTCCCACACTTCCGACTTCCGCGCCGAAAGCGGTCTGCTGATCCCCGATTTCCGCTTCAGCGCGGCCAACGGCGCCGAAATCAGCGACACCTATTACTGGCGCCTCGCCAACAACAAGGATCTGGCGCTCACCGGCTATATCTTCACCGGCGCGCTGCCGATGATTTCCGGCCGCTACCGCCAGCTGACAGACCATGGCGCCTTCCAGGCCAGCGCCTACCTCACCCGCAGCGCGCGCATCAACGTGGGCGGCGGCAATGTCACCGATGCCAATGCGCAGCAGCAGGTGTTCCGCGGCTATTTCGAAGCCAACGGCCGCCTCCAGCTTTCGGAGAACTGGAGCCTCACCGGCTACGGCCGCTACGCCAGCGACCGCACGTTCCTGCGCCGCTACGATATCAGCCGCGACGATCGCCTGCGCTCCACGATCAATCTCGAACGCATCGATGCGAACAGCTATTTCAGCCTCGCCGGATGGGCGGTACAGACGCTGCGCAGCGGTGATCGGCAGGGCCTTGTCCCCATCGCCATTCCCGCGCTCGAATACCGCCGCCGCATCGTTCCGCCCGCTGTCGGCGGCACGCTGGAGCTCCAGCTCAACAGCCTCGCGCTTACCCGCTCCGGCGGACAGGACACCCAGCGCGCCTTCGCCAAGGCGCAGTGGGACTTGCGCACGATCACCAGCCTCGGGCAGGAAATCACCTTCACCGCCCTCGTGCGCGGCGATGCGTATCATTCGCAGCAGAACGAGCTGACCAGCAACCTGTTCTATCGCGGCATTCCTGGCTGGCAGGGCCGCGCCATCGCCACCGCTGCGGTCGATATCAAGTGGCCGCTCATCGGCGCGGCGTTCGGCGGCACGCAAGTGTTCACGCCGCGCGTCCAGTTCGTCGCCATTCCGCACATCCGCAACTTCGCCATCCCCAACGAGGATTCGCGCTCGGTCGAGCTTGAGGATTCCAACCTCTTCTCGCTCAACCGCTTCCCCGGCTACGACCGGATCGAGGACGGCATGCGCGTGACCTACGGGGCAGACTGGCAGCTCACCCGCCCCGGCTGGCGCATCATGTCCACCATCGGCCAGAGCTACCGTCTTTCCACGCAGCAGACCCTGCTGCCCGATGGCACCGGCCTTTCCTCGCGCACCTCGGACATCGTCGGCCGCACCGATCTCCGCTTCCGCGATATCGTCCAGTTCACGCACCGCTACCGGCTCGACAAGGATAGCCTGAAGCTGCGCCGCAACGAGATCGACGCGACGATCGGCAACCACCGTACCTATGCCGAAATCGGCTATCTCAGGCTCAACCGCGATATCCCCGCCACTTTCGAGGACTTGCGCGACCGCGAGGAAGTGCGCTTCTCCGGCCGTATCGCGTTTGCGCGACGCTGGTCGGTGTTCGGCTCGGGCGTCGCCAACCTTACCGGCAAAGTCGACGATCCGACCAAGACCACGGACGGCTTCCAGATGCTGCGCCACCGTCTCGGCTTTGCCTATGCCGACGATTGCCTGGATATCGCGCTCACCTGGCGGCGCGATTACATCACCACGGGCGACGCAACGCGCGGCAACACCATCCAGTTCAATATCTCGTTCAAGGGATTGGGCGTCCGCTGAGGCGCGAACCATCCCTTTTTCCTCCGTTTCGCTTCCATCGCCGTTGCAATCGGGCTATCGCCCCGTCAGCTTCTGGGCCACTCACCTCGGGTTCAGCCGAACCATGCGAATGAGGGGCGGCCGAGGAACCGTTTGGGGAGACCATGCGGCGTGCCAGCCGGATGGGGCCGAAACACAGGCCAGAGAACAGGAATATCGAACTGCCATGAATACCCGGTTTCGCTTGTTTGCTGTCTCAGCGCGCGCCGCGCTCGGCCTTGGCGCCCTCGCAGTTGCCGCCGCCCCCATTGCCGGCTCATTCGCGCAGACCCTGCCCGATCCGGCGGAGGAGAGCTCGACCGATGGCGGTCTCAACCTCCCCGCCAATCCGATCATCTTCGGCAAGGCCGATCCGCACGTCCGCCGCGCCACCGCGATCGTGAACGGCGAAATCATCACCGGCACCGATGTCGACCAGCGCCTCGCGCTCATCGTCAGCGCCAACGGCGGCAAGGTCGCTCCGGAAGAGATGGAGCGCCTGCGCCTGCAGGTCCTGCGCAACCTGATCGACGAGACACTGCAGATCCAGGAAGCCAAGGCTGCCAACATCGAAATCGACGAGGACGAAGTCACCCAGACTTTCGACCGCGTCGCCCAGCAGAACTTCGGCCAGAATCCCGCCGCGCTCGAAAAGTACCTCGCCGGTATCGGTTCGTCCTCGGCCTCGCTCAAGCGCCAGATCAGGGGCGAACTTGCCTGGCAGCGCCTCCTGCGCCGCAACGTCCAGCCCTTCATAAACGTGTCGGACGGCGAAGTCCGCGAAATGATGGACCGCCTCAAGGCCGCCAAGGGCACCGAAGAATACCGCATCGGCGAAATCTACCTCGCCGCCACGCAGGAAACCAAGCCGCAGGTCCTCGCCAACGCGCAGAAGATCCTCGAACAGCTCAAGGGTGGTGGCAGCTTCGTTGCCTATGCGCGCCAGTATTCGCAGTCGTCCAGCGCCTCGGTCGGCGGCGATCTCGGCTGGATCCGCCTGGCCCAGCTCCCGCCCGAACTGGCGACGCCCGCCGCACAGATGACACCGGGCCAGCTCGTCGGCCCGATCGAACTCGCCTCGGGCTACTCGCTGCTCTATCTGATCGACAAGCGCCAGGTCCTCACCGCCGATCCGCGCGATGCGATACTCAGCCTCAAGCAGATCTCGATCGCCTTCCCCAAGGGCACCCCTGAAAAGGACGCCGCCGCCAAGGCCGGCGAATTTGCCAAGGTGGTCAAGGAGATCAAGGGCTGCGGCGGCGCCGATGCGGCTGCCGTCTCGCTCGGTGCCACCGTCGTCGCCAACGACCAGATCCGCGTGCGCGATCTGCCCACCGCGCTGCAGGACACCATCCTCAAGCTCTCGGTCGGCGAGACCACCCCGCCCTTCGGCTCGATCGAAGACGGCGTGCGCGTCCTCATGCTCTGCGGCCGCGATGATCCCAAGGTCGAAAGCGGGCCCAACTTCGAACAGCTGCAGTCGCAAATGGAAGACGACCGCGTGAACAAGCGCGCGCAAACCTACCTGCGCGACCTGCGCCGCGACGCGGTGATCGAGTACAACTGAGCGCCGCCCCTCAATTCATCATTGCGAGCGTAGCGAAGCAATCCAGAGCGTAAGGCGAACCGCTCTGGATCACCTCGCTACGCTCGCAATGACGCGCCAGGGACTCAAACCCCTCACCCTCCCGCCCCCGCTCTGCTAACACGCCCCCATGACCGTCACCCATCCGCTTCTCCCCCTCGCGATCAGCCTCGGCGATCCTGCCGGCATCGGCCCGGAGCTCATCGCCGCTGCGTGGGACCAGCGCGAGGCGCAAGCGCTCCCGCCGTTCTTCGCGGTCGGCAATCGCGATCTGATCGAAGCCGCCGCCCGCAGCCGCGGTCTCGCCATCCCGGTCGTCGCCATCGCCGCGCCGGATGAAGCCGCTGCGGTGTTCCCCCACGCGCTCCCCGTGCTCGATGTTGGCACCTGCACCTACACCCCCGGCCAGCCCGACGATGCCGGCGCCGCGCTCGCGCTCCGCGCGCTCGAGGTTGCGACCAGCCTCGTCAAACAAGGCGCCGCTGCCGCGCTCGTCACCGGCCCCATTGCCAAGAGCCGCCTTGCACGGATCGGGTTCAACCAGCCGGGGCAGACCGAATTCGTCGCCGAGGCTTGCGGCATCACCCCTGAAAACGCCGTGATGATGCTCGCCGGGCCCAACTTGCGCGTCGTTCCCGTCACCGTCCACGTCGCGCTGCGCGATGTGCCGTTCCTGCTCTCCTCCGAGCTGATCCGCTGCCGCTCCGCCATCGCCGCCACTGCGCTGACCCGCGATTTCGGCGTCGCCCACCCCCGCCTCGCCGTCGCCGCGCTCAATCCGCATGCCGGGGAGGATGGCCGCATGGGCACCGAAGACCGCGACGTCATCGCCCCTGCCGTCGCTGCCCTGCAAGCCGCCGGGATCGACGCACGCGGGCCGCTCCCGGCTGACACCATGTTCCACGCCGAAGCCCGCGGGACCTATGACGCCGCGATCTGCATGTACCACGATCAGGCGCTGATCCCGATCAAGGTCCTCGATTTCGACGAGGGCGTGAATGTCACGCTCGGCCTGCCGATCATTCGCACGTCGCCCGATCACGGCACCGCCTTTGGCATTGCCGGCACCGGCACTGCGCGTCCCGGCGCGACGATCGCCGCGATCCGCATGGCCGGGACATGCGCCGCGCGGAGAGCCGCCGCCGGATGACACACTCTGCGAAAACCGCTCAGGCTGAGCTTGTCGAAGCCCCCCGCAGGCCATGAACGACCTCCCCCCCTTGCGCGAGGTCGTTCAGCGCCACGGCCTCATCGCCACCAAGGCGCTTGGCCAGAACTTCCTGTTTGACGAACAGCTCCTCTCGCGCATCGCCCTGGTCCCCGGAGACCTGAAGGGCCAGAACGTCCTCGAAGTTGGCCCCGGCCCCGGCGGCCTCACCCGCGCGCTGCTGCGCCGGGGCGCGCAGGTCACCGCGATCGAGATGGACCGCCGCTGCCTCCCCGCACTGGCAGAACTGGCCGAAGCCTTCCCCGGCCAGCTCCGCGTGATCGAGGGCGATGCGATGAAAATCGCGCCCGCAGAGCTCTTCGACGCGCCCTGGCACATCGTCGCCAACCTGCCCTACAACGTCGGCACCGCGCTGTTCGTCGGCTGGCTCTCTGGCGAAAACTGGCCGCCGCAGTGGCGCAGCCTCACGCTCATGTTCCAGCAGGAAGTGGCGGAGCGCATCATCGCGGCGCCCGGCAGCGATGCCTACGGCCGCCTCGCCGTCCTCGCCCAGTGGCGCGCCAAGCCTCGCATCGCCATGCGCGTCCACCGCAGCGCCTTCACTCCGCCGCCCAAGGTGATGTCGGCGATCATCCACGTCGAACCGGCAGAGATGCCCGAAGGCGTCTCGCCCCGCATGCTCGAACGCGTGACGGAAGCCGCCTTCGGCCAGCGCCGCAAGATGCTGCGCCAGTCCCTCAAGGGCCTCCCCGGCGCGCTTGAAGCCCTCGAAACGCTAGGCATAGACGCACAGCGCCGCGCCGAAACGCTCGCCGTCGCCGATTTCGTGGCAATCGCCCGCATCCTCACCAACTAGATCCTCCCCACTTTTGCGAAGCACAAATGGGGAGGTGGCAGCGCGAAGCGCTGACGGAGGGGTAAAAACCTCTCCCCCAGCCCAAGGCTAGTTAGCCACAGCCTTCTTCTGCTGCGCCGCATATCCCTTGCGCTGCGTATCGATCAGATAGGCGTGGATCGCGTCCACATCATACTTGCTGACCATGTCGCCCATCGGCGCCATGCCATTGCCTGCCAGTGCGCCGCCCAAAACGATCTGATTGAACATGCCGTGGATATCGCGCGGCATGCGCGAAAGGTCGGGTGTGATGCCCGGGCCGAACATGTGGCAGCGAGAGCAGAACTCGGTGAACTTCGCCTCGCCATGCGCGATCTTCGCCGCCGTGGCCCTCAGCGGCGGCGGCGCGGGATAGATCAGCGGATCGGGGCGAAGCTCCGGCTGCGGCACCGGCCCACCGCCCAGCTTGAACACCAGAATGCGGTTGGTGTTGCGGTTCCGATAGGCAATGTCCGCCGGGGTAATCGGATAGCTGATCCCCACCCCGCCATAGCCCGCCTGCACCGCGATATACTGCACCCCGCCGATCCGGTAGGTCATCGGCGCGGCCATGATATGCGATCCGGTCTGGATCGAGGCGATCTGCGCGCCGGTCTTCGCATTGTAGACTCGCAAGGTGCCGTCGCCGCGCCCTTGCACCACGATGTTGCCCGCGGTTGAAAGCACGCCTCCGTCATAGCCGCGATTGCCATCGGACGTGACCTGTTCCCACACCACCTTGCGTGCCACCGGGTCCCACGCCTTCAGCACTTCGCGCACCAGACTGGTCTTGCCGCGCTCCTTCTGCAGTTCGGCCTTGGCCGGGATCGGGCCGAACAGCCGCGTCAGGGTGGCTTCGTCGTAGGTGTCGTCGGGGATAATGCCGTTGGCGTTGAAGAAGCCTTCAAGATGGTCGAGCTTGCCCTTGTTGGCGGGCAGATTGACCATGACATTGGGCTGGTCGACCGCGGGGATATAGACAAGGCCGGTCGACGGGCTGAACGACATCGGGTTCCACGAGTGCGCCCCGGCCCATGAAGGATAGACGTTCTTCGGCTTGGCCGAATAATCGGCAACCTCGGTGAACTGAGGGCGTCCGGTCGCCAAATCCACGCCCTTGGCCCAGTTGACATAGGCAAAGGGATCGGCGGCCAGCAATTTCCCGGTCTTGAGGTCGAGCGAATAGAAGAACCCGTTCTTCGAGGCCTGCATCACCACGCGCCGCGTCTCGCCCCCCTTGCCATCGGCGCCGACGGGCAGATTGGCGAAGGTGAACTTTTGCGTCGCGTCATAGTCCCAGGCATCGCCGGGGGTTTCCTGATAAAACCAGTTCATCCGCCCGGTCTTCGCGTTCACCGCGACGATCGAGGCATTGAACAGGTCATCCCGCCGCTCGGCCGCGCTTTTCACCCGCGAATAGGGCGAGGCATTGGCCGTGCCGAACACGATCTGGTCGGTCTCGGCATCATAGGAAAGCCCGTCCCACACCGTGCCGCCGTTCTGGTAGCGGCCATCGTGATCCGGTCCCCACGATTTCGCCGCCATTTCGAGCTCAGGATGCTCAAAGGGCTGGCCGGGCGGCGGCGGCACCGTGAAGAAGCGCCACTTGAACGCGCCGGTCTTGATATCCCACGCCGAGATATAGCCGCGCGTCGAGCCATCGCCGAGATCCGCGCCCGAATTGCCGATCACCACCGAATCGCTCGTCAGCAGCACCGCGCCGGTCGAGGCATAGGTATAGTTGCTTTTGCCCCGGCCGATGATCGTGTCGGCAGTCCATTTCTCCGCGCCGGTCTTCGCATCGAGGGCATGGAGCCGTCCATCTTCGCTGGCGACGAACACCACCCCGTCCCGCACCGCCACGCCCCGGTTCACCGTGTCGCAGCAGGCATTGCGGGCGGAGGCCGGATCGATGCCCGGATGGAAGGTCCACAACACCTCGCCCGTCGCCGCATTCAGCGCATAGACGATGCCCCACACGCCCGAGGTATACATCACCCCATCCACCACCAGCGGCGTCGCTTCCTGCCCGCGCTCGGTGCCCATGTCATAGGCCCAGGCAAACCCGAGCTTCCCCGCATTGCTGTCGTTGATGTCCGTCAGCGAGGAAAACCACGTCCCCGCCGGATCGCCGCCGACATAATGCCACTCATCGCCTGCGGGCTGATGCGTGGCCGCCGCGAATTCGGGCAGGCCGGCATGAAGGGAAGACGCGGCAAGGCCGCAAGCGCAGAGCAGTCCGAGCAGGGACCTGCGGAGATGAAACTTTCCCATGGCGCAAAGTCTCATGCCCATTGCCTCTGATGGCAAGCGTATTTCGCGCGGAAGGGTCCGTCCGGCAATCAAGGTCATCGCACCGGAAACCATCGAAAATGGCATCACATTCAATTGCGAATTTTAGATGTTTCTGTTTTGTTCTAATTCCGGCAGATAGGAGTCCAATATGCGCGCGAACGACCACACTTTGCGCGAGGCCGCAGAAATGCTGGCCTTCGAGCATTTTCTACGAACAGGGCGTTTGCTTGACGCTAACGAAATGTCGCTCACTTTAGAGCGAAAGTTCAATCCTTATCACGATCCGGCCAACGGGCGGTTTACCACCGGACCGGGCGGACAAGGGAATCCGCACGAAATCGTCGTCTATGGACGACGGCCGGACAAGGCCGGATCAACCGCCCTGAAATGGAAAGCCAAGAGCGACGCTGTCAGGATTCCCGATGCGATCCGGGGCAAGATTGATGCTGTCGCTGCGGATTACCATGCTGTGACCGGTAAGACACTGACTGTCACGGATGGCATGAGAACGCCAATAGATCAGGCCGAACGGATTTATTACAAATTTTCGCATGGCGATTTTAGGACTTACAGGGGTGCCCAAGGCGCTGAATTGGCCAGAATGTATCGCGCCGGAATAGCGAGCGGAAAATCAAAGAGCCAAATTTTGTCTGCTATGGCAGGCGTGATTAATCATCATTTGAGGCAAGGTCTTCCGATCTCGAAGCACCTCTTGGGTATGGGAGTGGACTTCAGAGTCAGTGATCTTAATCAGACAGAGAAGGATGCGCTCAGGAATGCGATCCGCAACAATGGCGGCAAACCGCTTGATGAGGGCATTCCCCCCCATATCCACGCCTCATTCTAAATGGATGGACCGTACATGGCACTCCTCATCGCTGCCGCTGCACTTGCCAGCTCAGGGCCAGTCGTGTCGGCACTGTCCCAGGATTTTTCTGGCCTCTTGGCTAGCAGTCAGAATTCCGTTCGGTCCTGTGAAATTGTAGATCGAAAGGATGGAGAACACCTTGTCATTTCTATGAACAAAGATCGTGATGGTGATTCTATTCATATAGAATACGACACGATAGATGGAGCCTTTGACTATATTTTTGACACAAGCGCGAGGAGAAATCGACGCTATATTGTCGAAAACAGCGCCCTATCCAAACTTGAACAGATCGATATTCCGGTCCGAACTGCAACCGGACTCACCGAGCACGGTGCACGGCGCATATTCACGAAGAGCGGGACTTATGCGATCTACATTGGCTTCAGTTTCCGCAGTTCCGACGAGTCCCAGATCTTTGGCGCATGCCGTGTTTCGGTGGAAGTGCCGCAAACTTGACGATTGTCGCACCACTTCTGGCAATCTGTCCGGTCGGGCTGCACTCCCGCTTGCCCTGCCAAGTTTCTCCCCAGAACCGTGTCAACTGTGTCAACCTGACCTAAATTCGAACCTCATGCGCGGCCTGCCCAGCACTGCCCTCAACCCTCGTCATTGCGAGCGTAGCGAAGCAATCCAGAGCGTAATGCGCGGCGCTCTGGATTGCTTCGCTACGCTCGCAATGACGAGCTGGGAACAGCGGGAAACCTCGTACATTTCACTAGGGGTTCACCCCGGCACGCGGGCAGGCTAGAGCGTCCTCATGGCCACGCTTGCCCCCACAGAAACCGCCCTCATCGAGGGAATCGACGCCGCTGCCATGCTCGCCAACGTCGAGGCATGGTGTGCGATCAACACCGGCACGCGTAATACCGCGGGGCTGGCACAGCAGGCCGCGCTCCTCGCCGATGCCTTTGCCGCGCTGCCCGGCGAAGTACGCCTCGTGCCGCCCACCCCGGTCGAGGCGATTGCCGCCGATGGCCGCGCGGTCCAGATCGAGCACGGCGCGCACATGCTCCTTGCGGTGCGCCCCAACGCCCCGCGCCGCTATCTGCTCACCGGCCATATGGACACGGTCTATCCGGCGGACGATGCGTTCCAGGCGCTCACCTGGCTCGATGCCGAAACCCTCGGCGGCCCCGGTACGGCAGACATGAAAGGCGGCATCGCGGTGATCCTTGCCGCGCTCAAGGCTTTCGAGACCAGCCTTGTCTCGCCCTATGTCGGTTATGACGTGCTCATCAATTCGGACGAGGAAACCGGCAGCCTCGCCTCCGCCCCCCTCATCGCCGAAATGGCGCGCGGCAGGGCGGCAGCGCTGACCTATGAACCCTCCGCCCTCCCCGATGGCACGCTCGCCGGTGCGCGCGGCGGCAGCGGCAACTACAGCGCGATCGTCACCGGCCGCTCCGCCCACGCCGGGCGCAACCCGCAGGATGGCCGCAACGCCCTCGTCGCTGCCGCCGATCTCGCGCTCGGCCTCAAGGCGCTGCAGGGCGACGGCCTTGCGATAAACCCCGCGCGGATCGACGGCGGCTCGGCCAACAATGTGGTGCCTGCCTCCGCCGTGCTGCGCTTTAACATCCGCCCCCGCGGCGAGGAGGACGCCGCCCGCTTCGCCTCCGCCATCGGCCCGCTACTGCGCGAAGTCGAACTGGCGCACGAGGTTAGCATCCACCTCCACGGCGGGATCAGCCGACCGCCCAAGCCGCTTACGCCTGATGCTGAAAAGCTGTTCGAGCTTGTCCGCAGCTGCGGCGCTGCGCTCGGCCAGCCGATCCGCTGGCAGAGCTCGGGCGGTGTCTGCGATGGCAACAATATCGCCGCGCTCGGCGTGCCCGTGGTCGATACCATGGGCGTGCGCGGCGGGGCGATCCACTCGCCGCAGGAGTATATGATCGTGCCGTCGCTGGCCGAGCGGGCCGCCCTGTCGGCGCTCGTGCTGCACCGGCTTTCCGGAGGGGAATAAGAAGCGTGACTCACGTCATCCGCGCGGCCCGCGCCGCGGATCTCGAACATCTGTACGAGATGGCCAAGCTCACCGGCGGCGGCTTCACCAACCTGCCGCCCGACCGACGCGCGCTTGTCGCCAAGCTGGAGCGCGCTGCAGCTGCCTTCGCCAACACCGCGGAAGGCGATCCGGAAGCCCAGCACGACGAGCTGTTCGTGCTGATCCTCGAGGATGTGGCGACCGGCGACGTGCGCGGCACCTGCCAGATCTTCACCCGCGTCGGGCAAACCTGGCCGTTCTATTCCTACCGCATGGCGACGCTCACCCAGCATTCCAAGGAACTCGGCCGCACCTTCCGCGCCGAGATGCTCAATCTCGTCACCGACCTTGAAGGCTCGAGCGAAGTCGGCGGCCTGTTCCTCCATCCTGGCGAGCGGGCCGGCGGGCTCGGCATGTTGCTCGCGCGCAGCCGCTATCTGTTCATCGCGATGCACCGCAAGCGCTTTGCCGATCGCATCCTGGCCGAACTGCGCGGTGTGATCGACGAACGCGGCGGCTCTCCGTTCTGGGACGGCGTGGCCGGCCGCTTCTTCGGGATGAACTTCCAGGAAGCCGACTATTTCAACGCGATCAACGGCAACCAGTTCATCGCCGATCTGATGCCCAAGCATCCGGTCTACATCGCCATGCTGCCGGAAACCGCCCGCTCCGCCATCGGCCTGCCGCACCCAAGCGGCCGCGCGGCGATGCGTATGCTGGAAACCGAAGGCTTCGCCTCCGAAGGCTATTTCGACATCTTCGACGGCGGCCCGACGATGACCGCACGCACCGACCGCGTCCGCTCGATCGCCGATGCCCGGATGGTGCCCGTCACCCAAGTGCGCGCGCCCGACGAGACGGCAGGCCGCGCTCTCGTCGCCACCGGCCGCCTCGCCGATTTCCGCTGCTGCTTTGCCCGGATCATGCCGGACGGAGAAGGCGTCGCGCTCGATCCCGATGCCGCTGGCGCGCTGCGCGTCGGCGCAGGCGATACCGTGTGGCACGTGGCGCGCTGAAGGATAGGCAATTCCATCCTCAAACCCGTCCATGCTGAGCTTGTCGAAGCACTGTTCTTGTTTTTCAGGTGAAGCGCTTCCCGCCGAAAAAAGGACAGCCCTTCGACAAGCTCAGGGTAAACGGGGGTTGGGGGAAACGCATCGTTCGCAAAGAACTGTTTGATGGAGTCACCCGTGAATCTGGTCGAGATCAATTTCGACGGCCTCGTCGGGCCGAGCCACAACTACGCCGGCCTCAGCCTCGGCAATCTCGCTTCGGCAAAGCACGGCGGCGATGCCTCCTACCCTCGCGCCGCCGCGCTCCAGGGCGTGGCCAAGATGCGCCACAACATGAGCCTCGGCCTCGTGCAAGGCCTGCTTTGCCCGCTGCCGCGCCCCAACCATGGCTTCCTCGGCGCGCTGGGCCTTACCGATCCGGCCGACGAAGCCGAACGCCGCCTGCGTGCCGCGGCATGGTCGGCAAGCTCGATGTGGACCGCCAACGCCGCCACCGTCTCCCCCGCGCCGGATACTGCGGACGGCCGCTGCCATCTGACGGCGGCGAACCTCGTCACCATGCCTCACCGCTCGCAGGAATGGCCCGATACTGTGCGCCAGCTGCGCCTTGCGTTCGCGGACAGCGCGCATTTCGTGGTCCACGATGCCGTCCCCGCCTGCTTCGGCGATGAGGGCGCGGCCAACCACATGCGCATGGGTACCACCCACGCCGCGCCGGGCCTCGAGATATTCGTCTACGGCAAGCATACCAAGGATTCAGGGGGCGGCGCCTTCCCCGCCCGCCAGCACGAGCAGGCCAGCCGCGCCGTCGCCCGTCTCCACGGCCTGAACCCCGCCCGCTGCCTCTTCGTCGAGCAGTCCGGCGAAGCCATCGCGGCAGGCGCCTTCCACAACGACGTGGTCGCCGTGGCAAATGAGCGCGTGCTGTTCACCCACGAGCAGGCCTTCGCCGATCCCGAAGGCACTTACGCTGCGATCCGCGCTGCGCTGCCCGAAGCGGAAATCGTCATCGTACCGGCCAGCGCCGTCAGCCTGGCAGACGCCATCGCCAGCTACCTGTTCAACGCGCAACTCCTCACCCTTCCAGGCGGCGAGATGGGCCTCGTCATCCCGCTCGAAGCGTGGGAACACCCCGCAGTCCGCGCCTGGCTCGATGGCATGCTCGCCTCCAATGGCCCGATCCGGCGCGTGCTGCCCGTCGATGTGCGCCAGTCGATGGCCAACGGCGGCGGCCCCGCCTGCCTGCGCCTGCGGGTTGTCGCCGATCCTGCCACTGTCGATCCGCGCTTCCTCCTGACCGAAGCACGGGCTGACATGCTGGAAAAGCTCATTGCCCAGGCCTGGCCCGAACAGATCGATCCCGCCGATATCGGCAGCGACTCGCTCGCTTCCAGCGTGATCGCTGCGCGCGCCGCGCTGCTCGATGCGCTGGGCCTTGAAGCGCTGGCCTGAAACGGCACAGGGCACATTAACCCTGCCTTTACCATGGCCTGTCGCCATGCTTTACATTGCGGAGACTAAGGTATCCACGCGGCCCTGTGATTGCTGAACTGGCACGAAGGTTGCGGAGGAGGAGTGGTGATGCACAAGAAGCCTTCTCTGCTGCGCAAGATCAGCCGCCTGTTCGTGATCAAGAACCGGTTCGAAGCTAGCGCAATCATCTACGCCCTCGCGCTGGGATCAGCGGAGCGCGGGCACATCTATCTGGCGCAGTATCCGGGATTTGGCGGCAAGCTGCTGTTCCTCGCAAGCTGCCTTGCCGTGTTCATGGCCGGCGCCAAGATCATGGACGCGATGAAGTATGAGCGCGAGGCCAAGGCGGTGGCGGTTGAGGTTGAGGGCTGAGGTCAGTCCACCCCGCAGCGACCGAGCTCGAATGGCTGTGCTTCACCCGTCGCCCCGTGCTTGACACGGGGTTCGGCTACCTTCGGGCGCGGCGCCGAAAGGGAAAGCCAAGGCCCGTGTCAAGCACGGGCCGACGAGTTCGCCTTTTGCGATCGAAAGCCAACAAGTCCCCCCACCCGCCTGCGGGAGGCGCCGGGGCTGGGCATTCACAGCGCTGAAATGAAGTGGAGGCGTTTCTGTTGCCCGGTACGCCTCCGAACCGCTGAATTCCCTTCTGTTGCCCGGTGGGTTCAACCGCGCTTTAGCTTTGTAAGATCAGGCCGTTAAGCCGTCAGATTACGCCGCGAGAGCGAGTGCTTCGTTGTCGTTGGCACTTGTGGGTTTTGAGCCTTTAACGGGTTACTCAGCCCGGACGAAAATACCGCTTTTCAACACACGTCGATCCTAGTTCGGCCCCATCAACACCCCTGCGACAACAGAGCCCGGCCTGTTCCAGCCGGTGGTGATGGTGGAGCCGCCGGGTACCGCCCCCGGGTCCGCTGCGCCTATTGTACGGTACAATTTATCGTCATATCCGGCCGAAGCCGACACGAGCGATATAGGCACGGTGCGCGGGGAATGGAAGGGGCAGAGCGCGCAAGCGGGCCCCTTCCGTCCGATCTCAGCCCTTCTTCAGCGCGTCGCGGATCTCGGTGAGCAGATCGACCTCGCTCGGGCCGGCCGGTGCCGCCGGTGCTTCCGGCTGTGCAGGCATCATCCGGTTGGCCATACGCACGATCTGGAAGATCACGAATGCCATCAGCAGGAAGCTGATGATCGCGGTGACGAACGCGCCGTAGCCCAGCATCGGTACGCCAGCCGCCTTAAGGGCCGCATAATCCGCCAGCGAACCCTTGTAGGTATCGGGCACTTTGCCGAGCACGACGAACTTGTTGGTGAAATCGACACCGCCCGTCGCGACACCGATCACCGGCATGATCATGTCCTCGGTCAACGAAGTGACGATCTTGCCGAACGCCGCGCCGATGATCACACCGACCGCCAGATCGAGGACATTGCCGCGCGCGACGAAATCCCGAAACTCTCCCATCATGCCCATGCCGTAATTCTCCTGTCAGGCATCTTCACCCATGCGCTTCGTGCCACCTGCAAACCTTTGTAACAAGTGGTCCGATGCAGGGCAGCGGGCTTGTCCAAGATGCGGGGGCCCTTGAACGGTCATGCGGACCCGCTACATTCTCTGGCGAGCACACCCGCCGCGCCCGCGCCGGAACTCTTGAGGGAACACATCTCGATGGCCGCTTCACTGCTTGCCCGCTTTTCCCGTTTCGCTTTCGTCGCCATGGCTGCCGCAGGCCTTGCCGGGTGCGGGGTGAACTCGATCCCGACCGCCGAGGAAGCCGCCAAGGCCAAGTGGGCCGACGTGCAGAACCAGTACCAGCGCCGCGCCGATCTGATCCCCAATCTGGTCGCGACGGTGAAAGGCTATGCCAAGCAGGAGCAGGACACCCTGACCAAGGTGACCGAGGCCCGCGCCAAGGCAACCTCGATCCAGATTTCGGCGGCGGACGTGACCGACCCGGACAAGATCGCCCAGTATCAGGCTGCGCAGGGCCAGCTTTCGCAGGGCCTTGGCCGCCTGCTCGCTTCGGTCGAGGCCTATCCGGACCTCAAGTCGAACCAGAACTTCCTCGCGCTGCAAAGCCAGCTTGAAGGCACCGAGAACCGCATCGCAGTTGCCCGCCGTGACTACAACGAAGCGGTCCAGGCCTATAACACCACGATCCGCACCTTCCCGGCGATCATCGGCGCCAAGGTCATCTATGGCTCCAAGCCGATGGTCCCCTTCGCCGCAACCACCCCGGGCGCCGATACGGCCCCTGCAGTGAGCTTCGACGGACCGGCCGCGCCGGCTGCAGCTGCGGCCAACGACAACGGTGCGGCAGGCGCGAGCAAGGCGGCGACGAACTGAGCCGGGGCGCAGAGCCCGGCCGATGAAGCGCCTCCTCCTTGTCCTCATCGCCGCGCTGGCCTTCCTTGCCGGGCCCGCCGCTGCGCAGACGTTCCCCAAGCTCACCGGCCGCGTGGTCGATGCAGCGCATCTGCTTTCGCCCGAGCAGATCGCAGCGCTCGATGCCAAGTTGGCGGGGCTCGAAACCCAGTCGCAGCGCCAGATGGTGATCGCGACGATCCCCGATCTCGAGGGCTATGAGATCGAGGACTACGGCTACCGGCTCGGCCGTGCCTGGGGAATCGGCGACAAGCAGCGCAACGATGGCATTCTGCTGATCGTCGCGCCCAAGGAACATAAGGTACGCTTCGAGGTCGGCTACGGCCTCGAAGGCATCATTACCGATGCGCTCTCCAGCGTGATCATCCAGCGCGAGGTGGTGCCCCGGTTCAAGGCAGGCGATTATCCCGGCGGCATCGCGGCGGCGACGGACCAGCTGATTGCGCAGCTGCAATTGCCCGAGGATCAGGCGCGCAAGGTCGCGGCGGATGCCGGGGCCGAGGCCAAGAAAGCCAAGGGCCCCCGCTTCGATGCCGGAACCGTGATCTTCCTGCTGATCTTCTTCTTTTTCTTCGTCCTCCCGTTCCTGCGCGCGATGCGTGGCGGCGGGCGGCGCTATGGCGCGCCCGGTGTTATGATCTTCCCCTCAGGCGGCTGGGGCGGAGGCGGCTCCGACTGGGGCGGCGGCGGCGGTGGTGGCTGGGGCGGCGGCGGCGGCTTTTCGGGTGGCGGCGGCAGCTTCGGCGGCGGCGGCTCTTCGGGGAGCTGGTGAGATGCTGACCGACACAGACCGCACCTGCATTGCCGAGGCCGTCGCGGCAGCCGAGCTCACCAGCGCGGGCGAGATCGTGACGATCGTAACCCCGCAGTCCGACGCATACCGCGACGTCGCGCTCGCGTGGTCGATCTCGATCGCCTTCCTCGCACTCGCCGCGCTGGAGCTCGCGCCAACGTTCTACCTTGGCCTGATCGAACGCATACTGGGCCTCTGGGCACATGAATGGACCCCGCGCCAGGTTCTGGGGATCGCGCTGACGGTTGCCGCGATCAAGTTCCTCGCCATGCTGCTGCTCATGGCGTGGCGCCCCTTGCGCCTCGCGCTCACGCCTGCGCCGATCAAGGCGGCGCGTGTCCATGCACGTGCGCTCACCTGCTTCCGCATCGGCGCGGAGGGGCGCACCACCGGGCGCACCGGTATCCTCATCTACCTCTCGCTCGCCGAACGCCGCGCCGAGATTATCGCGGACGAGGCTATCGCCGGCAAAGTTGCGCCGGAAGTCTGGGGCGATGCCATGCACGCGTTGCTCGGCCCGATCCGCGCCGGGCAGGTCGGCGAAGGCATGGTCGCCGCCATCGGTAAGGTCGGCGAAGTGCTCGCGCAGCATCTGCCGCGCGCAGAGGACGACGAAAACGAACTGCCGGACCGGGTGATCGAAGTATGAGCCTTGAAGAAGAGTACGCCGCCGATCCCGAAATCACGCAGTGGCAGGGCCGCTTCATCACCGCCAAGACGCGGGGCCGCTGGGAATACGTGAGCCGCGCGCGCGGCATCAAGGCGGCGGTGATCCTCGCGATCACGCCCGATGACGAGGTCGTGCTGGTCGAGCAGTTCCGCATCCCGCTTGGGCGTGCCTGCATCGAGCTGCCCGCCGGCCTAATCGGCGACGACGCGGGCGGTGAAGGCGAGGAAGCCGGCACTGCCGCGATCCGGGAGCTGGAGGAAGAAACCGGCTACCGCGCAGGCCGTATCGAAGACCTTGGCGAATACTACTCCAGCCCCGGCATGGTCACCGAAGCCTTTACGCTGTTCCGCGCCTACGAGCTGGAACGCGTTGGCCCGGGCGGCGGGGTTGAGGGCGAGGGGATCACGGTCCACCACGTCCCGCGCAGCCAGATCGCCGATTTCCTCGCCGCGAAACGGACCGAAGGTTACGCCATCGACGTGCGCATGCTCCTGCTGCTAAGCCCACTCTGGTTTAAAGAATAAACGAGAGGATTGCAGCTGATGGGCAGGGTTTCGGGCAAGCTGGCATTGGTGACCGGTGCGGCACAGGGGCTGGGCGCAGCCCATGCGGCACTGCTTGCGCGTGAAGGCGCAAAGGTGCTGCTCACCGATATCAACGGCGAAGGCGCCGCCGCGCAGGCAGAGGCGATCAACGCCGAGCTTGGCGCCGGCACCGCCTTTGCCATGCGCCACGATGTGACAAGCGCCGATGATTGGGACGCGGCCATCGCCATGGCTGCAGAAAAGCTCGGCGGCCTTTCCGTCCTCGTCAACAATGCGGGCGTTGGCGTACGCGGCGATATCGAGACCTGCACGCTGGAAGAATGGCACCGCGGCTTTGCGATCAACGTCGATTCGGTGTTCCTCGGCTGCCAGAAGGCGCTGCCGCTGCTGAAGGACAACCAGCCCGGTTCGATCGTCAACATCAGCTCGATTGCGGGCCTCATCGCTTCGCACACCATGCCCGGCTACAACGCCAGCAAGGCAGCGGTGTGGATGCTGTCCAAGTCGGTCGCGCTCTACTGCGCCAAGCGCGGGTGGGACATCCGCTGCAATTCGGTCCACCCGACATTCGTCGATACGCCGATCCTCGATGGCATCAGCAAGAACGCGGGGATCGAGAAGGACGTCGTCATGGGCAAGCTCGCCCGCCAGATCCCGCTCGGCCGCGTCGGCGTGCCCGAGGATATCGCGCAGGGCGTGCTCTATCTCGCCAGCGACGAGAGCCGCTTCATGACCGGGGCCGAACTCAAGCTGGACGGCGGCATATCGGCAATGTGAACGGCCCTCCGCAGGGCCCGGCCACATGATCGATCTCCCGGTCTTCGCGCTCATCCTGTTCGCAGCCTCGCTGCACGCAAGCTGGAACGCGTTCCTCAAGGGCAGCGGCGATACGCTGCTTTCCACCACGCTAGTGATGGGCGGCGCGGCGCTGATCGCGATTGTGGCTCTGCCGTTCCTGCCCGTGCCCGCGCGCGCAAGCTGGCCCTATCTGGCCGCCTCGGCGCTGCTGCAAGTGGGCTACCTCGGGCTGCTCGTCAGGGTCTATCGCACAATCGACATGAGCCTTGCCTATCCGCTGATGCGCGGCTGCGCACCGCTGGTGGTGGCGCTGGTCAGCCGGTTCTGGTTGGGCGAAGCGCTGCCCGCGCTCGCCTGGCTGGGCGTCGCCACGATCTGCGCGGGCATTCTTACGATGGCGCTGTGGGCTAGGGCCTCGCTGCGCCCGGCCGGCCTCACCGCCGCGCTTGCCAATGCCGGGATCATCGCCGCCTACACGCTGATCGATGGCACGGGCGCGCGGCTCTCCGGCACGCCGACTGCCTACACGCTGTGGCTCTCGCTCCTCACGGGCCTCGCGATGATAGCCTGGGCGATGCGTTCGCGCGGGGCAGCAGCCTCCGCTTATATCCGCCGGAACTGGCCGATCGGATTGCTCGGCGGGCTGGGGACTATCGTGTCCTATTCCATTGCGCTCTGGGCGATGACGATGGCCCCCATCGCAATGGTCGCGGCGCTGCGCGAAACCTCGATCCTGTTTGCGACGGCGATCTCGGCCTTTGTGCTGCGTGAGCGCGTCGGCCCGCCGCGCATTGCGGCCGCCGCGATCATCGCATGCGGAGCGATGCTGATGCGCCTCGCCTGAGGCCGCCGCGCGGGCAGCCTCAGGAACAGTTGAAGTGGGTTCAGGCGTTCGGGTTCGGCGCGAAAGCGCAGATCTTGTTGCCGTCCGTATCGCGCAAGTAAGCGCCATACTGCTTGCCCGGTGCGTTCTCGCGCACACCCGGAGGGCCTTCGCAGGTGCCGCCATTGGCAAGGCCTGCCGCGTGGAACGCATCGACTTCGGCAAAGGTCTTGGCGGCAAAGCCCTGCGTGAAGCCGTTCGACCAGGTATGCGCCTCGCCATTGGCGGGCGTTCTGATCATCAGAGCACCAGTGGCGGCCGGGAATAGCGTGCCATTCGGCAACGGCACCGCCTGATAGCCCAGCGCGCCCATCACATCGGTGTAGAACGCGCGCGACCTTTCGAGATCGTTGGTGCCGAGAACGGTATGAGTAAACATGCAAAGCCTCTCTTTCTTCTATCCAAAAAACGTCGCCCAAGCAGGCACATGCGTGCCCAAAGCCCGGTCAGATCGCCAAAGTGCCCGTGATCCGGTCCGTGATATCGCCGCCGATCCAGAAACGATCAGCGACGCGGTCGACATAGACCCTTCCTTCCCGCCCAAGCACGGTCCCCTGGCTGACCACATAATGATCCGGCGCCAATCCGGCACCGATCAGCCACCGCGCAACGCTGGCGTTGAAGCTACCGGTGACCGGGTCTTCGCCTCCGGACAGGGTCGAATCGAACACCCGCACTTCGAAATCAGGATGGTCTCCACCGGAAGAGCCGCCCCAATGAGCGATCAGGCCGACCCCGTCCATGCGCAGTTTGGCCCAATCCGGCTTCACTCCCAGCAGGCGTTCGCGGCTCCTGATCAGCACTGCCGACTGTTCCAGCCCGGCATCGAGCAGGCGGGAGGCGACAATCTCGTCCTCCGCGAGACCAAGCCCAAGCCGGATCCGGCCAAGCGTGTCCGGATCGATCGGCTCGGATCGGCGCAGCGGCGGGGCGTCGAACGCGAGCCGTCCTGCGGTTCCCCGCAAGCGGACCAAACCTATGCCGCATTCCTGAACGATCTCGGCGCTTCTCGGCTGGCCCCCGGTAGCAAGCCAGACGTGACAGCTGCCGAGCGTCGGGTGGCCGGCAAACGGCAATTCTTCGCCCAGCGAAAAGATGCGAACGCGGTAGTCGGCCTGCGGATTGGTCGGGCGCAGCAGGAACGTGGTTTCGCTCAGATTGGTCCACCTGGAGAAGAGCTTCATCTGCTCATCGGTCAGTTCATCGGCGGCGACGACGACTGCCAGGGGATTGCCGCGAAATGGCACGGGCGAAAAAACATCAACTTGCCGAAAGGCGAGCGAGCTCGGGCGAACGCCCGCGGCGCGCGCCCCCGGCCCGGCCATCACGGCAAATGTCGTGATGGCAAGGCCGGACAAGGCTGCGCGGCGCGAGAGGGGCCAGTTGTTTTCGCTGCCGGAGTGCAATGGTTGCAAAGGCCCCTCCGGCGGTCGCTCGGTCCGGGGTTTCAGAACACCACGACCGAGCGGATCGACTTGCCAGCGTGCATCAGATCAAATGCGGTGTTGATTTCCTCGAGGCCCATGACGTGGGTGATCATCGGATCGATCTCGATCTTGCCCTGCATGTACATGTCGACGATCTTGGGCACATCGGTGCGGCCCTTGGCGCCGCCGAAGGCGGTGCCGCGCCAGTTGCGGCCCGTGACGAGCTGGAACGGACGCGTGCTGATTTCCTTGCCCGCTTCGGCCACGCCGATGATGATGCTCGTGCCCCAGCCGCGGTGGCAGGCTTCGAGCGCGGTGCGCATCACTTCGGTGTTGCCGGTGGCATCGAAGGTGTAGTCCGCGCCGCCGTCGGTCAGCGCGACGATCGCCGCCACGGTGTCCTCGCGGCTCATGCCCCTGGTGTTGAGGAAGTCGGTCATGCCGAACTTGCGGCCCCATTCCTCACGGTCCGGGTTGATGTCGACACCGATAATCTTGTTGGCGCCAGCAAGACGCGCGCCCTGGATCACGTTGAGCCCGATGCCGCCGAGGCCGAAGATCACGACATTGTCACCCACCTGGACCTTGGCGGTGTTGATCACCGCGCCCACGCCCGTCGTCACGCCGCAGCCGATATAGCAGCTCGACTGGAACGGCGCGTCTTCACGGATCTTGGCGAGCGCGATTTCTGGCAGGACGGTGAAGTTCGAGAAGGTGCTGCAGCCCATGTAGTGGAACACGGTCTGGCCCTTGTACGAGAAGCGCGAGGTGCCGTCCGGCATCAGGCCCTTGCCCTGCGTGGCGCGGATCGCGGTGCACAGGTTGGTCTTGCCCGAAAGGCAGCTTTTGCACTGGCGGCATTCGGGCGTGTAGAGCGGGATCACGTGATCGCCGGGCTTCACGGACGTCACACCCGCCCCCACTTCGCGCACGATGCCCGCGCCTTCATGGCCGAGCACCGAGGGGAAGATGCCCTCGCTGTCGAACCCGTCGAGCGTGTAGGCATCGGTGTGGCAGATGCCGGTCGCCATGATCTCGACCAGCACTTCACCGGCCTTGGGGCCTTCGAGATCGAGCTCGACAATCTCGAGCGGCTTCTTGGCTTCGAACGCAACGGCGGCGCGGGTCTTCATGGGCTAGTCCTCCCCGGGGAATGGTGTGCCTTGCCGATAGGCAAAGCGAGGCTTGGGTTCAATCGGGTTCGCGCCTCAATCAGCCTCTCTAAGGGCAAGCATGAGCATTAGCGCTGCGGCCATGACCGAACCGCATGCCATGATCGCCGAGACGGTGAACAGCGAGAGCCCTGCCTTGGCGAAGAGATCGCCGGCAAGGATCGGTGATCCCGCCGCTCCGATACGCCCCGCGCCGATGGCAAAGCCGGTGCCGGTGGCGCGGACATGCGCCGGGAAGCCATGGGCAAACGCGCTGTAGAAGCCGACGATGGCGGCATTGGTGGCAAAGCCGGTGCAGAACACCGCAAAGCGCCAGCCGACGAGCGTGGTCTCGCTACCGCCGAGGCCAAACACCGCGACCGCCGCCGCGCCCAGCAGCAGCATGACGATAGTCGGCCACTTGATCCCGAAGCGGTGCATGAGGAAGCCGAACAGCGCACCCCCGGTCGCCCCGCCGACATTGGCCCAGACCAGCACACTGGCCGCCTGCGGCGCGGCAAAGCCGAAGTCCGCCACGATCTTGGGGGACCATTTGAGGATATAGTAGAAGGTAATCGCGTGAAGCGAGTAGCCCACAGTGAGGACCAGCGTGGTGCCGATGAGGCCGGGCTTCAGGATATCGAGCACGCTCGCCTTGCTGTCACGCGCGTCGACGGGCGGCAGCGCGTCGATCCCGGGCAAGCGCAGTTTGGCCATCGCCGCATTGATCCGCTCCAGCGCGCGCGCCGGGCGGCGGGCCAGCAGATAGGCCGGGGTTTCGGGCACGCAGAACCAGATCAGCGGAATGAACACCACCGTGGCAATTGCGCCAAACTCGAAAACCACGCGCCAATCGCCGCTCTTGAGCAGCAAGGCCGCAATCGTCCCGCCGATGGTCGCGCCCAGCGGATAGCCGATCACCATCAGCGACATCGCAAGGCTGCGGCCCTTGGCGCTCGAAAGCTCGGCCGTCACTGCGTTGATCGCCGCCAGCATGCCGCCGATGCCGAGGCCGGTGATGAAGCGCCACAGCCCGAGCATCTGCGGGTTCTGCGCGGTCGTCGCCAGCGCCATGCCGCTCGCCATGACGACGAGGCACCCCAGCATCGTCGGACGCCGGCCAAACCGGTCCGCCGCGCCGCCGAGCAGGATCGAGCCGACCCCCATGCCGATCAGTTCCATCGCCAGCACCACGCCCAGCGCATCGCGCGCAATGCCCCATTCCTTGGCGATGCCCGGCGCGGCAAAGGCGCTCGAAAGCACGTCGAACCCGTCGAGCGCGTTCAAGGCGATCATCAGCACGACGGCGATCCACTGCGCCGCGCTCATCGGCGTGGCACGAATGATCTCGCGCGGATCGGTGTTCATCTTGTTCTTACTCCCCGGTGGGCAGCGTTCAAAGGTGCTGCCTCAATGTTGTATCCGTTCAACCAAAACCCGCTCATGCTGAGCTTTTCGAAGCATCATTCCCGACCGTCGCGCCAGCACCCTCCGACAGGCTCAGGGTGAGCGGAAGTGGGAGGAAATCACTGGCGAATCACGCCATCACTCATGAATGCGCGAAAGCAGTTCGATCAGCTGGCGCACTTCCTTGTCGCTGAAGCGGCTCTTCACCCAGGCCTCATGCTCGCCAATCGCCAGCTTGGCGCGTGCAAGCATCGCCTTGCCCGGCTCTTCAAGGAACAGCGCCTGCTTGCGGCCGTCCTTGTCGGAACGGTCGCGGCGGAGGAAATGCTTGGCTTGCAGGCGGTTGATGATCGCCATCGTGGTCGCGCGGTCCATGCGCAGGCGCTGCGCCAGATCGGTCTGCGCGATGCCGGGATGGTCATCCACCAGCCACAACACCGACACCTGCTTCTGCGTGAGATCGAGATCGGTGAACGTCTCGGTGAAGTGCCTCAGGCACGCCCCATGCGCGAGGCGGATGTGGAAACCCAGAATGTCCTTGATCGCGCCGATATCGGCTTCGCCCTCATCGGGCGGCGGAGCTGTCACCGCGTCGGCAAACTTGTCCTTGATCAATGCCGCATCCCCATTCCTGGCGCTTGTTCCGCCTTGCCTATTCGTTAGCAACACTTACAATCACACCCCAAGCGAAAACGCGCAAGAGAGGACCTGATCGTGGCCCAATTCCCCTCCAGCCCAAGCTTCACCGGGTTCAACACACCCTCGCGGATCGAGGCGGACATCGCCGACCTCGCGCACGATGGCACGATCCCCCAAGAGCTAAACGGCGCATTCTTCCGCGTCCAGCCCGACCCGCAATTTCCCCCGCGGCTGGGCGACGATATCGCGTTCAACGGCGATGGCATGATCACCCGCTTTCATATCCACGATGGCCAGGTCGATTTTGCCCAGCGCTGGGCGAAGACCGACAAGTGGAAGCTGGAAAAGGCGGCTGGCAAGGGCCTGTTCGGTGCCTACCGCAATCCGCTGACCGACGACGAAAGCGTGAAGGACGAAATCCGCGGCACCGCCAATACCAACGCCTTCGTCTTCGGCGGCAAGCTCTGGGCCCTGAAGGAAGACAGCCCCGGCCTTGTGATGGACCCGGCGACCCTGGAAACCCATGGCTACGAGAAGTTCGGCGGCAAGATGACCGGCCAGACCTTCACCGCGCACCCCAAGGTCGATCCGCGCACCGGTAACATGGTCGCCATCGGCTATGCCGCCAGCGGCCTGTGCACCGACGATGTGACATATATGGAAGTGAGCCCCGAGGGTGAGCTCATCCGCGAGGTGTGGTTCAAGGCGCCCTACTACTGCATGATGCACGATTTCGGGATCACCGAGGATTACCTCGTGCTCCATATCGTGCCCTCGATCGGCAGCTGGGAGCGGTTGGAACAGGGCCTCCCCCACTTCGGCTTCGACACCACCATGCCGGTCTATCTCGGCGTGATCCCCCGCCGCGACGGGGTGACGCAGGCCGATATCCGCTGGTTCAAGCGCGGCAACTGCTTCGCCAGCCATGTGCTCAATGCCTGGCAGGAGGGGACCAAGGTCCACTTCGTCACCTGCGAGGCGAAGAACAACATGTTCCCCTTCTTCCCGGACGTGCACGGCGCGCCGTTCAACGGGATGGAAGCGATGAGCTATCCGACCGACTGGGTGGTCGACATGGCCAGCAACGGCGAGGACTTTGCCGCAATCAACAAGCTCTCGGATTCGATGGGCGAGTTCCCCCGCATCGATGATCGCTTTACGGGTGCGAAGACGCGCTACGGCTGGTTCCTTGAAATGGACGTCCGCCGCCCGGTCGAACTAAAGGGTGGCAGCGCCGGCGGGCTCATCATGAACTGCCTGTTCCACAAGGACCTCGAAACCGGCGTCGAGCAGCATTGGTGGTGCGGCCCCGTGAGCAGCCTGCAGGAGCCCTGCTTCGTCCCCCGCAGCAAGACAGCGCCCGAAGGGGATGGCTGGATACTCCAGGTCTGCAACCGGCTGGAGGAACACCGCAGCGACCTCCTGATTTTCGATGCGCTCGAAATCGCCAAGGGCCCGGTCGCCACGGTGCAGATCCCCATCCGCCTGCGCTTCGGCCTCCACGGCAACTGGGCCGATGCGGCCGATATCGGACTCGCCGCCTGAAAGCCCTTTCCGCCCTCTCCGATTATTGCTATTATGCATAACAATAATCGGATAGGGAGAGTCTGATGTCTGTTCGCCTGTGGCATGCCGTTCTGGCTGCGAGCGTTGCGCTTGCCCCCGTGGCCGTTTCCGCGCAATCGGTCGCTCCTGCCGGCCCATCGCCCGCCGTCATCTCCATGCGCGAGCAATGGCTCAACCCGGCGATCAACAGCTTCACCTTCCGCGATACGGACAAGGTCTTCGAAAGCCGCGCCGTGCCGCGTTCCGGTCCGATCTCGCCGCTCGCCGCCGGCCCCGCGCTTGCCATGCCGCAGCACCAGTCCGCCGCCGCGGGGGCGATGGGCTATGGTGCCTGGGCAGACCGCACCTTCACCAACGCCCTGCTGGTGTTGAAGGACGGCAAGATTGTCTTCGAGGACTACCGCAACAAGTCGGACGCCGCGACGCACTTCATCTCGTTCTCGATGGCCAAGACGATCACCGCACTGCTCATCGGCATCGCGCTTCATGAAGGCAAGATCCGCTCGCTCGACGACAAGGTGGGGGACTATGTCCCCGAACTCAAGGCCGGGGGCTACGGCGATGCCACGATCCGCCAGATCATGCAGATGCGTTCGGGTGTAGACTATGAGGAGCGCTACGATTTCGGCGAGCACCCCAGCCTCGCCGCGATGATCCACATGAAAGCGATCGTGCGCAACCAGATGCGTTTTGCCGATCCTGCCGTGACCATCGGCAAGAAAACCGCGCCGGGCAGCACGTTCAACTACGCCACGCTCGATACCGCCGTGCTCGGCTGGATCCTTGAACGCGCGACAGGCGAAAAGCTGGAGAGCTACACCGCCAGCCGCCTGTGGGGTCCGCTCGGCGCTGAAGCGGGGGCCTTCTGGCTGGCCGATGGCCCGCCCGGCACCGGCCGCGCACTCAATGGCATGGGCTACAACGCGGTACTGCGCGATTTTGGCCGGATCGGGCAGATGATGCTCGACGGCGGCAAGGTGAACGGCAGCCAAGTGATCCCCGCCGGTTGGGTGAGCCAGATGACCACGATGATCCCCTTCCCCGCCGGCTCCGGCCGCAAGACCGAGTTCAAGGGCTATGGCTTCCAGACCTGGCAGGTCGACAGCGAACCCGGCGCCTTCAGCGCGGTCGGGCTCGCCGGGCAGTTCATCTACGTCCACCCCCAGACGCACACGGTGATCGTGAAGCTGAGCTACAACCCGCCGGTCGAGCCGGAATGGCTCACGCCGGAAGTGCTGGACTACTTCCACGCCATCGTGCGCGCACCGGTCAAGCCGTGATCAAGCCCGATCTCGAATTCGTCTACGAGGCGACCGGCGATCTCGAACCGCCGATCCCCATCGGCACGACGTATGACGGCACGCGGCGGATCATTCCCATCCTCGGCGGCGGGCGCGTCGAAGGCCCTCGCATCAAGGGCAGGCTGGTGGGCAACGCCGCAGACTGGCAGCTCACTCGCCCCGACGGGGTGACCGTGGCCGATGCGATCTACGCGCTTGAAACCGATGATGGCGTCATCATCCAGATCCGCAATCGCGGCCTGCGCCATGGCCCGCCCGAAGTCATGGCGCGGCTCGCGGCGGGGGAAGAGGTCGATCCGGCAGCTTACTACTTCCGCACCGTGCCCGAGTTCATCGCGCCCGATGGCCCCTATGACTGGATGAACCGCTCCATTTTCATCTGCTCCGGCGCGCGCTATCCCTTGGGGATAAAGCTGTGGGTATGGCAGGTTTTGTAAGATGCCTGCCACACCCCGAAAGGAACCTGATGTGGCCCGTGCCGACCGCCTCGAACGCCTCGACCGCCGCCGTGAAGGGCTGGAGGCAGACTACCGCGAGGCGCTGATCGCCGCGCTCAAGGTGACCGCTGCGGGGAGCTGGGGCCTGTTCGACCACCGTCAGGACCGTCACGACCGCGCCCGCGCCGCGCCCGCGGTTGCCGAACTGGAAGCGATGGCCGAAGAGATCGCCGAATTGCGCGAGCAGTTGCTGCTGGACGAACCCTTCACGCTGCACCAGCAGTTCCTCGCCGCACGCGGACCGGTGCGCGCGCAGGCTGTGGGTGAGCCCAAACAGGCGCGAGCCTGGCTGGAGCGTCTGGCGGGCGAAGCCGAACCGGAGTAGAGCCGCCGCGCAATTCTGCTGCTGAACCAAAGGCACAAGCATGGCCCGCAAGCATTCCAAAGGCGGTTGGCGAGACGACGAGGACGAAGCGGCAGAGGCCCCTCCCCCGCCGCCGTGCTGGCTCTGCGGCCGCCCCTGCGGCGCCACCATCGTCTGGCACCACCCCGTGCCCAAAAGCCGCGGCGGGCGTGAGACGGTGCCGATGCACGCGATCTGCCAGAACACGCTGATCACCAACTTCACCAATTCCGAACTGCAGCGCGCCGGGATGGATGTGGACCAGCTCCTCGCCAACCCCGCCGTGCGCAAGTTTGTTGATTGGGTGGCGAACAAGGACCCCGATTTCAACGCGGGGGCAGCGAAGAGGGGGCGTTAGGGCGGTTCACGCGCCGTCACGCGGCGGCCATTGCCGGGCAGCGTGAAGAATGCGCAACACTCGAACGCTATCCGCCGTCACGTCGTAGATCAGGATGTAATTGGGGTGGAGCACCAGTTCGCGGGTCCCCACTACGCGCCCGGGCCGCCCCATCGCTGGGTGCGAGGATAGCTGACTGCTACGCTCCGACACGAGTTCATCCAAGGCAAGCGCCGCACCTGGATTGCGTTCCGCAATGTAATCACGAATGGCGCGCCGGTCTGCCAGTGCGGCACCGGTCCAGAGCAGGTTCACGCAGACTTGCGCCGCAAGTTATCCCGCCAGAGCGCCGATTCCGCTTCAACATCATCTGCCGCGATCAGATCGCCCGCATTCGCTGCCTCAATGCCTGTCTGAACTTCCCTGCGGAACCATGCATCATGCTCCGCCATCTGCTGCTGATTGCGGACGAATTCGCGCATGAAGTCTCGCAGAAGCTGCGCACCTGTGCGATCCTGCGCTTTGGCCGCTAGGGCAAAGGCACTTTTGAGTTGCTCTTCGACGCGGAAGGTAAATGTCGCTTCGGTCATGGCAGACCTCAATGTGTTACAACGTACTGACGTCGTAGCACGATCTGCGGGATCAAACCAGTCCTCTACCCCGCCGCCCGCGCCAGCAGGCCCTGCTCATCGCGCTCGGCGCGGCGGGCGATCAGGATCATCAGCACCGCGATCGGCACGGCCACCCAGTTGATGCTGAGCATGGCAAAGCGCAGATTGCCCGTCGCATCCGACAACAGTCCCACGACATAAGGCCCGATGCCAAGGCCCAGAATGGTCATCACCAGCAGGTAGAGGCTCGAAGTCAGCCCGCGCATCCGGGGCAGCACCTGCTCGTACATGATGGCGTAGAGCGGCGGCATCCAGCCGGTCAGCACGAAGCTGTAGGGCAGGAAGCGCCAGAAGAAGGTTGCCGCATCGGGCGCGGTATAGACCCAGAGCGACATCAGCGGCGATGCCGTCATCGCGAAGAGCGCCACGCCCGCGCGGCCGGAGCCCGGCCAGCGCTTCTGCAACCGGTCCGAAAGCGGCCCCCACAGCAGCGGCCCGACAATGCCCATCCCCGCCGAAAGCAGCCCGAACTTGAGCGCCGTCTCGCCCAGCGAGAGGTGGTAGGTGCGGATCAGGAACGTGGGGTTGAACGCCATCATCCCGTAGTTGAGCACCGATTGCAGGGTGCCGACCGCCATGCACATGATCACCGTGGGCGAACCGCGGATCACCCGGCTGGCCTGGGGGTCAGAAAGGCTCACGCTCTGCACGAGGTTGACGATCACCAGCAGACCGAGCCCGATCACCCCCCATTGCAGGGCATGCGGATTGATCGCCGCACTCCCGAACATCAGCGGCGGACGCGGCGAGATCGCGGTGCTCGCCGCGATCAGCGTGACCATGGCCGCAGCGATGACGCCCATCAGCACGAGATTGCGGGCGATCATGGCGGGCGAAGCGGCCCGCGCGCGCATCACGATGAGATGAAAGCCCGGCATAACCGCGCCGAGCATCTCGAGGCTCGCGGCGAACGGGCGCGGATCGGGCGGGGTGGCGATACCGTCCATCAGGCCGCGCTCGGGCTCGCGCAAGGTCCACAGGAAGGCCGCGAGGATAAAGCCGGGCGCGGCGGCGACGAGGAACGCGAACTGCCAGCCCCGCAGCGCCGCACCGGGATGCGCCATGTCCCACCAGTTTGCCGCAAGGCCGCCGAGGATCAGCGAGCCGCCCAGCCCCAGCGCGATGGCCGAGGCCATGACCGCCATGACGAAACCGCGCTGCTGCCGGGGCCAATAGTCATAGAGCAGCGAGGTGCCCGCAGGCGAAGTTGCCGCCTCCCCGATCCCCACGCCCAGCCGCGAAAGCGCCAGCATGGCAAAGCTGGTGGTGAGGCCCGCAAGCCCCGTCGCAGCGGACCAGAACAGCAGGCTGATCGCCAGCAGCCGCGTGCGCACCCAGCCATCGGCGAGCCGCCCCACTGGCAGCGAGAACAGCGCGTAGAACAGTGCGAAGACCGTGCCGTAAAGTAGCCCCATCTCGGCATCGCCGACACCGAGGTCCTTCTTGATCGCCGGCGCGAGGATCGCGAGGATCTGCCGGTCGAGCAGGCTCATCGCCTGCGTCAGCGCAAGCAGGACGAGCGCGTAGCGCCCGCCCTTGGCGACAGCGGTGGGCAGCTGCGGCGCGTTCAAGCCAGCGCCGCCGCGATGGCATCCGCAATCGGCGTGGTCGACCGCCCGATCAGCCGCGAGAGCGCATGGCCGTCATCGAAGAGCGCGCCCTGGCTTGAGGCGACGCTCGAATTCGCCAGCATCGCCGCCAGCCAGCCGGGCAGCCCCGCGCCTTCCAGCGCGGCGGCATAGTCGGCCTGGCTCATGTCGACATAGGCCACCGGCTTGCCGGCAATGCGCGCGACATGCGCGGCGAACTCGGCCATGGTGAAAGCCTCGTCGCCCGCAAGCTCGTGGATATCGCCCGCCCCGCCATCCACCAGCGCCGCCACCGCCGCTGCCGCATAGTCCGCGCGCGAAGCCGAACAGATCCGCCCCGCACCCGCCGCGCCGATGATTGCGCCGTGCTCGATCGAGGGGCCGAGCGAGCCGGTGTAGTTCTCGTGGTACCAGCCATTGCGCAGCAGGATATGCGGCACCCCGCTCACAGCCAGCGCGGCCTCGGTCTCACGGTGTTCCTCGGCAAGGCCGATGGTCGAGGTTGGCGCATGAAGGATCGAGGTATAGGCGATCAGGCCCACGCCCGCCGCCTTTGCCGCATCGATCACGGCCTGATGCTGCGGTCCGCGCTTGCCGACTTCATTCGCCGAAATCAGGAGCAGCCGCTTGACACCCGCCAGCGCCGCCGGATCGACCGCGTCATAATCGAACGCGCGCACATTCACGCCCATGGCAGCCGCGTCCGCCAGCTTGGCCGGCGTGCGCACCAGCGCGACCACCTTGTCCGCGCCGACTTTCTCGATCAGCCCGGCCAGCACCAGTTGCCCAAGCTGACCCGAAGCACCTGCAATCGCGTACATACCCGTCTCCCGTTTTCAGAGCTTGAACCAACGCTCGGCGTTGGTCTGGAAGAACTTTTTCTTGAGTTCCAGGCTCATGTCCATCGCATCCATCGCGTGCACTTCGTCCGGCACATACTGGTATGGATAGTCCATGGCATACATCACCCGGTCCTCGCCCAGCACTTGCTGGCAGAACTTGATCGCCGGCTCCCACGCCATGCCCGAATTGGTGATCAGCACGTTGGAGCGCATGTATTCGGCAATGGTCTTTTTCAGCGGCTTCATCCGCTCGTACCGTTTCGAGCGCACGCCCGCCTGGTGCATGTAGTCCAGCCGGTAGAGCCAGTAGGGCAGCGCCTCGCCCATATGGCCTACCATGATCTGCAGGTCCGGGTACTTGTCGAAAATGCCGATGGTGATGAGGCGGAGGAGATGCATCCCGGTTTCCACGCCAAATCCGAAGATCGCCCCATCGAGCCCTGCTTCGAGCATCGGGCCGATCATGCCGTCCGGCGGTGTCGCGGGGTGGATATAGAGCGGCTGGCCCACATCGCACAGCGCGCGGAAGATCGGATCGAACCTGGGGTCGTCGAGATATTCGCCTTGCGTGTGGCTGTTGATCTGGATGCCCTTGAAGCCCAGCTCGTCAGCGCCCCGGCGGATTTCCGCTGCGGACCATTCCGGATCCTGCGGCGCCACGGTGCCGAGCCCGATGAAGCGATCCGGATACTTTTCGCAGTCTGCTGCGAGGCGGTCATTGGCCCGCGCGGCGATGCCCTTGGCCTCGTCCAGATCGAGCATCGGCTGCACACCTGGCGAGGTCAGCCCGAGGATCGCCTTGTCGATCCCCGTCGCGTCCATATCCGCAATCCGCCGCTCGCCGAGATCGAGCAGCCGCTCCATGATCTGCATCGCGCGTTCGGAGGGGCTGGTCGCGTAGAACCCCCAGAGCGAGACCATGCCCTTGTCGGCCGTGCCATCGCGGATCATCCGCAGGAACACGTCGATCTGTTCCTGCGTGGCGAAAGCTTCCTCGGTGGCGATGCGCAAGTAGCCTTGGGCGCCGCCGGTTTTGAGTTCAGTCATGACGATTTCCTATCCCTCGTGAACCGCCTTGGTCACCATGCAGGCAAGCACGCCTTCCGGCCCATCTTCCGCGCCGTGGCCCGACCAGCGCACGCCGCCGAAGGGCGAATCCGCGCCCGCGATCATGTTGGTGTTGATGCCCACCATCCCCGCCTCGATCTCGCGCGCCAGCCGCTGCTGGCGTTTGCCGTCTTGCGTCCAGGCGAAGGCGGCGAGGCCATAGGGCAGCCGGTTCGCCTCGGCGATCATCGCCTCTTCGCCGGCATAGGGATTGATCAGCGCGACAGGGCCGAACGGCTCCTCGTTCATGACCGCAGCATCGAGCGGAATGTCCGACAGCACCGAAGGCGCATAGAAGAACCCCGCATTGCCGACACGCTCGCCGCCCGTATGCAGCTTCGCGCCGCGCTGCACGGCATCGCCGATCAGCCGGTCCATCGCTTCGGGTCGGCGAGGATTGGCCATTGGCCCCATGCGGGTCGCCTCGTCCAGCCCGTTGCCTACGGTGATCGCCTTCGCCCGCTCGGCAAAGGCATCGCGGAAGCGTCCATAGACGCTTTCCTCGACGATAAACCGCGTCGGGCTCACGCAGACTTGCCCTGCGTTGCGGTACTTCTGCGTCACGACCGTATCGAGCACGCGGTCCAGATCGGCATCGCCGAAGACCAGCACCGGGCCGTGTCCGCCGAGCTCCATCGTTGTGCGCTTCATGTCGTCGGCCGCGAGCTTGGCGAGGTGCTTGCCCACCACCGTCGATCCGGTGAAGCTCAGCTTGCGGATGATCGGGGAGCCCAGCAGGTGCCGGCTCACTTCATCCGGCACGCCGAACACCGCCTGTGCCACATCGGGCGGCAACCCCGCATCGAGCAGGCACTGCAGCACGCCCAGCGCCGAGGCCGGGGTTTCCTCCGCTGCCTTGAGGATCACCGAACACCCCGCCGCAATCGGCGCGCCGAGCTTGCGCCCCGGATTGCCGAGCGGGAAATTCCACGGCGCGAAGGCCGCCACCGGCCCCACCGGCTCGTGCGTCACGGTTGAGCGCATGCCTTCCGGGCGCACCAGCGCGCGGCCATAGATGCGAAACACTTCGCCCGCGTAGAACTGGAACAGCCCCACGTTCATCAGCACTTCGATGCGTGCTTCCGCCAGCGGCTTGCCCTGCTCCAGCGTAGCGATCCGCGCGAGGTCCTCCTGGCGCTCCAGCAAGAGCCGCGCCGCGCCATTGAGCACCGCCGCGCGCTGCTGCGGGGTGGACTTGCGCCACAACTTGAAACCCCGCTGCGCCGCCTCGAGCGCACGGTCGAGATCAGCGGGCTCCGCCAGCGGCAGTTCGCCGATGGTCTCGCCGGTGGCCGGATTGACGACCGCATGGGTGCGGCGCCCGCCGCCGGAGACGCGCTCCCCGGCGATGATCATGTGCAGCGAAGGATAAGCGGTCACGAAGTATCTCCTTTGCGGACGCCGAAATTGCGCCCTACCCCCGTTTTGGCGGAAGCTCTAACCCTTCGCGGCCTTTTCCCGGTCGATATCACCCTGCCAGCGCTGCGCCACGATTTCCTCCCCCGTCACCGGATGCGGCATGTGGAAGGGCACCAGTTTGTGCGTCGGCCAGAGCCAGTGATCCTCGATCAGCGCGTCGGGCCCGGTCGGATCTTCGGGGTAGGTCACTTTGGGGAACGGCACATATTCGTGCGGCGTGTTGGCCCAGCCATGCTCGAAATCGGCGTGCCACTGCGGCATGTAGTTGAGGATGTGGATGCGCCACACCCCGTCCACCTTCTTGTAGGTGTTCTCGTAAATGCCGCCTTCCCACCACTGGCGCGCCTTGAGGTGGGGGGCATCGCCTTCGTAGTCCTTGTGCCGTCCGGCCTGCATCATCGAGCGCGCGCGGGCGAGCGCGGTGACGCCGTCCGCCTGCACGTGGATGATGTCCTGCAGCTGCGGGTGATCGAGCAGGAAGCCGTCGATCGGGCCGTTGTTGCCATAGGTGAAGCGCTTCTGGAACCGCTCGCAATAGAGCCGCCGCACGCCATCCTGGCCCTTCCAAACTCCGCCGAAAAAGCGCACTTCGCCATCAGGTGTGAAGAGGTCCGCCGTCTCAAGATAGAGGCACTTGTCGATCAGGTAGCCGTAGAGGTGCTGCAGCTTGCGGATGTCGAGCTCGTCCTCACGCACGGTGAGGCGGCGCTCCAGTTCGGCCAGCTTGCCTTCCAGCGCGGCGATACGATCTTCGGACATCCGGATTCTCCCAATTCGTTTGTATACCTAACAATCGCGACGAGGCACGCTGCTGTCAACGCCCATTGTGTTCAGCTTCCGGCCGCCTCCAGCCTCTCCACTTCCTCGCGGTAGGGCTTGATCGCACGGATCATCAGCAGGGTGGCGAGCGGCAGTAGCGTGCCCGCGGTGATCAGCAGCGCCTTCCACAGTTGGTGCGGATCGCCGACGATCACATCCTGTACGCGGCCCACCACGAAGCTGCCCATCGCGCCGAAGAAGGTGAACATGAACAAGTAGATCGCCGTCACCTGCCCGCGCATGGCATTGGGCGCGACGCGCTGGACGGCAGCGTTCTGCGGCACGGCTCCAGCCATGCCGAACATGCCTGAAAGCCCGAACAGGATGATCGAAGCCCACGGCGTCGCCATCAGGATCGCGGCGATGGTGCTCACGGTGGTGCCTGCAAAGCAGATCGCGGCGGCGCGCACATTGGCGTCCTTGTGCCGCTTCGCCAGCCATTCCACGAGTCCGCTGCCCAGCAGCAGGCCCGCGAGCGATCCCACCAGCACCGTCACGCTCAGCGCAGCGCCGATCTGCGCCTCGTCCCAACCGAACGTGCGCACCATGAACGGCACCCGCCAGAACTGCAGCCCGAACACCTCGACCGCGCTCAGCGCCAGCGCACCGAACAGCGGGTAGTAGACGCGCGGCTTGGCATTGATCGCCCGCAGCGCATCGAGGCCCATGAAGGTGAGGACGCGCCGCGCCAGCCCCGCATCCCGCGGCACTTGCGGCGCATCGGGCGCAGGGGCAAGGCGCGCGGGCTCCTTCACTGTCAGGAACAGCAGCCCCACGAGCAGGCCCGGCAGCCCCATCACGATCAGGATCCACTGCCAGCCCCGGATCGTCAGCGGCCCCAGTACGGTCGGCGCCCAGCTGGCCGACATCACCACCAGCTTGCCGCCGATCAGCGGGCCAAGCACCGTCCCGCCGATGAAGCCGAACTGCAGCAGCGCGAAGGCGCGGGTCAGCTTTTGCGGCGGGAACGCATCGGCCAGCAACGAGTACGACGAAGGCGCATGCGCCGATCCGCCTGCTGCCAGAAACACCCGGCTGCCAACGAACTGGACGAAAGTCTGCGCGAGGCCGCCCAGCGAGATGATGATGCCCACAACTGCAGCCCCGCCCGCCAGCACATATTTGCGCGGATAGATATCGGCGAGGCGCGCCAGCGGAATCCCCACGAAGAGGTAGCAGATGATGCTCGCCGGCCCGGCCAGAAAGCCCAGCTGCGAATCCGTAAGGCCGAAATCGTGCTTGATCCGCTCGGCCAGCATGCCGAACGTCACCGCATCGAAGAAGGTGATGAAAGTCGCCAACACGATCACCGTGAGCGCCCAGTAGGCCGCTCCTGTGGAGGGCCATTCGCGCTCCCCGCCAGTGCTTGTCGCTGCCCCCGGATCGGCCACAACCGTCGGTCCCGCCATCGTCATTCCTCTCGTCCGGTAGCCCCGCGCTGGAATCGCCGGAGCCTTTTCGTCTCGAACTCGTGCCAAAAATAATTGTTAGTCTTGCATACAATCTCGGCGTGGTGAATAGAAAAGGCAATCTAACAATCGGTGGAGTCAGCAAAGCCTTCACCATCCCAGGAGAGCGACCATGCAGAACCTCCCCGGCAAGACGGCCTTCATCACCGGCGGCGCCAGCGGCATCGGCCTTGGCATCGCCAAGGCGCTCCTCGGCGCGCGCATGAACGTGGTGATCGCCGATATCCGCGACGATCATCTCGCCGCCGCCGAGGCCGAACTCGCGGGCGGCGAAAGGGTGCTGCCGCTGAGGCTCGACGTGACCGACCGCGCCGCTTTCGCCGCTGCCGCAGACGCTGCCGAGGCGAAATTCGGCAAGATCCATATCCTCTGCAACAACGCCGGAGTAGCGGTGGTCGGCCCCACCGAACTCGCGACGTTTGCCGATTGGGATTGGGTCATGGGCGTCAATCTGGGCGGCACGATCAACGGCATCGTCACCATGCTCCCGCGCATCCTCGCGCATGGTGAGGGCGGCCACATCGTCAACACCGCTTCGATGTCTGCGCTGGTGCCGGTTGGCGGGACGACGATCTATTCCAGCGGCAAGGCCGCCGTCACCTCGATGATGGAATGCATGCGCCCCGAACTTGAGGCGCGCGGCGTGATCTGCTCGGCGTTCTGCCCGGGCGCGGTGCAATCGAACATCGCCGAAGCCGGCAAGACGCGCCCCGCAGACCTTGCCGAAACCGGTTATGCCGAGGCCGACAAGCGCCGCGCCTCGGGCGGGAACTTCATGCACCTCTACCAGACCAAGGAGGAAGTCGGGCAGCGCGTGCTGGAGGGCATCCTCAACGACGAGCTCTACATCCTCACCCACAGCGAATTCCTCGCCGGCGTGCGCGAACGCGGCGAAGCGACCACGGCCGCGGTGCAGACCCACCTCCCCGAAAACGCCGAGTACAAGCAGACCTTCGCGATGCTCTTCCGCAATCCGGCGATCACCGCCGAGATCGCCCGGCAGGAAGCGCTGAAGGCCGCGCGCATGGGAGACGCAGCATGAAAGACTTCGCAGGCCGCACCGCCTTCGTCACCGGCGGCGCCAACGGCGTCGGCATCGGGCTCGTCCGCCAGCTCCTCAATGAGGGCTGCAAGGTCGCCATCGCCGATATCCGCCAGGATTCGATCGACAAGGCCCTCACCAGCCTCGACAACCGCGAGGTCATGGGCGTCCAGCTCGATGTTGCCAGCCGCGACGGGTTCAAGGCGGCAGCGGACGAGGTCGAGGCCAAGTTCGGCCCCGTTTCGATCCTGTGCAACAATGCGGGCGTCAACCTGTTCCAGCCGATCGAGGAAAGCTCCTACGATGATTGGGACTGGCTCCTCGGCGTCAATCTCCACGGCGTGATCAACGGGGTGATGACGTTCGTGCCGCGCATGGTGGAGCGGATCAAGGCGGGCGAGCAGAAGGGCGGCCACGTGGTCAATACCGCCTCGATGGCCGCGTTCCTCGCCGCCGGCACGCCCGGCATCTACAACACCACCAAGTTCGCCGTGCGCGGCCTTTCGGAATCGCTACACTACTCGCTGCTGCAGTACGAGATCGGCGTCTCGGTGCTCTGCCCCGGCCTGGTCAAAAGCTACATCTACGCCAGCGACGATATCCGCCCGGACGAACTCAAGGGCGCGATGAAGCCGGTGAACAGCGAAGCGGTAGAGCGGCTAGCCGGCATCCACGAATTCGGCATGGAGCCCGATGTGATCGGCGCGCGCGTGATCGAGGCGATGAAGGCCAACCGCCTCCACATCTTCAGCCATCCCGATCACAAGGAAGAGATGCGCGAGATCTTCGACGAGATCATCGGCGAGTATCAGGACTACCCGAAGGACCCCGGCCACGACCAGCGGGTCGCCTTCGAGAAGTTCCGCCGCGACGCGTTCGCGCAGGCTCGCGCCAAATCGCGCGCGGCGGATTACTGAAGGATCAGGCCGCTTCCGCCAGCCGCTCGGCCAGCCGGTCGAGGATGTGCTGGTTGAAGGCATAGCGTTCCAGCGCATCGGCATCGAGCTGATCGGCGCCGGCAATGCGGCCGAGACACGCGCTGCTACCGCACAGGCAATCGAACGCGCGGTCCATTGTCCATTCGGTCGAGGGGTAGAAGAACTGCACTTCCTCGCCCGGTGTGATGGCGCGCAAGGCGATGATCTCCATCCGCGTCGTATCGAAGAACACGTTCGGATCGCAGCTATGGTTAATGTACTGCAGGTGCTCGGGCGAGAGCAGGATATGCGTGTCCGGCCCGGTCTGCACTGTCAGGTAGTTAGGCGTGGAAAGCGTCTCGCGCGCGCCGAACGGCGCCAGAACTTCGCCTTCGGCAAGGGCCACGGTCGCGACCGCGCGGCTATAGCCATCATCGTTACGCAGCACATCGATACGCGCGTCACCAGCAACTCTGATTTCCATTCTCTACCCTTTCGGCCCCTGAAATTGTAACCGGGATTTACCGTTTCTGGGGGTCAGGTTTCAAATGAACTCGCGGTCATTTGCCGGTCATGCCGGGCAGCGGACACGCGCGCTCAGGCGCAGCTGAGCAGGATCTGCAAGGTCTGTTCGGGCTGGTCGCCCATCACGTCGTGGCTGGCCTTGGCCTCGTGGTATTCCCAGCCCTTCTCGCTGGTCACCCGCGCCACGAACTGGCGGAATGGCGTCGGCTCCCAGGCATTCGCGAAGACATAAATGCGGCGGCCGACCTTGGCTTCCTCGCCGGTGAGCTTCACCGCTTCGAGCAAAGTCAGCAGCGGATGCGGCGAAAGCCCCGGATGTTCCAGCCCCGGCAGCGGCGCGACTGCGGCGGGGGTGAACTTCTGGCTGCCGATATAGTGATTGTGCTCGAAGTCGCCGGTCAGGTCCCACAGCGATTGGCCGTCCTGCGGCAGGAACGCATCGAGATAGACCAGCGCCGTGATCCGCGCGCCCAGCCGCGTCGCCACGCCCGTCACGATCATCCCGCCATAGGAATGGCCGACCAGCACGAACTTGTCGAAACCCCCAGTCGCACTTTTGGCCGAGGCGATCTGGTTCACCACATCATCGATATGCGTCGTCAGCGTGATGCCGGGGTGAAACTCGCCCTTGCGCGTGCCGAGCCCGGTCAGCTGCGCCAGCACGACGCGGTGCCCGGCGGCGCGCAGTTCGCGGGCCAGCCGGTCATAGCCCCAGCTGCCGCCCCAGGCCCCGTGGACAAGCACATAGTCCGTCATGCCGAAATCCCGTGTTTGACGTTGTAGGCATGGATCCACTCCAGCGTCTTCACCATGCCGCCGAAGGGGTAGAAGTGCAGCCGCACGCGGCCATGCTGCGGCCCGAGGCCCTTCGCAAAGGCATCGACCAGCTTGTCCGGCCCCGCGTTGCCGAGAAGGTTGGTGACCGAGATGCCGTACTTGCGCAGCACCGCGGTCGAGGCGCCCACGCCGCAGCGCGCGGCAAAGGTCAGCAGCCGCTTGATCCCCGCCGGCCCGGGCACGCCGATCCGCACCGGCGCATCGATCCCGAGCGCGCGCAGCTTCAGCAGCCAGGCGAGGAATGCATCGGGATCGAAGCCGAACTGGGTCACGATCAGCGGCGCCATGCCGCGCGCCTCGATCTCGGCGACCTTCTTCACCAGCACGTCCCAACATTGCTGTTCGGTCATGTTGGGATGCCCTTCGGGGTGACCGCCGATGCCGATGGCCTTGATCCCGCTGCGCTCGAACGCACCTGTGGCAATCAGCGCCGAAGTATCGAAATACGGCCCGACCGGCTCGGGCGGATCGCCCGCAACGATGAACGCGCGGGAGACGCCCGCCTGCTCGACCACGGCCTTGAGATAGCCCTCGAAATCATCTTCCGAGGTGATCCGCCGTGCCGAAAAGTGCGGCATCGGCTCGAAACCAAGCTCGCGCACTGCGACAGTCGCCCTGACCCGCGCGGCGACATCCTCGCCAGGCAGGAAAGTGACCGCGATCGGTGTATCGACCGGGATCAGCGGCGCAGCATCGCGCAAGGAGCCTTCGTCCTTCGCGGTCATCTCGAGGCTGAAGCCCTCGGTAATCCCGAGCGGCGGCTTGTCCCAATTGGGATGGATCAGGGGGGTGGCCATGGGAATTTGCCTCAAGAGTCGTTCACAAAACCCCGCCCGTCCTGAGCTTGTCGAAGGACCGCACTTCACTTCGCGGCATGTGCAAAGCCCAAGCAAAAAGCAGCCCTTCGACAAGCTCAGGGTGGACGGGTTTGGGGGAGCTGTGAGTGCTACCCCAAACCTCGATCAGCGCCCGGTGCGCCAGCCTTCCGCGTAGTTCTCGCGCGCCACGCGGCTGTAGGGCACCGAGGAAACGATCGCGCGCACTTCGATCTGCTTGTGCGGCTCGACCGTGGTCTTGCGCGTGCCGCCATCGGGCTCGCCCCACACCACGCGTACTTCGGTGCCGACCGGGATTTCCGGATCAACCGTCGCGAGCGAGAGCGCCTGCTTCTCGTTGTAGGAATAGCCGGTGAACATCGAGACGCCGACCGTCTTGCCGCCCGCATCGACCACGCGGTCGTAATTCGACGAGGCATAGTTCGCCAGCGGCACGTCGAAGAACTTGTACTGCTCGCCGTCCGGGTTGAACAGCGAAGCGGTGATCTTCGCCATGTCCTCGGGGTTCCACGCCAGCGTCACCTTCTTGCGCTGCTCGGCGGGGTTGAGCTTTTCCAGCGCCTCGCGGCCATGGAAATCGTGGTCGAACTTGACGAACGGGCCGTACCCCAGCTCCCACGGGTTGAGGTAGTAATCCTCGATGCTCTCACCCACGAATGAGCCGCCGATCGAGCCGGTAGCCTCGTAGCTGTCGGCACCCAGCCACTCGCGGAAGCCCTTGAGCTTCTCGCCAGTGTAGATCGCTGGCAGCGGCGAGGGGATCCAGCCCGATTCCAGCGTGTTCGAAGGATAAGCGCGGCTGCCGCAAGCGATCAGGCCGAACTCCTTGCCCGCTTCCAGAATGGCGGCGCGGATTTCTTCCTGCTCGGCATAAGGACCCCAGATTTCGAGGCCCGGCGCGCCCGACATGCCGTGGCGCAGCGTGCGCACGGTCTTGCCGGCAATGTTCATCGTGCTCATGTTGAAGAACTTGAGCTGCTCCAGCGGCCCGCCGTGCAGCTTCTCGATCACGTTCCACGCCTGCGGACCCTGGATCTGGAAGCGCCATTCCTTGCGGGTGACGGGCTTGCCCATCGGGCGCATCGGCGAACGGTCATCGAGCTCGATCTCGACATCGTAACCACCGGTCGCGCCGTGATAGCGCAGCCAGTTCGAAGCCGGCGCGCGGCCGACATAAGTGAAGCTTTCCTCTTCTTCCCAGAAGATGATGCCATCGCCGATCACGTGGCCATACGGCGTCGTCGGCACATACTGCTTGGCCTTGTTGACCGACCAGCCCTTCGAGCTGTTGATCATCGTGTCCGAGAGCAGCTTCGCCGCATCCTTGCCGCGAATGTAGAGATTCACCATGTGGTGCGACTGGTCGAACAGCACCGCCGAATGCTGCCAGGCCCACTGCTCGGAGCGCCAGTTGGAGAATTCCGGCGCCACCACCGGATAGACATAGGCCCCAAGCTGCGAATTGCGCAGCATTTCAACGATATTGCCTTGGCCCTGAAGGACCTCTTCGAGGTTCGCTGCCATGCCGTCTCTCCCGATCAAAAATGGCTGGTTGAATTTTGTATGCAACACATACAATATCAGGACAGATTCGCAATGCCAAATTGTGCAGGCCCCATGCAGGGCATCACGCACGGCTGGCGGTGAGCAGCCATGCGGCCTATGGGGCGCGCGGCCCAGCGAACGAGTGAACGGGGAGAGATTTGAATGACTTCACCAGTGATCCTGACGCTTTCGTGCGAGGACAGGCCCGGAATCGTCGCCCGGGTTACCGGCAACCTCTATGAGGCGGGCGCCAACATTCTCGAGGCGCAGCAGTTCGACGATACCGAAAGCGGCCGATTCTTCATGCGCGTGGTGCTCGATCCGGGCTCGGGCAATCAGGAAACGCTGCGCAGCGCCTTCACGCCGGTGGCGCAGCAGTTCGGCATGGAATGGACGATGCGCGATAGCGCGCACAAGCGCCGCACCGTGCTGATGGTCAGCAAGTTCGACCACTGCCTCGGCGATCTGCTTTACCGCACCCGCATCGGCGAACTGCCGATGGACGTCGTCGCGATCATCGGCAACCACCCCAAAGAAGCGCTCAACATCACCTTGCTGGGCGACGTCCCCTATCACCACCTGCCGATCACGAAGGACACCAAGCCGCAGCAGGAAGCGCAGGTAAAGGCCATCGTGAACGAAACCGGCGCCGAGCTCGTCGTCCTCGCGCGCTACATGCAGATCCTCTCGGATGACATGGCCTCGTTCCTCAACGGCCGCTGCATCAACATCCACCACTCGTTCCTGCCGAGCTTCAAGGGCGCCAAGCCCTATCACCAGGCCCACGCGCGCGGCGTGAAGATGATCGGTGCGACCGGCCACTACGTCACGACCGACCTCGATGAAGGCCCGATCATCCACCAGGACGTGACGACCGTCACCCATGCCGACACGCCCGAAGACCTCGTCCGCAAGGGCCGCGACGTGGAACGCCGCGTGCTCGCCGAAGCGGTGCGCCTCCACCTCGAAGACCGCGCGCTGCTCAACGGCACCAAGACGGTGGTGTTCCGGAGCTGAAACTCCTTGCTCTCTCCCCTTCAGGGGAGAGATACGAAGGCATGCGAGCTTGCTCGCTAGCCGAAGTTGAGAGGGGCTCTGGCGCTGCGCCAGATCCCCTCTCCCAACCCTCTCCCCTCAAAGGGAGAGGGCTTTAAGTGAGGGAGCAGGCAATGCAGGTCAACTGGCTCGATCACGTCAACGTGATAACCGACAAGCTCGATGAAACCGCCGAGTTCTACAAGGCGCTGCTGAACCTCGAACGCCGCAACGCGCCCCCGCCGCTGACGCCCGATAACGCGCAGTGGATGTACGACGCAGGCGGCAAGGCGATCGTCCACATCAACTCGGTCGATTGCCCCCGCGCCTTCGATCGTCCCGTCGAACCCGGCGCGCTGACCGGCGCGGTGCACCACGTCGCGCTCAACTGCTCGGGCTACGACGAACTGATGGAGCGCGTTGGCGCACTGGGCACGCCCTTCCAGCTCAACACCGTGGCCTCCATCGGCCTCAGGCAGATTTTCGTCAGCGATCCCAACAACGTACTGCTGGAACTCAATTTCTTCGGGGATTGAGAGGGCAACTGGCGCCCCTGGCTTCCCGCCTGCGCGGGAATGACGAGAGAAAGCCTGTCCTTGTTGAACCCCACCCCAAAACCTCGTCATTCCCGCGCAGGCGGGAAGCCAGAGCGGCAACACACCACGTTGCCCCCTACTCCGGCCGCTCCCCCGCCATCGTCGTGCGGTACATCTCGCGCCGGAACCCATCGTAATCATTCGGCGCCAGATGGAGCGCCGCGCGGTTGTCCCACATCGCGATCATGCCGGGTTCCCAGCGCAGGCGGCAGGTGAAACCAGCCTGCGTCACATGCCGCGTCAGCATGTCGAGGATCGGGCGGCTCTCCGCCTCGGTCATCCCCTCGATCCCCACGGCATAGACCTCGTCCACATAGAGCGAGGGCAGCCCGGTGAAGGGATGCGTGCGCACCAGCGGGTGGAAATTGCCATTGAGCGCGGAACTGCGCCGGTCATCATTGGCAAAGGCCATCGGCTTGCCGCTGATCCGCTCCTGCGTCGCCACGTTCGCCTCGGCCGACATATGCACTTTCAGCGGGCGCAACATGGCCTGCATTGCGGGGCTCAGCATCCGCCAGGCGAGCTGCGTATCCGCCCAGGTTGTGTCTCCGCCGTAGGGAGGCACCTGAATGGCGCGCAGGATCGTCACCGAAGGCGGCTCGTCGAGGAACGGCGAATCGGTGTGCCAGCCGCTGCCGAACAGCGCCTTGGTCTTCGTGTCCGCTTCCTTGATCAGCGGGTGCACATTGCGGTGCCCCTCCACCCCTTGCGTATAGGCATCGACCGCAAACGGCCCGAACCGCGCGGAGAACGCCTCATGCTCCGAATGCGTGAGGTGCTGGTCCTTCAGAAACACCATCTTGTGCCGCCACAGCGCATCGCGGATTTCGTCGAAAGCCTCGGGCGCAAGGTCATGCCCCAGCCGCACCCCGGTGATTTCCGCCCCCATCGCGGCGGTCAGCGGATGCGCGGTGATATGCGCATAATCGCGGGCCGCATTGTCGAAATCGCCCTGCGGGCTCAGCCTTACTTCGCGCATCAGATCGTCTCCATCAGGACGGGATTGCCCCCTCCAGCGCATCGGCGAGTTCCACCGGACGCGAGAGGTAGGGGCTGTGATCAGCGTCCAATGTCACCACCCGCGCGCCCGGGCTCATCGCCTGCATGCGGCGCTGGCTGTCGATGGGAATCGTGCGGTCCTCGGTGCACTCGACATAAGTGCGTGGGCGCGAACCCCAGCGCTCCGCCGTCAGCGCCAGCGGCTCCGAACGCGGCCCATGCGGCTCCGCCACAAGGCGCGGCAGCACGCCGGCCACCAGTTCCGGCGGCGAAAGCTGCGCAAAAACCGGCGCGGCGCGCGCGGGATCGACCACTGTCGCCACCCCGCCATGCACCTTGCTGATGATCGCATCGAACGCAGGATTGGGCTCTTCCATTTCCTTGAACTCCGCGCGCGAGGCACCCGTAGGCAGCATCATCGCGCAGATGTAGACCAGCGCATCCATCGCGGCGGGGTCGCGCTCCGCCGCCGTGCTGACCACCAGCCCGCCGCGCGAATGGCCCGCGAGCACCACCGGTGCGCCGCCCAGCTCAGCCTTCAGGTCGCGGCAATGCTGCGCAGCAAATTCGCCCCAGTCGCCCAGCGTGATCGCGGCCATTTCCGCCGCCGTCCCGCCCATCGCAGGCAGCGTCGGCGCGACCACGGCATGCCCACGCGCGCGCAGCAAGTCCGCGACCGGGTCGAAACACCAGCCGCCATGCCAGGAACCATGGATCAGCACGAACCCGGCCATCAGCGCACATGCCCCGACCATGTGCGCAGGCCCGGCGCCGTGCGGTCCTCAGACTTGAGCGCCGCCGCCATGCCCGGCCGCGCGGTCACCCGCTCGCGCCATTCGACGAGGCGCGGCGCGCGTTTGGCGATTTCCAGTTCGGGGAACATTCGCTCCACCATCATCCCGCAGTGCGAATAGAAATTGATATCCGCCAGCGTGTAAGTCTCACCCGCCAGCCACGGCGTTTCGGCCAGCTGCTTCTCCACCTTGTCCACCGCGTACTCGATCTTGGATGTCGCATTGGCGAGGTCTGCCTCCGAAAAGCCCGAACGCGCCGTCGCCCACTTCTTGCGCTGATCGGGCAGCGGAATGCTCTCGAGCAGCTTCTCGAACTCCCCGCTCTCGATGTTGCGGGCAATCACGCCGACCATCCGGTGCCAGCCGTGCATCGAGACGAAGTTCATCACCTGCTCGTCGACGAACTTGTTCCAGTATCGCATCCGCGCGGCGCCCACCGGATCGCGCGGCCGCAGCGGACCATCAGCAGGCTGGGCATCGGGAAACACGTCTTCAAGATACTCGTTGATCACCGTCGTGTGCGTGATGATCGTGCCGTCATGATCGAGCACGGGCACCTGCCCCTCGGGATTGATCGCGGTGAACCACGGCTGGTGCTGCTCGAACTTGTGCAGATCGACGTACACGCTCTCGTACGCCAGCCCCTTCTCCTTGAGCGGGGCCATGGATTTGAGCGAATTGGCCAGCGGTTCGGCGTGATAGTACTTGAGTGTCATGGGGTTACCTGATCGCAAGAGTGCCGAGCACACCGCCGTCCACGGCCCAGCTCTGGCCGGTGACATGCGCGGCGGCCCGCGAAAGCAGGAACGCGGCGACTTCCGCCACATCCTCGGAACTGCCCAGTCGCTGCTGCGGCACATTGGCGGCAAGCGAGGTCAGCTGCTCGGGCGGAACGCCGTCCAGCAGCGGCGTCTCGATGAAGCCGGGCACCAGGCAATTGACCCGCACGCCGTGCGCCGCCCCTTCCAGCGCCGCCGCGCGGGCGAGGCCGAGCACGGCATGCTTGCTCATCACATAGCCCACGTTCATCGCCATGCCACGCTCCGAAGCGAGGCTGCCGGTAATCAGGATGCTGCCCGTCCTGCGTGCCTTCATCACCGGCAGCACATGGCGCACCGCCCAGAATGCAGACTTCATGTTGACCGCCATCAGCGCATCGAAATTCTCGTCCGAATAGGCTTCCAGCGGCGCAAACGTACCGCCCGTCCCCGCATTGAGGAACAGCGCATCGACCGGTCCATGCTGCGCCGCCGCGCTATCGAGCGCTGCAACAAGTTGGTCCTGCCTGCCCACGTCCGCCGCAGCCCAGCCTGCGCCTGCGCCAAGCTCGGCGCAGAGATCCGCCAGCAGTTCGCCCCGCCGCGCAATCAGCGTCACCCGCGCCCCGCTGCGCACCACGCGCACAGCTGTCGCCTTGCCGATCCCGGTCGAAGCGCCGGTGATCACCACATGCTGGCCGGAAAAATCCATCAGTCTGCCCTCGGCGCAATAAACCGCGCCCAGACCGCGCATTCGGGACTGTCGCTCCGGTCCGGCTCCCACTGCTGCGCCATCAGCGCGCGCGCTTCCGCTTCGGGCATGGCGCGCACATCGCGGTTGAGCCGGTAGAAGAATGCCGAAACGCGCCAGTTCATGATGCAGTGGATGTGAACCGGCTTTGGCCCTGCCTCCAGCGCAGCAGAAAAAGCCGCGAAATGCGTATCGTCCGGCGCATCGAACGGCACCGGAATATGCGTGTAGCCGATCCCCGCCGCCGCCAGCTTCGCGCCTTCATCCGCCAGCGCATCGGGATGGCTATCGAGCGCGAGATTGACGACCTGCTTTACCCCGAGCGCCGCCAGCCGGGCAACGTCATGCTCCTCCAGCCGCCCAGAGGTCGTGATCTCGCCGCTAAGCCGCTGCCAGCCGCGAATATCGGCCGGATCTTCAACCATGCCGGCTCAGACGAGCCCGAGCACGCGCAGTGCGTTGTCCTTCATGATGCCCGGCAGAACTTCGTCCTTGAAGCCCACCTTCAGCGCGGCATCGATCCACTTCTGCGGATGGATCAGCGGGAAGTCGCTGCCAAACAGCATCTTATGCTTCAGCTGCGTGTTGGCGTACTGGATGATCTGCGGCGCGAAATACTTCGGGCTCCAGCCCGAAAGGTCGATGAACACGTTGTCCTTGTGCAGCGCCATCGAAAGGCTTTCGTCCACCCACGGCCACGAGGGATGCGCAAGGATCACCTTCATGTCGGGGAAATCGGCGGCCACATCGTCCACAAGGATCGGCTGGCCATACTTGAGCCGCACACCCGCGCCGCCGCGCATGCCGGTGCCCATGCCCGAATGGCCGGTGTGGAAGATCGCCGGCAAGCCGTATTCCGCGATCACTTCATAGATCGGGTAGCCGACGCGCGCGGCCGGCTCGATGTTCTGCATGATGTGGTGGAACTTGAAGCCCTTGACCCCGTAGTTCTCGATCAAATCACGCGCCTCGCGCGCGCCCATCTTGCCCTTGTGCGGATCGATCGAGGCAAAGGCCATGCAGATATCGTCGTTCTTTGCAGCGAATTCCGCCACTTCGTAGTTCGAGATCCGCTTGGCGCCGATGCCGCTCTCGCAGTCGACAGTGAAGATGCAGAAGGCGATTTCCTGCTCGCGGTAGATATCCGCGATCTCGGGCATCTTGGGCCGCTCGCGCGGCGCCTTGAAATAGGCCGAAGCCGCATCGAAGAACTTGCCCATCACCGGATCTTCCGGATCGTGGCACGAAACCTCGGCGTGCACGTGCACGTCGATGGCTTTGATCTTCTGGATATCGATGGGCACGGAAAACACCTCTCTGCTCTCTCCCCTTCACGGGAGAGATACGAAGGCTTGGCGCGAAGCGCTTAGCCGAAGTTGAGAGGGGCACGCAGCACGTGCGTCCCCCTCTCCCAACCCTCTCCCCTCAAGGGGAGAGGGCCCTCTTTTCATATCAAACCAGCGCGTCCTTCTTGACGGTGATCACCTGGCTGTAGGTGAACTCCTTAAGGCCTTCGACGCCGTATTCAGCGCCGAAGCCGGACTGCTTGTGGCCGCCGAAGGGTGCAAACGGCGAAAGGTGGAGGAACTCGTTGATCCACACCGTACCCGTCTCGAGCTGCTCGGCGAGCTTCACGCCGCGGTCGGTATCCTTGGTCCACACCGCACCGGCGAGGCCGTAGTCCGAGTTGTTCGCGCGGGCGATGACTTCATCGTCGCTCGAGAACTTCATCAGCGGCATGACCGGGCCGAACTGCTCCTCTGCCACGATCCGGGCGTCTTCCGGCGGATTGTCGAGGATGGTGATCGGCACGTAATAGCCCGAGCCCGAAGGATCGACATCGCCGCCGACAAGGAACTTGTAGCCGTTGTCCTTGGCGTCCTCGATCAGCTCGCACACGCGGTCGAACTGCTTCTTGTTCTGGATCGGGCCAACGCCGGTGCCCTGCTCGGACCCGTCGCCCACCTTCACGGTCTTGGCATAAGCCGCGATCGCCGCGCTCAGCTCGTCATAGATATCCTCGTGGATATAGATGCGCTTGGCCGCGACGCAGATCTGGCCGGCGTTGGTGAAGCTCGACCAGAACAGCTGCTCGGCCACCTTGGCGACGTCGGCATCGGGCAGCACGATCGAGGCGTCGTTGCCGCCGAGCTCGAGCGTGATGCGCTTCAGGTCCTTCGAGGCGCCTTCCATGATCTTCTTGCCGGTCGCGGTCGAGCCGGTGAAGGTGATCTTGTCAATATCCGGGTGCGCGGTGATCATCGGGCCCAGCGCATCTTCGCCGGAGATGATGTTCACAACGCCGGCAGGCACGATGTCCTTGATCAGCTCGGCAAACTTGAGCGTGGTCAGCGGCGTGAACGGCGAGGGCTTGAGCACGATGGTGCAGCCCGAAAGGATCGCCGGGGCGATCTTCTGCACCGCCATCAGCAGCGGGAAGTTCCACGGCACGATGCCGCCGACCACGCCCACCGGCACGCGGCGGGTGCGGCTGAAGCGGGTTTCGCTGTCCTCGTTGATCGTTTCGTCGAGGTTCAGTGTCGACTGCGCGTTCATCATCGCCGAGCAGCCGCCGATTTCGAACTGGGCCTGCTGGTGCGGCTTGCCCTGTTCGGCGGTGAGCAGACGGTAGAGCTCCTCGAAGTTGGCGTCGATCGCGGCGGCCATCTTCTGGATCACGGCGCGGCGATCATCGACCGGCGTCTTCGACCAGGTCTTGAAGGCGCGGCGCGCGGCGGCGACAGCACGGTCAAGCTCTTCGGCGCCGCAAGCCGGCACCTGGCCGATCACCTGTTCGTTCGCCGGGTTCACCACATCGAGCGCGCTGGCAGTGGTCACCATCTCGCCGTCGATCAGATTGGGGTAGAGTGTGGTCATGGGTCTCTCTGTCCTCTCAAGATTGTTCTAGTATATAGCAGTCTCTCAGCGCGATGCCAGCGCCTTGTCTTCGTTGGCCCGCTTGATCAGGTACATCCGGATTGCCTCGGCGTCGGGCGCCTTCAGCGCCGATTTGAACGAGACCATGCCGAGTTCATGCAGCTGTCCGCCCAGTACGATTGCCTTCAGCGCTTCAGCGGAGCCGATCGTGCCCGAATGGCGCAGATCGGGGTTGAGTCCGCCCGCCACCGCAGCATCACCGTGGCACACCGCGCAGTAGCGGCCATAGAGCTGCCCGCCATGCGTCGCCTGCGCAAGGGTGCCGGTGAACGGCGGCGGGTCGAGCACCATCTGGTTCATCGGCGGAGCTTCGGGCAGCTGGCCCTTGGCGCCCAGCTTGAACACGAGAAGGCGGCTGATATTGCGCACCGAACCGGCCTTGTTCGCCAGCACGCCGGTGGCGACATCCCACACACCGCCCCAGCCGACGAGGATCGCGACATACTGCTCGCCGTCCACCACATAGGTCATGGGCGCGGCGATAATGCCGCTTTGCGCGGGGAACGACCACAGCTTCTCGCCCTTATCGGCCGTATAGGCAACGAAATCGCCCGCCGCCGTGCCCTGGAACACGAGGTTGCCCGCGGTCGAAAGCACACCGCCGTTTGACGGGCCGACGAGGTTGACCTTCCATGCCGGCTTCCGGTTCGCGACGTCCCACGCCACCAATTGCCCGGTGGTCGCCGCCTTCGCCCCGGCCTGCGCCTTGAGATCGGCCGGCATTGCCACGGCATAGCCATCAAGCCCCGTCTGGAACCCGATATCGGTCGGCTTCCAACCCGCCGCCGCCATATAGGGGAACGCGGCGAGGTTAGTCGGGATATAGAGGTACCCGGTTTTGGGGCTGTAGCTCTGCGGCTGCCAGCTATGCGCGCCAACCGCGCCGGGCAGGCTGATGAAGGGCTTGCCCGTCTTTTCATACTGCGCATCGGGATTGATGGTGGGTCGCCCGGTCTCGGAATCCACGCCCTTTGCCCAGTTCACCGGAACCCAGGGGGTCGCCGAGATGAACTTGCCGGTCTTGACGTCGAGCACATAGACGTGCCCGTTCTTGGGTGCGTGCATGGCGACGTGGCGCTTCTCGCCGCCGATGTTCACGTCCGCAATGGTGATCTGCTGATCCGAGTCGAAATCCCAGCGGTCTTCCGGCGTTTCCTGGAAGTGCCAGACATACTGACCGGTGTCCGCATTCACCGCCACGATCGAGGAGGTGTACAGGCTGTCACCCGCGCGGCCGTTTGCAGCCGGGTTCCACGGCTCGGCATTGCCGGTACCGAACAGGACGAGGTTGGTCTCGGGATCGTAAGTGATCGAATCCCACACGGTGCCGCCACCGCCGAGGGTCCACCACTTGTTGCCCCAGGTCTTGGCCGCCGCCTCGTGCGCTGCCTTGTTGAGGCCTTCCTTGCCGAAGCCCTTGGCCGGATCGCCGGGCACCGTGTTGAAGCGCCACACTTCCTTACCCGTTTCAGGGTCATAAGCCGCAAGGTATCCGCGCGCCTTGTATTCCGCGCCCGCCGCGCCGATCAGCACGCGGCCCTTCACGATGCGCGGCGCGCCGGTGATCGTGTAGTCGGTCTGGTTGGGAACGGTGACCTTCTCCCAGATCACCTTGCCGGTCTTCTGGTCGAGCGCGATCAGCCGCCCGTCGAGCGCTGCCACGAAGAGCTTGTCGCCATAGAGCGCCACGCCGCGGTTTACCGCATCGCAGCAGGTGCGCACCAGTGTATCGCGCGGGACCTTGGGATCGTAAGCCCAGATCGGCTTGCCGGTTCTGGCGTCGTAGGCTTTCACCATCGACCAGGCCGTGGTGACATAGAGCACCCCGTCATGCACCAGCGGCGTCGCTTCCTGCCCGCGCGCGGTGTCCATATCGGCGTACCAGGCAAGACCCAGCTGATCGGCGTTATACTCGTTGACCAGCGTCAGCGGCGAGAAGCGTTGCTCGGCATAATCGCGGCCATAGCTGAGCCATTCGCCCGCCGGCACGTTGCGCAGCATGGCCTCGGTCACACCGGCCATGGCCCCCGTTTGGGCCACCGCCCCCGCGGCGAGTGCAAGAACCGATGCCAATGCCAGCTTGCGAACGAACGAAACGCGCATACCTGTCTACCCTCTCCTCTCGGTCCGGTGTTTCCCGGATCGCTTTAATCGACTGTTTAAACCAGCCCTGATTAAACCACCATGGCTCAATTCACCATACGCTGCGCATCGCCCCAATACTTTTTGCGCAGTTCCTTCTTGTCCATCTTGCCCGCCGCGGTGCGGGGAATAGCGGCGATGAACTCGATCGATTTCGGCGCCTTCACGCCGCCGAGGCGCTGCTTGGTATAGGCGATGATTTCCTCGCCGGTGATCCCTTCCGCGACGACAACGGCGTGGACCTGCTCGCCCCACTTCTCGTGCGGGATGCCGAATACGCAGGCCTCGCGCACTTGCGCCAGTTCGGTGACTGCTGCCTCGACTTCGGCGGTGAAGACGTTGAACCCGCCGGAGACCACCATGTCCTTCTTGCGGTCGACGATATAGAGATAGCCGTCCTTGTCGAACTTGCCGACGTCGCCGGTATGGTGCCAGCCAAACTTGCGAATCTCGGCGGTTTCCTCGGGCTTCTCGAAGTAGGAATGCGTCACCAGCGCGCCGCGCACGCAGATTTCACCCGCCTCGCCCAGCGGCACGTGATTGCCGTCATCGTCCATCAGGGTGACCTTGATTGAGCGAGTCGGCTTGCCGCAGGACGCCAGCTTCTCGGGCGCCTCATAGGCAAAGCGCGCCACATCCTCGGGCGGGAACCACGCGACGATCATCGGGCATTCGACCTGGCCATAGGCCTGGCACATGCACGGCCCGAAGATCTCCACCGCCTGGCGCAGCTTCTCGGGGCTGCAGGGCGAACCGACGAGGATGAAGATCTTGAGGCTCGAGTAATCGTGCTGGCCGATTTCCGGGCTCGCGAGGCACTGGTACATTGCCGTCGGCGGCAGATACATGTGCGTGACCTTGTATTCCGCGATGGTCCGCAGCACGTCCTCGGCATCGAAGCCGGGCAGGATCACCTGCGTCGCGCCAAGGCTCATGGTCGAAAGCGCAATCGGCCCCGCCGCATGGGTGATCGGCGCGGAAACCAGCGCCACCGGATTGTCGGTGCGCCCGCCCATGCCGTCGGCGGCCGTCTCGATCATCGTGCCCCAGCCCAGGTTCGTCACGTTCGCGCCCTTCGAAGGGCCGGTCGTGCCGCCGGTCGGGAAGATGCCGACCATGTCCATCAGGTTGCCGAACGCATCGGTCTCGGGCTCGACGAAATCGGCCTCGCTCACCCCGGCCATGAATTCCTCGAGGCTCGGATCATCGCCCAGCCGCTTGTCGAGGCACACGAAGTGCTGGAGCGTGGGGCACAAGTTCTTGAGCTGCTGCACCTCTTCGGCTTTCGACGAATGATAGACCAGCCACTTCAGGCGCACATAGTTGATATAGGCCGCGTTGGCGTCGATCGCGTTGCGCGTGTTGACCGGGATCCACTTGCCGTTGGCACGCCACATCGCCAGCACCGCCACGAGCAGCATGCCATCGTTCGGGCCATAGAACCCGAGCAGGTCCTGATTTTCAAAGCCATGCTTCTGCAGCGCGGCGGCAATCCGCTCGGTCAGCGCCTTGGTCTCGGCAAAGGTCAGCTTGAGGCCGCTTTCGGTATCGATGATCGCGAGACGCTGCGGATCGCGGTCGTGGCCGCGGTCGAAATAGTCGATGGCGCGCATGGTCTTGTCTTATCCCCAACGGTTGATTTCAGGGCCCGGAGCCCAGGAACGGAGCGGTTCGGCGTGGTTCGCCAAAGCCAGAGCGGAAACGACACAGGGCCGCACGGCAACGCGGGCGAGCCACGCGCTCGTCAGCGGCCTTGCAGCAAAGACTTCGGGGTGGATCGGGGCCATCCCCGCGAGCCAGCTGTAGGTGACGAGATCGGCAATGGAGAAATCGCCCATCAGGAATTCGCGCCCGTCTGCCAGCTTGTCCTCGCAGCGCTGCGCGGCCTGATCGACCTTGGCCTCGCTGTCGGCCACTTGCGCGGCATCGATTGCGCCGTCGTGAAGCGCTTGCCAGCGCGCGCGCAGGTCGTCGGAAACGATGGTGCCGGTCAGCGCCGCGAAGTCGTCCGCGGGAATAGCCGCAATCGCGGCTTGCGAATGCGCCAGATTGCCCAGCAGCGCCGCCGCCGGCGAAAGCCGCTCGGTGATCTGGCGGCACCACATCAGCATTTCCCAATGGGCATAAGCGTCATCAGGCTGCAGGCCGCAGCCCCCCGCCAGCTCATCGAGATACTGCGCGAGGAACACCGATTCCGTCATCGCCTCGCCGCGCACCACCAGCACCGGCCCCTCGCCTTCGATCCCAAGGTCGAGCGCGATGGAGTCGCTGATCCCCGGCAGGCCATGCCGCGCGCCCGCCAGCAGATCGATCGGCTGGCACGGAATATCGAGCCCGCTCTCGGCCAGCGCCGCCAGCACCGTCAGCGAAGCGCCATTGGGTTCGCCGTGATAGAGAACAGCCTGCGCCATCAGACGATCCCTTCCATCACCAGGCTGTAGCGCGCCGCCATGTCGGTCTTGCCCATCGCCCAGGTCTTGCCCACCGCCTCGCGCTCATAGACGCGCTTCAGCCAGCGCATGATGTTGGGCGTCTTGTCCTTGCTGGCGAGATCGGACTGCGAAAGCGGCAGCGAATAGGTCGAATTGAAGATGTTGATATCGGCAAGGCTGTAGCCATCCGAGCCCACGTAATCGCGCTTGCCGAGCTCGTCCTCCAGCCGCGCAATGCCCAGCGCCACGCGGCGGCGGCTTTCGGCCATCTCGCTTGCCGAAAAGTCCCCGCTGATCGCCTTCTTCCACGCCGCGCGCCGCTCGGGCAGCGGAATGCGCTCGATCGCGGCGGCCAGTTCCTCAGGATCGCGCTCACGCACGCGCGGGCCCACAAAGACGCTCCAGCCGATCATCGAGAAGCTGGGGCCGAGCCACTGGTCCATGAACTTCATCCACCAGCGCACCCGCCAGCGATCCTGCGCGTCAGCCGGCATCAGGTCCGGCCCCGGGAACGCCGCGTTCACATATTCCATGATCGCGGTGCTTTCGGTCAGCACCCTGCTGCCATGCGTCATCGCCGGGATCGTACCTTGCGGGTTGATCGCGAGGTACTCGGGCTTGTGCTGATCGAACTGCAGCATATCGATGTAGTGGCTGGCAAAGGGCACGCCCTTTTCCATCAGCGCCAGCATCGGCTTGCCCGAATTGGCGTTGGGCTCCCAGTGATAGAGCGTCACGTCGGTCACGCGTTCAGGGGTCATGCGTTGAGGACCATGGCAGCCAAGCTCTCTCCCGACTCCGCGCATGCAGAGCTGATTGTTAGTGTTGCATACTAAATCAGCCCGCCTGCCGGTTCAAGCAGTCCTGCCCGCAGAGGCAGAACAGAGCACTCGCTTAGGCGCAAGACTGCCCGCACGCTAAGCGCTGCGGCGCGGTCAAATTTCATCTGATGAAAGGGTAATTTGGAGGAAACGCGCTTCAACGCGCCGCCATGCTCCATCGTATCAGTCCATCGTGCCCGGAAAGCGGCGCGGCAAGGCGCGTCTCGGCGCTGCGCCGCAGCCCCTGCTCTTCCAGCAGAGCGCGCAGCACGGTCCAGTCGCTCCACCGCGTCAGCCCCTCCACCCGCGCGGCACCGGCGAGCGCAGCATGGGCATCCCGCAGCGAAAGGCGCGCAAGGTCGATCCCTTGCCCGCCGCCAAAGCTCGCGGATTCGGCCAGCCTGCTGTCATAGACCACCGCCGCCGCGCCTACAGCAGCCCGCGCCGCCACCGGCACCGCCGCCGCTGCACCCGCAAGAGCCCCACCCTTCAGCACCCCGCGCCGCGTGGTCCGCATCAGCCCGCCTTTCCGAGATACTGCGCCACCGCATCGAGTTCGGCGTCGGTCACATCGACCCTGGTCTGCCCCGGCATCGCGCCCTTGCCCAGGCGCACCACGCTTCTCACATAGTCCGCGGTCAGGTCGGTGCGGTTGGCGAGCAGGCCCTTGTCCGGCGTCTCGCCCATCATCATCCGCTGCTTGGTGAGCAGGTTGGTCCCCATCCCGCCGAGCAGATGGCAATAGCCGCAATGCACTTCGAACAGCACCTTGCCGTCCCCGCCTGGCTTCAGCCGGTCACCCGCCGGCGCGGCAGGCCGCATCTGGTACGGCGGCGGCGGCCCCGGCGGCGGACCGGGGGGTAGCGCGGCGACAGCGGCAGCCGAAGTCAGCAGCGCGGCGGCGAGGATCAGGCGCTTCATGCCTTGCCTCCTCTTTGTTCGGCATAGGCCGCCGGCCAGATCCCCTGCTTGCCCGGCGCCACCACGCCATTGGGATCGAGCGCGTTCTTCACCTTTTCGCCAAAGCGGCGCAGTGCGTGATCGTTGAAATCGAAGGTATCCATCACCGGATCCATCCAGCCCAGATGCGTGCGGTATTCGGCATAACCGGCCTTCGCCGTCTCGCTGATCAGTGTGTCGAACAGGCGCCGCATCTTCGCCACTTCCGCGGCGTTGTCGCGGTCATACATCAGCATGTTGACGTTGTTGGCAAAGCGCCCGCCAATGGTGAAGCTCGCGTAGAAATCGACATCGAAATCCGCAATGATCTTGCGGCTGCGGTGCATCTGGTCGAGCACGTGCTTGCCGGTCGCGGGCACCACCGGCGAAAAGCCCATGTGCGCCCCGCGCCCGCCGATCCAGTCGCTCATCTGCAGGGGCACGGCAGAGGGGATCCCCATCGTAATCTCGACCCCGTGGATATAGTCGCCCGGATGCCACCAATGCTCCACCGGCGGGGCCGCCAGATTGCGCTTCATCGCCGCCTTGACCACGTCGGCCTTGGCCTTGACCACACCCTCGTCGCCATAAAGCCGCAGCGCCACCTGCCAGTAGCCGAGCCCATACTGCTTGAGCAGTTCCTCCACCCGCGCTTCGGGGATCGCGCCGGGCTTGTCCCAGAAGTCCTTGCGCTGTCCTTTCAGCACCATCTTGCCCAGCCAGCTCGGGATGAACACGTTCTGGTCGATCAGCCCTGAAATCTTGAGCGGCGCGATCGTATCGATCACCCAGCCGATATCGTCGACCGCCGGAATGTCCCAGATCAGCTCGAGCGAGCTCTCCGGCGCCGGCTGCATCCACACGCCCGCCTTGGTGACGATGCCGAGGTTGGATTGCGAGAACGCGAGATCGAAAGTGGGGCCATAGCTCATCGGGAAGAGGTGCCAGGCCGGGTTGCCCGTCATCGCGCCCATCCCGGTGCGCACCAGATCGCCATCGGGCAGCACCGCCTCGATCCCGCACAAGTTGCGCGCGTGGAGGCCGTACGAGGTATAACCGATGCCGTGCTCCAGCGCATTGCCGAGCACAGAGCCCCAGGCATTGCCCGGCACCGAAAGCCACAGCGGCGCCTTCTCGCGCTGCACCGCCTCATAAAGATCGAAGAAGCCCACCCCCGGCTCGACCACGCAGTAAGCCAGCTTGCTGTCGAGCTCGAGGATCCGGTTCATCCGGCCCAGATCGAGCACGATGGAGCCCGCCATGCGCGGCGCTGCCGTGCCGTAGCCCAGGTTCTTGCCGCGCGCGACCGGCCAGAGCGGCGTCTTGTGCTCGTTTGCCAGCCGCACGATGGCGCGCACTTCCTCGACGCTCGCGGGCGCAATCGCAGCGCTTGCAGGCCATTCCTCGGACGAGCCGGGTGCATAGACATCGGAATAGGCATCGCGATCAGCGTCGCTCGCCATGACCCAGTCCTTGCCGACCACGCCGGCCGCAGCCGTGAGCATGGCATCGAACGCTTTCGGGCTGACGCGGGGCGGCAGGTGCAGCTTCACCGGCGGTATTCTCCCATGCTTATTTTCTACCAATTGTTAGCTTTTGTACCACGCACGATCGGAGCGTCAAGCCAAACTCCCCCTCCTCTTTAGAGGAGGGGGCCGGGGGGTGGTGGCAGGCAAACGCAGCGCATGCGGCAAGCCACCACCCCCAACCCCCTCCTCTTCAGAGGAGGGGCTAAGACCGCCTAAGTCAGCGCATAATACCGCACGTGGTTGCCATCTGGCCGCCGCTCGCCCACGCCGATGAAAACGTGCCGCGTCAGCCAGTCGTGCGGGCCCTTGCTTGTCTCGAACGTCGGCTGCGCACGCAGATAGTATTCGGCATGCGGCACAGGCGCGCCGCCCGCAAACGCCCAGCTGCGCAGCCGCTCCATCGTCCCCGGCTCGCGGCCCCAGAGGAACCCCTTGTTCTGCATGTAGATCAAGGTGCCATCATCGACCTCGAGCATATAGCGCGCATCGAAAACCGCCGTGTCATCCGGTCGGAAGAAGGCATAGTCACCCCCGGAGTTAGGCACCGCCCGCCCCTTCAGCCGCGGCCCCTCGAACTCGCCATCATCGACATAGACCGCACTGCGCATGCCCCCCGTCGGCACATCAGGCACCACCTGCACGCGGGTGAACCGCAAGGTGCAGGCGAAGGCGAACTCCAGCCGGGGGTTGTCGAGTGTTGAAAAGTCCATGATCTTTCTTTTTCCCAACTTGTTCCCACCCCGCTCATGCTGAGCTTGTCGAAGCATCGTGCACGGCGGTAGCGCCAACACCCTTCGACGGGCTCAGGGTGAGCGGGGTTGGGGGTTCAAAAACGGGGATGGTCCCCATCAATAATTGCTCAAGATCGTCAGGCTCGGCCCATCCAGCGGCTTGCCCGCCTTCTGCTTCGCCAGTTCATCGGCCCGCGTCTTGACCTGCAGATCGATCAGATAGGCATGGATCGCATCGGCATCACCCGGTGAAAGCACATCATTCCAGCGCGGCATCCCGCCCGGCACCAGCGCGCCGTCCAGCACGATCTGGCGGAACATGGCGTGCGTTTCCGGCTGCATCCGCCTGAGGTCCGGCGTGATCGAGCGGTGCCGGTTGGCATGGCAGATCGCGCAATTGCCGAAGAACAGCCCCCGCCCGCGCGCAATCATCGCAGCGTCCGCGCCTGCAACCTGCGCCGGCGGCTCAGGCGCGACTTCCAATGGCGGCAGCAGCGGCGGTTGCTCCACCTTGCCCCCGCCCAGCCGGAACACCAGCAGCCGGTTCATGTTGCCCCGGTCATAGGCCGCCGAATAGCGCGGCACGAACGGGAACCCGCCGCCGCCCCACCCGGCCATGACTGCGATGTATTGCACCCCGTTCAGCTCATACGTCATCGGTGCCGCCATGATCGGCGTGCCCGTTTCGATCTGCTTGAGCACCGCGCCGGTCTTCGCATCGCGCACATAGAGCCGCCCGCCCACATCGCCATGGATCAGCAGCCCCGAAGCGGTCGTCAGCACGCCCGCGCGGTCCTGCCAGCCTGCTGTATCCGCCGCCCACACGGTCTTGCCGGTCAACGGCTCGATGGCCCGGATCTGCGCCTTGCCCGGATCGCGCAGCGCCTCGGCATAGGCCGGCAGCGCGCGCACCGCGTCAGCCATCGGCGGCGGCAGCGCGCCAAGGGCATCCTTCACATCGCTCGTGAAGATCAGCGCCGCATCATTATTGAGCCCGCGCGCCTTCAAGGGCTTCTGCCCCGGCGTCATGAAGATCAGGTTCCCCAGATCGAGCACCGCCGCATAGTAAAGCCCCGTCGCTGGATCGAACGAGGCCGGATGCCAATTGCGCGCGCCCGGAGTCGCGGGAAACACGATCTTCGGACCCGAGGTATAATCGCTCTCCTCCGGCGTCAGGATCGGGCGCCCGGTCTTGGGATCGATCCCCTTGGCCCAGTTCATCCGCACCAGCGGATTGGCCTTGATCAGCTTACCCGTCGCCCGGTCGATTACATAGAGAAAGCCGTTCTTGGGCGCGTGGAGGATCACCGAACGATCCGCCCCATCCACCTTCAGGTGCGTCAGGATCAGCGGCTGGGTCGAGGTGAAGTCCCAGTTGTCCCCCGGCGTTTCCTGATAGTGCCACACCATCCGGCCCGACTTCGGATCGAGTGCCACGAGGCTGCCGAGATAGAGGTTATCACCCCCCGCCGGGCTGCGCTTCGAAGTGGCGTAAGGCCCGCCATTGCCGGTGCCGACCAGCAGGTACCCCGTCTCCGGATCAAACGCGATCGCATCCCACGGCGCCCCGCCGCCGCCGACATCCCAGCGGCTTTTCGGATCCCAGGTCTTCAGCGCCGCTTCAAGCTCCGGCGTCTCCTGCGGCCCCAGCGCGGGATCGCGCGGCACCACATGCCAGCGCCAGCGCAGCTTGCCCGTTTCGAGATCGAGCGCCGTCACATAGCCGCGCACATCATATTCCGCGCCCGCCATGCCGATGACCACCACATCGCCCGCAATTTCCGGCGCACCGGTCGAATTGTCGCCTTTCTTGCGGTTCTCGATGAAGTCGGTTTTCCAGACCACCGCGCCGGTCTTCGCATCGAGCGCATAGAGCCAGCCATCGAGCGCCGCGACAAAGACCTTGCCCCGCGCCACCGCGACGCCGCGGTTGACCATGTCGCAGCACGCGGTCCGGTTGAGCTGCATGTCGACGTCCGGCTCAAAGGCCCAGAGCTGCTTGCCGCTCGCGGCATCCCAGGCATAGGCCCGCCCCGCCACGCCCGAGCTATAAAGCACCCCGCCGACCATCACCGGCGTCGCTTCCATGCCCCGCGAGGTGCCAAGCTCCGCCTGCCACGCCAGCCCCAGCGTGCCAACGTTCTGCGCATTGATCTGCGTGAGCGCCGAATGATGCGTCTTGCCCGCATCCCCGCCCGGGCTCGCCCATTCGGCACCCGCGCCGACCATCGGCGGCGCGGCACCAAGGGCGAGTGCGGCGAATGCGGCGCAAGCACCCTTCGACAAGCTCAGGGTGAGCGGGGTTTGAGAAAGCCGCTCACCTCCAAGTCTGGCCCCACCCCCAACGCCGCTCATCCTGAGCCTGTCGAAGGATGCTCGCGCCCACCTGAGCATCACAGCGAATCCCACGGGCTCGGCATCCTATAGGGCACCGTGATGAAATTGGCCTCGATCTGCTCGATCATCCCGTGGTCGATCTTGAACAGCTCCGAAATATAGAAGCTGTGCGGCCGCCGCACCGGGCTTTTTACCGTGCGTCCGTCGGTCAGCTGGTATTCGTCGATCCGCCCCGAATGGTCGATGAAGCCGAAGGCCAGCACCAGCCCCCGCTCCTCGTCCACCAGCGGAAACCGCCGCGCGCGCAGGTCGTCGTCATAGCGGTAGTTGCCCATGCGAAACTGCTCCTCGCAGCCCAGCGCCGATACCGGCACGATCTTGGCAAACTCCGGATTGCGTGTCGTCTGCACGCCGTTTTCCACCCGGTTGCACTCGGGATGGAACCTGGTGTGGATCGTCCCGTCGTTGCGCTGGAGCGTGTCGAAATAGCCATCGCCGAGCTTGATCATCTCGGCCCGCGGCACCGGCGCCACCACCTCGCGGTGCAGGATCGGCTTGTCCCAATAGCACGGGTTCTCGAACTTGATGCCGCTGTCCGACTGGCGCACGATCAGCATCTCGCATTCGGCAATCGCGCCTGCCTCGTCCAACTTCAGCCGCAGCGTGAAGGCGGATTCCTCGATCGCCTCGATCACCGTGCCGAAGTAGCCGACCTGGCAGGTAGCCGTATCGGCAAAGCGCAGCTGGTAATCGCCGAGCCGCTGGATCGTGCCCCACACCCCGTCGCCCACTTCCAGCATCACGTTGTTTTCGCTGTGATACGCGCCCTCGGCCCAGTTCAGCCGGGTGTGGTCGCCCGCATTCAGCGCAGCAAGGAACGCATCAAGTGCAGCATAGAGACCAGCGCGGTCCATAATCTCTCCCATCAGGCTTTGACGCCTTTCGATTTCAGGCATACCGTATCAAATGTTAGAATAAAAGGGGAGAGAGTCGATGGCGCGAACTGCAGCCGAACAGGCCAACCACGACCTCGTGATCGAGATGTACCACAATGTCCTCATCGCCATGGATAGCGGCGCGGTCGACCGCTACATTTCGCCGGACTACATCCAGCACTCCATGCTCGCCCCGCCCGGGGTCGATGCGCTGAGGGCCTTTCTGGATCATGTGAAAGTCGAATCGCCCGATGCGAAGCAGACCATCCACCGCAGCTTTGCCGAAGGCGATCACGTGATCGTCCACACCCATGTCGAACGCTGGCCGGGCGATCCGGGCCTCGCGGTGGTCGACATCTTCCGCTGCGCCGATGGCATGATCGTCGAACACTGGGACGTGCTGCAGGACGTGCCTGCCGATCCCGTCAATCCCAACTCGATGTTCTGAAAGGAAGCCCGATGCGCCGCATCCTCCTCGCCGCGATCGCCCTGCTTGCGGCACCCGGCCTCGCCCACGCCGAAACATGCAAGCTCACACCCAAGCAGGTCGTCACCCGGTTCCTCCACGAATTCTACATCGAGAAGAAGGTCCGTTCCTCGTTCGAGAAGTGGGTCGATCCGGGCTACATCCAGCACAACCCCTTCGCCCAGACCGGGCGCGAGGCGGCGATCAATTTCCTCGAGAAGTTCGTCGAAGGAAACCCCGGCCAGCACACCGAGATCCGCCGGATCATCGCCGATGGCAGCCTCGTCGCCGCGCATAGCCATGGCTGGCAGGAAAGCGGCACGCCCGAACAGAAACGCGGCTATGCCGTGGTCGACATGTTCCGCGTAAAGGGCTGCAAGGTCATGGAGCATTGGGACGTGATCCAGCCCGTCCCCGAAGCCGCCGCCAACACCAACACGATGTTCTGAGGTCACCCATGCGTTTCACCGATAAATGCGTCGTCGTGCTCGGCGGCAATGCCGGGATCGGCCTCGCCGCCGCGAAGATGTTCGCCGCCGAGGGCGCCAAGCTCGCCATCACCGGGCGCAACAAGGAAACCCTCGCTGCCGCTGCCGGGGGCCTCGGCGCGCTCGGCATTGCCAGCGACATGGGCGATGTCGGCCAGACCAGGGCCGCGATGACCGAGATCGAGCACACCCTCGGCGGCATCGATGTGCTGTTCGTCAACGCCGGGGTCGGCGGCTTCGCCGCCATTCCCGAAGTGACCGAGGAATTCTGGGACGGCATCCACTCGGTCAACTTGCGCGGCGCCTTCTTCGCCATCCAGAGCGCCCTGCCCTTGCTGCGCGACGGCGGCGCCATCGTCATCACCGGCTCGATCGGCAGCGAACTCGCGCTCGCCGGCAACGTGGCTTATGCCTCGGCCAAGGCAGGCCTGCGCGCCATGGCCCGCACCACGGCCAAGGAACTCCTCCCCCGCCGGATCCGCGTCAACATGGTCAGCCCCGGCCCGACCGAGACCGAAATCTTCAAGCGCGGCGCGAGCGAGGCCGAGATCGCCGCCACCCGCGCGATGCTCGGCGGTGTCGTCCCGCTCGGCCGCATGGGCGAGGCAGAGGAAGTCGCCCGCGCCGTCCTGTTCCTGGCTAGCCCTGAGGCCAGCTTCATCAACGGCGTCGATCTCTACGTCGACGGCGGCTGCGTGGAACTGGGGTGAAAGCTGCTGTGCTCTCTCCCCTTGAGGGGAGAGATACGAAGGCTTGGCAGCTTGCTGCCTAGCCGAAGTTGAGAGGGGCGCGGGCACAGCGCAAGTCCCCCTCTCCCAACCCTCTCCCCTGAAGGGGAGAGGGCTACAAGGCGCTTGGCACCCCATCCAGCAGCAGCGTCTTGACCTCCAGATAGGGCATCAACCCCTCGCGCCCGCCCTCGCGCCCGATGCCCGATTGCTTGAACCCGCCATAGGGCAGGCCGAAATCCATCCGCAGCCCGTTCTGCCCGAAGCCGCCCGCGCGCACCCGCCGCCCGATCCGGTAGGCTGCATCAACATCATGCGTCAGCACCGAACCATTGAGGCCAAAGCGCGACGCATTGGCGATGCGGATCATGTCCTCTTCGTCCTCCGCCGGAATCAGGCTGAGCACGGGTCCGAAGATTTCCTCCTGCGCGATCCGGCTGTCGTTCGGCACATTGGCAAACAGCGTCGGCTCGATGAAATAGCCTCGACCCAGATGCGCCGGCCGCCCGCCGCCACACATAAGATCGGCTACCTTGCGGCCTTCCGCGATATACATCTCCACCCGGTCGCGCTGCCGCTCCATGGCAAGCGGGCCGAGCTGTGTTCGAGGATCGTCCGAATGGCCGATCACCACACGGCGCATCTCGTCCGCAATCGCCGCAGCCAGTTCGTCATGCCGCGCGCGCGGCACGATCACCCGGCTCAGCATCGCGCAGACCTGCCCGCTCATCATCGTGATCGTTCCGCTGAGCATCTTCGCGGCAATATCGATGGGGAAATCATCGCGCACCAGCGCGGCAGACTTGCCGCCCAGTTCCAGCGTGCAGCGCGCGATCCGCTCCCCGCAGACGGCGGCAATGCGCTGGCCCGCCACGGTCGATCCGGTGAAGCTCACCTTGTCCACGCCGTGATTGCACACGAGGTGATCACTCGCCTCGCGGTGTCCGGTCACCAGGTTCACCACCCCCGCCGGCAGCCCCGCCGCTTCCGCCGCCTCGGCAATGATATAGGCCTCGAGCGGGGTTTCCGGCGAAGGCTTCATGATCACCGGGCAGCCCGCCAGCAGTGCATAGGCCACCTTGTTCGCCATGATCCCGAACGGCCCGTTCCACGGCGCGATCGCCGCGACCACGCCCACCGGCTCATGCACCACAAACCCCGCCGCCGCGCCCATGCTCGGCCGCTGCTCGACAAATGCGAACCCTTCCGCGATCGCGGCAATGCCTTCCAGCACCGCGACAGACCCTGCATGCATCGGCCCCGCAAAGCTCGCGAGCCCGCCCATCTGCGCTGTCCAGCAGCGCGCAAGCTCATCGACCCGCGTGCGCAAGTGCCCCACCATCCGCCGGAACGCCGCGATCCGCTCCGCCGGGGGCGTCACCGGCCACGGCCCGTGATCGAACGCAAGGCGCGCCGCTGCCACCGCCGCGTCCATATCGGCCTCGTCCGCCTCGGCCACGCGGGCCACCACCTGCTCGGTATCGGGCGAGATCAGCGCGATCAGCCGTCCGCTGTGCGCCGGCACCCATTGGCCGCCGATATAGAGCTTTTCCGGATGCGCGATGTTGGCGCCTGCTGGCAGCATCAATTCTCTCCCTGCAGCGCACGCATCGGCGCTTTCACCTAAATCTACCATTTGTTATGATTGAGGCAAGGCCCCGCATGCAAAAAGGGGCGACCATCGCTGGCCGCCCCTTCCCCTCATGACAGGGTATGCCTGAAAACTCAGAACTTCTTCTGCACCGTCACCGCCCATTCGCGCGGCCGCCCGACGGTCGCATAGGCCGTGCCGGCAAAGCCATAGAGCGCCGCAAAGCGCAGCGGCTGGACGTAGTACTTGTCGAACAGGTTCTGCACCTCGAACGAGATCGAAAGGTCTTCCTTGCCGTTCTTCCACGTCACGCGCGCATTGGCGATTGCGCGCGCCGGGTTGTAGTCCAGCACCGGGCTCCCCGCGAGGCGCCCCTGCGTCTGCCTGCTGATCGACGACACATCGAAGCGCGGGGTGATCGAGCCCTTCTCGCCGCCCAGTTCCGCGCGGTACTGGATGCCGAAGCTGGTGCGCCACTTGGGCGTGGTGATCGGATCGCCGATCTGGATGCCCGCATTGGGGTTGGTTGCCGGGCCCAGCTTGGTCGGGTCGAGCCGTGTCCACTTGCCGTCGATCCAGCTGGCCGAGGCGTCGATGTCGAGCCCTTCGACGGGATGCGCCGCGATCTCGAGTTCGGCGCCGTACATGTGCCCGTCACCTGCGTTGCCGATGGCGGCGCAAGGGAACGGATCCTTGCCGGGCGCGAACCCGTCGAGCGTCGCGCAATCGGCCAGTGGCAGCTGGATGTTCTTGTAGTCGTTGTAGAAGCCCGCAATGTTCAGCCGCAGCCTGCGGTCGAACAGGTCGGTCTTCAGGCCGGCTTCATAGGCCGTCAGCGTTTCCGGATTGAATGTGCCGTTGACCGCCTGCGCCTTGGTGAACGGACGCGCCGTCACGCCGCCACCCTTGAAGCCGGTGCTCACCGTCGCATAAGCCAGAACCTGCGGGCTGAAGCGGTAGTCGGCCGAAATGCGCCAATCGACGCGGTGGCCGTCGTAGTTGGCGACGCTGCCATTGAGCGCCCCCACGCCGAAGATGTCGGTCAGCACGCCGCCGTCCCACTGCGTGCGCGAGAACGTGTAGTCCTTGTGCTCCTTGGTATAGCGCACGCCGGCGGTCACGGTCAGCGCCGGGGCCGGATGCAGGATCACCGTACCGAACACCGCCTTGCTGTTGGCCTTGATCGGGTCGTTGCCCTGGAACTGGAGAAACAGCGAGGGCACGCCGATCGGAACAATGTACCGGATGTCCTGCCGCGTGAAGTAGACCGACTTCTGGTCGTTGTAGAAGCCGCCGATGGTCCACTCGGCCAGGTTGCCGATCTTGCCGTTGAGCCGCAATTCCTGGCTGAAGAAGCGGAAGCTGAGATCGTTGAAGCCGCCACCGGCAATCAGCGGCGCCGGGGTGTAGTCATCGTCCGTGCCGAAGATTTCGTGATACTTGCGGTAGGCGGTGATCGCCTGCAGCTTGATCGAATCCGAAAGCCCCAGCGTCAGGTTGCTCGACACGCCCCAGCCAGTGAACTTGGTCGTGTTGGGCATGTAATAGGCTTGCCCCGCCTGGCCACCTGCGGGCATGTAGAAGCTCGCATACGTGCAGAACCGGCCGCAGGTATAGTCGACACCGCCGGTCTTGGCGGTGTTCATCGCGGTGATCACGCCCGCCGCATTGGTACGCTTTTCGTAGGAATAGTCCCCCGTGACGATCCAGTCGATCTTGTCATTCGGGTTGTAGCGCAGCGAACCGCGCAGCCCCGCGTAATTCTTCTCGCCCAGCTTGTCGACGACGCAGTTCGCCGGGGTCGAAGCATTGCCGGTGAGGCCCAGCTTGTTGCCTGGATTGGCGCAGCCATAGTCGACCTGGTCGACATAGCCGTCCTGCTTCTTGTAGACGCCGGAGACGCGCGCATAGAGCCCCTCGGCCAGCTTGAAATTCGCGCTTCCGCGCAGGTCGAGCCGCTGGCGCGAACCATAGGCCACTTCGACCGTGCCGCTGTCCTCCGCGGTCGGCTTGGCGGAAAACAGCTTGATCGCACCGCCAATCGAATTGCGCCCGGTCAGCGTGCCCTGCGGCCCGCGCAGCACCTCAACCCGGTCGAGGTCGAGCAGGTCGAGCACCGATCCCGTCAGCGTGGCGTAATAGACATCGTCGACATAGAGGCCCACGCCCGGTTCGTAGGCGGGGTTGAAATCGTACTGGCCGATGCCGCGAATATAGACCGCCATCGACGAACCGAAAGCGCCGCCCTGCGGGGTCAGCTGTACGTTCGGCGCCTGCGCCGCGATCTGCGAGATATCGGTCTGGTTGCGCGAGGCGAGCAGGTTCGCATCGATCGCGGTGATCGATAGCGGCGTATCCTGCAGCTTCTGCGACCGGAACTGCGCGGTAACGACGATTTCCTTGATGCCGCCGGTATCCTCTGCCGCCTGCGCGCCGTCTTGCGGCTGGGCCTGCGGAGCCTGCTGCGCGGTGGCCGGAACCGCCAGAACGAGTGCCAGTGCACTGGCACTTCCTGCAGCGAGCAGGCGCACGAATTGCGTGGGTGTCTTCGCCATGGGTGATCCCCTCTCCAAGAATTGGTCCTCTGCGGGACCGTTCTACCGTTTGTTAGTAAGACATACTAATTGTTCCTTGGCAAGACCCTTCCGCCGCACGGTGGACAGGTCTTCCACCGCCGCGCGAGGGGGCCACACCAGCCCTCTTGCCGTCGCGGTCCGTCAACGCGATAAGCGCGCAATGGTCGCCAAGCCCGCCACGTCCGCAGCCCCCGCCCGCCCCGATCTCGATCTGGGCGAAGATGCCGCCCTCCTCGTCGATCTGCTCAAGCTGGGCACGTTCATCGCGCGGCCCATGCGCGAAGGCGTGGCAGAGCCGATGGGCCTTGCCCCCAACGACCTCAAGATCATCCTCGCGCTCGGCGGCGAAGGCGAACTGGCGGGGCACGAACTGTCCGAGATCATGGGCCTGCCGCCCATGAACGTGAGCCGCGCAATCGCCGCACTGCACACCCGCGGCCTCGTCGAACTCGTCCGCGACGCCTCCAACCGCCGCCGCAAGCCAGTCCGGCTGACGGCTGCGGGCATGGACCTGTTCCGCCAGACAATCCCGGCGATGGCCAAAGTCGGCGAGCACTTGTTCGCCGATTTCACGCCGCAAGAACGCGCGGTGTTCCATGCCGCGGCGCAGGCGATTCTGGCGCGGATGACGGGAGCGGGTCAGGGTTGTCCCTGATGGAGACCCAGCCGCCCTTTCCACCGAGCCGCCATGCCTGATGCGAGGTCGCGAGGAGGGGGGGTGTTAAAATCTCCCCACCCCAAACTCCTCGTCGCCCCGTGCTTGACACGGGGTTTGGCTACCTTCCGTGCACACCCGCCAGCACAGCGCGCCCCTAGTTCCCCTTCAACCCCGCAAACGCCTCCACCCGAAACGCCTCCGCCAGCACCGGATGGGCAAAGCTCATCGGCACTTCCTGCCGGTGCGGCCAGGTCTGGCGGTAGTTGTTCTCGGGCAGGATCACATCCGGCCCGGTCGGGTTCTCAGGATAGCACACCACCGCGGGCTGCAAGTGCGAGACGGTATGCGCCCAGCCGGTCTCGTAATCGCCCTGCCACTGCATCAGGTAATCGAGCCGCTTGATCTTCCACACGCCGTTTTCGCGCACGTAGTCGTTCTCGTAGATGCCCGATTCCCAGAATTGCTGCGGCATGTGCTCGGGCTTTTCGCCCAGCACCTCATCGTGCCAGCCGCCTGCCAGAATACCCCGGAAGCGGCCCTTGGCGGTCAGCCGGTCGGGCGCCACGGTGATCACGTCCTGCAGCTGGAAATGGTCGAGCAGCAAGCCATGCACCGGCCCGCGCTTGCCGCCGGTAAACAGTTCCTGGATCCACGTGCCATAGAGCCGCATCACCCCCGCATGGCCGCGATACTCGCCGGAAAGGAACACCACCGCCCCGTCCTCGGCAAACAGCCCCGCCACTTCCTCAGGCCGGTTGTAGTCGATGTAATAGCCATAGGCCCATTGCAGGCGGCGGATCGCGTTGATGTCCTCAAGCTCGCCGACGCGATTTTCGAGCGCAGCAAGACGCGCTTCCATATCAGACATTTATCCTGCTCCCGTTCGCTCCGCCTCAGCGGATATTTGTAAGGTAGGCTAACAACTCGCGAAACGATTGGCAATCGCCTCTGCTGCGGCCATGCTGCCGCAAAGGGGAGAGAAGAATGGATTCGCAACGCGAACCGAAAGCAGAACCATCCGTAGCCGAAATCCGCACCGTGATCGCCGCATCGGCGGCAGGCACGGCGTTTGAATGGTACGATTTCTATATCTACGGCACGCTCGCGCCGCTGTTTGGCAAGCTGTTCTTCCCCGGCTCCAGCCCGGCGGCGGGCTTCCTCCTCGCGCTCGCCACGTTCGGCGTCGGCTTTGCGGCTCGGCCCTTCGGCGCGGCGATCTTCGGCACCTTTGGAGACCGCTTCGGCCGCAAGGTCACGTTCCTCGTCACGATCACCCTGATGGGCCTTGCCACCACCGCGATCGGCCTCCTCGGCACATTCGCGCAATGGGGCATTGCCGCGCCGATCCTCCTCGTCGTGCTGCGCGCGCTGCAGGGCCTTGCGGTCGGCGGCGAATATGGCGGCGCGGTGATCTACGTTGCGGAACACGCGCCGCTCAAGAAGCGCGGGTTCTACACCGGCTGGATCCAGATCGGCGCCTCGGCGGGCTTCTCCCTCAGCCTCCTCGTCGTCCTCGCAACAGAGACGCTGGTGGGCGAGGAAGCATGGATCGCCTGGGGCTGGCGCATCCCCTTCATCTCCAGCCTCGTCCTCCTCGCCATCTCGGTGTGGATGCGCCTCAAGCTTTCCGAGAGTCCGGTCTTCGTCGCCATGCAGAAGGCCGGCGAACTCGCCCGCACGCCCTTGCGTGAGGCCTATGCCACGCCAAAGCAGCTGCGCCGCCTCTTCGCGGCCACGTTCGGCGGCGCGGTGGGCCAATCGATCTGCGGCTATATCGGCATGATCCAGCTGCTCAATTTCATGCAGGTTTCGGTGCACATGGACCCTGTGCTCACGCGCACGCTGCTGATTGGCGTACTCGCCGTCATGGCCTTCACCAATGTGCTCGCGGGCTGGCTGTCTGATTTCATCGGGCGCAAGCCGGTAGTCCTCGCAGGCTACCTCATGATGCTGGTGGTGCTGTTCCCCGGCTTCCATCTCATCGCCGATCAGGCCAACCCCGCCCTCGCCCGCGCCGCAAAGGAGCATCCCGTTGTCGTCTCCGGCGCGGAGTGCACCTACAATCCCTTCGCGCAGCACGGGCAGGCCAGTGCCTGCGGCAAAGTGCTCGATACGCTGACCCGCGCGGGCGTGCCCTATACCAAGCAGGATGCACCTCCCGGCACGGCGCCGGTCGTCAACATCGGCGGGCAACCCGCGCCGATGGAAGGCCTCGACGCCGCCCTCGCCGCCGCAGGATACACCACCAAGCCGGTTTCGCCGCCTGCCAGAAACCTGCTGATCATTGTCATCGCGATGGTCGTGGTCGGCCTGCCCGGCATCCTCACCTACGGACCGATGGGCGCGTGGCTCACCGAACAGTTCCCCGCCCGCACGCGCTACTCCTCGCTTGCCACCAGCTACAACTTCGGCGTCGGCATCTTCGCAGGCTTCATGCCCTTCATCGTGCAGGCTATCGTCGCGACGACCGGCAGCGTCATGGCGGGCTTCTGGTATCCCTTCATCATGGTCGTGATCGCCGCCGTGGTGGCCACGTTCGGCCTCCCTGAAACCGCCGGCAAACGCCTTGTCGAAGGGGCAAAGGCATGAGCTTCGCGGGACAAGTCGCGTTCATCACCGGCGGCGTCACCGGCATCGGCCTCGGCGCCGCGCAGGCCTTCAGCGATGCGGGCCTGCGCCTTGCCCTCAGCTACCGCAACGAGGATCACCGCGCGCAGACCGCCGCGTGGTTCGCCGCCAAGGGCCGCGAGGAACCGCTGTTCATCAAGCTCGATGTCACCGACCGCGCCGACTTCACCGCTGCCGCCGAGGCGGTGGAAGCGCATTTCGGCACGGTCCATGTGCTCGTCAACAATGCCGGGGTCAGCGTCTTCGGCCCTACCGACGAGGCCAGCTACGCCGATTACGACTGGATCATGGGCGTGAACTTCGGCGGCGTCGTCAATGGCCTCGTCAGCTTCCTGCCCAAGCTCAAGGCCGCGACTGGCCGCCGCCATGTCGTCAACATCGCCAGCATGGCCGCCTTCCTTCCCGGCCCGCAGGCGGGGATCTACACCGCGAGCAAGTTCGCGGTGCGCGGCCTCACCGAATCGCTGCGCTACAACCTCGCGCCTCACGGCATCGGCTGCTCGCTGTGCTGCCCCGCGCTCACCCGCACCAATGCGTGGGATTCCGCGCTGAAGCGCCCGGCAGAGTTCGCGGGCAGCGGCTTCGCCCCCGCCGACCGCAGCGAACTCGAACAATTCGGCACCGCCTTCGAAGCCGGGATGGACCCCTACGAAGTCGGTACCAAGATCCTGCGCGGCATGGAGCAGGGCGATGGCCTCATCCTCACACACCCCGAATTCGCCGAGGACTTCCGCGAGATCTACGAAAAGAGCCTCGCCGCCCTGCCGCAGGAAGAAGCTCCGCCCGCCCGCCTCGAAATCGAACGCCTCCGCCGCGCCGCCATGGCCGCCGCCGAAGCCGGCACGGTCATCGGCCTCGGCGACCTGACCTGACTTCCGCTCCCCTCCCTCACTCGTCATCCCCGCGAAGGCGGGGACCCAGAGCAGCCACAGCGCCACTACGCTCTGGATCCCCGCCTGCGCGGGGATGACGAAGGTGTGCAAATCAGCGAAACAACCGTTCAGCGCGCGATGCCGATCTCGACTGCGCTCGATCAGAACGGTTCCCCTCCCTCACTCGTCATCCCCGCGAAGGCGGGGACCCAGCGCAGCCACAGCGCCACCCCTCCCTGAATCCCTGCCTGCGCGCCGATGACGAAGGTGCAGGAACGGACTTCGCTCGACACGAACCAGCCATTGGGTAAATTACGCCAGCGACGCGCCCCCCAGCGAAAGGCCCCATCCCGTGTGTGACGATCTGACCGAAACCGAAAACGCCCTCTGGCTCAGCCGCCGCCAATTCAGCGCCGCCGGTGCCAGCGCCGCCGTGCTCGCCACGATGCCCGGCTGCAGCATGGCCCAGCAGGCTCCGGGCGATCTCCCCGTCAAAGGCCGCCCGGTCACTGTCACCACGCCTGATGGCAAGGTCGATGCCTGGTTCTACACGCCCGAAACCGGCAAGCATCCCGCCGTGATCATGTGGCCCGATATCGCCGGCCTGCGCGAAGCCTACAAGACCATGGCCTCCCGCCTCGCCTCGGCGGGCTATGCCGTCCTCGTGGTCAACCACTACTATCGCGGCGCGGTCGCCCCGGTGCTCGATTCGCTGGTGGCCTGGCGCACCCCTGAAGGTCAGGCAAAGCTCAAGCCGCTGATCGCGGGGATCACCCCCGCCGGCACGATGAGCGACGCCAAGGCCTTCGCCGCCTGGCTCGACACGCAAGCCGAAGTCGATACCGCCCGGAAGATCGGCACCTGCGGCTATTGCATGGGCGGCCCCTACACCGTGCGCACCGCCGCTGCCGTGCCTACCCGCATTGGCGCCGCCGCCTCGTTCCACGGCGCGGGCCTTGTCGGAGAAGGGCCGGACAGCCCGGTCAATCTCATCGCCAAAACCAAGGCCGGGTTCCTCTTCGCCATCGCCCAGAACGACGATGCCAGCGCCCCCGGCGACAAGACCGCCCTCGCCGCCGCCGCCAAGGCCGCTGGCCGCCCCGCCGAGGTCGAAGTCTATCCCGCGCAGCACGGCTGGTGCACGATCGACGCCCCGATCTACGACAGGGTGCAGGCCGAAAAAGCCTGGAGCCGCATGCTCGCGCTCTACGCGGCCAACCTCTGATCGGCTGAATTGCGGCGCTTCGGCCACAGTCGGGAAACATTCTACCGACCGTTACGGAGCGCCCCTTTCAATTCCGCCGCCGCGGTTCAATCTGGTTGTCCATAAGACCGGCGGAAGCGCATATGGGCGCAAGTCCCCCGGCGGGGACGGCCGGCCATGCGTTTGTGGAAACTGTCCTACACCAGCATCGCCGTCGCGGCCCATGATGTCGCTCTCCAGCAGGCCCACGAGATCTGCGCCCGCTCCGGTGAACGCAATGCCCGCATCGACGTCTCCAGCGTGCTGACCGTGCACCGGGGCCGCTTCGCGCAAGTCCTTGAAGGCCCGGAAGAAGCCGTGCGCGCCGTGCTCCGGCGGATCATGGGCGATGCGCGCCATCACTCCGTCACGGTGATCGCCGATGGCCCGATCGTCGCGCGCCGCTATGGCAGCTGGGCAATGGCCTACCGCGATCCCAAGACCTACCTCGCCGAACAGATCGACGATATCCTCCAGCAGACCGCCGATGTCGTGCGCGCGATGAAGGCAACCTGGCACTAACGCGTAGCTTGCGGCCCGATCAGTGCAAACACCACGAAGCACACCGCGATCCCGGCCAGCGTCGCCAGCACATCCTGCCAGTCGAACACGAGATTGCGGCTGAGCATCTGCACGGCTTCCCAGCCCAGCAGCCCCGCGCCGCTGATCGCCGCGCTCAGGCGGAAACGCCGCGTCTGCGCGGGGCCATCCGCGCCGGGCTGCTGCTCGGCCCATACCCCCAGCAGCACGAACGTGATCGCAATCGCTGCCGCAAAATTCGGCCCCACGCCGATCAGGTAGGTCAGCACCGCGCCGTGCTGCAAATGGTGCTGGCGCGCCCATTGCACCAGCGTCAGCAGCGCCAGTCCGCCCAGCCCTGCCAGTCCGTATCGAGTCGATAGCTTCATCGGCACCGCCCCTTTCGGAGCTGCAGACTAGCAGACCCTTACGCTGTGCGCAGCATCCCGGCGTTATCCTCGATCATCGCCCGCACCGAACGCGCCTTGCGCCCCGTCAGCCGTTCGACATCATCGGTGCAGACCGCAAGGAACCCCTCGCGGATGGCCCGCCCGAAAGTCACCATGTCATCGCTGTTCCACGGGATGCCGGCCACGCTCAGGTCGTCCACCGGGCGGCGCGGGATGCCCATCGCATCGAACATCGCGTACTGCTCGTCGTCGGTGGTCGAGACATAGGCAATCGGGCGCCCGGTGATCTCCGCCATCAGCGCCGCCACTTCGCGGAAGGTCTGCAGTTCCGGCCCGGTGATGTTGTAGATCTGCCCCTCATGCCCCTCGCCCAGCAGCACGGCGGCGGCTGAGGCCACGCAATCGTCGCGCCAGACCATCGCCTCCAGCCCTTCGCCCGCATTGCTCACCCACTGCCCGCTCTGCATCACTTGCGGTCCCGCCATCAGGATCATCGCATCGGCATAGTGCGCATCGCGCAGCATCGTCCACGCCATGCCCGAAGCGCGGATCAGCCGCTCGGTCTCGATATGATCGTGGCGCACTTCGGCGGGGTTCGCCGGATCGTCGATGCCGATGAAGCTGGTATAGGCAATGTGCCGCACACCTGCCGCCGCCGCCGCGTCGATCGCTGCCTTGTGCTGCACCATCCGCGCACCGACCCGCGTGCCCGATATGAGCAGCATCCGCGTCCCGCCCTGCACCGCCTCGGCGAGCGTCTCGGGCTTGTCGAAATCGCCATAGCGCACGGTGCACCCCTGCGCCGCGCGGTCGGCCAGCTTGTCCGGGCTGCGCGTGATCAGGATCAGGTCCGCAGCCCGCCCCGCCGCGATCAGCCGGTCCGTCAGCCCCCGGCCATACTGGCCCGAGGCACCCGTGACGACGATCCTGCTCATGCCGCCGCCGCGTCCAGTTCGGCCTGCGGCACCCACCAGCCATGGACTTGCGGGCGCAGCCTGTGCGGAATGGCCACCTTGGCCACCGGCCCGGCGGATACGTTCCCCGCATCGATCACCCACGCCTCATGCGTGAAGGTGTTATCGCCCACTTGCTGGTCGACAATCGTCACAAGCCACCCCTCGTGTGCAGGATCGGCAGCGGGCACATGCACCGGCTCGTTGAAGCCCGCGAGCGGCGGCAGCGCCAGCGCCTGCGGCGGACCGCCCCGCATATCGAGCCGCAGCAGCAGATTGAACATCGCCCCCACCGGCCCGCCCGGCAGCGGCGGCCCCTGCAGCTCCGGGTTCATCGTCAATATCCAGCCATGCGTATAGGGCCGCCCCTGCCGCGCCGCCGGAATCACCGGGAAATCGCCGGGAGGCCCGATAATGGTCTCCGTCACTTCCCCGCCCTCGGCCTTGGGATCGACCGTCCAGCGCGTCAACGCGCCTTGCACGTCCCACGGCTGCATGTGGATGCCCGAAGGCTCGCGGATGAAGGCAAAGGCGTTGGTGGAATTGAGGCATGCATCGAAATGCAACAGGCCCGCTCCATCCTCCCACGCATTCATCATGTGGTATGAATGGACGCCCTTGGGCCCCTTGAACCAGCGCATTTCCGAAACATCGCCATAACGCGGCATCACGCCGAGCCAGGAATCGAGCTCCGGCTCATGGTGCCAGTGCTCGCCGCCTGCCTTCAGCCGCTCGAGGTCCGCCGTCGTCGGATAGATCGGAAAGAGCGCGTAGTTCTCGCTGATCGTGAAATCATGCATCATCGCGCAGTAGGGCGCATCGAACCACTGCTCTGATTTCAGCGCTCCATCCGGTCCGACCACGCAGTAGGCCACCTTGGCCGAGGCGAGCCCGTCCGCCTCGTAGCCATAGAAGAACAGTTCCTTCGTGGCGGGATCGATCCGGACGTGCGCCGTCATCGTTTCCGATTTGAGCGCCCCGCCGAAATCATAGGAGCCCAGCGTCGCCAGCGTCACCGGATCGACGCGGTAGGGCCGCCCGTCCTCCTTCGCCATCAGCAGCCGCCCCGCGTGCCAGACCGGCGTGGTATTGGCGACTGTGCGGTCCACCCCCTGCACATCGACATCGTCGGTGAACGGATTGCGATACTTGCCGAAGCGCGCATGGCCCGCTTCCTTCTCCGCCAGATAGCGCGCCGTTGTGACAAAGCGGATCGCGTAGTCCGCCGTGCCATCGGCATTGAAGGAAAGCCGGCTCACCATGCCGTCGCCCGAAAGCGTGTGATCGTTCTCGAACTTGGGCGGCCAGGCGGGATCCGGCACCGCGCAGTAGAAGCTCCCGCGCACTTCGGGCGGCAGCGCGCCTTCGATCACGAGCCCCGTCAGGCTCGTCTCCTCGCCCACCGGCGCATTGAGCCCGGTAAAATACATCGTCTGCGGAAACGCGCCCATCGGCCTCACCCCACCCTATCATTTGTTAGAATAGGTCTACCACGCGCAAAGCGGATTTCAACCGGATTCCCGCATAGCAAAAGGGCCGCCCCACCGAAGTGGAGCGGCCCCCTTGAGGCTCATCGATCGTTCGCGGATCAGAAGGTGCGCTTCAGCGTCACCGCCCAGGTACGCGGCAGGCCGGGCGCGGCCGTGATCGCACCAAAGGCGTTCTTCACGTCTTCGATCGTGTTGTAGTAGTACTTGTTGAGCACGTTCTGCACTTCGAGCGAAACCTGCCAGTCCTTGTTCTGGGTGGTGTAGGTCAGGCGCGCATTGCCGAGGAAACGCCCGTCAACCAGGTTGCTCGGCGCATTGAACGCATCGGTGAAGACCGCCGACTGGTAGGTCCCATCGAAGCGGGCGCTGACCGTGCCGGCCTTCATCGAGTAGTCGTACTGGGCGCCGAAGCTCCAGTTCCACTTCGGCGTGTAAGGCGTCACGTTGGTGATCGGCACGCCCGAGGCACCTGTGTCCTTGTACTTGAAGTGGAGGTAGCTCAGCGAGCCATCGAGCGTGAAGCCCTCGACCGGACGGATCGTGGTTTCCGCTTCGAAGCCCCAGACATCCGCCTTGCCGACGTTGGACGGCATGAGGCACGGCGAGAAGCCATGGCAGCTTGTCAGCGTCAGGATGATGTTGTTGTACTTGTTGAAGAACGCGGAGGCATTGAAGCGCAGCTTGCGATCGAACAGGTCGGTCTTGATACCCGCTTCATAGGTCCGCAGCGTTTCGGGCTGGAACGAGGTGATCTGGTTGCACGGCGCGCCAAACGGCAGCTTGGTGCAATCGCCTGCCGAAGGACCGAAGAACGGACGCGGGTTCACGCCGCCGCCCTTGTAGCCCGTCGCCACCGAGGCATAGGCGAAGACTTCCGGGCTGAACCGGTAGTCGGTCTCCACGCGCCAGTCGGTGCGCTCGCCCTTGAACTGGCCAGTCACGTTGTAAAGGCCGAGCAGCAGGCAGTTCGGCGAGTTGCCCACGCCCGTCGGGCCAGCAGTCTCCGCGCCGAGGAAGAATTCGCACGGCAGCGGCCCGGGCACCGTCCCGTCCGGGTTGGACCGGAAGTAGGTGTAGTCCTTCTTGTCCCACGTATGGCGGATGCCGCCGGTGATGCCCCAGGCATCGGTCAGGTGGAACGTGCCGTTGAAGAACAGCGCCTTCGAGGTCGAGGGCGTGCTGTCCGGACCGTGGATGAAGTCGATACCGGCATAGTTCAGGTCGACGCGCGCGTTGTACGTGCCGTTCTGGTCAAAATAGAACCCGCCCAGCGTGTACTCGATGCGCTTGTCCATCAAGCTGCCGTTGAGGCGCACTTCCTGGCTCCACGCGCGGTGGCGCAGGATATTGTCGAGCTGCGCGACTGGCACGGGCGAGCCGTCCTGATCGAAGCCGAAGCTCATCTTGTAGTGCCGATAGGACGAAATCCAGACCGCAGTCAGGTTGTCCGCCAGCTTCGCCGTAACGTTGCCCGTGATGCCCCAGCCATCGTAGGTCTGCTGGTTGGTCGCCGCATAGGGCTTGAACGGCGCCTGGCTCGTTGGCGTACGCGCGTCGAGGAAGTTGGCGTAGTTGATATAGCGCGAATCGTAGCCCGCCGGTGTCGAGGAGCAGCTGTTCTGGAACCGGGTGCTGTTGGGCACGAACGAGCAATCGAGCGGCACCGGCGCGCCGTTCTTGCCCTTGAGCCAGGGCAGGCCCTCGGGCGTCGTCCCGGCGTTACCGCCATAGAGCAGCACCTGCGCGCCTGCATCGTTGCGTTCGCGCGTATAGTCGCCCGCCACATTCACTTCGATATCGGGCGAAGCTTCCCAGCGCAGCGCAAGGCGCCCGGCCGAGAACGAACGCCCGCCCAGCGTGCCGCGTTCGATGCCGTTGCCCTGGTTGGTGTTGGCCGGCACGTTCGAAGTGGGGTGCGACAGGCCATAGTCGAGCAGCTTGACGTAGCCATCACTGTTCTTGGTCGCACCCGAAAGGCGCGCGAAGAGGTGGTCGCTGATCTTGATGTCCGCCATGCCGCGCACGTCGATGCGGTTATAGGAACCATACGTCGCCTGCAGATAGCCGCCGCCTTCGCCGGTGGGCTTCTTGCTGAACAGCTTGATCGCGCCGCCGATCGAGTTCTTGCCCGCCAGCGTGCCCTGCGGACCGCGCAGCACTTCCACGCGCTCCAGATCCATGAGGTCGAGCAGCGAGCTCGACAGCGTCGGGATATAGACGTCATCGACGTAGATGCCGACGCCCGGCTCGAGCGCGTAGTTGAAGTCGGTCTGGCCGATGCCGCGAATAAACGCGATCAGGCCGATACCGCCGCTCTGCGGCTGCGCGCGCAAGGTCACGTTCGGCGCCTGCGCGGCGATCTGCGAAATATCGGTTTGCCCGCGCGCTTCCAGCACGGCCGCATTGACCGCAGTGATCGCCAGCGGCGTATCCTGAAGCTTCTGCGCGCGGAACTGCGCGGTGACGACGATTTCCTGAGCCGCGGCGTTGTTGGCAGCGGTATCCCCCGCGGCCTGAGGTGCGGCTTCCTGCGCGAAGGCAGGCACGGAAACGATAGCTGCGGTCATGCCGAGCAGGCGTGCTACGCGCCGCGCGGCCGTCAATCTGGCCATGGTTACCCTCCCTTTGTCGTCGCCGATCTTCTCGGTCGATCAGATATGAGTCATAACAATTCCTGCGCCAGACGCAATCGCCTGAAAGTACAAACCGTATGTTTCACGCACAAACTGTTGCTTCAGCGCCACCACCACGCCGTAGCGCGCATTTCGATGCTCACCCGCGGCGGCGAATCCGCCGGACATGCGGGCAAATCGAACGCCACATGCGGCACGTGATGGGCCCGCGCCGGATCGCTGTCATGGGTCTTGAACAGGATCGCCTCGTCGGGATTCAGATCGAGGAAGGCGTGCCAGCGGTGCGCCGCATTATGCGCGACGACCAGCCCCTCGAACGACCACTCGGGCTTCCCCGGCTCGTCGAACACCGCATCCGCCGCGATCAGATCGGCGGCCCCCAGCGTCCGCGCATCGCACAGCGCGAGGGGCACGTCCTGCGGAGCCGGGGAAAGCGCACGCCATACGTTGTAGTGCGCGCAGCGGCTGAAGGGCCGTCCACCCGCCCCGGCTTCGCCAAACCGCGCCGCCGTCACATCCGAAATGTCGATATGCGCAAAGCGCGCCGGCATCGAATTGTTGAGGCTGCCCGCAAGACCCGACCGCTCCGAAAAGCGCAGCAACCCGGGTGCGCCGACATGGACGTGATCCGCCCCGGTCAACTCCTGCACCAGTTCCTCGATCTCGCGCATATGCACGCGCGCCACTTCCTCCCGGTCCCGGAAATCGCGCACCGCGCTCCGGTGGGAAACGAGCGCGAACCCCTCGCGGTCGATGGTCGTCCCCGCCGCGCGCCCATCCAGCACTGGCATCAAAACCGGCGCGATCTCCACCTCGTCGCGCTCGTGCGCGTTGGCGTAATAGCGCGGGCGGGCGAACCGGCGTCCGGAATAGGCGATCAGGGCTTCCATCGCTTCAGCCTCCTACTCTGCCCATTCCTAAACCGCTCATGCTGAGCTTGTCGAAGCATCTGACGCAGCCGCCGCGACAGCACCCTTCGACAGGCTCAGGGTGAGCGGGTCTGGGCATCAACCTCACCCGTTCAGCTGCGTCTCCAGCTCACCCAGCACCCGGTAGCAATCGAGCACCTTGCCGACCGACGAATTGGGCTCGCGCCCTTCGCGGATCGCCGCAATGAACTCGCGGTCCTGCAGCTCGATCCCGTTCATCGAAACGTCGACCTTCGAAACGTCGATCTGCTCTTCCTTACCGGTGAACAGGTCATCGTAGCGCGCCAGATAGGTCCCGGTATCGCCGATATAGCGGAAGTATGTTCCCAGCGGCCCATCGTTGTTGAACGAGAGCGAAAGCGTGCAGATCGCCCCGCTTTCACTGAGCAGCTGGATCGACATGTCCATCGCGATGCCAAGCTCTGGATGCAGCGGCCCCTGCAGCGCATTGGCCTTCACGATCCGGCCCGCCTGATAGGCAAACAGGTCCACCGTGTGCGCCGCATGGTGCCACAGCAAATGATCGGTCCACGAACGCGCTTCGCCCTTGGCGTTGATGTTGCGGCGGCGGAAGAAGTAGGTCTGCACGTCCATCTGCTGGACGGCGAACTCGCCCGCCGTGATCCTGTTGTGCACCCACTGGTGCGAAGGATTGAAGCGCCGCGTGTGGCCGACCATGCAGGTCAGCCCCGTCGCTTGGCTCTTCGCCAGCACCGCCTCGCTGTCCGCCCAGCTATCCGCCAGCGGGATTTCCACCTGCACGTGCTTGCCCGCATCCATGCAGGCAATCGCCTGGCTCGCATGCATCTGCGTCGGCGTGCACAGGATCACCGCATCGACATCGTCGCGCGCCAGTGCGTCTTCCAGTTCGGTCGAGGAATGCTTCGCGCCGTACTTCGCGGCCACCGCCGCTGCCTGTTCAGCAGTGCGCGAGATGATCGAGACGATTTCCACGCCCTCGATCTTCTTCAGGCCATCAAGGTGCTTTTCACCAAACGCGCCGGCACCGGCGAGTGCTATTCTCATGGGTTGGGCTCCAGAACGATATGACCGATGGCCGTATTGCTGCACGGGATGTGATAATGCCGGTGCAGGGTCTTGACCTTCTTGCCCAGCGCGCCGCGCATGATCAGCCACATCACCATCTCGATGCCTTCGCTGCCGGTTTCGCGCAGATACTCGATGTGCGGAATCCAGCGCGCCGCATCGTCATCGCTTTCCAGCATGTCGAGGAACGTGTTGTCCCACTCCCGGTTGAGCAGACCAGCGCGCGGGCCCTGCAACTGGTGGCTCATCCCGCCCGTACCCCAGATCTGCACGTTGAGATCCTCGGGGAAACTCGCGACCGCCCGGGCCACCGCTTCGCCCAGCGCCCAGCAGCGGTTGCCCGAAGGCACCGGGTAGGTCACCACGTTCACCGCCAGTGGCACGACCTTGCACGGCCACTTTTCCGGGCTGCCGAACATCATCGAAAGCGGCACCGTCAGCCCGTGATCGACGTCCATCTCGTTGATGATTGTCATGTCGAAGTCATCGAGGATCAGGCTCTGCGCGATGTGCCAGGCCAGATCGGCATGGCCTTCCACGTCGGGCACCTTGCGCGGGCCCCAGCCCTCGTCCGCCGGCTTGTAAAGCTCCCCGCAGCCGATCGCGAAGGTCGGCACGATCTTCATGTCGAAGGCGCTGGCATGGTCGTTGTAAACGAGGATCACCACATCCGGCTTTTCGGCCTTTTCCCATTCGCGGGTCCATTCGTAACCGGCAAAGATCGGCCCGAAATAATCGTCCCCGGTCTTGCCCTGATCGACGGCCACGCCCAGCAGCGGCACGTGACTCGAACCCACGCCAGCAGTCAAACGCGCCATTTCAGTAGCCCCCTTTGATGGAACGATTGCCGATGGGGGAGCGTCCGCCCTTCAGCATCATGTCCCGGTATTCCGGGAACGTCATGTCGGTCATCGTGCTCACCGCCTCGGCAAAGCTGAGGCCATCGGTCGAGAACAGCTTCGAGAGGAAATAGACGTTTCCGCCCATGTCCAGCAGCGCGTTGTAATCGCGCTTGAGCAGCGCGGCCTTGGCTTCCTCGGAGATCGGCCATTCATCGAGATAGGCCCGCTCGTCCGCCTTGAAACGCTCACGGTTGTCGCCCTTCATCAGGCTCATCGCGAACTGGTTGATATGATACCCCTTGCGCGCCCGCGCCGCAGTGTAGACCCGCGTGCCCGGAATATCCTCCAGCTCGGCCAGATAGGCGTGGATGTCCGCAGCAGGTTTGGCAGCTTCAGTCACTTGCCCATCTCCTTGAGCTTGGCATCGAGACGCGGATAGACACGCCGGGCATTGCCCTCGAAAATCGCGTGACGCGCTTCCTCGGTAATATCCAGCGCGTCGACATAACGCTTGGTGTCGTCGAAATAGTGCCCGGTCGTCGGATCGATCCCGCGCACCGCGCCGACCATCTCGCTGCCGAACAGGATGTTCTTGGTCTCGATCACATCGGCCAGCAGGTTGATCCCCGGCTGGTGATAGACGCAGGTATCGAAGAACACGTTGTTCATCAGGTGCCCGGAAAGGTCGGGCTTCTTGAGCATGTCCGCCAGCCCCCGGTAGCGCCCCCAGTGATAGGGCACCGCGCCGCCGCCATGCGGGATGATGAAGCGCAAGGTCGGAAACTTCGCAAAGAGGTCTCCCTCCAGCAGCTGCATGAACGCGATGGTATCCGCCGCGATATAGTACGCCCCCGTCGCGTGCTGCGCCGGATTGCACGATCCCGAAACGTGGATCATCGCCGGCACGTCCAGTTCGACCATCTTCTCGTAAAGCGGGTACCAGTATGGATCGGTCAGCGGCGGATGCTTGAAAAAGCCGCCGCCCGGATCGGGATTGAGGTTGCAGCCGATAAAGCCCAGCTCGGTCACGCAGCGCTCAAGCTCGGCAATCGAGCTGGTCAGATCCGCCTCGGGCGATTGCGGCAGCATGCACACGCCCGCAAAGGTCTCCGGAAACAGGCCGACGACCCGCGCGATCAGATCGTTGCAGGCCCGCGCCCACGGCACCGCGACCGATTGATCGCCCACATGCGGCGCCATCGCGCTCGCGCGGGGGCTGAAAATCGTCATGTCCGCCCCGCGCTCCTTGATCAGGCGCAGCTGGTTCGCCTCGATCGTCGCGCGGATCTCATCGTCGGAAATCTCAGGATAAGGGGGGCACGGCGTCCCCGCCTTGAACGCCGCCTTCTGCGCCTCACGCCATTCGTCGTGCGCCTTGGGGAGCACGGTATAGTGGCCATGGCAGTCGATGATCATCGCAACAACACTCCGTTACCCACCCCGTTCGCCCCGAGCGAAGTCGAGGGGTCTTCCGCAACACCAACCCCGTTCGTGTCGAGCGAAGTCGAGACACCAGCCATTGCGCGCTGCCGCCGCACCGTGCCGCTGGTCATCACCGGCTCCACGCCGAGCCCGATCAGCGTCTTGGCGCTCTCTTCCATCTCGGCCGCGCGCCGAAGCCCGTGCGTCGCCATGCGCTCCAGATTGTAGGCGGCGCGCGCGGCCCAGCCTTGCGCCTTCTCGCTCGCATCGAGCGAGGCCAGCACTTCGTCCGCCACCCCCGCCGCATCCGCCGCGAGCATCATCTCCGCCGTCAGCGCCTCGATGCCCTTGACCATGACCGAACGGATCATCTTGATCGCGCTGGCCCGGCCCACTTCGGCCCCCACCACGCGCACATTGGCAAAACCCGCCGAACGCAAGGCCTCTGCCGCCTCATCCGCCGCCGCGCCCGAAACCAGCAGCGGCACATTCATCCGCGCGGGGTTCACTGGCGCCAGCACTGCCACATCCACATAGCGCCCGCCCGCCGCTTCCACCGCGCGCGCCGCCGCGCGCTTGGTATCGGGCGCCACCGAATTCATGTCGCACCACAAGGCGCCCGGCTTCAGCATCGCGGCATAGTCCCGCGCCGCCGCCAGCGCCGCATCCGCCGTCACCAGTGAGAGCACGAGTGCGGCATCGCCCAACGCACACTCAGGCGCCGCGCAAGCAAGCACGCCTGCTGCCTCCATCGCCGCGCGCCGCGCCGGCAGCACATCGTAGGCGGCCGCCCCGGCTTCCCAGCCAGCAGCATCGGCAAAGGTCGATCCGGCCTCACCAAAGCCGATCAGGGCGATTGTTCTCTCCATGCGCGTCCTCCTGCGGCCGCCACGCAGGCCAAACAAATGCAATTCGCGCCCAGTCTATAAAATTATGCGAAACCTCCGTCCGCAACCTCGCGCAGCAGCGCCACGAACGAGGCCTGCGGCGCGGTCGGCCGCCAGCCCTCGCGCGTGGTTATCCCGATCCGCCGCAGCACCGGCGCGGGTGTCGGCAAAGTGGCCAGCACCCCTGCCTGCAATTCCACCGCCAGCTGCGCCGGGCTGAGCAAAGTCAGCGCGTCCGATCCCAGCAGCAATTGCCGCACCGTCAGCACCGATCCGCACTCGATCCCGACGTCCGGCGGCTCCGCCCCGGCGGCGCGCATCATCGCCTCCCAGTAGCGCCGCAGCGGCGTATCGCGCGCTGGCAGGATCCACGGAAAATCGGCCAGACGCTGCCCCATCGGCTGCGCTTCGGCCAGCAGCGGATGCCCGCTGCGCATCACCAGCTGCGGGCTGTCCTCGAACACCGGCTCCTGGCGCAAATCCTCCAGCACCACACCTTCGCGGAGCGCGCCCAGCATCAGGTCGATTTCGCCATCGCGCAGCGGCCCGGCCAGTTCGGCATGGCTCCCCTCGACCACCGCGATCCCCACCCCCGGATGGCCGGAATGAAACCGCAGGATCGTCTCCGGCAGCCACCGCGCGCGGCTCAAGGGCATCGCCCCCACCACGATCCGCCCCGCCGCCTTGCCCTGCCACGCGGCCACTTCGGCGAGGCCGCTGCGCAGCTCCGCCATGGCGAGGCCAAACCCCCGCGCCCGCCGCTCGCCCTGCGGTGTCAGCGCAGCGCGCCGCCCGCGCCGGTCGACCAGCCGCTGCCCCAGCGCCACCGAAAGATCGGCCACCGCGCGGTGGAGCGAGGCCGCCGAAAGCCCCGTCGCTTCCGCCGCCCCGGCATAGGACCCGGCGCGCGCCAGCGCCAGAAACGCGCGCACTTGCGTCCCCGTCACGCGCGGACTGCCGATCTGCGCAATCGCCGCTTCCGCGCGCGGCGCGAGCAGCCGCGCCGGCTCGGTCGGCGTCATCCCGCCCGAGCCGCGCTCGAACAGGGCGCAGCCCAGCTCCGCCTCGAGCCGCGCGATTGCCTGGGTCAGCGCGGGCTGCGTCAGGTTCACGCTGCGCGCGGCCCGCGTCACGCTGCCATGCCGCACCGTCGCGGCGAAAGCGGCATAGTGCCGGATATTGTAGGCAGGTTCGGACATGAGCTTCATTTAGCATTTCCTTATGCCCCGCGCCAAACATTGCATTGGCCCCGCGCCGCCCCCGGGCCGAAGGAAGCACAAGCCATTGCAGCAGGAGCCGGAACATGTCGGGTATCGTCGTCCAGAACATCGAGCGCGCCGATCCGGCGGTGATCGACGGCCTCGCCGCCTGCGGCGTCGCCACGGTCCACGAAGCGCAAGGCCGCACCGGCCTCCTCGCCAGCTACATGCGCCCGATCTATCGCGGCGCGCGCATCGCGGGCAGCGCCGTCACCATCAGCGCCCCTCCGGGTGATAACTGGATGATCCACGTCGCCATCGAGCAACTGCAGGCGGGCGATATCATGCTGCTTGCCCCCACCAGCCCTTGCGAAGACGGCTACTTCGGCGATCTCCTGGCAACCTCGGCCATTGCCCGCGGCTGCCGCGGCCTCGTCATCGATGCGGGCGTGCGCGATGTGCGCGATCTCACCGAGATGAACTTCCCCGTCTGGTCCAAGGCGATCTACGCGCAAGGCACGGTCAAGAACACCTTGGGCTCGGTCAACGTCCCTGTCGTCTGCGCCAACCAGTTCGTGAACCCCGGCGATGTGATCGTTGCCGATGACGACGGCGTCTGCATCGTCCCCCGCGCCAATGCCGAAGCCGTGCTCAAGGCCGCGCAGGCCCGCGAAGCCAACGAAGGCGAAAAGCGCGAAAAGCTCGCCGCCGGCATCCTCGGCCTCGACATGTACAAGATGCGCGAACGGCTCGAAAAGGAAGGCCTCAAGTATGTCTGACACAGGCATCCCCAAAGGCATACAATGCATGTGGATGCGCGGCGGCACCTCCAAGGGCGGCTACTTCCTCAAGGATGACCTCCCCGCAGACACCGCCACCCGCGATGCCTTCCTCCTCGCGATGATGGGGAGCCCCGATCCTGTCCAGATCGATGGCATGGGCGGCGCCGATCCGCTCACCAGCAAGGTCGCGGTCGTCTCGAAGTCCACCCGCGAAGGCATCGACGTCGATTACCTGTTCCTGCAGGTTTTCGTCGATCAGGCCATCGTCACCGACGCGCAGAACTGCGGCAATATCCTCGCCGGCATCGGCCCTTTCGCCATCGAACGCGGGCTCGTTCAAGCCACCGGCGATGAAACCCGCGTTTCGATCTACATGGAAAACACCGGCCAGGTCGCGGTCGCCACGGTCTGCACCCCGGGCGGACGCGTCACCTACAAGGGCGATGCGAGGATCGACGGCGTCCCCGGCAGCCACGCTCCCATCCCGCTCGAATTCCGCGATACCGCCGGTTCCTCCTGCGGCGCACTGCTCCCCACCGGCAACGCGGTCGATGTGGTCAATGGCGTGCGCGTCACCCTCATCGACAACGGCATGCCCTGCGTCGTGATGAAGGCCGAAAATCTCGGCATCACCGGCTACGAAGACCGCGACTGGCTCGACAATGCCGCCGACCTCAAGGCAAGAATCGAGGCCATCCGCCTCACCGTCGGCCCGATGATGAACCTCGGCGATGTGGCGGCCAAATCCGTCCCCAAGATGATGCTCGTCGCCCCGCCCCGGCATGGCGGCGCGGTCACCGTGCGCAGCTTCATCCCCCACCGCGCCCATGCCACCATCGGCGTGCTCGGCGCGGTCAGCGTCGCGACCGCCTGCCTCATCCCCGGCTCCCCCGCCGCAGAGGTCGCCGTGATCCCCGAAGGCAGCCGCAAGCTCCTCTCGGTCGAACACCCCACCGGCGAAATGAGCTGCGTGCTCGAAACCGACGAAACCGGCGCCGTCCGCACCGCCGCCCTCCTGCGCACGGCCCGCAAACTGATGGACGGGGTGGTGTTTGGCTGAAGCCGCGCCAGCATGCTTCGACAAGCTCAGCATGAGCGGACTTGGGGCAAGACCAAACAAGACCCGCTCGTCCTGAGCTTGTCGAAGGACCACAGCGCGACGGAAGGAACCTCATGACCAACCACGCATCTGGCCGCATCACCAGCTGGCACGCAAGCCCGTCGAAACCCCGCTACACCCCGCCCCCCGGCGCGGTCGACGCGCATTGCCATGTGTTCGGTCCGATGGCGCAGTTCCCCTTCAGCGCCAAGGCCAAGTACCTTCCCGAAGACGCCGGGCCGGACATGCTGTTTGCCCTGCGCGATCATCTCGGCTTCAGCCGCAACGTCATCGTGCAAGCGAGCTGCCACGGCACCGATAACGCCGCCACGCTTCACGCCATCGCGCAAAGCAATGGCCTCGCCCGCGGCGTCGCCGTCGTCGATCCCGCGATTTCCGAAGCCGATCTCCACGCCCTCCACGCAGGCGGCATCCGCGGCATCCGCTTCAACTTCCTCAAGCGCCTCGTCGATGATGCGCCCAAGGACAAGTTCCTCGAAGTCGCCCGGCGCCTCCCCAAGGGCTGGCACGTGGTGATCTACTTCGAGGCCGATATCCTCGAAGAACTGCGCCCCTTCATGGATGCGATCCCGGTCCCGCTCGTCATCGACCACATGGGCCGCCCGGACGTGCGCCAGGGCCCCGATGGCCCCGACATGCGCGCCTTCCGCGCCCTGCTCGATGCGCGCGAGGATATCTGGTTCAAGGCCACTTGCCCGGACCGGCTTGATGCGATCAAGGAAGGCGGCGCGGGCGATCCGTGGGATGCCTTCGCCGCCGCCGTCGCCCCGCTCGTCGCGGCCTACCCGGACCGCTGCCTCTGGGGCACGGATTGGCCGCACCCCAACATGGACACCGAAATCCCCGACGACGGCCACCTCGTCGACATGATCCCTCGCATCGCACCGACCGCAGAGCTCCGGCAAAAGCTCCTCGTCGATAACCCGATGCGCCTTTACTGGTCCGACTGATCAGGCCAGCGGCGGTTTCCTTGCAAGAATATCGCCGCTCACCGCCTCCCACGCCGCCGCCGCAGCAAGACACGCTGCATCGGCGTGGACCGGCGCGATGATCTGCAAACCCATCGGCAGCCCTGCCGCCCCAAACCCCGCCGGCACCGCCACCGCCGGGCAGCCGGTCATCGTCACCAGACAAACCGCCTTCATCCATTCGTGATAGGTGCGCATGGTCTGCCCGGCGATTTCTTTCGGATAAGTCCAGTCCGCCGGAAACGGAAACAGCTGCGCGGTCGGCATCACCCAGTAGTCATAGCGCTGGAACAGCTTGTGCACCGCCCGGCTCCACCCGCTCCGTACCGCAGACAAGGCATTGATATCGTAGGCCGAAAGCGAAAGCCCGCCCTCCACTTCCCAGACCGCCGCCTCCTTCAGCAGCGCGCGCTTTGCTGGATCGCGGTATAGCGCCAGCAGGTTGCCCCCCTGCTGCCAGTTCCGCAGCTTCACGAAGGCCTGCCACGCCTGCTCCACGGGGAAATCGGGCACCGCCTCCTCGACCACGGCGCCCATATCCTCGAAGCGCGCCAGCGCCTTGCGGCAGGTCTCCAGCACGCCGGGCTCATACGGCACCGCGCCGCCAAGATCGCCCGACCAGCCGATGCGCTTGCCCTTCATCGCCTCGGCCCCCACGGCGCGGAAACCCTCGCCGCGGCCCTCCAGCATCATCGGCTTGCGCGTGTCATAGCCCGCCTGCACCGATAGCAGCAGCGCCAGATCGGCGGCAGAACGCGCCATCGGCCCCGCCACGCCCATCGAGACCTGCCAGTCATCCGGCCCGTCCCCCGGCACCCGGCCAAGGCTGGGGCGCAGTCCGAAAACGTTGTTCCACCCCGCCGGATTGCGCAGCGAACCGCCATAGTCGCTGCCATCGGCCAGCGGCAGCAGATCGAGCGCCAGCGCCGCCGCACCGCCCCCGGTGCTGCCCCCCGCCGAGCGCGTCAGGTCCCACGGATTGCGCGTCACGCCCCACACCGGGTTGAACGTATGGCTGCCCAGCCCGAATTCCGGCGAGTTGGTCTTGCCGATAAAGATCACCCCGGCCTTGCGCAGCCGCTCGACCATCAGGCCGTCAGCCGCGGCAATCTGGTTCCGGAAAATCGGCGATCCCATCGTAAAGGGCAGGCCCGCAACCGCCGAAAGCTCCTTCACCGCATGCGGCAGCCCATGCAGCGGTCCGAGCGCTGCGCCTGCCCGCACGGCCATGTCTGCCGCTTCGGCCTGCTTCAGCAGCCCGGCCCGGTCCTGCAGCGCGATGATGGCGTTGACCTTGGGATTGAGGCGGTCGATCCGGTCGAGATAGGCCGTCATCACCTCGACCGCCGAAACCCGCCGCGCGGCAATCATCCCGGCAAGCTTGTGGCCCGGCAGCGCGGTGAGCGGCCCCGAAACTGGTGCCGCCCCGGCCCGCGCCTCGGCGAGAACGGCAGCGGATGCGGCGGCAAGCGCCAGAGCGGACCGCCGGGTAAGGCGCGGAGTATTGATCATCCCTGCATCAAAGCGCGGCTAGCCGGTGCTGGCAAGTGGGCCGCATCAATCGCTCAGCCCCCTCCTCTTCAGAGGAGGGGGTTTGGGGGTGGTGGCGGACAATACAAAACCGCGCCACCGCATCACCGCTTGCCCTTGCCCCGGCCCACCCGCTACCCTGCTGCAGTGCACCAACAGGAATTGCCATGCCCGGCGGACTAGCTGCCCTTCTCGACGATATCGCCACCATCGCCAAACTTGCCGCCGCCTCGCTCGATGATGTGGGCGCGGCTGCTGGCAAGGCGGGGATCAAGGCAGCCGGCGTCGTCGTCGATGATGCTGCCGTCACGCCGAACTACGTCACCGGCTTCACCCCCGATCGCGAACTGCCGATCATCTGGCGGATCGCCCGCGGCTCGCTGTTCAACAAGCTCGTCGTCATCACTCCGGTCATCCTCGCGCTCTCGGTGCTGCTGCCCGCCGCCATCACGCCGATCCTCATGCTCGGCGGCACATACCTGTGCTTCGAAGGCGCCGAGAAGGTGATCCACGCGCTCTCGCACAAGGAGGACCTTGCCGAGGAAGCCGAAGTTCTGGTCGAGCCCGGCCACGAGGACACCATGATCAAGGGCGCGATCCGCACCGATTTCATCCTCTCGGGCGAGATCATGGTCATCGCGCTGGGCGAAGTCTCGGCCGAGGGCATCGCCCTGCGCGCAGCCGCGCTGGTGGTGGTCGCCATCGCGATCACCGCCGCAGTCTACGGCGTTGTCGGCCTGATCGTGAAGATGGACGATATCGGCCTCAACCTCGCGCAGCGCAGAAACGGCGCCACCCGCGCGCTGGGCCGCGGCCTCGTCCGCGCCATGCCCAAAGTGCTCTCCGCCCTGGCCATGATCGGCACCGCGGCGATGCTGTGGGTTGGCGGCCAGATCATCGTGCACAGCGCCGGCGTGCACCCCGCCGAATGGCTCGGCCTTGACCACGGCTTCATCGCATGGCTCGCCGATGTCGCCATCTGCGGCCTGATCGGCCTTGCTCTCGGCTCGGTCATCGCCGGCGCGCTGCATCTGGCAAAGCCCGCAAAGGCGAGCTGACAGCAAAGCTCCTCCCCATTTTTCCCTGAGTTTATCGAAGGGGCAAACGGGGAGGTGGCCCGCGTAGCGGGTCGGAGGGGCAAAGACGCTGCAACCAGCCCCCCAAGGCCGCCCATTGCACACCCCCCGATCCCCACTATGCTCCCCGCTCGAGAGGAGCCAAATCATGGCCTACGACACCTACAAGCTGCTCCGCATCCAGCAGGAGGGCGCGCTCGTCACCGCCGTGGTCGATGCGCCGCCGATCAATGTCATCACCGCAGACCTGTTCGGCGAACTCGCCGCGCTCGCCATCGAACTCGAAGCCGATCCCACCGCACTCGTCTTCGTCCTCAAGAGCGCCGATCCCGATTTCTTCCTCGCTCATTTCGATGTCGCACTGCTCGTCGCCATGGCCGATGCGCCCACGCCCCCCACCGGCGATCTCAACACCTACCACGACATGTGTGGCCGCTTTCAGCGCATGGACAAAGTCACCATCGCCCAGATCGAGGGCCGCGTCGGCGGCGGCGGGGCCGAGCTCTCGATGAGCTTCGACATGCGCTTCGGCGTGCTCGGCAAGACGGTGATCAACCAGATGGAAGTGCCCATCGGCATCCTCCCCGGCGGCACCGGCACCCAGCGCCTCCCCCGCCTGATCGGCCGCGCCCGCGCGGTGGAAGTGATCCTCGGCGCCATGGATCTCGATGCCGAAACCGCCGAAAAGTGGGGCTGGCTCAACCGTGCGCTCCCCGCAGACCAGATCGACGCGCACGTCAGCACGCTCGCGCGCCGTATCGCCAGCTTCCCGCCCGAAGCCGTGCGCCTCGCCAAGCAATCGATCGAGGCCTCTGCCCTTCCGCTCGACGAAGGCTGCCGCAACGAATCCGGCCTGTTCCAGACCCTCCTGTTCAGCGACACCGCGCGAAAACAGATGCGCCGCTTCCTCGAACTCGGCGGACAGACGCGGGAGGCGGAACTGCGAGTAGCGGAGCTGAGCGCAGAAGTGGCGGGAGGACCTGCGGGATGAAGACCCGTTCGCTTCTGACCTCGGCGCTGGCGCTTGGTCTCGCGCTCTGCCCCGCCTCTGCCGCGCTGGCGCAGGCACCGCAGCACTTTGTCGCCGAAACGCCCACAGCGCGGGTCGATTACTGGCAGGTGCGCGCAGCCGATATCGCGCGGCAATTGGCGACGCCGGAGAGCCTGAAGCCCATCCGCCTCGTATTCGTGGGGGATTCGATCACGGACTTCTGGCACCTCGATGCCAACCCCTGGTTCCCCGGCAAGTTCTGCGGCCGCGCCGTGTGGGACGAGACATTCGGCGGCACGAACCCGGCATGGGCCGCGCTCAACCTCGGTGTTTCGGGCGATCGGATCGAGCATGTGCTGCACCGCCTCCAGCCCGCAGAGCAGGGCGGCGAAGGCTGGCTGGACCGCGCGGACTTGCAGCCAGATCGCGTCTTCGTGCTGCTCGGCATCAACAACTCGTTCGATGCGGAAAAGCCCGCGGTCGAAAGCATTGTGCGCGGCGTTTCGGCCACGCTCGCCCGCATCCGCGAGCGCAAACCGAATGCCCAGATCGTCGTCCAGTCACTGCTGCCCACCGACGATCCGGCAAAGAACCGCGATCTGGTCCAGCCCGTCAATGCGGCGCTGGTTGCAATCGCCGCAAACGGCGCCAACATGCGCTACCTCGATCTCTATTCCGGCTTTGTGGACGCCGCAGGCACCCAGCGCCGCGAACTGTTCAACGACAGCCTGCACCCCAGTCAGACTGGCTACCGCGTGTGGCGCGACCGGGTCGTGGCGTTTCTGAAGGCCGACTAGCCCCTGATAACTTTATTCCGTCACCCCGTGCTCGACACGGGGTTGGGCTTTTCTTCCGGCGAAGCGACAGAAAACAAAAGCCTAACCGCGCGCGGAAGCAGTTTGCCTCCGACAGGCACCAGCCCTCCCCATTTTCACGAAGTGCAAATGGGGAGGTGGCCCGCCGAAGGCGGGTCGGAGGGGTGAGGACGCTGCAACCCGCACCGCGCCTCAGAATCTCAACTTGAAATGCACCATCGCCCGCTGTGACGAAAATCCGCCGACATTCGCGTTGTCAGCCGTGACGGCGATGCTCATCCTGTCGTTAAGCCTGACTTCGGCGCGCGGCAGGATCGTCGCTTGCTCCACCGACAAGTCCCGGTAGCGATAGCGTACATTTGCATCGGGCCGCGCACAGACGACAATCTCGCCGTCCACCGGCTGCGGATTGCATCGGCGGGAAATGCCCAGATCAATCTTCGCCGGCAGGTTTGACGCAAGCGATGGCAGGGCCTCCGCCAGAACGAGCAGTTCCATTGCATGCTCCCAAGCTGACAGACCCTCGCGCATTCGCAACCGAACACAGCCGCCAGCAAATGTCCGGGTATCCTGACACTTAAAGCGCCCCACGCAAGCCCTCTTCCTTCAGCAATCCAGGGGCAGGACGTCATCCGCGGTCCACCCCATAAATAACAGACGCGTCTGTTATTTAAAAAGCGCTGTCCTACAGCAAGCCAGCTGCGGCATGATCCCCGAATGCCCCGCGAATCCCACGCAATTCCGTCATTTCCGGCCCTCCAAAGGCAAGACGGGAGGAGCCGCAAGGGGCGTGACACTTTCCGCCATGGACTGTGTCAACTGTGTCAACTTGCCGCCCCGTCAGCTCCGCACCAGCCGACCCGGCCGCGCGCCGGTGTCGGCATCGTTTTCGCGGATCATCACCCCGTTGCAGAAGGTCGCGGCATAGCCCTTCACCGGCTGCATCAGCCGCGTCCCGCCCGCCGGCAGATCATGATGCGCAACATGGGGCGAGACGGTGAGGGCATCGTAGTCGATCACATTGATGTCCGCCCGCTTGCCCACTTGCAGCAAACCGCGATCACCAAAGCCATAGAGCGCAGCATTGCGGGCGGTCTGCTTGTGGACGAGGAATTCGAGCGGCAGCACAGGCCCGCTCCTGCGGTCGCGGGTCCAATAGCTCAGCTGCGTCGTCGGCATCGTCGCATCGCAGATGAGCGTGACATGCGCGCCCGCATCGCTGAGGCCGGTCACGGTATCTGGATGGCGCAGCATTTCTTCCAGCACGGCAAGGCTCTTGGGCTGGTTGTCGCGCGTCAGCGCCTGAAAGCTACGGCCCTCGTCTTCCAGCATCGCGTCATAGAGATATTCCAGCGCATCGCGCCCTTCCGCCTTGGCCTTCGCACCGATCGAGGCGGACTTTTCGGCCTCGAGATTGATCGGCTCGGTCAACGGATAAAGGCTCGCCGCGCCCCGGCGGAACAGGCCGTAGACGTTCTGCATCGAACCCGGCGCTTCATGCGGAACATCGCGTTCCGAGAGAATCTGCCGCTTGATCTCGGGATCGCGCATCGCTTTCACCCGCTCGGCCAGCGGCAGGTGCGCGAGGCGTTCGAGGTAAGTCGGCCGGCGCATGAAGGCGTGATAGCTGCTGAGCCCGTGGATGAACCCGATGATCCGCGAGGGCACTTGCGGGAAAAGGTGCGCCCCGCCTTCGTTGGCCTCCCGGCAGCGGTCCAGCATCTGCCGCCACAGATCGGGCGCATATTCGCGGATCTCGACCAGCGTGAACGTCAGCGGGCGCCCGCTTTCCTCCGAGATGCGGCGGAACAGTTCCAGTTCCGCCAGCGGTTCGCTGCGTTCGCCGCCCAGCGCCTCGAGCTTGCCGACAGTGCCCGCCGGGATCGCCTCGATCACTCCCTTGCCGAGCTTCCTGAACCGGCGGGCAATGGCGAGCAATTCTTCCTCCGGCGCGAACGTGCCCGGCACCGGCTCGCCCCACAGCGCGCGGTGGCCGATAGTGCGCGAGGTGGAAAAGCCGACCGCGCCCGCCGCGACGGCTTCTTCGACCAGATCGGCCATCCGCTCGATTTCTTCCGGCGTCGCGTCCTCGTTGGTCCGCCCGCGCTCACCCATCGCGTAGTAGCGCACCGCGCCGTGGGCGATCTGTGCGCCCACATCGATCGCGTACGAACGGGAGGCGATATAATCCATGTATTCGGGGAAGCTCTCCCAGCGCCCCCACTCGATCCCTTCGTAGAGCGCGGTGCCGGGGATATCCTCCACCCCCTCCATCAGCTCAATCAGTTCCTTCTCCTGCCCCGGCCGCACCGGCGCGAAACCGACGCCGCAATTGCCCATGACCACAGTGGTCACGCCGTTGTGCGAAGAAGGCGCGAGCTCGTCGTCCCAGCTGACCTGGCCATCGTAATGCGTGTGAATGTCGACCCAGCCGGGCGTGATGATATGCCCCTCGGCATCGATCTCGCGCAGTGCAGTGCCCGAGACTTTCGCGCCGACTTCAGTGATCACCCCGTCCTTGAACGCGATGTCGCCGATAAACGGCGCGGCGCCCGAACCATCGACGATCTTGCCGCCGCGGATGATCACGTCATGCATCAGGCTTTTCCCTCCAGCGTGTTTCCAGCGAGGATAGGGCAAAGCGGCGCGCGGCGCGCCCAGCAAAAGTGCTCAGCGCACCACTTCGCCGCCCTTCATCACATGGGCGACCCGCGTCAGCACCGCGATATCGGCGGTGGGATCGCCCGGCACCGCGATCATGTCGGCAAAGTGGCCGGGCGAAAGCGCGCCGACGTCCTTGCTCCAGCCCATCAGGTCCGCCGCGCTGGTGGTGGCGGCCTGGATCGCCTGCATCGGCGTCATCCCGAAGCGCACCATGTAGGCGAACTGCCGCGCGTTTTCGCCGTGCGGATAGACCCCTGCGTCAGTCCCGAACGAGAGCCGAACGCCCGCCTTGACCGCCTTGCGGAAGGCCTCGCGCTGCGCCTCGGTCGTCTCGTCATTCTTGCGCAGGTAGTTCTCGGGCCAGTGCTCGCGGCGGCCGACATCGGCGATGTAGTCGCCGTTGTAGACGTCCATGTCGAGCCAGACGCCTCTGGCCTTGGCGAGCGCGATGCCTTCGTCGTCGATCAGGCTGGCATGCTCGATCGCGCGGACCCCGGCGCGGATCGCGGCCTTGATCCCGCCCGCGCCGTGGGCATGGGCCGTCACCCACGAATGCCGCGCCGCCGCGACTTCGACCGCCGCGCGCATCTCGTCCTCGGTGAGTTCCTGCTGGCCCGCCTCGGTGCCGCTTGCCAGCACCGCGCCGGTCGCGATCAGCTTGATCGAATCCGCGCCGTGCTGGAACAGGTAGTTGACCTTGGCGCGCGTATCGGCGGCATCGGTCACCACGCCCGCGCGCATATCATCGGGAACGCGCACCTCCGGCGAAAAGCCGGTCACTTCCCCGCCGCCGCCCGGCACGGTGATATACGCGCCCACCGCCTGCATGCGCGGGCCGATCACATCGCCGCGATTGATCGCATCGCGCAGTTCGACATCGGCAAAGGCGCGGAACGAACCGACATCGTGCACCGTGGTGAACCCCGCCATCAGCGTGGTGCGGGCATTGCGTGCGCCGATATAGGCGATCTCCATCGGCGAATGGAGCAGCGGCTCTGCCACGTTGGAAGTCTGCCCGGTATCGGCAAGGTGGACGTGGCAATCGATCAGGCCGGGCAGGACGGTGAAGGCGGACCAATCGACCAGCTTCGACCCATCAGGTACCGGGCCATCAGGCAGAACTGCCGCGACCCGGCCATCCTCCACCCGCAACAACCGCGCACCCAGCACCGCACCCGCTTCCGGATCGACGAGGTGCCCGGCGCGAACATAAAGCGTTTCGGCATGGGCGGGCATGGCGGCAAGGCCAAGCGCAGCGGCGATAAGAGCACGGATCATGGATAGCATCCTGCCCCATCCGCGCGGAGATGGCGAGTGCTCAGGGCGCGGGGTTGTACATGGTCAGGAAGGCTTCCAGCTTGTCGAGCCAGAGCTGCTGATTGGCATCGCTCGAAAAGCCGTGCCCTTCGCCCTTCAACGTGATGAATTCAAAAGGCTTTCCCGCCTTAGCCAGCGCATCAGCATAGAGCTTGGACTGCTTGTAGGGCACGCGCTGGTCGGCATCGCCGTGCACGATCAGCAGCGGCACCTTCAGCTTGTCGATCGCAAAAAGCGGCGAGACGGTGGTGAGATCGAAGGTCTCTTCACCCTGCACCGTCCGGCGCCAGTCCTTGCGGTAGCGCTTCGAGATCTTGAACGCGATCTGGTACTTGAGCTGGCGCTTCAGGTCCGAAATTCCGGCAAAGCTGGCCGCGCAGCGATAGCGCTCAGGATTGCGCACCGCCCCCCACAGCGCCGCATAGCCGCCATAGGAACTGCCGACGATGCACACCCGCTTCGGATCGATGGTGCCCTGCTTCGCCAGCCAGTCCATCCCGTCATCGAGATCGTCCTGCATGGCCCGGCCCCACTGGCCCTCGCCCTTTTCGTAGAACGCCTTGCCATAACCGCCCGAGCCGCGAAACTCTGGCTGAAGCACCGCATAGCCGCGGTTGGCGAGGAACTGCACCTCGACATCGTAGGTGCCGTCGTCGCGCACATCATAGGGGCCGCCATGAGGCAAGATCACCAGCGGCAGGCCCTTCGCCTCGCGGCCCCTCGGCAGCGTCAGGTAGGCCGGAATATCAAGGCCGTCGCGCGTCTTGTAGGTGGTATAGCGCGTCATGGTCAGCTGGGCGGGCTTCAACTTGTCGTTGGCCTCCGCGAAGAGCTGCATGATCCCCGCGTCCCGGTCGAAGACGTAATAGCGCCCTGGATCGTTGGACCCACCGATATGGACGAGCATGCGCCCGCGGTCGCGCGTGTAGCTGACTATGGTCGCCATCCGGTCGCCGACCGCCCCCTTCACCGCATTGTCGATGGCTTCCTGCACCTTGCCGAGATCTGCATCGAACCAGTGCGCGCGCGGGCGGTCGTCGGTGTACCAGGCAGCATAGAGATTGGCGCCATCAAGCTGCGTGTCGAAATCGTCGATATCGACACCCGGCGCCTCGAACACCATCTCGCCGCGCTTGCGCGTGGCGAAGTTGAAGCGCCACAGCGCGTAGCGCCCGGTCTTCTCGTTGATCATCATCCGGTAGCCCTCGTCGCTACCCTGATAGATGCGGAACGCATCGAACCCGGCCTCGTCGTCGTTGTTGTCGGCCCGCACGACAGTGCGGAAACCCTCGCCATCCTTGGCGCGGTAGATCATTTTCCAGCTGCTGTCGCCGAACAGGAAGCCAGCGCGCACCACGCCCTTGTCGTCGGAATACCAGTCCCAAACTCCGGGGCGCGGCGCGACGACCTGCTTCGCCTTGTTGTTGGCAAGATCGATCGTGGAAACGCTAGGGTAGTCGAAGATCGTTTGCTGGAAGGCGAGGAGGATCGACTTGCCCTCGGGATCGACCCACAGCACGTCGTCGCCGGTAAGCCCCTCGGTCTTGCCGCCGATAAAGCGCTGTTCACCGGTGGCGAGGTCGTAGACGAGCAGCCGCGTCTGCCAGGCATCGTCGCCATCCCAGTTCACCGTTTTGCCCACGCTGAACAGCACCCGATCGTTGCCGGTCCAGCGAAACCAGTTGAAATCGAGCGAATCGCCGGGATTGAGCAGCTTGGATGCGCCGGTATCCGGCGTGAAGATGCTCAGCAGCTTCTTCCCCTTCATGGTCACGTAGGCCGCAATCCGCTTGCCATCGGGCGAAAGCCGCGGTGAGGAAAGAAAGGGCAACCGGGACAGGATCGCAGTCGGGATCTTGTCCGGCGGACCAGCCTGGGGCGTGGCCATGGCAGCTGGTGCAGCGGGAGGCACATCGGCGGCCATCGCGGACAGGGGTGCCAGCGCCATCAGACCCGCCACCAGCCGGCGCAACGCGCAATGCCCCCAGCTTGCGTGAACCAACTCCGCCTTCATGACGCCCCCGCCTTCCAGTATCGATACGCAAGGCTAGGGCTTGCCCTTGGACGGCTCAAGCCCGGACTTCATCGAAATCGACCATAATGATTGGTTTCTTACAGCGTGGCAGCTGCGATCTGCGCTTCCAGTGCGGCGAGATCGGGCACGCGCCGCTGCGCCTGCAGCCGCACTTCGGCAAGCTCGGCGCCCAGCTCCCTCAGCAGGGCGGCGCGCCGCTCCAGCCGGGCGGCATTGTCGAAGGCCTGACCAGGGCGCTTGGAATAGGTGCTGAACAAGGGCCCTGCCGTCACCTCGGCGATGCGTAACGGGTTCGCTTCTCGGCCCAGCTGCGGCGCCAGCGCAGCCAGCGTCGCACCCGGCTCTGCATAGAACCGCTCGGCATCGAGCGTGCGGGCATTGGGCATCATGGCGAGCGCGGCGGCAAAGGCGCGCATCTGCCACAGCCACAGCGCAGCAAGGCAGGCCGCGTCGCTGGCATCGGGGGATGCACCCGCAAAGCGCCCCGCAATATCGCGCACCCACCCGCGATGCTGCGGGCTGCGCAGGACGGCGAGCGCGTAGTCCTCGAGGCCCAGATAGAGAAAGACCGCTGGCGCCGACGGATCAGCCGCGACAATCGCAGGCAGCAGCGCGTTGACCGGCACATTGGCCTTGATGAGCGTCGGCTCCTCCCCGCCGTACCGCCGCCCGAGCATGGCGAGCACCAGCTGCAACCGCGCGGGATCCGGGGCGAGCGCGAGTTGGCGCAGCGCCATCGGTTCACGCAGCACGAGGCCGGAGGACATCGCCTCCACCGCGCGGGCAAGGAGGGTGGAACCGCAATGAGCGACATGAAAGATCCACGCAGCGGTGCGTGGCGGCGGAGCGGCCTCCGCCAGCCTTGCCACCGGGATCAGCATGGCGCCCTCGCTCGCCGGCGAGATCCGCGCATCGAGAAAGATCGAGCGCGCATAGGCCTCCCGGTCCATCGGCACGATCACCGCGTCCGTCCCCTCGAAGGAATGGAGATAGTGATCGGGCGAAGCGGTGATTTCGGCGGGCGTCAGCGACATGGGGGCAGCATAGCGGGGTTTGGCCCGGCAAGGAAAGGCGAGCACACACTGCGCCCCTTCCGCTTGCGGGAGGGGTCGGGGGTGGGTTAGGCCGCAAACAATGGCCTTGATCGACCCTCCTATGCCCGGTCGCCCTTATGCGGTGATCGCGCCGTCCGGCAATGAAGCGCTGGATACCCTCGATCCGGCGCTGGTTGAGGCGGCCTACAAGGAGCACGGTGCGCTGCTGCTGCGCGGCTTCGGCGTAGGCCTCGAAGCCTTCCGCCGCTTTGCCCGCAGCCTTTGCGCCACCGCCGTGATCAACGAAACGCCGGGCCGCGCCGTGCTCGATGCGGCGCAGGCCATCCAGGGCGTCGATGGCGGAACCAACGCCTTTGCGCTTCACCCCGAACTTGCGCGGGAGCCGTGGAAGCCCGATGCCGCGCTGTTCGGCTGCCTCAGCCCGCCCGGAACCGGCGGTGAGACCACGCTGTGCGACGGGATCGCGCTGGCCGCTGCGCTCCCGAAGCATGTGCGCGCCGGGCTCATGGGGCGGCGACTGGTCCACGTGATGGGCGTCTGGCCCGAATTGCTGCGCTTCTGGTTCGGCACCGAAACGCCGAGCGATGCGCTGCTGGCGAACCCGCCGCGCCCGGTGCCCTATCGCTTCTTCCGGTTTCCCGATGGCCGGATCGCGCGCGAGTTTTCGAGGCCTGCGCTGCACCAGCCGATGTTCGCCCCCGGCACCGCTTTCGGCAGCTTCCTCCTCTTCGCGCGTTTCAACAACGGGCGCGGCACCTTTCCGCTGCTCGACGATCTGACCCCCGTGCCGGAAGACTGGCTGCAGGCCATTCACGCCACCGGCGAGGCACTGACTGCCGAAGTACGCTGGCAGGCGGGCGATGTGCTTGTGCTGGACAACACGCGCTTCCTCCACGGCCGCCGCGCGATCACGGACGCGGCCGAGCGGACCATCGCGACTTTCTTCGGGTATTTGCGCTTTGCAGTGCCCGATACGGAGGAAATGCCGGATGCGCCCTGGCGGCAGGGGGATTTCAGGCCCCCGCTGCCGCCGGTCTAGAAAACCCCTCCGTCAGCCCTCACGGGCTGCCACCTCCCCATTTGCCCCTTCGACAAGCTCAGGGGAAAATGGGGATGATTTGGAAATCAGGCCGCTTCGGCCTTGCGCTCCGCACGCTCCGCGTTGAGTGCATCGGCCAGCAGGAACGCGAGCTCGATCGACTGCGCGGCATTGAGGCGCGGGTCGCAGTGGGTGTGATAGCGGTCCGCAAGGCTGTCCTGCGTGATCGCGATGGCGCCGCCGGTGCATTCGGTCACGTCCTGCCCGGTCATCTCGATGTGGATGCCGCCGGCGTGGGTGCCTTCCGCGCGGTGGACGGCGAAGAAGCCCTTCACTTCGCTGAGGATGCGGTCGAACGGACGCGTCTTGTAGCCGTTGTCCGCCTTGATCACGTTGCCGTGCATCGGATCGCAGCTCCAAACCACCGGGTGCCCTTCGCGCGCAACGGCGCGGACAAGCGCGGGAAGCCCCGCCTCGACCTTGTCGTGCCCGAAGCGGCTGATCAGCGTCATCCGGCCCGGCTCGCGGCCGGGGTTCAGGGTATCGAGCATGCGCAGCAGTGCGTCCGGCGTCAGGCTCGGCCCGCACTTCATGCCGATGGGATTGCCCACGCCGCGCAGGAACTCGACATGCGCCGAGCCTTCGAAACGCGTGCGATCACCGATCCACAGCATGTGTGCGCTGGTATCGTACCACTGGCCGGTGAGCGAATCCTGCCGCGTCATCGCCTGCTCGTACTGGAGCAGCAGCGCTTCGTGGCTGGTGTAGAACGTGGTGCCCTGCAGCTGCGGCACGGTGCTCGGGTTGACCCCGCAGGCCTCCATGAAGTCGAGCGCTTCGCCGATCTTGTCCGCCATTTCGCTGAACTTGGACGCCCACGGGCTCTTGCCGATATGATCCAGCGTCCACTGGTGGACTTGCCGCAGGTTGGCATAGCCACCGGTCGAGAACGCGCGCAGCAGATTGAGCGTGGCGGCAGCCTGCGAATAGGCGCGCAGCATCCGCTCCGGATCGGGGATGCGGCTTTCGGGCGTGAATTCGATGCCGTTGATGTTGTCGCCCAGATAGCTCGGCAGCTCGACCCCGCCGATGCTCTCGACCGGCGAGGAGCGCGGCTTGGCGAACTGGCCGGCCATGCGGCCCACCTTCACCACCGGCTGCTTGCCCGCGAAGGTCAGCACGACCGCCATCTGCAGCAACACGCGGAACGTATCGCGGATGTTGTTCGGGTGGAATTCGGCAAAGCTTTCGGCGCAATCGCCGCCCTGGAGCAGAAAACCCTTGCCGGCAGCGACTTCGGCGAGATCAGCCTTGAGCGCGCGCGCCTCGCCCGCGAAGACCAGCGGGGGAAAACGGGTCAGCGTTTCCTCGACCGCGGCGAGCTTCGCCGCATCGGGATAAGTGGGCAGGTGCTTGGCCTCTGCCGCGCGCCAACTGTTCGCATTCCAATTGCTTGCCACGGTACTCGCTTTCCTCAGGAACGCGCGCGTTTAGCGGTACCGGGCCGGAAATGCAAAGGTTTGGCGGCGGCGCCCTACTTCCGGTCCATCAGGCGGCGCTGGAAGTAGACCATCTCGAGCGCGGTGGTCATCGCGCTTTCCTTGAGATTGGCCCCTGCACCGTGCCCTCCGGCGGTGGTCTCGTAGTAGAGGTAGGGCAGGCCATATTCCTTCATCCGCGCGGCAAACTTGCGCGCCTGCACCGGGCCCACGCGGTCGTCCTTGGTCGTCGTCCAGATCAGCGTTTCAGGGTAAGGGGCGCCGCGCTTGAGGTTCGAGTAAGGCGAGGTCTTGAGCCAGAAAGCCTTCTCGTCCGGGTTTGCCATCGTGCCATATTCACCGACCCATGAAGCGCCAGCGGAAAGCTTTTCGTAGCGCAGCATATCGAGCAGCGGGATCTGTATGCTGACCGCGCCGAACAGCTCGGGCCGCTGGGTCAGCTCGACCCCCATAAGCAGCCCGCCGTTAGAGCCGCCATAAATCCCGAGCTCGCGGGGGCTGGTGATCTTGCGCGCGATGAGATTTTCGGCAACCGCGGCGAAATCATCATAGATCACCTGGCGCTTCGTCTTGAGCCCCGCCTCGTGCCACGCCGGGCCAAACTCGCCGCCGCCGCGGATATTGGCAACGACATAAGCGCCGCCGCGCTCCAGCCAGAGCTTGCCGGTCACGCCGCTATAGTGGGGCGTATAGGCGACCTGAAACCCGCCATAGGCCGTCATCAGCGTGGGTGTCGTGCCGGTGAGCGGCATATCGGCGCGGTGGGTGATGAAGTAGGGGATCTTCGTCCCGTCCCTGGAAGTCGCCTCGAACTGCTCGGTCACCAGCCCGTCTGCCGCGAAACGCGCCGGGGTCTGCTTGATCTGCACGGCGGTGCCGCTGGCGACGTCGACCTTCCAGAGCGCGGTGGGCATAAGGTAGCTCTGCACCGAGACATAGGCGGTGTTGGAAGCGCGGTCGCTCGATACCATGCTGACCGCGGCGTTGTCGGGCAAAGGCAGCACGCTCTGCTGCCAGCCGCCCGCGCTGCGGGTGAAGCGCATCGCCCGGCCGCGCACGTTGTCATAAACCGCCGCCAGCACATGATCGCGGGTGACCGTCACTTCATCGGCATCGACCGACTGGCGCGGGCCGGGCGCGAAGATCAGTTCCGGCAGAGCCTTGCCTGCGGGATCGACCGCGACGAGCGAGCCGGCGGGGATTGGCGGGCTGCCTGCGGGAGCCCAGTCCTCGTTGACCTGAAAGATCAGGCGCCCCTGCGTGAAGCCGGTCACCGTGCTCTTGCGCGGCACCGCGATGGGCGTGGTGCCTTGCGGCGTGACGCGGAAAAACTCCGCTTCGAAGAAAGTAACACCGCGCATAATGACGACTTCGCTGTGGCCCGCGCCATCGGTGAACGTGCGGGGGATGACGAAGACATCGTCCGGCTTGCCGCGAAACACCTCGGTCGCCGCTGTCAGCGGCTCACCGCGACGCACGCGCTTGACCACGAAGGGATAGCCGCTCGCGGTCATCGTGCCCGCACCCCAGTCGCGCGCGGCGATGAGGCTGTCTGGCGTTTCCCATGAAACGCCCTGCTTCGACTTGGGCAGGGCAAAGCCGCCGGGCACGAAGCTGCGGCTCGCGAGATCGAACTCGCGCAAGGTGTTCGCGTCCTCACCGCCATCGGACAGCGCGACGAGGCAGCGCTTCTCGGCAAGGGGCTCGCAATCCGCACCGGCCCACACCCAGTTGGCCTTCTCCGCCGCCGAAAGCGCATCGAGATCGAGCAGCGTCTGCCACGCGGGTTCGGGCTTTTCGTAGTCCGCCGGTGTGGTCATCCGCCACACGCCGTGGACGTGCGCAGCATCCTGCCAGAGATTGGTGATCTGCCCGCCGATCAGGCGCGGCATCGCGATGCGATCGGTCGCCTCGGCGATCTTGAGCGCATCGGCATAGAACCCGGCAAAGTGCGGATCGGCCTTGAGCACGGCCAGCGAGCGGGCATTCTCCGCCTCGACCCAGGCCATGGCGCGGGGGGAATTGACATCCTCCAGCCAGATATAGGGATCGCTCGGCTCAACCAAGGGCTGCGCCGATGCCGTGGTCGCAAGGCCGGCAAGGCATGCCGCAGCCAAGTGGGAAAGACGGCGCATTCTGATACTCCTGACGTGTCATCCGGGTGAGCCTATCGGTCTGACAGTCCGGGTCAAGCGGGTCCGATGCTTACTCCGCATCCTCCGCCAAGGTATGCGCTACCAGCGCGTTGGCATGGCCATGGCCCATGGCGTGCTGCGTCTTCAGCATGGCGACAAGCTCCATATGCCGCGCGGGATATTGAGCGCGGACAATCGCTTTCCATTCTGCGATCGGGCGCCCGTACGTCTTCTCGATCGAGGGGAAGTAGGAGGCGGGACCTTTGACAGGCTCAGCGGGCTTGGGGGGCGTGCTCATGGGCCGGATTGAACGCTGCGCGCAGCACGAGGTCAAGCCAGAGTTGGCGCAATGGGCGGCGCGAGCGGGGTGACAGGATCTGGTTAGGTCTTATGTGGGCGCCGAACGTCAGGAAAGGGCCTTAGCGGGCGCTTCGAAGCGACATGTTGAATGCACTTGGCAGTCAGCTTCGGCCCGGGTTCCGCCAAAAGCGGAAATTCGCTTAATGACGGAGGCTTGGACGATCGATCCGCTCAGTGGGCATCGCTAATCAGCGACGAGATGCAGGATGGTTTTGGCAGCTGCTTTGAGGCGAGGACGTGATCACATGCATGAACCTCTGGATATTTGCCATTCGTGACCCCGACAAAGGGGCAAGGTCGGACTACTTCGACCAGGCCGTAAACTCATAAGCCGCGCCATTTGGGCGTCCCGCAGGGATTGGGCCAAAACGGCCCATCGCTGCGTCGGAGAGGCTTGAGATATCGACATATCGCCGCGCCTTCCACCCTCGCATTGAGCCGTTTTGCATCCAACTTCGATGGCGCGGTCTATGAGTTTTGGGCATAATCCGCAGGTTTGATATTACGTTCGCGGCGGGCCGTTATGATTGATAATCATAGCATATTGCGACAGTTAAAAGCTTTCCGTGGCACAGGGAATAGTATCTCCGCGTGTTCTGGAATAAAACCGCAGTATTGCCCAGCCAATAACCATGACTCGAGGTCGAACTACGATTTGGACGGAAGGAAAAGTATGATCTTTGAGCAGATTGCAACCGGCGGATGTCAATCCTATTTGGTCGGATGCGAAACGACAGGCGCCGCTGTTCTGATCGATCCGGAGCAACATCAGATCGACCGCTACGTCGGCCTTGCTCATCAGAAGGGTGTGCATGTTCGTTATATCATCGACACCCACACCCACGCAGATCACTTTTCCGCCAGCCGGGACCTGGGGAAGGCGTTATCCGCACCGATTGTGATGTACCGGACCAGCCCCGCACCCCACGCCGAACTGCGTTTGGATGACGGCGACATGCTGATGGTTGGCAATCTTCGCCTTAAGGCCTTGCATACGCCGGGTCACACCCAGGACTCCATGTGTCTTGTCATGGACGACCGCGTGTTCACCGGAGACACGCTCCTGATCGGCGGCACCGGGCGAACCGACCTGCCCACAGGGGACCCACACGCCCTGTTCGACAGCCTGTTCCAGAAGCTGCTCAAGCTGCCCGCCGAAACTCTGGTCTACCCAGCGCACGACTACAAGGGCCGGACCCATTCCACGATCGGCACCGAAATCGCTGAAAACCCGAGGTTGCAGAAAACCGACCGTCATGCATTCGTGGACATGATGCAGCACCTCAACCTCGCCGCTCCGACCCACCTTACAGAGGCGCTGCGCACGAACATGACCGGTGGCAAGTCGGTTGCGCAACTGCTTTCGGAAGCCGGGGGTAAGGTTCCCTTCATGTCGCTCGCCGAACTCTGCGAAAGGATCGGCGGCAATAGCCGTGACCTGGTCATTCTTGACGTTCGCGAGCGGGACGCGTTCATGAACGCGCATATTCCAGGCGCGCACAATTTGCCTCGGGGCCAGCTTGAACTCAAGATCAATGCTGAGCTGCCAGATCCGACTGTGCGAATCGTGACTTGCTGCGAATTTGGCAAAATCTCGACTCTGGCGGCCGCGACCTTGCGGGAGCTCGGGTTTAACCGGGTAACGGCGCTGGATGGTGGTATGAAGGCATGGAAGGACGCAGGGTATCCGGTAGACAGTGCAGGCTAACCCGAAACACCCTTTCGGGCGTCGAAGGCCTTGGAACCAGGCACAGCAAAATGCTGGCCGAAGAGCTTCAAACGTCAGATGCGGCACACACATCTGCCCAGCAGCTATCGCGGGTCGAACGGCAGCTTCTGCTGCGAGCTGCCATCTAGCGGAAGTGGTACGAACGTCCGGCTCTGGTCGCGTCCAGATCCAGGCTTCAATCTCCCAACCGCCAAAGCCGCCGTCAACGTCAGGCTGAAAGCTGCCCGCGCTTCGCTAGTTCCAGTGCTCCACATCTTCGCCGGTCACGCCCGTCCACGGATGCATGCGCGTCTCGAACACCGAGAAACGCGGCGGCGGAAAGGTCGGGTCGGCAAAGGCGCCGACGGGCACCGCGGTGAGATCGGGCATGGAGGCCGAAACGAAGGTCACGGTCGCCCCGCAGGTAGGGCAGAAGCGGAAGGTTGCGGGCTTGCCGCTGGTCCCGGTACGCACCCATTCGTGGAACGCGCCGCTCAGCTCCACCTGATCCAGCGGCCAACGCGCCTGCACTGCAAACGCGCTGCCGCTGCGCTTCTGGCATTCGAGGCAGTGGCAGACCGAGATGCGCACCGGCTCGCCCGTGCAGGTCGCGGTCAGGGCGCCGCACCGGCACGTGGCGATGCGAAGGGTCACTTGCCCGGCACGATCCGCAGCCGCCATGCCTTGTCCGGCACCAGATAGCGCCGCGCCAGCGCCTGCAGGCGCTCCGGCGTGATCTGGCTGTAATCGGACAGGATCGAGCGGATCTGGGTGAACTTGTCCGGATCGAGCGCGCCGCCTTCAAGCTGGTACATGTAGAACCCGTTGCCAGTGCTGGCGCGGGTGATCAGCTGCTTCATCGGCTCGGTCACGCGGGCGAGCTCGTCCGGCGTTGCGGGCGAGGCGGCAAGATCGGCGGCAATCTTGTCGGTCGCGGCGAAGAAGGCCGTTAGATCGCCCGGGCGCAGCTGGCTGGTCGCCGCGAGATAGCCGCCCGAGGGCAGATCGAGCGGCCAGTTCGACGAGACCTGCGGCGCATAGCTCGCACCGATCTTCTCGCGCATGGCATCGAACAGGCGGTTATTGAACACTTGCGCGAGCAGTTCGAGCTGGCGCGATTCGTGGACGCCGGCGTTGCCGCCGCCCGTCGGCCATGCGACCATCGCCGCCGCCGTATTGGCATCGCCGTGGTGGGTCAGCGTCAGTGGATCGCCGACCGGTTCGGGTACTTTGGGCGCGAAGCCGGTGCTGGGCAGCGGGGTCCGCGCAGGCAATGCACCGAACGTGCGCTCAAGCGCAGCGATAGTTTCGTCGCGGTTGAAATCGCCGAAGATGTCTACCTCGATCGGCCCTTGCTTGAGCAGCGCCGACCACACACGGCGGAAGCCTTCGGGGCTGGCCTTGGCGATTTCCGCCGGATTGGGAACGGCATAGCGCGGGTCGCCGTCCTTGAGCAGCCAGCCGATATCGCGCTGGAGCACCGAAGCGGCCGAGGCGTTGGTCGATTCGTACGCCAGCCGCGCCGCCGCCTGTGCGCGCACGACCGGATTGGCATCCCAGCGCGGCATCGCGAGCTTGGCGGCAAACAGGTAGAGCTGATCGGCAAGGTCCGCGGGCCGCGTATCGGCCGAGAACTTGAAGGTGGTATCGTCGATATCGAAATCGAGGCTGAGCTTGCGGCCGGTCGCCAGCCGGTCAAGGTCCTCGCGCCCGACATTGCCGAAACCGCTGTCCATCAAGGCCGTCTCGCCGAGCGAGGCATAGACCGCATCCTTGGGATCGATCACGGCATAGCCGCCGCCGAAGTGGACGCGCACGATCACGCGGCCCGGTTCGGCTTCGTTGGACCACAGCAGGGCCTTCACCCCGTTCGAAAGCTCGATCCGCTCGATACCGAGCAGGCCCGTGCCTTCGGCATTGGCGAGCGTGCCGGGCTGGCCGATGGCGGGCAGGTCCTTGAAGCTCAGCGAACTCGCGGCGAGGCGGCTGCCCGAGGACGGCGCAACTGGCGCCAGCAGCACAGCGCGCAAGTCCGCTTCGGTTCCGTCGGAGGCTTTGGGGGTGATCAGCACCGAGCGGATAACCGTACCCTTGAACAGCGCCTGCGTGTGTTGGAGCACCGCGGCAGGCGTGAACAGCGGGATCGACGAGCGGAAAATGCTGTAGACCGTATCGGGATTGGCGACCGTCTCGCGGATGTCGACCGCATCGGTGATATCGTCGGCCACCTTGGAGCCGGCGAGCGTTTCCTGCGTTTCGACCGGCACCTTGAAGGCCACATCGAACTCGGCCACTTCGCGCGCGATTTCCTCCTCGGTGGGGGGCGTGGCGAGCGCATCGGCGATCACCGCGCGGACATCCTTGGCGGCCGCCTTCCAGTCGTCGGTAAGCGGGGTCACCGTCACCAGTGTCGCGTCGGCGGAGCGGCTGATGCGCTGCTGCTCGACCGAAGCGGCAAGAAAGCTGCCCCCGGCGCGCGCGCGGCCTTCGAGGCGGCGATTGATGATCGCAATTCCGAGCCGATCGATCATCAGCCCCTGATTGTAGACGATCGTATCGTGCACCTGATGCCACGGGCGGAGCACGGCGTAATTGAACACGCGCGGCAGATCGGGTTCGACCATGACCTTGGCTTCGCCCACCGGATTGGCGGGATCGCCCCCGACAGGCGGCTTGGGTGCGCCGAAATCAGGAAGCGGCGGGCGTTTGCCCCGAGGGAAACTTGTGCCCTTCCATGTGCCGAACCACAGCTTGATGCGGGCGATCAGCGCCTGCGGATCGGCATCGCCGGCGACCACGATCACGGCATTGTCGGGCCGGTACCACGCATCGTGGAACGCCTTGACCTTGGCCGGGGTTGCCGCATTCAGCGTTTCTTCGGTACCGATGGGGGAACGGCTGCCAAGCGGCTGCCCCGCAAAGAACACGGCGCGCGTGCCATCGAGAATGCGCGCCTGCGGGCCGGAACGTTCGCGCATTTCCGCGAGCACGATCGGCACTTCAGTCTTCACGCCGACATCGGTGAAGATTGGCGCGGTGATCATGCCCGAAAGCAGGCGGAACGTCTCATCGAGCTTGGCGGGCGAGATATCGGGAATATCGAGCTTGTAGACGGTCTGCGTCGGGCTCGTCTCGGCATTGGTATCGCTGCCGAAGGTGGCGCCCAGCCGCTGCCAGGCGGGAATGGCCTCACCCGATTTGAGGTACTTCGAATCGCGGAAGGTAAGATGCTCGATCAGGTGGGCGTAGCCGCGCTGCGGATCGGTTTCGTAGAGCGAGCCCGCGTCGATCAGCATGCGCACCGAAATCTGGCCCGGCGGCACGCCATTGTGGCGTACGGCATAGCGCAGGCCATTGGGCAGAACGCCGAAGATCCACGCCTTGTCCTGCGGCACGTCGCTGCCGCGATAGAGCCACGGGCTCGCGGCGGTCGGCGCCCTGGGCGCAGACGCGCGGGCTGCCGCCACCTTGGCCGTGGCCTTGGCCGGCGCTTCTGCCAGAGCCGGTGACGAAACACCGAGCAGACCGACAAGAACGGCAGAAATTACGGGAGCGAGAGCGCGGGGCGTACGCAGGGCGAAACGGGACAGAAAAGCCATACCCGCTGTATAGGGCGGCAAGAAATGAAGGACCAGTGAATTGGTCCCCCATCGCTTGCCGCCGGCAGATCAATTCTTCGGCTTGTCCGCGGCCGGAGCAGCGGGGTCCGCACCAGGCTGCTGCGCCGCCTGCTTCTGCACTTCCGCACGCATCGCGGCGATTTCCGCTTCGGTCTTGAAATCGACCAGTTCGACCTGAAACACGAGGTCCGCATTGGCCGGGATCGGCCCGGTGGCCTTGTCGCCATAGCCGAGCGTAGCCGGGATACAGAAGCGCCAGATGCTGCCCTTGCTCATCAGTTGCAGGCCCTCGGAAAAGCCCTTGATCACGCCGCCCGCCGGGAAGGCCTGCGATGCGTTCTGATCGAACACGGTGCCATTGTCGGCGAGGTAGCCGATGTAGTTGACGAGCACGTAGTCCGATGCGCCGGGCTTTGCACCGGTCGCATCCTTGAGCAGGCGGGTGCCAAGGCCCGAGGCGGTCTTGGCGCTGCACGTGCGCTGCGCGGCCGGAACCACAGGGTTCAGCGGCACGGGGAGGATCTCGGCAGAGGGTGCGGGCGCCGGCGCGGGCTTGGCGGCCTGCGCTTCGGCCAGCGCCGGAATGGCAGCGCCGAGCGCGACTGATGCCGCGAATGACAGGGAAAGGGCGATTCGGCGAAGGCCGTAGTGCGTGTTGCTCATCTGCGGCGCCTTAAACCAGCGTTGTGGCACCTGCCAGCGCAGAACACCGCTTCAGCGCCCGGCGCGCCGATCAACGAGCCGAATGCCTGATTTTCGGGCGCATTCGCCCCTTGACCCCCATCCAAGGCGGCCTACATGCTGGGACATGTTCATAGAAACCGAAACCACCCCGAACCCCGCCACGCTCAAGTTCCTGCCGGGCGAAATCGTCATGGCCTCCGGCACGCGCGAGTTCACCTCGCCCGAAGCGGCGGCGGCATCCCCGCTGGCCGAAGCGCTGTTCGCGCTGGGCGACGTCACGGGCGTGCTTTACGGACGCGATTTCATTGCAGTGACGATTGCGCCGGGCTCCGAATGGGCGCCGCTCAAGCCGCAAGTGCTCGCCTTGCTGCTCGATCATTTCGTGGCGCAGGCGCCGCTGTTCACCTCGGCGGCTGCGGACTTCGCGGTTCCCGGCGAGGCGGACGACGACACCGATTACGGCGATGATCCGGCTGATGCCGAGATCGTGGAGCAGATCAAGGACCTCATCGAAACGCGCGTGCGCCCGGCTGTGGCGAACGACGGCGGCGACATCATCTACCGCGGCTTCCGCAAAGGCGTGGTCTACCTCAAGATGCAGGGTGCCTGCTCGGGCTGCCCGTCCTCGACCGCCACGCTCAAGCACGGCATCGAATCGCTGCTCAAGCACTATGTGCCCGAAGTCAGCGAAGTCCGCGCTGCCTGATCCGATCCCGCCAAGGTTCTCCCAGATGTCCCACACGCTCGACGACGCCGCGCTTGATCAGGTGTTCCGCACCGCCCGCACCTATAACGGCTACCTCGACAAGCCGGTGAGCGAGGCTCAACTCCACGCGATCTGGGACCTGATGAAGATGGGGCCGACTTCGGCCAACCAGATGCCCGCGCGGCTGATCTGGTGCGTCAGCCAGGAAGCCAAGGAAAAGCTCGCCGCCTGCGCCGGTGGCACCAATCCCGACAAGATCCGCAAGGCCCCGGTCAGCGTGATCATCGGTATGGATATCGATTTCCACGAGCAGCTGCCGTGGCTCTTCCCCCACGCCGATGCGAAGAGCTGGTTCGAAGGCAGCGAAGCCGCGCGCGAGGTTTCGGCCATGCGCAATTCCTCGCTGCAGGGAGCCTATTTCATCATCGCCGCGCGGATGGTCGGGCTCGATACCGGGCCGATGTCGGGCTTCAGCAATGCCGCGGTCGACGAGGCCTTCTTTGCAGGCACGCGCATCCGCTCGAACTTCATCTCGACGCTGGGCTACGGCGATCCGGCGACGATCTTCGCGCGCAGCCCCCGGCCCGATTTCGCCACGTTCAACACGCTGGCCTGAGGCGGAACGCACTTGCGCCGGTTGGTGATCGACAGCGCGACCGAAGCCTGTTCGGTGGCCCTGTTCGAATATGAAGCGTTCGAGGATGGCAAGATGATGGCCGGCTCCCACGCCATGCTGGGGCGCGGCCATGCCGAACAGCTTGTGCCGATGATCGCTGCGCTGCCCGGCAAGGGACGCGCCGATACCATTGCGGTCAACGCCGGCCCCGGCAGCTTCACCGGCATCCGCGTTGGCCTTGCTGCCGCCCGCGCGCTGGCGCTTGCCTGGCAGGTACCGATCGAGGGTTACGCGTCCCTCGCCCTGGTCGCGGCCATGGGCCGCGCCGCGCATCCCGGACAGGCGATCGATGTGGCGATGAGCGGTGGACACGGCGAGTGGTTCTTCCAGCCCTTTGCGGCAGACGGCACCGCCCTTGCCGAACCCGCATCGCTGCTGCCGCAGGCTGCGGCGGAAGTTTCGCGAGGCAGCATCGTCGTGGGAAGCCAGGCTGAAGCCCTCGCCGCGCGGCGGAGTGACGCGCCAGATGCCTACCCCCTCTGGCCCGATGCGCGCGCCTTTGCGTTGCTGGGCCGCGATGCCCTGCGCCCCGATCCCGCCCCAAGCTATGGCCGCGCGCCCGATGCCCGGCTTCCTGCGGCGTGACCGCCGGCCGCGTGATGGCGGCGGTCTGAAGTCGGCTCGGCCATGAGCATCAGCCCACCCGAGCACGGCGATGATGTCGACCGGATCATGGAAGTCATGGCCGGCGCCTTTGCCCCGGAATATGGCGAGGCGTGGAACCGGCGGCAGGTATCGGATTCGCTACTGCTCGGCGGAACCGGTTACTGCCTGATCGGCGCCGAGGGTTCGCTTGATCCCGTGCCGGAAGAACCAGCCGCAGGATTTGCGCTGACACGTTCGATATTCGACGAGCAGGAGCTGCTCCTCTTCGCAGTACTGCCCCGCTACCGCGGCAGAGGTCTGGGCGCCGCGTTGCTGACCGAGGTGATTGCGCGCGCAAGGAACCAAGGCATCCGCCGACTGTTTCTGGAGATGCGGCGGAATAATCCAGCAGGCAAGTTATACACAGGATTTGGTTTCAGGACGATCGGCATAAGACCGGGATACTATCGCATGGCAGACGGAGAGCGTTTGGACGCACTCAGTCAGGAACTGCACCTGTCGGACAATTAAGCAGAATTACGGTCTTCTTCTGTCATTCGTGAAAAATCGGACAGAAAACATCGATCCTGGACCGAAATGGTTGTATCCCCGATACACAAGCCTATATGCAATGTGGTCTACTCATGGTCAGTAAGAGCCTTGACTGGGCAAAAAAGAAGATAAACACGGCAGAAGGTAAGGGTACAATGAGTGAAATCGATAACGATATGCGGGAAACGTTGATCACGTTGACATCGGACATCGTCGCCGCCCACGTGAGCAACAACAGCGTTGCAGTGAATGACCTGCCGGTGCTGATCGGCAACGTCTACACCGCGCTCGCTGGCCTCAATCCCGCGCAACCGGCAGCAGAACCGGCCCCTGAACCTGCGGTTTCGATCCGCGCTTCGGTCAAGAACGATCACATCGTCTGCCTCGAAGACGGCAAGAAGCTGAAGATGCTCAAGCGCCATCTGATGACGCGCTACAACATGACCCCGGATCAGTATCGCACCCGCTGGAATCTGCCGGCCGACTACCCGATGGTCGCCCCGGCCTATGCCGAAAAGCGCCGCGAACTGGCCAAGAAGATCGGCCTCGGCCGCAAGCCCGCGCCCAAGCGCGGTCGCCCTGCCAAGGCGGCGAGCTAAGCCGCTTTTGACCGGCGAGGCCCCCAGGTTTTTGCGCGGGGCCTCGCCGCGTTCACTTTTCCCCGATCCGGGCTTGCTCTCGCCCGTAAATCGACAGCGCGCCGGTTGAAGAATTGGCGCAGCAAACTATGCTGCACGCAACCTAACCGGATGGGCCGCAAGCTTGCACCAGGCAATCGACATCGAAGCGCTTTGCGCGGAACGGGGTCTCAGGATCACCGAACAACGCCGCGTGATCGCGCAGGTGCTGTCGGAGAGCGATGACCATCCCGATGTCGAGAAGCTGCACGAACGCGCGTCGGCCCGTGATCCGCGCATTTCCATCGCAACAGTCTACCGCACTGTCCGCCTCTTCGAAGAAGCCGGCATTCTGGATCGCCACGATTTCGGCGATGGCCGCGCCCGCTATGAAGCGACGCCCGAGGCGCACCACGATCATCTGATCGATGTCGAGACCGGCAAGGTCATCGAATTCGTCGATCCCGAACTGGAAGCGTTGCAGCGCCAGATCGCCGAACGGCTTGGCTATCGCCTCGTCGACCACCGCATGGAGCTCTATGGTGTCAAGTCTGATCGCGAGGCGTAAGGCCCGCCGCAAGGTAGGGCCGGAGCGCGGCGCACCCATCACCTGGATGGGCTGGATGCGGATTTGCCTGCGCGGCGTCGCGCTCGTGCTGCTCATGCTGATCTGCGTGCCCATGCACTATCTCTATCGCGTCGTGCATTATGGCTCGCCCTTCCCGAAGCTGTTCCTGTTCATGGCAGCACGCGTGATCGGTGCGCGCGTGCGCGTTCACGGCGTGCCGCTGAAGCGCGACGTGTTCTATATTTCGAACCACCTCTCCTGGGTCGATATCCTCGCGCTCGGCGGGGCCAGCGGCACGGCATTCGTCGCCAAGGCGGAACTTTCGCAGGCACCGGTGGTGGGCTGGCTGGCGCGGATCAACCGCACGGTGTTCGTAAGCCGCGAAGACCGCATGGGCGTGGCAGATCAGATCAACCGCCTCAAGGAAGCGCTGGCTGACAACTGGTCGATCACCGTGTTCCCCGAAGGCACCTGCACCGATGGCAAGTCGCTGCTCCCCTTCAAGACCTCGATGCTGCGCGTGCTGGAGCCGCCGCCGCCGGGCGTGATGGTGCAGCCGGTGGTGCTCGATTATGGCCGGGTGGCCGAGTGGATCGGCTGGATCGGCACCGAGGACGGTGTCTCCAACGGCAAGCGCATCCTCTCGCGGCGTGGTTCGTTCCGCCTCGAAGTCCATTTCCTCGAACCGTTCGATCCGCAGGGCCTTGCCGGTCGCAAGGCCATCGCCGCGGAGGCGCGCCGCCGGATCGAGCCGGCGCTTGAAGCGGCGCTTGGCGAATCGCTGCGGCCCTTCGCTTTCGACGTCGCACCGGTGCGCTACGAAGCCTCGAAAAGCGCGGCATGAAGCTCAAGCTCAAGCCCGCCATCGCGCGGCGTCCGCGCGCCATGATGGGCAAGCTGGCGAGCGCGGTGCGCAGCAAGATCGAGATGGAGAAGATCCGCCGCCGGGGCGGCCCCGCAAGGATCCGGAAAGGCCCGCCGGAGGCTCTGCTGGGCCTGCGCCGCTTCGTTGCCAATCCGCGCCAGTTCGGCGGTTTTGTCAGCGGTCCCGCGCTTGCTGCCACCATCACGCGTGAGATCGATCCCGCCGCAGGCCCGGTGCTGGAACTCGGCCCCGGCACCGGTGTCTTCACCCGCGCCCTGCTCGCGCGCGGCGTGCCGGAACACAATCTGATCCTCGTCGAGGCTGATCCGATGCTCGCCGCGCGGCTGCGCCTGGCTTTCCCGCAAGCGCTGGTGCTGGCCTGCAAGGCCGGCAGCGCCACCCCGGAAATGCTGGGAGGCCTCCGCCCCGCAGCCGTGGTAAGCGGACTGCCGCTGCTCAACTTCCCCGGCCGCGAGGTGGAACGCATCCTCGCCGCGGCGTTCAGCTTTTGCACCGCCGATGCCGCGATCTATCAGTTCACCTACGGCCCCAAATGCCCGGTGCGCGAGGAGATCATGGCCCGCATGGAGCTTTCGGCGCAGCGCACCGCACGCGTCTGGCGCAATGTGCCACCGGCCTCGGTCTACCGGATCACGCGGGACTGATTGCTCACTGACCTGCTGGCGCGGCCCCGTCAGCCGGGAAGCGGAAGAGGTAATAGGGCGCCTTCGCGCGCATGTGGGCCTTCGATTGCATCATCACGTCGGGGATGTCGCTGTCCGCCACGTAGATCATGTTGTTCGGCCCGAAGCTCAGGCCATCGGGCCAGCGCATTTTTGGATGCCCTGCCAGCGCGGTGAGCTTGCGGTCTGGCCCAAGCTTCCACACGATCCCGTCCTCGATCCCGGTAAGGTAGATATCGCCCTCGTTGTCGATGGTGAGGCCGTCCGCTTGCGGGCGCTCGGCATAGGGCTCGACCCGGGCGGCCAATTCGGCGGGCGAGAGGCTTTCGTTGTTGAGGTCCGCCACCCGCACGCGCGATAGCATCTTGCCCGACATCGGCCCGATGTAGAGCCAGGTTCCCTGCCGATCGAGCGCGATCGGGTCGAACCCCGGGTGGAACCAGAACAAGCTGTTGCCCAGCGGCTGCATCAGCCGCCCTTGCGCCCGCACGGCATAAGGTCCGGGCATGATCGCCGGATGGCTATCGAGCAGGCGGCGCGCTTTGCCGGTTTCGCTGTCGACCACGATCAGCCCCGGATGGCCGCTGAACACGCCGATATCGGCGATGTAGATCATCCGGCCTGCGGCATCGATCTGCATGTCCTGCACGTAAGATCCCAGCCCCGCGACCGAGCGCGGCAGCCAGATCTGTTTGATCGGCGTGTTGGTACCAAGATCAACGGCAACCAGCCGCGCGCCGAATACGCCGTGCTCGCCGTGGTCGATGCTCCACAGGCGGTTCCTGCTATCGATACGGATGTTGAACACCGCGCCGTAGGACGGCCTATCGCGGTCGCCGCGCTGCATTTCGAGGTTCGGATAAGGCACCGGCTTGCCGTTCACCAGTTCGAGCACCTTGATCGCGGGGTGCCCTTCGGCGTGGTAGGTAAAGAACACCCGGCCCGAAGCCGAAACTGCGATGTTCCCCGGCGGCTCGGGCAAAGTGGCGATCAATTCGGCCTGAAGGCGCGGTTTGGGATCACCGATGCGCGGGAACGGCTGCCCGGTGCCGCCATAGTTCGCGTAGAACCACACAACGAAGGCAGCGAGAATGACGCCGATTACGGCAGCGACGCGCAGGAGAATCCGGACCATCGGGCAGCAATCCTGTTTGCAGGGGCTCGAATCTTACGATATGAACGGTTTTATGCCTAATCGTTCAAATACGCAAGCAGAGCTCAGTCCGGTCCGCGCCATGCGCCGCGAACGGCTGCTCGATGCAGCCGAAGCCCTGTTCGTGGCGCAAGGCTTCCGCGCGACTTCGATCGAGGGGATTGCCGAAGTGGCGGGCATGTCGAAAGTCACGCTCTATGGCTACTTCCGCGACAAGGAGGCGGTGTTCGTGGCGGTCGCCGAACGGCTTGCCGATACGATGGAAGAGGCCGTCCAGACCGCGCTGGCAGCAGAGGCCCCCTTCCCCACCCCGCTGGCTGCCGCACTCATCGCCAAGCACCGGATCGTGCTGAACCGCGTGCAGCGCTCGGCCTTCGCGAGCGAGCTGTTTCAGGCCAAGGCCGCCCACGTCACCCGGCGCTTCGCCGCGCTCGATGATGCCATCGTGACCGGACTGACCGAGGCACTGGTGCGTCAGGGACTGGAGCGTGCGTTCGCCGAGGAGACAGCGCAGCTGCTGTTCTATGCGGCAAACGGCATCGCCAATCGCGCGTCCGATGCAGATATTCTCACCACCCGGATCAGCCGACTCGTGCGCGCGGTGGTCGCCGACCTCGGCGCCTAGCCCCTTCTATCCCGCAGCATAATCGCGTAAGCGCCGCCAGATGTCCGCCACTCCGCCCCCCCGCACCTTCCACGTCAAGAGCTTCGGCTGCCAGATGAACGTCTATGACGGCGAGCGCATGGCCGAACTGCTCACCGCCGAAGGCATGCGCGAGGCAGATGAGCGCGAGGCAGCGGATCTCGTGGTGCTCAACACCTGCCACATCCGCGAGAAGGCGACCGAGAAAGTCTATTCTGACATCGGCCGCATCGTGAAGGATGGCCGCGAGCATGGGGCCGTTCCGCTGATCGCGGTAGCGGGCTGCGTGGCGCAGGCCGAGGGCGAGGAAATCATGACCCGGGCGCCGTCGGTGCGCGTCGTCGTCGGCCCGCAAGCCTATCATCGCCTACCTGCCATGGTCGCCGAGGCCGCTGCCGGCGGCCGCGCGACGGAAACCGACATGCCCGCCGAAGCCAAGTTCGCGGCGCTCCCCAAGCGCCGCAAGGTGGGCGCGAGCGCCTTCCTCACCGTGCAGGAAGGCTGCGACAAGTTCTGCACATACTGCGTCGTCCCCTATACCCGCGGTGCCGAACTCTCGCGCCCCTACGCCGATCTCGTCAGCGAGGCGCGCGCGCTTGTCGAAGGCGGCGCGCGCGAGATCACGCTGCTGGGCCAAAACGTGAATGCCTGGGCGGGTGAAGATGACAAGGGCCGCCCTGTCGGCCTCGCGGGCCTCGCCGAAGAGTTGGGGCGGATCGAAGAGCTTGCTCGCATCCGCTACACCACCAGCCACCCGGCGGACATGGACGATGCGCTGATCGAGGCGCATGGGCGCAATCCCAAGCTGATGCCGTTCCTCCACCTGCCGGTGCAATCGGGCAGCGACCGCGTGCTGAAAGCGATGAACCGCAGCCACACTGCGGAAAGCTACTTGCGCATTCTGGAACGCGTCCGCGCGGCACGGCCTGATATCGCGCTGTCGGGCGATTTCATCGTCGGCTTCCCCGGTGAGACCGAGGCCGAGTTCGGGGATACGCTGCGGATCATCGCCGAGGCCCGCTATGCGCAGGCGTTCAGCTTCAAGTTTTCCGCCCGCCCCGGCACCCCCGCCGCGACGATGGACGGCCAGATCGCGCCCGATGTGATGGACGAGCGGCTCCAGCGGCTGCAAGTAGCGCTCCAGCGGGACAGCCTCGCGTTCAACAAGGCGAGCGTGGGTAAACGCTGCGCGGTGCTCGTCGAACGCAAGGGCCGCCACGCCGGGCAATGGCTCGGCAAGTCACCCTGGCTGCAATCGGTGCACTTCACCGGGGATGCGGCGCTTGGTGATCTGGTCGAGGTCGATCTGGTCGAGGCCGGGCCGAACTCGCTCAGCGGCCGGTTGGTGGCGCGCGCCGCCGCCTGAGCGGCGGCGCGGCTTCACAATTCAACGGTAGTAGTGGTGGCGATGCCAGGCCCGGGCGTGCGCGCGATCGCGGTGGAGCTCGCGGCGATCATGGCGGAGTTCATGGCGATCACGGCGGACTTCGCGCCGCTCTTCGCGCACTTCATGGCGATCGCGGACGACCTCGCGGTGGATGGCATGCGGCCCTGCATGTCCCTCGGCGGGGTAGCCATGGGCCTGAGCGAGAGCAGGGGTCAGCGCGAGGAACGCGGCGGCCAGCAGAAACTTGCGCATGGGATTCTCCTTCAAACGGGATCGCTTGCCTGCGACCACACATAGACAATGCCCTCCGCAGACTGAACCGGCCGGGAACAGCGCTTTAAGGCGTGCGTCATTTTGGTCGCAGTTTGTCGCAAGGTTGCCCCCGTCTGCAACAAGGCAGTGCAAATGATGCGATTTCCGCCCTGCCTGTCTTGCGCCTGTCGCATCGGTGCCTAATCTCGCATCAGCAAACCTGAAAGGAGCGCATGGCCCGCAAGTTCTCCCGTTCGCATGAAGAGGCTCCCCGCAGCGATTGGCCGGGTGCCGTCCGAAACGATCCGCATCGCGGCGAAGCGTCTCGCAACGACAATCCGCGACGCGCCCGGATCGAGATTGCGTTCGAGGAGCAGACCGTACTCGGCGCGCTGTTCGGCCAGTTCGATCAGAATCTGGTGCAAATCGAGAACCGGCTGGGCGTCTATATCTCTGCGCGCGGCAACAAGGCGGTGATCGAAGGGCCGGACGATGCCGTCGCCCGCGCGCGTGATGTGCTCAAAGGCATGCACCAGCGGCTACTTTCCGGGCACGAGGTGGATGCCGGCGCAGTCGAGTCGCTGATCATGATGTCGAACGAGCCGACGCTCGAAGGCATCATCACCGGCGCTCCCGATGGCGCTCCGCCGATCATGATCCGCACGCGCAAGAAGACCATCGTTCCGCGTTCGGCCACCCAGATCGAATATATGCGCGCGCTGGTGCGCGATGACTTGATCTTCGCGCTCGGCCCGGCCGGCACCGGCAAGACCTACCTCGCGGTAGCGCAGGCCGTCGCGCAGCTCATCAGCGGCAGCGTGCAGCGCCTGATCCTCTCGCGCCCGGCGGTCGAAGCGGGCGAACGGCTCGGCTTCCTCCCCGGCGACATGAAGGAGAAGGTCGATCCCTATCTCCGCCCGATCTACGACGCGCTCTATGATTGCATGCCGCCCGAACAGGTCGAGCGGCGCCTCGCCTCGGGCGAAATCGAGATCGCGCCGATCGCCTTCATGCGCGGGCGCACCCTGGCCGATGCTTTCGTCATTCTCGACGAAGCGCAGAACACCACGCCGATGCAGATGAAGATGTTCCTCACCCGCTTCGGCCAGAACAGCCGCATGGTGATCTGCGGCGATCCCAAGCAGACCGACCTGCCCGGCGGCCCCGCCGCCAGCGGACTCAACGATGCGGTGCAGCGGCTGGAAGGCGTCGACGGCATCGGCATGGTGCGCTTCAACGTGGCGGACGTGGTGCGCCACCCGATTGTGGGGCGGATCGTCGAGGCCTACGAGGGCAAGGACGGGTGAGCGGCAGCGCCAACATCCTTCGACAAGCTCAGGATGAGCGGGGTTTGGGTTTGACGACTTTAAGAAAAGACCGCTCGTGCTGAGCCTGTCGAAGCACCTCGCGCGGCGTCGGCCCCGATGACCGCCCCCACCCTCGAACTCGATATCGACTCCGTCTGGCCCGCCGCGACCGACTGGGAAGCCCTCGCCGCGCGCGCTGCTGAGGCGGCCGGTGCGGTCGCGCCCGAACTGGCGCACGATCACCTGCTCGTCAGCCTCGTCATGGCCGATGACGAGGAAGTCCACGCGCTCAACAAGCAGTGGCGCGCGAAGGACAAGCCGACCAACGTGCTGTCCTTCCCGATGCTCTCCCGCGAGGAAGTGCTGGCAGCCGCCGCCGCGCCGGACGCGCCGGGGATGCTCGGTGATCTGATCCTCGCCCACGGCGTCTGCGTGCGCGAAGCGGCGGACAAGGGCATCGCGGTGGAAGCACATGCGGCGCACCTCATCGTCCACGGCCTGCTCCATCTGGCCGGCTACGACCACGAGACCGGCGAGGAAGACGCCGCCGAAATGGAGGCGCTCGAGACAAAGGCGCTTGCGCTGATGGGCCTAGCCGACCCATATGCGACGCTTTAGCAGCACAGGAGTTCGGCGCAGTGCCTGAAGTGGGCGGGTCCGCCGGCGAAAGCCGGTCGGGCGAAGGAGACAGTAGCGGCGCGTTGTGGCGCGCGCTCAAGGCATTCTTCAGGGGGCCGGATCAGGACCAGTCACTGCGTGCGCAGATCGAAGAAGCGATCGAGGAGCACGAAGGCGAGGCTGGCGGCGCAAACAGCGCAAATGGCGATCTCCTCCCGCTTGAGCGCCAGATGCTCAAGAACCTGCTCCATTTCAGCGAGAACGATGCCGACGACGTCGCCATCCCGCGCGGCGAAATCGTGGCGATCCCGGCTGCCGCAACCTTCGAGGAAGTGATCGCCGCCTTTGCCGAGCATGGCCACAGCCGCCTGCCGGTTTACGGCGATTCGCTCGACGAGGTCGTCGGCATGCTCCACGTGAAGGACTTGTTCCCGATCGTTGCGGGCATGGCGCTCTCGGGCAAGCCGGCGCCGAAGGACTGGACCGGCCTGATGCGCCAGCCGCTGTTCGTGCCGCAGGCACGCGGCGCGCTCGATGTGCTGGCCGACATGCGATCGAGCCGCACGCACCTCGCCATCGTGATCGACGAGTATTCCGGCACCGACGGGATCATTACCATCGAGGATCTCGTCGAGGAAATCGTCGGCGAGATCGAGGACGAGCACGACGATGCGCCGAAGGAACTGCTGCGCCCGATCGACGAGCTGACCTGGGATGCCGATGCCCGCGCCGAGCTCGACGATGTAGGCGAGCGAATCGATCCACGGCTTGCGCTGGTCGACGAGGACGTGGATACTCTGGGCGGCCTCGCGGTCGTGCTGGCAGGTGAAGTACCACCGGTCGGCCGCGTGCTGGAACATGACAGTGGGTGGCGGATCGAGGTGACGGCAGGGGACGAGCGAAGGCTTACCCGGCTGCGGCTCCATGCGCCCGTGCCCGAGAAGCCCGAGGAAGACTGAAGTTTGATTCGCCGCCTGCCCCCCCTGCGCTCACTCGAGGCGTTTATCCGCGTCGTGCGCACAGGCTCGGCCAAGACGGCGGCGGCCGAGCTCGCGCTCAGCCCCTCCGCACTCTCGCGCCGGCTTGGTGCGCTGGAGGAATTCATCGGCAAGCCGGTGTTCGAGCGCAAGCACCAGCTCCTCAAGCTGACCGAAGAGGGCCAGCAGCTGTATGACGCCGTCGCCCCGCTGATCGACGAGATGGCGGACCGCATCGACCGGCTGATCGACACCGGGCAGGTCCTGCGCCTCCGCCTCGGCGTGTTGCCGCTGTTCGGCAGCCAGCGCCTGTTTCCGCGCCTCGGCGAACTCAGGAAACTGCATCCGCAGCTGCACATCGATATCGACAGCTCGGCCGCAGCGGAAACCAAGCTGGGCGATACGATCGATGCCGCGATCATTCTGTCCGAAGGGCCGGACGGCTCGCTTCATTCGGTCCGGCTCGATCACAACCGCGTCTACGCCATCGCCACGCCCGAGATCGTGGCCGAACTGGGCCCCCGGCCCGATCTGGCCAAGCTCGGCAAGCAGACCTTCCTTGTTCACAACGATCTGCCGATGAGCTTCGAGGCGTGGAAGCGCACGCTGCATCTCGAAGCGCTGCAGCCCGCCGCGATCGACCATTTCGATTCCGGCCAGCTGATTCTGGAAGCGGCGGCGCAGGGCCTCGGCATCGCGATCATGCACGATGATCACTACAAGCGCAGCCACGATCCGCGCGTGGCGCGGCTCTACGATATCGAGGTCGACAGCCCCTATTCCTACTGGTTCGTCTGCCGCCCCCGCGCCCTGCAATCACGCCCCGTGCGGCTGTTCCACGACTGGATGATCAAGGCCGGGCTCTGACCGTCTTACCAATCCCCGCCAAGCTTCTCGATCTCGGCCAGCAGCGCGCGCTTGGACGCCGTGCGGCGCTTGCCGCTGTTGCGCGGAACCTCGACGTCGCCAATCTCTGCCCGCCGCGCTGCGAGGCGGGTGGACATGGCCTCGAGCGTTGTCGCCTCAGTCTTGGTCTGCAAGGTCTTGAAGGCCATACTCGCCTGCCGTTTCTTCGCGGATACGTCTATCCATATAGTCGAGGTCGAGCCCCAAACAAAGGCTGAACACCGCCTGGGCCTGCCCAAGCATTTCGGATGCGGCGCCCGAAGCATATTGCCCCATTCTATCCGCAATAATGTCCTCGGCCCCGATAACCGCTACTGCTCCATCAGCGCCGAACTCGATAACGCGCACCATGGTCCGATCAGCCATGCCATCGAGCAGGATGTCGCTGACGACCTCAAAGCCGAGCGCGAGTTCGGGGTGGATCCAGCCTCGCGTTGCCTTCCCCGCACCGGAGGGGCGAACAAAGCCACGCTTCTGCATGGCATCTTCCAGGACATCCTGCCGACCGCAGGACAGATCGAAATCGCCGGTGGTGATCGCGCCGCCCGTATAAATCTCGACTGCACCGCCGCCGACCAGGATCGGAGGGCGGTAGCCGGCTCCATCGAGATCGGCGCTCACGCGCGCCAACAGGCGCAGGGCAGCTTCGAACTGGGGCCGGTACATAGGCGGCAGAGTGCCCGCAGGCCCGGGACTTGTCGAGCAGGACGAATGCTGAGGCGCGCCTAAAGCACCACCCGGTACTGCACGAAGCCCGAACGTTCCGCGACTTTGTCGTAGAGCGCCATCGCGTCGGTGTTGCTCTCGTGCGTCAGCCAGTAGAGCCTTGAAGCGCCGGCTGCTTCCGCCTCGCTGCGGACATGGGCGATCAGCATCCGGCCCACCCCGCCGCCGCGCACGTCCTCATCGACGTAGAGGTCCTGCAGGTAGCAGTAGGGCCCCGCAGTCCAGGTCGAGCGGTGGAATATCCAGTGGACGAGGCCGATGGCCCGCTCGCCAGCCCAAGCGATGGCGGCGTGCATCGGCTCTGCAGGATCGTGGAGCCTTGCCCAGGTCAGTTCACTGACGCTCTGCGCGATGTCCACTTTGTAGAAGCGCTGGTAGCCCTGCCACAGGCGATCCCATGCGGCGCGGTCGGCGCCGGTGGGATGCCTGATGACAGTGTCCACCACGAACGGGCGCCTTCAGGCCGCGACGATGGCCGCCTTCTGGATCACGCCGGGCTTTGCCGGCGGCTCGCCCTTGGGCAGCGCGTCGACATGGTCCATGCCGCTCTCGACCTCGCCCCACACGGTGTACTGCTTGTCGAGGAAGCGTGCATCGTCGAAGCAGATGAAGAACTGGCTGTTGGCCGAGTGCGGATAGCTGGTGCGGGCCATCGAGCAGACGCCGCGCACGTGCGGCGCGTCGCTGAATTCGGCCTTGAGATCGGGCTTGGAAGAGCCGCCCATGCCGGTGCCTTGCGGGCAACCGCCCTGCGCCATGAAGCCGGGGATCACACGGTGGAACTTCACGCCGTCGTAGAAGCCTTCGCCCACCAGTTCCTTGATGCGTTCGACATGGCCGGGTGCCAGATCGGGCCGCAGCTTGATCACAACATCGCCGCTATCGAGCGTAAGAACCAGTTTTTCGTCTGCCATGGTCATCTAATTCCTTCTGTCTTGCCTCGGCATATAATCGCTCGCCCGCCAAAGTATACCTCTAGAGGTTGCTTTTGCCTGCCCCATGCGTATCGCCTGCCAGCATGGCGATTGGCGAAGACCTGCACGACTCCGATCAGGCGGATGGCGGCTCCGTGATGACGGAGACGGCGGTGATCGCCGAGCCTGCGCGCAACGCAGAGAGCCTCGACGACGCGGACAATACGCTCCGCCCCTCGTTCATCCGCCGCGTCACCGAAGCGCTCGATGCGGATGATCAGGAGACCGTCTACAACCTCGTCGAGCCGCTCCACCCGGCCGACGTGGCCGACTTGTTCGAGCTGATCGGCCCCGACTACCGCGTCGATCTGGCCCGCGCGATCAACGACTTGCTCGGCAGCGAGGTGATCGCCGAGCTTAACGACTACGTCCGCGACGATCTCGTCGAGGACCTCGATCCCGATGAAGTCGCCGAACTCGCCGGCGACATGGAGACCGACGACGCCGTCGCCCTGATCCAGGATCTCGACGAGGAGGACCAGCAGGCCGTCCTCGCCGAGATGGAGCCGGAAGACCGCGCCGCGATCGAGAGCGCGCTGGCCTATCCGGAAGATTCCGCCGGCCGCATGATGAGCCGCGACGTGATCGCGGTGCCCGAACACCTGACCGTCGGCGATCTGATCGACTTCCTGCGCGAAGACCAGGACCTCGCGACCGAGTTCTGGGAAGTGTTCATCGTCGATCACAAGCACCACCCGGTCGGCACCTGCGCGCTTTCGTGGATCCTGCGCACCCCGCGCAGCATTGCGCTGTCCGATGTGATGAAGCGCGACCAGACACTGATCCCGGTGACGATGGACCAGGAAGAGGTCGCGCTGCGCTTCCAGAAGTACGCGCTGATTTCCGCCGCGGTGGTCGACGAAAGCGGCCGCCTTGTCGGCCAGATCACCGTGGACGACGTCGTCCACATCATCCAGGAAGAAGCGAGCGAGGACATCCTGCGCCTTTCGGGTGCGGGCGACGGCGATATCAACGAGCCGATCCACCTCACCGTGCGCACGCGCCTTTCGTGGCTCGTGGTCAATCTCGGCACGGCGATCATCGCCTCCTCGGTCGTCGGCATGTTCCAGGGCGCGATTGCCAAGCTGGCGCTGCTTGCCGTGCTGATGCCGATCGTTTCGGGCATGGGCGGCAACGCGGGGACGCAGACGCTCGCGGTGGTGGTGCGCGCGATTGCCACCAACCAGCTGACGAGTTCCAACACCGTGCGCATGATCCTGCGCGAACTGCGCATCGCGCTGGCCAATGGTCTTTCGCTCGGCGTCCTGATCGGCAGCGGCACCGCGCTGCTGTTCCAGAACCCCTTGCTCGGCGGCGTGATCGGCACGGCGATGGTGATCAACAATCTCGTGGCGGGCCTCGCCGGTATTCTGGTGCCCGTCTCGCTCGACCGGCTGAAAGTCGATCCGGCGGTCTCCTCCGCCGTGTTCGTGACGATGGCGACCGACGTGATGGGCTTCTTCTCGTTCCTCGGCCTTGCCGTGCTCAGTGGCCTCGCGAGCTGAGGCCCCGCCCCAACGGGTCGCTCGACTCTGCGCGGGGCGCGGGCCAAAACAGACGAAGCGCCTCAGCATCATATGCTCCATGACAACCCTCATCATCCCCCACCCCGCCCGTCCTGAGCTTGTCGAAGGACCGCTCTTTTCCTTTTGCGCCCACGGCCCGTCGCAGGAAGAAAGACAGTGCTTCGACAAGCTCAGCATGGACGGGGTTTGGGACGGGCGGTTTGCCAGATCGGAAAGTCCTTCATGCCTCTCCACATGACCAAGGTCGCCTTCGGGGCCTCCTCGTTCGAGGACCTGCACGGCTGGTTCAAGACCCGCCGCGAGTCTGCGCGGCTCACCACGCGCTATCTGCCCAAGCGCCACGAAGAGATGATCGGCGGCTCGGTCTACTGGATCCTCAAGCACCAGCTCGTCGCGCGCAGCGAGATCCTCGGCTTCGAGGAAGCTGCCGACGGTCGCACCGAAATCGTGATCTCGACGCACCTCGTCGACGTGCACCCCAAGCCCAAGCGCGCGCACCAGGGCTGGCGCTATCTGGAAGAAGCCGACGCCCCCGCCGACTTGGCGGACGGCGAAAGCGCCGAGCTGCTGCCGCCGAGCCTTGCGGGTGAACTGGCGAAGCTGGGGCTGGCCTGACGTTTCACCTGAGCGGAGCCTGCCGGGAGGGGGCTGGTGGCGGCAAGTTGACACAGTTGACACAGTCCAGAGCGAAAACTGCAAGGCCCAGGCGCTGCCTTTCCAGACAGGCGGTGAAAGCCGGACGTGGCGGATTTGTGGGGATTCGGATGCCATTCCCAGCTTATGCCGAAAGGTGGCAGCTGTAGGACAGCGCTTTATAAATAACAGACGCGTCTGTTATTTATTCGAGATTGACTGCGGGGGTGTGGGAATCACCTGATGTGTCAATGGAACGCCATCATCGTACAACCTCGTCGGCCCGTGCTCGACACGGGGTTGGGCTTTTTGCCGCCAAAACAAGCCAAGGCCCGTGTCAAGCACGGGCCGACGAGAGAGGGTTTGGGGATTTAGTAAAGTGTCACCGTAATCCTCTCCGTTTGCGCCAAATTGGTCTTGATTGGGGATTGATTTTCGCTGTTTTGTTCTATATTTGTTCACGCCAATCCAGTCGAGTGGTTCCGTTTCCAGGCTTCGGCTCAGCTCTAGGAGATCCTCCCGGGAGGCAGCTTTTAGCATTGCCGGTGCAACAGCCAGCAGCCGACTGCTGTCGAAGGATGCGGGCGCTGTTGCGCTTGGTGGCGTTGCGCGCGCCTACGGCGCCCGATAAAATGTGCTGGCATTCCCCTCGAATTTTCCTCTATGGGACACCATCTATTAATCAGGAAGCGCTAGTCTGCGATTTCTGACTCATGGGAACTTACGACGATGGGCACCGTTCTACCATATGGCTTTGCCGCAGCTTTTGCTTGCCGCGCATGCCTTATGCCCATGCGCGCGCCAGCCTGAAATCTGTGCGTAAGCGTGTTTGCGCTTGCCTATAATCGAAAATTTGTAAGAGTGCGCGTGCCGCACTCCGGAAGGAAGTGATATGTCGGAAAAAGATCTGAAGGCTTTTGAGGCCCATATCGCCAATCTGCGAATCGAGGTGTCTAAAGACGCAGACGGCCTTCTGACCGTTTGCTCGTCGTCTGAACCACTCTTTTGCTACGATGTTCATGACGAAGATGGGGTGAATGCGCTCGTTATCGACACGCTCGCATCCTATGGTAGGCACTTCTTTGGTCTTGATGACCTAAAGATCGGAACCAAGGTTTCACCCGTAGGAAAGCTCTCTGTGCCAGTTGAATCTGCCGAGCCCTTTTCAACGATTGAACCGGTTCTCGATCTGGTCGCTTGAACAATGCCTTGGGCGCGCATCCCGGCGGATAAGCTGATTCACCTCCCGCTATTCGGGATCGACATCATTGCCGATGATGGCGATTTCGTTTGGATGCGCGGCCCATCTGGCCGAATGCGAGTGAACAAACTGATGCCTCGCATTTGGTTTGAGAGCGTAGAAGACGCTATGCAGGCAGGTGCGGTAGGCATTCGGATTCACAGTGAAGCTGATCGCAGTGAATTAAAGGAACTCGAAGAAAGATTAGCAAAGGAGGCCGATGCCTCCGAAGAAAGCCAAAGCGGTGAACGCTAAAGGATAGACAAGAAATCAGAATAAGCGCGGGGCTGCGAAAACACAGCTCACTTGCACAAACCTTTGTCCTGACTGCGCCAAGCAGGAGTGATCAGTATGCAAGGGCGATAGCCTTTGCCCGTCCTTCGACAAGCTCAGGATGAGCGAGAGGCCTCTTTCCCCTACCCCGCAGCCGCCAGCGCCGCTTCCTTCGCCACGACCCGCCGCAGCATGTTGGCGTAGGTCGCTGGATCCTGTGCGCCGGGGATCATGTATTTGCCGTTGATGATCATCGCGGGGACGCCGCTGATATTCCAGTCCCACGCCTGCTGTTCGCCGGCCTCGACGATGGCGTCGATCTCGGGATCGTTCAGCGCGGCGGCGGCTTCGGTGCGGTCGATACCGACGGAGGCGGCGATGTCGGTCAACACGGCGGGGTCGTTCATCCGGCGGCGCTGCTGGAAGTGGGCGTCGAACAGGGCGCGCTTGAGTTTGACCTGCAGGTCCGGGCCGTGATCGCGCAGCACGGCGACGAGCAGGCGGTGCGCGAGGCGTGTGTTCCACATCATCGCCGGGGGCGGATCGCCTTCTCCGGTGTAGTGGAAGGAATAGCCCGCCGCTTCGGCGGCCTGCGCCATCCGCCCGCGCGCGTCGGCGGCCTGATCGGGGGTGCGGCCGTACTTGCGCTGGATATGCGCGGCGCTTTCCTCGCCCGCTTCGGGCATATCAGGATTGAGCTCGAAGGGATGGAAGCGGACGGTGGCACTCACTTCATCCTGCATTCCCGCCAGCGCGGTTTCGAGCTGGTTGTGGCCGATCACGCACCACGGGCACATGACATCGGACCAGATATCGACGGTTACGGGTACTGGCTCACTCATTGCTCGATCCACCATTTGAGGAGGTGATGGGCCACCGCGAACGGCGGCGGGGCGATGAAGGCCCCTTGGTCAATTGCGTCTTCGGTGCCGGTCTTCAGGGCTTCCATCGCATAGACCACCTCGTCACGCGTGAACCAGCGCGCGTCGTCGAGCTCGGTCTTGTCGATGGTGATGGCGGGATCATCGGCATAGGCGTGGCAGCCGATCATCAGCGAGGAGGGAAACGGCCAAGGCTGGCAGGCGACATAGCGCACATCGCGCACGCGCACACCGGCTTCCTCGAACACTTCGCGCGCCACGGCTTCCTCGATCGATTCGCCCGGCTCGACAAAGCCCGCCAGCGCCGAATAGCGGCGCGGGGGGAAGCGCGGCTGGCGGCCCAGCAGCAGCTGGCCCTCCCATTCGACCGACATGATGGTGACGGGATCGACGCGCGGGAAGTGCTCCGCCTTGCAATCCATGTTGGTGCACTTGCGCTGCCAGCCGCCCTTGCCGAGCTTGGTGGTATAGCCGCAGCGCGCGCAGAAGCGGTGGCGGGCGTGCCAATCGACCAGCGCGCGGGCACCGCCATAAGTGGCTAGATCGCCCGCCGGGAGCGAGGCCATCGCGCCCCACAGGCGGGGATTGGCCGGGCCGGGATTGCCCTTGAGCGTGGGGGCAACCGCCGCAAAGCAGGCGCGGCCCTCGCCATCGAGGCCGAGGAACACCAGCTCATCCTCCGGCGCGGCATCGGCCAGCGTGCCCCACACCAGCGTGCCTTCGTCGCCGATCACGGGATCGAGCCCGTCGAGCCGCAGCAGGCGCGCGCGCCAGTTCATCAGTTCGGCCAGCTTGCTCTCATCGGCGCGGATGTGGTCGGCACGGTCAATTCCCCCGCCGGTGAACGCAATCGGGGGATCGGGTCTGTAGAGCATCAGGTTACGCCGCCTTCTTCATGGCCGAGACATCGCTGAGCACCGCCTTGGGGAACTCCTCCTGGATCGGCAGCGCCATCGAGGGCATGAACTGCACGAACATCCCCGCGCGCAGGCCCACGCGGGTGTTGACGAAGCCTGTGGTGCCCGCCGCGCCCGACCAGCCGTATGTGCCGGCGTCTGCGCCCAGCCCGACCCGTCCGCCAGCGCCGAAGCCTGCGTTTTCGATCCACGAGCCAGCAAGATCCACGGTCTGCGGCAGCAGGTTGCTGGTGCCAAGCCGCACCGCCGCCTCGCTCATCACCCGCGTTCCGCCGATCTGGCCGCCGCCAGCCAGCATCATCAGGAAGCGATCATAGTCGCGCGGACTGCTGACAAGGCCCGCCCCGCCGAAGGGGAAGGCAGGCGGATCGAGGTAGATCGACGTTGCACCGGGATCGAGCGGGTCGGTCTTGCCATCGTGCAGGAGGTAATTGGTGGTGAGCCGTGGCGCCTGCGCGGCGCTGACCTGCCAGACCGTGCTTGTCATCCCGCAGGGGCCGAACAAGTGCTCGGCCAGGAAGGCATCGAACGTTTGCCCGGAGACAACCTCGATCAGGCGGCCGACGAGATCGAGGCCAACCGAGTAGCTGAACTTCGTGCCCGGCTCATAGACCAGCGGCATTTCGGCGAGCCTGTCTGCGAACAGGGCAAGAGTGGGCGCTGTGGCCACGCCGCCAAAGGGCGGTATGGCGAGCCTGGTTGCGCGCGCGGGCACCAGCCCGGCGGCCTCGTAGGCCTCCTTGATCGGCCCCTTCTGGATGATCGTATAGCCGAGGCCGGCGGTGTGCGTCAGCAAGTGGCGCAGGGTGATCGCCGTCTGCGCGGGCTTCAGATCGGTGATCGAGCCGTCCGGCGTCACCTGCACCTGCATCCTGGCGAACCGGGGGAGGAAATCGCTGATCGGCTGGTCGAGCCCGATTCTGCCCGCGTCCACCAGCATCATCGCCGCCATGCCGGTGATCGGCTTGGTCATCGAATAGATCCGGTAGAGGCTATCGAGATCGACCGGAACGGCCGAATCGAACGCCAGCGTGCCGCGCGCGATCTGCGCCGGGGCCGCGCTGCCCCAACCGAGCGCCACGACCGCGCCGGGAAGCCGGCCAGAGGCGACATAATCGCACACCAGATTGGTCACCGCCGGGTACATCTGCTCGGTGGAAGCCTGCGCGAGGAGGCGCCCGGGCAGCATGGCCGAACCGGCGAGGCCAGCACCAAGCCAGCCCGCAGACCGCAGCAGGGAGCGCCGGGAAAGCTGAAGCGTTTGATCTTGCATGAACTACCTGTTTGCGAGCGCCAGGCGGGCGGCCTTGGCAAAAACCGTGGGCAGCCCTGCCGCCTCGACTGCGTCGACCGGCCAGAACTCTCCCGGCGGCAGACTAGCGCAATCGGCGCTGCGGCAAAGCATCAATTGCAGTTCGAGATCGAAATGCGTGAAACCATGGCGGATCATGCCGGCGGTGCGCCATTCCCCGGCGATCGGCGGCGTGCCATGCCCATCGGCCCTGGCCGACCAGCCATCATCAGGCAGCGCGCGCATCCCGCCGAGCATCCCCTTGCCCTCGCGCTGCACCAGCAGCACAGCGCCGCCCCGCTCGATCCAGAAGGCGGTGCCGGTGCGGGTCGGCTTGGCCTGCTTCGCGGCCTTGACCGGATAGGATTCCGCCGTGCCGGCCGCGCGCGCCGCGCAATGATCGGCCAGTGGGCAAAGCAGACAGCGCGGCCCGCGCACCGTGCAGATCGAGGAGCCGAGGTCCATCATCGCCTGCGCAAAATCGCCCGCGCGGGTGTCCGGCGTGATCGTATCTGTCGCGGCGCGGATCGCGGCGCGCGCGCCGGGCAGCGGCTCGCCAATCGCGAATAGGCGCGAAACCACCCGCTCGACATTGGCATCGACGACGACTGCGCGCTCTCCGAAGGCAATCGCCGCGACGGCCGCGGCGGTGTAGGCTCCCAGCCCGGGCAGTTCGCGCAGCCCTTCCTCGTCGCGCGGGAAACCGCCCCTCCGCGCCACTTCGCGTGCGCAGGCCAGCAAGTTGCGCGCCCGGGCATAATATCCCAGCCCCGCCCACGCGGCCATGACATCGGCATCCGCCGCTGCCGCCAGCGCTTCCACGGTGGGCCAGAGTTCGAGGAACCTGGCGTAGTAAGCCCGCACCGCCGCCACGGTCGTCTGCTGGAGCATGACTTCGGAAAGCCACACACGGTAGGGATCCGGCGCCGCTTCGCTTCCAGCGCCACCCGGCGGCGTCCGCCACGGCAGACGCCGCGCATTCACGTCATACCAAGAGAGCAGGGCCGCCCCGACGGCCCCTGCATCACCGATCTGAACGCTCTCGCCACTGGCCTGCATGGCGCGGCTATGGCATGGCGGCGGCGACAATGGAACGCGATCCGCCCCCACCTCCCAAAAGCGCCAAAAAGGCAGCCACGCCGCCCGCCGCGCCGCGCACTTATGAACGCCCGCGCGGCGGAGAGGCGCGGGCCATCGCCGATCTCATGCCCACGATCGGGCGTACCGCCTTCCGCCGCTTCGGTTTCGTGCAGAGCTCGGTCGTCTCGCGCTGGGGCGAGATCGTCGGCGCTGCGCATGCCCGCCACTGCGCGCCCGAATCGATCCGGTTCCCGCCCGGCGAAAAGGCGGACGGTATTCTCCAACTGGTGGTCACGCCCGCGCATGCCCCGCTGATCCAGCACGTGATCCCCGAGATCATGGAGCGCGTGAACCAGTTCTTCGGCTATCGCGCGGTTGCGCGGATCAAGCTGCGGCAAGGCGCCGTTCAGCCGCCGGCCTCCACTGATGCGCAGCGTCCGCTGCGCACCGCACCGCCCTCGCTCAAGCCGATTCCGATGGAACTGGGTGACAGCCTGCGCGATATCGGCGATCCGGAACTGCGGACAGTGCTGGAATCGCTGGCGCGCAGCCTCGGCGATGCGGATGGGGCGACGTAAACGGGAAGCAAGACTGACGATGCACAAGATGATGAAGACCCTGGGCCTCCTCTTCGCCGCACTGTGCGGCGCGGCGCTGCTGACCGCCGCAAGCAAGCCCGCACCGCCTGCGCCCAAGCTCAACTGGAACAACGTCGTCGTCCGCACCCCGCTCGATAGCCACCTGCTTGGCAATCCGAACGCGCCGGTAAAGCTCGTCGAATATATCAGCTACACCTGCCCGCACTGCGCGCATTTCGAAGAGGAATCCGATGCCCAGCTGCGCATCGGCTTCGTCGCCACGGGCAAGGGCTCGATCGAGGTGCGCAGCTACGTGCGCGATCCGATCGACCTGACGGTCGCTCTGCTGACCCACTGCGGCCCTGCCTCGAAGTTCTTCGGCAACCACAGCGCCTTCCTGCGCCACCAGACGACCTGGATGGCCCCGCTCGCCAGCCTGACCGATGCGCAGAAGGCGCGCTGGTCGAACACCGATTTCGCGGCGCGGACACGCGCCATCGCGAGCGACCTCGGCTTCTACTCGCTGATGGAAGCGCGCGGCTATGATCGCCCCGAAGTCGATCGCTGCCTTGGCGACAAGGCGCTCGCCGAACGCCTCGCCAAGAGCACCAAGGACGCAAGCGAGAAGGACTTCGTTACCGGCACCCCCAGCTTCGTGCTCAATGGCGTGCCGCTGAGCGGGACTTACTCCTGGGCCGTGCTCAAGCCGCAGATCGAAGCGCGCCTGCGCTAAGGCGCGATAATCCCCGGCGCACTGCGCGCGCCACTTCATTCCCGCCGGCCAATCGGCTAGCACCATTCCGTCTGTTTTCTTTCACGAGCGAAGCGAACCCCGATCCCATGCAGACCAAGCTCTTCACGCCCGGCCGCCTTCTCCTTGCGCTGATCGCGCTTCCGCTTGCGCTCGGCCTCACCGCCTGCGGCAAGAAGGATGACGCAGGCTCCGGTGCCGCGACAGTCGCCGCCGGTGCACCGCTCAATGCCGTGCCGCCGCCAGCTGGCAAGGCCTGGTCCGATGTCGTCTCGGTCACGCCCGAAGGCGGCTACGTGATGGGCAACCCCAATGCGCCGATCAAAGTGATCGAGTTCGGCTCGCTCACCTGCCCGCACTGCGCCGAGTTCGAGGAAAAGGGCTACCCGCACCTTCGCGACGACTATGTCGCCAAGGGCACCGTCAGCCTCGAATTCCGCAACTTCGTGCGCGATCCCTACGATACCACGATGGCCATGCTGGTGCGCTGCGGCTCGCCGGACAGCTTCTTCGCGCTGACCGAGCAGGTCTACACCAACCAGAAGGCGATCTTCGACCAGCTCCAGCCGGTCGGCCCGAAGCTTCAGGCCGCCAACCTGCCGCCAGACCAGATCTTCAAGGCCATCGGCGAACAGGGCGGACTGATCGATTTCTTCGCCGCGCGCGGCATTGCCAAGGACCAGGGCGCGCAGTGCCTCGCCAAGTCTGACGCCGCGACCAAGCTCGCCAACGACACTTCCAAGGCGGGCGATACCTACAACGTGACCGGTACGCCGACCTTCATCGTCAACGGCAAGAATGTCGAAGTGGCGACGTGGGACGCGCTCGAGCCCATCCTGAAGCAGGCCGGCGCGCGTTGATTGGCAGGAACTGACCTGATCCATGCGGGGCGGGGGCGCATCGCATGGCTGACGGGGGCGGCGCTGCCAGCCGCGTTCCCATGCAGTTCACGCGCCTGAAGCTCTCGGGCTTCAAGAGTTTCGTCGAACCTGCCGAGCTCCGGATCGAACCTGGTCTTACCGGCGTGGTCGGCCCCAACGGCTGCGGCAAGTCCAACCTGCTCGAAGCGATCCGCTGGGTCATGGGCGAAGGCTCCGCTCGCAGCATGCGCGGCGGCGGCATGGAAGACGTGATCTTCGCCGGCACCGCCAGCCGCCCCGCGCGCGATTTTGCCGAAGTCCTGCTCAATGCCGAGACGGACCCCTCCGGCCCCTTCGGCGGCGAACTCGAAGTCGTCCGCCGGATCGAGCGCGGCGCAGGTAGCGCCTACCGCGTCAACGGACGCGACGTACGCGCGAGGGACGTTGCGCTGGTCTTTGCCGATGCTGCCACCGGCGCGCACAGCCCCGCGCTCGTCAGCCAGGGCCGCATCGCTGCCGTAATTGCCGCGCGCCCCGCCGAGCGCCGCGCAATGCTGGAGGAAGCGGCGGGCATCGCCGGCCTACACGTCCGCCGCAAGGACGCCGAAAGCAAGCTGCGCGCCACCGAGACCAACCTCGCCCGGCTCGACGACTTGATCCTCACGCTGGAGGCGCAAGTCGGCACACTGCGGCGGCAGGCCCGCGCGGCGGAGCGCTACAAGCAGCTCTCCGAACGCATCCGCGTGGCAGAAGCGCGGCTGATCTTCGCGCGCTGGCGCGATGCCGCCGCTGCGGCCGAGGCAGCCCGCGCTGCTGCCAGCCGCGCCGAAGACGCGGTCACCGCCGCGCAAGGCGCCGCTCGCACCGCGCAGGAAACCCAGCACGCCGCCGCTGCCGCCCAGAGCGCCGCGCGCGATGCGCTGTTCGATCGCCGGCAGGACGCCGCCGCGCAAGGCCAGCGCATTGCCGCGCTCACCGCGCAGGCCGAAGCTGCCGCCCAGCGCCTTGCCGATATCGACCGGCAGATCCGCCGCATCGAGGACGAACGCGGCGAGGCCGACCGCCTCACCCGCGATGCCGCCGAAGCGCTGACCCGGCTCGAAACCGATCTTGCCGCTGCCGAGACCGCACTCGCGGCGCAAAGCGGTGAAGGTCCTGCGCTCAAGTCAGCCGAAGCCGCTGCCGAGCAGGCCGCACGCGCTGCTGAACTCGCGCTGGCCGCGATGGTTGCCGAGCAGGCCGGGATCGAGGCCGAGTGGCGCGTCGCCGAGGCCGCGCTCACCGCCGCCCGCCAGCGCCTTACTCGCCTCGATGGCGAAGACGCGCGCCTCGCCGCGACACTGCGGGCGCTGGAAGCCGAACCCGATCCGGCAGAGGCCATGGCCGCCGCCGAAGCCCGCCGCGCAGAAGCTGCTGCATCGCTCGCGGAAGTGGGCACGGCGCGCGAACGCCTGACCGGCGAGCGTGAGCGCCTGAACGCGGCGCGCGAAAGCCTTGCCGCCGCGCGCGAGGCCACAGCGTCCGAACTTGCCGCGGCGCGCGCCGATCTCGTCGGCCTCGAACGCGAATCCGCCGCGCTCGCCCGCGACAAGGCTGCGCGCGAGGCTGCTGCGGCACGCACCGGCAAAGGCCCCAGCGCGCTTGGAGCCGCGCGTGCCGCCCCGGGCTATGAGCGCGCGCTGGCCGCCGTGCTTGGCCGCGATGCCGCTGCCCCGCTGGGCGCAGCACCTGCTGGCGATGGCCGGTTCTGGACGGGTGCCGATGCCCCCGCTCCGCGCACCGATGCGCTGATCCACCACGTAACGAAGTGCCCGCCCGAACTCGCCGCGCGCCTCGCCCTCGTGCGCGTCGCCGATGTGGATCAAGGCGAACCTCTCTCCCCCGGCGAATGGCTGGTGACCCGCGACGGCCACTTGCGCCGCTGGGACGGCTTCATCGCGCGCGGCGAGGGCGGCGCAGAAGCCGCCATCCTCGCCGCCGAGAACCGCCTTGCCGAACTGGAAGCCGCGCTTCCCCAACACCGCAAGGCCGCCGAAGCCGCCGAGGCCGCCAGCAACGCGGCGCAAGCCGAACTTGCACGGGCACAGGCCGAGCTTGCCCGATTGCAGACTGAACTCACCGCCAGCGAACGCGCGCTTGCCGCCGCTGCGGACGCCGAACGCGGCGCCTTGCGCGCGCTCGATCAGGCTGAGGCGGCGCGGGCCCGGCTCGCCGCCCGCCGCGCCGAGATCGACCGCGCCGCCGGCGATCTTGCCGCCCAGCGCCAGTCCGCCGAAACCGATCTGGCCGAAGCCGAAGCCCGCCGCGCCGCACTTCCCGATCCCGCCACCGGGCGGGCCGCCGTGGAAGCCGAGCGCCAGAAGAACGACCGCGCCCGCGCCGCCTACCAGTCGGCAATGGCGGCCGTTGCGGCGCATGGCCAATCGGTCGCGGTCGGCAAGGAGCGGCTCACGGCCCTGCGCGGCGACATCCGCGGCTGGCAGGCCCGCGCGGGTGACGCCGCCCGGCGGCTCGCCGCCATGGCCGGACAAGCCGAAGACCTTGCCGAAGAGCGCGCCATCGTTGCCGCCAAGCCCCCCGCTCTCGCGCGCGATCTGGCAGAAGCCGAAGCCTTGCGCCTACGCTATGCCGCCGCGCTCGCCGAAGCCGAAACCACGCTTGCACGCAGCGAGACCGAGGCTCGCACCGCCGAGACGGCGCTCGCCGCCGCGAGCGAAGCGCTCGCCACCGCGCGCGAGGCCCGCGCCGCACTGGCCGCCAGGGCCGAAAACGAGGACCAGCGCCGCCAGGAAATGGCCGGTATCGCGGGCGAGCGCTTCCAGTGCCCGCCGCCGCTCCTTCCGGAACGCATCGGCTTTCCCGGCAGCGACGTTTCCGCCGCGCCCGAGGAATCCGCCGCGCATGATCGCCTTATCGCCGAGCGCGAGCGCTTGGGGCCGGTCAACCTCGTCGCCGCAACCGAGCTGACCGAAGCCGAAGCCCAGCACATCGCCGTCGTCACCGAACAGGCCGAGTTGGCCGAGGCCGTCAACCGCCTGCGCGGCTCGATCGGCGCGCTCAACCGCGAAGGCCGCGAACGCCTGCGCGCCGCGTTCGAGGCCGTCGACGCCCACTTCCGCCGCCTCTTCGCACGCCTCTTCGGCGGCGGCGAAGCGCATCTCGCGCTCGTCGACAGCGACGATCCGCTCGAAGCCGGGCTCGAGATCTTCGCCCAGCCGCCGGGCAAGCGCCTGCAATCGCTGACCCTGCTCTCCGGCGGCGAACAGGCGCTCACCGCCGTCGCGCTGATCTTCGGCCTGTTCCTCACCAACCCCGCGCCGATCTGCGTGCTCGACGAAGTCGACGCCCCGCTCGACGATGCCAACATCGAGCGCTTCTGCGACCTGCTCGACGCCATGGCCGCCGAGACCACCACGCGCTACCTCATCGTCACCCACAACGCCGTCACGATGAGCCGAATGCACCGCCTGTTCGGCGTGACGATGGTGGAGCGCGGCGTCTCGCGGCTCGTCAGTGTCGATCTGGGAGGGGCGGAGAGTTTGCTGGCGAGCGCCGGGGCTTGACAAATCTTGTAGTTACTTTAATTAGGTTACTGTCGATGACTAGTCAGCCCTTCGACGCTCAGTCTTGGCAAGACGTGTTGCAGATGGGTTGACCATGGAAATCACATACGATGAGGCCAAGCGCCAATGGACGCTGCTCGAACGAGAGCTTGATTTCGTTGATGTTGCCAAAGTGCTCGATGGGCCGCTTTTGACCCTGCACGATGATCGATTTGCGTACCCCGAACCGAGGTATCAGACGTACGGCCTGTTGAACGAACGTATGGTCATGTTCGCCTGGACCGAAACCGAGCGGGGTATCCGCGTCATTTCAATGAGACGGTGCAATGAACGAGAACAGCGCAGATTTGCCCACCGATTGGGATGATGACGATCTGCCGGAATGGACGGAGGATCAGTTCCAGCGTGCTGCCCTGTATGTCGGGGGTAAGCTGGTTAGGGCGGCCAACGGCACACTTACCCGGCCCGGCCGCCCTGTGTCGGAAAACCCCAAGAAGCAGGTAACGCTTCGGCTTGATCCGGATGTGGTTGAAAAGTTTCGCGCCACCGGCAAAGGCTGGCAGTCACGCATCAACGCCGAACTGCGCAAGGCGCTCGGGATTTAATCCAGCACAAACCGCGGCCCTGGCCCGGCCGCCGCTGCGCGGTCTCCCTTGTTGTAGAGCTGGCAGCGATCGAGGCTGAGGCAGCCACAGCCGATGCATTCGTCGAGCTTGTTGCGCGTGCGCGTCAGCAGCTGGATGCGGGAATCGATCTCGCCGCGCAAGGACCGGCTGATCCGCTGCCAATCGAGCACCGTCGGCGTGCGGCCATGGGGCAGCGAGGCCAGCTCGCGCTCGATCTCCGCAAGCCCCAAGCCGAGCCGCTGCGCGATGAGGATGAAGCTCAACCGGCGGATGTCGGACCGCAGGAACCGGCGCTGGTTGCCCCCGGTGCGGACCGAGGCGATCAGGCCGCGATCCTCGTAGTAGCGGATGGCCGATACGGCGAGCCCGGTGCGCTGTGCTACCATGCCGATCGGCACCAGATCGTTGCGGCCTTTGGCCGATTTGGCGAGCATTGCGAATCCCCGGAAAAATCCCTTGACCTCAAGTCAACTTGAGGTTGCATAACCACGAGCGCGTAGAAGGTCCACTAGGGAGTTTTGCTATGACCATGCCCGCTGCACGCCTCGAACACGTCAACATCCGCGTGAGCGATCCCGATCGCACCGCCGCATTTCTCACTCGCTTGTGCGGCTGGCACGAACGCTGGCGCGGGCCCTCGGCGCTCGGCGGCTGGACCATCCATCTTGGCGCCGACATCGATTATATCGGCCTCTATCAGGGTGATAATCCGCTTCCCGGCAAGTTTGCCAAAGGCCAGCCGCTCAATCATATCGGCCTTCTTGTCGATGATCTGGATGCTGCGGAGCGTGTGGTGATCGAGGCCGGGCTCGAGCCGTTCAATCACGGGGACTACGAGCCGGGCCGCCGGTTCTATGTCTTCGATTGGGACGGGATCGAGTGGGAACTGGTCAGTTATAGCTGACTGGCCGCCCCCACCACGAAGCATGCCGCCGCCATCAGCGCGCCCGCGAATCGGTTCGAACGGAACCGCGCGAGCGCGCTGTCTCCATCCGCCGTATCGAGCGTGATCGCCTGCCACGCGAAATGCAGCGCAACCGGCAGCAACGCGAACAGCGCCACCGGATCGGGCCGCACGAGCCACACCGCGCCCGCCCAGCACGCCGCTGCCATGGCATAGAGCCCGATCACTCCGGCGCGCACATGGGCGCCGAACGACAGCGCCGAGGAGCCGATGCCGACCATGGCGTCATCCTCGCGGTCCTGCAGCGCGTAGATCGTGTCATAGGCCATGCACCAGGCCCAGCACCCGGCGTAGAGCGCGGCCAGCGGCGCCAGCCGGGTAAACCCCGTCACCTCGATCCACCCCACCGGTGCGCCCCAGGTAAACACGAGGCCAAGCCACGCTTGCGGCCACCCGGTGATCCGCTTCATGAAGGGATAGGCCGCAACCAGCCCTAAGCTGCCGAGCGCCACCAGCTGCGCTTCCCAGCGCAGTTGCAGCAGGACCACAAGGCCCACCCCGCACAGTGCGCAGAGCCAGGTCCAGGCGACTTTCTTGGAAATCGCCCCACTGGCGATCGGCCGCGCCGCCGTGCGCGCGACGCGGGCATCGAGATCGGCATCGACGATATCGTTATAGACGCAGCCCGCCCCGCGCATGGCGATGGCGCCGAGCAGAAGCCACAGGATCATGCCCCAGCGCCCGGTCCCTCCGGCAAGGAACAGGCCCCAGGCGCAGGGCCAGAACAGCAGCCACCACCCGATCGGCCGATCAAACCGCGCAAGCAGCGCCAGATCGCGCGCGGTAGGCGGAAGCAGGGCCACCAGCCCCTTGTGCTCGCTATCGGGAACGATCTGCGCTGCCGGCTCCATGCCGGTTCTCTGCGCCGGAATGCAGCGCGGGGCAAGATCGCCAGTTCAGCCCGAAGTGGACACAAAATAGCGGCGGGACGCAATTTTCCCACCCGGCAAACCCTGTTAGCGCGGTGCATCGCAATATGCCGGGGGGCAGCCAGACCATGCACGTGCATCCGCCCAAGCCGCTCCACGGCTGGAAGGAATTCCTGAACGAGATCTTCGTGATCGTCGTCGGCGTGCTGATCGCGCTGGGGCTGGAGCAGGTTGTCGAGGAATGGCACTGGCAGCACAAGGTGCATGATGGCGAGGAACGCCTGAAAGCTGAGGCGCAGGATAATTTCGCCGCCGCAATTTACCAGATTATTGTGGCGCCCTGCATCGACCAATCGATCGAGGCGCTTGAGCAGCGGGTATTGGACAGCGGCGAGCGGCTGAACCCCGCCCCGCTTGTCCCCGATCGCGGGGAAATCTCCGCCGTAGGGCTTCAGGGAAGTGTCCTTAACACCGTCATGACGACAGTGGACGGGTCCGCCTGGAAATCCCTGGTTGCAGACGGCACCATCCAGCACATGAGCGTGCAGGAGCAGCGTCGGCTTGCCGATCTTTACAGTCAGGTGTCGCGTAATGAAGTGAGACTTTCGAACATGCCGCTGGGAGAGTTGGCAAAGCCGCTCCCATTGGACCCAGGCACGCGTCATGCGTTGATTGCGGATCTGGAGGCGGTACGCACCGCGCTGCACGGCAGAATCGTATCGGCGGGGTATATTGCGGGCGATATTCGCAATCTCGGCTGGATGCCGCCACCGGCGCAATTGGATTTCATGCTGCGGGGTGTTGGGGACAGCCAACTCGCCCGATGCCAGACGGCCGGGCGCGCAGCGGTCGACTGGCGCAAAGTGCTGGCCGCGCAGCCAACGTTCGAAAAGCAGGGCCTGTGAGCGCCCGGCGGGCCTGAGAGAGGAGCTACCCATGCACATCCACCCGCCCAAGCCGCTCCACGGCTGGAAGGAATTCCTCAACGAGATCTTCGTGATCGTCATCGGCGTGCTGATCGCGCTGGGCTTCGAACAGGTCGTCGAGCAGTGGCACTGGCACCACGAGATTGCCGATGCGCGCGAGACGCTCCGCACCGAAGTCGCCCGCGATTTGCTGGCGATGCAGATTGCTATTGATAATCAGCAATGCCGCGATGCGAACTGGGGTGAATTGCAGCGCCGCGTGAAGGTAAACGACCCTGCCGGCGTCCTTGCTCTGGTAGCTCTATGGCCGAAGCTGCAAGGCCAGTCGATTACGCTCGACAGTACACATTGGGAACTGGCCAACAACAGCGGCTTGCTGGCACACATGCCTACGCAAGAAAAACAGGCACTTGCCAATGCTTTTGGCATTTTCGGCATTGAAGAGCGTTTTCAGAGAAACCGCGCTGATCTTATTTTGGAGGCGATCAGCAAGGCCTCGGTGTTTGAGGGAAGTACAAATTCCCGGGAGTCACTGCTCGAAAAAATTGCCCTGCTTCGCAAAGTTTCAGGGCGGGCAGATAATTATCCAAATGAGATCACCGAGATCAGGAAGAAAACCGGCATCGAACCGGCCACCCCCGATGAGGTCAAGCGCGAGAGCGGGTTGATCATAAGGCCCTGCGTCCGTTTCGATCAGATCGCCAAGGCCAGTTGAGGGGGAACCACCACCATGCACATCCGCCCGCCCAAGCCGCTCCATGGCTGGAAGGCGACGGTACCAGAGCATAGATTGTGCGCGCGTTCTTGCCTCTGACACCGCTGGCGCAGCACCGCCGAGCGCACTAAGCCAGCGGACATGTCCACCCACCTGCCCGCCACCCCTGCCTGGCCGCCCAAGTCCGCGCCCCGCCTGTTTGTCCCCGGCCCCTTGGCCGATGGCGCACATGTGCCGCTCGAAGGAGGGCAGGCGCATTATCTCGGCAAGGTGATGCGGGTGACGCCCGGCGATGCGGTGATCCTGTGTGATGACCTAACCGGCGAATGGCTCGCCGAAGTGAGCGCGGCGGGCAAGCGCGATGTCACGCTCAGCGTGGTGCGCCGCCTGCGCGAGCGCGAGGGCGTGCCCGATTTCTGGCTCTGCGCCGCGCTGACCAAGAAGGCTGCATTCGATCTCGTGCTGGAGAAGGCGACCGAACTGGGCGTCGCGGAACTGAAGCCGGTGCTGACCCGGCGCTGCGTGGCTGACAAGCTCAACCCCGAACGCGCGCGCACGATCATGACCGAGGCGGCCGAGCAATGCGCGCGCACCGCGCTGCCGGCGCTCGATGAGCCGGTGAAGCTGGATGCGCTGCTGCGCGATTGGCCCGAGGGGCGGCGCCTTTATTTCGCCGACGAGGAAGGCGGCGCGCCTGCGGCTGCCGCCTTTGCCGCGCATGATGGCCCTGCCGCCCTGCTTGTCGGCCCCGAAGGCGGCTTCGACGATGCCGAGCGCGCGGCGATCCGCGCCCATCCCGCGGCGCATGCCATCACGCTCGGCCCAAGGATTCTCCGTGCCGAAACAGCGGCCATCGCCGCCACCGCGCTCTGGATGGGTACGCGGGGTGATTGGGGATGACGCATAAGTCGTATCCGTGTTTTCGGCTGGCGCAGCGCCGCGCGGCGCACTAACGAAACGCGCATGAGCACGAGACAAGTTTCGAATCGCAACGATCCGATCATCGAGAGCCGTGACCAGCTCGTCGAGCCTATGGCAAAAGGCGAAAAGCCGCGCGAGGCGTGGCGCATTGGTACCGAGCACGAAAAGTTCGTCTATCGCACCGCCGACCATGCCGCGCCCAGCTATAGCGAACCCGGCGGGATCCGCGACCTGCTGCTCGCGCTGCAGGACTACGGCTGGACGACGATCGAGGAAGACAGCGACACCGGCCCCAACGTCATCGCGATGGGCGGCCCGGACGGCGCCGTCAGCCTCGAACCCGCAGGCCAGCTCGAACTTTCGGGCGCGCCGCTTGAAAACCTGCACGAGACCTGTGCTGAAACCGGCCGCCACCTCGCCCAGGTCAAGACCATCGGCGACAAGCTCGGCCTCGCCTACCTCGGCATGGGGCTGTGGCCCGACAAGACGCGCGAAGAACTGCCGATCATGCCCAAGGGCCGCTATGACATCATGCTGCGGCACATGCCGCGCGTGGGCACCATGGGCCTCGACATGATGCTGCGCACCTGCACCATCCAGACCAACCTCGACTATTCGAGCGAGGCGGACATGGTGCAGAAGTTCCGCGTTTCGCTGGCGCTCCAGCCGCTTGCCACTGCGCTGTTCGCCAATTCGCCGTTCCTCGAAGGCAAGCCCAATGGCTTCCTTTCCTATCGCAGCCACATCTGGTCGGATACCGATCCGGCGCGTACCGGCATGCTGCCATTCGTGTTCGACGAAGGCTTCGGCTACGAGCGCTATGTCGACTACATGCTCGACGTGCCGATGTACTTCGTGTTCCGTAACGGGCGCTATATCGATGCTGCCGGCCAGTCGTTCCGCGATTTTCTCGAGGGCAAGCTGCCGGCGCTGCCGGGCGAAAAGCCGACCCGCTCGGACTGGATCGACCACCTTTCCACCGCCTTCCCGGAAGTGCGCCTCAAGAGCTTCCTCGAAATGCGCGGCGCCGACGGCGGGCCATGGAACCGGATCTGCGCGCTGCCTGCGCTGTGGGTGGGCCTGCTCTATGATCAGACCGCGCTCGATGCGGCGTGGGATCTGGTCAAGGACTGGGACATGGACGGCCGCGAGAAGCTGCGAGCCAGCGTGCCCAAGCTCGGGCTCGATGCCCCGCTACCGGGCGGCGGAACCTTGCGCGATATCGCCGCCGAAGTGCTCGCCATCGCGCGCAGCGGCCTTGCGGCGCGCGGGCGTCTCAACGGTGCGGGCGATAACGAGACCGGCTACCTCCACCCGCTCGACGAGATTGTCAGCACGGGCAAGACCCCGGCCGAACGCCTGCTTGACCTCTATCACGGGGCCTGGGGCGGCAAGGTCGATCCGATCTACGAAGCAAAAAGCTTCTGAGACCAGAACATAAGCGGGAGAGAGACAATGATCATCGTGATGGGCAAGCTGCGCATTGACGCCGACGCCATAGAGGCCGCGCTGCCGGCAGCGCGCAAGGTTGTTGCCGCGACGCAAGCGGAAGACGGCTGCCTCCAGTACGACTATTCGCGCGACATCAGCGATCCCGAGATCTTCCACATCACCGAGCGCTGGACGAGCCGCGAAGCGCTGGGCGCGCATCTCAAGACCCCGCACGTCGCCGAATGGATCGGGGTTTTGCAGACGCTGACGATGAAGGAACGCCATATCCGGCTCTACGATACGGATGAAGGCGAGGATCTCTGAAGCCATGATCGTCATCATGGGCACGTTCCGGGTGGCGGCAGAGCATATCGATGCGCTGCTTCCACTCGCCCGCACGGTGGCCGAGGCGACCCGCGCCGAACAGGGCTGCATCCAGTATGGCTATGCGCAGGATATCGACGATCCCGCGCTGTTCCATGTCGCCGAACGCTGGACGGACCGCGCGGCGCTGGCAGCACACGCCAGATCAGCCCACATGGCCGAATGGGTGAAGGCGCGCGCGGGGCTGGGCTTCCACGACCGCGTGATCCGGCTTTACGAGACGGACGACGGCGAGCCGATCTGAGCGTTTGAGTAGGGGCGCCCCCTAAATTCCTCGCCATTGCGAGCGTAGCGAAGCAATGACGAGGGAATGGGGAAGAGCCGCCCTACTCCGCCGGATGCGCCGCGCCGATGGCTGGCGGCTCCACCCGCGGACGACCGCGTGTCAGCATCCGGACGATGCGGTTCAGGTTGCCCGTCACCAGCCCGTGCTCGCTCATCCAGGCGTGGTATTCGCGGTACTTGGCGTCCTCGGCCAGCAAGTGCGCTTCCTCGGTCTTGGCGCGCCAGAAATAAACTGCGCTGACAAGGCCCAGGATCACCGTGTTGCGGATCGCATCGACCATTGAATGCGTGGTCGTCAGGAACGGCAGCGTCGAAAGCCACCAGAAGGTGTTCTTGGAAAGATAGGCCGGGTGCCGCGTGAAGGCATAGGGACCGTTGGTCAGCACACCGCGATAAGTCAGGTTGGAAAAGCGCAAACCAAAGGCGACCGTGGCCCAGGCATAGATGCCCGTCAGCACCACCATCGCTGCCACCCAGATCCACTGGAGCACCGGCATGCCCTGCAGCCAGAAGGTCCATTCCGCGCCGCCCGAACGGTAATCGAGCACCCCGCCACCGCCCATCAGAATGAACGGCGGATAGCAGATCAGCGCCGCCACCCAGCCGCCGAGAAACGGGTTGGCGCTGCGGATCTGCGCATCGAGCGGCTTCATCGTCAGGAGATAGCCGACCATGGCGATCTGCACGTCGACCAGGAACATCGTCTCGATCAGCGCATTGCCGAGCGCGAGCGGATCGCCGAGCACCGCGCTGTAGTTCATCTGCACGACGTTGCCGAAGCCGCCGGGGATGATCGAGAACATGAAGGCGCAGAAAAAGCCCTTCACCGCCCAGGCGCGCCAATGGTGCGCTACCTCGGCCTTGTCATAAGTCTCGCGCCCGATCAGCATCGCGCCGAAATGCCACGCGCCATCGCGCGGATTGACCAGCACCCGGTCGAGCCACAGCACATAAGGGATCGTCCCGATGAACAGCAGCGGAGCGAGCCCCGAAATCACGTCCATCGCGAACAGGTACTGCCCGCGCCAGTACCAGCGGCAGAGGCAATAGACGAAGCCGAGCAGCGACCATGTCGCCCACAGGCCCGCAACCTTGGTGATCGAGATATCGATGACATCGCGCAAGGGGCGCGGATTGGCCCAATCGATCCCTGTCGAGGCGCGCAGGTGCACCTTGTCGACCAGCAGCGACCATGCGACCATCGGCAGGCCCGAAAACAGCATCGCTGCCAGCGCGGCATTGGGCCCGGCGAGCGGCGCATGCGGACCGGGCAGTGCCAGCGCATCGGCGATTCCCGCCCAGTTGCGGCAGACGATCACCCACAGCGCGAGGCCCGCAAGGCCGGACAAGCCGACTCCGGCGGAAACGTCGCTGGGAGGCCTCGATGCAGGAGCGTTCATGACGCTTTCGTCTAGCGCGCAAGGGTGCAGAAAAGGTGAATACGCGGCACTTGTTCGAAATCTGCGCAAGCCCTAGCCTTGAGGAAGGCATTGCAATGGAGGGCTAAATATGCGGCAGATGTGGCGACCCTTGTTATTGGGCGCAGGGCTGCTGCTGCCCGTAACGGGCTTTGCCTCCGTAGCGGATCGGGCACTCGAATGGGCGTTTCCGCCGCCCGGTGAGCAGCCCGTGCGCGGCACTGAGGTGCATTCCCTGCCCGGCTCCGCACTGCAGCTGACCTGGGCGCAGGTCCACACCCGCAGCCATGTGCCGGACTGGTATCCGGCCGGCCATCCCGCTGCGCCCGAAGCGGTGCTCGTGAACCGTGACGCCAAGGAATATGCCTGCGGCTACTGCCATCTCGCCACCGGGCAGGGACGGCCCGAAAACGCAGGGATCGCCGGCCTGCCGCGCGCCTATATCCTCGAACAGGTCGCCGCGTTCCGCGATGGCACACGCGGCGGCGCCGATCCGGATTTCTATCCGGTCGAAGCGATGCGCGGCGTCGCCCACGCGGTGCGCGAGGACGATCTCGCCGCCGCGGCAGACTATTTCTCGGCGCTGCCGCGCACACCGGCGGCAAAGGTAATCGAGGCCAGCACGATCCGCCGCGTGATCGGAACCGGCTTCAGCTATGCGCCCGCACCCGGTGGCGGCACCGAACCGCTGGGCCAGCGCATCATCGAGATGCCTGAGGATGTCGAACGGTTCGAGCTGCGCGATCCCACCGTGCGCTATACCGCGTGGGTGCCGAAAGGGTCGATCGCGCGGGGGCAGCGCCTCGCCGCACGTTGGGGCCCGTCAGGCGCTTATGCCTGCGCCGGTTGCCACGGCACCGGTTATCGCGGCGCGGGCGCGGTGCCGCCGCTGGCCGGCAAGTCGCCCACCGGGATCGTTCGCCAGCTGGCGGCGTTCCGCATCGGCGCGCGCCATGGCGGACAGGCGGACCTCATGCGGCCGGTTGCGGCGGAGATGACCGCCGGCGACATGATCGCGCTGGCGGCCTTCCTCGCCGCCCAGCCGGTCAGCGCAGCGCCGTGATGTGCCCGCTATCGTCAAGCACGTAGATCATCCCGCCCGCGACGACCGGCGCCAGCGTGACAGGCGCGCCGAGCTTGGCGTGGCGCTTCACGGCACCATCGGTGACCGATGCGGCCATGAGCTCGCCATCCGAGTTCGCCATCCACAAGTGATCGCCCGCCAGCACCGGGCCGGTCCAGAAGATCGGGCCCTTCTTCTTCTTGACGCTGTGATAGGGCTTCATCTGCGCGATCCAGCGCACCTTGCCGGTGGCCTTGGCGATGCACAGCAGCTTCGACTCGTCGGTCAGCGTAAAGATCCAGTCGCCCGCCACTGCCGGCGTTGAAATCCCCGCGAGGTTGAGTTCCCACGCGCGCTGGCCCGTTACCAGTTCATAGGCGGCCATGCGCCCACCCTGGCCCAGTGCATAGACGCGGCCGTGCTCGATGATCGGATCGGCGTCGATGTCGGTCAGCGTCGAGACCGACGTCGCGATGCTGGTGCGCGCGAGCGCGTCCGACCACAGCTGGCGGCCGTTCTCGTAGCGGTAGGCGACCAGTTCGCCCGAGCTGTAGCCCGCGACGATCGTGCCCTGCCCGGCCGCCGCTGCCGCCACGCCGAACACGCCGGTCTGCGCGACCGAACCGGATTCGCTCCACAGCTGCGTGCCATCCGCCACGTTGAGCGCGATGATCTGGTTGTCCTGCGTCATCACATAGACGCCGCCGAAAGCGATCGTCGGGCTGCCGCGCAGGGGGCCTGCGGGCTTCACGCGCCACAGCACCTTGCCGCTCGCCGCCTCGAGCGCGGCCACTTCGCCGAGCCCGGTGGTGATGAACACCTTGCCATCGTTGTAGGCCGCGCCGCCGCCGAACACCGAGGCATTGGCTTCGGGCAGACGGAAAGCCGCCTTCCAGTCCTCGCGCCCGGTCGCTGCGTCAAACGCGCGGACCATGCCTTCGGTGTCCATCACATAGAGCTTGCCGCCCCCGATGACCGGCGCTGCCGCGAGGCGCTGCTTGGGGCTCGATCCGGCGATACGCACCGTCCACACCTTGTGCGGATCCTGCGCCAGCGCGAGGTGCCCATAGGACTTGGACGCGGTGCCGCCTGCCTGCTCCCAATCGGTATTGGCCTCGGCCACCGGCAGCACGACATCAAGCGCCGCCATGCCATCGTCCACCTTGGTGCCCGCCTCGATCCGCGAAAGGATCGGGATGCGATTGCCCACCGTCGGCGTCGACTTGGTCTTGCTCTTGGTCAGCCCGCAGCCACCAAGCGCCAGCGCCACAACGACCACCGCAGAAACGGCAATGCGCCGGATCGCCAAAGGCCGGCTGGCCAAAACTTGGCTGTGACGTGCTCCGGTCATATCCTCAAATCCCATCCCTGCCGTCACATCATTGTCCTTCACTGCCGCTCACGGCGGCGGCCGGGTTGTCCACGGCATCGACGCCGAGCTGACCGGCAAGCTGCCGGGTCCGCCGGCGCAGCGTGTCGGGCACGGCCTTGTCCTTGGCGATCGAGGCGAGCAGCGCGCCCGCCGCCTCGGTCTTGTTTTGCTTGAGATAGGCCAGCGCGACGAGTTCGCCCGCGCTGCCGAACCACGGCTTGCCCGGAATGGCGAGCGGCTTCAGCCGGTCGATCACCGTCTGCGGCGCGAGCTTGTCGAAGTTCGTCGAAACCTCACGCACCGTAGCGAGATCGCGGTAGGGGCCGGGCAGCGCGCCATCGGCTGCGACTGCCGCAAACATCTTCGCCGCATCGGCCGCCTTGCCCGCCTGTTCGGCAATGCCTGCCTCGGTGATCTGCACCGCCGCGCGGTAGCCGGGGCTCCCGTCCTTCGCCAGCGGGTCCATGCCCTGCTTCGCGGTCTGGTTGCGGCCCGCCTGAAGCGCGTCAAGCGCGGTCACGAATGTCTCGCTCTGCTTGTCACGCACGTTGGCCGAATGGTCGTTGTACCACAGCCAGCCGCCCAGCCCGACAAGGCTGCCGACCACCAGCGCAATGATCGGCCACCCCCGAGTGGTCAGCAATGTGCGCAGTTGATCCTCGCGCAGCGCATCATCCACTTCGCGCAGGAACGTTTCCTGCGATGCGGCATCCTTGCTGTTGGCAGGCAGGTTGCCCTGGGGGCTTTTCGGAGTCAGAGCCAAGGCTACGCTTTCAGGTCACTGTGTTAACGAATGCGGCTGTTTAGCAGGGGGGCCTGCCAATTCAACCGGTTTGACGCTGGCACAGTATCTGCCGGATCATGTCCCGCAGCTTTACGGAAAGGCGGGCAGCCCCAGCGCGGCCGCATAGACCGCGGCGTGCTCCCGCGCCATCACCCCCTCGTCGAACGCCTCGCGCGCACGGATCTGGTTGGCCGCGCCCACCCGTCGGCGCAGCGTCTCGTCCGCCGCCAGTTGCAGCAAGGCCGACCCGAGCGCGTTTTCGTCGCCCGGCTCCGTGATGAACGGCACGTTCTCGGGCGCGACGATATCGGCCACATCGCCCACCGCCGGGCTCGCCACCGCAAGGCCCGAGGCCATTGCCTCGACCACCGAAAGCGGAAACTGCTCGCTATCCGAGGAGAGCGCGAAGAGATCGAACAGGGCAGTCGCTTCCGCCGGGTTGGCCACAAAACCGGGCAGGTGGACGCGGTGCCCGATCTCCAGCCGCAGCGCCTCGGCGAGGATCGCCTCGCGCTCGGGCCCCTCGCCCACGATCACCAGCTGCCATTCCTCCGGCAGCGCGCGGAATGCGCGCACGAGGCGAGGCAGCGCCTTGACCGGGCGCAGGCCGGCGAGCGTGCCTACCCACTTTTCCCCCGGCCGCTTGATCACGCGCGGCAGCGCATCGGGCTTTACGCGCCGGGCCTTGGCGGGATCGTAGTCCTTGACCGGGATGCCATTGCCGATGCGGTGCACCCTTGCCAGCGGCTGGTGCCACACATCAAGCGCCACGCGCTCAAGCTGGCGCGAAGGCACGATCAGCGCGCTCGCCCGGGCGAGCGCGACGCGGCGATACCAGTTGCGGGTCGCCTTCAGCCTCTGCGCCTCATCGGCGTTGAAGCCATCCTCGTGGTGGATCAGCGGCGCGAGCCCCAGCGTGGGCGCGAACAGTGCGTGCGCCATCGCCGCATCCATCGCGCCCCAATTGTAGGTGAGGATGAGGTCGAAGCCCTGCATCGCCCGCGCGAGGGTCTGCAGGCGGCGCACCCCGAACCGGCCCTGCAGCGGCGGAAAGCCGAACGGGAAATGGACGGGCAGCCCCGGATTGATCTGCGCCCGCGCGCCCAGCGCCCCCGGCTGCGCAGAGACGATGCTGTGGTCCACCGCCTTGCCGAAACGGTTGATCAGGCTGGTGCTGCGCCGCTCCTTGCCGCCTGCATCGAATGTCGAATGCAGGTGGAGAAGATGGAGCCGCTTGCCGGGCGCCCTGGTGCTCATCGCTTCGCGATCACACCGCGCGGGCGAGCAGCCGCGTGATCGCGGCGATCGATTCGTCTTCGTCGAGCGTGGGCGCGTGGCCAATGCCGGGCACGGTGACAAGTTCGGCCGCGGCGCTGCGCACCGCCATCCGCGCGGCCACTTCGGCGGAGAGTATGTCCGAATGCGCTCCACGCAGCACCAGCAGCGGCCGGCGCGCAACCGCTTCGTACATGCCCCACATCACCTCGGGCGCGGGCGCCGGACCGTTCTCTGCCTCAAACGGTTCGGCAATGTTCATATCGTAGTCGTAGACGATGCGCCCGCCGGTACCGATCACCATGCAGCGCTTGGCCATGCGCAGCCAATCAGGCAGTTCCCAGGCCGGATAGATGGCGCGGCTCGCTTCCTGCAGCGCCCACGCGGCGTGGACCCAGGTTTCGTAGCTGCGCCCTTGCCCGACATATTCGCGAATGCGGGCGAGACCGGCAGGTTCGATCTGGGGCCCCACGTCGTTGATGACCGCCGCAGCGATCCGTGCCGGGTTCGCCGCTGCCAGCATCATCGTCATCAGCCCGCCAAGCGAAGTGCCGATCGCGACGAACCGCTCGATGCCCTCCTCCGCCAGCAGCACTTCGACATCGGCAACATAGTTCACCGGGGTGTAGGTCATCGGATCGCGCGCATAATCGCTGTCGCCCCGGCCGCGCATGTCCGGGCAGATCACGCGCCAGTCCCCGGCCAGCCGATCGGCCAGCGCTTCGAAATCGCGGGCATTGCGGGTGAGCCCGGGCAAGCACAGGATCGGGGGCCGCTCACTGCTTCCCGCATAATCGCGGAAGTGCAGTTTCAGGCCGTCGCCGCTTGTCCAGCTGCGATCTTCCCAGCGCTTTTCCCCGCTTTTCAGCGCCTCTGCCATCTCGTTGACTGCCTGAACTCCGCACAAAAACAAAAGGGGCGCGCTTGCACGCCGCCCGCTTGCCCTCCACTATCGCGCGATGCAGCCAAGCCCGCAAGACGCGATCTACCGCCCATCTCCCCGCATCCTCGATCTGGCACGCTGGATCGGCGATCCGGTCGCCCCGGCAGACTTTCCCGAAACCAGACTACGCTTCCGCAACCAGCGCGCCGCGGCCGAAGTGGGGCTTGCCGCGCTGACCGACGCGGAATGGATCAGCCACATGGGCCGCTTCACGCCGCTCCCCGGCAACCTGCCCCAGCCACTGGCGCTGCGCTATCACGGCCACCAGTTCCAGGTCTACAACCCCGATCTCGGCGATGGGCGCGGCTTCCTCTACGCGCAGATGCTCGATGGCAACGGCCGCCTCATGGATCTTGGCACCAAGGGTTCGGGCCAGACGCCGTGGAGCCGGCAGGGCGACGGACGCCTCACCCTCAAAGGCGCGATGCGCGAAATCCTTGCGACCGAAATGCTCGGCGCGCTCGGTGTCAACACCAGCCGCACATTCTCGGTGATCGAAACCGGCGAAGCTCTCTGGCGCGGCGACGAGCCTTCGCCCACCCGCTCGGCGGTGATGGTGCGCATGAGCCACGGCCACATCCGCATCGGCACGTTCCAGCGCCTTGCCGCGCTGGGTGAGGCGGACAACATGGCTGCGCTGGTTGGCTATTGCCTCGGCAACTTTCCGGGGCCGGCGGGGCCGGAGGATGCCAGCCCGGCCGCGCGGCTGCTGCAGCAGGTGGTCGAGCGCATGGCCGACATGGCGGCAAGCTACGTCGCCAGCGGCTTCGTCCACGGCGTGCTCAACACCGACAACATGAACGTGACCGGCGAAAGCTTCGACTACGGCCCGTGGCGCTGGCTGCCGCGCTGGGACCCCGCGTTCACCGCTGCCTATTTCGACAGCAGCGGGCTCTATGCCTTCGGTCGGCAGGTGCAGGCGATCCACTGGAACTGCGGGCAACTCGCCGTCGCGCTGCGCACGCTGGAGGAAGCGCCGCCGCTGATCGCCGCACTCAACACGTTCGAGGATCACTACCGCGCCGCCATGGCCCGCCGCTGGTGCTGGCGGCTCGGCCTGGCGCCGCGCGGGATCGAAGAGGACACCGCGCTGATCGGCCTTTGCGAGCAGGCGATGGCCGAAAGCGGCGAAGGGCCGGACGCGTTCTTTTTCCGCCACCGGGGCGGCCGGGGACAGGCCCAGGGCGCGCTGGGCGAAGCGCTTGCCGCCTATGAACCGGCTCCCGATACGCATCCCTACTGGGACGATCCCGCCCCGCAATCCATGCTCATCGAGGAAGTCGAGGCGATCTGGGCACCGATTGCCGAGAGCGACGATTGGTCGCTGCTCGAAACCAAGATCGCCGCCTTGCGCCGCATGGGCGAAGCGCATGGCGCGCCCCCGCGCCCTGCCGGACACGATTGAACGCACGGTTTTCACGCCGCAGGGTTTCTTGTTTGGTTACCACTGGCGTGCCATAGGCCCCACACGCAAGCGGCTTCGCGCCGCTCCAGAGGCAAGGTAGAGGAAGGCCCCGCGCACCCGTGTCCACCGGCGAACTCGTCTCGTTCGAACCAGCAACGGGTTCGGAACTGTGGCGCGGCCGGATCGGCGACGCCGAGGACGTGATCGCACGCGCGCGCCGCGCCTGGCCGGCCTGGGCCGCGCAGCCCCTCTCCACCCGCATCGAACTGCTGCGCCGCTTTGCCAACGAAGTGCGCAAGGAAGCCGAAAAGCTCGCCGATCTGATCGCCCGCGAAACCGGCAAGCCGCTGTGGGAAGCGCGCGGCGAAGTCGACGCCGTAGTCGACAAGGTTGAAGCTTCGGTGCGCGCCTATGCCGAGCGGACCGCACAGCGCAAGCTCGACAGCGCGCTTAATGGCACCTCGGCGGTCCGCCACAAACCGCATGGCGTGCTGGCCGTCATCAGCCCCTACAACATGCCGGCGCTGCTACCCGCCGCGCAGATCGTGCCCGCGCTGATCGCCGGCAATGTCGTGGTGTTCAAGCCTTCGGAGAAAGCCCCCGCAACCGGCGATCTCCTCGCCCGCTGCTTCCACCGCGCCGGGATTTCGGCGGCCGTGATGCAAGTCTTGTTCGGCGGGCCCGAGCAGGGCCAGGCGCTTGCGGTGCATGACGGGGTGGACGGCGTGCTGTTCACCGGCTCTGCCCATGCCGGCGTTTCGATCAACCGCAAGCTCGCGTCGAATCCGGGCAAGCTCGTCGCGCTCGAACTGGGCGGCAACAATCCGGTGGTGGTGTGGGACACGCCCAAGATCGTCGATGCCGCCGCCATCGTCGTGCAATCAGCCTTCGCCAGTGCCGGGCAGCGCTGCTCCTCGGCGCGGCGGCTCATCGTCAAGTCGACGATGTATGACGCCGTCATCACCGAAGTCCGCCGCCTCACCGAACGGCTGATCGTCGGCGCGCCGTTCGATACGCCGACGCCGTTCATGGGCCCGGTGATCGACAATGTCGCCGCCGACGGCCTGACCGAGAGCTTCGTCTACCTCCTCTCCAACGGCGGCCGCGCGATCAAGCACATGGCGCGCCTGCGCGATGATCTGCCCTTCGTCAGCCCCGCGATCATCGACGTGACCAAGATCGAGGAACGGCCCGATGTCGAGCTGTTCGGCCCGCTGCTGCAGGTCATCGCGGTCGACGATTTCGACGAGGCCATCGCCGAGGCCAACAACACCCGCTTCGGCCTCACCGCCTCGCTGATTGGCGGATCGCCGCAGGAATACAACCGCTTCTGGGCCAATATCCGCGCCGGGATCGTCAACTGGAACCGCCCGACCATCGGCGAAGCGGCGGCGGCACCATTCGGCGGCGTCGGGCTATCGGGCAACAACCGCCCGGGCGGCTACTACACAGCCGATTCGTGCGCCTATCCGGTATCGTCCGCCGAAATGGAACAACCGCGCGCCACCATCGGCGTGGGCCTGCGCGACAGCTAAGGGCCGCGCGCAAGACTCAAGCCCCGCTCATGCCGAGCTTGTCGAAGCATCATGCGCAGCACCCGCGCCAACACCCTTCGACAAGCTCAGGGTGAGCGGAAATGAGATCCTTGCCGCTTCAGTTCTTCGGATCGGGCAGAGGCAGCGCCGGATCGGCAGGCCCGGCCGGGATCGCAGCCATGTTGCGATTGTTGGCCTGCGAAAGATCGGGATCGACCAGCAACTGCCCTTCGATCGCCGCCGTCATCACCGGATCGTGCGCGGGGCCTTCCTCCGCACCGCGCGTGCGCGGAGCTTCTGCCGCGCAGCCGGCAAGACCGGCGAGCAGCACGGCCATGAGCAGCGGACGAAAGGCGGGGCGACACCACATCAGCCTCCTCCCTGCACCGCGCATGGTTAAGTCCGCGTCAACGATGAAGCGCGCCCTCATGCCATTTTGATGCTTGGTCGTGCAGGTAAGCCCTGCCATGGCGCGCGGCATGACCTCCCCGCAGCCCCTTGGCGCCTCATCCCGCCAGAACGGTGCCGTCGCCGCCATCGCGACCTATACGTTCTGGGGCGTCATGCCGATCTACTTCAAGCTGCTCGGCACCGTGCCCGCGCCCGAACTGCTGGCCTGGCGGATCATCTGGAGCATGCCGATCTGCCTTGCGATCATCGCCGTGCAGCGCCAGAACGCCGCCCTGGCCGCCGCGCTGCGGGACCGCGCCGTGGTGCTGCGGCTCATGACCAGCGCGCTGCTCACCTGCACCAATTCGCTGATCTTCTTCATCGCCGTCGTCACCGGCCACGTGCTTGCCACCAGCCTCGGCTACTACATCATGCCGCTCGTCAACGTGCTGATCGGCACGGTTTTCCTGCACGAAAAGCTCAGCCGGACCCAGTGGAGCGCAGTCGCCCTGGCCGCCACCGGCATTGGCCTCCTCGCGTTCGGCGAGCTCGACATGCTGCTCGTTTCCCTCGCGCTTGGCGTGACGTATGCGCTCTACGGCTTCGTCCGCAAGGTAACCCCGGTCGGCGCGCTGGAGGGGGTGACGATCGAGACTGGGGTGAGCCTCATTCCCGCGCTCGCCGTGGCCGGATGGTACGCGGTGGCCGGTGGCGGCTCCAGCATCGCCATCAGCTGGCAGACGACGGGGCTGCTGATGATCGGCGGCCTGTTCACCGCGATCCCGCTGCTGCTGTTCGGCTATGCGGCGCGGCGACTCACGCTTTCGGCCATGGGCTTTGCCCAGTTCATCACGCCCAGCATCGGCTTCCTGCTCGGCCACTTCCTCTATGGCGAACCGCTCGATGCGGCGCGTACGGGTTGCTTCTTGCTGATCTGGGCGGCACTCGCGTTATTCACCTTGGACATGTTCCATCAGGCGCGCCTCAACTCACACACGAAATTTCCAGCCTAGCGTTTCCCCGGCGTGGAAGGGCACGACCATCGTTTCACCCACGTCGATCTCGTCCGGCACCGTCACTGGCGCGCGCTCCAGCGTTACCGTGCCTTCGTTCAGCGGCAGGCGGTAGAAGCGCGGCCCGTGCTCGCTGGCAAAGCCCTCGAACTTGTCCAGCGCGCCTTCCTCCTCGAACACCTTGATATAGCTTTCGAGCGCAAACGGCGCGTTGAAGATCCCGGCGCAGCCGCAGGCCGCTTCCTTGAGGTGCTTCGCATGCGGCGCGCTATCGGTGCCAAGGAAGAACTGCGCGCTGCCCGATATCGCCGCCGCCCGCAGCGCCAGCCGGTGATGCTCGCGCTTGGCCACCGGCAGGCAATAAGCATGCGGGCGAATGCCGCCGACGAGCATGGCATTGCGGTTGATATGGAGATGCTGCGGCGTGATCGTGGCGGCAAGGTTAGGCCCTGCGCTCTCGACGAACTGCACCGCTTCCGCGGTCGTGACGTGCTCGAACACGACACGCAGGCCCGGCAGCGCCTTGACCAGCGGGATCAGCGTCCGCTCGATGAACACTGCCTCGCGGTCGAAGATATCGACATGGCTGTCCGTAACCTCACCGTGGATGAGGAGCGGCATGCCGATCTTCTCCATCCGCGCCAGCACGGGCATGATGTTCGCCACATCGGTCACACCATGCGCAGAGCCTGTGGTCGCGTGCGCCGGATAGAGCTTGGCCGCCACGAACACGCCAGCCGCTTGGCCGCGTTCGACTTCATCGGGATCGGTATGGTCGGTGAGGTAAAGCGTCATCAGCGGCGTGAAGTCCGCGCCTTCCGGAAGCGCCGCCACGATGCGGTCGCGGTAGGCCGAAACCCCTGCAACATCGGTCATCGGCGGTGAGAGGTTGGGCATCACGATCGCCCGCGCAAATTGCCGCGCGGTGTGCGGAGCCACCCCCGCCAGCAGCGCACCATCGCGCAAGTGGACGTGCCAGTCATCGGGGCGGCGGATCGTGATCGAGTCAGGTGTCGTCATGCCCTTCCCCTTAGGCCGCACCGTGCCTATCTGTCACGCATGAGCGCACCCCGTCTGACAACTCGCACCGTGGTGCGCCTCTCCCCGCTGGACGACAGCGAGGACGTGGCTGCCTTCCTTCAGGGCCTCGTGACGAACGATGTGAAGGGCCCCCTCCCCGTCTGGGCCGGACTGCTGAGCCCGCAGGGCAAGGCGCTGTTCGATTTCATCGTATGGGGTGATGGAGCGGATCTGCTCCTCGATTGCGAAGCCGCCGCCGCCACCGCCCTCATCAAGCGCCTCTCGCTCTACCGCCTGCGCCGCCGCATCGCGATTGCCGAGGACCCCGCGCTCGGCGTCTACTGGCAGGCCGAGGGCGAACCGACCGATCCGCGCCTGCCCGCACTCGGCCACCGCTGGATCGCGCCGATCAGCACCGATGACACTGCGGCGGACGACGCATGGCGAGCGCACCGTCTTGCCCACGGCGTGCCCGAAGGCCTCGCCGAACTCGGCAGCGAACAAACGCTCTGGCTCGAAACCAATGCCGCCGAGCTCGGCGGGGTCAGCTTCACCAAGGGCTGCTATGTCGGGCAGGAAAATACCGCGCGGATGAACTGGCGGCAGAAAGTGAACCGGCGGCTGGTGGTCGTGCCGCTGGGCCAGTCCGACCCTGCTCGCCAGCGCGCGGCCTATCCGGAACTCGGGCTGGCGGTCGATCACCGCCGCGTCGAGGATATCAGCCCCGAAGCCGCGCCGGCGTGGATGGACCTGGCTAAAGAGTTCTGAAATCCCCAAGGCCGCTCATGCTGAGCTTGTCGAAGCATCACGCCCGGCCGTCGCGCCAGCACCCTTCGGCAAGCTCAGGATGAGCGGAGTGGGCTTCTAGCCCGCCTGCGTGATCTTGCCGTTTTCGGCGGTCGCCTTCTCAAGCAGCGTCGCCGCATAGTCGCGCGCCGCCGTGCGCGGCAGCTCGAGCGCCTGGCTCAGCGGTCCGCCCATCTGGGCATCCCCCAGCGCCATGAGCACGAGCGTCAGCGTAGTGCCGCGCATGGTGTCCGAGCCGAACTCGTTGAGCTCCACCACCAGATCGTGAATCACATCGACGATGGGATCGAGCGCATCCTCGTTGCCCGTAAGCAGCATCCACGAGGCAAGCGCGCCCGCCCCCTCGCGATCAAAGGCATCGAAGGTCAGGTCGACCACATCGCGCGGGGAGCCGACGCCCGACCGGCTGGCGATCACCGCCTCACGGATCACCACGCAGATCGTTTCGGCGAGATGGCGTGCAAGTTCCTTCTGCAGGCCGGAGGCCGAGCCGAAGTGGTGCAGCAGATTGGCATGAGTGCGGCCGATCCGTCCCGCCACGGCCTTGAGCGTGACAGCCTGCGGACCGGTCTCGATCAGCAGGGCCCGTGCGGCTTCGAGGGCGGCAATACGGCTTTCTTCGGGACTGAGACGCTTGCGAACTGACATTGTGCGGGCCAATTTCCCCCTTGCGGCACGCACTTACCCCCGCGCGCCATGGCCCCAATGCCTAGAACTCCGGCGCGCTTGGGGCAAGAGGGACGCGGGCCATCAGGCTGCGCGTCGCATCGTCTCCTGATCGTCACCGCCGCCATCGCCATTTCCCGCCTCACCGAGGTGGATCTGGTAGACGACGCTCGTCACCACGCTTCCGCGGCCTTCGCTGCGGCGCGGGCGGTGCTCGCCGGTGGGTGCGAAGCCCAGCTTGCGCAGCACCCGACCCGATGCGGGATTGTCGAGGAAATGGCTCGCCTCGATCCGGTCATGGCCAAGCGCGCGCGCCACGCTGAGCACGGCCCGCGCGGCCTCGGTCGCATAGCCGCGGCCCCAATGATCGCGTGCGACCCAGTAGCCGAGCTCGACCGCCCCATGCTCGCCCGGCGCGATTCCCGCGCAGCCGATGATCCGCGCGCCTTCGGCGCCGGGCAGGGTGACCAGAAAGTCCGGATGGCGCGCATCCTGCGGCCGATTGACGAACCAGCGCGCGTCATCCGCCCGGTAGGGCCAGGGCGCGCGGGCCAGATTGCGCACCACTGCCGCATCATCGATCGCGGCGTGCAGCTCGGCCCAGTCCTCGGGCCAGGCGGGGCGCAGGAACAGTCTTTCACTGCGAATGAACATGCCTTGTCTCCTCATCCGCCCCTCGATTGCCCTCGGCTGCTAACCAAAGGAAATGACAGGCATATTGCGATCAGCCGGGGCTTGCGCGGTTAATGCGCCAAGCTGTGCCATGGGTGAGGGAGACATAAAAAAAAGGGAGACGGGTTGGCCCCTCTCCCTCGTTAAGCCGGCACCTTGGTGCCGGCGGGGGCCATCCCATGCGGATGGCCCGATTTGACCATCCGGTTATTCAGCGGCCTCGGCCATCATGTCCACCGAGACGTACTTGCGACCAAGCTTGCCCGAGTGGAAACGCACGCGGCCTTCGGCGAGCGCGAAGAGGGTGTGATCCTTGCCAATGCCGACATTGGCGCCCGGGTACACCTTGGTGCCGCGCTGGCGAATGATGATGTTGCCGCCGATCACGTGCTGATCGCCGAACTTCTTGACGCCGAGGCGGCGGCCAGCCGAATCGCGACCGTTGCGCGAGGAGCCGCCAGCTTTCTTGTGTGCCATGTCAGATTACTCCGAATTCTTGCCGAAGGGCCGCGATCAGGCCCAGAAATCAGGCGACGCTGAGGATGCGCAGCAGGGTCATCTGCTGGCGGTGGCCGTTCTTGCGGCGATAGTTGTGCCGACGGCGCTTCTTGAACACGATCACCTTCTCGGACTTCGCCTGCGCGATGATCTCGGCCGAAACGGTCACGCCCTTGGCATCCGCGAGCACGCCTTCGTTCCCCGCGAGGAGGACGTCGGTCAGCGTGATCGTTTCACCGGCTTCACCCGCCAGCTTTTCGACCGCGATCTTGTCTCCGGCGGCAACCCGGTACTGCTTGCCGCCCGTGCGCACGATTGCGAACATGGTTCCTGCTATCCGTTTCAAGTGTCTGGCCGCCCGATGAGCTGCGAATCGCAGCCATCAACCGGCATGGCCGAATCTCCGCACGATTGCGGAGGCCCGGAAAGAGTGGCGCGGTTAATCGAATGGGGGCGCCCTGTCAACGCCGCAGCGCTCGAAATGACGCGAACGCGCGCAGCAGGCCCCGCTTCCCCGCTCCGGCAAAAGACTCTATGGCCGAGGCATGGCCCGCCTGTCCATCCGCATCATCGCTCCGCTCGCCGCCCTGCTCGCACTATCGGCCTGCAATGCAGAGCGCTCGCGTTTCCCCTCGCTCGCGATCCGCCCGGCCGAGCGCGCCTATGGGACCGGCCAGCCCGTCGCGCCAACGCCCAGCCTGCCGCTCACCACGCAGCTTCCCGGCGGCACCGATCTCGCTGCCCGCGTCACGGCCCTGGGCGATGCGGCCCGCGCAGCCCATGGCCGCTTTCTCGAGCGACAGGGCCCGGCAACCCGGCTGATCGAGGCGGCCAAGGGCGCCGCCCCCGGCACCGAAGCCTGGAGCAACGCCGCGATCGCGCTCGCCGGGCTGACGTCGGCGCGCGGCGAGGGCATGCTGGCGCTGTCCGATCTCGACCGCCTGCTCATCGCCGCAACCGAAAAGGCCGCCACCGGGCCGGACGACGATTTCAAGCTCGTAGATCCCACCCACCGCGATATCGCGGCCCTGCTTGCCGAGGAAGATCGCACCATCGCCGCGTTGAGCGGCGCGCTCGGCGGCTAGGCCGCTACCAGCGCGCGAGATCGCGGTGATCGTCCGCGCGGGGCTCGATCCAGCGCCAGCCGTTCGCCGTCTTTTCGCGCTTCCAGAACCAGCTCTGGCTCTTGAGGTGATCCATCGCGAAATCGGCCGCGGCAAACGCATCGCGCCGATGCCGCGCTGCTGCCGCCACCAGCACGATCGGATCGCCAGGGTGCATCATCCCATGGCGGTGGATGATCAGCAGCCCGTCCAGTGCCCAGCGCGCGCGAGTCGCTGTCGCCAGCGCTTCCATGCCCGGCAGCGTCATCGCGGCGTAGTGCTTGAGCTCCAGTGCTTCGACCGCATTCGGCCCGCCCTCGGCACGCACCTGCCCCACAAAGCTGACGATCCCGCCCGCCTCGGGGTGTGCGGCGGTAAACGCGGCAAGCTCGCCCGCCGCGGAAAAGGCTTCGCCGAGGAGGCGAACGTCGGCCATTTTACGCCATCCCTTTACGGGGGTTGCGCCAACCTCCGTTCGTGTCGAGCCCCTCGACAAGCTCGGGATAAACTGCGGGGCGAAGCCCCGAAGTCGAGACACCAAGCGCGGCATCAGGTGTCTCGACTTCCGGCCCTGATGGCCGGAAGTTTATCCCGAGCGAAGACGAGGGGCTCGACACGAACGGGATGGGATTCAGGACCAAGGTGATCACCCGCCACTGACCGGCGGCAGGAACGCAAGCTCATCGCCCTCTGCCAGCACCACGCCGCCGCCATCACCCAGCAGTGCGCCGTTCAAGGCCATGCGCACCCGCTCGCCCAGCAGTTCCACCGCCAGCGCGGGATCGAGTGCGGCGAGCACGTGTTCGAGCGGACCAGGGCTGACCGCCAGTTCGCCCATGCCGGCGATGTCTTCCAGCCGGCCCAGGAACACCAGTCTTGCTCGGCCCAATTCGGACAACGTCAGCCGCCCGTCATCGACATGTGGCGTGCCAATGCGGGTGCCGCCCCGGGCTGGTCGATCACGAAGCCATGGCGTTCGGGCTTCTCGCCCATCGCGCGGGCAAAGGCGTCGGCCAGCGCGGTTTCCGGGTCGTCGGAGCGCAGCGCGGCGCGCAGGTCCACCTTGCCCTCGCCGCCAAGGCACATGAACAGCTGGCCCGTCGCGGTGACACGTACGCGATTGCAGCCCTCGCAGAAATTGCCCGTGAGCGGCGTGATGAAGCCCAGCCGCCCGCCCGTCTCGGCAATATCGACATAGCGCGCGGGGCCGCCGGTGCGCGCATCGCTCGGAGTCAGCGTCCAGCGCGCTTCGAGATCGCGACGCACCGCATCCAGCGGCAGGTAATGATCGAACCGGTCGCCCTCGACCTCGCCCAGCGGCATGACCTCGATCAGCGTAACCGAATGCCCCTCGCCATGCGCCCAGGCGATCAGTTCCGGCAGTTCGTGCTCGTTGATGCCCTTCAGCGCCACGGCGTTGAGCTTCACCCTGATTCCCGCCGCCTTGGCCGCGGCAAGGCCTTCGAGCACCTGGGGCAAGCTGTCACGCCGGGTCAGCTCAGCAAATTTCGCACGGTCCAGCGTATCGAGCGAGACGTTGATGCGCTTCACCCCTGCCGCTGCCAGATCGTCGGCAAATTCCGCGAGGCGCGTGCCGTTGGTGGTGAGGGTCAGTTCATCCAGACTGCCATCTTCGATCTTCCGCCCCAGCGCGCGGACCAGCTGCATCATGTCGCGCCGCACCAGCGGCTCGCCGCCGGTCAGCCGGATCTTGCGCACGCCGCGCGCGATGAAGGCGAGCGCCACTTCGTGCAGCTCTTCCAGCGTCAGCACCTCGGCGCGCGGCAGAAAGGTCATGCGCTCGGGCATGCAGTAGGAACAGCGCAAGTCGCAGCGGTCTGTGAGCGAGAGCCGCAGATAGGTGATGCGGCGCGCGAAGCGGTCAACCAAGGGTGCGACTGGAGTGTTCATGTCTCCAGATATACGAAGTCTCGCGCAAAAGATTCAAGGTGCGCGCCCCCATCAACAAAAATAGTCTGCCCGGTGACGGCGCGCGCTCCGGCAAGGAACAACACTGCCTCGGCGATCTCGTCCGGGCTGGCGAGCCGTTCCAGCGGCATCAGCGCGGTGAGGCGCTGCCACTGCTCGTCGCTGTAATCCGGGGTCGGCAAGGTCAGCCCCGGCGCGACCGCATTGACCCGCACGCGCGGCGCAAGGCTGCGCGCCAGCGTACGCACCGCCGCATGGAGCGCTTGCTTTGATAGCGTATAGCTCAGCTGATCGGGCACCGGATTGAGCACGCGCTGATCAACGATGTGCACGACCGCCGCTTCACCATCCGCGAGTTCAGCCAGAGCGCGCGTCAGCAGAACCGGCGCGGCGAGGTTCACCGCCAGATGCTCGTCGAGCATCGCAGCGGTCACGGTGGCAACCGTATCCTCGCGAAACAGCGCCGCGCAATTGACGAGCAGGCTCGGCGCGCGCCCCGCCAGTGCCATGGCTTGGGCCGGCAGGCGCGTGACCGCTTGCGCATCGGCAAGGTCCGCCGCGAGCGGATGGACGGCCGCGCCTAGCTGTGCGAGCTCCCCGGCAAAGCCTTGATCGAAGGTCGCGGCGCTATGCGCATGCAGCGCCAGATCCCATCCGGCCTCGGCCAAGCGGCGCGCAATCGCCGCGCCGATGCGCCGCCAGCCGCCGGTGATCACAGCAAGCGGCCGGGTATCTGCCATCGTCAATCGCGCCGATGCCGGGTCAGCGTCATGCCGATCTCCTCGCCGTGCTCGCTGATGGCGAGCTTGACGATCTTGACCGTGATGCGTGTGACCCGCTTGTCCTGCAGGAACAGAGTCTCGCAGATGTGGTCCGCTACCGATTCGATCAGCTGAAAATGGACGCCCTGCGGCAGGCCTTCGGTCGCCGCGTGCTTCAGGTCCATATAGTTCTTGCTCGCCGTCAGCGGGCAATCGGGCGTGTAGCGATCCTGCGCGGTGAGCGCCGCCGAGATCGAGATGCGCAGCGGCTGCGGCCTCCCGGTCTCCTCGGAATAGATCCCGGTGAGCACATCGCTTTCGATGTTGGCGACTTCAAGGATAAGGCTGTCATTCACGGGCCGCGCCTCTGGCACCCCGCCGCCCCCTTGTCCAGTGCCGGTGCTCTCGTGGCGTGCCCCAGATTTTCTTATGTTTCAGGATTGGACCAGCGCGCGAAGATCGCCGTGGGCAGGATCCGCCCGCCTTCGCCTTCCTCGGCGAGCGCCAGTTCGCCGTGCTCGACCGTGCCGGGCAGCCCCGCCAGCGCCTCCGCCAGCAGCCCGCCGATGGCGAGCGAAGACATGCGCACGGCATAGACGGTGAGGAACAGGAACCGGCTCTGCGCGTCCAGCAGCCGCGCACAATCGGCGATCAGCGTTGGCAGGTTCTCCTCCAGCCGCCAGACCTCGCCATCCGGCCCGCGCCCGAACTTGGGCGGATCGAGGATGATCCCGTCATAGCGCTTGCCCCGCCGCACCTCGCGCGCGGCAAACTTGGCCGCGTCGTCGACGATCCAGCGCACCGGCCGATCTTCCAGCCCCGCCACCGCCGCATTGGCCCGCGCCTGCGCAACCGCCTTCTTCGAGGCATCGACATGCGTGACCGGCCCGAAGCGCGAAAGCGCCATCGTGCCGACCCCGGTATAGCCGAACATGTTGAGCGTGCTCATTCCTCCCCCTTGGGGGAGGGGGACCACCGCAGGTGGTGGAGGGGCACTCTCGCGCACGCCCGAGGGTGCCCCTCCACCATGCTTCGCATGGTCCCCCTCCTCGTGCCGGGGAGGAACGAGCCGCTCCCCCATCCAGTCCCACACCGGGGCCATGTCCGGAAAGAACCCGAGGTGTCGAAACGGCGTGCACTGCGCGATAAAGCCGATCCCGCGCCAATCGAGCGGCCAACCTTCACGCGGCACCGGCTTCGCATAAGTCCAGCGCCCGCCGCCATCTTCGTCGGAACCCGGCACAAACTCGCCGTTCGCGTCCCAGACCGCCACGCGCGGGGCCCACATCGCCTGCGGTTCCGGCCGGATGAAGCGATAGGGGCCATAGCGCTCGAGCTTGCGCCCGTCGCCGCTGTCGATCAGGCCGAACTGGTCCCAGCCCGCCCCGACCATGAGCTTCGCCTGAAGATCGAGCGCGGCCACCTCAGCCTGCCCCCAAAGTGTCCCTGGGCGTGGCGCGCTCGGCAATCCAAGCGGCGACGGTATCGTAGTCGCCCGGCAGGCGGGTATAGGCCTCCTCGCGCTCGAACAGGTCGCCCACCCGCGCCGGGAGGCTTGGCCGCACACCCGTCGCGCGCTCCACCGCATCGCCGAACTTGGCGGGATGCGCGGTCGCCAGCGTCACCACCGGAACATCGGCGGCAAGCCCGCCTGCCACCCGGGCTGCATGCAAGCCGATCGCCGTATGCGGATCGAGCACTTCACCGCAGGATTCGTAAGCCCAGCGCATCGCCTTTGCCATTTCGGCGGCATCGGCCCGTGTGCTGGTGAACAACGCGGCGGCGCTTTCCCGCTGCGCATTGGTCAGCTGCATCGCCTTCGTGCCCTCGAACTGCTTCATCTGCGCCATGATCGCCGCACCGTCGCGCCCGCCCGCATCATAAAGCAGGCGCTCGAAGTTGGAGGACACCTGAATGTCCATCGAAGGCGCAGCGGTCGGCGTCACCGTCCCCGCCGAATAGTCGCCGCTTGAAAGCGCGCGGTGGAGAATGTCATTGATGTTGGTCGCGACGATCAGCCGCTCGATCGGCAGGCCCATCTGCGCGGCGACATAGCCTGCGAACACGTCACCGAAATTGCCCGTCGGCACGCTGAAGGCCACCTTGCGCGCAGGCGCACCCAGCTGCAGCGCCGCAGCGAAGTAGTAGACCACCTGCGCCATCAGCCGAGCCCAGTTGATCGAATTGACCGCCGCGATGCCGAAGCGGCTGGTCATTGCGCCGTCGTTGAACATGCGCTTCACCATCGCCTGCGCATCGTCGAAGCTGCCATCAATGGCGATGTTGTGCACATTGGGCGCGAGCACGGTCGTCATCTGGCGCCGCTGCACATCAGAGACGCGGCCATGCGGGTGGATCATGAAGATATCGACCTTGGCGCGGCCCGCCACGGCATCGATGGCCGCCGAACCGGTATCGCCCGAGGTCGCACCGACAATGGTCAGGTGATCGTCACGCCGCCCAAGAAATTCCTCGAACAGCAGCCCGAGCAGCTGCAGCGCCACATCCTTGAACGCCAGCGTCGGCCCGTGGAACAGCTCGAGCAGCCACTGCCGCTCATCGAGCTGCACCAGCGGCGTAACGGCGGCATGGGAAAACCGGCCATAGGCCTCGCGCGTCAGCTCCAGCAGGCGCTCCGGCGCGATGCTTGTCCCCACGAAGGGCTGCATGACCTTGGCCGCCAGCTCCGCATAGGGCAGGCCCGCCATCGCGGCGATCTCATGCGTGGTGAAAGTCGGCCAGCGCTCGGGCACATAGAGCCCGCCGTCAGATGCGAGGCCGGCGAGGGTGACACCCTCGAAATCGAGCGAGGGCGCCTGGCCCCGGGTGCTGACGTACTTCATGGGCCTGCCGGTTAGCGGGCGGGGGCCGGACGCGCAAGGATTTGGGGAGGGGTGACGCTTGACCAGATAGTATCTCTGAGATACATGTAGCGGGTGAAGGAGATCACATACACCCGCGCCGCGATCAAGGTGTTGAGGGCGATGCCCCGAAATGTGGCCGACCGGATTGTTGCGAAAGTGGAAGACTATGCCGCTGATCCGGCATCGCAGGCCAACAATGTCACCGCCTTGAAGGGGCGCGAAGGAATTCGGCTCCGGGTTGGAGACTGGCGGGTTATCATGCGGGACGGCATTGTGCTGGCGGTTCTGGAGATCGGTCCGCGCGGCGACATTTATCGGTGATGGAGGCAGGCATGGGCGAAATGATCACGATCCCGCTGGAAGACTACCAGCGCCTGCGAGCAGCAGAAGGCGAGTTGGCGGACTTGCGCGCCTATGACCGAGCAGTGGCCGCGCTGGAAACCGGTGAGGATGAACTGGTGCCGGCAGACTATGCCAAGCGCCTGATTGCGGGCGAGGCCCCGCTCAAGGTGTGGCGCGAACTGCGCGGGATCACCCAGACCGAACTGGCGGGGATAGCGGGGATAGGCCGCGTGCAGATAGTCAACATGGAAAAGGGCGTGCGCGGCGGTTCGGTGGCAACGATGAAAAAGCTGGCCGATGCGCTGCGTGTGACGATTGACGATCTCGTCTGACGATTACCCCCCCCGCATCCGCTTGCGCAGCGCCAGCGCATAAATCACCAGCGCCAAGCCCGCGAACAGGAACCACTGCACCGCATAAGCGAGGTGGTTGTTGGGAATGTCACGCGGATCGGGCTTGGCGTTGGCCTGCAGGCCAGCAAGCGGCGGATCGGCGACAACAATGACCTCGTCACCGCGCGGCAAGTAGGTGCCGGTGACAATCCCGCCGCTCCAGCGGACGCTTGCCGGGTTCGCAGACCACCCGAGCACCACCCGGGCATGTCCGCCATCAGGCACAGTGCAGACCGCAACTTGCGCCCACCCGGACTGGCCTTGCGCGTTGCGGCCGGCTTGCGGCGCGGTATCGCCGGTACTCCGGCAATCGAGGCGCAGGTGGGTGTAGCCGAGCGGAGCGATGTCGTCGTTCGGCCAGGGGTGCACACCCTTGTCTGAACGGGCCGCCTCGTACCGCGCGAGCATCGCTTCCTTCTGCTTGAGCCGATCTAGCTGCCAGAGGCCGAGGTGGATCATGTAGGCCACCGCCAGCAGCACCAGCAGCGTCGGCACAATCGGAATACGCTTCACGCCAAAACTCCCGCCGCGCGCAGCCGCGCGATCAGCAAGGCCGCCTTCATCAGCCGCATCGCGCCGATGATCACGCCCGACACCACGACCACCATCAAACCCAGCATCAGCCACAAGGGCGGACGCACCGCATCATCCAGTTTCAGCGCGCCGGTGATCAGCAGCGCCGTCAGCGGCAGCAGCACGAAATAGAGCCCCCGCCCGCGCGGTTCGTAATTCGCAAACGCCAGCCCGCAGGCCCGGCAAGCCGGCGCAAACGCGGCCGGCGCATCCCACAGGCTCCGCGCGCGGCAGCGAGGGCACAAACCGAAAAGGGCAGCGCGGAGATGTCCGCCCTGCCCTTTCGCGTTCTGGCTTTCGCCTGAAGTCACTGGAACCCGATCACTCGATCGGCGCGCCCCAGCCGCCCCACACGTAGATGGCGACGAAGAGGAACAGCCACACGACGTCGACGAAGTGCCAGTACCATGCAGCCGCTTCGAAGCCGAAGTGCTGACGCGGGGTGAAGTGGCCCTTGTAGGCGCGCGCCTGGCACACCGCGAGGAAGATGGTGCCGACGATCACGTGGAAGCCGTGGAAGCCGGTCGCCATGTAGAACGCCGAACCGTAAGTGTTCTGGCCGAAGCCGAACGGGGCGTGCATGTATTCATAGGCCTGGATCGAGCTGAACAGCAGGCCGAGCACGATGGTCGCCCAGAGGCCCTGCTTGAGGCCTTCACGGTTGCCGTGGATCAGTTCGTGGTGCGCCCAGGTCAGCGTCGTGCCGGAGCACAGCAGGATCAGCGTGTTGAGCAGCGGCAGGTCGAAGGGGTTCATCACCGCTTCGATGCCCTTGGGCGGCCACACGCCGCCGACGACGTCGACGAGCTTGTTGGGGAACAGCGAGAAATCGAAGAAGGCCCAGAACCAGCCGACGAAGAACATCACTTCCGAAGCGATGAACAGGATCATGCCGTAGCGCTGGTGGAGTTGCACGACCGGCGTGTGATCGCCCGCATGCGCTTCCTTGATCACCTTGCCCCACCACGAGAACATGGTGAGCGCAACGCCGAACACGCCGAGCATCAGCGCGATCTTGCCGCCCGGCAGGCCGTGCATGGCAAAAACGCCGCCACTCGTCATCGTGAGCGCGGAAAGCGCGCCGACGAGGGGCCAGATGTCCGGCGGCAAAATGTGGTAATCGTGGTTCTTGGTGCCGGCCATGTTAGTCTCTTCAACCCCCGTCATCTTGGGACTTGCCGCATCGCCGCCCGCAGGCCCGATTCAGCTTGTTTGCAAACGCCTTTATCGAGGCCTTGCGGCGCGGTCCAGAGGCTTTGCACCCTGTTTTTCAGGGGCGGCCGTAGCGCTGTCGGCAGCTTCGAGGAAGGTGTAGGACAGCGTGATCTCCGGCACATCCTTGGCATTGGGATCATTGAGCATATCGGGATCGACATAGTAGAGCACCGGCATGCGCACTTCCTCGCCGGGCTTCAACGTCTGATCATTGAAGCAGAAGCACTGGATCTTGTGGAAATAGGCGCCGGTTTGCTCGGGCGTCACATTATAGACGGCGCGGCCGGTGATGGTGCGATTCGAGGTATTCTTGGCGTAGAAGAATGCCATCTTGCGCTCACCGATATGGCCGGACTGCGTCACTTGCTCGGGGCGGAACTGCCACGGCATGCCCTTTATCACGTTGCCATCGAAGCGGATCGTGATCGGGCGCCCGGTGGCCTTCACCGCCGCAGCCTGGGCTGCCGTCGCGCGCAGGGTCGTGCCATTAAAGCCCGTCGCCTGGCAGAAGATTCGGTAGAGCGGCACGGACGCATAACCGAGGCCCAGCATGGCGAGTGCGCCGCCTGCGGCAATCGCGCCAACCCTGCGATTGCGCCGACTGCCGGGGTCAAGCGTCACAGCCATCAGGAATGCTCCGTTTGCAGGGTACCTTCGGCCGGGGCGTGCTCCGGCTTTTGCGCGATCTTCACGATCGAGATCGCGAAGAACAGGATCACGAGAAACCCGAGGATCAGGGCCATGACCCTGTTGCGCTCACGCTGGCGCGCGCGCAGCGCATCGGTTTCGGCAGCGGTCAACGGGCGGGTTTCAGGAAGCTGGATCATGCTTGCAGACCAAGGATTGTCGCGTAGCGGTCAGCAACCAGCATCGCGAACAGGATGAACAGATAGAAGATCGAATAGGCGAACAAGCGCTTCTCCGGCTTCATGCCATCGCCGGGGGTCGACGTGCGCAGGCCCACCTTGAACGACAGCCACAGGAACATCCCGCTGAGCAGGAACGCAGACAGGCCGTAAACCATACCCGTGCCGCCGATGAACCAGGGCGTCATGGAAAGCGGCAGCAGCGCGGCAGCGTATGCCAGAATTTGCCACCGGGTGGAGCGTTCGCCCGCCACGACCGGCATCATCGGGATGCCCGCCTTGGAGTAGTCGATCTGCACAAACAGGGCGAGTGCCCAGAAGTGCGGCGGTGTCCACATGAAGATGATGAGGAACAGCAGCACCGGCATCCACGTGATGTGTCCGGTCACCGCGATCCATCCGATCAGCGGCGGAAAGGCCCCCGCCCCGCCGCCGATCACGATGTTCTGCGGCGTGCGTGGCTTGAGCCAGACGGTGTAGAGATAGGCATAGTAGAAGATCGAGAAGGCGAGGATTCCGGCTGCGAGCCAGCTGATCGCAAGCCCCATCGTCATCACCGAGACGCCTGAAAGCGCAAAGCCGAAGTCGCGCGCCGATGTGCGGTCCATGCGGCCGCCGGGGATCGGGCGGCCAGCGGTGCGCTTCATCACGGCATCGAGATCGGCTTCCCACCACTGGTTGAGCGCCGCAGCGCCGCCAGCGCCGACCGCGATGCACAGGATCGCGGTGAAGGCCAGCACAGGGTGAATCGTGCCGGGCGCTGCCAGCATGCCGCACACGGCGGTGAAGATGACAAGCCGCATCACGCCCGGCTTGGTCAGCGCGAAGAAGTCGCGCCAGTCAGCGGGCATGATCAAAGCCTGAGGGTTCGCGATGGTCATGATGGGCGGCCTATAGGCCTGCATTCCGTGAAGGGAAAGCGAAACGGCACCGCGCTTTGGGGCTAAGCGACGGGCCGTTGACGGAGCGGGGGGCAGGCCAAAACGCAAAAGGGCCCCGGATTGCTCCGGAGCCCCTCTGTGTCTGCAGCCCCCCGGTTCAACCGGGGTACCCGATCAGTGCGAGTGCGCGTCCTCGATTACCGGGAGCGTCTCGAACTGGTGGAACGGCGGCGGGCTGGAGAGCGTCCACTCAAGCGTGGTCGCGCCTTCACCCCAGTAGTTGCCGACGGCCTTCTTACCGAAGGCGAGCGAGTAGCCAATGTTGATGAAGAACACGACCATCGAGGTTGCCATCACGGCGTAGCCATAGCTGGCGATCGTGTTCCAGTACTCGAACGCCGGGGCGTAGTCCGGATAGCGGCGCGGCATGCCCTGCACCCCGAGGAAGTGCATCGGGAAGAAGATCATGTTCACGCCGACGAAGAAGATCCAGAAGTGCACGTGGCTGAGGAACTCGCTGTGCATCCGGCCGCTCATCTTCGGGAACCAGTAGTAGAACCCGGCAAAGAGCGAAGTGACCGCACCCAGCGACAGCACGTAGTGGAAGTGCGCCACGACGTAGTAGGTGTCCTGGAGGTTGTCGTCGATGCCGCCGTTGGCGAGCACCACGCCGGTCACGCCGCCGACGGTGAAGAGGAAGATGAAGCCGATCGCCCACACGAGCGGCGACTTGAACTCGAGGCTGCCGCCCCACATCGTCGCGATCCACGAGAAGATCTTGATGCCGGTGGGCACCGCGATGACCATGGTGGCGGCGGTGAAGTACATCTTCGTGTTCACGTCGAGGCCGGTGGTGTACATGTGGTGCGCCCACACGATGAAGCCCACCGCACCGATCGCGACCATGGCGTAGGCCATGCCCAGGTAGCCGAACACCGGCTTCTTCGAGAAGGTCGAGATGATCTGGCTGATGATGCCGAAGCCCGGCAGGATCATGATGTACACTTCGGGGTGGCCGAAGAACCAGAACAGGTGCTGGTACAGGATCGGGTCACCGCCGCCAGCCGGGTTGAAGAACGTCGTACCGAAGTTGCGGTCGGTCAGCAGCATGGTGATCGCGGCGGCCAGAACCGGCAGCGACAGCAGCAGCAGGAACGCGGTGACGAGCATCGACCACACGAACAGCGGCATCTTGTGCAGGGTCATGCCCGGCGCGCGCATGTTGAAGATGGTGGTGATGAAGTTGATCGCGCCGAGGATCGAGCCCGCACCGGCAAGGTGGAGCGAGAAGATCGCGAAGTCGACCGCAGGACCGACCGAACCGGTGGTCGAGAGCGGTGCGTAGACCGTCCAGCCTGTGCCGGCACCCATGCCGGTACCACCGGGCATGAAGGCGGAGATCATCAGCGAGCAGAAGCCCGAAACGGTCAGCCAGAACGAGATGTTGTTCATCCGCGGGAAGGCCATGTCCGGCGCGCCGATCATGAGCGGCACGAACCAGTTGCCGAAGCCGCCGATCAGGGCGGGCATGACCATGAAGAACACCATGATCAGGCCGTGCGCCGTGATCAGCACGTTCCACATGTGGAGCGTGGCGTTGAAATCCTGGTCGTTGCCGCCGAGGAAGTGAGTCCACCAGCCAAGGTACTGGATGCCCGGATGCGCGAGTTCGGCGCGCATGATGCCCGAAACGCCGCCACCGATGATCCCCGCGAAAATCGCGAAGATCAAGTAGAGCGTTCCGATGTCCTTGTGGTTGGTCGACATGAACCAGCGCGCGAAGAACGCGGGCTTGTGATCATGATCGTGTGCTTCGTCGTGGTGGGCGTCGAAGCCTTCGTTGGCTGGTATGCTGGCCATGGTGGTCTAACCTTGTCCTCGAAATCGGTTACGCAGCGGGCGTGGTCTTGGCAGGCGCAGCCGCCGCCGTGGTGGTGGCACCGGCCGCCGGAGCGCCGACCGTACCGCCTTGGGTCTTCACCCACGCTTCGAACTTGGCGCGCGGCAGAGCCTCGACCACGATCGGCATGTAGCCATGGCGGGCGCCGCACAGTTCGGAGCACTGGCCATAATAGACGCCAGGCTTGTTGATGAAGAGCACCTTCTCGTTGATCCGGCCCGGCACAGCGTCGAGCTTGAACCACAGCGAGGGCACGCCGAACGAGTGGATCACGTCCGAACCGGTTGTCTGCAGGCGGATCGGCTCACCGGCGGGGACGACCATGCGGTTGTCGACCGCAAGCTGCGGCTGCTCACCGCGCTTGATCGCCTCGGCATCGGGCAGAATGTTCGAGATCACCTCGAAGCCGCCGTTGTCGGGATAGGTATAGCCCCAGTACCACTGGTAGCCGGTGACCTTGACCGTCAGCGCACCTTTCGGTGCGGGCGCATACTGGTGCGCGAGCAGGCGGATCGAGGGCACCGCGATCACGACGAGGATGAGGACCGGAATGACCGTCCAGATGATCTCGATCGTGGTGTTGTGGCTGGTCTTGGAAGCGACCGGGTTGGCGCGGCGATTGAAGCGCACCATCACCAGCAGCAGGAGCAGGAGCACGAAGAGCACGATCACGGTGATCACCGGCATCAGCAGGTAATCATGCATCGCGAGGGCTTCCTGCCCGTTCGGCGAATACTGGTCCTGGAAGGTCCAGCCCTTGGCGACCGGCTGGCCGACGCCGGGAACCGGCTTCATCGGGGTGTAGGAACCCTTGTCGACCGGGGCCGCAGCCGCGGCGGCTGCCGGGGCAGCGCTGGAAGCAGGAGCCGGTGCGACCGCAACCGGGGCAGCAGGAGCCGGAGCAGCAGGAGCCGGAGCAGCAGCCGCTGCAGGCGCCGGAGCGGCCGCAGCCGCCATGGCCTGGGGCGCGAATGCAAGCGCGGCCGCAAGGCTGATCGTCCGGATCGCGCCCGTCACGGCGCGGGCAACATGGGAAAGACTCATGATATACGGCTCTCGATTTTTTGCTTCTGCGCCGGGCGTTTGCCCCGACACTCCACACCCCAATTTCCTAAAATCAAGGGCGCCTATACGCGCGGTCGCCGCAAGCCTCAAGCGCCTGAACGTATATTTTTGGGGCAATCGGGTTTGCCCTAAAGCTCTAAGGAGCAAGCGAATAACGGGAATCACCCGGTCATGACCCAAGTCCGGCATAGCGCCGCGCCCCCGCCTTCGCTATGGACCCACCCCTGACGCACCGCCCGCGGGCCCCTGTGCCCGCCCACGATGAGACAACCATGCTCGAAGACGAGATCCTTTCCGAATTCCGCGCCAGCGAGGCCCTGCTCGAAGGGCACTTCCTGCTCTCTTCGGGCCGCCACAGCGCGCACTATCTGCAATGCGCCCGCGTACTCATGGACCCGATGCGCGCCTCGCGCCTTGCCGCGGCCCTCGCCGCGACTCTGCCGCGCGACTTGCGTCAGCAGATCGGCAAGGTCATCTCCCCCGCAATGGGCGGTGTGATCATCGGCCACGAAATGGGCCGCGCGCTCGGCGTCGAGGCGATGTTCGTCGAGCGCCCGACCGGGACCTTCGAACTGCGCCGGGGCTTTTCGCTCAAGGCGGGCGAGAAGGTGCTGATGGTCGAGGACGTCGTCACCACCGGCCTTTCCAGCCGCGAGGCGATTACAGCGATCGAGGCGGCGGGCGGCATTGTTGTGGCCGGTGCGGCGCTGGTCGATCGCTCGGCGGGCGCGGCGGACCTCGGCGTGCCGTTCTATCCGCTCGTCAGCCTGAGCTTCCCGACATACGCGCCCGACGAGCTTCCGCCCGAACTCGCCGCGACTCAGGCGATCAAGCCCGGGAGCCGCGCCGCCTGATGAGCCTTCATGCTCCCACGCGCCTGCGGCCCCGATTGCGGTTGGGCGTCAACATCGATCACGTCGCCACGATCCGTAACGCACGCGGCGGCGATCATCCCGATCCGGTGCGCGCGGCGCAGATCGTCGCCGAAGTCGGCGGCGACGGCATCACCGCGCACCTGCGCGAAGATCGCCGCCACATCCGCGACGAGGATATTGCCCGCATCCAGGCCGCGACCAGCCTGCCGCTCAACTTCGAAATGGCCGCGACCGAGGAAATGGTCGCCTTCGCGCTCCGCCACAAACCCCACGCCGCCTGCATCGTCCCCGAACGGCGCGAGGAGCGCACCACCGAGGGCGGGCTTGACGCCGCCGGTCAGCACAATCGCCTTGCTCCCATCGTCACGCGGCTTGCGGATGCCGGTATCCGCGTCAGCCTGTTCGTCGCGCCCGAGCCGCGCCAGATCGAGGCCGCGATGAAGCTCGGGGCGCCGGTGGTCGAGCTGCACACCGGCGAGTACGCTCACGCGACAGGGGAAGCCCGCGCGGTGGAATTGCGCCGCATTGCGGATATGGCCGCGCTTGCCGCCAAGAATGGCATCGAGCCGCACGCCGGGCACGGCCTTACGTATGAAAACGTCAGCGCCATCGCCGCGATTCCGCAGCTCGCCGAACTCAACATCGGCCACTACCTGATCGGCGAGGCGATCTTCACCGGCCTTGCTCCCGCAGTGCTCCGGATGCGCGAGCTGATGGACGCGGCGCGGTGAGGAGTGAGCGGTGATCATCGGCATGGGCTCCGATCTCTGCAATATCGAGCGGATCCAGGCCTCGCTGGACCGCTTTGGCGAGCGCTTTGAGAGGCGCGTGTTCACCCCGCTCGAGCAGGCCAAGGCTGCGCGCCGGCCCTATACCAAGGCGGGCACACTGGCGAAGCGCTTCGCCGCCAAGGAAGCCTATTCCAAGGCCGTCGGCACCGGGTTCAAGGCGGGCGTGTTCATGAAGGACATTGGCGTCGTCAACGCGCCTTCCGGCGCCCCCACGCTTGCCCTCACCGGCGGCGCGGCGGCGCGACTTGCCGCCATCACCCCGCCGGGCCACGAGGCGGTGGTTCACCTCACGCTGACCGATGATCACCCCTGGGCGCAGGCCTTCGTCGTGATCGAGGCGCGTCCCCTTCCTGCAGGTGCTGTTTGAGCGACGTTCCCGAGACCGTATCCACCCCCGAAGCCGAGCCTGCCGAGAGCAAGTCTGCGGAGCCCGCGGGCACCAACTGGCTCGCCGAAATGCGCGGGCTGCTGCTTATGCTGCTGGCGGTGATCGGCTTCCACAGCTTCTTCGCCAAGCCCTTCTACATCCCCTCGATCTCGATGATGCCGAACCTGCTCGTGGGCGATCAGCTGGTCGTCTCGAAGTATCCCTATGGCTGGTCGTGGGTTTCGGCCTCGATGCATTTCCTGCCGCGTTCGAAGACGCGCATCCTCCCCGCGACTCCGGCCTACGGCGATATCGTCATCGTTGTCCCGCCAGACCGCGACGAGGACTACATCAAGCGCGTCGTCGCGCTTCCCGGAGACCGGATCGCGGTGGTGAACGGCCAGATCATCCTCAACGGCAAGCCCGTGCCGCAAGTGGCCGAAGCCCCGCTCGAGCTGCCGGTCGATCCCAACCAGCCCTGCGATCCCGATGATTTCCCCGGCCTTCGCTACCGCGCGGCAAACGGCAAGCAATACTGTGAGCTGCCCATCTTCCGCGAAACCCTGCCCAACGGCGCGACTTACCGGATTATCGACCACCGCCAGCAGCCGCTCGACAACTATCCCGAAACGCGTGTCCCGGCAGGCTATGCCTTCCTCATGGGCGATAACCGCGATCATTCTGCCGACAGCCGCGCGCCGGTGATCGAGAAGGGTCTTGGCGGGCCGGTCCCGCTTGCCGATATCGGCGGGCGCGCGGAATTCATCACGTATTCGCTCAATGGCACCGAAACGTGGAATCCGCTGACATGGTACGGCGCCTTGCGGGGCAGCCGCGCTTCGCTCAGACTGCGCCCGATGATCCTGCCGCAAGGGGCCCAGACCAAGCCATGAGCGACGAACCGAACAAGCCCCCGCGCAGCCGCGGCGCCGGTCCTACCGATATCCAGGATGATATCGTCCGGCAGGAAGCCAAACGCGCCGCGGTGTGGATCGGGATGGCCGCGCTGGCCGTGCTGGTCGTCTATCTCGCGCATCCGCTGCTGGTGATCTTCGGCGGCTTCGTCTTCGCCATGCTGATCGATGGCGGCCAGCGGCTGCTCGCCCGTGTGCTCCCGATCGGACGGACCTGGCGCGTGGCCATCGTCCTTCTGCTGACGGCCGGGTTCCTCGCATGGGTGGTCGAATTTGCCGGCAGCCAGATCATGACTCAGGCCTCCGAAATGCCGCCGCTCGTCACCCGGCAGGCCCAGCGCGCGCTCGATTGGGCCAGCGCGCATGGCCTCACCATGGGCCGCAGCGATGTCAGCAGTCTGCTCCAGCAACTGCTCGGCGGCGTCGGCCAGGTCACGCAGGCTTTGGGCGGCTTGTTCGGGGGCGTCACCACGCTGCTGATCATGATGATCCTGGGCATCTACTTCGTGCTCGAGCCCGATCTCTACCAGCGCGGCCTGGCCTGGCTGCTGCCCGCGGAAAGCCGCGAATACTTTCACGGCACCACGCACCGCATGGGCCGCACGCTGCGCATGCTGCTGGCCGGCCGCATGCTCGGCATGGTAATCGAAGGTGTCTGCACCTGGATCGCGCTTGCGGTCTACGGCGTGCCGATGGCGGCGCTGCTCGGGCTGCTCACCGGCCTGCTTGTCTTCCTTCCCAACATCGGCGCACCCATCTCGGGCCTGCTGATGATCCTTGTCGGCTTTTCCGGCGGCACGGCGATGGGGATTTACTGCATCGTGGTCTATGTCGTGGTGCAGACTGTCGATGGCAACGTGATCGTGCCGATGGTCGCCAAGCGCACCGCAGATCTGGCCCCGGCGCTCGTGCTCGGCGCGCAGCTCATTTTCGGGGTGTTGTTCGGCATCCTCGGCCTCGCGCTCGCCGATCCGCTGGTGGTCATGCTCAAGATCGCGCTCGAGCGGCAGGCCGAACACAATACCCGCCGCGACGAAGCTACGGAGTAGGCACGCGATGGCCCGCAAGTTCCTCTATTTCGTCGCGCTGCTGATCGTCCTCGTCATCGCAGGGTTGCTGGCCCTGCGCATCTGGTCGGCCGAACTCACCCGCTTCGCGTTCGTGCCCCGCGTCCCGTTCGAAGTGCAGCAGCCCTTGCGCGCAGGCATTTATGACGATCCGGCGATGTGGGTCTCGCGCCCCGGCACCAAGGACGATCCCGCGCAATACCGGCCCGAAGGCACCCCTGCCGTGCCGCAAGGCAAGGCCTATGTGTTCTTCATCCACCCGACCAGCTACCTCGCCCGCGATCACTGGAACGGCCCGATCAACGACAAGGACACCCGCTACCGCACCGCTTTGTTCGTGCGCGGCATCGCAAGCGCCTTCAATGGCGAGGCAGCCGTCTTCGTCCCCTACTACCGCCAGGCGGCGTTCGGCAGCTTCCTCGTCAACCAGCCCGAAACGATCAAGGCCCGGGATGTCGCTTATGGCGACGTGCGCGCCGCCTTCCACGCCTTCCTCGCGGCCATACCCGCCGATGCGCCGATCGTGCTCGCGGGCCACAGCCAGGGCGCGTTGCACCTCATGCATCTCCTCAGCGACGAGGTGAAGGACACGCCCATCGCCAGCCGCATCGTCGCGGCCTACGTGATCGGCTGGCCGATCTCGCCCGCGCACGATCTGCCGCAGACCGGCATGCCCGCCTGCACCGCGCCCGGGCAGACCGGCTGCGCGCTCAGCTGGATGAGCTTCGCCGAGCCGCCCGATGCGCAGCTCATGCTCGCTACCTACCGCGCCGAACCCGGGCTGGACGGCAAGCCCAAGGGCACCGAGCCTGTGCTCTGCACCAATCCGCTGAACGGAGGCAGCGCGCCTTCCGCGCCGGGCACGGCCAATCTCGGCACCATGGTCCCTTCGATGGATCTCACCACCGGCAAGCTGGCGGACCTGCACATTCCGGCGCGCTGCGACGCGAAAAGCGGCCTGCTGATGATCGGCGATGCCCCCGATCTTGGCCCCTATGTGCTGCCCGGCAACAACTACCACGTCTATGACGTACCGCTGTTCTGGCGCAACGTTCGCGCCGACGTCGCGCGCCGCGCCGACGCCTGGCTCGCGCAGCACAAGCCGGCCCGGTGATCACCACCAGTGCGGCAGACCTGCGCGGCGCCCTGCCCGAAGGCGGTGCGCTCATGGGCCTCGATCCCGGCACCAAGACCATCGGCGTCGCGCTCTGCGATACGGACTGGCGCTTCGCCACCGCCGGGCAGACGATCCGCCGCCGCAAGTTCAGCCAGGACAAGGCCGAGCTCGCCGCGCTGATCGCCGCGCGCAAGGTCAGGGGCCTCGTCATCGGCCTCCCGCTTCACATGGACGGCAGCGAAAGCCCGCGCAGCCAGGCCGCCCGCGCGATGGCGCGCAACCTTGCCGATCTGGATTTGCCGATCCTGCTGTGGGACGAACGCTGGACCACGCAGGCCGCCGAGCGCGCGATGATCGAGCAGGACTTCAGCCGCGCGCGCCGCGCCGAGCGCATCGATTCGCACGCCGCCGCGCTCATCCTGCAAGGCGCCATCGATGCCATGGTCGGCGCAGCGTTCTGATCCTGCGCGACAAATGATGGTTGTCAGCCCCGCCCCGCACCGGCACTACGCTTGCCATGAGCAAGGATGAAAAGGCCGCCGGCCTCATGAAGACCATCATGCCGGAAGGGTTCACGTTCGATCCCGAACGCGGCGCCCGCTGGTTCACCCGCGCGGGCCACACCGGCTTCCTCGGCATGGAATACCACGATCACGGCGATGACTGGATCGAGCTCGCCCTCCCCTGGCGCGAGGATCTCGTCGGCGTCGAGGAGACCGGCGTGCTTGCCTCGGGCCCGATCATCAGCTTGCTCGACAACGCCACCTCGATGTCGGTGTGGACGCGGCAGGGCACCTTCAATCCGCAAGTCACGCTTGATCTGCGGATCGACTACGTGCGCGCCGCGACCCCGGGCAAGACGGTGATCGCGCGCGCCGAATGCTATCAGGTGCGCCGTTCAATGGCCTTCGTGCGCGGCATTGCCCACGATGGCGATATCACCGATCCGGTCGCGCACACCGCCGGCATCTTCATGCTGGTCAGCAGCGAAGGGTGGTCGAAGCCATGAACGACTTTCACTTGCCGCCCTATGCCCGCACCATGGGCATGGCAGTCGATCACGTCGAAGACGGCGCCCCCGTCATCGCGATGGATTTTGCCGAACGCGTGCAGGGCCGCCCCGGCTTCCTCCACGGCGGCGCGATCGGCGGCCTGCTCGAAATGGCCGCCCACGCCGCGCTGCGCGCCGAGCTTGACCGGCAGGGCAGCGACTCCCGGATCAAGCCGGTCAATATCAGCATCGAATACTTGCGCGGCGGCGTGCAGGAACGCACTTTCGCGCGCGGCGAAGTCATCCGCGCCGGCCGCCGCGTGGCCAACGTGCGGGTCGAGGCCTGGCAGGGGGACCGGGGCAAGCTGGTCGCGAGCAGTTGGATGAATTTCCTGCTGGCGCCGCCGAAGGCCTGATCCCACTCCCCCTGACCATCGTCGCACATATGCGCCGCGAAGCAATCCAACTTGCAATTTTTTTATAAGCGTTTATAAGAAAATTGCCTCTCGTCGATTGCGACGGATCTGGATGCTGCTTTGCCAGCGCCTCTTCCCTTACATGATGCATGGCTTTTTTGCCGGTATTTGCCGGCCTACCAATGCTGCTCTCGTTGAAGTGAGACGGGCATCGACGTTCTGATTTGAGTTGCTGGAACCCCGGTTCCCACATCTCCGACTCCCTCGATTTCCTTTCAAGTGACGACCAGACGCACGACCCCGTCGGCATTCGCGCCGGCGGTTACTCCCGTTTCTTGAAAGGAAGCGACCATGACTATCGGAACCGTAAAATTCTTCAACGAAGACAAGGGCTATGGCTTCATCCAGCCGGATGACGGCGGCAAGGACAGCTTCGTCCACATCTCCGCCGTGCAGGCCGCTGGCCTCGCCACGCTGAGCAAGGACCAGCGCGTCAGCTATGACGTCGAGACCGGCCGCAATGGCAAGGAATCGGCGATCAATCTCGCCAGCGCGAACTGATCGAGGCGCGCCTGCAGCACCCTGTTCACAGGAAGCTGCGGGCGCCTTCCTTCCGCGCGCCTGCCCTGCCCCTCTGTCCGGAGTCGATGTTGATGGCGTTGTCCTACGAATTTCTCATCGAACGCGCCGAACAGGCGGCCAAGGAAGCATCGGGCGCCATGCTCGATAACGTGCGCGACCGTGCGCTGCGGTCCGAAAAGGCCTGGCGCGCCATGGCCGACCAGCTCCGCGAAGTTGCCAACAACCGCGAAATCGCCCGACTCGAGCGACTTGCCGTACCCCCCATGACAAGTGCCTGAGCAGGCCTCTCACCTGATCGAGGCGCTCGAGGCTTCTGACGTTTCCGCGATCAACGGAATTGTCGCCCTCGCCAACATCCTGCACAAGCGCGGCCTGCTCAGCAGCGCCGAAGCTTCCGCCATGTACCAGAGCATGAGCCTTCCGCTCGGCCTGGCGCGCAACGCTGAAAACCCGGCCGTGCAGGAACTCCAGCTCAATCTCGACCGCCTCTTCGCGCAGGTCGTCGCACCGGATTAGGCGCGCCCGCGCACGATCGGGTCCTCGCAGGACAGTCTGCGCGCCTCCAAATCGTGAAGCACCTGGATTGCCACTCGCCCCGCCAAAGGGGGGGTGAGCCGTGCCTTACGCGGGCGGGCAAGATGCGCTAACCTCACGCCGACCTATCGACCGGCACAGATGCCCGGTGCAAAACAAGGCTCACCCATGTTCGATGAAATCGGTTTTCCAAGAGACCCCGACTTGGAATACGACGCGCCCATGCTGGAGACATTCGTCTATTGCAGCCGCGCCGCCGAAGGGATCGACGACAGCGCAGTCGACCAGATCATCGCCTTCTCGCAGGCCAGAAATGTTGATCGCGGGATTACCGGGGTGCTGGTGTTCGGCAGCGGCATCTTCTTCCAATGGGTCGAGGGGCCGCCCGCCGAGGTGCAAACCCTGATCACGGGCCTCTATGGCGACGCACGCCATTTCGATATCGTCCAGCTCGACCGGAGCGTCGACATGCGCGACCGCATCTATCCCGGCTGGGAAATGGAACGGGTCGAAGCAGGCGACATCCGCGCCGTGCTGCAGGACGCGCTCGACGACGCCGAGGATGAAAACACCATCGCAGCCCTGAACCGCATTCTCGCGCATCTCGATTCGGGGCCGCTGGCCTCGCTTGGCGCTTGATGTCTGGTAGCGTCCCAGTTGCGGACGATTACATATCAGTCTGGGAGAACTTTAAACGGAGTGACTAAGCCATGATCCTCGGCATAGGCGGACAAACGATCGACGAGGCCATCGGGGTCAGCACAGAACAGTTTGTCCAGTTTCTCCAATTCTTGGGAGTTGAATCTATCAGTTTTAGGCGCTGAAAATTCTTTAGATTCCGAATACATAATGCGCCAGCGATCCTCTTGACTCGCCGGTGGAGCAAGAGGCCCGAATATCAATTGAGCCGCTTCTTGGACTATTTTGAGTGTCGAAAAAGCTTGAATCTCCTGCAGACCTCTGACCGCTTGAATATAATATCCGCCTGACATATTTGAAAAATATTGATCAAAACCGCCGTTGTATATCTCACCTTCTAGCAGGGACATCGAGAAATATTTTATCTCTTCAAATGACCAATCTTTCAAATCCTGATCGTGAGAACTGCGTTTTACAAGCGAAATCCAAAGCTCTCTAAACGGATCATATTGTTTTTGACGCTCATAATAAGCGCGTGATGCCTCCATGCTTTTTCGTATGCCTTGCTTGCAGGCCATACACTTACCGCCCGTAGACTCGGCAGTCGTTGGTAAAATAAGGGCACCGCACTCGATGCAAGGCAGCTTTTGCATTGGCCATATCTGCACCAACTGGGAATACTGCGCAATGTCCGCTAGCCACCAAAACTCGTCATTCCCGAGCCGGGGATCTCGACTTCGCTCAACACGAACGGAGAGTGTTGGAATTAGGCCATCCCCAAAACCCGTCCATCCTGAGCATGTTGAAGGACTGTTTTCTTTTGTGGACAAGCGCTTGGCCCAAAGCCAGGAACAGCCCTCCGACAAGCTCAGAGTAGGCGGGGTTGGGGGGAGCGGGGTGCATCTATTGCAGCCGAGCGGGCCTCAAGGCCCCTCGATCACCACCACGATCCCGCCCTCCGGCTCCGCCCCGCCCGGCGCAAGCCGCGCCGCATCCGCGCGCACCCGCGCCAGCACCGCAGCAGGCACATCGGGCCCCGCCACTACCGCATCTGCCTGCCCCAGCAGCCGCGCCTCTCGCAACGTGAGGTCATCCGGATCAGCCGAGCGCAGCGTGATCGTGAACCGCCCGGCCGCGCCATCCGCGCCGCCCGCCAGCCATGCCGCTACATCCTGCGCATCCGCGCCGCGCAAGGGATCAAGTGCACCGCCGTCTTCCAGCGCCGCATCGAGCGCGCGGCGGCGTTCCGGCCCCGTCGGCCAGCGCGCCCGCATCGCCTCTCGCGCAGCGTAGAGCGCCTCGGCCAGCGCCCCCAGCCCTTGCGGCAGCAGCCGCTCCAGCCGCAGGCGCAGCGCCTTGGCCAGCCCCGCCGAAGCCCCGCCGGTGCCCACCGCAATAATCACCGGCGCGCGGTCAATGATCGAAGGTGTGGTGAAATCGCACAGCGCCGGCTTGTCCACCACGTTGACCAGCAGCCCCGCCCCCCGCGCGCGGATCGCATCGGCCTGGCAGGCCCCCTCATCCTCATGCGCGATGAAGGCGAGGCGCGCGCCCGTATCGATGCCTTCGGCCAGATCCTCGATCACTTTGCCGCCCGCGCGGGTCACCAGCCGCCGCTTCGCCTCCGCCGCCTCGCCATGGCCCAGCACCACCACCGGTTGCCCGGCAAGGCGGTGGAACAAGGGTAGGCTGGGGAGGGTCATGCGTGTGGCCTATGCCGCGTCAGGCCCTTCGACAAGCTCAGGGCGAGCGGACCAAAGGGCAAAACCCCGTAACCGCTCGTGCTGAGCTTGTCGAAGCACCGTGCGCAGCATCCGCGTTAAAGGAGGAAGGACGGTACGCGTTCGGCAGACAGAATGGTCGCAGGCTCGATCCGGTCCGCCACCACCGCCCACTTCGCACCATCCACCATCACTTCAGGCACCATGGGGCGCGAATTGTAGGTGTTGGCCATTGTCGCGCCGTAAGCACCAGCGGTGCGGAACACGGCAAGATCGCCCCGCGCCACGACATCAATCTCGCGCGCCATGGCAAAGGTATCGCTCGATTCACAGATCGGGCCGACGATGTTGGCGGTCATCATCTCGCCGCCCGGCGCAACCGCGCTGAAATCGTGCCAGGCATCGTACATCGCCGGGCGCGCCAGATCGTTCATCGCAGCATCGACCACCACCCAGGGATGCAGCGCCCCCTGCTTCACGCGCACGACTTCGGTGAGCAGCACCCCGGTGTTGCCGGTGATGACCCGGCCCGGCTCGAACATCAGCGTCGCGTCCCAGTCCTGCGTCACGCGCGCGACCATCGCGGCGTATTCATCGGGCTGCGGGAAGATTTCCCCCGCCCGGTAAGGCACACCCACCCCGCCGCCGAGGTCCATGTGCGTCACTGCAAAGCCCTCGGCCCGGATCGCCCGCATCAGCGCCCCGGCCTTGATGAACGCCGCCTCGAGCGGATCGAGCTTGGCCAGCTGGCTACCGATATGGAGCGCAAGGCCGCGCAGATTGAGCCCCGGCAGCGCGGAGAGCCGCGCATAGATCCCCGCCGCCCGGTCATAGGGCACGCCGAACTTGTTCTCGGCCTTGCCGGTCGAGATCTTGGCGTGCGTGCCCGCATCGACATCGGGATTGATGCGCAGCGTCGCTGTCGCGGTCAGCCCCATGGCATGGGCGATCTCGGCCAGTTCGAGGCCCTCTTCCTCGCTCTCGAGGTTGAACTGCCCGCACCCCGCCTCGAGCGCACGGCGCATTTCCGCTGCTGTCTTGCCCACGCCCGAAAACACCACGTCCGCCGCCGGAATGCCCGCCGCGAGCGCCCGCTCCATCTCGCCTGCCGAGACGACATCGGCGCCGTAGCCTTCCGCCGCCAACACCTTGAGCACCGCGAGGTTGGGGTTGGACTTCACCGCAAAGGCGAGGTGCACGCGTGGCAGCACCTTCAGCGCATCGCGAAACACCCGCGCGTGGCGGGTCAGCGTGGCGCGCGAATAGACGTAGACGGGCGTGCCCACTTCGGCAGCGATCACGGGCAGCGGCACGTCCTCGGCATGAAGCACGCCGCCGCGATATTCGAAATGATCCATCGGGTATTCCTGAATTTGGGCTCCGGCCAAGGTCCGGAGAGAAAACCTGTTACTCGGGAGGCAGATCGAAGGGATCGTCCTCGCGGTCCTCCGAGCGGCTGCGCAGCTCGATGTTGCGCTGGGGTTTCGCCTGTACCGGCGGCATCAGCAGCATGTCGGGACTGGGTTTGTCCTCACGGCCATAGGGCGCAGGCGGCAGGGCATGGTCCTTGAGCGGCATGAGCTCACGCCGCGCACCGCAGCCCGCCAGCGCGGCAGCCATCCCGGCCAGCAGCAATAGGGTGCGAAGGGTGCGCATCAGGCTTCGATGTCCTCTGGCAGCCCCAGCGCCACGCGCGCCTCGGCGACACGTTTCCTTACCTCATCGGGCGCAGTTCCGCCATGGCTGGCACGCGCCGCTACGCTCGCTTCGACCGAAAGCGCGGCGAACACGCGCTCATCCACCCGCGGATCGATGGCCTTGAGATCCGCCAGCGCCAGCTGATCGAGCGCCACGCCCCGGCTTTCCGCCAGCTTCACCGCGCTGCCGGTGATGTGGTGCGCTTCGCGGAAGGGGATGTTCGCCTGCCGCACCAGCCAGTCGGCCAGGTCAGTCGCGGTTGCATAGCCCAGCTCTGCCGCGCCGCGCATGCGTGTCGTCCGGAAGGTCGCCTCTGCCACCATCCCGGTCATCGCCGCGATCGAAAGCGCGAGCAGCGAAGCCGCCTCGAACACCGGCGGCTTGTCGTCCTGCATGTCCTTCGAATACGCGAGCGGCAGGCCCTTCATCGTGATCATCAGCGCCGTCAGGCACCCCACGATCCGCCCCGCATGGCCGCGCACCAGTTCCGCCGCATCGGGGTTCTTCTTCTGCGGCATGATCGAGCTGCCGGTCGAAAGACTGTCCGGCAAAGTCACGAAACCGAACGGCTGGCTCGCCCAGATCACGAACTCCTCCGCCAGCCGCGAAAGGTGCAGCGAGCACTGCGCCGCCGCCATCAGGAAATCGAGCGCGAAGTCCCGGTCCGATACCGAATCGAGGCTGTTTGCCGTCGGCCCGTCAAACCCGAGCGCCGCCGCCGTGGCATGCCGGTCAATCGGAAAGCCCGTCCCCGCCAGCGCCGCGCTGCCCAGCGGGCACTGGTTCATCCGCACCCGCGCAGCGGCAAAGCGCGACCGGTCCCGCCCGATCATCTCGTAATAGGCCATCAGGTGATGGCCCAGCGTCACCGGCTGCGCGGTCTGCAAGTGCGTGAAGCCGGGCATGATGCTTGCCGCATGCTCGCCCGCGCGGGTGACCAGCGCGACCTGCAGGGCTTCCAGCGCCGCGCCGGTCTGGTCCACCGCATCGCGCACCCACAGCCGGAAATCGGTCGCCACCTGATCGTTGCGGCTGCGTGCGGTGTGGAGGCGCCCCGCCGCCGGACCGATCAGTTCGGCAAGCCGGCTCTCGGTCGTCATGTGGATGTCTTCGAGGTCCCAGTTCTCGGGCACCCCGCTCGCCTCATACTCCGCCGCGACCTGATCGAGCCCCTGCGCAATCAACGCAGCGTCCTCAGCCGTCACGATCGCCTGCGCGCCGAGCATGGCCACATGAGCCTTTGACGCGGCGATGTCCTGCCGCCACAAGGCCTTGTCGAAGGGAATCGAGGCGTTGATTTCGCGCATCACGGCCGAAGGGCCCGCCGCGAAGCGCCCGCCCCACATCTGGTTGGAGCCTGAATTGCCGCTCATATCGCCGCGTCCGCCTGCTGTTCTGGTCCTGCCCCTGGCGCTCCTTGCCACCGGGCTTCTCGCCGGGTGCGATAGGCAAACCCCGCCGGACACGCAACCGCAGAGCACAGCTTCGGCCCCTGCCGCTGCGGCAGAGGGTGCGGGACCTTTCAATGGCACGCTCGATATCTCCAGCCGCGGCGCCGCGCTTCCTGATTTCACCTTCACCGACCCATCAGGCAAGAAGGTCCGCACACTTGATCTCAAGGGCAAGCCGCTGCTGATCAACCTCTGGGCCACATGGTGCGGCCCCTGCGTGCTCGAAATGCCCACGCTGGATGCGCTGGCCGCCGCAAAGGCTGGCAAGCTCACGGTCCTCACTGTCTCGCAGGATCTTGATCAGGCCAAGGCGGTGGATGCCTTCTTCAAGGAGCGCAAGCTCACCCACCTCGCGCCCTGGCTCGATCCCGACAACGCGCTCAGCCAACATTACAACACCGGCGTGCTGCCCACGACCGTGCTCTACGATGCCAACGGCAAGGAAGTCTGGCGCATGATCGGCTCGCACGATTGGTCCGGCCCGCGCACCGATGCGATGTTGGCCGACACGGTGCACTGAAGACGCAGGCCATCCGTTTCGGCATGCGCCGCCAATAAGCAAAGCCTCTGGCCATGATGGCTGGAAGTGGGCGCATGGTGGGCGGTGAGGGGCTCGAACCCCCGACCCTCTCGGTGTAAACGAGATGCTCTACCAACTGAGCTAACCGCCCGGCGTGCCGGAAGCGGCGCTATTGCTAGGTTTTTCCGGTTCGGTCAACAGGAACCGAGCGGCAGGGAGAGGCAGCAAATTGCGTCCTGCGGCGCGGAAAGATGCCATCGATCCCCATTGGCTGAGTGACTTCGGCGCCATCGGCATTGTTGTGCTTGCGGTGCCCGTGGAACCCCTTCCCGCTTTACGCTTCCCTTACGCGGTCGGCGCCGAATGCCTCGCGCGGCTTAACGGGCATTTGTCCTAGGCGGTGGGTCCTAACCACCAAGAGGCCGCCCAATGTCCCTCGACCTAATCCTCGGCGCAATCACGCTCGCTGTCGTCCTGATCTACCTCCTCGCCGTGCTGGCGCGGCCCGAGCGGTTCTGAGGGGGCACGGGCAATGACACTCGCCGGATGGAGCATGATCCTCCTCTTCACCGCGCTCGTCGTGGCGCTTGCGAAGCCCGCAGGCGACTGGATGCATGCGCTTTATGCGCGCGAAAGCCTGCCGGGCGAGCGCGCGCTCTATCGCCTGGCCGGGATCGATCCCAAGGCTGACCAGACCTGGACCGGCTATGCGGTTTCGCTGATGCTGTTCAATCTGCTTGGCATCGCGTTCCTGTTTGCGGTGCTCAAGCTGCAGAATGTGCTGCCGCTCAATCCGCAAGGGTTTGGCAGCGTCGAGACGCTGCTCGCGTTCAACACCGCAGTCAGCTTCGTGACCAACACCAATTGGCAGAACTATGGCGGTGAAAGCACGCTGTCGCACCTCTCGCAGATGCTGGGGCTGACGGTGCAGAACTTCCTGTCCGCCGCCACCGGCATCGCAGTCGCCTTTGCGTTGATCCGTGGTTTCACGCGGCGGCAGTCTGCGGGCATCGGCAACTTCTGGGTCGATCTGACCCGCGTGACGCTCTATCTGCTGCTTCCCGCCAGCATCGTGCTTGCGCTGGTTTATGTCCTGCTCGGAGTGCCGCAGACTTTTGCGGCCTCCGCCACCGCAACAACGGTCGAAGGCGCAAAGCAGGTCATTGCACTCGGGCCAGTCGCCTCGCAGCTGGCGATCAAGATGCTCGGCACGAATGGCGGCGGCTTCTTCAATGCGAACTCGGCGCATCCGTTTGAAAACCCGGGCGCGATCAGCAATTTCATCCAGATGCTCAGCATTTTCGGGCTGGGTGCGGGGCTGACGATCACGTTCGGCAAGGCGGTCGGCAATGTGCGCCAGGGCTGGGCGATCCTGGCCGCTATGCTGCTGCTGTTTATCGGCGGGGTTGCGGTGACCTATGGCGCGGAAGCTGCGGGCAACCCGCTGCACCACGCGCTGGGCCTTGCCGGCGGCAACATGGAAGGCAAGGAAGTGCGCTTCGGCGTCGCGGCTTCGGCGCTCTTCGCCACGATCACCACCGCCACTTCGACCGGCGCGGTGATCGCCGCGCACGATAGCCTCACCCCGCTGGGCGGGATGATTCCCATGTTCAACATGCAGCTGGGCGAACTGGTCATCGGCGGGGTCGGCTCGGGGCTCTATGCCGTGCTGATCTACGCGATCCTGGCGGTGTTCATCGCCGGGCTGATGGTGGGCCGCACGCCCGAATACGTCGGCAAGAAGATCGAGGCGCGCGAGATGAAACTGGCCGTCATCGCTATCGTGGTGCCGCCACTGATGATCCTCGGGCTGACGGCGATTGCGGTCGTGCTGCCAGCCGGGCTGGCCGGGCCCCTCGCCAAGGGGCCGCATGGGTTCAGCGAGATCCTCTATGCCTTCACCAGCGCGGCGGCGAACAACGGTTCCGCGTTCGGCGGGCTGAGCGGTAACACCCCGTTCTACAATCTGCTGCTGGCGCTCGGCATGTTCGTCGGCCGGTTCGGGGTGATCCTGCCCGTGCTCGGCATTGCCGGAGGGCTTGCGGCCAAGCGGGTGATCCCGGCGGGTGCGGGCTCCTTCCCCACGACCGGTGCACTGTGGATCGGCCTTCTCGCCGCCGTGATCCTCATCGTCGGCGGGCTTACCTTCCTGCCCGCGCTCGTGCTCGGGCCAATTGCCGATCAGGCGCAAGTTGCCGCCGGCACGCTGCTTTAAAGGCTATTTGACATGGCAAACCAAACCTCCCCCGCGACTGGGCTGTTCACCGGCCCGCTGATGGCCGCCGCCGCGCGCGATTCCTTCGTGAAGCTCGATCCGCGCACCCTCGTCCGCAATCCGGTGATGTTCGTGACCGGGATCGTTGCGGCGCTTTCCACCGTGCTGCTGCTTAAAGGCATTGTCACCGGCGGCACCGGCCTCGCCTTCCAGGCGCAGCTCGTGTTCTGGCTGTGGCTGACCGTGCTGTTCGGCAATTTCGCCGAAGCGATGGCCGAAGGGCGCGGCAAGGCGCAGGCGGCTTCGCTGCGCTCGACCAAGGCCGATCTCGTCGCCAAGCGGTTGATCGGCAAAGGCGGCGGTTATGAAACCGTCGGTGCGGGCCTGCTCGCGGTGGGCGATCTGGTGCTGGTCGAAACCGGCGATCTGATCCCCGCCGATGGCGAAGTCGTCGAGGGCGTCGCCAGCGTCAATGAGGCGGCGATTACCGGCGAAAGTGCGCCGGTGATCCGCGAAGGTGGCGGCGACCGGTCGGCCGTGACGGCGGGTACGCGCGTCATTGCCGATTGCATCACCGTGCGCGTCACCGCCGCGCAGGGCCAGGGCTTCCTCGACCGGATGATCGCGCTGGTCGAAGGCGCCAGCCGTCAGAAGACGCCCAACGAGATCGCGCTGACCATCCTGCTGGCCGGTCTCACGCTGATCTTCCTGATCGCCGTGGGCACGCTGCCCGCCTTCGCTGCCTATGCCGGGGGCGCGATTGCCGTGCCGGTGCTGGTCGCGCTGTTCGTCACGCTGATCCCGACGACGATTTCCGCGCTGCTCTCTGCCATCGGCATCGCCGGGATGGACCGGCTGGTGCGCTTCAATGTCTTGGCGAAATCAGGCCGCGCGGTGGAAGCGGCGGGCGATATCGACACGCTGCTGCTCGACAAGACCGGCACCATCACGATCGGTGACCGTCAGGCGACCGCGTTTCTGCCTGTCCCCGGCGTTGCGGCAAGCGAACTGATCGCCGCCGCGCGCCTTGCCAGCCTTGCGGATGAAACACCCGAAGGCCGCTCGATCGTGGTGCTGGCAGGTGCCGGAGAGGCGATGCCCGTAGGTGCCGAGCCGATCAAGTTCACCTCGCAGACCCGCGTTTCGGGCTTGCAGATCGGGGAGCGCAGCTTGGTCAAAGGCGCGGTCGATGCGGTGCTGCGCCGCCTTGCGGGTCGCGTCGATCCGGCCGCTGCGGCAGCGCTCACGCTGATCTCGGACGAAATCGCGCGCTCGGGCGGCACGCCGCTCGCGGTTGCTGTTCAGGGCGCCGATGGCGCGCGGCTGCTCGGCGTCGTCCACCTCAAGGATATCGTGAAGGCAGGCATCCGCGAACGCTTTGGCGAACTGCGCCGCATGGGCATCCGCACGGTGATGATCACCGGCGACAACCCGCTCACCGCCGCCAGCATCGCCGCTGAAAGCGGGGTCGATGATTTCCTCGCCGAAGCCACGCCCGAGGACAAGCTGGCACTGATCCGCAAGGAGCAGGAAGGCGGCAAGCTCGTCGCGATGTGCGGCGACGGCACCAACGATGCGCCCGCATTGGCGCAGTCCGATGTCGGCGTGGCGATGAACACCGGCACGCAGGCCGCGCGCGAGGCGGGCAACATGGTCGATCTCGACAGCGATCCGACCAAGCTGATCGAGATCGTCGGCCTCGGCAAGCAGCTCCTGATGACCCGCGGCGCGCTCACCACGTTTTCGATCTCGAACGATGTCGCCAAGTATTTCGCGATCCTGCCAGCGATCTTCGTGGTGCTCTATCCGGGCCTCGGCGCCCTCAACGTGATGCGGCTGGGCAGCCCGGAAAGCGCGATCCTTTCGGCGATCATCTTCAACGCGCTGATCATCCCCGCACTCGTACCGCTGGCGCTCAAGGGCGTGAAATACCGCCCTGCGCCCGCCGGTGACCTGCTGGCGCGCAACCTTGCCATCTACGGGGTCGGCGGACTGATCGCGCCGTTCATCGGGATCAAACTGATCGATCTGGCCGTTACCGGCCTCCACCTCGCCTGAGGACCAGGACAATGTACAATGAACTGCGCAATGCGTTTCGCCCCGCCATCGTTCTCCTTCTCGCGTTCGCCGCGATCACGGGCCTTGCCTATCCCGCACTCATCACCGGGGTAGCCCAACTCGCCATGCCCGCGCAGGCGAACGGCAGCCTCATCACGGAAAACGGCAAGATCGTGGGTTCCGCGCTCATCGCACAGGGCTTCGCTGGCCCGGGCTATTTCCACCCGCGCCCTTCGGCAGCGGGCAAGGGCTATGACGCAAGTTCGTCCTCCGCATCCAACCTTGCGCCAGGTTCGAAGGATTTGCGCGATGCCATCGCAGCGCGCGTCGCCGAAGCGCGCGCTCAGGGCATGACCGGGGTTTCTGTTCCGCCTGACCTGGTCACCACTAGCGCCTCGGGGCTCGATCCCGATCTCAGCCCCGAGGCGGCCCTTTCGCAAGTGTCGCGCGTCGCCAGGGCGCGCGGCCTTGGTGAAGCGCAAGTGCGCGCGCTGGTGGAAAGCGCCACCGAATATCCCTTGCTGGGCATTATCGGCGATCCCCACGTCAATGTCCTGCTGCTCAATCGACAGCTCGACCGGATTGGGGTTACTTCAAAGGGATGACCGAGCCCGCCCGCCCCTCGCCGCAAGCGCTGCTGAAAGCCGCGAAGAAGGAGGCGCGCGGGCGGCTCAAGATCATTCTTGGCGCGGCCCCCGGCGTCGGCAAGACGTTCGAGATGCTGCGCGAGGGCGCGGAACTGCTCAAAGCCGGCACCGATGTGGTGGTCGGCGTTGTCGAAACGCACGGGCGGGCCGAGACCGAGGCGCTGGTCGCTCCGTTCGAAGTGCTGCCGCGCCGCACGATCGAACACGGCGCGCACCGGCTCGACGAATTCGATATCGACGCCATGCTGGCGCGCAGGCCCACCGTTGCGCTGATCGACGAGTTTGCCCACAGCAATGCCCCGGGCAGCCGCCACCCCAAGCGCTGGCAGGACGTGGAGGAACTGCGCGACGCAGGCATCCATGTGCTCACCACGCTCAACATCCAGCATCTCGAAAGCCTGAGCGATGTGGTTGCCGGGTTCACCCGGGTGCGGGTGCGCGAGACGGTGCCCGATGCCGTACTCGATGATGCCGACATCGAAGTGGTCGATCTGCCGCCAGACGAGCTGATCGAACGGCTGAAGGCGGGCAAAGTCTATGTGCCCCAGGAAGCGACGCGCGCACTGGGGCATTTCTTTTCCAAATCAAACCTTTCCGCCTTGCGCGAACTGGCGCTGCGGCGCGCGGCGCAGGCGGTCGATCGTTCGCTGCTCGATCACGTCGATCTCGCGGGCGAAGGCGGCAATTGGGCGGTCGGCGAACGCATTGTCGTGGCCATTGGCGATCAGCCCGGCGGCGAAGCGCTGATTCGCGCGGCCAAGCGCTTTGCCGATGGCATGCACGCCACCTGGACTGCGGTCAGCGTCGAGACCCCGCGCAGCGCGACGCTCAGCGAAGCCGCGCGGGACCGGATGGCAAGCGCGCTCAAGCTCGCGGCCAGCCTCGGCGCGGGGATCGCGACCGTGCCTGCACGCTCGGTGTTCGAGGGCCTGCGCGCGCATATCCTCGAAACGCGCGCGACCGCTGTGGTGATCGGCAAATCGCGCCGCAGCTGGTGGTTTCAGCTGCAGCACGGTTCGGTGGTCGATCAACTGGTCCGCGAACTCGAAAACGTCGCAGTCCATGTGGTGCCGATCAACCTTGCCCCAGCCCCCGAAGGCGAAACCTCGGTGCAGCGGCCTCCGGCCCTGCGCGGCATCGCCGCTGGGTTGGGGATGGTGGCAGCCACCACCGCCGGAGCGGTTGCGGTAAGCCCCGTGGTCGGCGCAAACTCGATCGATATCATCTATTTACTGCCCGTCATCGCCGCGGCCACGCTGTTCGGCTTGCGCGCTTCGCTCGTTGCCAGCATCGCGGCGGCGCTGGCCTACAACTTCTTTTTCCTGCCCCCGCTCTACACCTTCACGATCAGCGATCCGCAGAATGTTGTGACCCTGCTGGTGCTGATTGTTGTCGCCGTGGTCGCAAGCCAGCTGACAGGCCGCCTGAAGCGCGAGGCCACCATCGGCGCGCGCACCGCAACTGAAAACGCGGCGCTCGCAGCCTTCGGGCAGCGCCTCGCCGCCGTATCAGACGATGCCGGCACCGCCGAGGCCGTGTGCGAAGAAGTGGCGCGCTTGCTGGGTGTGGCGACGGTGCTGCTCGCGCGCGAGCGCGGCGGTATCGAACCGGTCTCCGCCAGTCCGCCGGGGCCGCTGCTTGGCTCGCTGGACATCGCTGCCGCCGAATGGGCGTTCGATCGCGGCGAGATGACCGGACGCGACAGCGGTACGCTGACCGCGAGCGACTGGCAGTTTCACCCGCTCGAAACCGCGCTGGGCGTGCTGGGCGTGCTCGGGGTGGCGCGGCAGGGCGGCGGGGACCCGGTGCCTCCCGATAAGCGCATCCTGTTCACCACGATGCTGGGGCAGGCAGCGCTGGCGCACGAACGACTTAAATTGGAGGCCAACGCCCGCGAAGTCGGCGCTCTCAAGCAGCGCGATGATCTGCGCGCAACTCTGCTGTCCTCGATCGGCCACGATCTCAAGACACCGCTCACCGCCGTGGTCGCCGCAGCGGATGAACTGGCCGCCGAGCACGGCGAAAGTGCAACGTCCGCCACGCTCAAGAGCCAGGCCCGCCGCCTGCGCCGGGTTTTCGATGATCTCGTCGAAATGACCCGCATCGAAGCAGGCGCGCTGGTCGTGAAACGTGAGGCGACCGACCTCACCGATGCAGTGGCCGCCGCCGCGCAGGACTTGCGCGCCGAACTCGCGGGGCATCCGCTGGTGCTCGATGTCCCGCCCAGCTTGCCGCTCGTCGATGCCGATCCGCGGCTGCTCCACCACATCCTGATCAACCTTTTGGGCAATGCCGCCAAGTTCTCGGCAGCCGGCAGCGAAATCACCGTGCGGGCGCGCCGGTCGCCCGATCATCTGGTGCTGGCGGTACTTGATGCAGGGCCGGGACTTCCGGTCGGCCGCGAAAGCACGCTGTTCGACCGCTTCATCCGTGTCGATGGCGATGATCGCAGCGGCGGCACCGGCCTTGGCCTTGCTATCGTCAAGGGCTTTGCCGAAGCAATGGGGCTGCGCGCGTCGGCGCGCAACCGGGCCGACGGCGGCTCGGCATTTGAAATCACCTGGCCCGAAGCCCAGATCCGCCGGCCCCCGAAATGAGCGCCCCGCAATTGAGCAACCTCGCATGACTGGCCGCATCCTGATCGTCGATGACGAACCCGCAATCCGGCGGCTGGTGCACGGAGCGGCCCTGCGCGCGGGCTACACCGTCAGCGAAGCCGGCACCGCCGCCGAAGCGCTGGCATTGGCTCAGCGCGAAGGCTGCGAGCTCGTCGTGCTCGACCTTGGCCTGCCCGACCGCGACGGCCTCGAGCTGGTGGCGTTGCTCAAAGCCATGGACCGCTCGGTTGTCGTGCTCACGGCGCGCGACGCCACTGCCGAAAAGGTCGCCGCGCTCGATCTCGGCGCGGACGATTACGTGGTCAAACCCTTTGATACCGAGGAATTGCTCGCACGGATGCGCACCGCCCTGCGCCATCGCGGTCCGTTCGGCGGCAGCGCCGCACCGCTGGCCATCGGAACCATCACGATCGACCTTTCAGCCCGCCGTGTGATGCGCGCGGGCGAAGAAGTGCGCCTGACCCGCAAGGAATACGCCGTCCTCGCCGAACTTGCGCGCCATCTCGACAGGGTCTTGACCCACGCAGCTTTGCTCCGCGCCGTCTGGGGCGAAGCGCATGTCGATGACGTCGAGTACCTGAGGGTCACGATGCGCGGCCTTCGGTTGAAACTAGAGGAGGACCCCGCGGCGCCGAAATTGTTGCGCAATGAGCCAGGGGTTGGCTACCGTTTGATTGCCTGAATTCGCCGACTGTTATCGCGCGGACCAGACCGGCAGCAATCTCTTGGCGAGCGGCCCACGAGCGGCGCCAAAATCAACGACCAACGGCGCGATCGCTGGCCTTTGGCGCGTCGTCGCGGCGATGAACGTCATCGCCGCTCACTCCGACGGATCGTCACCTCAGTGCACTTGCGCTTGCACCTTGGTTCAGTTGAGTCGCTCGGTGAAAACTTTATCGCGACACACTTTGTAACAAAAGTGGGTGGCGAAACATGACATTCGGTAAGGTGCAATTGATGGCAACGACCCTGCTCGCGGCAGGGCTTTTTGGCTCGGTCCCGGCGCTGGCGCAGGCCGCGCCTGATGCCCCGCCGCCCGCGCAGGCCGAAACCAAGTCATCCGAGCCGATCATTGTCACCGGTTCGTTGCTGCGCCGCAAGGAGACAGACGGCGCGCTGCCGATCACCTCGCTCTCTTCGTCGCAGCTGCAGGATCGCGGCATCAACACGATCGCCGATGCGCTCCAGTCGCTCGCCAACAACAATGCCGGCGCGCTGCCCACCTCGTTCAGCGCCAACGGCGCGTTCGCGGCCGGCGCATCCGGCGCTTCGCTGCGCGGCCTGACGACGTCCTCGACCCTCGTGCTGTTCGATGGCCTGCGCGCCGCCTATTATCCGCTGGCGGACGACGGCACGCGCAACTTCGTCGATCTCAACACCATTCCCGATGCCATCGTGGATCGCATCGAAGTCCTGAAGGACGGGGCTTCCTCAACCTATGGCGCCGACGCTGTCGCGGGCGTGATCAACATCATCATCAAGAAGGAAATCAAGGGCTTCCACGCTGATGTTTCGGCCGGCATCTCGGGCAAGAGCGATGCGGCCGAACGGCGGGCCTCGCTGACCTATGGCTATGGCGATCTCGTCGAGCGCGGGTTCAATGTCTACGTCAACGCCGAGTACCAGAAGAACGACGCGCTGCTCAACCGCGACCGCGGCTTCCCCTACAACACCTCGGACCTGAGCTCGCTTTGCGGCACCAGCGTCACCGATGGCTCACGAACTTGCCGCACCAACAACGTGACGAACGGCATCCAGGCCGACGGTTCGTTCCTCACGCCCGGCAATCCCACTTTCGCGACCACGGTGCCGGTGGTGCGTCCGATCGATGCAACCGGCATGCCCGCGGGCGCCTTCCAGCTGCTCAACCCCGCTGCTGGCTGCGGCGCGCTGCGTCCCGTTACGCTCACGCCCGATCAGCAGAACACCGATCCGGCCAATCCCTTCGCTGCCCAGCAGTGCCAGCAGGACAATGTCGCGCAATACGGCGTGATCTCGCCCAGCCAGGAACGCTTCGGCGCCACCGTGCATCTCACCGTGCAGACGGGTGACAACTCAAAGGCCTACGCGCTGTTCACCTATTACCAGAACCGGGTGGAATCGACCGGCACGCCGGCGAACGTGCTCAATATCACGCCGCCCGCCGCCTCTGGCGTGACGTATGACACGCGCCCCGGCTCCTCCACGCTGCTCACCCTGCCGGTCTATGTCTGCGCCGCGCGGGCCAATTGCAGCGCGGCCAACGGCACGCTCAATCCCAACAATCCCTTCGCGGCGGCAGGCCAGACGGCCGAGCTGCATTACATGCTGGCGGGTCCGCTGCCCGATACGATCACCTTCAGCCGCACCTATCGCGGCGCGGCGGGAATCACTGGCAGCTTCGGCAAGGATTGGGACTACACGCTTGATCTCACCGGCATGCGCACCGATCTCACGCAGACGACCACTGGCCAGATCTTCGTGCAGCATCTGCTCGATGTCGTGGCCGACGGCAGCTACAATTTCGTCGATCCGGCAGCCAATAGCGCGCAGATCCGCGATTATCTCACGCCCACCAACGTCAACCGCTCCAATTCGCAGCTCTTCCAGGCGCAGGCGAGCCTGAGCCACGCCTTCTTCACGCTGCCGGGCGGCGATCTGCAGGTCGGTGTGGGCGGCTCGGTCCGCTATGAATCGATCACGGCCCGCAGCGCCAACCCGGATAGCCCGCAGGGTCCGACTTACCGCTACTTCATCATCAATCCGGTCGGCGCGATCGGCCACCGCACTGTCGCCTCGGCCTACTTCGAAGCGGATGCGCCGGTCTTCAAGCAGCTCGATCTCAACGTCGGCGGCCGCTACGATCACTACAGCTCGGGCCAGAGCGCGTTCTCGCCCAAGTTCAGTGCGCGCTTCACCCCGATCCCCGAGATCGCGCTGCGCGGCGCCTATTCCCGCGGCTTCCGCATTCCGAGCTTTGCCGAATCGAATGGCCTGCCGACCACCGGCTTCATCACGGTCAACGCTCCGGCCGATTTCCAGGCGCAGCACGGCAACAACACCTACGGCCAGAACTACTACCTTGGCCTGACGACCACCGGCACCCAGGGCCTGCAGCCCGAAAAGTCGCGCAACTTCACCGGCGGCGTCGTGCTCACGCCCAAGCCCTGGCTCAGCTTCACGGCGGACTACTTCGATATCAAGAAGACCAACCTCATCGTCGGGGCAGACTACAGCACGGCGATCAACGCCTACTATGCCGGCCAGCCGATCCCGGCGGGCTTCGTCGTCACCCCCGATGTGGCGGATCCGCAGTACCCCAATGCCAAGCCGCGCATCCAGTTCATCCAGTACGGTTTCGTCAACGCCAACAGCCTCAAGATCAACGGCGTCGACTTCTCTGCCAACGCGCGCATTCCGCTCGGCCACGGCGCGCGGCTGACAAGCTCGCTGTCCGGCACCTATGTGATCAAGTACACCCAGAACGTGGGCGGCTCGATCCAGCGGTTCGATGGCACGCTCGGGCCCTATGTCATCACCTCGGCCTCGGGCACGCCGAAGTGGAAGGGCAACTGGCAGACCACGCTCGATACCCAGCGTTTCACCTTCACCACCACGGTCAACTACGTCAGCGGCTATGAAGGCGTTGCCGAAGACGTCGGCGGCACGCGGGGTGATTGCTTCGGCAGCGCGGCCAACACCGGCGTGCCGACAACCTATCGCGATGGTGTCACGCCGGTCGCCTGCCGCACCGGCTCCTTCATCGATGTCGATATGGTCGGCACGATCAAGGTGAACGATCGCTTCCTGCTCGACGCGACGGTCCTCAACGTGTTCGGCGCGAAGGCTCCCTACGATCCGACCACCTACGGCGGCTACCAGTATAACCCGGCCTGGGCCAATTCCGGCATCGTCGGGCGCTACTTCCGCATGGGCGCGCGCGTCAATTTCTGATCCGGCAGCGGGTGCCGCCCCGGCGCGGCACCCGCACGCCGAGTTGCCCCAAGAATAGTACTTGGGGATCAAACCCTTGGCATAAGCTTCACGCTCTCTCTCTTCGCGGAAATCGGGGTGCGAGACGGAGATCATCGCCCTCGTCCGCCCGGCGGCCGTCAAGGACTTGCGCGCAAGACACAATTCGTCACGAACCAGACGATTGCAGGCAATCAAATGTCATCATCGGAGCGGCAGTCCTACTTGCCATGGAGTCGCTCATGTTGCTTGCCTCGCTTCTTCTCATCTCGGCCCAGCCGCTGACTGCCCCCGCCACGGTCCATGCCGCGGCCGTGCCCTGCAATCCCGATGCCATGAAGAGCATCGCCTGCACGGCCCGCCGCCACAGCCCGGCCCCCCGCACTGCGGCGGCTCTGCCGGTGGTCTGCAATTCCGATCCGCTCAAGGGTGCCGCCTGTCATGCCCACCAGGCGCAGGCCCGGGCGGAAACGCGCAGCACCGGCACGCGCGGCGAAGAACTCGCGGCAGCTGACTGAACGACCCGCGCCAGGGGGGGCTTGCCGCCTCCCCTGCCCCCCTCTACGTTCGGACCCCGGCCATGACTGCACCTTCCATTCTGCTGGTTGAAGACGACGTTTCGCTGCGCATGCTCACCGCGCGGGCGCTGCGCGAAAATGGCTATGCCGTCCGCACTGCCGCCACCGGCGCCGAAATGTGGGTCATGCTGGAAGCCGAACCGGCCGGACTCGTGGTGCTTGACATCATGCTCCCCGGTGCCAGCGGGATCGAACTGTTCCGCAAGCTGCGCCGCCAGAGCGACGTGCCGATCATCTTCGCTTCCGCGCGCGGCAGCGAGGAGGACCGCGTGCTCGGCCTCGAACTCGGCGCAGACGATTACATCGCCAAGCCCTACAGCGCGCGCGAACTGATCGCGCGGATCGGCGCGGTGCTGCGGCGCGGCGGCGGCGAAGGCCTCAACAAGGGCGACGAGCGCACCAGCGAAGTCCATTTCGAGGGCTGGACGCTCTCGCTCTCGCGCCGCGAACTTCGCTCGCCCAGCGGCGCGATGGTCGATCTTACCGGCGCCGAATTCGATCTCCTCGCCACGTTCGTCAGCCACCGCCAGCGTGTGCTCGGGCGCGAGCGGCTGATCGAGCTCTCGCGCACGCGCCTTGGCGATAGTTCCGACCGCAGCATCGATGTGCTGGTCAGCCGCCTGCGCCGCAAGCTGTCGGCCAGCGGCAGCGAACCGCCGATCGTGACGGTGCGGGGGGTGGGCTACATGTTCAAGGCGGAAGTCCGGCGCGGTTGAAAGGCCCCAAACGCCTTGGCCTGCGCCGCCTTGGCCTGCGCCGCCTTGGCCTGACCGAGCGGCTGCTGACGATCCTGCTGCTTGTGGCGGCGGTCGATTTCCTCGCCAATACCTTCCTGTTCGATTCCGCCACGACGACCGCCGTCCAGCGTGACGATGCCGCGCGCATCGGTGAGCACCTCACTCTGGCTGCCAGTGTCATCACCCACGAATCGCCCGGCAGGCGGCCCGAAACGGTCAGCGCGCTCTCGACCCCGCGGTTCGAACTCGAATGGCAGCCGCGCGCGCCGGACGCGGCCGCCACCTCGCAAGACCCCGCTCTGGCGGCACGCATCCTTGCCGCAGGCCCGGCTCTGGCAGCAGGCGGCCAGCGCCTCTTCGTGGAGCACACACACTCCAGCCGCGATGTCTCCGGCACGCTGGTCCTCGCCGATGGCAGCGCGCTGCGCTTCCGCACATATGCCGGCGAAGTGCGGTTGCAGCTCTCGCTGTGGCAGATCCTGCCGATGCTGCTGCCCACGCTGCTGCTTGGCGCGCTGGCTTGGCTGATGTTCCGCGCCACGATGCGCTCGCTCCAGCGCCTCGTCAGTGCGCTTCGGAATATCGAGACCCCGAGCCCCGGCGGCCTGCCCGAGCAGGGACCCGATGAAGTGCGCCGCCTGATCCGCGCCTTCAACCAGATGCAGCGCCGCATCCAGCGCCAGCAGGCCGAGCGCACCCAGTCCATGCTCGCCATTGGCCACGACCTGCGCACGCCGCTGGCACGGCTCCAGCTCCGGCTCGATGGCGCGCGGCTGGAAGACGATACCCGCGCCGAACTCGAACACGATATCGGCGAGATGCGCCAACTGCTCGAATCGCTTCAGGCTTTCGTCGAAGCTGGCGGCACGCAGATCCCGCCGCAACGCATCGATATCGCGATCATGGCCGCCACGCTGGTCGATAGCGCCGCCGATCAAGGCATGGATGCGCACTACGATGGGCCGGAAAGCCTCGAGATCATGGCCCGCGCGGTATCGATCCGGCGCGCGCTGGCAAACCTGATCGACAATGCGCTGCACTATGCCGGCAACGTCCGCGTCTCGCTTTCGCAAGAGCCCGACGCCGTGGTCATCCGCATCGAGGACGATGGCCCCGGCATTCCGGAAGACCGTATCGAGGACGTGTTCCAGCCCTTCTTCCGGCTCGATACAGCCCGCACGCGCGATACACCGGGGATGGGGCTAGGGCTCTCGATCGTGAAGGCCGCGATCAGGCTCGAGGGTGGCTCGCTCGCCCTCATCAACAAGCGCCGCCAGGAGGATGAGGGCAGCGGGCTCGCCGCTGTGATCCGCCTGCCCCTGCCGGAAGACGCGCGGTCCGGCTGAACCGGCAGCTGTTGCAAAAACACCGCAGCATACGTTTTTTGCACCGCAGCAAGCTCAGCAACATTAAGACACCGCCCAGCAATCGAGCAGCAAACACGTTACCGTACGTTGCACGTCACCGAACAGGACGTGGCACCGGATGTTGAGATGCCACGCGAGCAGCGGCCGCAGGCAGGAACGGTATCCATAATCTCGGGCTCGGTCCCAGGGAGGTCGTTCCACATGAAGTTCCGTCTTGCCACCATGGCGCTTATGGCCGCCGTTTCGTCACTGGCAGCCACTGCGGCTTGCGCCGAGGAAACCGCGCCTCCCCCGGCCATTACCGTTTCGGGCAGCGTCGCGCTGGTCTCCGATTACCGCTTCCGCGGCGTCTCGCAATCGAATGGCGGCGCGGCCGTCCAGGGCGGCATCACTGTCAGCCATGAAAGCGGCGCCTACGCGGGCTTCTGGTCGTCGAACCTCGCCGGTTGGGGCACCTTCGGCGGTCCGAACCTCGAACTCGATCTTATCGCCGGGTACAAGTTCCCGGTGACCAAGTCTGTCGCGCTCGACCTCGGCCTGACTTTCTACACGTATCCCGGCGGCTCCAGCAAAACCGCTTTCGCTGAGCCCTATGTCAAGCTTTCGGGAACGGTCGGTCCGGCCAACCTGACCGCCGGCGTCGCCTATGCGCCCAAGCAGGAAGCGCTGGGCAAGTGGTACAACTCGGGCGCCTCGGCCGTTGCCGGTGTCTATGACAATCCGGGCGACAAGAAGGACAACCTCTACGTCTGGACCGATGCCGCTGCCGGCATCCCCTCCACGCCGATCACACTCAAGGGCCACATCGGCTATTCGAAGGGCAACTCCGGCCTCGGCCCCAACGGCACCAGCGTGGCACCAACGGGCAAGTACATTGATTGGCTGCTTGGTGCCGATGTCGCCTTCGGCAAGCTCACTCTCGGCGTCGCCTATGTCGATACGGACATCAGCGATGCCGAAGCCGCCTATCTCCAGCCCAACTTTTCCTCGACCAAGAACGGCAAGACAATCGCCGGCTCCAAGGTCGTGGTCTCGATCAGCGCGGCATTCTGATCGCATTCACGAGGTACGCAGCCTGCCCCCGGTTCCGAGCGGACCGGGGGTCTTTTTGTGCGGCAAGATGACCCTGTCCTACAGGTGCACCTTCGCAGTATGGCTGCGCAGATGGCTGCCAAACCTTGTAATTTCAGCGGAAAATGCCGCTCGGGCCATCGCCTTGCAGGTGCGCGCACGGGGCCGCAGGGTTCCGCCTCAGAACTGTGTCAACTGTGTCAACCTGACCTGAATCGGGCGGGCGGAGGTGGGTGCAAAGACCAAGGTGCGAACCTCCCGGTGAAGCGGGGGGGACCGAAAGGCTCGCACCCAGTTGCGACCGCGAAGAGGAGCTTTGCTCCATCGACCCGATGGTCAACAGGTGGGCTTCGGCCTCCCGGCTCTCAACCTGTCCCGGAGGGCAAAAGCAGCCGCGATGCAGGAGCGTTCAGAGCCCCGCTTCGATCGCCATGCGGATGGCATCCGCGCTGGTGCGCACACCCAGCGCCCGCAGCACGGCCGCGCGGTGCAGCTTCACGGTTCACTCACTCAGGCCCAGTTCATAAGCAATCTGCTTGTTGAGCCGCCCTGCCGCGATGCATTCGAGGATTTCGCGCTGGCGCCGCGAAAGCGAGGCGACCTTCTCGCGCGCCTCGACCGCACGCGCGCTCGGCACCGCATCGGCCGCGCCGGCGATTTCCACCTGGCTGCCGAGGAACCATTCAAGCTCGCCCGCCGCATCGAAGATCGGGGCGATCATCACCGCATTGCGAAACGGCGTTCCATCACGCTTGTAGTTGAGGAGTTCGACCATCACCGGCACACGCGCCGCGATCCCTTCGCGCAGCTGCGCGGTGAGTTCCGGTTCGGTGCCCGGGCCGCGCAGGAAGCGGCAGTTGCGGCCGATGATCTCCTCGCGGCCATAGCCGGTGAGCTCCATGAATGCCGCGTTGCAATCCACTATGGGATTGTCCGGTAGCCGCGGGTTGCTCACCACCGCAGCCACCAGGCTGTTTTCGATCATTGCGCCAATTGCCATATTTCTTCCCTTCGGCTCCGGCGCGCCGCGCGCAATTGCCCTTAGGTCCATGTTCCCAAAAACCGGCCCCGTCCCGATCCTTAGACCCAAGATTGCTGCATGGGTAAACCCATTTGCGACGGTGCTGCAAGATGTGCCGCGCGGACTTCCGCCCTTTTTCAGCAGCAAGTGCGTCGCCCACCTTGGCACGCAATCACCCTTTCGCCACGGAGCGCACGCATGAATTACGTCAACCACGAGTTCGAAGCGCGCGACGAAGATGGCAAACTGATCGTTCCCGAACCGGTTCAGGAAGCCATCCGCACTCTGCTGCGCTGGGCTGGCGATGATCCGGAGCGCGAAGGCCTGACCGATACGCCCGCCCGCGTCGGCCGCGCCTGGCGTGAGTATTGCGCCGGCTACGATGAAGATCCCGGCATCCACCTGCGCCGCACGTTCAGCGAAGTGGCAGGCTACGATGAGGTCGTCTTGCTGCGCGACATTCCCTTCCAGTCGCACTGCGAACACCACCTCGCCCCGATCACGGGTACGGCTTCCATCGCCTATCTCCCCCGGAACCGCGTCGTCGGCATTTCCAAGCTCGCCCGCGTGCTGCACGGCTTCGCCCGTCGCCTCCAGATCCAGGAGCGCCTGACCAGCGAAGTTGCCAACTGCATCTGGGACAATCTCCAGCCGCATGGCGTCGCCGTGGTGATTGATGCGCAGCACGGCTGCATGACCGGGCGCGGCGTGCGCACTCCCGGCGTCGGCATGGTCACCAGCCGGATGCTCGGGTGCTTCCTCGAAGATGACAGCAGCCGCAAGGAAGTGCTGTCGCTGATGGGCCGTAAGTAACGGTTGCCAGAGAGATGCCGAGCGTTGCCATCGTCGGGGCCGGAATTGCCGGTCTCTCCTGCGCAGACATGCTGGCCGAGCAAGGCTGGCAGGTTACACTGTTCGACAAGGGCCGCAGGCCCGGCGGGCGCATGGCCTCGCGCCGGATCGATACCGCGCACGGCGAGGCCAGCTTCGATTTCGGCGCACAATACTTCACCGTTCGCGATAACGCCTTTGCCGCCACTGTCGCGCGCTGGGCCGAGGCCGGGCTCGCCGTGCGCTGGCCCGAAGCGGGCGCGGATGCGTGGATCGGTGTTCCGTCCATGAACGTGGTTGTCCGCGATATGGCGGCGCGGCACGATGTGCGTTTCTCGCACCATGTCAGTGGCCTTGCCCGAGAGGGCATGCACTGGCGCCTGCTCGGTGAAGGCATGCCGACCGAGCATTTCGATGCCGCAGTGCTCGCGCTTCCCGCCGAGCAAGCCGCGCCGATTCTCACGCTCCACGATTTTGAACTCGCCCGCACGGCGCTTTTCGCCCGTTCGCAGCCTTGCTGGACCGGTATGTTCGCTTTCGAGCAGCCCCTGCCGCATGGCGAGCACATCCTGCGCAATCACGGTATTCTCGCGTGGGCTGCCCGCGACAGCGCCAAGCCGGGCCGCGCCGGACCGGAAAGCTGGATCGTCCAGGCCACTCCGCAATGGTCGACCGCGCATCTCGAGCGCCAGCCCGAGGAGATTGGCCCCCACCTGCTCGCCGCGCTGCACGAGGCAACCGGCGGCGAGGCGCTCGCCCCGCTCGCGCATTCGATCCATCGTTGGCGCTATGCCCTTTCGGCCGGCACCGGCCTCGGCTGCCTGTGGAATGCGAACCAGCAGATCGGCGCCTGCGGTGATTGGCTGCTCGGCCCCCGCGTCGAATGCGCGTGGGTTTCAGGGCGCATGCTTGGCGAGCGCATGCTCGGCGCCGCGCGCGAGGCCGCCTGACAACCGGCACCGGGCACTACCGGATCGCTCACATTCTCGCCACAAGGCCGCGCAATGCAGCCAGACGGCGGGAGTACCAGGCATGACACACAACGAGACAGGCGATGAGATCAGCATTCGGCCGGCAAGCGCCGCCGACGGCGATGAAATCGCAGCCCTTCACTGCGCAAGCTGGCGCGATGTCTATGCCGATGTGCTTGATCGGGCGTATCTTGCGGGACCGATCGAAGCCGATCGCCGCGCGGTCTGGAGCGATCGACTCGCGCACCCGTGCGCCGCGCAGTCGGTGCTTGTCGCGCAAACTCCGGAGCAGGCTATTGCCGGGTTTGTTTGCCTCTTCCGGGAGAGCGATCCGCGCTGGGGCAGCCTGATCGACAATCTCCATGTGCACCCCGCGCTGCGCGGCAGACATATCGGCGAAAGACTTCTTCACGCCGCCGTTGCCGAACTCGAGCCTGATCAGCCTTTCCACCTTTGGGTCTTCGAAGCGAATGTGGCCGCTACCCGGTTCTATCAGCGACTGGGCGGCGTAATCTCCGAACGCGCTCTCGACGACATGCCCGCTGCACGGGGCGCACCGATCCTGCGGATAACATGGCCCGGTGCGGCAAGCCTGCTCGTGCGGGATTGAGCAAGCCGCTCTGCGAAGCTAGACCATGCGCCATGTCCAACGCCCCAACGTCCCTCAAGCTCAAGCTCCAGATCCTGTGCGGTGATGCCATCGCCATGGGGCCGGGCAAGGCGGACCTGCTCGACGCGATCAGCGCCGAAGGCTCGATCTCCGGCGCAGGGCGGCGGCTTGGCATGAGCTATCGGCGCGCGTGGCAGCTGGTCGATCTGATGAACCGATGCTGGTCCGCGCCGCTGGTGGAAACGTCCCCCGGCAGCGCCCGCGGTGGCGGCGCGCGGCTGACTGCGGACGGCACCGAAATTCTCTCTGCCTACCGCGCCCTGCAAGCAGCGCTTGAGTATCGCGGCGCGGGGCCTGAGCTCACGGCGCTGGAAGCGAAGCTGCGGGCTAGGCCGCTCCGCAGCCAGGCCGACCGCAGCGAACTGGCGGACGAGGACTGAGCACCAAGGCCTTAGCGTCAACTTCCGGCCCAGACCAATCACGCGGTCCGTCCGCGCTCGTTGCGCCCACCCCGGCACCACCGGGCCGCCGCGTCCGCTTTCGCGAATCGAACGCGCTATCTTCGCCGCACGATTGCGAACCGGCCCACGGGGTACTCCGGAAAACTGAGGCACCCCGCCACGTCAGACCAAAGTCGCGGCTGAAGTGCCAAGTTCGGCGAAGTAGCGCGCCATGGCATCGGCAGCCTTGTCGGTCAGCGTGATGAAAGCGCGGCGGCGATCCGTTTCATCGTCGACGCGCTGGAGCAGGCCGGCATCTGTCATCTGGCCGATCCAGCGCAGCGCAGTCGTCGGCGGGACGCCCGAGGCGATGCAGAGCGAGGTGACCGACACACGGACATGTTCGGCGCGCGCGGCGGTCAGATCGAGCAGCATGTCCCAAGCGGGATCGGCGAAGAGATCGCCCTCGAAGAAGCGTGCACGCAGCTGGCGCTGGCGGATGATCTTGCGCACGAGGCGCGGATCGGGAAGCGGCGGGCGCGCTGCGCGAACGAGGCGATCCGTGCCATCATCAAGCCGCGCTTCTTCACCGGCTCCGTCGAAACGAAATGCCGAAGGTTGCGCCGCAGCCCCGCCCGAACTTGACGAGAGCGCCTCAAGCTTCTGAGCGATCTGGCCGACCTGCTCGGTCAGGCGCAGCAGCGCCAGCCGGTCCTCTTCCGAGAGTTCGCGCACGCGGTTGCCTGCGCGGGCGAGCGTACGACCCAGCGCGATCACCCGGTCCGCACGGGTTGGCGTGACGAGGATCTGCGCTTCGCTCTGGTCAAGGCAGCCGAACACATCATCGAGCGAGCCGATGCTCGTCGAGACGACAAGGTGCGAGCCGCTCTTGGCAGCGCGCAGATCGAGCCGCGCCAGTGCTGCGAGTTCCGCCCCGTCGATCACCGGACAATCGACAAGTACCAGATCACCAAGCGCAGGCCCGGCTTCTGCGCCAAGCAGGTTGCCGAGATCGGCCGTCTGCGCGATGCGCAGACCGGCGGCCACGGCATCTTCCTCCATCTCGGCACGCAGATAGCTGCGATCGGCAAAGATGGAGACCGCCAGCGCAGAGGTGCCGCGATCCTGCACCCGCCCCAAGGCACGGTCATGCCCCCGATCGCGCATTTCCACGACGCGAGGAGCCTGCGCATCGCCATCGCCATAGTCGAACTGCCTGGCAGCCTGTCCCATCGAAACCACACTCCGTAAATGTCCGTATGCGAACAAGAGTGGAACAAAACAGGCTCAGGTCAAGATCATATGCCTCCAAACTGGATGAAGGTGGCGCGCAGACCCCCCGGAGGTTCGCTTCAACCCGCGCAAATCCAACAATTTATGCAGTGCAGCGCGGATGCATTCCGCGCTGCAGCAAAGCGCCGACTGGAAGCCGGACACACGGCTTTGTCCCCAAGCCAGGCTGGCCGGAGGACCAATCACGCCCGATTCGGCGTCCGCTGGTCAGTCGATGAAAGGATCGCGCACGAGGATCGTGTCCTCGCGCTCGGGGCTCGTCGAAACCAGCGCGACCGGCGTTTCGATCAGTTCCTGCACGCGCTGGATGTACTTGATCGCCTGCGCCGGGAGATCGGCCCATGAACGCGCGCCTGCGGTTGTGCCCTGCCAGCCGTCCATTTCCTCGTAGATCGGCTCAACCGCAGCCTGATCGGCGGCATGGCTCGGGAAGTAATCGAGGACCTTTCCGCGCAGGCGGTAGCCGGTGCAGATCCTCACCTTGTCGAACCCGTCGAGCACATCGAGCTTGGTCAGCGCAATGCCGGTGACGCCCGAGATCGCGCAGGACTGGCGCACCAGCACCGCATCGAACCAGCCGCAGCGGCGCTTGCGCCCCGTGACCGTGCCGAATTCGTGCCCGCGCTCACCCAGCCGCTGGCCCACTTCATCCTCCAGCTCGGTCGGGAAGGGCCCCGAACCGACGCGGGTGGTATAGGCCTTGACGATGCCCAGCACGAAGCCGGTCGAATTGGGGCCAAGCCCCGAACCCGAAGCCGCCGTGCCCGATACGGTGTTGGACGAAGTGACGAACGGATAGGTGCCGTGATCGACATCGAGCAGCACGCCCTGCGCGCCTTCAAACAGGATGCGTGCGCCCGCTTTGCGCACCTTTTTCAGGCGTTTCCACACAGGCTGCGCATATTGCAGCACGAAGGGCGCGATCTCGCGCAGCTCATCGAGCAGTGCTTCGCGGTCCACCGGCGGCTGGCCGAAACCGGCGCGCAACGCGTCGTGATGGGCGCAGAGCCGGTCCAGCTGCGAATCCAGCGCATCGAGGTGCGCAAGATCGCAGACGCGGATCGCGCGGCGGCCGACCTTGTCCTCATAGGCGGGGCCGATGCCGCGCCCGGTCGTGCCGATCTTGCCGGAACCGGCGGCTGTTTCGCGCAGGCCATCGAGATCGCGGTGCAGCGGCAGGATCAGCGGGCAATTATCGGCAATCGCGAAGTTTTCGGCGTGGATAGTCACGCCCTGCGCGGTCAGCTTCTCGATCTCTGCCTTGAGCGCCCAGGGATCGAGCACCACGCCGTTGCCGATGATCGAAAGCGTGCCCCTGACAATGCCCGACGGCAGCAGCGAGAGCTTGTAGACCGACCCGTCTACCACGAGCGTGTGGCCGGCATTGTGACCGCCCTGGAAGCGCACCACGGCATCGGCGCGGCTTGCCAGCCAATCGACGATCTTGCCCTTGCCCTCATCGCCCCACTGGGCGCCGATCACGGTCACGTTGGCCATGTGCCTGCTTTTTCCATCCTGCCCTCAGCGGGCCATTGTACGGTGCATCCGATAGCGCTCCAAGCTTGGAGCGTGGCGAAACGGAGGAGCGCGTCCGGGCGGCGGGAAGCCCCAATTCGGAGCGCGCGTTAGGGGCTTAAGCGCAGCCAAGTCAAGGGCGCGTGCCGTGAGGGGTGCCAATTCATGCGCCGGTAAGCTGGGGCCGTGCAATCCTGTGCGCCGCCACTGCAAATCCGGGGGTTCCATCATGCGCAAGATGTAGATGGCAGGCATTCAGGCAGGCAGATGTGCTCGCCGCTGCGCTGCGCAAGGCAGGTACCGCCGGTTTCGCTCGCGACGGCCTTCAAGGACATCTCGAAATCAAGCGGCGGCTGGGCAAGCCTGATCCCTTGCGATGGTCGTTGTCGATCTTTGGCTCAAGGCGACGTTCGCCGGATAGTTGCCGAGCAGTTGGAATGGAGTTTCGCTGCATGCTTCCCCTGCCCCACGCGGTAAACCTGCTTTCGGCGTTGGCGCAAGAACACCGGCTTGCAGTGTTCCGCCTGCTGGTGAAAGCCGGGCCGCAAGGCCTGCCTGCCGGCGTGATCGCACGCGAAGTGGGCGCGCGCCCGAACACACTTTCCACGCATCTGGCGATCCTCGATCATGCCGGACTGGTTTCCGCGCGGCGCGAGGGGCGCTCGGTGATCTATGCCGCCAATTTTGGGGCAATGCGCGATTTGCTCGGCTTCCTGGTGGAAGACTGCTGCGGCGGCAATCCGGAGATCTGCGCGCCGCTCGCCGAACTGGCGCGCGATTGCGGGGCCTGCGCATAAGTTCTCGCGGGGGCTGACGGGCGCTTCGATCGCCGCGTTCATCATCGGAAAATTGGCCGGGGCGCTCGCGGCACTTGCGGTGCCGGGCCGGCTTCTGGCAGAGGATCCGGCATGACAGATACCTTTCCCATCACGATCTACCACAACCCCAAGTGCGGCACCTCGCGCAATGCGCTGGCGATGATCGAGGCGGCGGGTTACGCCCCCACGGTCGTCGAATATGTCAAAGCCGGCTGGACGCGCCCGCAGCTGGACACGATTCTCGCGGACATGGGCGCCGCGCCCCGCGACATCATGCGCGCCAAGGGCACCCCGGCGGAAGACCTCGGCCTCACCGATCCCGGCGCGAGTGACGAGGCGATCCTTGCCGCGATGGTGGAGCATCCGATCCTGGTGAACCGGCCCATCGTGGTCAGCCCCAAGGGCACCAAGCTGTGCAGGCCTTCGGAAGTGGTGCTCGAACTGCTCGATCACCGGCCCGAAAGCTTCACCAAGGAAGATGGCGAGGTGGTGAAGCTTTAAAGCTTCACCGGATCGCTGCCGCTGAGTTCGTGCGTGCAGGCGAGCGATGCCGCGCTGTCCGCCGCGCTCAGCGCCGCCACTGTGCGCCAGCCGATGCTGCGCAGGCGGGCGGCGACATCCCGGTCGTGGCCGAGCGGCAGGAACACGCTGTCCTCGCCGCGTTCGGCATCGGCCACTTGCGCGATCAGGCCATCGGGATAGAGCGAGAAGCCGGTGGCGACTTCGCCTTCTCCGCTGCCTGCGATCCGGTATGTGCCGCCCCGGCCCAGCGCGCCGCGCACCCCATCGGCGTAGAGCGTGAAACCCAGCCACGACTGATATTCAAAGCCGTGCCGCTCCGAAGGATCGAGCGTGAGGCGCGCCGCACCGCCGAGCGCGGCGGCAATGGCACGCAGCGCGGCAATGCGGCCGGCAAGCGCCCCGCCGGCGTCGATGGCGGCGAGCTTTTCAATCGCAGTATCGAAATCGCCGGTGGCGTATAGAAGCGGAACATAAGCTTCGCCGCCTGCATCGACGAGGCCGCCCGCATCCTTGGTATCGAGCTCCCGCCGCACCGCTTCGATTTGCTCGGGCGCCAGCGGGAAGGCCTTCTCCGCCAGCGTATCGACGAGATCGGGCAGCGTGAAATCGACGCTGACGCCCTGCGCGCCCGCTGCCTGAAGCGCCTCGATCGCGATGGACACCACTTCGCAGGCCGCTGCCACGTTGTCCGTGCCGATCAGTTCGGCGCCGCATTGCAACCGCTCGCGCGCCGGGTCCAGCGCATCGCCCTTGATGGTGAGCACCTGGCCCGCATAGCACAGCCGCAAGGGCCGCGCCGCGCCGGCGAGGCGGGTGCCAGCGATGCGGCCGATCTGCGGCGTATGATCGCTGCGCAGTGCCATCATTCGCAAGCTGGCCGGATCGACAAAGCGGAACATGCGCCGCTGGTTGATCCCATCCATCCGCGCGGCCAGGCTGCGCTCGAACTCGATCATCGGCGGCAGCACCCGGTCATAGCCGTGGCCATGCATGACATCCTGCAAACTGCGCATCACGCGCGTGGTCGCGGCAGCCTCGCGCGGCAGGCGGTCTTCAAGGCCCTCGGGCAGGAGATCGGGGTTCGGTTCGCTCATGACAGCCGCGCCCTAGCCCATGGCGGGCTGGATGCGAACCCCATTTGGGCGGGGTGACCTGTCGGGATTCCTTACGGTTGACACAGTTGACACAGTCCAGAGGATTGAATGCATTCGATCAGTGGGGCGAGTTTGATCGGCTGGAACGATTAATGGGGGTGTGGGCGCGGGCGTGGGCTTGCGGCATTTCCGGGCGGCCTTTGCGGGCTGGCGAGGAAAGGAAATGTCGCAGATTTGGGTGGTGTAGGAAAGCGATCAGCGTTCTGAAAAGGCTATGCCAAGGGATTACCGTGACACTTTGCCAGTCCGCCCAAACTCCGCCTCGTATCCTATGTCGGTCATTCAAATGAGGCGGCCTATCCGCAGCACTGGTCCGTCTTAGGGGTTCAGCAAGCCATCACTGCAACCTCTGATCCATTTTCCTACTCAATAAGTGACGACGACTCTTTCTTTGAACTGCCCGCTTGGTATGTACGGCGATGCGAGTACAGCTCTCCTGTCGAGAGCATAGATTCTCCGCCCTTTCCGCTGAACACGACACGGCTTCAAACCCAGCTTATCGGACCATCGCTTGCCATCTTCGGATGACGGCCAAGTTGCTATCTTATCAATATTCGGATTATCTCGAAGAAGCTGCGCAATGTATCGCAACATATCACGCATCAACATCGACCGATGGTCTGCATCATTTTCACTGCACACTTCAGATAAATATAGAACATAAACACTGGAATCATTTAGGTCAGGTATATCGCAAGGTTTTAGATTTTCTTCTTTAAGAGTTCCTTGAACGATCCTATCAAATTCGCCTTCCTTTAATGGCCATAGTGAATAATATCCTGCGATTCGCGAGATGCGCTCAGAGCCCATACCGAAATCTTCTTGCATCACTCGGACAAGAGTGCCTCGTTTCATCAATTCGAGGAAATCGGCATCGTCCATTGCTTGCTCAGGATCAAGTGTCGCGTCAAAAATTCGATCCATTCCAGCAAAATCGGTCGTTGTCACAAAACGGATTTCTGTACGCACTTTCTGGAGTGAATGAGGTGCTAGATGCGGGTGCAAAACCTCTTCAATTTGCGGCACCAGAAACCAAACGACGGCGACGGTAACAGCCTCCGCAAGCAGATATGCCGAACCGAAATAAAGTTTATCGACCGCCACCAACGGATATGCAGCCAGAGACAGACCAAGCAATACCGCACTCGCCCCAAAAGCACGACCTATGAAAACACGGGGGTTACGGTGACACTTTACTAAATCCCCAAACCCAACCATCGCCTGTGCCTCCCGGCCAACGCTCGCCAGTCTGACCGGGCGGGCGCATCACCTCAAGCCCTTTTGCACAAGCGTCGCGCCATTACCCCTCCACGACCGCCTGCAGCGTTTGTCCCCCTTCCCATATGTGCGTACCGCAAAGATGGGGAGGATCGGGTGTGGTTCGTTGCGTGCGACGTGATGGCTGGTGGGGGTGTTTGCGGCTCTGGATTCCCGCCTTCGCGGGAATGACGAGGTGGATATATTTCGGTGCGCTCAACAATGCTGCGCAATCGGGCCTGATTGCCTCTCTCCCAGCCCTCTCCCCTGAAGGGGAGGGGGGGGGGCGTCATAGCATCGGATGGAATCGTCGGCCCGGACTTGATCCGGGCCTTGGCTTTTCTTGGCGGGCGCTGCGCCGGAAGGGAAGCCTGACCCCGTGTCGAGCACGGGGTGACGGGAAGTGGGTTGGCGGGAACTCAGCGGCCCTCGGGTCGGCGCTCCGTCACCCCAGCACCGAAAAGCTGCTTGCGCGGTTGATGGGCCGCAGGCGCGAGAACGCTGCCAAGCCCACGTCCCGGCCCGTTACCGGCAGGCGGAACTGCAGGGGTGAGCGGTCGTGGTCGGCACCGTTTGCCACGCTCTCGATCAGATGGCCCATCAGCTGGCCGACAAGGGGTGCGTTCTTGAACTGGTTGCCGCTGGTGCCGATGGCGGTGAAGTAGCCGCCCAAGTCGCTCTTGTCGTAGACCGGAATCCAGTCCTCGCTCACGTCGTAGAGCGCGGCAAAGCCTTGCGCCGTGTTGGGAATGCCGAGGTCCGGGAAGCGCAAGGCGGCGCGCCAGACCTGGTTGGTCCATTGGTCGGTGAGGCTCGTCTCGAAGTCTTCTGTATCGAGGTATTCGAGGTGGTCGCAGGCCGGTTCGAGCGAGCCGATCAGCAGATGATCGGATTGCTCCGGGCGCATGTAGATGCCGCAGTCTGCATCGGTGAGGACGAAGCGCAGGCCGGGTCCCTGCGGGGTCTGCGGCATACGGACGTGGGCCACTTCCTGCCGCAGCGGGCGGGTGCTGATCTGGTCCGGGTGGTGCGCGCCGGCGAGTTCGTTCACCCGGCGGGAGGCGGGGCCGGCCGCGTTGATGACGATGGGGGCGTGGATCATGCCGCTGTTTGCCGTGGTGAGGCCGGTGATTTTCCCGGCGGACTGGTGGATGGCCAGAACGGTGTCATTGAACCGGAAATGGCCGCCAGCGTGCTCCACCGCTTGGGCGATCTGGGCGGTGGCCAGTTGGGGATCGCTGATATAGCCGCCGGTGGGGCAGAACATCGCGCCCGTGATCGGCTGGCCCGCGGTTTCGCCGAATTGGGGATCATCGATCCGTCGCGCGGGACTGAATTGGCGCAGGTCCGCGCCGGGTAGCCATTCGTGCAGTTCGTTTTCCGCTACATCCGTGAAAGGTACGCCGACCTCGCGCATGATGGACCGCGTGCCTGCAAGCTGGCGATTTTCCGCCGCCTCGAGGACGAGGCAGCCGCATTCGTTGTAGTGCAGCGCGGCATCGGGACGATAGCCGAGGTATTCCGTCCAGTTTTGCCAGGCGAAGTGCGCTTCGAAAGCCAGCGCGGTGCCGTCGGTCGTCGAATAATAGGGCCTGATGATGGCCGCAGACCATGATGTGGAGCCGTGCCCCGGTGCGGGACCGCGATCCACGTTCAAGGTCCGGAAGCCGCGCCACGCTAGATCGAGCGCGATCGCGCAGCCGATGATTCCCGCACCGATGACAACCGCGTCGTACGCACTTCTTTCGGCCATTACAGGTGGAGCCCTTCGTTGCGGGAAAGTGTTGGGGACGCGCACTGCATCCATGCCGGGCAGTCTGAACCAGCCGGCTCGCAGCCTCAAGGGCCCTTCGCGGCTGCTGCGGCCTGATACGCTTGGCCCTTGCGCATTGCATTTATTTGTCTGATTTGTCAGATCATACCTTGCCAACCGACAAAGGACCTGCCTGATGACCTTCGACCGCCGTACCGCCATGGGCATTGGCGCCGCCGGTCTCGCCGTGATGGCCGTGCCGGGGCTCGCCGCGCCTGCGGGGTCGCGGTTCCGGGTGGAGGGAAATGCCTTTCTGCTGGACGGCAAGCCGTTCCAGATCCTCGCCGGTGAGATGCACTATCCGCGCATCCCGCGTGCGCTCTGGCGGGACCGGCTGCGCAAGATGCGGGCGCTCGGGTTCAATACGCTGAGCGCCTACATGTTCTGGAACATCCATGAGCAGACGCCGGGCGTGTTTGATTTCGCCGACAACCTCGATGTCGCGGCGTGGGTGCGCATGGCGCAGGAGGAAGGGCTGTTCGTGTTGCTGCGGCCGGGGCCCTATGTCTGCGCAGAATGGGATGGCGGCGGGCTGCCCGCCTGGCTATTTCCCGATAGCGGCACACCGGCGCGCGCGCTGGATCCGAGGTTCATGAAGCCCTCGGCGCGCTGGCTGAAGCGGCTTGGCGAGGAGCTGGCACCGCTTCAGATCGACCGCGGCGGGCCAATCATCATGACGCAGATCGAGAACGAATATGGCGCTTTCGGCAGCGATCAGCGCTATCTGCTCGCGCTGCGCGATGCGACGCGGGCCGCCGGTTTTGCGGGCCAGCTCTATATGGTCGACGGTGCCTCCGTGCTCGACAAGGGCACGCTGCCGGGGATACCGGCGGGCATCAATTTCGGCACGTTCACGCAAGACGAGGCCGAGCGCGCGTTCAAGGAGCGCGCCGAGAAGGGCTTTGGCGGACCCGATTTCTGCTCGGAATTCTGGGCTGGGTGGTTCGACCACTGGCACGAGACCCATGCGACAACGAGCACGGAGAATGTCGTCGCCAATCTCAAATGGATGCTCGAGCGCAAGATGTCGGTGAGTTTCTACATGTTCCACGGCGGCACCTCGTTCGGGACCTGGGCGGGCGCCAATTTCGACCTGGACAAGAACCACTACGAGCCGACGATTTCGAGCTACGATTACGACGCGCTGCTCGACGAGGCGGGGCGGCCGACCGCCAAGTATGCGGCGGTGCGCAAGCTGCTGGCGGACTATCTGCCGGCGGACCGCTTCGGCGAGCTGCCGCCAGCGGAAAAGGCGCTGACGGTTGCGCCCTTTGCGCTGGATGAGGCTGCGCCGCTTGCGCAAGTGCTGGGCCCGGCGCAGCTGGCCGAGGACCCGCGGACGCTGGAAGGCTGCGGGCGCACGGCGGGGATGCTGCTCTACCGGCACCGCCTTGCCGAGGCGGTTTCGGGCGAGCTCAGCCTGAGCGAAGTGCGCGATCTGGCGCTGGTGAGTATCGACGGCAAGCCTGCTGCGACACTCGATCGCCGCCGCCATGATACCGGCTTCGCGATCGATGCGCCGGCGGGGGCCACGATCGAGGTGCTGGTCGATGCGATGGGCCATGCCAATTACGGCAAGGGCCTCGGCAAAGACCAGAAAGGGCTGATCGGCCCGGTCGCGGTGAACGGCGCACAGCTGAAAGGCTGGGAACATCGCCCGGTGCTGATCGAGGAACCAGGGCGGCTGGCGTTTGCGAAGCGGCGGGGGGCGGAGACTGGCCCGGCGTTCTACCGCGGCGCCTTCACCATTTCCGAGGCGGGATTCACATTCCTCGACATGCGCGGCTGGGGCAAAGGCTATGTCTGGGTAAACGGCCACAATCTCGGGCGGTATTGGTCAGCCGGACCGCAGCGCGGGGTGTTCGTTCCAGCGCCGTGGCTGAAGGTGGGCCGGAATGAAGTGGTTGTGCTGGACCTGTTCGGCCCGGCCGAAACCATGCTGGCCGGCGTCACCGAAATGATCTGGGACAGGGCTGCGAAACTGCCTGAGGCCTGATCCGCAGCCCCGGCCGATCAGTGGAAGATGTCGGTCCAGAGCATCCACTTGCCGTTCACCAGCTTGTAGACGACGACAGCGGTGACGTTGGCGTGGACCGACTTGTCACCCTTGGTGTCGTATTCGACGCGCGAGATTTCGCGGATGTAGGTGGGTGAGAGGCGCTCGGTTTCGAGGACGGTGAGCTTGAGATTGGTGAGCGCGCCGGTCGCGCCAACCCAGAAGGCGGTGATGTCTGCGCCCTTGTAGAGCTTGTTGTCGCCGGGGAGCATCGTGGCATCGGAGGCGTACATCGCGCCGACGGCAGCGCCATCGCCCTTGTTGAACGCGGCGGCGAGCGCGTCATCCGCTGCCTGGATCATCGCGTTATCGTTGGCGAGCGCCGGCGTGGCCGAAAACCCGAGCATGGCCGCGGCGAGAAGTATCTTGCGCATGAAGTAAACCCCCTTGGGAATAGTCCCCGAAGGCGGAGGCTATGGGGCTTTGGCGGCCGGGTCAAATGGCGCGCGTGGTTCGGCCCTTTTGGGCGGGTGTTGTCACGGGTGCTTAGACAAGCTCAGCATGAGCGGTTTCAGTTGGTATGAGCCCAACCCCGCTCATCCTGAGCCTGTCGAAGGATGCTGACGCTACGCCGTGATCAGAACTTCAGCGCGCGCACAGTGCGCACGCCCGGAACGGTGCGGGCTTCGGCCAGCACGGCCTCGCTCACGGGGCTATCGACCGAGAGCAGCAGCACCGCCTCACCGCCTGCCTCGCGGCGGCCGAGGTGGAAGGTGCCGATGTTGATGCCCGACTTGCCGAGCAGCGTACCGATCGAGCCGATGAAGCCCGGCGCATCGGTGTTGACGATGTAGAGCATGTCACCCGCGAGATCGGCTTCGATGCCGATGCCGAAGATCTCGACCAGACGCGGCTCGCCGTTGCCGAAGAGCGTGCCGGCAACCGAGCGGTCACCCTGCGCGGTGCCGACGGTGACGCGCACGAGGGTGTGGTAGATGCCTTCACGGTCATGGCGCACCTCGCGCACATCGAGCCCGCGTTCCTTGGCGAGGAAGGGTGCGTTGACCATGTTCACGGTCTGCGAATACTGCTTCATCAGCCCTGCCAGCACCGCGCCGGTGATCGGCTTCTGGTTGAGCTGCGCGGCGGCACCTTCCACTTCGATGGCGATCTTGGTGAGGTTATCGTGCGCCAGCTGGCCGACGAGGCTACCGAGGCGTTCGGCGAGCGCCATGTAGGGCTTGAGCTTGGGCGCTTCCTCGGCCGAAAGCGAGGGCATGTTGAGCGCGTTGGTAACACCGCCGGTGGTCAGGAATTCGCCCATCTGCTCGGCCACTTGCAGCGCGACGTTGACTTGCGCTTCGGTGGTGCTGGCGCCGAGGTGCGGGGTGCAGATGAAGTTGGGCGTGCCGAACAGCGGCGATTCCTTGGCAGGCTCGGTCTCGAACACATCAAGCGCGGCACCGGCGATGTGGCCGGCATCCATCAGCTCCTTGAGCGCGGCTTCATCGATCAGGCCGCCGCGCGCGCAGTTGATGATGCGCACGCCCTTCCTGGTCTTGCCGAGGTTTTCGCGGCTGAGGATGTTCTTCGTCTCACTGGTGAGCGGCGTGTGCAGCGTGATGAAGTCTGCCTTGGCGAGCAGCGTATCGAGATCGGCCTTCTCAACGCCCATCTCGATTGCGCGTTCGGGCGTGAGGAAGGGATCGTAGGCGACGACCTTCATCTTGAGGCCAAGCGCGCGGCTGGCAACGATCGAGCCGATATTGCCCGCGCCGATCAGGCCGAGCGTCTTGCCGGTAACTTCGACGCCCATGAAGCCGTTCTTCGGCCAGAGACCGGCTTGCGTCTGGGCATTGGCTTCGGGGATCTGGCGCGCGAGCGCGAACATCAGGGCGATGGCGTGTTCGGCGGTGGTGATCGAGTTGCCGAACGGGGTGTTCATCACCACCACGCCCTTGCCCGAGGCATAGGGGATATCGACGTTATCGACGCCGATGCCGGCACGGCCAATCACCTTGAGGTTGGTTGCGGCATCGAGGATCGCCTTTGTCACCTTGGTCGAGGAGCGGATGGCAAGGCCATCGTACTCACCGATGCGGGCGATCAGCTGTTCCGGGGTTTCGCCGGTGATGACATCGACCTGGCAGCCCTTTTCTTCGAAAATGCGGGCGGCGTTGGGATCCATCTTGTCGGAAATCAGTACGCGGGGCTTGGTCATGTTTAACTCCCTCTCCCCTTCAGGGGAGAGGGCCGGGGAGAGGGGAAATGGTCTCGTCCGGCCCTGTGATGGTTGGAAAAGTGGGGAGGCTGGGGTTCATTCCCCTCTCCCAACCCTCTCCCCTGAAGGGGCGAGGGCTATTCTGGTTCAGGCGGGTGCGTGGACTTCGGCCCAGGCCCAATCGAGCCAGGGGCCGAGATCGGCGATATCCGCGGCATCGACAGTGGCGCCGCACCAGATACGCAGGCCCGGCGGGGCATCGCGGTAGCCGGCGATGTCATAAGCCGCGCCCGCCTTTTCGAGCAGGCCGGCAAACGCCTTGATCAGCGCCTCGTCCGCGCCTTCGACGGTGAGGCACACCGAGGTCATCGAGCGCGAAGCGGGATCGGCCGCGAGGTGGCCGAGCCACTCACGCTCCTGCACCAGCTTGTCGAGCGCGGCGGCATTGGCGCCGCAGCGGGCCTTGAGGCCTTCGAGCCCACCGACCGACTTGGCCCATTCGAGCGCGAAGATCGCGTCCTCAACGGCGAGCATCGAGGGGGTGTTGATCGTCTCGCCCTTGAACACGCCCTCGGTGAGCTTGCCCTTGGAAACGAGGCGGAACACTTTGGGGAGCGGCCAGGCGGGGGTGTAGGTTTCGAGGCGTTCAACGGCGCGGGGGCCGAGGATGAGAACGCCGTGGCCGCCTTCGCCGCCCAGCACTTTCTGCCAGGAGAAGGTGGCGACATCGATCTTGTCCCACGGAATGTCGTAGGCGAAAACCGCGCTGGTGGCGTCAGCGAAAGTCAGGCCCTCGCGGTCGTCGGGGATCCAGTCACCGTTCGGGACGCGGACGCCCGAGGTGGTGCCGTTCCAGGTGAACAGCACGTCGGTCGAGAAGTCGATGGCGGAGAGATCGGGCAGCTGGCCGTAATCGGCGCGCACGATGGCGGGATCGAGCTTGAGCTGCTTGGCGGCGTCGGTCACCCAGCCCTCACCGAAGCTTTCCCAGGCCAGCGTTGTCACGCCGCGGGCGCCCAGCATCGTCCACATCGCCATTTCGAAAGCGCCGGTGTCGGAACCCGGGACCACGCCGATGCGGTGCGTATCGGGCAGCTGCAGCACCTCGCGCATCAGGTCGATGCACAGCTGCAGGCGCGTCTTGCCGATCTTCGAGCGATGCGAACGCCCGAGCACTTCGGTGGCGAGTTTGGCGGGATCGTATCCGGGCGGCTTGGCGCAGGGGCCGGACGAGAAGTGAGGACGCGCAGGCTTGCGCGCCGGGGTAGGTGCAGTCATGTAGTCTCTCCTTGCAGAGAGCACGCGCGGCGTTGGGACCGCGTGGCCCGGCGCTGTTCATAGTGGCGGGGGGCAAACTGTCAACCTGCGTTAGCGGGCGGGCACTCCTTAAGGATCAGGCTAAGCCAAACTTAACCATACCGGGCGCAGACTCGAACCATGGTCCGCCGCCCCACTTCGAAGCTTGCCGCCATGCTGTCGCTGGCCCTGCCGGTGCTGCTGGCAGGCTGCGTGGGCGCGCCCGAGCCGGCCCGCAGCCCGGTGCGGAACGCAACTGCCTGGACCCCGCCCGCAGCGCCCGAAGGCCGCATGTGCCTGGCCAATCTCAGCCGCAATTATGCCAGCTTCACCCCCCTGCCCGATCAGTATTATGGCGCAGGCTGCTCCGCCATCGGCGCAGTGCGACTCGCTTCGCTGCGCAGCGATGAGGGGATGCTGCAGGTTTCGAACCTTGGCCCGATCACCTGCCCGCTGGCAAACACGCTATCCGGCTGGGCCCGCTTCGGCGTGGACCGCGCGGCGAGGTCCATCCTCGGCAGTCCGCTGGTGCGGATCGAGACGATGGGCAGCTATTCCTGCCGCACCATCGCAGGCACCTCGCGCCTTTCCGCCCATGCCAGCGCCAATGCGGTCGACGTCAGCGGCTTCGTACTGGCGGATGGGCGGCGAATCACCGTGTTGCACGATTGGAGTAGCGAAAGCCCGCAGATCCGCGCCTTCCTCCAAACCATCCGCGACAGCGCCTGCAAACGCTTCGGCACCGTGCTCACCCCGCAATACAACGAAGCCCACCGCGATCATTTCCACCTCGAAGTGGGCGGCGGCCGGCCTTTCTGCCGCTGACCGGCGGTCCGGTTCGCGCCAGACCAGCCACCTCAGATCGAAACGCGGGAATTCCCTTACCTGCCGGGGCGCGCTAACCTTTGCATATGGCTCTTTCCCTGCTCGCAATGGCCCTTTCGGCCGCCACACCGCCCACCGCCGAGCCGACGAAGTCTGCGGCGGACGAGCCTTCCGTTTCCGTCAGCGAGAGTGATCCATTGGCCGCGCCCGAGCCCAAGCGCGTGGTCATCGGCCGGGACAATGTCGACCTTGCCGGAGCGGGGCGACTGGAATTTACCCCCGATGCCGGTCCGGTTATCGCTTCCTTGCCCAGCGGACCCTATCTGAACGTGCTGACCAGCCTCGGCGAAGGCGAGATCGCGTTCAATTCCGGAGGGCGAGCGATTGCTTGCATATCGGGGTCATCCGGAAAGCAGGGCCGCGCCATGGAAGTCCTCTGCCAGCAGATCGAGGCGCGGGCGCGGTTTCGTCGCAACGACGGGTTCGCTTTGCCCTACGAAGTCGGACGGCTGGCCTTTTCAGTCAGGGTCAAGCAGGTGCTTGCCCCGCGGAAGCCAATTGCCCTGCTGCCGCCGGGCAAGGGCTACGGACTTACGCTGGTGACGACCGGAAAGCCGGGCGTGGCAGGCTGTTCCATCCTGGGCAACCCGTTCAGCGCGGCTGACAGCGAAGCGATTTGCCAGACCTGGATCAGCGCAGGGCGGCCCGGTCTCGGCGCCGCACCGCCGCCACCGCCCGCCATGATGCGCAAGCGCTCGGGACTACCCGCTCCGGCCAGTGCAGCACATCGCCGGCCGGCAAGCGCTGCAGCGCGACCTGTAGCGCGACCGGCACCACGCCCGATCGTCCAGCCGCCAGCCGAGATGCCGAGCGGCGGCGATCTGGCCAATGTCGCGGTTCAGCTTGGCCATCCGAAGCAGGACCTCATTCTGGAAGAACGGATGATCTGGCGGGATGTGGAGATCGTCTACCCTGCCGTTCCGTTTGATGAACGCCCACCCATTGGCACAGGCAACGGTATGCTGGGAAACACGATCACCGCAGCGGACTATCCGCGCCTTGCGTTGATCGAGGAAATCGGAGGGCGGGTGAAGGTACTGATGGGATTTGCGCGCGACGGGTCGCCCGAGAGTTGTCGGCCGGTGGGATCGTCAGGTACGGCCTACCTCGACAACGTGACCTGCGAGGTCGCGATGCGCCGCCTGCGCTTTGCCTTCAGCAAGCGGATCTCCGACTTTTCGGGCTTGCGCTACTATGTGACAGATGTCCGCTGGCTCGTTCCTCTGGACTAGGTGCGAGCCCAGCCCCAGCTGCTCGGATACGGATCGAGCATCCCCGCAGCAGCCAGCCAGCCAGCCAGCGCCGTGAAGTCTACTCTTCCCTAGGCCGCAATATCTCCGAGCCCCGTGGCTTCGATGCGCAGGCGGACGGCTTCGGCGGCGTGGCGGGCGCCCAGTTTGCCCATCATCTTCATGCGGTGGATTTCCACGGTGCGCGGGCTGATTTCCAGATCGCGCGCGATGGCCTTGTTGCTGCACCCTTCGGCCAGCCGATCGAGCACTTCGCGTTCACGCATCGAGAGACGGGCGATGCGCTGGCGGGCTTCGGCGGCGCGGGCACGTTGCTGGCGCTGGGCGTCTGCCTCCCGGGCGCAGCGGGCGACGGCTTCATTCAGCGGGGCGATCTGTTCGGGCACGGTGAGATAGTCAAGCGCGCCGGCCTTGATCGCCGAGACCACTGCATTGATCGTGGGCTCCTCGGCAATCGCGATGATCGGCAGCCATTGCCCGACGCGCATCATCGCGGCGACTAGGCTGGCCACGCCCTCCCCCACCGGCTCATCCTGCGCGAGGACAAGTCCGCCCGACGGCGCATGGCTGAGCAGCTCATCCGCGTTGGCGTAGATTTCCGCATGATGCCCTGCGGCAAATGCGAGACGAGCGAGCTGTGCACGGCGGGCAGAGTCGCTATCGAGGATGTGGAGGGTGGCGCGTTCGATCATGGGTTAACCAAACCACAAGCACCGGCCCGAACGCCAACGAGGTTAGTTTCGTTCTCGATCCACAAGCGCCGCCTTCGCGGCACTCCTGCCCCGATACCTTAGGGAATTATACTCGGGAATGGACATTATTGCCCCGCATTGGCGCTAAGTACGGTCCCTTGGGCGCCGCCCGGATCGTGAACCGATATGGATAAGTATTTGCCCTAAGCGCGACTGCGTTAACCAAGCGGAGGGCAGTTCAGCTGACCTGATCGTCGAAGCTGTAGTCGGGCAGCGAGTAGAACGCCGAACGCAGCGCCTCGCCCCAGCGCGAAGAGATCAGCTTGAAAAACGGATCCTCGGCGGTGATCCGCTTGTGGTGCAGCGGCTCGAACTGATCGCGCTCGATCACCATGAGATCGAACGGCAGGCCGACCGAGAGATTGGCGGCGAGCGTCGAATCGAACGAGACCATCAGCAGCTTGACCGCGTCTTCGAAGCTCATGCCCTTGTCGTAGCCGCGCACCAGGATCGGGCGGCCGTACTTGGTCTCACCGATCTGGAAGAAGGGCGTATCGAACGAGGCTTCGATGAAATTGCCTTCGGGGTAGATCAGGAACAGGCGCGGTTCCATGTCCTTGATCTGGCCGGCGACGATCATCGAGGCGGTGAAGCGCGGTCCTTCGGTCTGGCCGCCGGCGCCCTGCATGCCCGCATCCTGCCGCCCCTCGATCACGTCGCTCAGCAGCCGGCCGACGATCGTCGCGATCTGGAACATCGTGGGCGCTTCAAGGATCGAAGGCCGCCGATCGCCGGGCGCCTTGGTGCGCTCCTCCAGCTGGCTGATCACCGCCTGCGTGGTGGCGAGGTTGCCCGCGGTCATGATCGAGATGATCCGCTCCCCCGGGACCGACCAGGTGAACATCTTGCGGAACACCGAGATGTTGTCGACGCCCGAATTGGTGCGCGTGTCACTCATCAGCACGAGGCCCTTGTCGAGCACCATCCCCACGCAATAGGTCATTGGTCCTGCCCCCTCATCCGTTCGCGCGCGCGGGTTCACTGTTCCACACGCTGCTGGGCGACGGCAAGCTTCACATGCAATGTTTCGTCATAGGCGCCGTAGCGAATGCCGGTGACGGGCGCAGCATCGCGGTAATCCCGCCCGGTTGCGACGCGGACATAGTGCGGATCGGGCGAGATGCCGTTGGAAATGTCGAAGCCCACCCAGCCGAGCCCATCGACCATGGCTTCGGCCCAGGCGTGGCCCGCATCCTGCTCGACCCGGTCCTTCATCATCAGGTAGCCGCTGACGTAGCGCGCCGGAACGCCCAGCGCGCGCGCTGCGGCGATGAATACGTGGGCATGGTCCTGACACACGCCGTGCCCCGCGGCGAGGACAGCCTCGGCGTTGCTTGCGGTATCGGTGTGGCCGGAGGCATATTCCACCGAGCCGCGCACAAGGGCGGAGAGCGTGTGGAGCTTTTCCAGCGTATCCTGCTTGCCCGAAAGGCCCGCAATCATCGCACGGAGGCGCGGGCCGCCGCTGGTGAGTTCGGTCGGCTGGCGGAAGTGCCACAACGGCAGATAGCCCGCGTGGCCGCCGACAATGCCCGCCTTGTCGTTGGTATCGACCACGCCCTCGCAGCGGATCGTCACTTGGGTTACGCCCGGTTCAAATGCGATCAGGGTAACGTGGTTGGCGTTCTCGTCGTCATATTCGACTTCCTGCCGCGCGCCTTCGAGCCCGATCTTCCACGCGACGATCGACTGCCCCGCGCTCGTCTTGGGTGTGAGGCGCAGCCGCTGCAGCCCCCGTGCGGCAGGGGCGGAAAACGTGTAATGCGTGGTGTGATCGACCCAGAGCCGCACTTGTTCGATATCCTTAGTCGATGAAGCGATAGTCGTGCTGGATCTGGTTGGCGAGCCGTGTGTTGCGGCTGATGAATTTTGCGATGTATTCGTGCAGGCCCTGCTCGAAAATCGCGTCGATCGTGATCGTATGCAGATCGCAATCCGCCTCGCTCAGGATCGCATGGGCATCGGTTTCGCAGCCATACTCGCGCGCGAGATGCGCGAGGTTGCTCCGCAGCTTGCCGTAGCAGAACGCGAGGCTGCGCGGGAACCGGCTATCGAGGATAAGGAACTCGGCAATCCCGCGCGCTTCCATGCGGCCGGCGTTGAGCCAGCGGTAGGCGCGCTCCCCGGCGAGCGAGCGCAGCACGTTTTCCCACTGCACGTTATCGAGGCTGGAACCGACGTAGGAAATCGAGGGCAGCAGCACGTAGTACTTCACATCGAGAATGCGCGCGGTGTTGTCCGCCCGTTCGATGAAGCTGCCGATGCGCGCGAAATTGTAGATCTCGTTGCGCAGCATGGTGCCTTCCATCGCACCGCGCACCTGGGTCGATTGGCGGCGCAGCGTATCAAGCACATCGCCCAGCCGCGTTTCGGTGACGGGCCGCGCGAGCAGATCCCGCATGCGCAGCCAGCTGTCGTTGACCGATTCCCACACTTCGCGCGTGATCCCGGCGCGGACCATGCGGGCATTGGTGCGCGCGAGTTCGCACATGGCGAGGACGTTGCCGGGGTTGTCCTTGTCGCGCAGGATGAAGTTGATCACGTTCGGTCCGGCATAGTCGGTGCCGAACTTCGCTTCGTAGAGCGAGCGCAGCCCGAGCGTGACGATGACCGAGCGCCACTCGTCACTCGCGTCGCGCGCATCGCGGGTGAGCGCCATGCGGAAACCGGCCTCGATCAGGCGCGCGGTGTTCTCCGCCCGCTCAAGACTGCGGAACAGCCAGAAAATGCCGTTTGCACTACGGCCTAGCATGGGGTGGCCAGCATATCAGTCATCCAGCACCCAGCTGTCCTTCGTCCCGCCGCCCTGCGAGGAGTTCACCACCAGCGAACCCTTCTTGAGCGCGACGCGGGTGAGGCCGCCAGGGGTGATGTCGATCCCGCCGGGGGAGACGAGCACGAAGGGCCGAAGATCGACATGGCGCGGGGTGAGGCCCGAGCGGCCGAGGATCGGCACGGTAGAGAGCGACAGCGTGGGCTGCGCGATGTAGTTGTGCGGCCGCGCGGCGAGCTTGGCGGCGAAGGCGGCGATTTCCTTCTTCGACGAGGTCGGCCCGATCAGCATGCCGTAGCCGCCCGAACCGTGGACTTCCTTGACCACCAGTTCGCTAAGATGCTCGAGCACGTACTTCAGCGCGTCCGGCTCCGAGCAGCGCCAGGTCGGCACATTGGGCAGGATCGGCTTCTCGCCAGTGTAGAACTCGACGATTTCGGGCATGAACGAGTAGATCGCCTTGTCATCGGCGATGCCCGTGCCCGGTGCATTGGCAATGGTGATCCCGCCCGCGCGGTAGACGTCCATGATGCCCGAAACGCCGAGCTTGCTTTCAGGCTTGAACGTCAGCGGATCGAGATAGTCATCGTCCACCCGGCGGTAGAGCACATCGATCGGCGTGTAGCCCTGCGTCGTGCGCATGGCGATGCGGCCGTTTTCGATTCTGAGATCGCTGCCCTCGACGAGTTCGGCGCCCATCTGGTCCGCCAGAAATGCGTGCTCGAAATAGGCCGAATTGTAGATCCCCGGCGTGAGCACCGCGACGACCGGCTGGTGCCCCTTGGCAGCGGGCGGGAGGCAGGCGGCGAGGCTGCGGGCAAGGCGGCGCGGATAGTCCGAAACCTCGCGCACGCGGACCCGGGTGAACAGTTCCGGGAACATCGCCATCATCGTCTCGCGGTTCTCCAGCATGTAGGAGACGCCGCTGGGCGTGCGCGCATTGTCTTCGAGCACCATGAAATCGTCCTCGCCGGTACGGACGAGATCGATGCCGACGATGTGGGTGTAGACCCCGCCGGGCGGCGTGAAGCCGACCATCTGCGGCAGGAACGCCGGGTTCTTTTCCAGTAGGCGCGCGGGCAGGCGGCCCGAACGCACGATTTCCTGCCGGTGGTAAAGATCATGCAGGAACGCATTGAGCGCGCGCACACGCTGCTCGATCCCGCGCGAGAGCCGGCGCCACTGGTGCGCGGTGATGATGCGCGGCACCATGTCGAACGGGATCAGCCGCTCTTCGGCGTCCTCGCTCCCGTAGACGTTGAACGTGATCCCGGTGCGGCGGAAGAATGCTTCAGCCTCCGTCCCCTTGCGGCGCAGCAGATCGGCAGGCTGATCGGCATACCATTCTTCGTAGCCGCGATAGGCCGGGCGCACCGAGCCATCGGCGGCAAACATCTCGTCGTAGGAGATCCCCGGTGACGGGGGCGAGGCGTTGGTCATGCGATCATCCCGATGCGCACGAAGCTTGCACAGCCCGCAGGCTTTGCCAAGCGTGATGCTGCACTTGCGAGACAAATTTGTAACCGATCCGCCCCGCAAAGCGTTTCCACGCTTCGCGCTTGCCATCGCCCTGGCATGGTGACACGTTTAATCGCACGGCTAATTTCCGGGAGAGAGCAAGCCATGGGCGAGATCCATCACCGCACCTGCCATATCTGCGAGGCCAATTGCGGCGTGCTGGTGGAGGTGGAAGGACGCCGCGTCCTCTCGATCAAGGGCGATCCCGATAACCCGCTCTCGCGCGGGCACATCTGCCCCAAGGCCACCGCGCTCGAGGACCTGCAGAACGATCCCGACCGCCTGCGCGCCCCGCAAAAACGGGTGGGCGAGGACTGGCACGAAATCAGCTGGGAGCAGGCGTTTCGCGAAATCGGCGAGCAGACGCGCGCCATTCTTGCGCGTGATCCCGCCTCTACCGCAACCTACATCGGCAATCCCAACGCGCATTCCTATGGCAACGCGCTCAACGCGCATCACCTCACCAAGGCGCTGGGAACGAAGAACCAGTTTTCCGCCAGCACGGTGGACCAGATGCCGCACCAGGTGGCGAACCTGCTGCTTTACGGCCACGCGAGCATGTTCGGCATTCCCGATATCGACCGGACCGAGACGCTGGTGATCATCGGCGGCAATCCGATGGCGTCCAACGGCTCGGTCTGGACGGTGCCGGATTTCCGCAATCGGGTGCGCGCCTTGAAGGCGCGCGGCGGCCAGCTTGTCGTGATCGACCCGCGCCGCACCGAAACCGCGAAGATCGCCGACCGGCATCTGTTCGTGAAGCCGGCCAGCGACGTGTTCCTGCTGATCGCACTACTCAGGGCGGTGATGGCGCGGCGGCCGTTCCAGCCGGTGCAGGATTTCGTGACCGGGCTGGACGAAGTGGCGGCGCTGCTTGCCCGCTTCGATGATGCGGCGTGCCTTGCCGCATCGGGCGTGGCGGCCGAAGAGGTTGCGTGGCTTGCCGAACGGCTCACCGCCGGACCTGCTGCGCTCTATGGCCGGCTCGGTATCGCGACGCAGCGGCATGGCACTTTGAACGCCTGGCTCATCGCGCTGATCAATATCGCCGCCGGGCAGCTTGACCGCGAGGGCGGCACGGTCTTTCCGATCCCCGCACTCGATACGCTTGCGATGCTGCCGCGCGGCTCGCTCGGCAAATTTACCTCGCGCGTTTCGGGCTACAAGTCGGCGCTGGGCGAGTTTCCCGCCGCCGCGCTCGCCGAGGAGATCGAGACGCCGGGCGAAGGGCAGATCAAGGCGCTGTTCGTGGTGGCGGGCAATCCGGTCCTCTCGACCCCCAACGGCCCTCGGCTCGACAAGGCGCTGGAGAGCCTCGAGCTGATGGTCTCGGTCGACATGTACCGCAACGCCACCAGCCGCCGCGCGCATTATATCCTGCCGCCTACGGGCCCGCTGGAACGCGATCACTACGGCCTGTTCCTGCTGCCGATGGCAGTGCGCAACGTGGCGGTCTATTCGCAGCCCACGCTGGAGCGCGAAGACCCGGCCTCGTTGCACGACTGGGAAATCCTGCGCGGCCTTGCGCAGGCGATCAATGGCAAGCCGGTGCAAGAGCCCACCCCGCGCGAGGCGCTGGACGGGATGCTGCGCGGCGGACCCTACAAGGTCTCGCTCGCCGAACTCGAAGCCGCGCCTTCGGGCCTCGATTTCGGGCCGCCCAAAGCGGACGTGCTCCCCGAGCGCCTGCGCAGCGACGACCAGACGGTGCGCTGCGCCGTGCCTGCCTTCATGGAGGCGCTTGCCGCGATCGAGGTGGAGATGCCCGAGACCGGCAAGCTCACCCTGATCGGGCGGCGGCACTTGCGGACCAACAATTCCTGGCTCGCCAACAGCCACCGCCTGACCAAGGGGCCGAACCGCTGCACGCTGATGATCCACCCGCTGGATGCCGCGCCGCTGGGCCTCGAAGACGGCGACATGGCCACGGTGCGCTCGGCATCGGGCGAAGTGACCATCCCCGCCGAAGTGACCGATGACATGATGCCCGGCACCGTTTCCATCCCCCATGGCTGGGGTCACGATCTGCCCGGCATGGCGATGCAGGTCGCAAAGAGCCGCGCCGGGGTCAGCGCCAATGCACTGACGGAATCCGGCGCGCTCGATCCGCTATCGGGGAACGCCGCGCTTTCGGGCGTGCAGGTGGAGGTGGAAGCGGTGGCGGCTTAGCCAACCGCGCCGGACTTGCCCTCTTCCTTGCCGGTGCATTCCCCGTTGTGCTTGGCGCTGAGGTCCATCTGCATGGACATGGCCTTGCCCTGTGGCCCCATGCCATTGATCGACATCGTCATCTGGTAGGTATCGGCGGTATAGTTGCCCACCATGGTCATGGTCTGAGGGCCCTGCTCGGCCTTGCAGGTCATCTTCGCATCGATCTTGCCGCCGCCCATGCTGAAGCTGTCATACTTGCAGCGCTCGTCGGCCTGGCCGAAGAACTTGGCATCGGGCTTTTCGGCTTCTTCCTTGGTCAGGCAGCTGGCGAAGGTGCGGCCCTTGCCGAGCATCTTGCCCATCATTTCCTTCGCCTCGGGCGGCATGCCTTCCATATCGAGCTTGACGAACTTCATCGTCGATTCCCACCGGCCCGGATTGAAGTGCAGCCCGGCGTCGGACACTTTCTTGGCCACGTCCGAAACGCTTTCATTGGTCGCGGTCACCGTCTTGCCACTGCCGCACCCGGCCAGCGCCAGTGCAGTCGATAGGGCCATAAGAGGCAGAATAGGCAGGCGCATGGGTTCGGGTCCTCTCCTCGTTTCATGACAGGGCTAACACTCGCGCCGCAGTTTTCCAATGATGCGCATCACACCTTCTGCCGATTGCATGGACGCGGTTTGTTCCCCATATCAGGCGCATGGCTGAACTCGTGATCCGCAGGGGCTTGGAAGAGCCCGATACTTCCGCCAATTTCGTGCCGCACAAGCCGGCGCGGCCCGAGAAATCGGAGGGCGGGAGGCCGTTCAAGGTTGTCTCCGAATACCAGCCGGCGGGCGACCAGCCGACCGCGATTGCCGATCTCGTCGCCTCGGCGCTGGACGGCGAGGTGACGCAGGTACTGCTCGGCGTGACGGGTTCGGGCAAGACCTTCACCATGGCCAAGGTGATCGAGCAGCTGCAGCGCCCGGCGCTGATCCTCGCGCCCAACAAGATCCTTGCCGCGCAGCTTTATGGCGAGATGAAGAGCTTCTTTCCGGAGAACGCGGTCGAGTATTTCGTGTCCTACTACGACTACTACCAGCCCGAGGCCTATGTGCCCCGATCAGACACCTACATCGAGAAGGAAAGCTCGGTGAACGAGGCGATCGACCGGATGCGCCATTCAGCCACGCGCGCGCTGCTGGAGCGCGACGATGTGATCATCGTCGCCTCGGTCTCGTGCCTTTATGGGATCGGCTCGGTCGAGACGTATTCGGCGATGATCTTCGATCTGAAGGTGGGCGACACGGTCGACAACCACGAGATCATCCGCAAGCTGGTCGCGCTGCAGTACAAGCGCAACGATGCCGCCTTCCAGCGCGGCAATTTCCGCGTGCGGGGGGACAACCTCGAAATCTACCCCTCGCACTATGAGGACATGGCCTGGCGCGTCTCGTTCTTCGGCGACGAGATCGAGGAAATAGCCGAGTTCGACCCGCTGACCGGAAAGGCCGGAACCAAGCTTTCCAAAGTGCGCGTCTACGCCAATTCGCACTACGTGACGCCGGGGCCGACGATGAAGCAGGCAGCGGACGCGATCCGCTTCGAGCTGACCGAGCGGCTCAAGGAACTGGAGGCGGAAGGCAAGCTGCTCGAAGCCCAGCGGCTGGAGCAGCGCACCAATTTCGATCTCGAAATGATCCATGCCACCGGCAGCTGCGCGGGGATCGAGAACTATTCGCGCTTCCTCACCGGGCGCCTGCCGGGCGAGCCACCGCCGACGCTGTTCGAGTATCTGCCGGACAACGCGCTGCTGTTCGTGGATGAAAGCCACCAGACCGTGCCGCAGATCGGCGCGATGTCCAAGGGCGACCACCGGCGCAAGATCACGCTGGCAGAGTACGGCTTCCGCTTGCCGAGCTGCATCGACAACCGCCCGCTGCGCTTCAACGAGTGGGACGCGATGCGCCCGCAGACCGTGGCGGTTTCAGCGACGCCGGGGCACTGGGAAATGGAGCAATCGGGCGGCGTGTTTGCCGAACAGGTGATCCGCCCGACCGGGCTGATCGATCCGCCGGTGGAGATCCGCCCGGTGGAAGACCAGGTGCAGGACTGCATCAACGAATGCCGCAAGACCGCGCAGGCCGGGTACCGCACACTCGTCACCACGCTGACCAAGCGCATGGCCGAGGACCTCACCGAGTTCATGCACGAGGCGGGGCTGCGCGTGCGCTACATGCATTCGGACGTCGAGACGCTGGAACGCATTGAGCTGATCCGAGACTTGCGCCTCGGCGTCTATGATGTGCTGGTGGGCATCAACCTGCTGCGCGAGGGGCTCGATATTCCCGAATGCGGGCTGGTGACCATTCTGGACGCGGACAAGGAAGGCTTCCTGCGCAGCGAGACCTCGCTGATCCAGACCATCGGCCGCGCCGCGCGCAATGTCGATGGCCGGGTGATCCTCTATGCCGACAGGATGACCGGCTCAATGGAACGCGCCATCGCCGAAACCGATCGCCGCCGCGAAAAGCAGCGCGCCTATAACGAGCTCCACGGGATCACGCCCGAATCGATCAAGCGCGACATTCACAACATCGTGGCGGACACCGCGAGCCGCGACGGCGTGCTGGTCGAGATCGAGGCGGAAGGCGGGGCGAACAACCTCGTCGGCCACAACTTGCGCGCTTACATCGAAGAGCTGGAACGCAAGATGCGCGCGGCGGCCGCAGATCTGGAATTCGAGACGGCAGGGCGGCTGCGCGATGAGATCCGCGCGCTGGAAGCGACCGAGCTGGGCCTGCCGGATGGGGAACGGAAAGCGCCGATCGTGGGGCGGAGCAACGAGGGCAAGCCTGGGACGCGCAAGACGCGGTATGGGAAATCGCAGCGCAAGTGGGGGAAGTGATGCTTGCAAAATGCATGCATTTTTGCTAAATATCGCTTGCAAGGAGACCCCGAATGGCAACGCTCACAGTTCGCGGAATTGATGACGGTGATCTTGCCGCACTGGCCGAGGCGGCCAGGCAGAACAACCGCTCGCTTTCCGCTGAGGTGCGCGTGATGATTGCCGAGCGCACCCGCAAGCAAAGCCGCGAGCAGGCAACTGCCGATTTCCTGAGTTTCACGAAACAGAACCCGCTGCGCTTGCCCGGGGGCATCACGAGCCTCGATATACTTCGCGCCGAGCGTGACAGCTGGTGACGGTGATCGACGCCAGTGTGGCGGTGAAATGGTTTGTCGAAGAAGCTGCAAGTGATCAGGCGAGGACCTTGCTGGAAACGATGCAGGGCCACTTGCATGTTCCCGATATCTTCGTTGTCGAGGTTTCCAGCGTGCTGGTTCGAAACGCCAATAGCGCCAAGGCGGAGCAAAGCTACTATCGCGCTGCACTGTGGCGCATGCTGGATCTGATCGACAGGCAGGCACTACTGCTGGAGCGCACATCACCGGGTGAAGTAGCCGATGCCGCCGGTCTCGCACTCGATCTTGGCCATCCGCTCAAAGACTGTATCTATCTTGCGCTGGCTATGAAAATGGGCTGCGAACTCGTGACCAGCGATCGGCGCTTTGCGGAAAGAGCGTTGGGGAAATGGTCAGGGATTCGGGTACTTGAAGGATAAGGCTGTAATGTCGCATGCGCCAAAGGGCCTGGTGCCCCCCCTGCTTGTGCTGCTGCTGGCGGCCTGTTCGGCATCGTCCGCGACGACGACCGCGGGCAAGGACGGTCCCGTCGATGCAGTGCGGGTCGCCATGCCGGTCGATAGCCCGGCGCCGCCGGCAACGCGCGCCAAGGATGCGAAGGGTGCATGGGCCGAAACGCCGGACGGCGCGCGTTTCGGCTATCCGGGCGAGGCACCGCTGCTGAGCCTCGAGTGCCACCAGGGCGCGCTTGTGGTGACCCGCAATGTCGCGGCGCCCATCGGTGCCGCTGCGCTGTTTGCGCTGCAGGGGAGCGGATATATCCTGCGCCTGCCGGTGGATGCGACTGCCGTGCCGGGCCGGCAGGGCTATGTGTGGCAAGGTGCGATCCCGGCTGACGACAGGCGCCTGACGCTGTTCAAGGCGAAGTTTGTCGGCACGCTCCCCGGTGGGGGCCATATCGAAGTGCCCGCAAGCGCGGTTCCGGGCGCTCTGGTCAGGCGCTGCGCGGGGACCTAGAGCTTGCCGAACTTCGCCTCATAGGCCGACGTATCGCCGCTCGATAGAAGCTTGGCCTGCTCGATCCAGTTATCGCGTGTAGCGCGGCCGGCAAACGCGCCTAGCTGCGCATCGATCCGCGCGACGTCGTCCTCACTCCACGCCGCAATCTCGGCATAACGTGTGACGCCGAGAGCCCGGAGCGCGGTGCTGATCTTGGGGCCGAGGCCCTTGATGCGGGTCAGGTCGTCGCCCTCATCCGCTGCCACGGGCGGCGCATCGGCGAGAACCGGCGGAGGCTCGATCGCGGCGGCGGGCGGCGCATCGATCAGCGCCGAATTGCGCGCAGCGGGCGCGGCGCCTTCGGAGAGGACATCGCGGTATTCGCGCTTTTCCGGCAGGGCCTTGCCGCGGCGCAGCAGGAATACCAGTGCCAGCACCAGCAGTACGGCAAGTGCGCCGACCAGCACCGCGTTTGCCTGAATCCATTCCATCATCGTCCATCCTCAGCCTTGCCGGATACACGGCGGCCTTTCCCACGCGCAGCAGCGAAAGCCAAGAGGGCGCGCCCTCCGCCCCCGGCACAGCCCGCACCGGGCCGGTTCAGAGCGCCTGCTTCTTGAACAGGATACGGTCTTCCGGCCCGAACCCGCGCCGCCAGATCACCGCGCCGTAAACCCCGAGAATCGCGGGGATACCGATGGCGAGCTCGATCCATTCGGGCATGAGCTTCATCAGCGCGCCGACCAGCACGGCAGGCGCGGCGGCCCAGATCAGCGGCCAGCGCCAGTTGCTGATCCGTTCGCCCAGCAGGCTGCCAAGCAGCAGGGACTTGGCCAGCGAGGCGCAGGCCAGCGCAATCGCCAGCGCCGCTGCCGCCCCGGCCGCCTGCATCAACGGATCGAGCCCGGCCCGGCGCGCTGCCACCATGAAGCCCACCGTCAACACACCCTGCAGCGCGATGGTGCCGAGGCTGATCCAGAGATTGCGCAGCCGCGCGATGTAGATCAGCGCCGCCTCGCTCACGACGGCGGTGGCGGCGGCCACTTCGGCGGCAAGCAACAGCCCGAGCGCTGCCGTACCCGCCACGAAGCCCGGGCCGACCAGCCCCATCACCGCCGCGCCCGGAATGCCCAGCGCCAGCGCCACACCGGCCTGCGCCGCGATGATCCAGAAGCCGACCTGGCAGACCTGCCGCGCTACGGCGGGGAAATTCCCGCTCTGCAGATTGCGCGTGATCACCGGGCCGAGGATCGGCTCGAAGCTCGTCTTCAGCTTCTGCGGCAAAGTCGCAACCTGCTGCGCGACGTAGTAGACACCCACGACCGCCGGGGGCGACTGGAACACGCCGAGCAGGAACAGATCGAGCTTGCGCGTGCCCCATTCGATGGCGTCCGCACCGGCCAGCGGCAAGTTGCTGCCCGCCAGCCGGAGGAGATCGATCGGGCGCGGCGACCACTGGCGCGGCAGGCCGTAGCTTCTGAGCAGGGGAACGAATGCGGTCATCGTCGCGGCGAAGATGGAGGCGACGTAGGCAAGGATCAGCCCGGATTCGCGGATGGGCAAAAGCGTAAAGCCCGCCAGCCACACCAGCCCCGCCACGATGGAAAGCGTCCACGGCTCCACCACCGAACGTGCCCGCACCGTTGCCCCCACATCGAAGCGATAGGCCAGCGCCGCCAGCGCGATATCGCCAAGCGCGATGGGCAACACAGTCAGCGGCAGGAGGCGCTGGAGCGGCGTGAAGTGTCCGCTCGGGAACATCGGCGCCGGGAAGGCATAGAGCAGCGCCGCCAGCACGGCTGCAACGAAGCCCGAAAGCAAGAGAGCATCGGCGACCACTTCGGCCCCGTCGCGATCATCGCTCGCCAGCTGCTGCGCAAGGCCGCGCTTCTGGCCCAGCGTGGCGAGCTGCGCGGCGAGTTCGACCGCAATCGTCGCAGAAGCGAACCGCCCCAGATCCTCCGCGCCATAAAGCCGCCCGGCAATGAACAGGAACGGGATGCGCGCAGCGAGCCGCAGCAGGAAGCCGAGAAAATTCGTCCGCCCGCCTTTGGCGAGCGCGGCGATGTCCTGCTGTTCGGCGGAGAGGGGCGAGATTTCAGCCAAGCGGCGCCTCCGCGCGCAGGGGGCGGGCCAGCAGCTGCGCGACCAGCGCGCGCGGCGAAATCCGTCCATCGAGCAGGGCGGCGACACCTTCGGCAATCGGCATGGCGATGCCGCGCTCGGTTGCGAGGCTTGCCAGCACCGGCGCGGTGAATGCGCCCTCTGCGACCGTACTGCGCTCCGCGAGCAAGCTCGCCGCGCCGCCGGTCTGATCGCCTTTCGCGCCCAGCGCCTTGCCGAGCGCAAAGTTGCGGCTTTCGGAGGAGGAGCAAGTGAGCACGAGATCGCCAAGGCCGGAAAGCCCGGCCAGCGTTTCCGCCTCCGCGCCCATTGAAATGCCGAGGCGCTGCATTTCGGCAAAGCCGCGGCTGATCAGCGCCGCACGGGCATTGGCGCCCAGCCCGAGCCCTTCGACCACGCCGCAGGCGATCGCGAGCACGTTCTTTACCGCGCCGCCAATCGAAGCGCCGACCACATCCGCGGAGTAGTAGGGCCGGAATGCCGGACGCGCGATGACGGGTGCGAGCCGAGCCCACTGCGCCTCTCCGCCCGCGCAGGCGAGCGTGACGGCAGTGGGCAGCCCATCCGCCACTTCATGCGCGAAAGTCGGCCCAGAGAGCACCGCCAGCGCCGCACCGGGCGCAGCGGCGGCGGCAACGTCGCTCATCAGGCGGCCCGTGCCTTGCTCGATGCCCTTGGCGCAAAGCACCACGTCCGCGCCGCGCGGGCCAAGTTCGCCCAGCACGGCGCCGAGATGCTGCGCCGGTGTCACCATCAGCAGCACCGGCAGCGCGGAGAGATCGGCAAGCGCGCCCGTCGCGCGGATCGAGGGATGCAGGTTCGCACCCGGCAGAAAGCGCGGATTGCGATGATCGGTGTTCACCGCCTCGACCACATCGGCCTCACGCGCCCAGAGCAGCACGGCGCGGCCATCGCTCGCAAGGACCTGCGCCAGCGCAGTGCCCCATGCGCCGCCGCCGACCACGCCGACCCCGGCGCCGACCTGAGGAACCGCGCTCACGCCTTCACCCCCGCACCGCGCACCGGCGCCGCATCCGGATCGAGCGGCCAGCGCGGGCGCGCCAGCACGTCGAGCGGATCGGTCAGCCCGGCGGCAAGGCGCTCGGCCCCGGCCCAGCCGATCATCGCGGCATTATCGGTGCACAGCTTCGGCGGCGGCGCGACGAGCGGCAGGTCCGCCTCATCCGCCAGCGCCATCAATGCGCCGCGCAGGGCCGCGTTGGCAGCGACACCGCCCGCGACGACGAGCGCCGTCACCGGCCCCGACATCGCCATCGCGCGCCGGGTCCGGTCGATCACACAATCAATCGCCGCCTGCTGGAACGAGGCGGCAATATCCGCCGAACGGTGGATACCCGCATCGCGCGCGCGCATCACCGCGCTCTTGAGACCCGCAAACGAGAAATGCGGCTCCGCGCTCCCCATCAGCGGGCGTGGCAGCGGGACGGCCTTCGGATCACCCTCGCGCGCCAGCCGCTCCACGGCAGGGCCGCCGGGAAATCCGAGCCCGAGGATCTTGGCGGTCTTGTCGAAGGCTTCGCCCAGGGCATCGTCGATCGTCGTGGCGAGGCGGCGATACTGGCCGAGCCCGCGCACTTCGAGGATCTGGCAATGGCCGCCCGAGGCGAGCAGCAGCAGATAGGGATAGGCGAGGCCCGGCTCCGCCAGCCGCGCAGACAGCGCATGGCCTTCGAGGTGGTTGACCGCCAGCAGCGGTTTGTCCGCCGCCATCGCGAGCGCCTTGGCCGTTACCAGCCCCACCATCACGCCGCCGATCAGGCCTGGCCCGGCCGTGGCGGCAATCGCATCCATGTCTGCCAATGTCAGCCCCGCATCCGCCAGCACCGCGCCGACCATCGGCGCGAGCGTTTCGGCATGGGCCCGCGCGGCGATCTCAGGCACGACCCCGCCATAGGGGCGGTGCTCTTCATCCTGCGAGGCAACGCGCTGCGCGACGATGCGTGCGGCGAGCGTGGTACCCGCCCCGTCGATCACGGCGACGGCGGTTTCGTCGCAAGAGGATTCGATGCCGAGGATCAAGGCCATGGGAGACTTTCCCTTAGAGACATTCCCGGTTACGGCAAGTCACGCATGAACACGCCCATAACACCTACCGCTGCAAACCCGCTCAAGCTGGGTACGCGCCGCTCCCCTCTCGCCATGGCCCAGGCCGAGGAAACCCGTGCCCGGCTCTGCGCCGCGCATGGCTGGGAGGAGGCCGCCGTCGAACTCGTGACCGTGGTCGCCAGCGGCGATCAGGTGCTTGATCGCCCGCTGGCCGAGATCGGCGGCAAGGCGCTGTGGACCAAGGAACTCGATGCCTGGCTGGCCGATGGCAGCATCGATTTCGCAGTCCATTCGATGAAGGACGTCGAAACAGAGCGCCCCGCAGCGCTGATGATCGCCGCCGTGCTCCCGCGCGAGGATGTGCGCGATGTGCTCGTCGGCGCGGAGAGCGTCGCCGCCATTCCCGCCGGGGCCCGTGTCGGCACCAGCGCGCCGCGCCGCGCTGCGCAGATGCTCCATGCCCGGCCTGATCTCACTGTGGTCGGCTTTCGCGGCAACGTCGCGACCCGTCTCGGCAAGCTCGAAGCGGGCGAGGCGGACGTGACGCTGCTGGCCGCTGCTGGCCTCAACCGGCTGGGCCAGAACGGCATCGGCAGCCCGCTGCCGGCGGACACCTGGCTGCCCGCCCCGGCGCAGGGCGCCATCGGCGTCGAATGCCTCGCCGCCCGCGCCGATCTCGTCGCGCTGCTTGATGCCATCGACGACAAGCCGAGCCACGCGGCCGTGATGGCCGAGCGCGGCCTGCTGCGCGGGCTTGGCGGCACTTGCCACAGCCCGATCGCGCTGCTGACCACGGCGGAGGGCACAAACCTCACCCTGCGCGCCGCGCTCTACAGCCCGGACGGCGCGGAGCGGGTCGAAGCCAGTGCGACGTTCCCTGCGGGCGACACCGAGGGGCCTGCCGCGCTTGCCCGCACGCTGCTTGCCGGCGCGCCCGAGGCGATCCGCCGCCACTTCACCGGCAGCTGAGGCCCCCGGGCATGCTCCCGGTCCTCGTCATCCGCCCCGAGCCGGGCAACGCAGCCACCGTGGCCGCCGCGCGCGCGCTCGGGCTCGATGCTCGCGGCTACCCCTTGTTCGATATGGCCCCCGCACCGTGGACCGTGCCCGATCCCGCGCCTTACCGCGCGCTGCTTGCGGGCAGCGCCAATGTCTTCCGCCTCGGCGGCGAGGGCCTTGCCCGGCTCCGGCGCCTGCCCGTCCACGCGGTCGGCGCTGTCACGGCAGACGCTGCGCGCGCAGCGGGCTTTGCCGTCGGCGCCATTGGCGAGGGCGGCTTGCAGCCGATGGTTTCCGCCCTGCCCCCGGGCCGCTACTTGCGCCTCGCCGGGGAGAAGCGCGTGCCGCTCGCCCTGCCCGCCGGCGTCGAGGTTGACGATATCGTGGTCTATGCTGCCGCCGGTTTGCCGATGCCGCCCGCGCTCGTCAGCGCGCTCGCCGGGCCAGCCGTGGTCCTGCTGCACTCGGGTGAGGCCGCTGCCCATTTCGCCGCAGAATCGGCGCGGCTTGGCGTTAGCCGTAACGTGATCGCACTGGCCTGCCTCGCCCCGCGAATCGGCCAGATGGCTGGCGATGGTTGGCAACATGTTGAAATTGCAGAGACACGCAGCGATCAAGCAGTGCTGGCACTCGCCGTTCAAATGTGCAAGAAAGTGTCACCTAGAGGACACTAACAACTGAAAAATGATCCTATGCAGGACATGACCTTTGGTTCGCCACTGGCTCTCCAGCGCTCCCGAACTGGTCGCGGTCGGGTTGTGCTGGTTGTCCTTCTCATCCTGGCAGCCCTTGCTGGCGGCGCCTGGTACGGCTGGAAAACCGGCTGGCTGGAGGTGCACGTCTCGAGCCTGTCCGTCTCTCCGGCACCATCCCCTTCAGCCTCGATGTCGCAGGCCGCCGCGCAGACCACCGCCAATCTTGCCGCAACCGATGCGGCGCTCACTGCCGCCGCCGCGAAGGTTTCCGCGCTTGAGCAGCGCCTTGCCGAACTCAACCAGCAGGCCACCGCCGCCGCCGGGCAGGCGAGCCAGGCCGAAGCCTTGCTGGTGGCTTTCGCCTCCCGCCGCGCGATCGAGCGGGGCCAGCCGCTCGGCTACCTTGAAGCACAGCTGCGCGTGCGCTTCGGCGCGACCCAGCAGGCCGCCGTGGACCGCGTGATCGCCGGGGCGCAGAAGCCGATGACACTCCCGCTGCTCAGCGAAATGTTCGAAAAGCTTGCCCCGCAGTTGATTGGCGGCGCGAAAAGCGAAGGTACGTGGGACTGGATGACCCGCCAGATGAGCGAGCTGTTCGTGATCCGCCACGCTGACAGCCCCTCGCCCACAGCCGAAAGCCGCGCAGAGCGCGTGCGCGAAGCCCTGGCCGGGAGCCGCATCGATGCCGCCATCGCCGAAGTGGAGCACATGCCGGGCAAGGATGCCGCGACCGAATGGCTTGCCCATGCTCGGGACTTTGCCAGCGTCGAGCATGCGCTAGATCAGCTGGAAACCGCTGCGCTTTCGTTCCCGCCGACGCCTCCGGTAGCCAAGCCCGATGCAGCGGCTCCTGCGGTCAGTGCTTCGCCGGTGGCGGACGCTTCGGACGCGTCGACCTAACGGGTTCGCGCAGAGGCGCGGAGGCGCAGAGTGACGCTGCGCTTTCCAGTCAGGCGGCCGAAGGCCGAACCAATTGATCGGCCTTTCGGATTCAAAAGCGGCATAGCCGCAAGTCCATTCTCTCTGCGCCTCTGCGCGAACACTGGTAACCCTAACGTTACTGCAAGCGGATCAGGCCGATTGCAGCAGGCTCGGCAGAGCGCCGCTCATGCCGCGGGCTTCGTCCATGAAGAAGCGCTTGAGCGCCGGGATGCGCTGCACGCCCGCCATGCCCAGCCGCCGGATCGCAGACGGGATGCGGCCCGGCACGCCGAACAGCCGCGTCAGCACATCGGTCGCAGCTGAGACCATGAAAGTATCCGCCGCACGCCAGCGCTCGTAGCGGGCGAGGAGCTGTGCATCGCCCGGATCGAGCCCAAGCCGCATGCCATCGGTCAGCACTTCCACCAGCGCCGCAACATCGCGCAGGCCCAGGTTCAGCCCCTGCCCGGCAATCGGATGCATGCCGTGCGCGGCATCGCCGACCAGCGCGAGCCGGTTCGAGACCATGCGCGCGGTGTGGTGGAAATTGAGCGGCCACGAAGAGCGCGGGCCCATCAGCCGCACTTTGCCCAGCACATCGCCCATGCGCTCCTGCACCGCGCTCTGGAACGCGCCATCGGGCAGCGCGAGAATGCCGGGCGCGTCCTTCTCGCCCACCGTCCACACCAGCGCGGAGCGGTGATTGCCCTCGGCATCATCGAGCAGTGGCAGCAGTGCGAACGGGCCGGCGGGATAGAAGATTTCCCACGCGACATTGCCGTGCGATTTTTCGTGCGCGAGGCCCACGATCATCGCGCGGTGGCCATAGCTCCAGCGCGCGGGGGTGAAGCCCGCCTCGTCACGCGTGGGCGAAGCGCGGCCCTCGGCGCCCACCAGCAGGCGGCCCTTGATGACACGGCCATCCGCCAGCGTGACACCCACGCCGTGGTCGTCCCGCTCGCGTGTCGCCACACGCGCGTTGGGCAGGAACGTGATCAGCTCTTCCTTCGCCGCCGCATCGTACATCGTGACCCGCAAGTCGCGGTTGGCGAACATGCGGCCGAGCGAGCCATCGCCGGGCGCGGGCTGGAAATCGATCCGCCCGGGCTTCATCCCGTCGGTCACCGCGATCGAATCGATCGGGCAGCCCAGGGGCTCGAGCGCAGCGGCGATGCCGAGATGGCTGTAAAGATTCCAGCTCGCGGTCGAGATCGCCGAGGCGCGGCCGTCGAAGCCTTCTGCCGTCTGCGCGGCGGGATCGGAGTTATCGATCACCACGCTCGGGATGCCGGCCTTGGCGAGGCCGATTGCCAGCGTCATGCCGACAAGTCCGCCGCCGAGGATGACGATATCGGACGTCAGGTTTTCGCTCATGGCTTTGCTCCGCACGTATCGCCGGTGCCCGCATCGAGATCGAGGCAGCGCCCGTCAAAAGCGCCGGCCGGAACCGGCAGGCCGATCAGTGCCGCAAGCGTGGGGGCGATGTCCACCGTCTCGACCGGGCTGGGCTGCTCGAACCCGGTCATGCCCTTGCGCCAGAACAGGATCGGCACGCGGCGATCATAATCCCACGGCGAGCCATGCGTGGCGACATAGCCGGGACCGGGCGTGGGGATCGGCACGACGCCGCGCTTGAGCATCAGCACCAGATCGCCCGAACGCGGGGCGTAGAACGAGGCCTTGGCGCGCGCGATCAGGGGCCATGTTTCGGGCGAGCCGGTGGGCGCGGGCGCGGCGGCGATCTCATCGGCGGTGAAAGCCGCGGCGACGTCAGGATTGGCAAGCAGCTCGGCCTTGAGCGCTTCCAGCGCGCGGGACTTGTCCGCCGGTGCAAGATCGCGGCGCAGCCAGATATCGCCGGAGGCGCCATCGGACAGCACGAGATCCTTGGCATCGAGCCCGGTCTTCGCTGCGACCGCCGCGCTGAGTGCTTCGGCCAGCAGGCTCTTGTTGACGCGGTGCGCGGCGGGCAGCGCCTGCTCGCCGAGCCGCTCGGGCAGATCGAACCCGCCGTGGTCGGCGGTGAGCACCACTTCGTAGTCGATCCCGCGCTGATCGAGCGCGATGAAGAAATCGCCGAGCGCCAGATCGAGCTGCTGCAGCTGAATGCACATCTCGGTGCCTTCGGTGCCATAGCCGTGGCCGACGTAGTCCGTGGCCGAAAGGCTGACCGAAAGCACATCGGGCGTCTTGCCCTTGCCGAGATGGTTTTCGTCGAGCAGTTCGGTTGCCAGATCGAGCGTGGCGCGGTCGATGCGCGGTGAGGCGCGGAAGCCGTTCTTGTCGCCCGGCGCCAGCGCAAAGCGGCCCGTGCCGACCGAGAACGTCGTGCTCAGCGGCACGGCGCGGTCCTTGCCCTTGCACCAGTCCGGCAGCGGAAGTTCGGGTGCGCCCGCGCTCAGCACATCGGCGAGCGACTTGTTCTCGTTGACTGCCGCCGGGGTAAGCGTGCGCCCGTCGAGCGAGGTGAAGCCCGCGCCCTTCCACCAGTAGACCGAATCGATCACATGGCCGCCCATCATCAGCGCGGCGCGGTCCTTGCCGGAGACGGCGACATTGCGGCTCGTCGGCCAGAGCGCCTTGACCCGCTCACCCAGCGTCGGGACGAGGAGATGGCCGACCGACGCGACATAATCCTTGGGGTCCGCTGCCGCCTTGGTCTCGTCCTCGGCGCAGTAGACTGTCTTCTTGCCGCGCGCGACGGACTGGTCGATCCAGGTATTGGCGATAATCCCGGTGCGCGCGGGATGAACGCCGGTGAGGATCGTCGAGTGGCCGGGGCAGGTTTCGGTCGCGGCATGGCTCTGGTAGCCTGCCGGAAACACCGCGCCGGACGCGAGGCGGGCAAAGCCGCCGGTGAAGTGCGAACGGTACTGCGCGAAGAGATCGGCGGAGAACTGGTCGATCGAGATGGCCACGATCAGCTTCGGCGCACCGGGCGCGGGCTGGACCACAGGCGCAGGCAAGGGCACCGGCTTCACGGCGGGACGGGCGATCCCGCCCGTGGGAAGGATCATCACGGCGGCGAAGGCGGCTGCTCCCAGAGCGGCGGACCGGAACTTGCGAAGCGACATATGGGTAACCTTTCTCGGTACTTGGCCGAACCGGACTCGCCTGCCCCGGCACGAACCGCAGCGTGATGGCCCCGGCAGCGCAGACGCGCAAGGGGCCTCGCGATGGCTCCTGCCCGCAGAGGCAACGCGCGCACCGTGGCCGGTGGGCAGGTGGTCAAAGTGATCGGGTTGGGATAGACGCGGCATATGGCAATCCTGCGAAACGTTTTCCTGCTGCTTGCAGCGTGCTGGCTCGTGCTGGTGGGTGCGCCCGCGCTCGCCCAGCTCGCGCAAGGCCCGGCGCATATCCGCGCCTCTCTCCTTGCCGAACGTCCGGCCGCACCGGGCGAGACGGTGACGCTTGCGGTGCTGATGCAGCCCTCCAAGGGCTGGCACGGCTACTGGACCAATCCGGGCGACGCGGGCCTGCCGATCACTCTCGAATGGACTTTGCCGCCGGGTGCGGGCACCGGGCCGCTGGAATTTCCCGTGCCGCAGACGCTGCTGGTGCAGGGCCTGATGAACCATGTGTACGAGCATGACTACGCCGTGCTCGTACCGTTTACAGTGCCCAAGGATGCCGCCCCCGGCACCACCCTGCCAATCAGCGCCAAGGCCAACTGGCTGGCCTGCACCGAAGCGATCTGCGTGCCGGAAAGCGCGACGTTGCAGGGCACGGTCACCGTGGGCAGCGGGCCCGCCGATGCCCGTTTCGATGCCTGGCGCGCCGCGCTGCCTGCGCCGCTTGACCGGCAGGGGACTTTCGCCGCCTCACCCACCGGGTGGCGCATCGCCGTGCCTTTCCCGGCGAGCGCCGCGATCGGAAGCCCGCACTTCTTCATCCAGTCCGAAGGCGTGGCCGACTATGCCAAGCCGCAGGCCTTCAGCCGCGCTGGCGATACGCTGGTGATTGAACTCGCCAAGGCCGCCTTCCCCGCGCCAGAGCCGCCCGCGACGCTTTCGGGCGTGCTTTCGCTGGGCACCGGCGCAAAGGGCGAAACGCTTGGCGGCATCGCCTTCACCGCCGCGCCGGGCCCGGTGCCGACGGGGGGTACGCCGCTCGGCAAGGGTGACAGCCCGGCGCCTTTCTCCGCCGCCACGCTGGCGCTCGCCATCCTTGGCGCGATGGTGGGCGGGCTGATCCTCAACGTGATGCCCTGCGTGTTTCCGATCCTCAGCCTCAAGGCGATGGCGCTGGCCCGCGCGGGAAGCCACAATGCGCATGTCGAAGGGCTTGCCTATACGGCGGGCGTGATGCTGGCCTGCATGGGCCTTGGCGCGGCGATGCTCGCCTTGCGCGCGGCGGGGACGCAGGTTGGCTGGGCATTCCAGTTGCAGGACCCCGGCGTTGTCGCGCTGCTGCTGCTGCTCGCCGTCGCGATAACCGCAAACTTCGCCGGGCTTTACGAACTGCCGGGCCTTTCAATCGAGAGCGGCAGCGGGACGGCCAAGGGCGGCTGGGTCGGCGCGTTCGGCACCGGACTGCTGGCAGCTTTCGTCGCGACACCTTGCACTGGGCCGTTCATGGCCGCTGCCGTGGGCGCGGCGCTGGTCCTGCCCGCCTGGGCCGCGATGGCGGTGTTTGCCGCGCTTGGCTTCGGGCTGGCGTTGCCGTTCCTGCTGCTGGGCTTCATCCCTGCGCTGCGGCGCCTGCTGCCTAGGCCCGGCGCGTGGATGGAACGGTTCCGCCGCGCCATGGCGGTGCCGATGGGGCTGACGGTGCTCGCGCTGTGCTGGCTGGCATGGCGGCTGGGCGGACCAGTCTACGCTGCAGGTGCCATTGCGCTAGCCGTGCTGGTCGTCGCGCTGCTGATCGCCATCGGGCGGACACAGCGGCAGGGCCTTGGCACCGCGAAGTGGGCGCTGCCGGGGAGCTTGCTGCTCGCAGCGCTGGCGCTGGCCGCCACGCCCCGCCTCGCTACGGCAGGCCCAGGCGGAACGGTCGAAGCAGGGCTGCTCGATGCCAAGCCTTTCAGCGAAGCCGCGCTCGCCGAGGCGCGCGCGCAGGGCAAGCCGGTCTTCGCCTACTTTACGGCAGACTGGTGCCTTTCTTGCAAGGTAAACGAGGCCGCGGCCATCGAGCGCGAGACAACGCGCGATGCCTTCCGCAAGGCCGGCGTGGTAGTTCTGGTGGGCGACTGGACGCGGCGCGATCCGAAGATCACCAGCTTCCTTTCGCAGCAGGGCGCCGCGGGTGTGCCGCTTTATCTGTGGTATCCGGCCAAGGCGGCTGAGCCGCAGAAGCTGCCGCAAGTGCTCAGCGCGGATTTCATGGCGGCGCTGCCGGGGGGCTGAGCACCCGGCTGCACCTGACACCCCACTCGTCATTCCCGCGAAGACGGGAAGCCAGGGCACCACGCACAACCGCCCTGGATTCCCGCCTTCGCGGGAATGACGAAGAGAGGCGGCGTGGTGGCTTGGGGAAAATAGGGACTGTCCCTATTTAAAGGCTCTGCCCGTCATCCACCGTGATGTGCGAGCCGGTCACCTGCCGCGCAGCGTCGCTGGCGAAGAACACCATCGGCTCGTCCAGCGCGGTGATGTCGGTCAGGCGGCGGCGGGGCCAGGTGTTGATCTGGGCTTTGCCGCCTTCTGTATCGAACCAGTCGCCGGCGATTTCGGTGCTGATGTAGCCGGGCTGGATCGTGTTGACGCTGATCCCCAGACGCGCCCATTCCTGTGCGAACTGTCGGCCGAGGTGCTGCACCGCCAGCTTGGTGGCAGCGTAGGAGGCATCGCCCTGCCCGGTCATGTGCGAGGTGATCGAGCCGATGAGGATGACCCGGCCCTTCTCGCTCTGCTTCGATCCGGCAGCGATCATCCGCCGTGCGCCTTCGCGGGCGGTGAGGTAGACGCCGGTAAAATTGGTTTCGACCACGCTGCGGATGCCTTCGGCGGGCACATCGATCGCCCGGCCCGGCACCACGATCCCGGCATTGGCGACGACCACATCGGGCACGCCGATCCGGGCTTCCGCCGCATCGAAGGCCGCGATGATCGAGGCTTCGTCGTTCACATCCAGCGCCACGGCCAGCGCCTTCCCACCGCCGGCATTGATTTCATCCGCCAGCGCCGCGATGCGCTCCACGCGCCGCGCACCGATCACAACCGCAGCGCCCTCGCCCGCATAGAGCCGCGCGAAATGCGCGCCGAGGCCCGAGGAAGCGCCGGTGATCAGCGCGATGCGTCCAGCAAGTCTGTTACCCGTCATACGAACCTGTTGTCCCTCGGAAAGCCGGTGGGCGGCAAGCGCCCAGCCGCGCCGCGCGCGACCTTCCACGGCAGAAGGTCCTTCTCGGTGCGCGTGCGTCCGCTTTCTCCGCCCATCGTCCACGAAAGGCCATCCGCAAAAGTGAGCGTGATGGCATCGGCGAGCCCGCCATCCTTGTAGCGCTGCAAGGTCACGCCCTGGCCCTTTGCCAGCACCGGCACCTCGCTCAGCGGGAAGATCACCAGCTTGCGGTTCTCGCCCACCACCGCGACGTGATCATGCTCGGCAGCAATCTCGCGCACCACGGTGAGCTTCACGCCCGGCTTGGTGGTGACGACGCCGCGCCCTTTGCGTGTTTCAGCGAGCAGTTCGTCCATCTCGGCCGCAAAGCCGCGCCCGCTATTGGCGGCGAGCAGCAACTGCCCCTTGGCCTTGTGCACCACCAGCGCGGCGATCTGCGCTTCGGGATCGATATCGAGCATGGTCCGCACCGGTTCGCCAAACCCGCGCGCGCCGGGGAGCTTGTCTGCGCCAAGCGTGTAGAACCGCCCGTTGTCGATGGCGAACAGCAGCTTGTCGGTCGTCTGGCAGTGGAGCGCGAAGGCGGGGCCATCCCCTTCCTTGAACTTGAAATCACCGTCCAATGCCAGGTGGCCCTTGGCTGCGCGGATCCAGCCGCGCGCCGAAAGGATCACCGTGACCGGCTCCTTCTCGATCATCGCGTCCATGCTGAATTCGCGCGTTGGCGCGGCTTCGAGCAGCGTGGTGCGGCGCGCGCCGAGCGCAGTCGTCTCGGCATATTCCTTGCGCAGCGCCTTCAAATCGGACTTGAGGCGCTTCTTCTGGAGCTTGGGATCATCGAGCAGCGCCTGCAGGTCGGTCTGTTCGGCGATCAGCCCATCGCGCTCTTTCCGAAGCTCCATTTCCTCCAGCTTGCGCAAGGAGCGCAGCCGCATGTTGAGGATCGCCTCGGCCTGCCGGTCGGTCAGGTCGAACTCGGCCATCATGATCGGCTTGGGCTCATCCTCGGTGCGGATGATCTCGATCACCCGGTCGAGATTGAGGTAGGCGATGATGTAGCCGCCGAGCAGTTCGAGCCGGTTCGCGATCTTCTCCAGCCGGTGGCGCGAACGGCGCAGCAGGATGTCGATCTGCGAGATCACCCATTCCTGCAGCAGGAGCTTGAGCCCGAGCACGCCGGGGGTGCGGTGCGCATCGAGCACGTTGAGATTGAGCCCGAAGCGCACTTCCAGATCGGTCAGGCGGAACAACGATTCCTTGAGCAGATCGGGATCGACATTGCGGCTCTTGGGCACGAGCACGATGCGGATCGCGGCATCGCTTTCATCGCGGACGTCCTCAAGGATCGGCAGCTTCTTGTCGGCAATCAGGGCGGCCATCTGCTCGATCAGCTTGCCCTTCTGCACCTGATAGGGGATCTCGCTGAGCACGAGCTGCCATTGCCCGCCGCCCAGCTTCTCGATGCCGGTGTCTTCCCAGCTGCCATCGTCGAGCGGCCCGGTGGAGAACCGGCCGCGCACGCGAATCGCGCCCTTGCCGCTTTCGTAAGCGGCGCTGATTGCGGCCTTGCTATCGACCACGAGGCCGCCGGTCGGGAAATCGGGGCCGTGGAACACGTCCATCAGCTCGGCATGGGTGGCCGCCGGATTGTCGATCAGCATCAGCGTGGCATCGACGATCTCTGCCACATTGTGGCTCGGGATATTGGTCGCCATGCCCACGGCGATGCCGCTGGAACCATTGGCGAGGAGATTGGGGAAGAGCCCTGGGAAGATTTCGGGCTCTTCCTCCTCGCCGTTGTAGGTGGGGTGGAAGGTGACGGTGCCTTCCTCGAGCCCCGCCATCAGCCGCATCGCAGTGCGCGTCAGCCGTGCTTCGGTGTAGCGGTAGGCGGCGGCATTATCCCCGTCGATATTGCCGAAATTGCCCTGCCCTTCGACCAGCGGGTAGCGCAGCGCAAAATCCTGCGCGAGGCGGACCATGGCATCATAGACCGAGGCATCACCGTGCGGGTGATACTTGCCGATCACATCGCCCACCACGCGCGCGGACTTCTTGAACGCACCGGTGGGATCAAGCTTGAGCTGCTGCATCGCCCAGAGCAGCCGCCGGTGCACCGGCTTCAGTCCATCACGCAGATCGGGCAGCGAGCGCGCGGTGATCGTGGAGAGCGCATAGACGAGGTAGCGCTCCGAAAGCGCGGCATCGAAGGGCGCATCGACGATGGCATCGAAGGGATCGGGTTCGGCGTCGGTGGTGGTCTTGGTCATGCGGAGCGAGCCATAGCAACTGCGCCCCGCTTCCGGAACCGCCCGGAACCCCGGCATCCCCCGATCATTACCCTTAGAGTTCCTCCCCCCACAGAAGGCATATCCCCATGGTCAAGCGCGTCCTCATCATCGCGACCAACGGTTTCGAGCAATCCGAGCTCATGGAACCCCGCAAGCTTCTCGAAGCTGCGGGCATCAAGACCACCCTCGCCAGCCCGACTGCCGGCAAGATCCGCGGCTGGAACCATGGCGAGTGGGGCGAGGCCGTCACCGTCGACAAGGATATCGAGGAAGTCTCCGCCGACGACTTCGACGCGCTGCTGCTCCCCGGCGGCCAGATGAACCCCGATATTCTGCGCATGGACGACCGGGTGATCGAACTGATCGAGAACTTCGATTCGGACGGCAAGCCGATCGCGGCGATCTGCCACGCGCCCTGGCTGCTGATCGAGGCCGATCTCGTTCATGGCCGCACTGTCACCGGCTGGCCCTCGATCCACACCGATCTCGAGAACGCGGGTGCCGACGTTGTCGATCAGGAAGTGGCGATTGACGGCAATCTCATCACCAGCCGCAAGCCGGACGATATCCCTGCCTTCACCCAGGCGCTGATCGAGGCACTCGAAGCCGCGGACGAGGACGAGGACGAGGACGAGGATGAGGACCCCGAGGACGCCGAGGAAGGCGAGACCGAAGAGCTCTGAGACCCGGCCCTCCCGATCAGCGCTGCCGGGCTGATCGGGAGAGGCTCGCCGCCCCTCATGCCGTTGCCAGCCGCTCCGCCGCCTGGCGCGCTTCGGCCTCACGTTCGGGCATGATCTGGGCAAAGCGCGCGTTGTAGGCCGCCAGCACGGCAGCCGGCGCGGTTGCGGGCGTCCCCGCATCGAACGGCGGTGCGGGGGCGTATTCGAGGCCGAGCTGCAGCAACTGCGCCAGTTCGGGGCCGCCAAGTTCGGCAAGGACGGCCAGCGCGAAATCGATCCCGGCGGTCACGCCGCCGCCGGTGATCACGTTGCCATCGCGCACCACGCGTGCGCCATCGGGCTCTGCGCCGAACAGCGGCAGCAAGTGGCGCCAGGCCCAGTGGCAGGCGGCGCGCTTGCCCTGCAGCAGCCCGGCGGCTCCCAGGATCAGCGATCCGGTGCAGACCGAAGTGACATAGCGCGCGCCGAGCGCAAGGCGGCGGACTTCGCCGACAAAGACTTCATCGAGCGCCGCCGCAGTCGCCGGGACTCCGCCGGGCACGCAGATCAGATCGCAGCGGTCGATATCGGCAAGCCGCGCGGTCCCGGCAAAGATCAGGCCTTCAGCGGGGACTTCCCCGCCATCGCGGCTCGCCACCAGCGTTTCGCTGCCGGGCATGCGCGAAAGGAACTGGTGCGGGCCGGTGAAATCGAGCTGGGTCATGCCGGGGAAGACGGCAAAGACGATGCGGAACGGCGCTTGGGTCATCATGGGCTCCTCGGTTGCGAACAGCGCCTTCATCCCGCAGCGCGGGCGTTGACGAAATGACAATGATCCCTCATTTTGAGCCATGCCTCGCACGATCGGCCTCTACTTTTTCGACGACTTCCAGCTGCTCGATGCCTCAGGCCCGATCACCAGCTTTGAAGTGGCTGGCCGACTGGCGCGCCGGCCTTACCGGCTCGTGCTGCTCTCGGCGTCCGGCGGCCCGGTGCGCAGTTCGGCGGGCGTGGTGATCGAGACTGTGGCGGCAAGTTCCACGCTGGCGGACGGCCCGCTCGATACGCTCATGGTCGTGGGCGGCGACGGCAGCCGCCGCGCGATGCGCGATGCCGAGACGCTGGCCTATCTGCGCGCCGCAGCAAGCGAGGTGCGGCGGCTGTGCAGCGTCTGCTCGGGCGCGCTGGTGCTTGCGGGCGCGGGCCTGCTCGACGGGCGGCGCGCCACCACACACTGGCGCCGGGCTCCGCAGCTTGCGCGGATGTTCCCCAAGGTCATCGTCAAGCCCGACCGCATCCACGTGCGCGATGGGCCGATCTGGACTTCGGCCGGCATCACTGCGGGCATCGACCTTACCCTCGCGCTGATCGCCGAGGATCTGGGCGAGGCCACCGCACGTGCTGCCGCGCAGGAAATGGTGGTCTATTATCGCCGTCCGGGCGGGCAATCGCAGTTTTCGGCGCTCGTCGATCTGGGCGGGGAGGCAGGGCTGTTCGCGCCATTGCTCGACTGGATCCGCGCGCATCTCGCAGAGCGGCTGACGATCGAGACGCTCGCTGCCGAAGCCGCGATGAGCCCGCGCAATTTCTCGCGCGCCTTTACTCGTGAGATGGGCCTGAGCCCGGCCAAGGCGATCGAGCGGTTGCGGCTCGAAGTGGCGCGCGAACGCGTCGAAAGCAGTTCCGTCCCGATCGAGCAGATCGCCGCCAACCTTGGCTTCCATGATCCCGAACGCATGCGCCGGGCGTTTCTGCGCGCGTTCGGCCAGCCGCCGCAGGCAATGCGCCGCCTGGCCCGGAAGGGGTGAGCGCCCCCTTAGCGGCCCTGCATATCGCGCGCTTCTTCCGGCACGCGCACTTCGAGTCCGTCAAGCGCGTCGGTGAGCACGATCTGGCAGGAAAGGCGGCTGGTCCGCGTCACCCCGGCGGCGAGATCGAGCATATCTTCCTCGTCCTCGCTGGCGGGAGCGAGCCGGTCGAACCATTCTGCCGCCACGACGACATGGCAGGTCGAGCAAGCCATTTGCCCCTCGCACGTGCCCTCAAGCGGCATCCCGGCGTTCTGGCCTACTTCGAGCAGCCGCGTTCCAGCCGCCGCTTCGGCGCTGATGCGCTGGTCCTGCGCGGTGATGAAAGTGACCTTGACCATGGCTTATGTCGCTCCCTGCAGCCCGGCGCGCACAGCGCGCCGCGCGCCTACTGACCCTTCGCGGCTGCGTTGATCGCAGCGGCGGCCTGTTCAAGCTCCTCAACCCTCGTATAGCGCCCGAAGCCGATCCGGATCGCGGTTTTTGCTTCCCTGTCCGAAAGTCCGAGCGCGCGCAAGACATGGCTGGGCCGACCCGAGCCGCTAGCGCAGGCAGATCCGGCAGAAAATGCGAGACTGCGGCAATCCGACATCAGTCGCGCCACATCGAGGCCATCGCGGCGGATATTGAGATTGCCATGCCAGCGCTGGTCTGCATCGCCATTCAGTGTCCACCCGGCGAACAGCGCGCGGGCCGTTTCCCACAGGCTTTCCACATGTTGTGCATCGCTTGTCCGCCGCTCCATGCACAGTGCGGCAGCCGCGCCGAAGCCGGCACAGAGCGCGGGGCTGAGCGTGCCCGAGCGCAGGCCCTGCTCCTGCCCGCCGCCGTGGATCAGCGGCGTGAGCGCCAGCCCATCGCGCACCCAGAGCGCGCCGATGCCCTTGGGGCCGTGGAGCTTGTGCGAGGAAATCGCGATCATGTCCGCATTCGCGGGCGCCGCGAACTTGCCCGCCGCCTGCACCGCATCGCACAGGAACAGGGCGCCTGCCGCATGCGCCGCTTCGGCCAGCGCTTCCACCGGCTGGAGCGTGCCGATCTCGTTGTTGACCTGCATCACCGCGACGAGCCGGGTGCCGGGCGGAATGGGCGTCTGCGGATCGACCAGCCCGGCCCCGCTTACCGGCAGCAGCGCACAATCCGGATCGGCAAAGCGAGCGGTATCGAGCACGGCCGCATGCTCGATGGCGGAGACGGCCATCCGCTGCGCCCCGGAGCCGAAGATGGCGAGATTGAGCGCCTCGGTCGCGCCCGAGGTGAAGATCACGCGGCCGCCCGGCGGCAGCAGCGCCGCGACTTGCTCGCGCGCGACTTCCACCGCCGCCGCCGCCGCGCGGCCCGGGCGGTGCGGACTGTGAGGGTTGGCGAAACCCCCAATGTCGTCGGCGTCGGATAGCCAGCGGAGCATGGCCTCCCGCGCCTCGGGGGCAAGCGGGGTGGTGGCCTGATAGTCGAGGTAGATCATCCGCGGATCTCCCGCCAGGCGGCCAGAAACGCGTCGATCTCGCCTTGCGTCGTCTCCCGCCCGATCGAAACGCGGATCACTTCGCCGGCATGAGGGTAGCCCATCGCGGTGAGCACGGGGCTGGCCTTGAGCGAGCCGGAGGAACAGGCGCTCCCCGCCGAAACCGCGATCCCCATGCCATCGAAGCGGATCAGCTGCGCATTGGCCGAGCGGCCCGGCATGCGGTATCCGGCGATGGTGGGCAGGCGCTCAGCATCCTGCGCAATCACTTCGCCGCCTGCCGCGATAATGCCTTCGTCGAGCTTTAGGCGCAGCTGCGCGGCCTCCTCCAGCCACGCGCTGCCTGCCTCCAGCGCGGCGGCCATCGCCATCGCACCGGGGAGGTTTTCCGTACCGCCGCGATAGCCGCGTTCCTGCCCGCCGGTGGGCTTCAGCATGGCCCAGTCGCGCACGAGCAGCGCGCCCACGCCAATGGGGCCGCCGAACTTGTGTGCGCTCACCGCGATCATGTCGGCCATGGGAAGTGCAATCTTGCCCGCAGACTGCGCGCAATCGGCAAGCAGCAGGCCGCCCGCTGCGCGCACCGCTTGGGCCACATCGTCCAGTGGCTGGATCACGCCAGTCTCGTTGTTCACCTGCTGCACGGCGACGAGGCCAGAAAGGTTTCCATCAAGCGCCACGCGCCCCACCGCATCGACCGGCAGCCGCGCGGCGCCCCCGGCCCAGCGCAGCGCCGCCTCATGCTCCACCGTAGAAATCGCCGAGACCGGGGTAGCGCAGTGCGTCATCGCCAGCGCCAGCGCCTCGCTCGCGCCGGAGGTAAAGATCAGTTCTCCCGGCCAGCCCAGCGCCGCCTTTACCCGCGCCCGCGCGCCCTCCAGCGCGGCCCGCGCCGCGCGGCCAGCCTTGTGCGGGCTGGAAGGATTGGCCCAGAGCGCAAAGCCTTCGAGCATGGCCTCGCGCGCCGCGGGGAGCAGCGGCGTGGTGGCGGCATGATCGAGATAGATAGGGTGCATGGCATGCTCTGGCGGGAATGATTGCTTTTGAGGCAACCGTTTCTATATAGCGGCCTCTCGCTTTTCCCAGCCCCGGCGTGCCGCGCGGCCCCTTGGCCCCACGACAGGGCTCGGTAAATCAGGACAGTCCATGCCCGCAGTCATCTTTCCCGGTCCCGATGGTCGCCTCGAAGGCCGCTTCCAGCCCGCCTCACGCCCGCGCGCGCCAGTCGCCATGATCCTGCACCCGCACCCGCAGGCGGGCGGCACGATGAACGACCGCATCACGCAGGCGATGTACAAGACCTTCGTGGCCCGCGGCTTTGCCACCCTCCGCTTCAACTTCCGCGGCGTGGGCCGCAGCCAGGGGAGCTTCGACAACGGCATCGGCGAACTTTCCGATGCCGCTGCTGCGCTCGATTGGGTGCAGTCGATCCACCCCGAAGCCACCACCACATGGATCGCGGGCTACTCGTTCGGCGCGCTGATCGGCATGCAGCTGCTCATGCGCCGTCCGGAAATCCGGGGCTTCATCTCGGTTGCGCCGCCGGCCAACATGTATGATTTCAGCTTCCTCGCCCCCTGCCCCGCCTCGGGCATCATCGTGCAGGGCGCGGCCGATACGGTGGTGACGCCGAACGCGGTGCAGAAGCTGGTCGACAAACTGCGCACCCAGAAGCACATCACCATCCACCACGACGAAATCCCCCGCGCCAACCACTTCTTCGAGAACGAACTCGACGAAATGATGCGCGCAGTGGACACCTATCTGGACATGCGCCTCTCGCCGGATTGCCCGATCCGCTGACCTTCCTCGCCCCCTCCTCTTCAGAGGAGGGGGTTGGGGGTGGTGCAGATCAGAACTGCACGCGCTTGGTGTAGCCGCCATCGACGACGATGTTCGCGCCCGTCATTGCGAGGCAAGCAGGCGAGGCGACGAACACGATCGCCCGGGCCAGCTCTTCGCCCGTCGCCATCCGGCCGATCGGGATCTTTGCCAGGGTGCTTTCGTAGAACGGCGTCATCTTTTCCTTGATGTAGGCCCAGGGCCCATCTTCGGTCATGATCGGGCCGGGCGTGATGCAGTTGACGCGGATGCCCTCTGGAGCCAGCGCCTGCGACAGGTCTGACGAATAGACCATCACCGCCGCCTTGAGCGCGTTGTAGGGCTGCACGCCCATGAATTCCTCGACCGCGCCGGTCGAGCTCATGCAGATGATCGAGCCGGCATCGGACTTCAGGAGGTGCGGCTTGGCCGCCGCGACGCCGCGGCGCATGGGGAGGATATCGGCCTGCATCACGGCATCCCAGCCGGCATCGCTATCCTCGCCGAGATTGGCCGAAGTGAAGCTGATGAAAATGTCGCAGCCGCCGAGCGCTTCGGCCGCCTTGTCGACAAAGGCCGGAACCGCCTCCGGATCAGTCACGTTGAGCGCCTCGGCATAGACCGTGACGCCGGTTGGGGCGAGCTCACCGACGATCTTGTCGACCTTCACCTGCGTGCGCCCGCACACCGCGACATGGCATCCCTCTGCCGCCAACGCGAGCGCCACCTGCCGCCCGATGCCGCCATTGGCGCCGACCAGAATCGCCTTCTTGTCCTTGAGCCCCAGATCCATTGCGCGTTCCTCTCTTTGCGTGATGTGATGCGCGACCATGGGTAAGCCACGCCGCCCCGGCCACTCCCGATTTGGGCAGGGGGTGTCGTGCATTACGGGATGGGTTGCAATGAGATTGCGCCCCCGGTTCCGGCCCGGATGATGCAAGCCGACTGGCTGCCCGGGGAGGGTGCGCCCCTTCCCCCGCAAAGGGAAGGGGCGCACCGGATCCGATCAGAACTTGATCGTCGCTTCGATACCGAACTGCTGGCGCGGGGCGACGACGCCGAAGTAGAACAGGCCCGCATCGAGCACGTTGGCAAGGCGCCCACCCTTGTTGAGCAAATCGCGCGCATAGGCCGAGACGCGCAAGTTCTTGAGCGTCGAGCCTTCGTGGAGCAGCGCGATCGAGGCATCGAGCGTGCCGTAGGCCGGGATCACATCGCGCCGGGCGCCGGTGGTATCGGCGAGCGGCGAGGCGGTCAGGTCGTCGATGTAGGCGTAATCGAGCGTGAAGGTCAGGCGGTCCGCGGAGCTGACCTGCATCCCGTAATCAACCCCGGCGTTGAACGAGAACTTCGGCGCGCGGCGGAAGTTGCGCTGGGACGAGACGTCGATGAACTGGCCGGGGTTGGCAAGGTCGGGGATCAGGAACGACTTGTACTTGGCATTGAGGTAGCCGCCCGAGGCACGCAAGGTGAGATCGGGCGTGGGGCGCGCCTGCATTTCGAGTTCGAGACCCCAGATGCGCGCCGAAGCCGCATTTTGCACCACCGTCTCGGTACCGGCACCGGCGGCGCGGATGATGTCTTCCTGCTTGTTGTCGTAGTTCACCCAGAACGCGGTCGGGTTGAAGCGCAGCTTGCCGCCGAACAGCTCGCTCTTCACGCCCGCTTCGTAGCTGTCGACCCGCTCGGGGTTGTAGGGCCCGATCGAGGTGGGCGATGTGGCGCGGCCGTTGAAGCCGCCCGAGCGAAAACCGCGCGACCAGCTGGCATAGAGCATCGTATCCGGGTTCGGCTTCCAATCGAGGATGACGCGGCCGGTGGGATCGCTGAAGGTCTTCTTGGCCTTGGCCGAGAACGCGCCGGGCACGGTGAAATCGATGTTGAAGTCCTTGGTTTCCCACGTGTAACGCCCGCCGACCGTGAGGCGGACATTGCTGCCCAGCTTGAAGATCGATTCGGCGAAGACCGCGAAGGAATCGAGCCTTTGCCCGGCGGTGAAGGTCTGCACGGGGCCATTGAGGATGTAGGCCTGCGCGGCAGCCACGCCGTTGTAGGGATAGGGTTTGATGAAATAGTTGGTGTGCAGGTAGTAGGCACCGGCGACGATATCGATCCGGTCGGTGATGTTCCCGCTGACGCGAACTTCCTGGCTGAACTGCTTGTAGGACTGGTCACGCGCGGCAACGAACAGCGGCAGCGCAACGCCGGGCGCCACGGGGATCGGCGGGGCGCCGGTGTTTTCCTCGAGCAGCGAGTCGGTGGTATTGCGGTAGCCGGTGATCGCGGTGAGCTTGAAGCCGCCGAGCTTCGTGTTGATCTCGAGGCTGCCGTTCACCCCGTCGATGAAGCTGCGGAACGGCAGCGAAGTGTTGGCGATCGTGTAGTTTTCCTTGGCCTGCTTCAGGTAGCCTTCGGAGGCGCAGCCGAGTTCCTTGAGCGGGGGAACCGCCGCAAAGATGGCATTGGTGAAATCGCAGATGTTGCCGCCCTGGCCGAAGGGAAGGCCGCTGGCTTGGGTGAGGTTGACCGTGGAAGGATAGCCGGAGCGATCCTTCTGATAATCGACCGAGAGCAGCGCGGTGGTATCGGGCCCGAGATCCAGCAGCACCGAGCCGCCGACATTCCAGAAATCGCGGCCCTTCTCGCGCTCGCCGGTGTAGCGGTTGCGGGTGAAGCTGTCGCTCTTGCGTAAGAGGCCGAAGAGCTTGATCGAGGCGACGTCACCGATCTTGGGCAGGTTCACCACCGCATCGAGATCGTAGGTGTTGTAGCTGCCGTAGCGGCCATGGATGGTCGCACCGAGTTCGCCGGTCGGCCGGGTGTGGCGCATGCTGATCGTGCCGCCGATGGTGTTGCGGCCATAAAGCGTGCCCTGCGGCCCGCGCAGCACTTCTACGGATTCCAGATCGAAAAAGTCGACGTTCGCGCCGGTGTTGGTGCCGAGGAACACGCCATCGATCGAGATGCCGATGGCGGGGTCGAAGGTCTTTTCAAGATCGGCGAAGCTCACACCGCGGATCGAGGCGGCAAGCGCGTTGCCGGCAAACGAAATGCGCGCGAGCTGCACGTTGGGAAGGAACTTCTGGATGTTCTGCACGTCGAGCAGGACGGAATTCTGGATGATGTTCGAATTGAGCGCGCTAACGGAGAGCGGCGTATCCTGAAGCTTCTCGTTGCGGAAGCGAGCGGTGACGACGATGTTGTCGACCCCGGTGGATGCGGGCTGGCCAGCGCTTGCGCCCTGTTCGTCCGCTGGCTGTGCCTGTGCCATGGCTGCGGCCGGAATGAACGCGCCGCCGATCATCATGAGCTTGAAAAAGTGCGCACCTTTGGCGCGTGCCAATTGCTTCATGCTGCCTCTCCCCACTTTTGTTTATTTCGGCGAGCAGCAGCGAGGCCGAACGCCGTGGGGAGAAGCTGAACCGGATCGGACCCTACGGCCACTGAGGATTTGAGTAGGGGGAAGTGCGGCGAAACGGGTCCGCCAGCTCGCTTTCAGAGCACGAAATGATCGCCCGAAGCGCGGACTGTGACTTCGGAGATCGAGACGCCCCAGGGCTGGTTGATCGCGTAGATGATGGCATCCGCGATGTGGTCCGGTGCCAGGCTGGCGTAGTCGATGGAATCGGGGCTCAGACGCTCGACGGGGAAAGTGCCGGCCCCCATCTGCTGCACCATATCCATGAATTCCGGCATGTTATGCGCCACGATGCCGACGCCGGCGGCGGGATTGACCACCGTGCCGGAAAGGCCGGTTGTGGGAACGCCGGTGGGCTTCACCGTGGTGACCTTGATCTTGCCCCGGCTTTCTACACGCAGCGATTCCGAGAGGAAGTTCACGGCGGATTTGGACGCGCCATAGACAGCCGCGCCGATGACCGGGAAGTTGCCGTAGATCGAGGAGAGATTGACGATCTGCCCGCGCCCGGCCGCGATCATCGGATTGTAGGCGGCGACCATGCCATTGAGCACGCCCTTGATGTTGATATCAATGCAGCGCTCCCACGCAGCATAGGCCGCCTCGTGATCCGAGAAAAACGCGAGCGGCATGATGCCGGCATTGTTGATCATTACATCAATGCCGCCATGGGTCTGGACAGCGCGCGCGACCAGCGATTTCACCGCAGCAAGACTGCGAACATCCGCTTCGACCGCAATGGCCGCGCCGCCCGCGCTGGTTACCGCATCAGCGGTGGCCTGCGCGGCGGCAAGGTCGATGTCGCCACAGGTCACCCTGGCGCCGAGCGCAGCAGCCTTCTGCGCAACAAGACGACCAAAGCCGCCACCCGCACCGGTGATGACGATGGATTTGTCGGCGATGTGGTCGGTCATGTGCGCTTCTCCCGGAACGGCCTGGCGCTGGTCTAGCAGCCCATCGCCGGTTTCCAAGCGGGAGCAGTCGCAATGGTCTTGCGAGGGTCAGCGCGCGGCGCTGGCGGCGAGGGTCTGGCCGCCCGTGGTTGGCAGCGACCAGATCACGACATTGGTGATCATCACAGCGGCAAGGATCGCCATCAACGCCGGGCGCTGGCGTTCGCCTCTGCGCCACAGAAACACCGCGCCCGCGATGAGGGCGAGCGCGGTGAGCATGCCGAGGGACAGCGCAGCGTCAGTCATGCAGGTTGGGCAGGCTGGCCGTCAGGACTTGAACAGGCCGGAGGCGAGGCCGCCAAGATTGCCAAGCGGGTTTTCGCCTTCCTTCCCGCCAAGCAGGCCGCCGAGCGTGTTTGCCGCATCGGGGTGCTGGGCGAGCATCGTGGCGAAGCTGGCGAGCGAGCCTTCACCACCGATATGGCCGACGATCTGCTGGAGAATGCCGGAATCGATGCCGGTATTGGCAGCGGCGGTTTCCACCGTATCGGTGGGTGCGGCGTGCCCCGCGGCGAGGCCGGCGATGGCGGTTTCCACTGTCGACGGATCGATGCCGAGCTTGGTGGCAAGGTTCTTCACATCGACGTTGCTGCTGATCTGGCCGAGGATCTGGTCGAAAATGCTCATGCGCCGAACTCCCTTGAAGGTAGAAGTGGCACATTAGCCCATGCCGGCTGCGAAGCCATCACCAAAGTCGGCCAACGGCACTTTGGCGCATGGCGCGCGCAGCAGCGGCACAGCGCGCTCTTTCAAGCGCGCTGTGCCGCCGGTCTGCAGCCATCAGATCACCACGACATCCGGATGGATGTTGCTGAGCGTCAGGGCCTGAATGTGCCCTGCGGCATCGTTCAGCAGGAACGTGGTGCCATCGAAGGCACCGCCCTTGACCTCGTAGTAGCTGCCCTTGGTGGGGTTCGCCTTGAGGAAATTGGCGATCGCGTTGACGTCTTCCTGACCGTCGATGAAGTAGGAACCGGTGCCCTTGCGCGACATGCCGAGCGTGCCGAAGATATCGTCAAACCCGGTGATGCGCACATTGTCACCATCGGCGAAGGTCAGGTCTGTCACCGTGACCCACTGCCACACCTGCGTCACGCCGTGGCCGCCGGTGAAGCTGAGCGGGGCGAAGCCTTCCGCAGAGCGGAACACGAACTGATCCGCGCCAGCGCCGCCGGTGAGCGAATCCTGGCCGCCACCGCCCTTGAGAACATCGTCCCCTTCGCCGCCGTAGAGAAAGTCCTTGCCGGCGCCTCCGTAGAGCATGTCGTTTCCGGCACCGCCCAAGATCACATCCTTGCCCGCACCGCCCGTAATCAAATCAGCCCCTGAGGTGCCCGTGATCAGATCATTGCTTTTCGTTCCGTTGATTGTCGCCATCTCAATCTCCAATACTATCACAACTGAGAGCCATTAGCTCCTGTCCGGAATTAAGGACCGATTCTCGCAATTATTAATTCCGTTTTAAGGATAGCACATTTGATCTTTACTTCTCTATACGTGGTAACCGCGAGTGTATTGGCCGTGATCAGGCTGGATGATGGAGCGTGCAGCGGATTTCCCGCAGCCGGGGCGGCATAGCGGCGTCCATCTTGCGCGCCGCGTGGAAACAGGTTCAGTTCCGAACAAGTTTGCGCGTCAAACGGTGGCACGCGCCCGGCCGAAACGCCCGGACAGCCTTTGCAGTGTGATGCGCGCAGGCGAATTGCCGGGTGCCAGAACGTGGCGGGCAAGCCAGGCGCGCAGCGGCTCATCGAACCACACGAGCACCGCCCAGGCCGCGCCGAGCAGAACCGGCACGAGCAGAAGTGCCGCCCAGTGCGATCCGGCATGCTTCCCGCCATACTTCATCAGCCCCGCAGTGAGCGCGAGCAGGGGGACGTGCGTGCCATAGAGCGGGTAGGACAACCGGCCGAGCAAGGCGCCTCCCGGCAGCACAGCCTCACGGCCGGACGCAATGGCAATGAGCATGACAGCCGGCAGGCAGACGAGCACGATCAGGAGCTGCCATGCCAGCACGGCCAACGGGAGAACGAGGAAGTATACCAGCGCCGCGACCGCGAAACCGGCAGGGCCGCGCCCCATCTGCGGCAGAAGCCCCCGGGCGCGGTGCAGCAGCAGACCGGTGCCGAACCCGAAGCCGACACGCGCGAACCCTCCGGCCAGCGAGACCGTTTGCCAGCCGATGTCGAGCGTGCAGAAGCGAAGGCCCAGCACGACAAGCAGCCCCGCGCTGGCAGCGACGAGGCCGCACAGAACCCGCGTGCTGCGCCCGGCCAGAAACGCGGCCCAGATGAAGTTGACCGCCACTTCGAAGAACAGCGACCACAGCGGGCCATTGGCCGGGTACATTTCCCACGCCGTGGCGCGGCCATACCACAGCTTGGGCAGAACCAGCAGATTCAGCAGATTGCCGCCGATCACTTCGAGCATGGGATCAGAGCGCCCGGGCGCCGCGAAGGCCCGCGCGATCAGATAGGCGCCGCCGATGAGTGCCCCTAGCATGGCAACCGGCGCCATGCGGATCAGCCGGCGCGCGGCGAAGTTGGCGAAAGACATGCCCTCGGCAAGGCGCGCTTCATAAGCCTCGGCAATCACGAAGCCGCTGAGCATGAAGAAGAAATCGACCGCGAGGAAGCCGTTGGGCAAGATCGACGGCCCACCGCCGCGCGTGCCGATGTGAAAGACGAGCACGGCAAGCGCCGCGATCCCGCGCAGTTCATCGAGTAGCCGATAGCGATCATGGCCTACCATCGGCAGGGGTTCTCCTTCGCTGGCAAGGAAGGCGTCGAAAGGGCGCGCAAGTCCACGCCGGGTTGGTCCATTATCGAACCATTGATTCATTCGCCGCGGCGCACGCCGAGGCTTTGACACCGGGCAAGTCGTGGGACACTGTCCTGCACATGACACAGCAAGCATCTGACACCGCCGCTTTTTCCTCCTCACTGACGCGCCGCGAGGCCATCACTGGTCTTGCCGCTGGCGCCGCCGCCATGGCGCTGCCTGCGCACGCTCAAACGGCAGCAGCGCCCTCCCCGGCCGCAGCGCTGCTCGACGATGCCGCGTGGCGGCTGCTGGCGCTGAAGCCCGAAAGCGCGACAACGCTGGGCCTCGATACCGGAGCCCACGCCGCCTTGAGAGGCGTTCTGGAGGACCGCTCGGCAGCCGGGCAGGCGGCAGTGGCCGCGCTGGTCCGCAGCGATCTGGCGCGGGTCGAGGCTATTGCCGATGCGGGTCTCGATCCCGTGACGCGCACAAGCCTTGCCGTGGTGAAGAGCGCCTATCGCACCGCACTGGACGGATTTGCGCTGCCTTATGGCGACGTGACGGTCGGCGGGTGGCGCAACACGCCGTATGTCGTGATCCAGAACGTGGGCGCCTACATCGATGTGCCGCGCTTCCTCGATTCGGACCATCCTGTGAACACTGCGGCGGATGCCGAGGCCTATCTGGCGCGGCTGGCGCAGTTCCCGGCGGTGCTGGAAGGCGAGACGGCGCGGCTCAAGGCCACCGCCGCGCAAGGCGTAATCGCGCCCTCGTTCCTGCTCGACAAGGCGATCAAGCAGATGGGCGCGAGCCTTGCGGCGATGAATGCGGGCGGCGGGCTCGCCGAATCGATCGAGCGGCGCACGCACGCAAAGGGCATTGCCGGTGACTGGGGCACCCGTGCGCGCGAGATCGTGACGAAGCAGGTCGCACCGACGCTGGAGCGCCAGCTCGCCGAACTGATCGCGCAGCGCAAGCTGGCGGTTCCGGCGGCCGGCATGCACACGCGCCCCGGCGGCGATGCGTTCTACGCCTGGGCCCTGCGCGCGAGCACGACGACGCGGATGACGCCCGACGAGATCCACAGGCTGGGGATGGAATCGCTTGCAGAATTGCAGGGGCAGATGGACCCGATCCTCCGCAAGCTCGGTTACACCGGCGGCACGGTCGGTGAGCGGATGACCGCGCTGGGCAAGGATCCGCGGTTCCAGTTCCCCGACAACGACGAAGGCCGCGCGCAAATCATCGCCTTCATCCAGAAGCGGCTGACGTATATCCGGGCGCAGATGCCGCGCGCGTTCTCAAAGCTCGTGCGCGGTAATCTCGAAGTGCGGCGCCTGCCCCCGGCGGAGGAGCCGGGCGCACCCGGTGCCTATGGTGGGCCAGGTTCGATCGACGGCACGATCCCCGGCAAGATGTGGATCAATCTCGGCACCACGCGGCTCCACAGCACCTACAGCCTGCCGACGCTGGTGCATCACGAGGCGATCCCCGGCCACGTGTGGCAGGGTGAATATTCGAATCAGTTGCCGACGATTCGCGCGATGCTGGCGTTCAACGCCTATTCGGAAGGCTGGGCGCTCTATTCCGAAACGCTGGGCGACGAGCTGGGCGCCTATGACGACGATCCGGTGGGCAAGCTGGGCTACCTGCAGTCGATCGCTTTCCGCGCTTGCCGTCTGGTGGTCGATACCGGCCTCCACGCGCGCGAATGGACCCGCGAGCAGGCCATCGACTGGTTCGCCAATACCAACGGTTCGGGCCGCGATGAGGTGACCAGCGAAGTCGAGCGCTATTGCAGCTGGCCGGGGCAGGCCTGCGGCTATTTCATCGGCCGCAGCGAGATCCTGCGCCAGCGCGCGCGGGCTCAGGCGGCGCTGGGCAAGGCCTATGACCTGCGCGATTACGACAACGCCGTGGTCGAGGGCGGGAACGTGCCGCTTGACGTGCTGGCGGCCAATATCGACCGCTATATCGCGGAGAAGCGGGCCAGCTGAAAAGCGGGCGCGCCTTGCGCTTCAATCGCGGTCCGGCGCGCCCAGCGGAAAATAGGCGCGGTAGGCGCGCGCGTCCTCGACGCAGCGCGCCACCGGCGGCAGCGCGAGCAGATAGGCGCGGTAGGCGGCCAGGCGCGGGCATGATGCAGGGATCGGCAGGACCCAATCGGCATAGAACAAGGATGGTGCCGCAGCGCATTCGATCAGGCTGATGGCCTCGCCCGGTGCGTAGTGCTCAAGCCAGCGTTCCAGCCAGCGATAGGTCCGCTCCAGATTGGCGTGTGCCCGGGCGATGCGCACCTGATCCATCCCGCCGCCGGGCAGATGTTCGTCGACGACAGCCTGCATCGAACCCATCACGTAGTTGTCGAAAACCCGGTCGATCATCCGCACCTGTGCTGCTTCGGCAGGATCGGCGGGCAGCAAGTGTGCAGCGCCGGGATGGTGGAGCCAGAGATGCTCGATGATCGAGGTCGCCTCGAACACTTCGGCATCGCCATCGATCAGCAGCGGGAACTTGCCGAGCGGGCTTGCAGCGGCAACGCGCGCGCCGTTTTCCGGGTGATCGGGGCCGAGCATCCGGAAGGTGAACGGCGTTTCGCTGGCGTAGAGCGCAATCAGCGCTTTCCACGTGTAGGACGAAAACGGGTGGCCATAGAGTTCGAGCATCAGCCTGCTCCGGTCCGCGCCGCCTCGATAGCGGCGATATCGATCTTGCCCATGGTCATCATCGCATCGAACACGCGCTTGCGGGCGGCGGGATCGGGATCGGCCATGCCGCGCGTAAGCGCGCGCGGGGTGATCTGCCAGGAGAGGCCCCACTTGTCCTTGCACCAGCCGCAGCGGCTTGCGCTGCCGCCGCCCGAGACGATCGCATCCCACAAGCGGTCGGTCTCTTCCTGCGTATCGGTCGGCACCTGAAACGAGAACGCCTCGCTGTGCTTGAAATAGGGCCCGCCATTGAGTCCGATGCAGCGAAAACCGAGCACGGTAAACTCGACTGTCAGCACGTCGCCCTGCCTGCCATCGGGATAGTCGCCCGGCGCGCGGTGAAGGCCGGTGACGCGGCTGTCCGGAAAAGTCTCCGCGTAGAACGCTGCGGCTTCTTCTGCCGCGCCTTCATACCACAGGCAGAGGACGGCGTCCGTCACCCTCTCGCGGCCTTGATCAGTTCGCGGTCGATTGCCTTGGCCGCCTGGTAGCCGGCGCGGGTGCGGATCCGGTCGGCATAGGCCGCGAAGCTGGGCAGCGGCGGGATCGAACCGAAATTGAGGCCCCAGTCGATCTGGCTGCCGACATAGACATCCGCCATGGTGAAGCGCGCACCGCAGACCCAGTCGCGGCCGGACAGCAGGCCGTCCATCACCGCGATTGTGCGTTCGTAAGTGCCGAACCCCGCCATGCCTGATTTGCCTTCGGGCACTTCCCAGCCCATCGCGCGGCTGACCACTGCCTGTTCGAGCGGGCCGGCGGCAAAGAACAGCCAGCGGAAATAATCGGCCTTTTCCGTATCGTGGGGGAGGATGTCCGCTTCGGGATGGACGTCCGCCAGATAGGCGCAGATGCCCGCGCATTCGGTGATCACCCGGTCCCCTTCCGGCGCGTGATGGATCAGCACCGGCACCTTGTTGATCGGATTGGCGGCAGTGAGTTCGGGCGGGCGGCTGGCCCAGTCGACCAGCACCTGCTCGTAATGCGCGCCCGCTTCGTGCAGCGCCCAGCGGGCGATCTGCCCGCGCGACATGGGGACGGTGTAGAAGGTGTAGTCCGCCATGGCTCAGGCTCCTCTTTGGCCGACAAGCGCAAAGCCCGCGCCTTGGGGATCGGTGCCGGACAAAGTCCAGTCGCCGCCCGGAACCTGGTGCGGGCCGTTGGTCACTTGCCCGCCTTTGGCGGCAACCGCGGCGGCGGCGCGGTCGATATCATCGACGCGGATGTAATAGATCCAGCCCCTGCGCGGCCAGCCCGGCGGGGCTTGCATCGCCGCACCGATATCGATGCCGTTCTGATCGATGAAGCAGTAGTCCCCAAGCTCCCCCATCGGCATCGTGCGCAGGAATTCGAAGCCGAAGTGGCGGGCATAGAAGTCCTTCGCTGCAGCGAGATCGGGGGTGACCAGCTCGTTCCACGAAACGTGCTGCGGCGTGGTCCGATCATAGCAGGTGCTGACCGCATCGGGCATGTCCGCCGGCGGGACGGGGTGCATGATGTAGAAGGGCATGCCCCGCGGATCGGTGACCAAGGCAAAGCGGCCCTGCGGAATATCCTGCGCGGGCATCAGCATGCGCCCGCCCTCGGCCAGAATCGCGGCGGACTTTGCATCGACATCGTCAACGTGGAAGTAACCCAGCCACGTGGGATGCGCCCCTCCCGCGATCATTTCCTCCGAGAGGCGAAGCGCTCCGCCGGTCGCACCGCCATCGGCGCGCATGATCATGCGGTAGAAATCATCGCCCGGCTGCTCGCCTGGGCCATCGATCCGCCAGCCGACCACGGCATCGTAGAACGCCTTGGCGCCGTCGAGATCGGGCGTCATCAGTTCGTACCAGATGAAGCTGCAGGGCACGCTCATGTCCGTTCTCCCATCGACAGCAGCTGTTCGAAGCCGCCCATGATCATGCGCCGTGAATTGAACATTGTCATGTCACCCGCATCGGCCATGCGCGGATCGGCAAAGGCGGTCTTGTGGCCGGCTGCGGCAACTTCACGGCTGGGCCAGACGATCAGCGAGAACACGATGCCTTCACCCGGTTCGGCCGCCACCGCGCGGTAGAAATCGGTGATCTCGCCATGGGGCACATCTGCGCCCCAGCTTTCGACGACTTGCGTGGCGCCGTGAGCAAGGAATATCCGGCCCACCTTTTCGGCCATCGCGGCATAATCGGCGCGGCGCGCCTCGGGCACGGGAATCACGAAGCCGTCAATCCAGGTCATGTGCAGTCTCCCGTCCGCCAATGCCCGCCGTTCACTTGCCTACACGATCTTCACCCCGGCGCCCGGTTGGCTGCGATCAGGCGGTGGCAAGATCAGGCAGGATGCGCTGCATCAGCGTAGCTTCCTTGTTTGCAACAATTTGCCATGACGGGCGCGCCAGGGCGCGGGCATGCCACGCGGCGGTCTTCGGATAGGCCGCCGCATCGGGACCGTGGCCGACATAGCGCAGCGTGCACAGGATCGAGACGACCGTGATATCGGCGATGGTGAAAGCCTCGCCCAGCAGCCAGCCCTCTTCCGGAGCCACGCTTTCGATATAGGCGAAGATGCGCGGCAATTCGGCCTCGCCCTCAAGGGCAAGCGCTTCATTGCCGGGGAGGCCGAGGAAGCGCGGACAGACCACGCGGTTGAACAGGATCTTGAGGCCCGAAGCGGCGAAAATCGTATCGCCGAACTCGTCGTACCAGACCGCCCGGCCGACCGCCTCGGGATCGGTGGGGATCAGGGCCGGAGAGGGGTACTTTGCATCGAGATAGTGCACGATGGCCGACGAATCGGCGAGCGTGAAGCCATCGTCATCGATCGCGGGGATCTTGGCGAAAGGGCTGACGGCAAGGAACTCCGGATCGGTGTTGCCGGGGCCGCCACGCGCCGGCGTGTAGTCCACGCCCTTTTCGGCCAGCACCACCGCAACCTTGCGAACGAAAGGTGACAATAGGGCACCGTAGAGTTTCATATCCTGCTCCCGTTTCAAATAGCGCCCCTCAAAGCTTATTGCAGCCTTTCGCCGCCCCGTATAGGCGATGCAGGCGATGACCGACATTCCCAACCTGCAGGCCGACACCCGCGCCACCACCGTCCTTGCCGCCCCCGATACCACGCTCAGCGTGCGGGAGACTTTCGGCATTCCCATCGACATGACCGTGCCGGCCTTTTCCGTGGCCGACGAGCGCGTGCCGGATATCGATCCGAACTACGTGTTCGATCCCGATACCACGCTGGCGATCCTGGCGGGCTTTGCCCACAACCGCCGCGTGATGGTGCAGGGCTATCACGGCACCGGCAAATCGACACACATCGAGCAGGTGGCCGCGCGCCTCAAGTGGCCGTGCATCCGCATCAACCTTGATGCCCACATCAGCCGCATCGACCTCATCGGGCGCGACGCGATCGTGCTGCGCGATGGCCTGCAGGTAACCGAGTTCCGCGAGGGCCTGCTGCCCTGGGCGCTGCAGACCCCGACCGCGCTGGTGTTCGACGAATACGACGCGGGCCGCCCGGACGTGATGTTCGTGATCCAGCGCGTGCTGGAAACCGAAGGCAAGCTCACACTGCTCGACCAGAACCGCGTGATCCGCCCGAACCCCTACTTCCGCCTGTTCGCAACGGCCAACACCGTCGGCCTTGGCGATACGAGCGGGCTTTATCACGGCACGCAGGCGATCAACCAGGGCCAGATGGACCGCTGGAACATCGTCGTCGCGCTGAACTACCTGCCCGCTGCGACTGAAATCGACGTGGTGACCAAGAAGGTCGCCGGGCTCGACGCCAAGACCGCCGCAGACATGGTCCGCGTGGCGGACCTCACCCGCAAGGGCTTCATCGCCGGCGATATCTCGACCGTGATGAGCCCGCGCACGGTGATCAGCTGGGCGCAGAATACCGGCATCTTCGGCGATACCGGCTTCGCCTTCCGCCTCTCGTTCCTGAACAAATGCGACGAGACCGAGCGGGTGCTGGTGGCCGAATACTACCAGCGCGTGTTCGGCAAGGACCTGCCGGAGAGCGTGGTGGGCAAGGTGTGAGAATAGAACGAGGGGCGCCCCACAAGGCGCCCCTTTTTCCTGTCAGGCCTTTTTCCTGTCAGGCGGTGGTCGGCACCACCAGATACTTCTCGCCCGTCCGGCGCGCGTTGTATTCGGCGACGGCGGCCGGCTCCAGCATGCCTTCGAGGCTCACTTCGGCCTTGTAGTGGCTGGCGAACGTGGTGGTGAGATCGCGCGCGACGCGGGCGCGCATGCGGCCCACGGTGTCCATCCCGGCCTTGGCCATGAACGGTGTCAGCAGCCAGCCGGCGAGATCCCAGGTGAGCCCGAAGGCGCGGTTGAGGATCGTCGGCCCCAGATCGAGCGCGCCGTAGATATAGACCTTCTTGGCCACCGAGGAGCCATAACGGCTGAACGCGGCGCCCCGGCTGGCGGAAGACTCCATCGCAGCGAGGATCTGCCCTGCCAACGTGCCGCCGCCAATCGGATCGAAGCCGAGCATCGCGCCGGTTTCATGGATCGCATCGGTCAGCGCGGCCTGGAAGCCGGGCTCGGTCATGTTGAGCACATGCGTCGCGCCGAGGCTCTTGAGCAACGCGACCTGCTCTTCGCTGCGGACGATGTTGACCAGCGGCACGCCATCTTCCTGGCAGATGCGCACGAGCATCTGGCCAAGGTTGGACGCAGCAGCAGCGTGGACGATGCCGGTGAAGCCTTCCATCCGCATCGTCTCGACAAAGCCCAATGCCGTCATCGGATTGACGAAGCTGGACGCGGCCTGCGCCGGGGTCACGCTATCGTCCACCGGAAGGCACATGCCGCTTTCGGCATAGGCGTAGCTGGCATAGGCCGTGCCCGGCACGCAGGCGACGCGCTTGCCCATCAGCGCCTGCGCGGCAGGGCTGTCCCCGGCGGCCACGACGACACCTGCCGCCTCGTTGCCCGCAGGCATATCGAGCCCGTGGCGCGCGGTCATCGCGCGGGTGGCGTTGTCAGGCATCTTCGCCACGACCTTGCCGGGGGTGTAGACGGCATTGGCGGTATCGGCCGAGGCGAACAGCAGGCCGAGGTCCGAGGGGTTGATCGGCGTCGCCTCGACAGCCACGAGGACCTGGCTGCCGGTGGGCGCGTCCCACGTCTTGGGCACGATCTGGACGGTCAGGGTGCCGTCCGCATCGAGCCGGGTGGTGAGCTGCTTGCCAGTAAATGCCATGATTCTCTCCGTGTGGCTGCCGCGCTGGAAGTGCTCCGCGCGGGTTTCATTCCGCAACTTAACGCCTCAATCGCCGGGGTAAAGCGCGCCCATGAAATAGAGGCCATCAGGCGGCGCATTGTGGCCAAGGGCGCGGCGATCCGCTGCCTCCAGCGCATCGCGCAGATCGGCGGCTGTCCAGCGCCCCTCGCCCACCAGCGCAAGGCAGCCGACCATCGAGCGCACCTGATGATGCAGGAAACTGCGCGCTTCCGCCGCGATGATCACATGATCGCCCTCACGCCGCACCGAAAGGTGGCGCAGCGTCTTCACCGGGCTCGCCGACTGGCACTGGGCCGAACGGAAGGTGGTGAAATCGTGGCGGCCGACCAGCACTTGCGCCGCGGCATGCATGGCGTCTGCATCGAGCGGCTGCGCGATCCGCCACGCGCGCCCTGCCTCGAGCACCAGCGGCGCGCGGCGGTTGGCGATGACATATTCGTAGGAGCGCCCAAGGCACGAGAAGCGTGCGTGCCAGTCCTCCGGCACCTCGACGCAGTCCAGCGCGGCCACAGCCTGGTCTGCCAGCCTGAGGCGTGCATTGATCGCCTCGCCCATACGGAAGGGGGGGAGCGGCTTCTCGCTGTCAAAGTGCGCGCGCATAGCCCGCGCGTGCACGCCTGCATCGGTGCGCCCGGCGGAATGCAGGGTCACCGCATGGCCGACGACACTTCCCGCCGCCTCCTCGAACGCCTGCTGGACCGAGGGGCCATGCGCCTGCCGCTGGAAGCCCATGTAGGGCCTGCCATCGTATTCGAGGGTGAGCGCGTAGCGGGTCAGGGGCGCTGGATCACCCAAGGCGCGTTCCCGCCGGGATCGTACGTCCGCGCAGCAAGGCGGCTGTTTCCATCGCCGGTTTGCCCGCGCGCTGGATCAACGTCGGCACCAGCGCGCCCTGACCGCAGGCAATCGTCAGCAATGCATCAAGCGTGGTTCCCGCAGCCCCGCTGCCCTCGGCCAGCTGCGCCGCCAGGACGCGGTAGCGCTCGCCCTCAAGCTCGAAAAACGCACCGGGCGCGGGCGCAAAGGCGCGCACCTGCCGCTCCACCTCCACCGCGCTGCGGGTAAAATCGAGGCGGCTCTCCGCCTTCTCGATCTTGTGGGCATACGTCACACCCTCCTCCGGTTGCACCACCGGCGGATGCGCCGGAAGATCGGCCAGCACCGAGACCATCAGCGCCGCGCCCTTTTCCGCCAGCTCGGTAGTCAGTTCGCCCGCCGTCTTGCCGGCCACCGGCGTCTCCACCGTGGCCAGCATCGGCCCGGTATCGAGCCCGCGCTCCATCTGCATGATCGTCACGCCAGTCAGCGCATCGCCCGCAAGGATCGCGCGCTGCACCGGCGCCGCCCCGCGCCAGCGCGGCAGCAGCGACCCATGGACATTGAGGCACCCCAGCCGCGGTGCATCGAGAATCGCCTGCGGCAGGATCAGGCCATAAGCGGCAACCACCGCGACATCGGCCTCCAGCGCGGCGAACGCGGCTTGTTCCTCAGCGCTTCGCAGGGAAACCGGCGTGCGCACCGCAATGCCCAGCGCTTCCGCTACCTGGTGCACCGCCGAGGGCTGCAGCTGCTTGCCCCGCCCCGCCGGACGCGGCGGCTGGCTATAGGCGGCCACCACCTCGTGCCCTGCCGCGACCAGCGCGCGCAAGGTCGGCACCGCGAAATCCGGGGTTCCCATGACGACGATGCGCATAACGCTCAAAAGGGCCTTTCGTTTATGTGCGCTCGCCCTATCTCTCACCCCATGGCATCGCAAGAGATCGAGGCGCTGGCGAGCGCACTGGCGCGGCTTCCCGGGCTGGGCCCGCGCTCGGCGCGGCGCGCGGTGCTGTGGCTGATCAAGCGGCGCGAGACGAGCCTTGTCCAGCTCGCCGAAGCGCTTGAAGGCGTGCGGGCGCGGCTGGTGGAATGCCAGACCTGCGGGAATGTCGATACCATGGATCCCTGCAGCATCTGCACCGATCCGCGCCGCGATGCCCGCGCGCTTTGCGTGGTGGAGGAAGTGGCCGATCTCTGGGCGCTCGACCGCGCGCGGCTGTTTACCGGGCGCTACCACGTGCTCGGCGGGCGGCTTTCCGCACTCGAAGGCGTGGGGCCGGAAGACCTCTCGATCGGCAAGCTGCTGGCGCGGCTGGAAGCGGGCGGGATCGACGAAGTGGTGCTCGCGATGAACGCCACGCTGGAAGGCCAGACCACCGCGCACTACATTGCCGAACGGATCGACACCCTGCCACTACGCGTGACGCAATTGGCGCACGGCCTGCCAGTGGGGGGCGAGCTCGACTACCTCGACGAGGGAACTTTGGCGCAGGCGCTGCGCGCGCGGCGGCCGGTTGGGTAGGACCTTGCGAGTCGCGCGCGCGTTGCTTATCTGACCGCCATGGCTATCCGCGAAATCATCGAAGTCCCCGATCCGCGCCTCAAGCAGATCTCCGCGCCCGTCACCGTGTTCGATGAGGAGCTGAAGACGCTCGTCGCCGACATGTTCGAGACGATGTATGCCGCGCCGGGCATCGGCCTCGCCGCCGTGCAGGTCGGCGTGCCGCTGCGCGTGCTGGTGATCGACCTGCAGCCCGACGATCCGGATGCCGAGCCGGTGCCCTGCGCGCACGATGGCCACCACCACCATCACCAGCCGACGAAGCGCGAACCGCGCGTGTTCATCAATCCCGAGATCCTCGATCCTTCGGCTGAACGCCGCGTCTATAACGAAGGCTGCCTCTCGGTGCCCGAGATGTATGCCGAAGTGGAACGCCCCGCGCGCATCCGGGCCCGCTGGCAGGACCTTGATGGCAATGTCCACGAGGAGGACATGGACGACCTCCTCGCCACTTGCCTGCAGCACGAGATGGACCACCTCGAAGGCATCCTGTTCATCGACCACCTCTCGCGCCTCAAGCGGCAGATGGTGCTGCGCAAGCTGGAAAAGATGCGCCGCGCGGCGTGACAAGCTGCGGCTTGCGCCGCCGGTAGAGTCAGGATAAATTCACGCTTCGTTCCGGTTTTGGGAGTCGGCGTGGATACCACCCTTGTCTTTGTTTTCCTGATCATTGCGCTGCTCGCCGGCCTTGCCGTCGGCTGGTTTCTCGGCGCGCGCCCGATTGGCGAGCTGCAGGCGCGGCTCACGGCGCGGGAGGGTGAGGCGCGGGAACTGGACGAGAAGTTTCGCCGCGCGATCACGGAACTGGCTGCCGCCAGCGTCAAGGCCGGGCAGCATGATGCGCTGGCCGCCGAAGTGGGCACTGTGCGCGAGGAGCGCGATACGCTCGCCGCGCAGTTCGCTGCGGCGCAGGAACGCGCTTCGGAGGCGGACCGGATGCGCCCCGAACTCGCCGCACTGCGCGCCGACCGGGAGGCTTTGCGTGCCGAGCTCGAGCGGCTCAAAGCCGATGCCGAGAACTTCGCAGAACAGAAGCGTCTGCTGATCGAGGCGCAGGACATGCTGCGCAAGGAATTCGAGAACGCCGGGCACAAGGTGCTCGAAAAGGCGCAGGAAGCCTTCCTCGCCCGGGCCAATGCCCGCTTTGCCGAAAGCGAGAAGACCAGCGAGGCGCGGCTGCAGGCTGTGCTGGAGCCGGTCGGCGCGCGGCTGCAGAAATACGAACAGCAAGTGCAGGAGCTTGAGTCCAAGCGGGTTGATGCCTTCGGGCAACTGACGGGGCTGATCGAAGGGATGCGGCAGGGCCAGGAAGCCGTGCGCACCGCCGCGCTGCAGCTCGGCAACTCCTTGCGCAATGGCCCCAAGACGCGCGGGCGCTGGGGCGAATTGCAGCTGCGTAACGTGCTCGAACAATGCGGGTTGGCCGAGCATACCGATTTCGTCACCGAGCATTCGGTCGATACCGAAGATGGACGGCTGCGCCCCGATGCGATCGTCAAGGTGCCGGGCAACAAGATCCTCGTGATCGACGCCAAGGTGTCGCTCAACGCCTATCAGGATGCCTTCGAGGCGGCGGATGACGATGCGCGCGGCGTGGCGCTGGCGGCGCATGTCCAATCAATGCGGGGTCACATCCAGACGCTCGGCGCGAAAAGCTATCAGAGCCAGTTCGATGAAGCGCCGGACTATGTGCTGATGTTCGTGCCGGGCGAGCATTTCATCGCCGCCGCGCTCGAACGCGATCCGGGCCTGTGGGACTTCGCCTTTGAACGGCGCGTGCTGCTCGCCTCCCCCACCAACCTCGTCGCCATCGCGCGCACGATCGCGCAAGTCTGGCGGCAGGACGGGCTGGCACGCGAAGCGCGCGAAATCGGCAAGATGGGCGGCGAACTTTACGACCGGCTGGCGGTGGCGGCAGAACACCTGAAGCGCGTCGGTTCGGGCCTCGACAGCGCAGTGGGACACTACAACAAGTTCGTCGGCAGCTTCGAACGCAACGTGCTTTCTGCCGGGCGGCGCCTGCGGGACAAGCACATCGAGATCGGCAAGCGCGAGATCGAGGACGTGCCGCTGGTCGAAACCGCCCCGCGCCACGGCGATGCGGAAGGTGGCCCGAAGCTGGCACTAGCCGAGCCGAACGACGACGAGGCGGCGGCATAGGCAACCGCATCAGCAGTGCGCCCAGATGGCATTATGCCCGCAGGGTCAACCCAACCCTCGTCATCCCCGCGCAGGCGGGGATCCAGGGTTTGCAGGCTCTGAATCCCCGCCTGCGCGGGGATGACGATTGCAGTGGGCGAGCGCTTCAGCCCTCCAGCGCCGCCAGCACTTCATAGGCCAGCACCGCTGCCGCGACTGCCGCATTGAGGCTGTCGGCCCGCCCCTTCATCGGCATCGTCACGCGCAGGTCGCAGGCCAATTCATATACTTCCGGCAATCCGCGCGATTCGTTGCCGACCAGCACGAAGCACGGCGCCGCATAGGCCGCGCCGCGATAGGGCACCGCCTCCCGCAACGACGCGGCCACCAGTTGCCCCGGCCCGGCGCGCAGCCACTCCTGGAATTCCTCCCACCGTGCCTGCGCCAGCGGCACGGTGAACACTGCGCCCATGCTCGCGCGCACGGCTTCGACCGAGAAGGGATCGGCGCAATCATCGAGCAGGATGACACCCCCTGCCCCCACCGCATCGGCGGTGCGCAGCATCGTGCCGAGATTGCCGGGATCGCGCATCGCCTGCGCCACCAGCCACAGCGGACTGCGCGCGCGGTCCAGCGCTTCGAGCCGGGTATCCCACTCCGCAAAAACCCCGGCTACCGCCTGCGGGTTGTCCTTGCCCGTCACCTTGGCGAGGAGGTCCTCGGGCATTTCGATCACGTCGCCGCCTGCACGCGCCACCGCCGCTTCGAGCGCATCAAGCAGCGGATGCCCCTCGCGCCCCTCGGCCATCAGCAGCAGTTCGGGCAGGCGACCGCTTTCACGCGCGTCCGTCAGCAGACGTAAGCCTTCGGCGAGGAAGCGGCCCTCACGCTTGCGGTGCTTCTTTTCGCGAAGGGCCCGGACGGCCTTGATGGTCGGGTTTGAAAACCCGGTGATCTGGCGGCGGATCATCGGACGCTCGCGCTCAGTCTTCGCCGAAGCCGTCCTTGACGAGCCCGGCGACTTTCATGAGCACGCCATGCGCGTCAGGGCCGGTGACGACGATCTCGACCGAATCGCCCTTTGCCGCGCCGAGCATCATCAGGCCGAGGATCGAGCCGCCCTGCGCCTCGGTCCCGTCCTTGATCACCCGCACATCGACGCCCTCAGGCAGGCGCGCGACGGCGTTGACGAACTTGGCGCTGGCGCGCGCATGCAGGCCGCGCTGGTTGATGATGAGAACCGTCTCACGCGCCGTGGTTACAGATGCGTCGGCGGCGTCTTCGGTCATGCTCAGGCGTCCTGCCCCAGGAATTCGGATGCGATGGTGATGTAGTTGCGGCCCGCATCGCGCGCGGCGGCGGTTGCTTCGCGCACGCCCATGCTGCTGCGCGCCTTGGCGAGGCGGATCAGCATGGGCAGGTTGATGCCCGCGATAACCTCGACCTTGCCCGCTTCCATCAGCGAAATCGCGAGGTTGGAAGGCGTCCCGCCGAACAGGTCGGTCAGCACGATCACGCCCTCGCCGCTGTCGACCCGGCGAATGGCTTCGGCGATTTCCTTGCGGCGGCGCTCCATATCATCATTGGGGCCGATGCAGACCGCGACGACATCGGGCTGGCGCCCGACGACGTGCTCCATCGCGTGGATGAATTCGTCGGCAAGGGCGCCGTGGGTGACAAGGATGAGACCGATCATCTGGGGGTATGGCTCCGAAGGGCGATCCGGCGATGCGCCGCGATCAGGCTGGGCAGTATCCGCTGAGGCTGGCGCCGCATCCGGCTGAATGCCCGATCGGTCCTGCCATCTTCCAGTGCATGCCCATTCCCCTGATTCCTGCCTTTACCCCTGGACGGCAAGCAAGCGTCTCTGTTTTTCATGTCTGCGCGCCTTCGACCATGTCGGCAGCGCGCGAGCCCAGGTTGCGATGCAACAATGTGGGAGAAAAACCCTCATCGCGCAAGGCTGAAGCGATCTGCTCGGCCATGAACACCGAGCGGTGGCGCCCGCCGGTACACCCGAAGGCAATGTTCACATAGGCCTTGCCCTGCGCCTGAAAGCGCGGAAGCAGCAGCAGGAGGAGATCGCGGATCCGCGAGAAAGCCTCGCTAAATGCCGGATCGCGGCGGATATATTCGCCCACAGGCGCGTCCTTCCCGGACATCGGCCGCAAGACATCGTCCCAATGCGGATTGGCGAGGAAGCGCATGTCGAACACCAGATCGGCCAGCGGCGGCGTGCCGCGCGAAAAGCCGAAGCTGCTGATGGTGAGCGTGGTGCGCTGCGGCGTATGGCTGCCGAACTGTTCGCGAATCGCCTGCTGCAGATCGTTGGTCGAAAAGTCGGTGGTCGAGATGACCACGTCCGCCCAGCGGCGCAGCGGCTCGAGCAGTTCGCGCTCAGCGGCGATGCCGGTGGCGGCGGGCTTGTCCTCGCTCATCGGATGGCGGCGCCGGGTTTCGTTGTAGCGGCGTTCGAGTTCGGACCCGCCGCAATCGAGGAACAGCGTGGTGAGCGCGAGATCGGTGCGGGTGCTGAGGCGCTTCACGCGCTCGATGGTCCGCGCCGGATCGAAACCGCGCGTGCGGGTATCGAAGCCGATGGCGAGCGGTGAGCCTGCATCGAGCTGCGCCGAACCCGGCTCGGTTTCCAGCAGGCGATCGAGCAGGCGGATCGGGAAGTTGTCGATGGCCTCCCAGCCCATGTCTTCGAGCGTGCGCAGCGCGGTCGTCTTGCCCGCACCGAGCACGCCAGTGACGAGCAGGATACGCTGCGGTGCCTCTTCGGGTTCCGACTCAGCCGACATGGCGGGTGGTTTGCGCCAGCCGCGGCGCGAAGGAAAGACCGCACGGGTGCAACGAACGTGGGTAAACGTCCGGCATTGTTTCGCTTTGCGACACCCGCCTCATGCCGGGAGGCCATATTGGCGCAAGGCAAGTTCGGCGCGCAGGTGCAGGACGGGACTGTCAGGCCAGAGGCGGACGCAGGGAATCGGCACGCCTTCTCGCATGATGTTTTCGGCCGCCTCGATGAAGCGGGGGGCCTCGCGGCTGAGTTCGATCACGAGCGCGACGGGGATACCGGACAGGACGGGCATGGTCACCAAGCCCAGGCCGCGCACTTCGAGCAGCCCGGCCGTGGCGGGAACCGGACTTGCCAGCAGCCGCGCACCGCCGCGCGCAAGCGTGACGCTGTCATCGCCCACCAGCACCGCGCCGCGATCGATCAGCGCAAGCGCGAGGCTCGACTTGCCCGCGCCGGGCGGGCCTTCGATCAGCACCGCGCGGGGCCCGATGGCCACGCAGGTTGCCTGATGCTTCACTCCTCGTCCTCCCCGGCCATCGGCAGTTCGAGCACGAGCTGCGCGCCGGGCTCGCCGCCGGGGCGGTCGGTGATGGAGAGCGTCCCTTCGTGCGCCTCGGCAATGGTGCGCGCGATGGCAAGGCCGAGCCCGCTGTGCGCACCGAAGGCTTCGCTGGCGGGGCGGACCGAGTGGAAGCGTTCGAACACTTTCTCGCGCTCGGCAGGGGGCACACCCGGGCCATCGTCGGTGACCGCGAGGAAGACCCGCCCCTCGCTACCCCAGACGACGACTTCGACCATGCCGCCGGGCGGCGAGAACGAGACCGCGTTGTCCAGCAGGTTTTCCAGTACGCGCTCCAGTTGCAGCGCATCGCCGCGGACCATGGCCGCGCCGCCGCCGCGCACCATGTGGATCGGGCATGCTTCGCGGTCAGGCCGGGCGCCGCGCGCGCCGACCACATCAGCGGCGAGCCCAGCCAGATCGAGCGGCGCGAACGTGGCGCGGCTCAATTGCGCATCGATGCGGCTGGCATCGGCGATCTCGGTGATCAGGCGGTCGATGCGCTGGACATCGTGCGCGGCGATGGCGGCAAGCTGCTGGCGCAGCGCGGGATCGTCCACCTTTTCCATCGTCTCGAGCGCGCTGGATAGTGAGGCGAGCGGGTTCTTGAGCTCGTGCGCGACATCGGCGGCGAAGCTTTCGACTGCGTCGATGCGCTGGCGCAGCGCCGTGGTCATGTCGGAGAAGGCGCGGGCGAGGAGGCCGATCTCGTCGCCGCGTTCGGGTAGGCGCGGCACGACCACTGCGCGGTCGCGGCCCAGCCGCACACGCACCGCCGCGCGGACCAGTGCGCGCAGCGGCTGGACGATGGTGCGCGCGAGGAACAGCGAGAGCTGGATCGAAAGCAGGAACGCAACGCCGATGATGATGCCGAGCGACTGGCGCGCATCGCGGACCGACTGAGTCACGTCGGTCGCGTTGCGCAGCGCGAGCAGCATTTCGCCCTTGCTGCCGACCGGAGTGGCGGCGGTGATGACCGGCGTGCGATCGGGGGCATAGCGCAGATAGACTTCGGTCGCCTGTGCGGTGCGGGCGCGCGCGATCTCGGGCCAGTTGGCCGCACCCGTCTCGGGCGGCTCGCGGTAGCGCTCGATATTGGGCGCGCCGACGATCACATCGACGCCGCGATCGAGCAGCCGCGCGGCGGTCGTGTACCAGGCCTCCTGGTCTGGATCGGCGAAGGCGAACGGAGGCGGCGCGAGGCGGAAGCTATCGGCGATGAGGCCGCCCTTTGCGTCGTAGAGCGTGAGGCGCAGCTTCTGCGCGACACCGATTTCGGCGAGCACTTCGCGCGCCTTGGCGGGGCGCGCTTCGGTGAGCGCGATGGCGGCGATTTTTGCCTCGGCGCGGGCGAGCTTGAAGCGTTCGGCGAGCAGCTGCTTGCGGTAGCTATCGAGGTAGAAGAACGAGCCGGCGAGCAGCGCCAGCGCGATGACGTTGACCGCGAGGATGCGCGTTGTGAGCGAAACACCGCGCACGCGCCATGAGCGGCGGCGCGCACCCGCTCGGGCAGGACCGGGGGGAGCCGGTTCAGGAATCGGTGAAGCTGTATCCGGCGCCATAAAGCGTTTCGATGGCGGCGAAGCCGGCGTCGGCGGCGCGGAACTTGCGACGCAGCCGCTTGATGTGACTGTCGATCGTGCGGTCATCGACGAAGACGTCGTCGTGATAGGCCGCGTCCATCAGCTGGTTGCGCGTCTTGACCACGCCGGGGCGCAGCGCGAGCGCTTCGAGGATCAGGAACTCGGTGACAGTGAGCGAGACCGCCGCGCTGTCCCAGGTCACGGTGTGGCGCGCAGGGTCCATCACGAGGCGGCCGCGGCGGATCGGCTCGGGCAGCGGCTCGCTATCCTCGCTGGCTTCGGCGGGATCGGCCGCATCGCTGCGGGCAAGTTCGGAGCGGCGCAGGATCGCGCGGATGCGGGCGATCAGCAGGCGCTGGCTGAAGGGCTTCGCGATATAGTCATCCGCACCCATCGAGAGGCCAAGTGCTTCGTCCGCCTCGGCATCCTTGCTGGTAAGGAAAATGACCGGAAGCTGGCTCTTCTCGCGCAGGCGGCTGAGCAGTTCGAGCCCGTCCATGCGGGGCATCTTGATGTCGCAGACGGCAAGGTCAGGGGGGTTTTCGATGAGCGCCTTCAGCGCGGCGGCGCCATCATAATAGAGCCGAGTAGCGAAGCCCTCGGCCTGCAGCGCGATGGAAACCGTGGTGAGGATGTTCCGATCATCATCCACCAGCGCAATCACCCGGGGATCATCGCCGCGCGGGGCCGCGCGGGCGGTGGAAGAAACCTGTGGTTGCAAAGCTTCGGACAGGGGCTTTTCCGGTCTGGCTGACGGCGGGTCGGGGGCCAAGGGATTACCGGCTCGCGCCGTCACTGGCAACCGGGGCCGGCAACGGGGCCGGTATCCCGTTGCAGTTGTACGCGGTGCAACTTGCTGCGCAAAAAACTTGGTTGCCGCGAGGGCATTTGACGCAGCAAGGCGGGGTGGCTATGCGCCGGAACGGACTCAGCGCATTCGTATGCAGTCATGCTGCGGATTCGCCGTCGGACGAAAGCATCTGGGTGTGATTGCAACGCGGGCCATGCCTCGCCCGGAGCCGAAACCGGCCCGGACAACTGGCAGACCTGCCAAGGGAGACCGATCTGTGTCTGATACCGCATTGAACGTGAGCCTGGCCGAACAGGGCCTTCCCGAGCCCGCCCAGATCTTTGCCAACCTCGGCACCGCGCCGCTGGTCGAACATGCGATCCGCAACGGCGAGGGCGTACTTTCGGCAGACGGCCCGTTTGTCGTCGCGACCGGCAAGCACACCGGGCGCAGCGCCAAGGACAAGTTCTTCGTCCGCGACGCGGAGACCGAGAACACGATCTGGTGGGGCAAGACCAACGTCAGCATGACGCCGGAGCAGTTCGCCGTACTCAAGGCAGATTTCCTCGCCGCGCTCGGCGGGCTCGACAAGGCCTACGTGGCAGACCTCTTCGGCGGTTCGCAGCCCGAGTATCGCGTTTCGGTGCGCGTGATCACCCAGTACGCGTGGCATTCGCAGTTCATCCGCACTCTCCTGGAGCGCCCGACGGCGGAAGAACTGGCGAACTTCGCCCCCGAATACACGAACATCGATATCCCGGGCTTCCGCGCCGATCCGGCCCGCCACGGCTGCCGCAGCGAGACGGTGATCGCGGTCAACTTCACCGAGAAGCTGATCCTCATCGGCGGCACCGCCTATGCGGGCGAGATGAAGAAGTCGGTCTTCGGCATCCTCAACTATCTGCTGCCGGTGCAGGGCGTGATGCCGATGCACTGCTCGGCCAATATCGGTGCGGACGGCACTACCGCAGTGTTCTTCGGGCTTTCGGGTACCGGCAAGACGACGCTTTCGGCCGATGCCAGCCGCACGCTGATCGGCGATGACGAGCATGGCTGGTCGGATACGGCGGTCTTCAACTTCGAAGGCGGCTGCTACGCCAAGATGATCCGCCTCTCGGCCGAAGCCGAGCCCGAAATCTTTGCGACGACCAAGCGTTTCGGCACGATCCTCGAGAACGTGGTGATCGATCCCGAGACCCGGACGATCGACCTCGATGATGCCTCGCTCGCGGAAAACAGCCGCGGTTCCTACCCGATCGATTTCATCCCGAACGCGAGCGAGAAGAACCTGGGGCCGGTGCCCGCGAACATCATCTTCCTCACCGCGGATGCCTACGGCGTGTTGCCCCCCATCGCGCGGCTGACGCCTGATCAGGCGATGTATCACTTCCTTTCGGGCTACACCGCGCGCGTGGCCGGCACCGAAATCGGCGTGACCGAGCCGGAAGCCACGTTCAGCACCTGCTTCGGCGCGCCGTTCATGCCGCGCCATCCTTCGATCTACGGCAACCTCCTCAAGGAGCGCATCGCCAAGGGCGGGGTCAAGTGCTGGCTGGTCAACACCGGCTGGTCGGGCGGCCTCGCCACGATGCCGGGGATCAAGCGCATGCCGATCAAGGCGACTCGCGCGCTGCTCAACGCCGCGCTCGACGGCAGCCTTAACAGCGCCGATTTCCGGATCGATCCCAACTTCGGCTTCGAAGTGCCGGTGGCCGTGCCGGGCGTGGACAGCGCGCTGCTCGATCCGCGCGGGGCCTGGGCCGATCCGGAAGCCTATGACCGCACCGCCGGGGAACTCGTGCGCAAATTCATCGACAACTTCGCGCAATTCGCCGATCACGTGGACGAAAGCGTGCGCAACGCGGCACCAATCGCGGCATAAGCAAGAAGACGACAATCCCATCTGGCGTGAGGCCTCGCCCTGTGCGAGGCCTCTTTTTTTGTGCTTGGGCAGAACGCCGGAGCTACTCCGAGAGGTCTTCCCAATGCCCGCGCATTCGATCCGACTCTTTTCCGATGATGCGGCGGTGCGCCACGTGGGCGAAGGGCTGCTGGCGCGCACGCTGCCCAAGCCGGAGTGGACGCACGAGGCGCATCTGGCCGCGTGCTTGTGGCTCATCCGCGAACGGCCGGACTTCCTGCCCGAGCGCGACATGCCCGGCACGATCAGCGCCTACAACGTGGCGGCGGGCGGCGAGAACACCGATAGCGCGGGCTATCACGAGACGCTGACCCAGCTCTATATCCGCGGCGTGCGCGCCTTTGCGGAGACGCTGCCGGAGGAGACATCGCTGGCCGATGCGGTGAATGCACTGCTCGAAAGCGAGATCGGCGACCGCCAGTGGCCGCTGTGCTTCTATTCCAAGGAACGCCTGTTCAGCGTGGAAGCGCGGCGCGGGTGGGTCGAGCCGGATCTGGCGGCACTGGACGACTGAGCCTTCTCAATTATCACCCGAGCAATTCCCAAGACCGCTCATGCTGAGCTTGTCGAAGCATCAGACCCGGCACTCGCGCCAGCACCCTTCGACAAGCTCAGGGTGAGCGGGGTTGGGGGTTCAGAGTGAAAGGGAATCCATGTGCCGCCCTCACCCCGTCCGGCGCGGAACAAACGGATAGGTCCGCCGCTCGATCACTTCCTGCACCGCGCGGTGGGCTTCCTGGATTGCGGCATCGGTGTGGGGGCTGGCGGCGGCGTCGCTGTTGGCGATGCTGACGAGGCCGAAGGGCTGGCGGCCGATCACGCAGGGGCGGTTCGGGCTTTCGCTGTAGACCCATTCCACCGGATCATAGATCGAGTTGTAGGTGTAGGAATAGCCATGGCCCCAGCGGTTTACGGTGATCCCGGCAATGTCGCGCGCGGCGTCGAAGCCCGCGCCGCCAAGCATGCGCTGGAGTTGCCGACGGGTCTCACGCTCGAAGGTCTCGAAGCTCATCGCCAGCAGCTCAGCGCGGCCGGTGCGGTGCTGGTCGCGGCGCGGGAGGCCGGGCTTGTTCATGTATTTGACGAGGTGCAGCACGACCGGCTCGTCCGGGCTCTGCGGGTGCTTGAGATCGCCGAGGCTGACCGCTTCGGTGAGGCCGACCTCCTGATGGAACATCGTCGGGCAATGGAAATTCGCCGCGCCCAGCTTCACGAAGGGCCGCCAATTGGTGACCGCGACGCTGGTGTAGACCATCGGGCCCTTCACCCCGTAGGCGAGGGCTTCCTTCTGCGCGGCCGGGAGTTCGGGCATCACATAGGGGATCGCCATGTTCCAGCAGGCCATGATGACGGCCTTGCCCCGCACTTCGACGAGCTTGCCTTCCTTGGCATAGTGCACCGCGACTTCGCCCGCGCTGGCCGGATCACCCTTGTGCGCGACATTGAGGACAATGCTCGAGAGGCGGATGCGGGTGGGCGCGCCAGAGCGGTCGAGCGCGGCGTAGTCGATCACCGCGGTGCCCATGTCCTCCTGCGTGCGGCCCGCTGTCGCCTCGGGCACCAGCTTGGCAACCAGCAGCCGTGCCAGCGTGGCGTTGCCATCGGGGAAATGGATCGACTTGTCGCCCTCACGCTGGCGGCCGTGCTGCCCGCCGGGGAGATCGGCGAAAAGATCGGCGGGCACTTCGCCCAGTGCCATGCCCGAAAAGCCCGGATAGCCCTGGACCCAGCCGAACAGCGCCGGGACCGCATCGCCGCCGACGCAGAAGCTTGCCTTGCCGATGTCCTGAAACAGCCAGTAGACTTCGGGATCGACGCCGACCTTCTCGATGAGGAAGTCCTTGTAGGAGTGGCGCGCCAGCCAGTCCTTTTTGGCCGCCTGATCGAGGCCGGGGAGATAATCGGGCTGCGGCTGGGCGAACAGGCGGGCCAGATCGGCGCGCGCCTTGGGGCTGAGCGGGGCCTTGTCCAGCTTGTCGGGCTCGATCGCGCCGCCTCGCCAGCCACCGCCCATCGCCAGCACCACATCCTTGCCGCCGAACGTCTCGGCATCGAACACCATGCCGTGTCCCATGCCGAGCGACTTGTAGAGAGTAGCGTTGGCGGTGTTATCCCGCTCATACCGGGCGATGTCGACGCCGATGTCGTCCAGCAGCACGCGGGACCACTTGTCGTAGCGGCTGGGGCTTTCGATGTTGAGCGTGCCGCCGTTGCAGAGCAGCAGGCGGCCGTTCACGCGAAATTCGTTGCGCTTGGCGTGGCCACCGAAATCGTCGTGATTGTCGAGCACCAGCACCTTGGCTCCGGGGCCGACACGCTTCTGGAAGAAGTGCGCGGCGGAAAGGCCGGAAAGCCCGCCGCCGACAACGATGAGATCATAGGTTTCGCCGCTGTCCTCCGCGTCCGCAAGCTTGAGCGTGCCATCGCGCAGCATGTGCGCCGCCTCGAACGTGCCGGCGTGCGAGCCGCGCATGCCCTGCCGCGCCGGGGGATAGGGATTGGGATCGATCTCGGGCGTGATGACGGCCTTGGCGCGCGCTGCTGCGGCCAGCGCATCGGCAGGGGCAGTAGCAGCGAGCGCGCTGGCGGCGACGCCATTGACGAAGTCACGCCGGGTGATCGCCCGGTCCATCCCCAACTGCCGGTCTTCGCTCTTCATGCGCCTGTTCCCCCGCTCGCAATGCCTGCCAGCTTTGCGCCGCGCGGAGGGCTTGTCCAGCCCTACCCGGATCAGGCGTTGAACGCGGAGGTGGAGCGCAGCAGGTTGTAGGCGTCGATCACGGCCTGCAAGCGGCCTTCGTGCGCGCGGTCCCCGCCATTGCGATCGGGGTGGAAGCGGCGGACGAGCTGCGAATAGCGCGCCCGCAGCGCCTTGCGATCCGCATCGAAGCCGAGGCCCATCGTCTCGTAGGCCTTGCGCTCCTCCGGCCCGATCCCGCGCCGGGCCGCTTCCTGACGGTGCAGCGCATCCTCGCGGCGCACCTTGGCGCGCTGGGCGATGGCATCGAGCGGATCGGCGAAATCGTTCCAGCGCGGGGCCTGATCGATCCCGGCAGTCGGCCGGAAGGCGCGGGTTTCCGTCGCCCAGGCAGCGAGCGGAGACTGCGCGGCCATGATCTCTTCCTGCGTCATGCCCGCGAAGAAATCATAGCCCGCGTTGAAGGCGCGCACGTGCTCAAGGCACATCCAACGGTAATCGCCGGGGCCATCAAAGCCCGAAGCGCGCGGGCCGGGGGCGCGGAACTCACCGGCTTGGTTGCAGCCGGGCACGGCGCAGGGGCGCCCGCTATCGGGGACGCGGCCGTGGAAACGATCATGGGGTCTGGCTTGTCGCATTCGGCTTTTCACATGGAGATGGATCGGCCAAGATGGAAGCCATGACCGGACCCATTGCCCAAGAAATCACCCAGCTCCTGACCGAAGCCTTCGCGCCCGAGCACCTCGCCGTGATCAACGACAGCGCCCGCCACAGCGGCCATATGGGCGACGACGGATCGGGCGAATCGCACTTCACCGTGGAGATCACGAGCGCAAGGTTCGCCGGCGTTTCACGCGTGATGCGCCAGCGCCTGGTCAATGCCGCGCTGGGCGATATCCCGGGCCAGCGGGTGCATGCGCTGGCGATCAAGGCGCGGGCGCCTGATGAGTGACGGGGCGCTGAGTGATACGCCGCGCCGCGTCCGCCGGGCCGCGCGCATCCTGCTGATCGACGAACACGAGCGCCTGCTGCTGATCCGCTTTGCCCCGCCTGCCCGCCGCGCGTTCTGGTGCGGCGTGGGCGGCGAATGCGATCCGGGCGAGGATTTCCACGCGGCGGCGGTGCGCGAATTGTTCGAGGAGACCGGGCTCAGCATCGAAAGCTGTGGGCCGGAGATTGCACAGCGGACCGATGATTTCATCACGCTGGAGGGCGAGCCGGTCACCTCGGATGAACGCTTCTTCCGCGTGCGCACCACCAGCTTCACGCCCGATCATGCCGGGCACACCGCGCTCGAACGCCAACTGATCAAGGAATTCCGCTGGTTTAGCGCCGCCGAACTGGCAGAATGGCACGAACCGGTGTTTCCGGTGAACATCCTCGACCTGCTGCGGATGGAGGCGGCACGATGAGCGAACCCGTGATCCAGACCCTGACCCCGGTCACGCACGACCTGGGCGCGTTTCAGGTGCGGCGCGTGCTGCCGGCGCGCGAGCGCACGATGGTGGGGCCGTTCATTTTTGTCGACCAGTTCGGCCCCGCCGTGCTCCCAGCCGGCACCGCGATGGACGTGCGGCCGCATCCGCATATCAATCTGGCCACGGTCACCTGGCTGTTCGGCGGCAAATATGCTGGCGCTATCGATCACCGTGACAGCCTCGGCACATTCGCGACGATCCGCCCCGGTCAGGTCAACCTGATGACGGCCGGGAGCGGCATCGTCCATTCCGAGCGCAGTCCGGTTGCCGAACGAGAGGGCGGCCCCGCGCTCTATGGCATGCAGACCTGGCTCGCCCTGCCCGACGGTCGCGAGGATATCGACCCGGCTTTCGAGCAGCAGGCGGACCTGCCCCTGATCGAGGACGGCTGCACCACCGCGCGGGTCATCATGGGCACGCTCTGGGGCAGGACCGCGCCGACCACGCAGCACAGCCAGACGATCTATGCCGAGATCCTCTTCGCCCCCGGCGGTGCGATCCCCATCGATGCATCGGCAGACGAGCGCGCGGTCATGCTGGTAGGCGGCGAGGCCAGCGTCGATGGCGTGCCGCTCGCGCTTTATAACCTTGCGGTGCTGGCGCCGGGCACGACGCTGAAGCTTTCCTCCGAAGGCGGCGGACGCGTGATGTTGCTCGGCGGGGAGGCTTTCACGTCGCAGCGCCATGTCTGGTGGAACTTCGTGAGCTCCAGCCGGGAGCGGATCAATCAGGCCAAGCACGATTGGGACGAAGGGCGCTTTCCCAAAGTGCCGGGTGATGAGGACGAGTTCATCCCCTTGCCCAAGGTGCCCAAAACGCGCGCCAATCTTTAACAGAACCAAGAAAACAAGGGAGAGACAGCATGGCATTTGCCGGAGAGGTGGCATGGATCACCGGGGCATCATCGGGGATCGGCGCGGCAATGGCGCGGGCGCTGGCGGCGGAAGGCGCGCATGTGATCCTTTCGGGCCGCAATGCCGAAGCGCTCGCCGAAGTGGCGGCGGAATGCGCCAAGGGCAATGCGACCGCTCTCGTGCTGCCGTTCGAGGTGACGGACTACCCGGCCGGACTTGCCGCAGCCGAGCAAGCCTGGGCCTGGGCTGCGGAACGCAGCGGGGGCATCGATCTGCTGTTCAACAACGCCGGCATTTCACAGCGCAGCCTTGCGGTCGATACCGACTACGCTGTCTACGAGCGGATCATCGCGGTCGATCTGCTCGCCCCCATTGCGCTGACGCAGGCGCTGGTCGGGCGCATGGTAGCGCGGGGTAAGGGCCGAATCGCGATGGTATCGAGCGTGGCGGGCAAAGTCGGCGTGCCGATGCGCACCGCCTACAGCGCGGCCAAGTTCGGCCTGATCGGCTATGCCGATGCACTGCGCACCGAAGTGACCGGCGAGGGCCTGCACGTCCATGTCATCGCGCCGGGTTCGGTGCGGACCAATGTCTCGCGCAATGCGCTGAACGCCGATGGCAGCCGCCGCGGGGTGAGCGACAAGGCGATCGACAAGGGCATCGATCCGGCAGAGGCAGTCGCCGCGATCATCGCCGCGATGGCCGCGGGGGAGCGCGAAATCATCGTTGCGCGCGGGTTCGAGCAGGAAATCGGCGAAGCCTGCCGCACGCCCGAAGCGATCTTCGACAAGATGGCTGCGATGGTCGCCGATGGCTATGCCAGGAAGATGGAGCAGGCCAGTGTCGAGTGAACTGACCCGCGTGAAGCTGGCGAACGGCATCGAACTCGATGTTATCGATGTCGGCCCGCGCGATGCGCCTGCGCTGGTGTTTCTGCACGGCTTTCCCGAATCGCACCGCACCTGGCGCCATCAGATCGCGCACCTTTCGGACCGCTACCACTGCATCGCGCCCGACCAGCGCGGTTATCGCGGCTCCTCGAAACCTGAAGGCGCGGAGAACTATTCGCCGGACAAGCTGATCGGCGACATCTTCCTCCTCGCCGATGCGCTGGGCGTGGGGCAGTTCACCGTGCTTGGCCACGATTGGGGCGGCGCGATTGCCTGGGGCGTTGCGCTGATGGGTCAGGGCACGCGGGTGACGCGCGCAGTGGTCGCCAATGCGCCGCATCCGGGGATCTTCCAGAAGCTGCTCTGGCTGGATCCGGTCCAGCGCGGGGCGAGCCAGTACATGCGCGCTTTCCGCGATACCGCCAACGATGCGCTGGTGCGCGAACACGGCCTCGGCGCGCTGCTGCAGCAGGCGCTCAACGTAGGTGAACTCGCGCCGGCGATGGAAGAGGCCGAACGTGAGGCCCTGCTCAAGGACTGGTCGAACCCCGACAGCGCGATTGCCATGCTCAACTGGTACCGCGCGAGCCCGATGGACGTGCCCACCATGGACGCGCCCTTTGCACTACCGGAAGGCTACACCCCGCCGCCGCTACCCCCGCTGATGATCCCGACATTGGTGATCTGGGCGATGGACGACAAGGCTCTCCCGCCCTCCAACCTCGAAGGTCTGGGCGACATGATCCCGAACCTCACGCTGGTGGAGGTGCCCGATTGCGGCCACTTCGTGCCGTGGGAAGCACCGGACAAGGTCAACGCCGCGCTGGACGCGTTTTTGGGGTAGCCCGGTGGTTGAAGGCACGTCCGCACACTGCTCCCTGCTGCGTCAGCACGGCGGCGGGCCTGCGCCGGTCAGCTATCTCGAGCTGTTCTTCGATCTCGTCTATGTTTTTGCCATCACGCAGATTTCCCATGCGCTGCTGGTGAACCTCACCTGGCGCGGGCTGGCCGAGGCATCGGTGCTGTTCCTCGCGGTATGGTGGGCCTGGATGTATACCACCTGGGCGGCAAACTGGGCCAATCCTGACCGCACAGCGGTGCGGATCATGCTGCTGCTGGGCATGCTGGCGAGCCTGCTGATGGCGGTTGCGCTACCCCATGCCTTTTCGCGCGGCGCGGAGGACAATGGCCCCTTGTTCGTGGGCAGTTACCTTGCGCTCCAACTGGGGCGCACGCTGTTCATGGCGGTGATCATGCGCCGCGATGATCCGCGCGGCATGATGAACATGCTGCGGATTTCAAGCTGGTTCGTCGTCTCGTCGCTGCTCTGGGTGGCGGGGCTAGGTGCTACCGGCGATGCACGGCTCGCGTGGTGGCTGGGCGCGCTGGGCATCGAGTATCTCGGGCCGCTCGCGGGCTTCATCACCCCGTTCCTGGGCCGCTCGCTGGCAGCGGACTGGAATATCTCGGGCAGCCACATGGCAGAGCGCTGCGCACTGTTCATCATCATTGCGCTGGGCGAAGGGATCGTCGTCACGGGCGTGAACTTCGGCAGCGGTGCCCCCACGCCGGAGCGGATCACCGCATTTGTCTGCGCCTTTGCCGGATCGGTGCTGATGTGGTGGATCTACTTCGACCTAGGCGCCGAGCGCGGCGCGCGGCATATCGAAAACCACGCCCAACCGGGCCGCGTGGCGCGCGAGGCCTATACCTACCTGCACATGCCGATCGTGGGCAGCATCGTCGTCAGCGCCGTTGCGGATGCGCTGGTGCTTGAAGGTTCGCAAGGCGGCGCTGCGCCGGGCCTGATCCTCACGCTCTGCGGCGGACTGGTGACCTACCTCGCCGGCGTCGGCCTGTTCAAACGCTTCAGCAACGCGCTTGGCAACTTCCCGCTCTCGCACACCGTGGGCTGCGTGCTGCTGCTGGCGCTGGGCGGGTGGGCCTGGCTGCGCCCCGTGCCTGTAACGTCCATTGCCGCCGCCTCCGTGCTGGTGCTGCTGATCGTCGCGGTATGGGAATGGGGCTCGTACAATGGCGGCTGGCGCGAACGGCTGCTGCGGCTGTTGCCGGATCAGGCCAGTTCCACCCGGTAGAAGTGCGTATCGACGGGCATGCGCGGGAAACCTTGCGGCAACGCATCGGGATCGACAAGGACGAACCCGTTCTTCTCGTAGAACCGCCGCGCGGCATGGAGCTTCTCGACCGTGCCAAGGGTGATCCCCCTGATGTCCTTGGCGCGCGCATGCCCGACCAGGATATCCAGCAGCCCCGCCGCCACCCCAAGCTCGCGCCCGCGCGCCTCGGCCGCTACGAACATCTTGCGTAGCGCGCCCTCGCTGGTGCCAAAGCCGATGAGGCCGATGGTACCGACGATACGCCCGTCCATTTCGGCGACCCAGAACCCGCCGGGGCCGGACTGATAGACCTCCGCCACCGCGCGCAGATCGGGTTGCTCCTCGGCAGTAACCGGCACGGCAAATTCGCCCTGCTGGATGGCAAGGATATGCGCAAGGACGGCGTCCTCATCGGCCTTGGCATAGGAGCGGTAGGTAACTTCGGGCATGGTCAGAGCGTCTTGTACCCATCCGTCTCGGCCGAAAGAGCCTCCAGCCACTTTGCCAGCAGATCGCGGCGCGCGGGCATCAGCGCCTTGCCGGCAGGCGACAGCACGCGCGCCGGAACATCGCGCAGATTTTCCTTCAGCATCGGCAGCACGGCGGGGCCATCGGGCTGGCCGCCGTTGGGATCGGCCAACGCCATGATCCGCGCCGCGCCGATCGCGCCGAGCCAATCGAGCGCATCGGCGTCGTGAAGATAGAGCGATTCGGGCACGGTCGGCGTGCGGTAGTACATGTGCTCGCGGATCGCGGCTTGCACCTTGGGCAGCTTCTCCATGGGGAAGCCCATCGGCGCGAGAATGCCGCCCACGAGATCAGCGCCGACATCCGAGTGATCGAGATCGGGCTTCTCGTAGGGCTTGAAACCCGCGATATCGTGGAGATAGGCCGCGGCGAAGAGCACGTCATCATCGAGCGTGACCTTGTCGGTCGCTGCCATCGCCTTGGCCAGCGCATAGTCGCGGTCGGAATGCGAGGTGCCCCAGGCCGGGTGCTTGCAATGCTCGATATTGAACGCGCGCACCTTCTCGCGCCAGCCAACCGGCGGGGAATCGGCAAAGGCGGTGGCCGGAATGGCGGCAAGCGCAAGGGCGGCAAGAAGCAGTTTCATCGGGCGCATGAAGGGTCTTTCTACGCTGGTTTGGCGAGACGCTAGCACGCGCGGCGGCTGGCGCAATTGGTCCCTGCGGCCATTCTAGCCATCACCATGCCAGACCACCCACGCGCCGTGGGCATGCGCCTCGCCCAGCAGCACCGGCTCGCCGCCGCCGGGCCAATGGCGCACGGTGAGTTCGTGCCGGAAGGTCTCGCGGTTGGTTTCGAGCATGATCCACGCAATCCGGCCGCCAGCTTCGCCCGCCTGCGTGATGGCAGCAGTGATCCGCGCGCGGGTTTCGGGCGGCAGATATTGCCAGACGATCGAGTGATAGAACACGCGGGTGGTGTCCGCGTCCTGCGGCGCGGCGAGGCGCTGATCGACCCAGGCACCGGCATCCATCTGAACGAGATCCGGCGCCCGCTGGCCCGCCAGCGCGATGGACGCGTCGATCCGTGCCAGCCGCTCGGTCACTTCCGCCCAGACGTAGCTCTTGAGGCGCAGCGCCTCGGCGGGATCGGCCATGTTGACCGGCGCGCGGTCGCAGCCCCTGATCGCGGTGATTTCCACGGGCGCAGGCACCGGTGGCGGTCCGCGCCATTCAGGTGCGATCCGCATCGGCGAATCGCCGGGGCCGACTTCGGCCCCCCCCAGATCATAGTGATAGCGCTCCATCATCGTGTTGACCCCGGCGCTTGCACCCAGTTCATTGAGCTCGAACCGGGGCCCCACGCGCGGGGAAAGCCACAGCAGCGCCGCCATGATCGAGGCTGAACGCCCGGCTTCGTTCGTCTGCGGCGGGCCGTCGAGCCATGGCAGCAGCGCCGCATCGTGCTGCGCGGTCAGGTCCACGATCAAGGCGTCGACCGCATCCTGATCGGTCACTTCGCCGCGATAGACCGCGCCGAGCCGGGCATCTGCGCCCGAGAGCACGAGATGGTGGAAGCCCCCCGCCAGACGCAGCGGCAGCGCATCTTCAAGCGGAATGCCCGGCCAGTTCGCCAGCCGGCGCCCCGTCTCCGTTTCACCGGAAAGCAGCGCGAGCTGCGCCCGCACCACCCGCGCGGTGCAAGGCGCGCCGTTGTTTGCCGCATGATCCGCCTGCCATGCAATCGCCGAGGCGACATCGCGCGCATCCATCACCATGCCGTGACCCGTTCCATACAGTTGCCCTTTCCGGCCCTTTGCCATAGGGGCTGGCGCGCCATGACCGCGCCGACACCTATCGTTTTCGCCCTGCCGAAGGGCCGCATCCTCGACGAGGCGCTCCCGCTGCTCGACAAGGCGGGAGTCGTGCCCGAGGCGGACTTCTTCGACAAGGCCTCGCGCAAACTGAGCTTCACCACCAGCCGGTCGGACGTGACCATCATCCGTGTGCGCGCTTTCGATGTCGCGACGTTCGTGGCGCACGGCGCGGCGCAGGCCGGGATCGTCGGTTCTGACGTGATCGACGAGTTCGACTATGCCGATCTTTACGCCCCGGTCGATCTCGATATCGGACACTGCCGCCTCTCGGTGGCAGAGCCCGCCGATGCAGTGGCCGGCGGCGCCACCGCGCGCGAAAGCCACGCCCGCGTTGCCACCAAGTACCCCAGCCTCACCCGCCGCCACTTCGAGAAGCTCGGCGTCGCGGCTGAAGTCGTGAAGCTCAATGGCGCGATGGAGCTTGCGCCTTCGCTCGGCCTTGCCAGCCGGATCGTCGATCTCGTCTCGTCGGGCCGCACGCTCAAGGACAACGGGCTTGTCGAGACCAGCCGGATCATGCCGGTTTCGGCGCGGCTCATCGTCAACCGGGCGGCGCTCAAGACCGATCCGGCACGGATGGGCGCATTGATCGACACCTTCCGCGAACTCGTCGCGCGCGGGAAAGCCGCCTGATGCTGCGCCTCAGCACTCGCGACGCGGGCTTTGCCGCCGCCTTTGCCGCCGTCGTCAGCGACCGGCGCGAAAGCGATGCCGATGTGGCGCGGGACGTCAGCGCGATCCTTGCTGACGTTCGCGCGCGCGGCGATGAGGCGCTGGCAGACTACACCGCGCGGTTCGATGGCCACGAGCTTGGCGAGGATTGGCGGATCCCGGCGGAAACCTGCCGTGACGCGTTCGACGCGCTCGACCCGCCCTTGCGCGCCGCGCTCGAGCTCGCGGCGGAGCGCATCCGTGCCTATCACGCTGCGCAGCTGCCCGAGGACCGTGACTATGTCGATGCCGCCGGCGTGCGGCTCGGGGCGAAGTGGCACCCCGTCGATGGCGCGGGGCTCTATGTTCCGGGGGGGCGCGCGGCCTATCCCTCCTCGCTGCTGATGAATGCCATTCCCGCCAAGGTTGCGGGCGTTGGCCGCCTAGTTGTCACCACGCCCACCCCCAAGGGGCAGATCAATCCGCTCGTCCTCGCCGCCGCGCATCTTGCCGGCGTCGATGAGGTGTGGCGCGTCGGTGGGGCGCAGGCGATTGCCGCGCTGGCCTATGGCACTGATCGCATCGCGCCGGTCGACGTCATCACCGGGCCGGGCAATGCCTGGGTCGCCGAAGCCAAGCGCCAGCTTTATGGCGTGGTCGGCATCGACATGGTGGCGGGCCCGTCCGAAATCCTCGTAATCGCCGATGGCGCCAACGATCCGCAGTGGATCGCCGCCGATCTCCTCAGCCAGGCCGAGCACGATCCCGCCGCGCAGGCGATCCTGATCACCGACGATGCGGCCTTTGCCGATGCTGTTGCCGCTGCGGTCGAGGCCGAAATCGCCCTCCTGCCGACGGCAGCGGTCGCCCGCGCCAGCTGGGATGCGCACGGGGTTATCGTGATCGTCGATTCGCTGGAGGAAGCCCCTGCCCTCGCCAATGCACTGGCAGCGGAGCACGTGGAAATCGCGACGGCCGATCCCGAAGCGCTGTTTGCCAAGATCCGGCACGCGGGATCGGTCTTCCTCGGCCGCTACACGCCCGAAGCGATTGGCGACTATGTCGCGGGTCCGAACCACGTGCTCCCCACCGGGCGGCGCGCGCGCTTTGCTTCCGGCCTTTCGGTGCTGGATTTCATGAAGCGCACCAGCTTCCTCAGCGTGAGCGAAGGCTCGCTTGGTGCGGTTGGCCCGGCCGCGGTAGCGCTGGCCGAGGCAGAAGGGCTTGCCGCGCATGCCCGCTCGATCGAATTGAGGCTTGGAATATGACCCGCTCGAAGGCCCCCAATCGATCTGCCGCGCGGCTCGCCGCCGTGCAGGCACTTTACCAGCTCGAAATGGAGCAGTCCCCGCTGCACCTGCTGCTCGACGAGTTCCACATGCACCGGCTCGGCGCGGAGATCGAAGACGACCAGTACCTCGAGGCTGACGTCGCCTTCTTCGACGACGTCGTGCGCGGTGTCGCAGCGCGGCGCGAGGAAATTGATGGCGCGCTGACCCGCCGCCTCGCCGATGGCTGGTCGATCGCGCGGCTCGATCGCACGATGCTCCAGATCCTGCGCGCCGGCGCCTACGAGCTGATGGCCCGCGCCGATATCAACGTGGGCACCGTGATCGGCGAATACCTCGATGTCGCCCACGCCTTCTTCGACGCGCGCGAGACGAAGTTCGTCAACGGGCTGCTGGATGCCGTGGCGAAGGACGTGCGGTGAGCGGCGCTGCGCTCAGCCCGCACCCAGAACGCGGGCAGCGGCCGTCGGGGCATCTTCCGGCCGGGCGATGAGGCCCACTGCCGGAGCCGGGGACTGCTGCACGATCACATTGAGCATCGCTTCGAACAGCAGCCGGTTCGACGGCGGAATGATGACGCCGCCACCGATGATCACCATGTCGTGCCGCCCTTCCGCCAGCCGCGCGGATAACACCGCAATGGCATCTTCCTTCGCGGCCGGGATGAACAACTGGTCAACCGCGTGCCCCGCCGCAGCAAGTCCATCCACGGAGACCTGCACGCCGCGGCGGATCATCTCGGCAGTCATACCGGGCGGCAGCGCGGGATCGGCAAAATCCACCTGATCCGGGTCGATGCCCACGAGCAGAATCCTGGGCACCAGCAAACTCCCTGTCAAAGCCTCTCCGCGTGCCAGCGGATGTGATCGTCCATGAAGCTGGAGATGAAGTTGTAGCTGTGGTCGTAGCCCGGCTGCAGGCGCAGCGTGAGGTCCACGCCCGCCGCCTTGCACGCCGCCTCGAACAGTTCGGGCCGCAGCTGCTCGGCAAGGAAATTGTCCGCCGCGCCCTGGTCGACGAGAATGTCGCCGGCGGGGCGCTTGCCGTCTTCCACCAGCGCGGTGGCATCGTGGGCGCGCCACGCGGCGCGGTCCTGCCCGAGGTAGCCGCCGAGCGCCTTGTGGCCCCATGGCACCTGCCCCGGCGCGACGATCGGCGCGAAGGCGGAGAGCGACTTGAACTTGTCCGGGAAGGTCAGCCCCAGCGTCAGCGCGCCGTGGCCGCCCATCGAATGGCCGGTGATGCCCATGCGCGCGGGATCGATCGGGAAGTGATCCTCGATCAGCGCGGGCAGTTCGTGCGCCACATAATCCCACATGCGGTAATGCGCCGCGAAAGGTTCCTCGGTGGCGTTGACGTAGAAGCCAGCGCCGAGCCCGAAATCGTAGGCGCCTTCCGCGTCATCGGCCACGCCTTCGCCGCGCGGACTGGTATCGGGCGCGACGAAGATGATGCCGTGCTCTGCGCAGGCCCGCCGGTATTCGCCCTTGTCCGTGACGTTGGCGTGGGTGCAGGTAAGCCCGGAAAGGTAGAACAGAACCGGGAGCGTCGCCCCGGTTTCCGCCTGCGGGGGCAGGAAGACCGAAAAGGTCATTCCCGTCCCCGTCGCGGTAGACTGGTGCCGATAGACGCCGAGCGTGCCGCCATGGGCTTTGCTGGTCGAAACGGTCTCGAACGTGGAATCAGGCGCCATGGATTTACTGCCTCAGCTGCCGATCACGTGCAGCGCGCACAGCTTGTTGCCGTCCGGATCGCGCAGGTAGGCGAGGTAGAAGGGCGAACCTTCGCGCGGCCCCGGCGGATCTTCGCACGCGGTGCCGCCACTGGCGCAGCCGGCCGCATGCCAGGCATCCGCCTGCTCGGGCGTCATCGCGAAACCGATCGTGCCGCCATTGGCGCACGTGGCGGGTTCACCGTTGATCGGCGGGGTGAGCAGGAACATGGCGCCGTTGTGCGCGTAGATCAGCCGGCCCTTGGGATCGACCACCCCCGGGTTGCCGCCGAAGGCTGCAAACGTGGCATCATAGAACTTCTTCGAGCGCTCGATATCATTGCTGCCGAGCATGACGTGTGAAAACATGGCCTCTCCTTTTGTCGTCGGCCCCAATAACGGGTTCGTGCCCGGCCTCGGTGCGGGGCCGGTACGCGAGGGGGTGTGCCCGCGCGAAGGGGATGTGGTCAAGGGGCCAGCAGGCGGTTCCGCAAGATTTCAATCGGGCCGATCACGGCGCGAAATGCCGCGCACGAAAATGCCGACGGCGTGGGCCACCTGCCGCTCGATCTCGGCCTCGTCAGGCGGCGGCATGAGCCCGCAGATCACACGCATATGGATATCGCCGCGCACCATGGCGAGGAACTGCTCGACCGCAAGGCGGGGGTCGGGACAGTTTATCAGTCCTTCTGCGTGAAAACGCGTCATGGCCGGGACGAGCACGGAGTAGGCCGCTTCCGGGCCATACTGAAAGAAGGCCCGCGCCACTTCCGGAAAGCGCTGGCCTTCGCCGTGGACGGTACGGTTGATGATGATCGCATCATGCTGACACAGGCGCGCGAGGAACACCTTGCCGAAGGCCAGCAGCAGCTCGGCCGGATCGCGTGAGGTATCGGCCATCTCCTCAAGCGGCCCGATCACGGACTCGCACTTGCGCTGCATGACCGCCTGGAACAGCTCCTCCTTCGAGGTGAAGTATTTGTAGAGCGTGGCTTTGGAACCCCCGAGCCGCGCGGCGATCATCGACATCGAGGCAGTGCCATAGCCCTCATGGGCAAACACCTCCGCCGCCACGGAGAGGATGTTTTCCCGCCGTTCGTCAGGGCTTTGCCGGCCCAGCCTGACCTTGGCCAATGTCGCGTTAGTGACCATACTGTACACTTATTCGCTTGACTCGGCAGAAGCAAGCGTTCATCCCGTTAGTGACCGAACCGTACTGTCATTATGGTGTCATCAATGCAATTGGGTATTCCGCTGAAGCACATCTCCCGGGCGGTGCGCTCAGCTTTTCTGCTGACCGGCTGCGCCGCGCTCGCCGGCTGCGCCACCATGCCGAATCTGGGCCCGCGCCCCGCCTTGCGCGATGCTGCCACGCTGGGCGCCGTGGCGGCACCAGCCGATGCGGCTCCTGGCACCTGGCCGGGCGAAGGCTGGTGGAAGGACTATGGCGATCCGCAGCTTGCCGCCCTGATCGAGGAAGCCCTTGCAGGCTCCCCCACGCTTGCCGCGGCCGATGCCCGCGCACGCAAGGCATCCGCCTACGCGACAAGCGCCGGGGCCGCGCTGCTCCCCTCGCTCACCGCCAACGCGCAGGCGAACGAGGTCAAGCAGAGCTACAACAACGGCTTCCCCGCACAGTTCGTGCCCAAGGGGCTCAACGACACCGGCCGCGTCAGCCTCGATCTGAGCTATGAACTCGATTTCTTCGGCAAGAACCGCGCCGCCCTTCGCGCCGCCACTTCGGAGCGCGAGGCCGCTGCCATTGAAGCGCGCGCTGCGCGACTGGCGCTCGCAACTTCGGTTGCCGCCGCCTATGCCGATCTCGCCCGCCTTGCCGCCCAGCGCGAAGTGGACGTGGCTGCGGTGAAGCAGCGCGAGGAAGTCGCCGCGCTGGTCTCGCGCCGCGTGGCGAGCGGGCTCGATACACGCGGCGAACAGCGTCAGGCCGATGCGGGCGTGCCGCTTGCGCAAGGTGATCTTGCCGCGACCGACGAAGCTATCGCGCTCACCCGCAACCGGATTGCCGCGCTGCTCGGCGCCGGGCCGGAGCGGGGCGCCGCGATTGCCCTTCCCGCCCCGCGCGCTCTGCCCGCTGCCGCACTGCCCGCCAATCTCGCGCTCGATCTGATCGGGCGCCGCGCCGATATCGTCGCCGCGCGGCTGCGGGCAGAGGCGGCTGCTTCGCGGATCACGGTGGCCCGCGCCGGGTTCTACCCCAATGTCAACCTGCTCGCCTTCGCCGGCTTCCAGTCGCTGGGCCTCGGCAATCTACTCGCGAAGGGTTCGGATATCGCGCAGGGGGGCGCGGCGGTCAGCCTGCCGATCTTCTCGGGCGGCCGCATCGAAGGCCAGTACCGCGCCGCGCGCGCCGATTACGACGAGGCTGTCGCGCAATATGATGCTGTGCTCGTCCGCGCGCTCAATGAAGTGGCCGATGCCGCCGCCTCGCAGCGCGCGCTGGGCGAGCGGCAGACCGAAGCCCACGCCGCGCTGGCCGCTTCGGAAGAGGCCTACAGCATCGCGCGGCAGCGCTACGAAGGCGGGCTTTCGCCTTATCTTTCGGTGCTGACAGCGCAGGACGCGCTGCTCCGCAACCGCCAGCTTGTCGCCGCGCTTGATGCGCGCGCGCTAACCCTCAATGTCGAGCTGATCCGCGCGCTGGGCGGCGGATATGGCCCGCAGGCATGAGCAAGGATACCACGATGGCTGACCGCGACCCCCAGATCATGCTCGAAACCGCCGAGCCCCCCGCCGCTCCTGCCGCCACTCCCCCCCCAGCGGACGCTGCCGCCACGCGCAAACGCGGCTTTGCCCTGCTGGGCGGCGTCGTGCTCGCCGCAGGTGTGCTCTATGGCGGCTATGAATGGCTGTTTGCGGGCCGCTATGTCGAGACCGACAACGCCTATGTTGCGGCTGAAATCGCCCCGGTCACCCCGCTCGCAGCGGGGACCGTGGTGCGGGTTGCTGCCACCGACACGATGATGGTCAGGAAGGGCGATGTGCTGGCAGAACTTGATCCCGCCGACGCGAAAATTGCGGTTGCCGAGGCCGAGGCCGCCGTGGCGCAGGCGCTGCGACGGGTGAACCAGACTGTCGCAACCGGCACCGCGCTCGATGCGCAGGTTCAGGCCAGCGACGCCGACATCCGCCGCAAGCAGGCGCTGGTCGGGGTGGCCTCGGCCAATCTTGCCAGGGCCCGTATCGACCTCACCCGGCGCGAGGCGCTGGTTTCCGGCGGCGCGGTTTCAGGCGAAGAGCTTTCGAGCGCCCGCAATGCCTTTGCCGCGGCGCAGGGCCAGCTAGCCGTGGCCGAAGCGGATCTGGCGCAGGCACGCGCCGCGCGCGGTTCGGCGAATGGCCAGTCCAATGCCAATGCCGCGCTGGTCGGCGGTACTGCGCCTGCCGAGAATCCCGATGTGCTGGCCGCCAAGGCGCGGCTTGAGCGCGCGAAGCTCGATCTCGCCCGCACGGTGATCCGCGCGCCGGTCGATGGCGTTGTCACCCAGCGCTCGGTCCAGGTGGGCCAGCGCGTTTCGCCGGGCGCGGTGCTGATGACCGTGGTTCCGCTCGCCGAGGCGCATGTCGACGCCAACTTCAAGGAAGGCCAGCTGCGCCACGTGGCGCCCGGCCAGCCGGTCGAACTGACATCGGACCTCTATGGTTCGGGCGTGGTCTACCACGGCCGGGTCGTCGGCTTCTCGGGCAGCACCGGCTCGGCCCAGGCGCTGATCCCGGCGCAGAACGCGACCGGCAACTGGATCAAGGTGGTGCAGCGCTTGCCCGTGCGCGTGTCGCTCGAACCGAAGGAACTCAAGGACCACCCCTTGCGCGTCGGCCTCTCGATGACCGCGTCGATCGACACCGGAGCCCGATAAGATGAGCGGCGCGCCCGCGCAGGAAGCGCGGCCACAAGGCCTCAAGGGCTGGCAACTAGCGCTGGCCGGGCTCAGCCTGGCGCTCGCCAATTTCGTGGTGGTGCTCGATATCACCATCGCCAACGTATCGGTGCCGCACATCGCCGGGAGCCTCGCGGTCTCGCCCTCACAGGGGACCTGGGTGATCACCTCGTACTCGGTGGCCGAGGCGATCTGCGTGCCGCTCTCGGGATGGCTCGCCGCGCGCTTCGGTGCGGTGCGCGTGTTCCTCACGGCAATCCTGGGCTTTGCTTTTTTCTCGCTGCTCTGCGGTCTTTCCCGCAGCCTCGAGGCGCTGATCCTGTTCCGCATCTTCCAGGGGCTGAGCGGCGGCCCGATCATGCCGATGTCGCAAACGCTGATGGTGCGCATCTTCCCGCCTGAACGGGTGGGAATGGCGCTGGGTCTGTGGAGCATGACGGTGGTTGTCGCCCCGATCCTCGGCCCGATCTTCGGCGGCACGATTTCCGACGACTGGAGCTGGCACTGGATCTTCTTCATCAACCTGCCGGTCGTGGCGTTCTGCATGATCTTTGCCATGCGCTATGTGCGGCGCTTCGAGACCCCGACGGTGCGGCGCCCGATCGATTACATCGGCCTCGCGCTGCTGGTGATCTGGGTCGGCGCGCTGCAGATCATGCTTGATGAGGGCCGCAACGCCGATTGGTTCGCCAGTCCGTTCATTTGCACGCTCGCCGCAATCGCGGTCGTCGGCTTCGCCGCCTTCCTGATCTGGGAGCTGACCGACGCCAACCCGGTCGTGGATCTTTCGGTTTTCAAGCAGCGGGGGTTCACGGTGGCCGTCGTGGTGCAGAGCATCGCCTATGCCGGATTCTTCTCCGCGATCGTGGTGATCCCGCTCTTCCTCCAGACAAACCTGGGCTACACGGCGACCTATGCCGGCTATGCGACTGCCTTTGTCGGCGTGCTCGCGGTGATCATGTCGCCTGTGGCGGCAGCGCTGATGGCACGCTTCGATGTGCGCCGGCTGATCACTTTCGGCGTCGTGTGGCTGGGGCTGATGTCGGTGCTGCGCACCGGCTGGGTGAGCCAGATGGACTTCTTCACCATTTCGCTGCCGCAATTCCTGCAAGGTCTTGGCATGCCGTTCTTTTTCATCGGCACAACTTCGCTCGCGCTCGGCTCGGTACGGCCGGACCAGACCGCATCTGCGGCCGGATTGCAGAACTTCATGCGGACGCTCGCCGGCGCCTTCGCGACCTCGCTCGCAACAACGATGTGGGAAAACGAGACGAGGATGGCGCATGCCGATCTGGTCGGCATCCTGCACCCGCTGCCGCAAGGCCTTGGGTTAACAGCGGATCAGGGGCGGCTCATGCTGGAACGAATCGTCCAGACAGAAAGCGTAACTCTCGCAACCAACATGGTTTTCTGGGGCTGTACCGGGTTGTTCGCAGTTGCAGCGATTCTCGTTTGGCTCGCGCCGCGGCCGCGCTCCGATGTCGATCTGGGCGCCGCGCACTGATACCTCAAGACCATGAAATACCTAGATTAAATCGGGACCCAACTCGTCACAGTCCCGCATGACAGTTAACGCCGCGCCATCGGCGCAAAATCGTGACGTAACAGCGACAAAGCAAATTCTATTCGAGATTGAACATAAATTATTGATGTATTTTAGACTCTTGCTGCAAATGCGAGCCAAATTAACATTCGCACTTTGCGAACGCACATTAGCTGTGGTAGGTAACTTTCCTGAGGGTCCATACGTGGATCGGGGTCCAATAAAAACATTCGCTGATTAACTTCGCCATTGGCGAGGCGCCGCTTTATGTGGAGTAGAAACATGGCTAACCACCCCGCGGGCTTTATTGCCCGCACGATGTGCGCAATTGCTGCAGCGTCGCTGATTGCCGCCCCTGTGATGGTCTATGCCGATGCAGGCGCACCGGCCAAGCACAAGGTGCACAAGAAGCACGGGAAGAAGAAGGGTGTCGCCCGCAAGGGTAAGCACCTGCGCAAGCGTTCGGCAGGCGCTCTGTCGAAGACGAAGACGGTAACGACGACCACGACGACGCCGGCTCCGCCGCCGCCGCCTCCCCCGCCGCCGCCGCCGCCGCCGCCTCCTCCCCCGCCTCCGCCGCCGCCTCCTCCGCCGCCGTCTCCGCCGCCGCCGCCCCCCAAGGTCGGTTATCACCCCAATCTCGGCTTCATCCTTGGAGCCGGAGTTCTGGGTGGTGGTATCGGCGCGATCATCGGCACGAGCGAGGGCCGCGACAGCCCCGGCGGCTGATCACCTCGGTTCATTGCGAACACCGGAACAGCCCGGCCTTCTCGACGGCCGGGCTGTTCTCGTTTCTGCCTGACAGGTCTCCGTCCGCCGCACGGCCGGGCGCAGCCCACGCGGTATTTTCGCGTATCCGTAGTTTTACGCGCGATTGACGCGCGCCTCCTAGCACCAGTTCATCAGCACCGAACCAGAACTTCTCCTGGAGCCCCCCGGGGAAGCGGCGCCGAGACCGACAGGAGTGCAAGAATGACGAACAAGACCATCATCACCGCCTTCGTGCTTGCCTCGGCCCTTGCGCCGGCGCTGGCGACCGCAGCCCCGTCAAACGGCATGGAAACGAAAGTTGCCGTGGTCCGCACCGCGGATCTCAACCTCACCACACCGGAAGGCCGGTCGACGCTCGGCAACCGCATCACAGGCGCAGTCGACCGCGTTTGTGGTACCTCGATCGGCACGATCAGCCTCGAAGAGCACCGCGTCATCGCCGGGTGCCGCGCCAAGGCCCGCAGCATGGCACTGGCCCTCGCCAAGATCCGCCAGGATCAGGTGCTCGCCCAGCGTTGAGCGAACGCCGAGATCGCGGCAACAGTCAGCAGGGGCCGGGAGCATTACGCCCCCGGCCTTTCGCTTTTCTGGCTGCGGCGGGCGACGAGCTTTTTCTCGCCATCGATGCACTTTTGACGCTGGATTGACGCTCGGCTCGCGGCTCGATTGACGGACGCCTCCTAGAACCGGCTCATCGGCACCGAACGGGGACTTCCCCCGGCACCCACAGGGGGGAACGGCGCCGAAACGGACAGGAGAGCAAAAAATGACGAACAAGACCTTCCTCGCCGCAGCCTTCGTGCTTGCCTCGGCCCTTGCGCCGGCGCTGGCAGTAGCCGCCCCGAACTCGGGCGCCATGGAAACCAAGGTTGCGGTTGTCCGCACCGCGGATCTCAACCTCGCCTCGCCGCAAGGCAAGTCGACTCTCGGCACGCGCATTGCCTTCGCTGTGAACCAGGTCTGCGGCGCCGCCGCCAGCACGGTCAGCATCGAAGAGCGCGTTGCCATCACGAAGTGCCGGGCCAAGGCCCGCAACACAGCGCTGGCGGTTGCCAAGATCCGTCAGGATCAGGTGCTCGCCCAGCGCTAAGCACACCCCACATCGCCACAACGGTCAGCAAAGGCCGGGAGCATCACGCTCCCGGCCTTTCGCGTTGTGGCCCCGGCCAATGCGCGCCCTCGCGCAACCCCGGCCTCCAACTTGCGCCGGACACCCCCGGCACGGCGCGTTCGAAAGCCACTTTTTTCTGCGGCACTGCGCTTTTGACGCAGTTCTGACGCTCGCTTCGCACAGGCGCTGACGCAGCTTCCGTACAACCGGCTCATCGGCAGCACGAACCCGCCGAACCTTCAGAGGAGAGCCACGATGAACACCAAGACCTTCTTCGCCGCCACCTTCGCCGCCACCATTGCCCTGGCCGCGACTGCGATCCCCACCGTCGCGAGCGCCGCTCCCGCAACAATCGACACCGACATCAAGGTCGCGGTAGTGCGCACTGCAGACCTCAACCTCGCCAGCGACGAGGGCCAGGCAACGCTCAACACCCGTATCGTCGGCGCAGTCAATCGCGTCTGCGGCGCGCCCCTGGGCACGATCTCGCTCGAGGAACGCGTCGCCATCAACACCTGCCGCAACAATGCCCGGCGTGCCGCGCTCGCCGCAGCCAAGTCCCAGGAAGACCAGATGCTCGCCCAGCGCTGAGCATGACGTCAGCATCTTGCCACACCGGTCAGCACGGGCCGGGAGCACCACGCTCCCGGCCCGAATGCGCATTTTTTGAAGCTTCCGCACGCTGCGGGCGATGGACATTTTCCTACAAGCATGAATACTTAGGCTCGGGAGGCGCGGGAATGACACGACCAGACGCGGTCTGCATGCAGGTCACGCGGAAGCTTACTTGACCGGCACCGCATCTTTCGATTCGCCCATCAGGGTCGCCATTATCGGCGGGGGCTGCGCCTCGATGGCGGCGGCGTGGGAGCTGACCGCGCCGGAGCACCGTGGCCGCTACAAGGTCACGCTCTATCAGGAAGGCTGGCGGCTGGGCGGCAAGGGCGCTTCGGGCCGCGGCGAGAACGGGCGGATCGAGGAGCACGGTCTCCACATCTGGCTCGGCTTCTATGACAACGCCTTCCGCATGATGCGCGCCTGCCATGCCGAGCTCGAGGCCAAGGGTCTTGGTCACCTCTATGGCGACTGGCGCGATGCCTGGACGGCGGAGAACGACATCGCGCTCTGCTCCGCAAGCGAGACGGGTGGTTTCCAGCGCTGGCAGGTGCATATGCCGCCCCGAGCCGGTTATCCGGGCGATCCGCTTGCGCCCGATGCGGTGTTCAGCCTGCAATACTACATGGCGGGTGCGTTTGACCTGCTGCGTGCGCTGGTGCTCGATACCACGGTTGACGGGCACGGCCTCGTCACGCGCTTCGATGCCCCGCAGACAGCGGGCCTCGCCAGCCCTGCCGAGCTTGCCGCGCGGATTGCGGAACTCGCGCGCATGGGCCTGTTCGCCTCGGCCGCGGTGCTCGCCGAAGTGCTCGGCGTACTGGCGGCGCTGGTCCGTTCGGTCAGCCCGGCCACGACGGGGATCCTGATGAGCGCTGTGGATGCGGTGGCCGTGCCGCTGCGCCAGTGGATCGAGGACCGCTTCCTTGCCGATGATCGCCTGCGCTTCCTGTGGGAAATCGCCGATCTCACGCTCGCCACGGTGACCGGGTTCGTCCGCTACGGCGTGATGTTCGATCCGCGCGGGCTCGATGCGATCGACGATTACGAATGCCGCGAATGGATGCGGATGAACGGTGCATCGCTGCGATCATTGCAATCGCCGTTCCTGCGCGGGCTCTATGATCTTTCGATGGGCTACGAGGACGGCGATCCCGACAAGCCGAGCCTGTCCGCCGGGCAGGGCCTGCGCGGTACCTTGCGGACGTTCTTCGGATTTCGCGGCGCCTTCATGTGGCGGATGCGCGCCGGGATGGGCGATGTCGTGTTCGCACCGCTCTACACGGCGCTTAAGGAGCGCGGGGTGGATTTCCGCTTCTTCCACCGCCTGACGGATATCGAGCTTGATGATGCCGGCACCCACGCGGCGCGGCTGCGCTTCGACGTGCAGGCGCGGATTGCGGGCGGCGGGGAATACCAGCCGCTTGTCGATGTGCAGGGCCGGCCATGCTGGCCCTCCGCGCCCGATCATGCGCAGCTCGAACGCGGCGCGGAGCTGCTTGCCGAGGGCCGCAAGCTCGAATCGCACTGGGACCGCCGCCGCGAGGGTGAATGCGTGCTCGAAGTGAGCCGCGATTTCGACATGGTGGTGCTCGGCGTCGGTGTCGGTGCGGTGCCGCACTGCGCGAACGGGATCGTCTCGCGCGATCCGCGCTGGCAGGCGATGTGCCGCGATGTGAAGACTGTCGCCAGCCAGGCCTTCCAGCTCTGGCTCGAGGAGGACCTCGAATCGCTTGGCTGGCCGGGCCCAGCTTACATCACCGGTGCCTTTGCCAAGCCGTTCGATACCTGGTGCGACATGGCGCACGTCGTGCCCGAGGAAAGCTGGCAGCGCCCGCCCGCCACTTCGGTCTATTTCTGCGCCGTGCTGCCCGACCCGGCCGAACCCCCGGCCGATGGGGACATGACCTATCAGACCACGCGCGATGCCGAAGTGCGGGCCAATGCCGAAGGGTTCCTCGAAGGCCCGATTCGCGCGATCTGGCCCGGGGCTTATGACGCGGAAGGGCGCTTCCGCTGGGACGTGCTCAAGGCCGACGAGAGCGGAGGGCCCGAACCGCAGGGCCGCGCGCGCTTTGCCACGCAGTACTGGCGTGCCAACGTCAACCCCTCGGACCGCTATGTGATCCACACCCCCGGCAGCTGGCGCAGTCGCATCTCGCCGCTCGACCGGACTTATGACAATCTCACCATCGCCGGAGACTGGACCGACAGCGGCTTCCATTCCGGTTGCGTCGAAGGGGCGGTCATGTCGGGACTGCTGGCCGCCCATGCCATTTCCGGTACGCCGGACCTCAAGGATATCATCGCCTATGACCACCCCTGAGAACAGCGACCAGCCGGCCGATCAGCGCGTAACCCGGCCCGAACCGGCCCGGACGGCACCCCTGCGCAAGGGTGCCACCGGCGCGCCTGCGCAGCCCCCTCACGATGCCGCGACCCATGCGCATGGGGACGGGCACCCGGCCGGGGTGCGCGATCCCGATGTGCTGAAAGTGAACGAAGCGGTCGCGAGCACGGTGCGGTCTGCCTATGACGTGCTGAGCGAGACCGTTGCACAGGGCCGCAAGGCCGCCGAACAGTTCCGCGTCGGCGCCTACAACGTGCGCGATGTGCCCGAGGACGTGCGCCACATGGCGGGCAACCTGCTAGGCCTGGCGCGCCAGCTCAGCAGCGCGACGTTCGACATCTGCGAGGCGCTGCTGCGCCAGACCGATGGCGCGATGACCCCGCCTCCGCCGGGAACGACGCATGTTCCCCCGTTCCAGCCCCCCAAGGCCGAGTCGACCGCACCGAAGGCAGCTCCGGCAGCGGCACCCGCTCCTGCTAACGAGATCGAGCTGACCATGCGGATCGAGGGCCATGACAGCGCCCTTGCGCACAGCCACACGCTGGCCCGTCCGGCAACGCCGACCGCAGCCCACCAGTTCGCCTGCGATGGGCTTACCCTGCGGGGAGGGACCGCACCGGCGATTACCGGGGTGGCCTTCGATCCCCACCACAGCGGGCAAGGGCTGGTGGTCACCATCACGGTCCCGCCGGGGCGGCCTGCGGGGGTCTATGTTGGGGCGGTCTATTGCGCCACCCAGCCGCTTCCGCTCGGCCAGCTGGTGATCGAGCTGACGTAATGACCGTCGAGGGTGCCCTGCTCCAGCGCTATGGCGCCGCCACGCGGGCGGAAGTCATGCGCTATCTGGCGGCGGGTGCGCCTTCTCCGTTCCTTGACGAGATGCTGGCCGATTATCCCGCGCGCGGCGGCAAGATGCTGCGCCCGGCGATCTGCCTCGCCAATGCCGCGGTGTTCGGCAACGAGGCACCTGCGGCAGCGGTCCGCGCCGCGGCGGCGATCGAGATGCTCCACAACGCCCTGCTGATCCATGACGATGTGCAGGACGGCAGCGAACTCAGGCGCGGAAAGCCCACGCTTCATGCGCTCCACGGCGTGCCGCTCGCGATCAATGCCGGAGACGCACTGCTGTTTGCCGCGTTCGGCCCGCTGATCGATGCGGTGACCCCGCTGGGCAGCCACGTGATCCGGCAGGTCATGGACGTGACCTCGACGATGGCGCGCCAGACTGCCGAGGGCCAGGCGCTCGAACTCGGTTGGCGGGACCGCAACGTCAGCGGCCTCACCGAGGCGGACTACATGCGCATGGCGCTGAAGAAGACCGCATGGATGGGGATGATATGGCCCGCGCAGCTAGGCCTTATCATCGGCTCGCGCGGGCGGCTCGATCCCGAAATGGTGGTCCGCTTCGGCTATTTCCTCGGCCTCGCTTTCCAGATCGAAGACGACTTGCGCAACCTCTCGGAGGATCCGGGCTACGGCAAGGAGCAGAACGGCGACCTTGCCGAAGCCAAGCGCACGCTGATGCTGATCCATGTGCGCGCTGCCTGCGATCCGGCTGAATGCGCGCGGCTAGATGCGTTCCTTGGCCAGAAGCGCGAGGAGCGTGGGCCAGAGGACGTGCTCTGGCTCGCCCGCCTGATGCACGATCACGGGTCGATCGCCCACGCCCGCGCCGTGGCCGCCGCCATGGCGGGGGCCGCCGAGCACGAGTTTGCCGCAGTCTACGGCGCAATGCCGCCATCGGAGGAGCGCGCGTTCCTTGGCAGCCTTGTCCGCTGGGTGTTCGACCGGGCATGAGCCGCGCGCTGCTCTATGGGGCCTCGGGCTATACCGGCCGGGCCATCGCACAGGCGCTGGCCGGCACAGTCGATCTCGTCCTCGCTGGCCGCAACGCGCAGGCGGTGCGCGCCGTGGCAGAGCCGCTGGGCCTCGAATGGCGGGCTTTTCCGCTCGATGCGCCAAAGGCGCTAGAGGGCGCTCTCGCCGATGTCGACGCCGTGCTCCATGCCGCCGGACCCTTTGCCGCCACCGCCATGCCAATGCTCGATGCGTGCCTGGCGGCCCGAACGCACTACCTCGATCTGGGCGGCGAATGGCGCGTGATCGCGGCGCTGCTTGCCCGCGATGCCGAGGCGCGTGCGGCGGGGATCGCGGTGCTGCCCGGCGCGGCGCTGACCCCGGCGGCAACCGACTGCCTGCTGCTCGCGGCGGTGGAGCGCTGGCCCGATACGCGCGCGCTGCGGCTTGGCGTGTCGGCGGCGCAAGTGGTCTCGCGCGGGAGCGTCGCGACGATGGCGGGGCTTGCCGATCCCGGCACGGTAATCCGGCGGGGCGGCGCGCTGGAAATGATCCCGGCGGGCAGCATGACGCAGATGTTCGATTTTGGCGCGGGCCCGTCCGAGGCCGCCGCGACCGATTGGGCCAGCGTGGTCACCGCCGGGCCGCTCACCGGCGTGGGCGACATCGCGATATTCTCCGAGATGCACTGGTCGATGCGGGCAGGCTACCGCGCCGCCGGGATCGGCATGGCGCTGAGCGGCGCCGCGCCCTGGCACCTCGCCGGCGGAGCGATGGCGCGGCTTTGGCCCGCCACCCCGGACGAGCCGACGCGCGAAGCCGCGCGCTTCACCATGGTGGTGGAGGCGCTCGATCCGTGGCGGCGAGTGCGGCGCATGACGATGGAGACGCTCGACGGCTACGGCGCGAGCGTGCGGATCGCGGCGGAAGCGCTGCACCGCGTGCTTGCGGGCACAGCGCCAGTGGGGGTTTCAAGCCTCGCCGGTGCATTTGGAGCAAATTTTGCGGTGGAAGCGGGCGCTGCGCGCTTCCCCGCCGAGCACAGGAGCACGGCGGCATGAGCACACGCGTCCCCTATGTCCAGTCGGCAGCCAGCCAGCAGGTGCCGCCGCCCTACCACTTCCCCGGCGTGACGGTGAACACGTTCTACTTCAACGTGTCGATGGCGAAAGTGCAGGAATACTGCGACCGCTACCTCAACATCGGTGATGAGGCGGCGCGAGGCTATGTTTATCGGCCGCTTGCAGCGTGGCCTTACGCATCGGTACTGTTTCTCGATTACCCGACGATGATCAGCGCGGCCCCGCCGAGCCCGGGGCTCAACGAAGTGCCCTATGCCGATCGCGGCGCGATCAGCCAGACCGAGGTCTTCGTGGCGATCCCCCTGGTGCGCTACGGTGTAGGTCCGGCGCGGCTCATCACCGATACTACGGTCGAATGGGCGCTACCGTTCATTTGCGTGGGCAATCCGATGTCGAGCGTGTGCGGGCGCGAAATGCTGGGGCTGGGCAAGCTGCTTGCCGATATCGTCAACACCGAGGGCAGGTACCCCGACAGCTTCCACGGCTCGATCAGCCTTCCCGGCTGGCCCGACAACGAACCCGGCACCAGGCAGGCGATGCAGGAATTCCTGACCATCGATACCAAGCCCGTCCTGCCGACGACCGCTGGCACCCAGCCCCCGCGGCGCACCATGGCGAGCCTGCTGCAAAGCCGCGAGGCAATGAAGTTCATGGGCAGCGTTTCGAGCGCGGCCAACTTCATCGACAGCTTCTCGCTGGGGCTCATTCCCACTTCGATGCGCACGGTGGGCCTCAAGCAATACCGCGATGCGGCGCACCCGCACCGTGCGGTCTATCAGGCGCTCGTCACCTGCCGCGCGCAATATACCCGGGTGCGCGAAGTGCAGTTCTACAACGAGCTCGATGTCGACATGACCTTCAACAATTCGGGCAGCTTTCACCAGATCCTGAAGGTGTTTCTCGACGTGCCCGAGCACCCGACCGGCCTGCCGTTTTCAGTCAATACGGTTGCGGCCTGCCGGTTCATGGCGGACATCAATTTCGATACGATGCAGGTGATCCGCGAATTTCCCATCGATCGCGATGACGGCCTGCCGCCCACGCCGGGCTCCAGCGACCTCGCTTCGCGCTGGTATCGCCCGCTGCGCGGCTTTTTCGGCCCCCGGCAAGGAGTGGAGCAGCCATGACCACGTTCATCGAGTCTTTCTCGACCGATCAGCTGCTCCCGCCCTGGCACTCGGCCGACATGCGGATGTGGTCGTTCGTCATCGCGGTGGACCGCGAGCTGATCGCGGCGCACCTCAAGACCCGGTTCAACGACCCGGCCCCGGATCAGGCGCCCTATTTCTACACGCCGCTCCCGAACAAGACGTATGGCCTGCTCTGCGTGGCGAAGCACGACACTTTGTCGAGCATCTACGAGAAGAAGGTCGGTCCGGACACTGTCAGCCACACCGAGCTTTACTGGACCTTCCCGGTGCTGCGCTACAGCGTCAATGCCGATAACCTGATGCTCGATCCGCAGATGGTGTGGATCCAGCCCTTCGCCTTCGACAACAACAGCTACGTGATGTTTTCCGCGCGCGAGATCTGGGGCACGGAAATGGAAATGGCGGCCGTCAGCATGGAAGAGGGCCAGACGCCGGGCGAGCTCAGGATCGACATGGCCATCGAGGGGATGGCAAAGTTCGATCCCAAGGCGCGCAGCCAGAGCATCGGCTGCATGCGCATGGGCATGAAAGCCAGCACGACCAACGCAGACCTCGCCGCGCTGCTGACGGACGACGACGACCTCAATGCCTTCGTCGACATCCTGCTTGGTGCGGGCGTCTTTACCGGCGGGTTCGACACAGTGGGGCCGAACGGGGAAGCAGGCATGGAAGTGAACACGCTGCGCCAGTTCCGCGATGTCTTCGACATGGACCGCGCCGCCTATCGCGCCATCGTCTCGTCGCGCACGCAGCACGGCAATATCCGTGATCTCGCCTTCTATTCAGGCAAGGACACGCTCGTCGAATTCCTGTTGTCCGACAGCATGGAGGAAACGTTCCAGTCGATGTTTGGCCGGCGCACGCGGTATCCGCGGTCCCAGCTGACCACGCCGCCGCCCCGGCTCAACGCGCCCGGCTCCCCGGACACGAACTGGAACATGGAACACATGCCGGTCGAAGTGGCGATGGTCATTTCCTATACCGCCGACGCCCGCTTCAAGATCGAGCGGACCCTGCACACTTACGGGCAGACGCCCTGATTGCAGGTTATTCGCCCGGCGCCGGCCCCAATTCCGCAACGCGGCGGACGGCAGACTTGAAATCGAACGGCACCCACGCGGCGCAATCAGGCCACTGACCGGTTTCCTGCCAGTAGCGACACAGGCCGAGCCGGTGGCACACGCGGACAAAGCGCGGATGGCTGAGCAGGCAGCTCCACGGGCCGAGCGCCACACCGGGGTAGAACAGGCTCGGCGTCGGCCCGGCGGGGTCGAACACATGGCTGTAATCGGCCTGCTCCACCAACTCGAACGCTTCATCGGGCAGGCCGATGAAGCCCAGCCCTGTGGGCAGGCTCAGCGTGATCGTGCCGGTGCTTTCCAGCAGGCTCCGATAGCGCGCCGCACGGGCCTGCTTGACGTTCATGTCCCTCGTCAGCACCGCCTCGACATAAGCGCGCACCGCAGCCAGATCGCGCGCCTGCCAACCGCTGAAGCCGTCGATCGCGCCGACATTGCGATAGTAGACCTCGGGATAGCCAAGCGAGCCTGCCCAATTGAGCAAGGCCATGAGGATCCCTGCGTTCTGCGGCCAACGCAGATGCAGCTCCTCCAGCATGCTGATCGAGGTATCATAATCGCCGACATAGGCGCGCATCTGCGCCACGTGGAGCCGCGCGGCAGGCATCAGCGGGTTGAGCTCGCAGGCTGCTTCCGCATAAGCCAGCGCATCGCGGAATCGCCCGACGCCCCAGCAGAACTGGCTCATGTCGGTCAGCGCGGCGGGATCGCGCGGGGTCACATCAAGCGCCTGGCGCAGCAGCTTCTCACGCGCGGCGTGGTGCCCCCACGGCTCAAGCATGGCGAGTGCGCGGTAAGCACCGCCGCGGCGGGGATCGATCTTGAGCGCAGTCTCGGCTGCCGACAGCACCTCGCCCCGCGCCTGTGCAAAGGGCTGCACACCGCGCCCCGAGCGCAGCACCAGCGCGCGGGCCAGCGCGAGAAGTTCCCAGGCGGGCGCATGGTCCGGCGCATCGCGGGTGACGGCTTCGAGCAGCGGCACCGCATCGCTTGCGGTGTTGTCGAACTGCGCGTCACCATCCGCGAGCAGGCCGCGCGCACGCAGGAAGCGTTCGTAGGTTGCCGGCTCAAGCGTGGGGGTGGGCGTGCGCGGAAGAAGTGTGAGCTGGAGCGCCGAGGCGACCTGCTCCGCAATCGAATCCTGCAGCGCGAAGACGTCCTCGAGATCGCCGTCGAACCGCTCGCTCCACACTGCGCGCTGGCTGGTGCATTCGACCAGCTCCGCCGTGATGCGCAAGCGGTTGCCGCTACGCCGCACCGCGCCATCGAGCAGATGCGATGCGCCAAGAGCAGCCGAAACCTTGGCGATGGCCTTGTCCGCGCCGCGAAACTGGAAGCTCGACGCCCGGGCAACGACCGCGATCCCGGTGCCGCGCGCCACGGTCCGCTGGATCTCTTCGGAAACCCCATCGCAGAAATCGGCGAGATCGGCGGCGGAAGAGAGGTTGTCGAACGCAAGCACCGCGAGCACGAGCGAGCCGGTTGTGGACGGCGGCGCAGGAGCTGCGGCCGGCACTGGCTGATGCGCCGGGGCGAGCACCAGCGGCTCCGCCCCCGCTTCGCTGCGCAGCGCCGCATCGACCAGCGGGCCGGGGGCGACCCCGATTTCGGCGGCGAGCAGATCGCGGAAGGCCTGATAGCGGATATGCGCAGCCGCCCTGGCGCCGGTGGCGATTTCGGCCCGGATCAGTGCGGCGACGCCGGGTTCGCTCAGCGGATCGCGGCGAAGCCAGGCCGTGGCAAGTGCCTTGACCGCGGCCCAATCCCCGGCGCTTTCCCGCGCGGCCATATGGCGGGCGAGGCCGTCGGCTATGCGGGCATCGATTTCGGCGCGCGTGATATCGAGCCACTCGCCGTAAGCACCGCCGAATTCGAGATCCTGCAGCAGCGGGGCCGCACCGGCGGCATCGACGAGGCTGGCGGCTGTTTCCCAATCGTCTCCGCCCAGCGCGGTGCGCAGTGCGAGCACATCGCAAACGAAGGCCCCTTGCGCGAGCGCAACAGTCTCACGCGTGGCAAGCAGGTGGTCCTCATCGGGATGCGTGCCGCTCGCCGCCAGCACGCCGCGCAGTTCGAGAAGGCATTGGCGCAAGCTGGCCCGCGCCTGCGCATCGCTGCGATCGCCCCAGAACAGGCCGGCAAGGCGCTCGCGCCCCATGGTCTGTTGCGGGGCGAGAAGCAGAGTGGCCAGCAGAGCGCGTGTACGGCGCCCCTGGATCGGACACGCCGATCCGTCCGGTCCGGCGAGACGGAACGGCCCGATGAGCTGGACGCCGAAACGGGCACTAGTCGCCGCTTCACGCCCCAGGTCTGTGGTTACCGCATCCATGCGAATCTTGTGCCCGCCCCTGTGACCTGGGCAACATTAGCGCAAATCACGTCTTTCTGGCGACAACATATTGTTCGCCAAGGCTCTGAAACATTTGCCCGAACGGGAATTTGCCGCGCGCCGTACGCGCCGCTACCGCCACGCCCCGCTTGCGTCCGAGCTCATGCCAACCGCGCGGTAAGCCGCATCGATCAGCGACTGGCCGCGCGCATTGACGAGAATGCCCGCACCCATCCGGTTCATGGTGTAGCCCATGCTGAGCCCCTGCGCCGGATCGGCAAAACCCACACTCCCGCCCATGCCGACATGGCCAAACGCGCTTTCGCCAAGGATCAGGCTGTCGCCGCCCGAGGAGCGATTATCCGTGCTCACCATGTAGCCCATGGCAAAGCGCATCGGCTGGCACAGCACCGCATCGCTGTAAGTCGCGGCAGATACGCGGCCCATGCGGTGCACGCGGTCGGCCGAAAGCAGAGCGCCGCCGCCATTCGCCAGCGGGGCATACATGCCCGCCAGCCCGCGCGCATTGGTGATGCCGTTGGCGCTGCCGATTTCCGCGGCATGTATCTCGCGCGAGTTGAAGTCTGCGCCGCCGAGATTGGTCAGGAACAGGTTGGGCAGGCTCCCCGGCTGCGTCATCGCCTTGCGGAAGAAGTCCGAGGCGAAGTTCACTTCCGCCGGATCAGCCGCAATCATCGGCGCGACGCGGTGTTCCTCGCTTTCAGGCAGACCGATATGGAAATCGAGGCAGAGCGGCCCCGCCACGTTTTCGCGGAAGAACTGCCCCATCGGCATGCCGGAGATGAGCCGTACGAGTTGCCCCACCGTCCAGGCATACGTCACACCGTGATAGCCCTGCCGCGTACCCGGCTCCCAGTGCGCAGGCTCCGCTGCGACGCGCGCGGTCATATAGTCCCAATCGGCAAGCCCGCCTGGCCGGATCGGATCGGTGACATGCGGAACCGGCGAGGTATGCGCCAGCATCATACCTACAGTGGTCGCTTCCTTGCCGTGGGTCGCAAACTCCGGCCAGATGTCTCCCACGAGCGTATCGTAGGAAACCTTGCCCTGATCGGCCAGCATGTGGAGGCACAGCGCCGTCGCTGCCTTGGTGCAGGAATAGACGATCGAGACCGTGTCGCGGCCCCAGGCCTCACCGGTTGCAGGCTGCGCGAGCCCGCCCCACAGATCGACCACGGTGCGCCCACCGAGCGTGATCGCAACGCTGGCGCCCTGCTCCTTGCGCTCCTCGAAGTTGCGGCGGAACTCTGCCAGCACCCCGGTGAACTGGGCATCGCAGTGGCCGGCAATCGTGCGTCCGTCGGACAGTTCGAGGGCAATCGGGCTCATGTCAGGGTAAAATCCTCTGGCTTGAAGGTCTTGGTCATCTTCCAATAATCGACCAGCCGATAGGGCAAAAGTGCAAAGACCCGGCCCGCATCGTTGCGATACCAGTTGGTGAGGCCCTTGTGCGTCCAGACCATCCGGGCATGCCGTTCATCGACATCGGCGACATAGGCATCGTGTGCCGCGGGCTTCACGTCGATGGCCTTGGCCCCTTGCTCCAGCACTTCGCGCAGCGCGGTGAGGATCAGGCGCATCTGGCATTCGGTGATGAAGATGACATTGCCGCCATGCGCGAGGCCTGTGTTGGGGCCCATCAGCATGAAGAAATTGGGAAAGCCTGGGACCATCGTACCGATATAGGCCGTCGCGTCGTCCGGCCCCCACAGCTGGTGCAGATCGCGCCCGTCCTCGCCGGTGATCGTCATGGGGGCGAGCATCTTGCTGGCCTGGAACCCGGTCGCGTAGATGATCACGTCGGCTTCGATCAGCGTGCCATCGGCCATGACCACGCCTTCGGGCACGATCTTGGCAATCCCGCCCGTCACCAGATCGACATTGGGCCTGAGCAGCATGTCGTACCAGTTGTTGTCGACAAGGATGCGCTTGCCATAGGGCGGATAGCTCGGCGTGCACTTGGCGATCAGATCTTCGCGGCCCGCAAGCTTGGAACGGAGATACCGCTCCATGAACAGCCGGTGGCGCGCATTGACCTGGTTGATCGACTTGCCGCCATCATCCCACGCCGGATCGACTTGCAGCGAGGCGTGCAGCCCATCCGCAAAGGCCCAGAACAGCTGGAACCGGTACCACCGCGCGAAAAAGGGCACGTGGGCGAGCACCCACTTCATGCCCTCGGACACTTCGGCGAAGTAATTGGGATTGGGCACGACCCAGTGCGGCGAACGCTGCAGGATCGTGAGTTTCGCCACATCGGGCGCGATCGTCGGGCCGACTTGCTGGCCCGAAGCACCAGTGCCGATCATCACCACGCGCTTGCCTTTGAGGTCGAGCCCCTCCTGCCACTGCGCGGTGTGGAGCGCGGTGCCGGCGAACGTCTCGCGCCCCGCGATATCCGGCAGCTTGGGCCGGTTGAGCACGCCCACCGCCGAAATCACCGCACGCGCCTTGATGTGCGACACCGCGCCCGAGGCATCGCGGGTGGCCACGTCCCAGGTGCCGGTGGCGGCGTCATACGTTGCGGCACTGACTTCGGTTTCGAAGCGGATATGCTCGCGAATACCGTACTTGTCCGTCGCGCGCTCGAAATAGGTCCATAGCTCGTCGCGCTTGGCGAAGAAGTGCGACCATTCGTGGTTGAGCTCGAACGAGTAGGAATAGAAGTGGTTGGGGGTATCGACCCCGCAGCCGGGGTAGAAATTTTCGTACCAGCTGCCGCCGACCGCGGCATTCTTCTCGATCAGCGTAAAGGGAATGCCCGCCTGCCCCAGCCGGATCGCCGCGCAGACGCCAGACATCCCCGCGCCGATGATCACCACCGGGAAGCTTTCGAGCTCGGCAGGCTCCGGGCGCTCGCGCCAGATCAGCCCGCGCGGATCGGGCTGGGCCGCCTCGAGATCCTCGCGCATCATCGCGGTATAGTCTGCGCTGACATATTCGCCGACGGCGGTCGAGAGCATGTCCTGAAGGAAATCGCCTTCGGGCAGCGGCGGCAGGGGACGGCCAGTCCGCGCGTAATCGAGCAGCGTGTCTGCCAGCCGCTCGCGGATTTCCGCGCGCAGGTCCTCGGGCATCGTCTCGTGGTAGTTCATCGGCCCGGTGATGTGCGGCCGCGTGCGTTCCAGAAGGCCGTGATCGCCGGTGAGCTGCACCAGCACGAGCATCAGCGTGGCGGCATCCGCTTCGGCCAGCGCGGCGCGCAAAGCAGCAGGATCGGCGGCGAGCGCGGACAGATCGACAGGGTCACCAGCCGGCGCGAGGCTTTCCAATTTCAGCGTGGTCAAGCCACTCTCCCTGATTATCACTTGCCATCTACCTAGCGGAACAGGTATCTACGCACCAGTAGATAAAAAAGGTACGCAGTTTCAATACTGCGGGGGATGAGGGGATAGAAGATGGTTCGCAGCCAGTTTGCCGCACGTGTCGATTCGAATCTGCGCCGCACCGCGCTGGCCGTTCTGCTCGCGGGAAGCGCGCTGAGCGCCGCACCCGCCATGGCGCAGGAAGCCGCGCAGTCTGCTGCACCGCCAGCCGAAGGCCTTGCCGATATCGTCGTGACAGCGACGCGCAGTTCGGAATCGCTCTCGAAAGTCGCTGCTTCGGTCTCCGCCGTCTCGGCCGCCGATCTCGGCGTCGGCGGGGTCAAGGACGTCGCCTCGCTCGCGACCGCCATCCCCAACCTTTCGGTCGGCGATCAGTTCGGCGTGAACCGCATCTTCATTCGCGGCATCGGCCTCACCTCGATCGACCTCGGCGCAGATGGCGGCGTTGCCTTCCTGCAGGACGGCGCGCAGATTTCCCGCCCCGCTGCCCAGCTTTCGGGCTTCTACGACCTCGAACGCGTCGAAGTGCTGCGCGGGCCGCAGGGCACGCTCTATGGGCGCGGCGCAACCGCGGGCGCGATCAACCTCATCACCAAGCGCCCGACCGATCACCTCGATGGCTATCTGCGCGCCAGCTACGGCAACTACAATGCGGCCGCCATCGAAGGCGCGGTCAGCGGCCCGATCTCGGGCGACAAGCTGATGGTGCGCGTGGCCGGCAAGTATGATCGCCGCGACGGATACGGCAAGAACGAGTTCACCGGCAAGGACATCGACAACCGCGATGCCTATGCCTTCCGCGGCACGATCCTCGCCAAGCCCTCGGAGGATATCGAAGTCACTCTCTCGGGCGAATATTTCCACGAGAACGACAGCAACTACGCCTTCCACTACTTCGGCCCGACGGTAGCGCCGGAAAACCTGCTCGGCTCGATCCTCGGCGGCAAATCGCTGTTCACGGTCGCCGCTGCGGCTGGGCGCCCCGCGAACATCCGCAACATCTGGTCGGACCAGGAGCCGCTCAACCAGCGCAGCGGCTACAGCTTTACCGGCACGATCGACTGGAGCAAGGGCGATTGGGATGTGAAGTCGATCACCTCGTACCACAAGTTCAAGCGCTTCAACCGTGACGATCTCGACGCCTCGGACGCCAACATGTTCGGGCAGAATAACTACATCGAGAACAGCAAGACGTTCAGCGAGGAAGTGGTCGCCAATTACAAGAGCGAGAAGCTCGATGTGCTCCTCGGCGCGAACTATTTCCACGAAAGCCTCTACGGCGAAGTGCGCGTGCCGCTCACCAACCTTGCCGTGCTGCTGAAGATCGCCGGGCAGGTTCCCCCGGGGACGCCGAACAACGCCTTCGACAGCCTGAACTACCTGCAGAACGGCACCGTCACCATCGACGCGCTGGGCTTCTACGCGCAAGCGTCCTACGCCCTCACCGACAAGCTCAAGCTGACCGCCGGTGGCCGCTTCAGCCATGAAAAGCGCAATGGCGTCGGCACATTCGACTTCCTCGGCAGCGTCAACACCGACAAGGGCAAGAGCTGGAACGCCTTCACCCCCACGGTCACGCTCAACTATCAGGCAAACGACAGCACGCTGGTCTATGCCTCGGTCACGCGCGGCTTCAAATCGGGCGTGATCAACGTCGGCTCACGCAACGACGTGATCAACCCCGAATATGTCTGGAGCTACGAGCTCGGCCTCAAGACCGCGACGGCTGACCGCAAGCTGCAGGCCAATCTCGCCGCGTTCTACATGGACTACACCGATCTCCAGGTCGGCTTCGTCGATGCCAGCAGCGTGGTGACCACGGTCAACGCCGCTTCGGCGCGCAACTACGGGATCGAGGCCGAACTGCGCGCCAAGCCGCTGCCGGGGCTGACGCTCGAACTGTTCGGGACCTACCTCAACGCCAAGTACCGCAAGTTCACCACCGGCGATTACCGGCAGGGCTTCAAGCAGATCAGCGTTGCGGGCAACCGCCTCTCGAACGCGCCGGAATTCTCGTTCCGCGCAGGCGCCGATTACGATATCCCCATCGGCTCGGCCGGCAAGCTCAACGCGCGCGCCGAAGTGAATTGGCAGGACCGCGTCTACTTCACCGAGTTCAACAATGCCGACGCGACGCAGGCCGGCTACGCGCTACTCAACGCCGGGCTCAAGTTCACTTCGGCGAACGACAAGTGGTCGATCGACGTCTGGGGCCGCAACCTTGGCAACAAGCTTGTCATCACCAACAACATCATCACCGCGCCGCTGTTCAGCAGCGTCCGCGTCGGCTCGGTCGCCCCGCCGCGCACTTATGGCGTGACGTTCGGCGTGAATTTCTGATTTCCTGACAATTCCCCCAACCCGCTCATACTGATCTTGTCGAAGCATCTGGCGCTACGGTGGCGCCAGCACCCTTCGACAAGCTCAGGGTGAGCGGTGTGGGGATTCGGTAACGCGGGGGCCGGTGGAGTCTGCGCGGAAAGCCCGACTAAAGCCGCTCTTTCTTCAGCCGCATGCCTGCCTTCTCGCGGTCCCACGTATCGGGGGTGATGCCCTCTGCGCGCAGTTCGGCTTTCATCACTTTGGCGGTCGGTGTCTTGGGCAGTTCGGGCATGACGCGGATATAGCGCGGCACCATGAAGTAGGGCATCCGCGCGGCGAGGAATGCCGAGAGCTCTTGCAAGTCGATGCTCGCACCCGGCACCGGGGCGATCACGGCCATCACCTCGTCTTCCGAATATTCGCTCGGCACGCCGATCACCGCCGCCTCGCGCACGTCGGGGTGCGCGGTCACGTCGCTTTCGACTTCAAACGAGGAGATGTTCTCCCCGCGTCGGCGGATTGCGTCCTTCACCCGGTCAACAAAGTAGAAATACCCCTCCGCATCGCAGCGAAACGCATCGCCGGTGTGGAACCAGCCATTCCGCCAGGCACGCGCGGTCGCTTCCGGGTTCTTGTGGTAGCCGCTGTTCATCGCCCAGGGCCGATCCGTGCGCACAATCATCTCGCCCACCGTGCCCACGGGCACTTCGCAGTCGTTCGCATCCACCAGCCGCACATCGACGCCCGGGCGGACCTTGCCGCACGTGCCCAGCTTCACCGGATTGGGCTCCGAGACGACGGGCGAGGAAATCTCGGTCATGTTGAAGATGGTGTAGACGTCGATCCCGAAGCGCTCGTGGAATGGCCCTGCCGCTTCGGTCAGCGGCACCATGAAGGCCTTGCGCACGCCGTGATCCCGGTCTTCCGGCCCGGGCGGCCGCTTGATCAGGAACGTCGCCATCACACCGAGCAGGAAGATCGTGGTGCACCCGGTGCGCTTCACGAAATCCCAGAAGGTGTCGGTGGAGAAGTTCTCCATCAACGCGATGGAACCGCCGCGCGCGAGCATCACGAAGGGAATGCCAAGGCCGCCGATGTGGAACACCGGCATGTTGACGAGGTAGCGGTCCTCGCCCGTGACAAAGTGCCAGCTTTCCGGCCCGGCGTTGGTGTAGAGGTGGAGGTAGGACGAGAGCACGCCCTTTGAAGGCCCGGTTGTGCCCGAGGTGTAGATGATCGACTGCGTGTCCCACGGCTCGATCGGGCGGTCGAGCGGGACGAGATCGCTTTCCTCGCCAGTCACATCGTCGAAGGCATGGACGGCAAAACGCGTCGGAGCACTGCCTTCGCCCAGTTGCACGATGGTCGTCACCGCCGCCGTATCCGCGACGTCCAGCCGGTCGAGCAGCCCGCCATGGGCAACGAGCACGGTGGCATCGGAATTGGCGAGCACATGCTCGAGGATCGATCCGCGATAGGCCGTGTTGAACGGCACGAACACGCCGCCAAGGTAATTGATCGCGTAGAACACGATCAGCGCCTCGCGCCCGTTGGGCAGCCAGACCGCGACATGATCGCCGCGCTTCACGCCGAGCTTGTGCAGCCCCGCCGCCTTGCGCACGACGAGATCGCGCAAGGCCGCATATGTCCACTGCCCGCCATCTTCGAACACGGCATAGACCGCATCAGGCTGCGAGGCGGCGAAATCATCGATCAGATAGCGCAGCACGCAGCGGCGCCGATCCAGCACGCGCGGATCGCTATGACCCTTTCCCTCAGCCATGCAAAGCTCCCGCCGGCTGGACCATCTTCTGCACCATGGTGATCGCGTCCATCACCACTTCGGTGGCCGACCAGCGCCCACCTTCGTGGTACCACAGGGCTATCCAGCTCAGGAGGCCCGAGACCCAGATCGCGGTGCGCGAAGGGGCTGGTACATCGAACTCGCCGGTCTTGCGCCCCTTCTCCAGCAGTGCCGCCAGCTTGGTATCGAAGGTATGCCTCAGATCGCGGATGCGCCGCGCATCCTCGGGAAGCAGGCTCTTTTCCTCGCGCAAATACACCGTCACGTAGCGCTGGTTCTCGATGATGATCCGCGCAACCCGCTCGACCACGATCTTGAGCTGCTCGCTCGCCGTGCCTTCCACGCTCAGCGCCTCTTCCAGCGCGGTAAGCGAAAGCTGGATGCCCGTCTGGCAGATCTCGTAAAGCAGCTCGCCCTTGTTCTTGTAGTACGAGTAGATGAAGGGCTTCGTCACATTGAGCTGCTCGGCCACCGAATCCAGCGTCGTCGCCTCATAGCCGTTGGCGAAGAAGAAGTGGCTCGCCTCCTCCAGAATGCGCCGCCGCTTGTAGGCGGTGATTTCATCCTTGAGCTGGGAGGCGGCGCGTTTCTTCCTCGGCTTGTCCATGAGATCCGTGATGTCCGTGGCGAGTGCAGTGGTGTGCATCAGCCCATCGCGGTCCGCAAGATTTCCATCACGTCCGCCGCGGTCTTGATCGTACGCGGATTGGTGCGGCCCCAGATGTCCTCCAGCGTGTATTCCGAAACGAGCTGGAGCTGGTTCTCGCTGACGCCCACCTCGCGCAAACTACGCGGCATGCCGAGCCCGCGGATAAGCTTGTCGAGCAGTTCCGATGCAGGCCGCGAAGCATCGCCGAGGCACGCGCTGATGCGCTTCTGCCGCTCGCCGTTCACCGGCGCGTTGAACGCCTGGACATAAGGCGACATGACGCAGGAGGTATGGCCATGCGGCACATCGCAGGTGCCGCCCAGCACGTGGCCGATGGCATGGCTGGCCCCCATCGGCACGCCGCCGATAATCGGGATCATCGATTGCCACGCGCCGATCTGGCACTTCAGCCGCGCATCGAGATCGGCCGGATCCGCTTTCACCGCCGGCAGCCCTTCGGCAAGCAGCCGCAGGGCGCTATCGGCAATGCCGTCGCAGAAATCGTTGGAAAGGAACGAGGCCAGCGTCTCGGTCGCGTGATCGACCGCGCGCACGCCCGTGGAAAGCCACAGCCATTCGGGCGTGTGCACCGTGATCGCCGGATCGAGCACGACGCAGACCGGCACCATCTCGCGCTGGGTATAGGCCTGCTTGAGCTTGATCGCCTCATCCGTCGCGCCCGAAAGCGGGTTGAACTCGCCGCCCGAAAGCGTCGTCGGCACGCAGATGGCGCGCACGTCCGGCCCGGCGAAATCGGGAATCACCATCGCGCCGGAATCGTCCACGCGCACGCGGTAGTCATCGAACTGGTCGATGGTGGTGATGTTGTGCTTGAGGCAGATCAGCAGGATCTTGCCTGCGTCGGTCACCGATCCCCCGCCCACGGTTACGACCAGATCGGCCCCCGCTTCGCGCGCGCTGACGGCAGCTGCCAGCACATCGCTGCGCGGAGCGTGGGGCTGGATGCCATCATGCGTCGCGGCATGGCGTTCGCCCAGCGCGGCCTCGATGCGGCGGATCTCGTCGGTTTTGCGGTTGAGGTAGCTGCTGGCGAGAATGAACACGCGTTTCGCGCCGCGCGCTGCCGCTTCCTGCGCGACTGCTTCCGCCGCCGGAACGCCCAGCGTGACGCGCTCGGTTGCCGTGAGCATGACTTGTGAGGCTGTAACCATCGCCGCTCTCCCACCAATTGCTATGTTTATACTGCTTGGTAGCAATTATGGAATGTGGGTCAACTGGCGATTAGGTCCACCCAATGTGGAAGGTGCACGCCTCCTCCCCCCCTGCGCAGCAGCGTTCATGCCGCACCAGCACGCGCGGACTCACCAATTCCTCAAAGAGCCGCGTAAACACGCCGCGGTGCCAGGGGCAGCCGGGCATCGCGATCGGATTGGCGGCAATCGCAATGATCACCGCGCCGGGCTCAAGTCGCGCCGAGAATCCGCCCGAACCGGCAAAGGTCCACGCATGCGCGCGGATCGCCCGCAGCAGCAGCCGCGCGCCCCAAGCAGGCGGCAGGCGGCGAAGCACCCACTGCGCACCTTCCGGAATGCGGTGCTCGAGAAGGTATTCGGCCGTGCGCTCCCCCGCTTCCCACGAAAGCTCGTCCCAATCATGGGGTTGGCGTGCCTGGACCACCCGGTGAAGCGCCGCTGCCTCACGCTCGTCGGTCATCCGCTCCGGATCGCGCAGGAGATAATGCGCAAGGCCCGCTGCCCTGAGCGCTGCCGCGCGCTCCTCCAGCCCCAGCCGGTCGGCCAGCACATCGGCCAGCTGGATGATCGCGTTGGGGCCGACCTTGCCCGCCGCGATCATCACCGGGGCGCTCATATATGGGCCCCGCTCCGCCCCGGCGCATCACCGCGCATGGGGACCGGATCAAAGGCATCGGCTTCCTCGTCGGTCAGCTGCTCGGTGCCACCGCCGCAAGCCTTGATCGCGCCGGCTGCCTCATGGACGACCGCCCCGCGCTTCGCCGCCTTGCGGCTGGTCTCTGCCGCGGCCTTCCAGTCGCCTGTCTCCGCGCGGTGGTTGGTGCGCGTCCGGTCGAACTTGAAGTCCACATTCTTCTTCGATTGCGGCCCCCAGTAATTGACCCGCCCGAGATCATAGAACGTGCGCTGGAACCCGGCCTTGAGGAACGCCTTGAGGCATCCCAGCAGGTACTTGCGCCGGTATCCCGTGCCTTGCCACGGATACGAGAACAGCGCTTTGCGCATATAAAACCGGCGATAATTGTTCATCACCCGATCGAGCAGCTCGCCCCGGTCCATCGCCGCCGGCCTGATGATCGGCGTGACGAAATTGTACTTGTCGAAATCGTGGATCTCGACCTTGTCGCCCAGCTCCTCGAACAGGTTCGAAAATGGCCAGGGCGTGTACATCGACCAGTTGGCGAGGTCCGGCTTCCAGTCCATCGCCATGCGGTAGGTCTCTTCCAGCGTCTCCGCAGTCTCGTTCTCCAGCCCCACGATGAACTGCGCCTCGACGAGAATGTCCGCCTCGCGCAGCAGCCGGATCGCCTTCTTGTTCTGCTCGACCGTGGTTTCCTTGTTGAACAGATCGAGCTTCAGCTGCGCCGCCGCCTCGGTGCCGAGCGAGACATGGACGAGCCCAGCCTTGCGGTAGAGCGCGAGGTATTCCTCATCGCGCAGGATATCGGTGACGCGGGTATTGATGCCCCACTGGATTTTCTCGGGCAGCCCTCGCGCGATCAGCTCCTCGCAGAAGGCGATGAACTTCTTGCGGTTGATCGTCGGCTCCTCGTCGGCAAGGATGAAGAAGCCCACGTCGTGATCGTTCACCAACGTCTCGATCTCGTCGACCACCGCCTTGGGATCGCGGATGCGGTAATCGCGCCAGAACTTCCACTGCGAGCAGAACGAGCAGGTAAACGGACACCCGCGTGCCATGTTGGGAATGGCGACCCGCTTGCCCAGCGGGATGTAGATATACTTCCCCCACTCCAGGATGCCCCAGTCGGGCTTGATCTTTTCAAGGTCCTTGACCGTGGGCGCGGCTTTGGTGGCGATGATGTCCGCCCCGTCGAGGAATGCCAGCCCCTCGATCTCATGCCGCGCCAAAGGCAAGCGCCCGTCGTCGATCGCGCGCACCAGATCGAGCAGGATCTCCTCGCCCTCCCCGCGCACGATCACATCGATCCACGGCGCCTCGGTCAGCACCTGCTTGAACATGAAAGTCGCGTGGACCCCGCCCAGCATTGTGATGATCGCGGGTGAGACCTTCTTGGCGATCCGCAGCGTCTCTTCGGCCTTGTAGATCGACGGCGTGATCGCGGTGGTGCCGACAACATCGGGCTTCAGCTCGCGGATGCGCGCTTCCAGCGCCGCATCTTCGACATGGTCGGTCATCGCATCGATGAAGTGGACGTCATCATAGCCCGCCCCGCGCAAGGCTCCCGCGAGATAGGCCGCCCAGGCAGGCGGCCAGTTTCCCGCGATCTCCGCGCCGCCGGAATGGTAATTCGGATGAACGAGAAGAATGCGCATGATCTGTCACTCCCGCTGGACAGATCAAGGCTCCATGGTTTTGGACGCCGGATCATTGATCCAGCGCAACTGGCGCTTCAGCCCTCTTCTGCCTCCAGCATGGCGATGCGCTGCATCACCAGCGGCAACTGATCGTTGCCGAAATACATGAAGGCGCCGTCCACGAAGATCGTCGGCGAGCCGTAGGCCCCGCGCGCAATCGCCTCTTCGGTGTTTGTCCTGAGCCGCGCCTTCACCGCATCGCTGCCGGAAGCTGCCCGCAGTGCCGCGCCATCGAGCCCGCAGGCGTTGGCGATATCCTCCAGCACTTCGAGATCATCGATATTGCGCGCGTCGCCGAAATAGGCCTCGAACGCTGCCTCGCTGAAACGCAGCAAATCCTCAGGTCGCTCCTCCAGTGCGCAGCAAAGGCGCATCGCATTGACCGACTTCACCGGATGGAATTCGGAAGGAAAATTCATCCTGAGCCCGGCCAGCCGCGCCCATTCCTTCAGCCAGACAAAGCTCAGCCGGAACTTGGGATTGTCCGGATTGGCGCGGCTTTCATAAATGCTCTGGTTCACCGCATTGAACACGCCGCCGACCAGAAACGGCCGCCACGTGACGGCCACGTCATGCCCCTCGCTGGCGCTGCGAAAGTTGTGAAACGCCAGCCGTGTCCACGGCGAGGACAAATCATAGAAAAACTCGACACCCACGCTCATTCCACATCCCCTTGCCCCGGCCCGTCCTTGATCCCGAACAGCACCCGCCGCGCCTCAGCATCATCCTGCGGCCGCCGGTTGATCCGCTCGCGCCCCACGGCCATCCCGCGCCTTAGGCCGGGCCGCTCCTTCAACCGGTCGTACCACGCTTTCAGCGCCGCGAAGTCCTCCAGCGGAATGCCTTGTGCCTTCCACGTCTGGATCCACGGGAAACACGCCATATCCGCAATCGAATAGGCCTCGCCCGCAACATGGTCATGCTGCGCCAGCTGGCGATCGAGCACACCATAAAGCCGCAGCGCCTCCGCGCGGTACCGCTCGGTCGCATAGGCAATCCGCTCGGGTGCATAGAGCCGGAAATGCCCATGCTGCCCCAGCATCGGCCCGAGCCCGCCGACCTGCCAGAACAGCCACTCCAGCACCGCCTTGCGCCCGCGCAGATCGGCAGGGAGGAACTGCCCCGTCTTTTCCGCCAGATAAACGAGGATCGCCCCCGTCTCGAACACCGGCACCGGCTCCCCGCCATCCGCTGGCGCATGATCGATGATCGCGGGAATCCGGTTGTTTGGGCTCAGCGCAAGAAATTCGGGTGCAAACTGCTCGCCCTTGCCCAGATTGATCCACCGGACCGCATAAGGCAGCGCGCATTCCTCGAGCATGATGGAAATCTTCCACCCATTCGGGGTGGGCGCGGTCAGCAATTCGATCATCGCCGCTCCTGCCGTTGCCATGGTCCGCACGGCATCCCACGGCGGCGCCAGACATGCAACCGCGCTAGCCCCGCGCTCTTGCAGACTTCGCATCGCCGATGCCATCGACGCGCAAGCCGATGGCATCGGCTGCACTTGCTGATCAGGCCAGGCATGGATTGGTTCCGGCATGATCGTCGCGGAACCGCCGGGTCACTTGGCACGTTTGGCCTCAGAACAACACTGGAGCATCCCCATGGCCACACCTGATGAACTCAAAGCCAAATTCTGGAGCGCACTCGCGAGCGACCGCACGATGATGGTCGGTCTTGATGGCGCCGAAGGCGGCCATGCCCGCCCGATGACCGCGCAGTTCGAGGACAATCGCAGCCCGATATGGTTTTTCGGAGCGAAAGACAGCGAGCTGGTGCGTTTGCTCGGCAGGAGCAATGTTGCGGTCGCCACCTTTACGGCAAAAGGTCATGATCTCTTCGCGGCTGTGCGCGGAACCTTGGTTCTCGACAGCGACCCGGCGGTGATAGACCGTCTCTGGAACGCTCACGTTGCCGCCTGGTACGAAGGCAAGGATGATCCCAAGCTTGCCTTGCTGCGGCTGGAGGCCGACGAGGCTGAAATCTGGCTGGACGGATCGAGCCTGATCGCGAGCATCAAGGTCTTGCTTGGGCATGATCCGAAGCAAGACTATGCCGGCAATGTCGCCACAGTCCCGCTCGATTGAAATCTGCGCGTTATTGATATTTGCGCGACCTTCCGGAGCACTTGATCGGCGGCCGGCACCCAGTTGCAATGCCGGCCGCCGTTGTCAGCGCGATAGCTGTCAGTCGATCGCTCCGCTCATGTAGCGATCATATTCCTGGCCGTAGCGCTCGCTGATCATTTCCTGCTCGTCCGCAGGGGCGCTCTGCGCAAGATCGATAAACCAGGTGCCTTCCTCGGAATAGACGTGGTGCGCCACCGCGCCTTCGATGTGCTCAAGCTTGTCGCTGTAATCCTCGCTCATCGGATCGAGACGTTCGAGGAGGCCCAATTCCATTTTGGCAGCGGATTGTTCCTGATAGGCAAGTTCGGCATGTCCGACCTGCGCATGAGCCGCCATGGCGGGATAAATGGCCGCTTCTTCGGCAATCGAATGGGCGGTGAGCAACTCGGCCAGCTTTTCCTGCCCGGCACGCCGATCATCGGCTGACGTTGCACCCTTGAGCGCGGCGAAATGGGCTTCGATTTCGCGGTGATGCTCCAGGATCTGGAACAGCCAATCGCCCGGCTCTGCCATATTCTCGGCTTTGGCGCGCGCGGCGAGCCGATCTTCTTCGCTTTCAGGCGGTGTGATTGCCGCAATGGCCTTATCAAGAATGGACATGAACATTCTCCTTGTGCGCGGCGCAAGGGGAAGCGCCGCCTGAGCAATGCAGGGGCGATGGCGAGGTTCCCGGCCAATTGCGGCGAGGGCCAAAAGTCTCGTCTCGGCCTCTAAGCTGCAGTGCTCAGACGGCCGATGGCCTCCAGCATGTGGAACGGGTGCAGCTGTGCTTCAGTTCAAGGCAGCTCTGCTCTGCCGTGTCCGCCCGCAAGCGGATGGCGAGGATACTGGCCGAGCGGCAGTCGCGCTACGTGATCCTGGCGAAGGTCGCGAACAAGCAGACCGCGACCGTCGTCTCGGCGCTGATCGGGCAGGCGCGCAAGCTGCCCGGAGACCTCTGCCGGTTGCTGACTTGGGACCGCGGCAAAGAACTTGCGGACCACCGGCGCTTCACCCTGGCAACCGAAGTGGAGGTCTACTTCTGCGATCCGCACAGCCCGTGGTAGCGCGGTACCAACGAGAACACCAACCGCCTGCTGCGCCAATACCTGCCTCACGGCGTCGATCTATCGACCTTCAGCCAGGCCCAACTCAGCGCCATTGCCAGGCAGCTCAACGAGCGGCCGAGAAAAACCTTGATGTACCAAACGCCAGCTGAGAAGTTCGCCCAGAGCGTTGCATCGATCGGTTGAACCCACCGGACTTAGCCGCCATTGCGCTGCGATCCTGCGAACGGCGGGTCTGGCCAGCACCGGGCATCCGAAGCCTACCGATCGAAACCGCAGAACGACAGACATTGGTCGGCCAACTCAATCACAGCTTGGAGATGATTTCCTCGGCCATGATCTGCTGTGCCTTGGCTCCGTGAGGTACGCTGAAATCGTTGGCCAATTCGGTCACGACCTGATTCACTACGCTGATCTCGGCGCCGGCCTTGCGCAGGCGGGCATAGGTCATCTCATCGCCTTGGACGCTAGTAGTCCCACAAGCATCGGCAACGATCAAAACCTCGTAACCCAGGGTGAGCGCGCTGGTGGCTGCCCAGTACATGCAGATATCGGTCGTCAGTCCTGCCAGGATGATCTTCTTTCGGCCGAGTGCCGCGACGCCGGTACGCAGCTTGGGATCGTCCCAAGCGTCGAGCTGGCCGCCCCGGGCGTAGCGCTTCGCAAAGGCGGCAGGTGCGATGTCTTGCAGGTCCTTGATTGTCAGGCCAACCTGCTGCTCGACCGTGGTCGTCAGGATCAGCGGCATGTCATAGGCCATCGCCATCCTGGCCAGTACCCTGCAGCTGGTGACGACCGTGGCCGCGGGAATGCTTTTGACCCAGCCCACGGTCCCGACCTGGTGGTCGACCAGCATGACGATGCTGTTTTCCGTCGTGTATGCCTTGTTCGTCATCGCCACATCCTTTGCCTTGATCGCCTTGCGAACCGTGGCCGACGCGACGAGCGGAGTGGCGGCCAGCAAGGCCCCGGCCGCTCCGACAAACGTTCGACGATCCAGCTCGCTCATCTTACCTAACGATTTCCGGCGGCCCTTGACCGCGCTGCGTGTTCGCGTGGTACATCGCTTCTGTGGCAGGATGAACGGGGCGAGTAGCATTTCACCGTTCCATGTGCGGGACAATTGCGATGGATTATTTGCGCGAGATGGCGCTCTTCGTGGAGGTCGCGAAAGTGAAGAGCTTTCGCAAGGCGGCCGAAGCCAGCGGGGTGCCGAGTTCGACCTTGTCCCGCCGAATTGCGCAACTGGAGAGCGCCGTTGGTCTCCGACTGTTCAACCGCACCACCAGGTCCGTAGAACTCACCGAAGCGGGCGCAGCCTATTACGCGCGATGCCGGGACATTGTGGAGGCAGCCCGCGTTGCGCACGACCAGCTTCACGATCTTGCGGAACGGCCACGTGGGCTATTGCGCGTGTCGGCCACCCCGGATTTTGCGCGGTTATTTCTGACCGACCTGGCGGTGGACTTTGTGGCGCAGTATCCTGACGTAACCATAGAATTCGATCTCAGTCCGAATCGAGTCGATCTGGTCGCGCAGAATTTCGACCTAGCGCTGCGGATCGGGTCCATGCCCGATTCAGGACTTATCTCGCGGCGGATCGGGACAATCCGGACGGCGCTGTTTGCCGCGCCGTCCTACCTGAAGCGCGCAGGCGTGCCCCGGCACCCCGACGATCTCGTGCAGCACAGCGTGATTCCAAACCAGAACGTGCTCGACCCGGGTGTCTGGACTTTGACGGACGGTACGCAATCGAAGGTCGTGCCGGTGAACGGTGCCGTTCGCTGCAACAACTTTGGTTTCATGCGGCAACTGGCGATCATCGGTCACGGGATTGCCACGCTGCACAAACCAATGGTCGGACCCGACATCACCGCCGGCCGCCTGATCCGGGTACTTCCTGGCTGGTGGACCCAGGACACGCCGGCGGTGGCGTTGACCTCGACGAGACTGCTGCCGGCCAAGACCCGCCTCTTCCTCGACATGGTGTATGAGCGCGTCGGGCCGGAGCTTAGCCGCCTGTCAGGCGTCAATAATATCCCGTAAACGGCGCAGTGAATTCCAAACGGACTGATTATTGCTTTGGTGGTCGGGTGCTATCCTCCGCATAAATTGGAGGTCAGCCATGGCAACTACCATAATCGCAGCACGATCCAGCGGTCACGCCGTTCCCCTCGGGCGGGAACTGACCGTGCTCCGCGCCTTGCCGCTCAACGGAATTGACGCGATCGGGCCGTTCGTGTTTCTGGATCACGGGGGGCCGATGGCGCCGCCGGCCAACGGGATCGGCGCGCATCCGCATGCCGGCATCGAAGTGATCACCTATCTGCTGCAGGGCAGCAACAAGCACCGCGATTCATTTGGCCATGTCGGGGAGGTCTCGAGCGGCGGAGTACAGTGGATCACATCTGGACGCGGCATGCTGCACGCGGAGATACCGAGCGGCGACGGTGAACCCGTCATGGAGGCTGTGCAGCTTTGGGCGCGGCACCCTGAGGCGCTTGATCGTACAGCGCCGCGCTATCAGGCGGTCCAGTCGCACGAGATCGTCGAAGTCGAGACACCCGGTTACTTTGCCCGCCTGATCAGTGGCACGCTGCCGGGCGTCTTTCCGTCACCCGGCCCGGTTCAACTGTCTCAGCCCTCCACGTTGGCACATTTTACCCTGGTCCCGGGCGCGTCTGTGCAGATCCCGTTGCCGCCCGGCCAGGAACTCGGGATCTTCGTCATGCGCGGCGCCGGACTGGTTGAGGAGGCGAACGCGGCAAAGGCCGACATCCTGCTGCTCGCAGCCACCGATTCGATCGCACTTTCAGCTCGGCCTGACTCGGCGTTCGAAGTCCTGCTGCTGGGGGGCGAGCGTGCCAGACGCCCGCTGGTGTTTGCCGGATCGTTCGTGTTCAATTCCCAAGCCGACGTGGACCGGGCCAATAGCGACCTGATCGAGGGCTACATGGGCGTGCTCGACGGCGTTCCGCGGGGCGTCACCCCGCGCGAAGCGTAGGCCCATGGAGCTTCGTATTTCGGTAGAAGGTGATGTTTTCACCTTCATCAACACCTTCCATTGCCCTCAACCCCGACAGGCCGCGCTGATCACGTCGTTGCGCGATTTCACGACCAACGTGACGCGGCACATGCCCGGATTTCTGGGCGTCGCCATTCACGCGAGCGCGGTTGGCGACCGGGTGATCAACTATGTCCAGTGGCGCAGCGCTGCCGACATGGACGCCATGCGGGCAGATCCACGAGCCCAGGCGCACATGCACGAGGTTGCGGCGCTGGCGGACCGGATCGAACCCGCCGTGTTCACGGTGGCGTTCGTCGAACGTGCCGGATGAGGTATGCGCTCGGAGTTGTGGCCTTGCTCGCCACGGGCAAGGCAACGGTCGCTTATGCCGGTGATGCGCCGCCGGTCGAAACGTCACCGTTCCGGTACGATGACGATGTAGCGGCATATGCTGATCGCGAAGATATCTATGGACAGCTGAAATACATTCGGGTCGGTGCCGGGTATGTTTCGTTTGGCGCAGACTTGCGCGAACGTGCTGAACTCAGCCACAACATCGGATTGGGAGCCCGCGGCAGAACGTCTGATGCCTACCTCCTGCACCGGCTGCTGGCATTCGGTGACCTGCATCTGAACAATGTCGTGCGCGTGTTCGTTCAAGTCGGCAACCACCTGGAAACGGGGCGGCGCGCCGCCGCGGCGCCGACCGACATTGACCGTTTCGATCTGACCCAAGGTTTTGTCGACCTTGCCCACCCGCTTGCTGGCGGGCAATTGACTTTGCGGGTTGGCCGCGCTGAAATGAGCTTCGACGACGGGATACTCATCGGTTTGCGCGATGGACCCAACGTACGCCAGGTCTGGGACGGAGTGCGCGTCAGTTACGCAAAGCCCCGCCTCAGGCTGGACGCGTTCGCGGTGCGGCCAGTCGCCGTCAGCCCGGGTGCATTCGACGATGGCGCAGCAACCGGCGCGGCGCTGCAAGGTGTCCATGCCAGTCTGACATTCAGCAAAACGACCGGTGCTGATGTGTTCTGGTATCGCAGCATCAAGCCGTCGGTAGCCATTTTGCGTACGAACGGGCGCGCGCGAACCAACACGCTGGGCGTGCGTTTGCACCGTGCGAGCCAAACGCTTGACGGCACCATGACGCTTATTGTGCAGACCGGTCAGGTCGGGAGCCGACCCGTGCGCGCCTTTGCCGGCCACATCGATGTTGGAGGCTACCTTGGCCACCGCACATGGATGCCGCATCTTGGGCTGCGCGCCGATGTACTTAGCGGCGGCGATCCAAACGGCCGGACCGTCAATACCTTCGACGCGCTCTACCCTAACGTCTCCTATTCCACCGAGGCCGCGATCGAGGCGCCAGCGAACCTGATCGAGGTTGGGCTGGTCGGGAAAGTATCGCCGGCCCGCACGATCGACGTCCAATATACTTTCGAACGGCTATGGCGATATTCATCGCGCGATGCGTACTATGCGGCCCCTCTGATGCCGCTCGTCGGGCCGAATGCTTCGGGCCGGCGTGCTCTCGGCCTGCTGCAGCAACTGGCTCTGACATGGCGCGCCAATCCCTTTGTCACAGTCCGCGCAGCTGCAGTGCGGTTCGATCACGGCCGCTGGCTATCGGAACAAGGCGCGCGCAACGAGACCTTTGGCACCCTGATCTTTTCAGTCCGGCTTTAGGCTAAGCACGCGGTGCCACATGGCTAACCCCGAAACTTTCAAGGCAGAGCGGCTGTCGGCCTTTAGCGACGGTGTGATCGCCATCATCGTCACGATCATGGTCCTCGAATTACACGCGCCGGAATCGGGTGATCCGCACGATCTTCTGCGCCTCTGGCCGGTGATCGGAGCCTATGCCCTCAGCTTCGTATTCGTGGCGATTTACTGGGTGAACCACCATCACCTGCTCCATGCCAATCCCCAGGTGAACCAGACCAGCCTGTGGCTGAACATTCACTGGTTGTTCTGGCTATCGTTGGTGCCATTCGCGACCTCGTACCTCAACGCCTCCCATGCATCGCCGTTTTCGTTGGCGTGCTATGCAGGTATGAGCATCATTACCGCGATCGCGTATCGGTTGCTCGGAACGGCACTCAGCCAAAGCAACCCAAGTGACAGGAACCTCATTGTCGCTCCAGCCCGGCGCCGGCTGAATTCGATGGCGGTTGCATCGAACGTTTTGGCGATTCCTGCGGCCTATGTCTCTCCGGCGCTAGCCATCCTGTTGCTGGTCATTCCAGCAGGGCTCTATTTTCTGCCTGATATGCAGCATCGGGGCTAAGCCTCCAAATCCCGCGCAAATTTTCTGGTAGAGCCACCGCAGTGGAGACCATGCAGCAATCACGGCGCGCCCGATATGGGTGATCCCACTGCAAGATCTTGAACATAGAACTGCTTTCGAGATTGAAAATTCGGGCGGCAGACATCTGCTTTGTCACCGCTACCCAGATCTCCTGGCACATGCCAACGACAAGTTTTGGCGCTAGCGGACATTCCAGTGCCCGCTGCGGAACGGCGTGAATTGGTCGGCTGCCGCCGCTTTCGACCGCAACATGTGCGTCGCAATCCCCGCGAGAGGTGCCAACGTTCACAGCGCTTTGGGCGGCCATCGAAGCGGGCCGCTAATTCATACAAGTGCCAATGATCGTCGGCACTGCCCGTTGGGTTCTGCGGAGACGCAAGGTCAGGCGTTGGCGCGTTCCATGATCCAGTCAGCAGTGACCTGAGGTTGCGTGAGCGGAAACATGTGTCCGCCGTCGATCATCTTGAGCTCAGCGCCCTTTATCGCGGCAACGGTCGGCTGGCCATGTACCGAGGGATCCAGCAGAAGATCGCCTGCTGCGAACATGATCCCGACCGGAATGGACAGCTCGCCATATCGTGCGGCAATGCCCGCCATCTCCTTGCGCGCCGCCTCGACATCCTCGCAAGCCGCCACGAACGCTTCGGGACGAAGGGTCAGCGCCGCGCCGCCCCGCGTTTCGAAATCGGCAGGGACGGGTTCGGGGCCGAAAACTTGCGAATTCGCCGCCTCTGCTCCGAGGCGCCCTGCTGGTGCCGCCAGCGTCCATGCAAGGATTGTGCGGGCAATCGGCGAAGTCAGATCGAGTGCCTTGAAAACTTGCGGGACGGCCTCGATGGGCTGGGTGAGCGGCGCAAGCAGTGCAAGTCCGCCAATCTTGCCGGGATGGCCGAGCGCCATCGCCAGGGCCACAGCACCGCCAAGCGAATGGCCCACCACCAACGGCCGGTCCAGCCCAAGCTGGTCAATCAGCTCGACAATCATCGCCGCTTGCGCGGCAAGACCGCAAGGGCCGTCACCTCGGTAGGTCGAATATCCCGACCCCGGCCGGTCGACCAGGATCAGCCGATGGTGCGGCGAGAGAAGCTCGCTCAAGGCATACGTGAAGTTGCGCAACTGCCCGCCAAGTCCGTGCACCAGAACGATCGGCGCTCCTTCACCAAGGGCGCGGTAGTGCAACCGGCCATCCTTCACATCGGCGAATTGCCCTTCGGGCGGCACCAGCTGTTCGGCGCGCTTGCGGTTCCATGCGGTGAACGCAGCCAGTCCCGCGGTTGTGGCAAGTACGGTGGCGCCACTGCCAACAATGGTCTTGAGAAACCTCGCCATTGATTCGCCATCCTTCCAGTTGCCGAGGGCAACCTTCATCTCATGCCCATATCATTTCGGCAATTTAGCTAACCGCACAGCGGACCGCGGCTGGCTGTCCGCCAACGCTCGTTCGAGTGCGTAATATTGGCAGTTCGGTCTTCGCTGGCAGCGACTTCGCGGCTCCGGAACCGCAACGGGCCACACCGGCCCATCGGGATCAGGGGCAGTCAGGATATATCCAGCATCCGACGCAAAGTGGCTGCGCCGCCCGCCTATCCGCCTGATCTCGCTGCGCAATCAGACCTGAATATCTTCAGCTGACCGCGGCTGCCTTAAATCTGAAACTTGCTGACGGCAGGAGGTCCATATCAAAAAAGCATATGCCAAAAAGGAAATGTCATGGCTCTCCCGGCACGCCGCGCGCATCCGCTTACCCGCTCGGTCGTGCGCAAGGGCACGGGCGTGGCCAACAAGCTGCTCGACCATGCCTTCGCGCTGGCATTCCGCGGACTGGTCTACGCGCAGATCTGGGAAGACCCGGACATCGACATGGAAGCGCTTCAAATACGGCAGGACAGCCGCATGATTGCGATCGCTAGCGGCGGGTGCAACGTGCTGTCCTACCTCGTTGGGGATCCGGCTGCGATCACGGCGGTCGATCTCAACACGGCGCATGTCGCGCTCGGCAAGCTCAAGATTGCGTCGGCGCAGCACTTGCCCGGCTACGCCGAATTTCGCCGCTTCTTCGCCGATGCTGATCAACAAGCGAACATCGCCGCCTACCGCGACCATGTTGCCCCGCATCTCGACGAGACTACGCGCCGCTACTGGGAAGGCCGCGACCTCACGTTCCGGCGGCGGATCGGCGGCTTTCGCAAGGGTATCTACAAGCGCGGTCTGCTCGGCGGTTTCATCGGCATCGCGCATTTTGCAGCAAAGCTCTATCGGATCGATCTCCAGGCGATCCTTGCCGCCACGAGCACCGAGGAGCAGCGGGCCATCTTCGAACGCGAGCTTGCCCCGGTTTTCGACAAGAAGTTCGTGCGCTGGCTCACCGACCAGCCTGCCTCGCTGTTTGGTCTGGGCATTCCGCCCGCACAGTTCGAGGCCCTTGCGGGCGACCAGCGCATGGCCGAAGTGCTGCGCCGTCGCCTCGAGAAGCTGGCCTGCGACTTCTCCGTCGATGACAACTACTTTGCCTGGCAGGCCTTCTCGCGCAGCTACGGCAAGTCACCGGCGCGGGCGCTGCCGCCCTATCTGCAGGAGGCCAACTGGGATGCCGTGCGCAGCCGTGTCGGCCGGATCGAGGTGCGCCACGCCAACCTGACCGAGCACCTGCGGACACTGCCTGGCGAATCGCTCGATCGCTACGTCCTGCTCGATGCCCAGGACTGGATGACCAATGCGCAGCTGTGCGACCTCTGGCGCGAAATCACCCGCACGGCTCGCCCCGGCGCGCGGGTCCTGTTTCGCACTGCCGCGGAGCCCAGCCTGCTGCCGGGCCGGGTCGAGCCTGCGGTGCTTGCGCAATGGACCTATCATGAGGAACTCAGCCGCGACTACACCCGGCGCGACCGCTCCTCGATCTATGGCGGCGTGCATCTCTACGAGCTGCGGCGATGAGCCGCGCAGCAGCGCGGCCCTCCGGGCATGGCGCGCTGATGGATGCGGTCTACCGCAGGCAGAAGCACATCTACGACCTGACCCGCAAATTCTATCTGTTCGGCCGCGACACGATGATTGCCGGCCTGACCTGCGCGCCGGGCATGAGCGTGCTCGAAATCGGGTGCGGCACGGGGCGGAACCTCGCGCTGATCGAGCGCCGCTGGCCGGGCACCCGGCTGTACGGGATCGATATCTCGCGCGAGATGCTCGAGCAGGCCGGCCGGCGGTTGGGCGCAGGCGCGCGTCTGGCGCTGGGGGATGCAGGCGGATTTGATGCCGGGGAGCTGCTCGGCAGATCCCGTTTCGAGCGCATTACGATTTCCTACGCGCTTTCGATGATACCATGCTGGGAGGACGCGCTCGCCCACGCAGCAAGCCTGCTCGCGCCGGGGGGATCGCTGCATGTCGTCGATTTCGGAGACCTCGAAGGGTTACCCCGCCCCGTGCGCAGCATTCTGCGACTCTGGCTCGGAGCGTTCCACGTCACCGTGAGGGAAGACTTGCCGCTCCAGGCGACCGCGGTCGCACAAGCGGCCGGTCTCGATTGCTCCTGCAAGCGGGGGCCGCTGGGCTATTACAGGATCATTGTTCTGCGGCGCAGCACCTGACCGGCAGGGTCAGGGAGCAAAGGCACGGTCGAGCAGGCGGGCAAGGCGTTCGCCCGCGATCAGGATCTGCTGCGACGCGATTGATCCCATGTTCACCTTGTAGGCCGCATCGGGAAAATGCGGACCTTTCCCATCGCCGATCGGCGGGACGTAGACATACTTTCGGGCGAGCTGGAAGCTTTCCGCCATCCAGGCGGCGGGCGGTGCATCGAGGTTGGTGCGTCTCATGACCTGTGCCATGAACCCTCGCCGCCGGTCCGCTTCCGAAACAAGCCTTGCGGCCTTTGCGATGGCTGCCGCCGGGCTGCTGTTCGTGCCGATGGCATTGTCCCAGAGCCCATGGAGCTTCTCGGCAAACTTGCCAGAGGTCTGGCACCGGGCAGGAGCCGGCTCGCAGACAACCTCTCCGTTGCCGCCCTTGTCACCGTCGGGAAACTGCTGGCTGAACCTGGCGGTGGCATGGAGCGGCTGGTGGACGTCGCCGACGAGATGGAGCAGCCAGGTCAGGTTATAGGACTTCGCGTCTTCGGTCAGTTGCGGGCTCGCCAGCGAAGCGCTGAAAGCCTCGATCTGGGTCTGCGCATTGGGGGCGAACGGCGGCTTGAGCGGTGTTCCATCTGCCGAGAAGGGCAGATCCTTGAAATGCCAGTAACGTCGCAGGCGGTGATCCGCATAACCGATATTGAGACCGCTGCCGGCGTCTGCGGGGGTATAACCGTCATCCTGATAGCAATCGGGTCCTGACGCGCAGACCATGCCGCGGATCTCATCCGGCCAGGTGGCCGCTTTGACAAAAGCGATCTGTGCCTTCCGGCGCGCCGGTACACCCTTCGTCCAGGCCGCAAAGCGCGGATTGCGCTTGATGAGGTCCGCCGCCCGCGCGCGCGATTTGGCTGACATCTTCGACCAGGCGACGGCCGCGACGGTCATGTGCCCCCGCGCGTTCCATGCCTGAACAGGAGCGGCCTGCAAGAGCAGGAGACCCGAGGTTACGATTACTAACAAGCGGCGCATCAGAACCTCCGGGTTGGTTTCTATCCCGAATAGCCATTGACCTGTCCGCAGGTCGGGATCCTGCCTTCGGCAATCCCCAAACAGGCCCTACCGCAACGGCTCCAGCCGATTCGAACGAAAACAAGACTTTGCACGTTTGAAGCAAGGCCAGGTTTGGGCATTTTAATGTCAGTTTCGCGTCAGTACGCTCGGCTACGTCTAGCCCCCGCCTGCCGCCAAAGACGTGTCCTATCCGCGCGCGGGGTTCACAATGCGCGCGCGCACGCCGGCCACGCCAGGGTCTGTCGACACAGATCACACGTTGAAGATGGAGTGCCCGGGTGCGGACTGCGATCGTTGCCGAATTGCTCTCCATCATTCCGCCCGCCCCCTTCAGGGGCACTGGCCCTTCCAATTCCCCGATCTTGAAGGGATATAGCGGCGAGGCCGAAACGAACCGCTCAGCCTATTCGCGCCGCAGCCAGGAATGACCTCACTGCGCGCCGTTACCGCCATGCACGGGTCGATGCCGGCTGCTTCGCTTCGGATTGCCCGGATGGCATCGTATCCGGCCGCCGAAGCGCTGCGCGACGGGCAGCTCGCGGAGATACTGAAGCCGTTTATCGGCGGCCCGATCCCGGGCCGCCTCGCCCATACCGGGCCGCTGCTCGTGCCGCCCAAACGACGCGCTTTCCTTGATGTTGCAGCACCGCGGCTCAGGGCATCGCTCGGCGCCCTGCCCCGCTAGATGCAAACACTTGTCCTGGTCGGCGCCCGGCGGCTTTGCGCTAGAGCTGACGCAGGGCCGCAATCGCAGAAAGATCGCGCGCAGTCGCATCCGGGCGGGGCGTCAGTGTCTCCCCGGTCACGCCCAGACGGTTGATCCATGCGGTGCGGTAACCATACCACTTGGCGCCCAGCGCATCCCAGCCGCCGAAGGCGACAAACCCGATTTCGTCGCGCGGTAGCCCGAAATGCCCTTCCGCCATGGCATAGGCCCGCGGCGAGGGCTTGAATGCACGGACCTGATCCGTGCTCAGTGGTGCGTCCATCCACCGGTCAAGCCCGTTTGCGCGCATGTTGGTCTGAAGCATGTCAGCGCCAAGGTTCGACAGGAAGGCAAGGCGCACGCCGGCCTTGTGCAGCGCCTCTAGCGTCCCTGCCGTGTCCGGCCAGACCGGAAGCCTGCCATAGACCGCGACAAGTGCCTGCCTTTGCGGCGGTGACAGATCGATGCCCATGGCCTGCGCACTGAAGTCCAGCGCCGCGTCTGCGACCGCTGCAAAGCCGCTATAGCGCCCGGCCGAGGTTTCCAACCACGACAAAGCGAACAGCTTGTTGGCCCAGGCGGTCGCCAATTGCGCACCTTTTTCCGGCAGGAGCGTAACCACGGCAGCGCTGACCGGGCGAGGATCAAGCAAGGTGAAACCGTCGAAGGCCAGCGCCTTGACGGGCGGACGTCTGCCTGCCGCTGCGCTCATCCCTTGTGCAGCTGCGCCGCTGCCTAGCGCCGTTACATCGAGGATGGAAAGCAGCGCGCCGCGCCGCGCGAGGGAGGGGAATATCATGGGCAAGGTTCCGGCCAATAAGGGGGTCGCACCCTTTTTCGTGCGAACTTCACCAGAGGTTTCAGCTAGTTGGCGAATTAGCGCGTTTCACTCCGCGCGACGCTCTGCGCGGTGTCTTATGGCAAGAGCGCCTTGCGCAGCAGGATATTGGCGTGGCCGGGAGGCCAGTCCGCGATCTCGGCCACCCGCTCGAAGCCGGCGCGCTCATAGAATTCCGGCGCCTGAAAGCTGTAACTCGCGACAAAGACCTGCCCCACGCCGCGACGCTTCGCTTCGTCCGTGAACGCGGCCAGCAGCTTGCGGCCAAGCCCCCGCCCGCGCAGGTGCTCGTCGACCCACAACTGCTTCAGTTCCGCGCTTCCCGCCCAGCTATAGCCGGCGCAGGCAGCGAGCAAGCGGTGGTCGCTGTCACGGATGACATAGGCGAGGCCGCGCGCATCGTCCTGCCCGGTCATCCTCAGGTTGTGCGCGTATAGGCGATCCTCGATCACATCGATGTCCGCCAGGGCAAGATCATGTTCAGCCCTTGGCGGCGTTTCGAGATGCGACCGGCCCTCTGCGCAAAGACGGAGAAAGAGCACAGGATAGTTGCGCCCCTGTTCGTCCAGTTCAGATCGCCCGGTTTGCCGAAACCCGAGCCGCTCATAGAAGCCGACGGCCTGGATGTTCTGTTCGTTCACGGTGGTCGTCAGGTCCGCACCAGGCGAAAGCGCGAGCGCAAGGTTCACCAGCGCCCGGCCGATGCCAAGTCCGTGATGCGCGGGATGCACGAACAGGGCCTCCATCGCCGCATCGACGATCTGCATGAAGGCGACCGGCGTGCCGCGCTCGTCCACCGCAAGCCACAGAGGCGGGTCGGGCAGCCAGCGTTGTACCTCCTCGTCGATTGCATTGCGGTCGGCCGCGGAAAGGAAATCATGAGTTGCATCGACCGCTGCGCGCCAGATCTCGACGACACTGGCGCCGTCAGCGGGACCAGCGCGGCGGACGGTGATCACGCTGCCGCCGTGAGCGCGAGATGCATCCGCATCGCGCAGCGCCGTTCACCGGGCAATCCCGCAGCAATCTCGTTCCGCAGAACGCCGAGCAGACGCTCGTCGCAATCCTCGGGCGAGAGCACCGTGAAGCCAAGGCGCAGATACATCGGCTCATTCCACGCCACACCGCGGAAAGTGGAGAGCGTGAGGGCCCGCAGATCTTGTTCGCGTGCGAATGCAATGGCCTCGGCCATTAGCGCTCGTCCGATGCCCTTGCGCTGCTGGTCCTGCAGGACCGCCAGTTCCCAGATGTGCAGCACGTCGCCCGCCTGCTCTGCCGCAAGAAAGCCGGCCAACGATCCGCCCTGCGTTTGCGCGACCCAGCAGGCGCCGCCTGCGATCAGTTCGAGATGGCGCTGCGGCGGGATATTGTCACCATCGGCGATCCAGGCAAGTTCGGGAACGGTGCGAAAGAGCTCACCCGCCGATTGCTCGATGGCGGGAAGCAGCGGGGCATCGGCAGGCACGGTCGGCCGGATCGAGATCGTCATTTCCTCGACTCTTCGGCAAAGATGCGATGAAAGTTACTGAGCTCGCTGGCGGGAATGTCGGACACGGCCCAGTATTCGAGCCCCCCCGCACTCCACTTCTCGATCGCGTAACCCTGCCGGGCGATCGCCGCATCACGTGCACCGGCCGGTTGGGGCCGGATGAAGAGATTGATGGTGTGGAGCCGCCGCTTGAACACCAGCGTGGCGACGGTCCGGCCTTCGAGGACATCGAGCCTGCCCCCGACCAGCGGAAACCCTTGCGGGGCGAGATCCACGACCGGCGGCGAGAAATCGATCCGGCCATTGAACCACGGCTTGACCGTGTGCCGGTCCGATGTCGCAACATCGACCAGATGGCCGCTCTGGAGCGAGCGGATCTGGCTGCTGATCACTTCGTCGGCAAGGATCGGCGCGGTTGCCGTGGGCACCGCCAGCAAAAGCGCAAGACTCGCCGCAAGCGCACCGACCGCACCTCCGCCCAGCCACGGCCTGACACCGGGGCGCGGCCGCTGCCGTGCAGGCGATGCCGCTTCACCCGCCAGTGCCTCGATCCGTGCACGCAAGTGGGCTGGCGCAGTGCTGTGCAGCCCCGATCCGCGCAGGGCGAGGCGCAATTGCTGGGATTTGGCATAGGCCTTGCGGCATCCCGCGCAGCCTCTCAGGTGGTCTTCGAGCGCGGCGGTGGCCAGCGGGTCGAGTTCATCATCGAGCATCGCCTGCAGGGCAAGCTCACGGTCCTGGCAAGGCTGTGTCATGCCTCTCCTCGCTTTCTGTCGGGCGTATCCCCATCGCGCAGCAGCACGCTGAGCATCTGCCGTGCGCGCGCCAGCCGCGACATGACCGTGCCGATCGGCGCCCCGGTCACTGCGGCGATGTCGCGATAAGGCAGTTCCTCGAGCTCGCGCAGCACCAGGGCTTCGCGAAACGGCTCCGGAAGGGCTTCGATCATCTGCCTCAGATCGGCCATCTCCGCGAGCTTGTGCTGATCATCTGGTGCTGCGAGTTCGGCCAGTTCGTCATCCGAGCCGGTCGATGTCACCCGCGCGTGCGCCCGCGCCCAGTCATGATGGCAATTGCGCAGAATGGCGAAAAGCCACGCCCGGGGATCGCCGCGGCACTGATCGATTGCCTTGAGCGCGCGCTCGAACGCATCCTGAACGATGTCTTCAGCGGCACCATCATCGCGGCACAGAAACCGGGCATAGCGCCACGCGCTGTCGAGATGGGGCAAGATCAGCGACGCGAACCGGGCCGCCTGACCGTGCCCCGCATCGCGCGGCCGGTCGCGGCTGAAAGTCAGCGTTAGTAAGGGGGATCGTCGCCAGCGGGTCATCGCTCTACCTTGTGCTCACTTCTGCTGCGCGAGATAGGCAATGATATCTGCCCGATCCTGCGGCTTGACGACCGAGAAGTACATTTTCGTGCCGGGCACCAGTTTTTGCGGGTTGGTCAGCCATTTGTCGAGATTGGCGGGCGTCCACACCAGACCGGACTTCCGCAGCGCCGCGGAATAGGCGTAGTCGGGCACGGACCCTGCCGCCCTCCCGACCACACCGCGATGGCGCGGGCCGACATCGTTTTCGCCGAGCGAGTGGCAGCCCATGCAGGACTGATAGAGCCGTGCCCCGTTGGCAGCATTGTCGCCCGGAACTGCGGCGGCCGGCTTCCCGCCCAGCATGGCTTGGTGGCGCGCAGGGCGGGCAGGTCCGGCTCCGGCCGAAGCGCTGCCTGCCAGCACTGCAAGTGCGGTGACAAGAAGCAGGGAATGCGGCCTTGGCGCACAGCGTTGCATAAACATGATCGCGGTTCCGGGTCAGGCCAGCGCGGCATCGAGAATGGCGATGGGGGTGTCGCTCGCGGCAAAGCGCAGCGTGGAAACGCCGATCTGCGAGCGCAATTGTTCTGGCGCGACGACCAGCGGCCCCGGCCCGGGTCCGACACCGGGCGCAGGCTGCGGATAGGCAGTCGAGCGGGCGGCGTGAAAGCTCATGTGTCCTTCGAGCTTGCGCTGGACCTGATGCACATGGCCATTGAGCGCGGTGACCGAACCGAAGCGCCCGAGCATTCCGAGAGCGATTGCCGCATCCTCGGTGCCCCACCCCCAATCGGGATAAAGCGCCCACAGCGGAAAGTGCGAGAGCACAACAATGGGGGTTGAGGATGAGAGACCTGCAAGGTCCGCCTTGAGCCACGCGAGCTGGTCCGCGCCCAGAGTACCCATGCCCTTACTGCCGAGCTGGACCACGTTCACCAGAGCGACGAAATGCACGCCTTTGACATCGAAGCTGTACCAGCCGTTGCCTTGTGCCTCCGGCGCAAAACGCGCGATGTAGGGCCGTGGATCGTTGCCATCGACCAGATCGTGTTCGCCCGGCACGAAATGGATCGGCAGCCCGATCTCTCCCAGCACCTGCTGCGCGAGATCGAACTGGTCGGGCTTCGCGAGGTGGCTGATGTCGCCTGTGTGCACCACGAAATCAGGCTGGACGGGCAGCGCCCGGATCTTCGCCACGGTTTCACGCAGCGTTGCCACAGGATCGGGATTGGCAGCCTTGGCAAAGCCGATGTGGGTATCGCTGATCTGCAGGAACGTGAAGGGCGCGGGCGCCGCGCCGGGCGCCTTCCCCAAGGGCACTGCGGCAATGGCTTGATCGAGCGTCAGCGATGCGGCGATCCCGCCGCTCAGCGCGTAGAGCGCGCCGGTCCCGGACCAACCCAGACATTTCAGGGCCTGGCGTCTTCCCAGCAGCGAGTTATCGGTCACCACGTGCAATCTCCTTCAAGGGTTTTCAAAGGAGAGACTGGCGATGAAAGGCCTTTATTCCCCGAGGTACGGGAAAATTGTTCGCCATCGGGTCAGAAGCAGTCATTTCTGCCTCAATGCTCGAGCCCGGATCGATGCCATTGGAACGAACCTCATGGCAGCTCTTTCCAGACACGGACGTACATCTTAGCGTGAGGGAACGACTGGCTCCGGGTCGATACCCTACACCTAGCGGTTGTCGGACCAACCTCGCAAAGCGACTGCAATTGGGCAGGCTCCGGAAAGGCGGCTTCCAGAATCTAGTCATGAAAAGCGGCCCTTCCTGAGCAGCTTGCGGGCCGGTCAGCTACTGGCCAGAGTGCGATCATCCCTGAACTTGTGCTCTCACACCGGTAGCGGCCGTTCATTCAGCAACTCACGGCGTCCTCTTGGGCCGGCTTTTTGCTTCTCGGCCAGCAATTCGGCTTCGAATTGTGATCGTTGCTCGCAACCAGTTAGATTGCGCATTTTTTCTAGCGCGATGGCAGCTCGCTCACTTGCCAATTTTAGCCCGCAAGCGCAGTCCATAAGTTCGCACTCGGATTTCCCGGTTCATCGAAAGGCTGTTCCCGTCGTGGCGAGGGCGTGGATGCGATGGCTGCTCTCCAATGGCGGACCGGTTCTTGCGGGCTTAGCCGTAGTCGTCTTTGGCGCGTTTCTGCAGTTTGCCCATCTGCCAGCGCTCGACCGGATCGGGCTGCTCCTGTTTGACGGGTATCAGCGCGCCGCCCCCAGGCCCTATGAAGAAGCCCCGGTGCGCATCGTCGATATCGACGACGAGAGCATTCGCCGGCTGGGCCAATGGCCATGGCCGCGCACCGATATCGCTCGCCTGACCGATCGACTCGCGGCGAGCGGTGCAGCTGTCATCGCGTATGATATCGTCTTTTCCGAAGCCGACCGCACGTCCCCGCCGCGTATAGCCGAACACATGATCCGCGCGGGCGAGTTCGGCCCGGCCATCACCGCGCTCCGCAAGCTTCCAGACAACGACGCGGTCCTCGCCCGTGCCTTCCGGCAGGCACCGGTCGTAGCGGGCTACTTCCTGATGCGCGAACGGGGCAGGGACACCGTCATCCCCAAAGTCGGATTTGCCGTAGCCGGCTCTGCTCCCGAGCAGTCCATCACGCACTATGGCAGCGCCATTCAGTCGATCGGTCAGTTGCGGGATGCTGCAGCGGGCAGTGGTTTCATTAGCATTTCCGGGGATCAGGACAGTATTGTCCGTAGCGCCCCGCTGATCGCGGAGCAGAACGGCCAGCTCCTGCCTTCGCTCGCCCTTGATGCGGTTCGGCTGGCACAGGGCGCGGGATCAATCACCGTGAAAACCAGCGATGCCAGCGGCGAAACCCGCAGCATGCCCGGGCAAGTGGTTTCGATCAAAGTCGGCCAGTTCGAAGTGCCCACAACCGCATCCGGTGCGCTTTGGCTGCACTACACCGCGCCGCATCCGCAACGGGCGATCCCCGCGTGGAAGGTCCTTTCTGGTGCGATGAGCGCAAAGGAGCTCGAAGAGGCCTTTGCCGGGCAGATTGTCTTTGTCGGCACGGGTGCCATCGGGCTGCGTGATCTGGTCTCGACGCCGCTGCGTGACCATGAGCTTGGCGTTACCGTGCATGCGAACGCGGCTGAGCAGATCATTCTGGGCCGGTTTCTTGTCCGACCCGATTGGGCAACCGGGCTGGAGCGCACGCTGCTCCTCGTGCTCGGCACCCTCATGGTTCTCCTCTTGCCCCGCCTCGGCGCGATCCGGGGCGCAGCGCTGGGTGCGGCGCTGGTTGCGGCGATGGTCTGGGGCAGTTGGTACGCGTTTACGGCGCGCCACTATCTGCTCGATCCGACTTATCCGGTGCTCGCGCTCACACTCGCCTATGTGACTGAGACCGGGCTGATCTTCTACCGCGAGGAGCGGCGCCGATCCTATATCCACAACGCCTTTGACCGCTATCTTTCGCCCGAGCTGGTGAAGCGCATAGCGGCGGATCCCGGGCGGCTGGAACTGGGCGGAGAAGAGCGCGAAATGACCGTGCTGTTCTGCGACATCCGCGGCTTTTCGCGCATATCGGAAAGCATGGGCCCCAAAGCCATCATTGCCTTCCTGATCGCTTTCCTCACCCCGATGTGCGACATTTTGCTCGCGCGGAAGGCCACGATCGACAAGTTCATCGGCGATGCGATCCTCGCCTTCTGGAACGCTCCGCTCGACGATGCCGACCAGCACGAGAACGCCGCCCGCAGCGCACTGGCCATGGTCGCGCGGCTCGCTGCTCTCAACCTTGAAAAGCAGGCCCAGGCCAGTGCCCCCTGGCCCGGCGACGTGAAAATCGGCATCGGCCTCAACACCGGCCTGTGCTGCGTCGGCAACATGGGCTCGGCGCAGCGCTTGTCATATTCGCTTATCGGCGACACCGTGAACCTTGCCTCGCGGATCGAAGGTCTCACCAAATTCTACGGTGTGCCGATTGCCATCGGCAGCTCGCTTGCGGCCCGGTTGCCGGGTTTCGCCACGCTGGAGCTCGACCGGGTGCGGGTGGTCGGGCGCGATATGCCAGAAACGCTGTTCGTGCTGCTTGGCGATGAAGCGATGGCCTGCACAGACCAGTTCACCCACTTTTTCGCCCTGCATTCCGCGATGCTGGCCAGCTACCGTAAGCAAGATTGGACAACTGCCGGCCGCGCGCTGGATGCGATCGAGCCGCTCTGCGCTGAATTTGGCTTGCAACGTCTGTATGCGCGCTATCGCGGGCGCATTGCAGAGCTGCGCCATGCCTCGCTCCCGCACGATTGGGACGGGGTCTATCAGGCCTTGGAGAAATAGCCTGACCCTGGACGAGCGATCTTACGGGCCGTTTCCGCGATGCGGCGGTGTATCTGTTTGACCATTCCCGTTACCGCCGCCGCCAAATCCGGGTACCGGCAAGCCGATACTGAACCGGAATTTGGGCGCCTTGGGCTTATCTCTCTCGGCGCGCATCGCGGCCAGCGACGGGAAGATCAGCGCATTGATCCGTGCCAGACCTTGCCGCGAAATCATGAACGGCCCGATGGGGGCCGCGCCGGGGGCCGGCACATAGGCTGCCAGCATCGGGCGATCGAGCATGACGGTTCCGGGCCCGGCCGTGACCGAAATCGCGCCGGGCACCACGCCGCCCTGGGTCAGCGGGCCCGGCCCGCGCAGCACGACCAGCGAGGCGGTGTCGGCATCGCTTTTGGTCGAGCGATCGATCCCACCCTCCTGTTTTGCGATAGCCACGGCATCAGCGCCGATAACCGCGTCGACCACCGTGCCTCGGATGCCGATCGTGGCAATCGGCGTGCGGAGCGAGGCGTCGCTCACTCGGTCGGGCTTGCCCGACATGAAGCGGAACGCTCCCTTGGCCATCGAGGCTGTAAAAGAGCGGCCAGTAGCGGGTGCATAAACATAGCGGTCGATCGTCAACCGGGCGTTCGCTCCGACCGTGAATACCGATTTGTCGAGCAGAAGGACCTGAAGCTGGCTCCTCTTGCCGGTCTGGACAGTGTCCGCCAGCGCCACCCGTTCGCGCGGCACCGCGCGATGGGCCTTCGGGAGACCTGCCGGAGTGATCGAAACCTCATTGAGGATGGCCGAGGCTATCCCGACAATCTGTCCCCCATCAGCGCCCCGAGCGAAAGGCGCGAAAGGCGCGGCGAACGCCGTCAGCACAATGCATAGTACCCCTATGGGCCTCGATCGGCCTTGAGCCTTGGCGTCACGCTCCACCGGGTGTGCCCGAGCAGGGTGCCATGGCCTCGTTCCAGTCCTGATCCTTGAAATCCTTGCGGCGCAGCGCTTCGAATTCCACGGCGGCCCCGGTCCGATCATCGAGGCGGCAGAGCAGGCTGGCATGGAGCAGTTGCGCCGGCAGCGCTTCGGGATGCACGATCATCAGCCGCTGCAGTGTCGCTGCAGCGTCCAACAGCTGGCCGTGCCCGATCTGGTCCCGCGCGAGTACCATGCCTTGATCAACCTTGTCGGTTGCGCTGGAAAGTTGGTCGAGCTCAGACAGCTCGTCTGCCCGGGCCGGGGCCATGGCGATCAGGACTGCGCAGCCAAGCATCGCGGCTGGTCGCGTCATCGTACGGATGCTCATGATCTGGCACCTCCCGCCGAGACAATGCGCCCGTTTTCGGGAACCGCCAACGCCCAATTTCCGGCCTGTTGCGCTCTGCTGTCGGCTTATGCGGTAGTGCGCTTTGTGCGCGCTGCGATCTCATGGCCTGATCGGTAGGTGCGTGTGGACGGCGGCGTCGTGCACGTCGTCTCATAGACAAGGCGCGATTTCGACGGACCGCGCGGTGATGACAGCTGTAACCAACTTTTGGATTGACAGTCGCCGAGTTCAGTAGCATCCTACCTACATGTCACATCCCACCCTCGAACTCAAGAAAGCCTATCTGGCGCTGCGGCATGCGCTGGATCACACTGTGCGCCGGTTCAACCTCACCAGCGCGCAATTCGATGTACTGCAATTGCTCATGCACAATGACGGGCTGCCGCATCGCGAGTTGCAGCAACGGCTGGCAATCGCGTCCCCAACGCTGACCAACATCATCGACGTGCTCGAACGCGAAGGGCATGTCGAACGGCGGTCGGATGGGGCGGATGCCCGAACCAAAACGATCCATATGTCGTCCCAGGCCCGGGCTTTGTGCGCCTCGGATGATTTCTGTTCGGCTGGCGAAGCGCTGGTCGGACAGATGTTCAAGGGCTTTTCCGAAGACGAGCGCGCCCAGTTCATGCGCGCGCTCAAACGCGTCGAAGTCAATCTCGAAGCACTGACCTGACCTGCCCCTTTTTTTGACTGAAACGGTAGCTTCCTATGAAGCTGCCGCTTGTGCGTAATCCCTAGCCTTAATTGTTAGCTTCCTATCGGAGTATCGATGATGACCTATCTGACCATCCTGCTCGAAGCGCTGGTTGGCGCTGTCTTTCTGGTTACGACGCTTGGCCTCGCGCTGCGCTTGCCCCGCGCCGCCATGCTGCTGCGACCACTCCCGCCATCGCGGTTCATGCGCATGCTGTTGGCAGCGCTGACTGCGCTGCCAGGGATCGGCATGATCATCGCGGCAACCGTCCCCATTATTGCCTTCTTCGCTGCTCTGCTATCGGTGATCGTGACCGGTGCACTCGCCGCAGCCAGCAAACGGCGCGGTGGAAAGCCTACCTGGGCCCTCTCGATCATGCTGGTGCTGGTCTCCACGGGGATCGCCATCCTGCAGCCGCTCGGGCTGAAAGTCATGAGCTTGCCCAAGGCCGATGCGCTCGCCTATCAGCCAGTGCCAGCCCGCGTGATCAAGACCTACGGCGAGGGCGTCGGGTTTGAAGGCGTCAGCGCCGGCCCCGACGGCACGCTGTACCTTGCTGCCAGTATCGGCCTTGATTTCAATGCGAGCGACTATTTCCACGCGGCGCATGGCGAGATCATCGCACGCCGACCCGATGGCAAGGAGCGCGTGCTGTTCACGACTCCGGTCGGAGCGACCGCCGGCGTCATCGCGGTTGCCGACGACGGCACGCTCTACATGACGAGCAACGGGCGGCAGCCGGGCCTCTGGCGCATCACGCCAAACGGTGCAGCAACCAGGATCACAACGCTGCCGACAGGCGCTTGGCCCAATGGCCTCGACTTTGGACCGGACGGCAAGCTCTACACCCCCGACAGCAGTCTCGCGCAGGTCTGGCGTATCGATCCCGCGACTGGCCGCGCCGAAGTGGTGCTCCGCGACCAAAGGCTTGCAGCGCGCCCGTTTATTGCGCTGGCGCCAGGTGCCAACGGCCTGCACTTTGCCGGGCGCGACATGATCGTCACAGTCTCGGATTCGACCGAGGTGTTGAAATACGTGCTCGGGAAGGATGGCCATTTTGGCGCCCCGGCCCTGCTCGCACACGGCATTCCCGGCGACGACTTTGCAATCGGCAAGGACGGATCGCTGTTCGTGACAACCCACCCCTACAACACGCTGGTCCGGATCGCCCCCGATGGCCACCGGACGATCGTTGCCGATGCGCGGCTGCGGATCATCGGCGCGACCGATGCCAGCTTCGGCCGCGGCCTCGATGATCACGACACCTTGTATGTTGTGACCGATGGCGGCGCGTTCACCGCCGGACCAAAGGCGCGAGGGCAATTGATCGCCCTGGAGCCCTATCGGTGACGTCTTAGCGGCCTCACTGGCGCAATAGACCGAAGCAGGGCTGGCCTGACGGCATTTGTGGAGGAGTCAGATCCCCGACCGAGCCGTCAGAATTTTCCCGCATTTTACTGGCGGGAAAATTCTGGCCTCTGAGCGGCGGGTTTCAGATTGAGCCGCATCTGAGATGCGGGCCATGCCAATGGCGATCCACTAGCTTTGAGAGACGATCGACGCCAAACGCGCGAATCAGCGCGCCCATAGCGGAGAGTTGATTCCACTCGTTCGCGGCGTCTGCGTCAATCAGAACACCTACGCCGAGGCGGCTATCCTGGGCCACGCCGTCCGGATTGCAGATCCCGTTCCGGACCTTCGCGAATGCGGAACTGCAATCCTAAGATGGCAGGATTTAGCGCAACTGGTCGAAGCCTTGGACGGCGACAATCGGATGCGTTGCTGACTGTCCGCTTTTAAACGACAGATTGGTAGCTTCTGCCAGGACCTGACGTTCGCCGTCTCAGATGGGAATAGCCGAACCTGGTCAGCGGCTGCCGCCTGAGCCGGTCTTCTGCACATGGTCGATTGCCGAAACTCAGAGGGTGTCCGACCAGTCTCGCGCCGTGACAGGAACTGTGCCGTTTGCCGACGGGTGGCTTGGTTGAAGTCGCCCTGTGAAGCTGCCACTAGCCCGCCTCGTCGTCGGGGCTTGGCAGACCGGCTCATGGAGCCCTGCAACGCATCGCTGCAGCTCAACTGCATGTGTTCGCAGTTGCAAAGCCCCCTGCAAGTTACATGTGCCCAGGCTGCAGCAAGGGCGATTCCACTCGTTCGAGACAATGTTTGCTCTGCGCTGCCGCCCAGATCTGGGGGCGTGGGCCGGACGACCGGTGCTACGAAGCGCACCAGCCGTCCGACACTTCAGAACCGGTAGGCGATGCCAAGCAAGGTTTGATGGCGATCGAACTTACCATCGCCTTTGCTGAAATCGCTGTAGCGATATTCCAGGCGTGCCGAGAGATGCGGCAGGATGGCGCGTTCGATGCCGGCGCCGACAAGCAAGCCGTCACGGTTTTCCGCCGCCTGGGCTGCGTTGGCACCCGTGGTCAGCGTGGTGCGGATGCGGCTGTTGGCATACGGTCATGAAAAACGAAGCCCTCACCAATGGATGAGAACACGAAGGGGATATTGAGCGGCTCGGCGTAGTTCAGTGCCTGCTGCATCCCGTCGCCAACGCTATGCGTGTTGTCCTTAGCCTCGATCAGCGCGATCGGGATGTTGTGCTTAAAATAGAGGATGTAGTCTGCACGCTTGCCCTGACCGCGTGTAACCAGCTTGCCGCGCACGATAATGCGCCCCTTGGTGAAGCTGACGTCCTCGCGAATCTGGAGCATCTCGTCCCAGCCCGCATTCCGCAGCGCAGGCGTGATGAACTTCGTGCAGATGTCACGCTCCGAAAGGCCGCGCTTGCCCAGACTCGTCTCCCTCCGAGCACAGCAACTCTGCCAATCCAGAGCTTATGCGGGGCTATCTAAAGCCCCAACGAGCAATCCGTAAATGCCAGCATTGGCAATTTCGCTGCATTGAGCAGGGGAACTCAAATCCTGACATCCGCGCTACAGCCAAGTACGGCCTTCAGGCTAGCAGTTCAGGGCGAAACATGATGCCCATCGGACGTCCAGCTTCATAGGTCGGCAGCGGCTTCAGGGAGATGTCGACATCGACTTCCCCATTGTATGTCGCGTCAACCGCCCCGGTGACGGATCTTGCATACGCTGAACATGACACGAGTGCCCCAACGCTGCGCGCCTGATGCCTATCTGATGCCTACAAGCGAGTGGCAGCCAGGCAAGTTGGGCAAAAATACGCCTAAGTCTGTGAAAAAATGGTGCCGCTTAGGTGATTCGAACACCTGACCCCATCATTACGAAAACCATGAATCACAAGTATTTAGAGTGATCTCGAACGGAATCGACCGGAACGAAACGGGCTCAAACGAACCTTCTGGTCCAACCTTGGTCCAACAGTTTACACCGGATTCGTCTGACCACTTCCTTCTTGTCTGCCATTGACCGTCCGTTGGATCGTGAGGCTGAACATGGCGAAGTCTTCCTCGATGTCCGCATTGCGGACCAGCTTGACTTCGCAATCGGGCATTACCGGCACATTGAGCGACCAGTAGGGCTCTCGCGCAAGCCGGTTGATGTCGATCACCACTTTCTCACCGTTGATTTCCAGCGTCAACCAGACGGCGGCGGTGATGACCAGCAAGGGGGGCTCGGCGGTGTCGTCCATCGGTTCGAGTGAGTGCGGCAACATCGTCCTCAAGGCTTAGGGGAACGGGATCACATTTGCCCCGGCTAAAGCTTGCTGAGCCACACGGCAAACTCGTCGGCGGTCATCGTGATGCAGGGGCCTTCGGCGGCGGCGACGATCTCGGCCAACCATTCTTCCGAGTAATCGCCCCTGCACAACGGACAGTTATGATCGTAGGCGTCGAAGTCGTTGTTGTCGTTGCTTGGCTTGGGCCGCCCAGCTTCCTCATCCGGATCAGTCATGATTTCAGGCTGCCATCTTGTGCTTGATTCTATGGACGGTGGCGACACCGACTTTGAGCATGCGGGCGGTGGCATTGATGGAAGTGCCCCGGCTTAGTTCGCGCCGGATGCGGTCGGCTTTGGCGATATCGAGGGCAGGACGACCGGGCTTCTTTTGCGATCGAGCCAGCCCAGCCATGATCCTACTGCGGATCATCTCGCGCTCGAAGTCGGCGAACACGGAAAGCATGCCGAACATCGCCCGCCCGCTCGGCGTGCTGGTGTCCAACGCCTGCTGATGGAGGTAAAGATCGACGCTCTTCGCATTGATCTCGGTGAGGAACGAGACGAGGTTTTGCAGCGAGCGCCCCAGTCGATCGACGGCCCATGTTGCGACCAGATCGATCTCCCGACGCGCTACTGCTTTCATCAGGGCATCATAGCCGGGACGCTGATCGCGACTTTTCGCGCCCGATATTCCCTGATCCGTGAACTCGGCAACAATCTCCCAACCATTCCGCTCAGCGACGGCGACAAGCTCGCGATGCTGATTTTCAGTGGTCTGACTGTCGGTCGAAACCCGGGTGTAAAAGCAAACGCGTTTGGTCATTCCGACCATCTCTCACACTTCTGGAATGCGTCAAGTTATTCTTTTCGGACTCTTTTTTGGTAATCTCTGCGTTTAAGTAGGGGATGATTTGGAAAAAGTATGATGGCCGCCGCTCTGGTGAGTGCCGGATCGATTTCAGCGGTAAGCAGCGGGCTCGGTATGAGGTCGGCGTCGTTGAGACGGGGCGGCAGCGCGTGTATGCCGCAATCTTCCTCAAGGTCTCGATGTCAGATGGGCGCGCGTGGATCGGTGAGGATCGCTGGTCGCCGCTCGCGGCCCTGCATGATGTCGCGCGTCAGATTGAGGCAGAGCGCGGGACGATGATGTGTGCGGGCCTCGATCCACGTTTCTACGAGAGCGGGCTGTCGTCATGCACCGGCTATGGCTACCTCGATCGGCACAGCGAGGCGTGCTACATGATGGACCCGTTTCCATTCAAAAGCAGACTGTGAAGTAGGCGTTCGCAACCGTGATCAGGGCGACTCATGCAAAAAGAGCGGCACGATGCCGCTCTTTTCGTTTCAATATCGTCGTTAGGCCAGTTCAGGCATCCTTTCGATATGAGTCGCGCTCGCTTTCGCAACAGCCAACTCATGGTTGGCCATAAGAGCCATGAGCAACTCGCTCGGATAGCCAATAGCGTCTTCAATCTTGACCGCCAAAGGCGCAGTAATGGCCCGCTTAGCATTGAGCATGTTAGCAAAACCCGGACGAGCCACGCCGAGATAATCGGCCACCTTGGCCGCTGGCATATGACGCTCAGAAAGATACATCTTGAGAATGGTTCCCGGATGCTCGGCAATATTCTCAATGATTTCTTCGTGATCGTCCCAATAGGGGTTAGTGTCGATCGCCATAGTTGTCCTCGCTAATGTGCATAAGTTTGAATATATTGATAAAATATTTTGCGTGGATTATTTAATATATCATTGGCGGTTCTAAAATATTCATATCTGCTTTAATGCACTACGCTTAGTCTGTGATATCAGTATTTATTTAAGGTTTGTCGATTACCCTCAGTGAGGATCATCGTATACCATTCGACCGATGGCCTTGGCCTCTTTGTCGTAATCAAACAGCAACCGTGTGGAGCCGGACACATCGATCGACCAATGGGCATTCTTGCCGCTCCATTGATGCAAACGCCACTCCGGATGGGCGTTTCCAGCGGCGGGAAGATCAACAGCGGCTCGAAGCACGGAGATGATCACCCGAATCTTGACCACGACACCGGGTTGCATGCCCGGCACCGATGTTGGCGGCGGCATCTTATCGAGAGCCTTGAGCCGCTTATCCCTCACAGAAACTTGCACGCTTACACCTCACTATCCTAAGCGACACCCATGTAGCGATTATCGCGAAGCGATACAAGCACTATTATCGCTTCGCGATAATCGGTCATCGCTCTCTACGGTCCAGCGGATTGACCGCTCACGTCGTTCATTTTCCAACTGGTTTGCGAACATCCGATTCCGACCATCCCGAACGACAGTTTTCTGCGCATTTCAGAGCCCCGAAAACGGCGGTGTTATTGGAATGGCGGCGGAATCACGACCGTGGAGGGCGAATGCCGTTGAAAATCGATCAGAACGAAATCCCGCCCGCACAACGATAGCCAGAAATACCCTGCGGTAGATGTGCCGCCTCACCCCCCACCGGCTCCAAATCACCACTGTCAGGTCGCTGGCTAATCCACGGGCTCAATGATGCCCACGTTGTCCTGATGGTATCGTCGATCAGGGAAGCAAGTGGGACGGCTGTGGTTGGAGACATGGCAGCAAAATCTGATACAGGATCGTATGAACTTGTGGGATGAGATCGCCGCCGCACGTCGAGAAGCAGGACTTTCGCAGCAGCGACTTGCAGATCAGATTGGGAGCAGCCGAGAAGCTATTGCTCGGCTTGAGGCCGGAAGTGGCAGTGTCTCTTTGGTGCTGCGTGCGATGTCTGCGATACCCATTCGGATGCGCGATGTGGCCCGTGGGGCGACGATTGTCGATCAGGTCGTCAACGCAAGAAACAGACGCAAATGGAGTTCTGAAAAGCTCGCCTCTTTGGCCCAAATCGATGCTCGCACGGTCAAGGCCGTCGAACAAGGTGATGGAACGCTGGCAAGTTTGAATACCATGCTGCGTTGCCTTGCGCCCCATTCGACCCGACAGCCAATCGCAAAAATATACTGGGATTATGACAGACGGAAGATGGCTCACGCTGATTGCCGCTTCACGCCATCTGACTTTCTGACGGCAATCGAAGATGTGTTCGGCCCCATCGACCTCGATCCCTGCTGGCACCCGCAATCGAAGGTGGTCGCGTCGCGCACTGTATCGCTGCCGGATTGCGGGTTGGCTTCGGAATGGTCCGGATTGCTTGTTTACGTCAATCCACCGTTTGGCGATCTTGCGAGTTGGATCGGCAAGGCGAACCGCGAGTGGCAGCGCGGCGGGATCACAAAGTTGCTACTGCTGCTGCCAGCAGCCCGGCTCGACATTCGCGAGTTTTTCGATCGAACTGCTCGGTCGGCTACAACCCTCATTTTGCGAGAACGACTGCGTTTCTCTCGGATCGATGAGCGTGGATATCCATCACCATTCGCGTTGGCCCTTGCGTGTTTTGGCTGCTCGCCCACCGAGATTGCAGATTTCTGCCGACGATACCCGAGCCTGATTATTTTGCCGTCGCATGCGGCGTAAAGCGCCGAAGCTGCCATTCCAGAGCCACGCTCGCAATGCCCGGGGCGTTGTCCCCGACGTCGAACAACGAGGATTGACCGTAGCTGGCCTATTCTGCTGGCAGTCAGATCACCAATCGCAGCCGAGGCTTCGCGGGAGCATCCTCGGCAAGATCATACATCTTCACGAACTCGTGTTCATGCAACGGCACGAGGTGCGTCATATCCGACATCGTGAATCCCAAGTCGGACAGGTGAGCCTTGATGATCGCGCTGAGCACAGTTGGTCGCTCGTGCGGGAAGTCCAACTCGGCGGGTTCCCTCGTTCGCCAACCTCGTGAACTGATTTGCTGCCAAAGGTATCGGTTCTGGTTGTCGCTGAGATAGCCGAGCGATTTCGCGCGCATGAGCAGCGACTGCATCGCGACACGCCATTCGGGCTTGAGTGCGGCGAGAAGCTCAAGTGTGATACGACGACCGGCGAATGCTTCTCGCATCTCTCGCTCCGGCAATAGGAAGGCGGACGCAAAAGCATTCGCTTCGTTTTCCATCTCGGGCGTCGGAAAGCGGTGCATCACGAGATGACCGAGTTCGTGAGCAAGCGTGAACCGCATCCGATCAGCCGGATGGTTTCTGTTCAGCAACACCAGCGGCGGCTGCCCCGGCACCCGGAAAGTCATGCCGCTGATCGACGCTCCGCTGAAATCAGAGGTGCCGACTATGACACCCGAGCGCTCGACCAACGCTATAAGGTTTTTGACCGGTCCAGAAGGCATACCCCAGTGCGCCCTGACGACGCTCGCAATCCGTTCGGGGGATTCGTATTGATCCACCCTCAATAAAGGAAGTTCGGTGGTCGGGGCATAATCAACGGCGTCCAAGAAACGGCGCACGTGCATGACCCGGAGGTTCATCTCAGATACCACCATGTCGAGATCACGAGCCGAAATGTCGGCTTTCGCGCGCAGCATTGGATGAACGCTCACGGGTGGACCGTATACTGGATCGCGGAGGTCGAAAAACGCGCGCGGAAGATCGTAGACCGTCGCCGCCTTACACAGAAAGCCATCATCCGGCTCCGCAGGGCCGTTCTCGAATCGCGATAGGACTGGCTGCGCGACGCCAAGTTGAGACGCAGCGGCCTTTTGCGTGAATCCCAATCGTTGCCGCGCCAAGCGCAGCATGTCTCCGACTGTTGACATGACGCCTACTTCGTTTCGGGCTTAGCCTGCGGTTTCACCTTCGGCTTGACCAGATCGCTCCCATCGAGATCGTCGCCGGATTGGTCGTTGGGGCCAGTCAGAGCCAGCGGGGTGATTACCCCTTCGCCAGCGCTCGCGATGATCTCATATTCCCAAAGAAGGCGGTCCCCGTCGCGTGCGACTACCAGCACGCGCTCTACCTGCGTCCAGATCGCGTTGGGCACCCAGATCAGTTCGATCTTGGCAGCCTCAGGGGGAATACCCGGCAGCATTCCGTCAGCGTCCATGAACGCCATCGCGGCCTGCGTCGGGATATTGCAGCCGAGGCCGTCGTCGCCCGCTTTTTTGATGCGCGCGACCACGCCGCCCATGATGAACTTGCAGGTCTGAGCCTCAGGTTTCACAAACACCTTGTCCTCGGCTCCGAGCAAGGGGATCGCTCGCCGGATGATGGCGTCGAAGATGTCGTTCGAGTTGGTCCGCGAATAGAGGTTGGGGGCGTAGCCCTTGGTTGCACGATAGCTTTGCATGTCGCGCCATTCAGCGAAGCCGCCGAGCACGCACCCGTGGATTTTGTCGTGATAGGGCGTCAGCGCTTTGCGAACGGCATTGATGTCAGCGATCACGCAGACCTCCCGATTTCAGTCGAGCCGACGATATACACCGCAATCTGCAAAAGCAACTCAGAATATACAGAACCTATGCAGACGCGCTGACAGGGGGGCGCTCGACGGGCATGATGTCGAGCGACGGAAGGGCACGGACGATTTTCATCGTCTCCAAGCTGACGGTGATCATGCGCTGAAACAGCAGCAGCGGATACGCGGGGTCGCCGACTGTCTCGATGGCGTAGCGGTTTGCGTCGTTGACGATGCCGCTCGCCTTGTCGGTTTTCACGCACTGGCGCTCCATCACCCATTCGAGGGCTGGCTTTCCGTTGACGACATACTCGTAAGCTTCGAGCGGGATGCCGGTCATGGTGATGTTGGCGTTGTAGAGCACGCAAGTCTTGTCGAGCTTGGGGCGCTTGCCCGCGAACCGCATCTGATCGACGCGGTAGAATGCCTCGGGGTCGCTGATCTGGGCGAGCCGCAGGTCGCCCTGCGCAATGGTGATCGGATAGGGCTCGACGCTTTCGTAGCCGACATGAAGATTGCCCAGCTTTCGACCTGCATCGACAAAGGCGCGGAAGTTTTCGATGCCCTTCACCACGGGGAGGCGCGGCAACTCCTTGGACAGATTGTCGGCGTAGCGCTCCCGGTAATCCTCGGAATGCAGAATGCCGTAGGTGTAGTAGAACAGGTCGTCTTTGGTGATCGCTTCGCCGGGGTAGGCGGCTTGGAAATGAGCGAGGCCAACGTCGGTAATGGCATCATGTCGTTCTCGGGCGGCCCGTGGGCTTTGTCCGCCCGTCAGCAGATCACCCTGACGATCGTCAGGAAAATCTTGGTCGTAAATGAAGCGAGGGAAGCACTGGCCTGTATCCAGCATGTGAAGGTTGGGAGTTTCGTTAACCATAAGCGCAGAAAACCCACTTCTCGCGCCGACACCTGAAACGCAAATAAGCTTGTTGCCACAGGTTTGATCTGGAAAGTAGCTCGGCATCAGGTGGCGAGTCCAGTTCCACAAAGGACTGTTAAACCACCGGCATTTGGAGAAGGGGCGATAAATGGAGTTGGTCGTGGACGCGTTATCCCCTCTTGGATTTCTTCCTTTTTGAAGGGCTGAAACTATATCGGTCGTCCACTTAATCTTGGATTCATCCCTAACGATACCGGCCTCGATTTCTGAAATATCCCTTCCAGCAAATGATTCCATCGCCAAGTTGTATTCCAAGATCATTGATTTAACGGATAAGTTCAGGCCCATGTCGGAAAAGTTGTATACCCAACTATCCCGATTGGATTTTACTCCCATCGAATAGCTTTCAAAAAGCCGCGATTCAGATTTATCGCGCTTGCCTCCGATCTTGATGTAATCTTCAAAGTCGGCAGCGCGTTGATCAATCCAGTCATTATGCGAATCCGGCGCAATGGCGCGCCATAAACCTTCGCGCTCGATTCCCGATATATCACTATAGCGCTGTATGCTTCGAAGTTTTTCTTGCGTGGTTAGGTCATCGCCAATGTCGAAAAAATGAATATTCCCTGATGATTTTGCTTTAGGATTCTTTACGAGGATAGATATGGCTGAACCAGTCATGCTGCCCGACTCAAATATATTGCCGCCTTCTCGCGCCTTACCTTTGCTCAAAATATTTTTTCTGATGTCTCCCCGCAAATGGAAAACATATAAGTCGGAAAACTCCTCGAACAGACACTTTCTCATACCATCGGCGAAGGGTCTTTCAATCCATGCACTTCCGGTAATAAATCCAATAATCCCGCCATCTTTCCCAATACGATCACTTGCCCATCGAATAGCTCTTATGTAAGAGTCATAGCTCTTACTTTTTCCCATAGAGTTTAACGACGCGCCGACATAGGAGGTAGATATTTTGTCATCAAGTATTGGATAAGAAATGTTTTTGTTATTGTCCGTTTCGTTTTGTTGACCGGATGAATATGGTGGATTTCCAAATATTACCCGAATATCTAACTTTTTCTGGCGTGTTCTCCGATTACTGTTCTCCGGCATCAAATCGCTGATGAGGTCGCGTTCCTGCTCATGAAGCTGGAAGGTGTCGGTCAGGCAGATGCCCTCGAATGGCTGATAATCGCCACCCGAAAGGGTGTGATACGCTGCCTCGATGTTGATCGCTGCGATGTAGTAGGCGAGCAAAACGATCTCGTTGGCATGGATTTCTTGGGTGTATTTGTGGGCCAGTTCCTCGGGTTTGATCAGCCCTGATTGGAGAAGCCGCGTAATGAACGTGCCCGTGCCGGTAAACGGATCGAGGATGTGGACGCCCTTGCTGCCAAGGGTCTGGCCGAACTCAGACTTGAGCACCTCGTTCACCGAATGGATGATGAAATCCACCACCTCGACCGGGGTGTAGACGATGCCGAGCCGTTCGGTCATGCGGGGGAAGGCGTTGCGGAAGAACTTGTCGTATAGCTCGACGACGATCTTTTGCTTGCCTGCTGCGTTGTCGATCCCCGCTGCCCGGACCCGCACGCTTTCGTAGAACCGTTGCAGTGATTCTGCTTCCTTCCCGAGATTCTGCTCTTGCAGCACATCGAGCACCGTCTCCATCGCCACGGAAACAGGGTTGTTCTTGGTGAAGCTGTAGCCCTCGAACAGGGCTTCGAATACCGGGCGCGTGATGAGATGCTGGGCCAGCATCTCGATCGCGTCGGACTCGCTGATGCTTTCGTTCAGGTCGTCCCTGATCTCGGCGACGAAGCGTTCGAAGGCTTCGCGCTCCTTCGATCCCGGCTGTTCGACGATGGCGGTGATGCGAGTGATGTGCGTCTGGGCGATCTTGGCGATGTCGCCTGCCCAGTCCTCCCAATAATCGCGCCGCCCGCACTTCTTTACGATCTTGGCCCGGATCGCAGAAGTGAACTCGTCAAGCGTGAAGGCAAGCTGCTCGACGCCCTCGACGGGCTGGCTGCTGCCATCGCGGTCGTGATCATCGCTCGTCGCGCTACCATGACCGAGCCCGAGCTTCTTCGCCCCTTTGGTCGATTTGGTAGGCAGCTTGTCGGATACGGCGATCACCTCGATCTGGCCGCTCACATCGACACCGAGGTCCATCTTGTTGATCGTGGCATCGAACCGCTCGTCATGCGCACGCAAGGCGTTCAGAATCTGCCAGACGACCTTGTATTTCTCGTTGTTGTTGAGCGCCTCCTCGGGCGCGACACCAGCGGGGATGCCGACCGGCAGGATGACGTATCCCATCTTCTTGCCGGGTGCCCGGCGCATGACGCGACCCACGGACTGCACGACATCGATCTGCGATTTGCGAGGGTGAAGGAACATGATCGCGTCGAGCGCGGGCACATCAACGCCCTCGGACAAGCAGCGCGCGTTGGTCAGGATGCGGCAGCTATGGTCCTCGTGCTCAGCCTTGAGCCATTCGAGTTCCCGGGTGCGTGTCTTGGCGTTGAAGGTGCCATCGACGTGATGGACCTCGCATCCCAGTTGCGGTTCCTCATCGGTGCTCGGGGACGATGACAGATATTCCTCGACCACCGCCGCGAACTCGTCGCGCACCAGTTTCGACGAGGCGATGTCGCGGCAAAATGCGAGCGCCCGGCGCATGTGGCCGGTGTCAGTCGCAACGTCGGCGGTCAGGTCCGCCTTGGTCAGCGCCTTGTAGCAGCCGACGATCTTAGTTGCGTCGTCGAGCTTGAGCGCGTTGTCCTCGTCCTTGAGCCGGTTCTGGATGCTGGTGCTGACCATCGCCTCATCGACGGCAAGGACGATCACCTTGTAGTCGGTGAGCAGGTCGTTTTCCACGGCCCAACCAAACCCGCGCTGGAAAAGGGTTTCGCCATAGAGCGCGGGATCGTCCATCGAGCATAGCTCGGCGGATACCTCCCTCGCCTTCGATCGCACGGCGTCGCCGTAGATTCGGGGCGTGGCGGTCATGTAGACCCGCTTCCTGCCCGCGATAAAATCCTGATTATGGATTTTGACGAAGTTGCTCTCGTCCTCGCCTTCGAGCGTCGCACCGGTAGTGCGATGTGCCTCGTCGCAGACGATGAGATCGAACTCAGGGAAGCCGTGATCCTTCTGGGCGTTCGAAATCACCTGAATCGATTGGTAGGTGGAAAATACCACGGTCATCTCATCCGGTGCCGGGGCATTTGCCTTGGCAGCGAGCTTGGCCGGATCGGTGGTCGCTGGATGGGCGAGATCGTGGACATCGATGTCGCCGATGTCGTCTTTGCCCTTGTTGTGCTTACCCACCTGCGCATCCGAGCATACCGCGAATGCGCGCAGCGGAGTGGCGGTATCGATCGACCACTCCCGCACCGTCTGGCTCATCAGGGCGAGCGATGGGACGAGGAACAGGACATATTTGCCGGGACCGGCAAGGTCTTCGGCGATCTTGAGCGCGGTGAACGTCTTGCCGGTGCCGCACGCCATGATGAGCTTGCCACGATCCGCCGTCGCGAGCCCACTGCGAACTGCGTCCATTGCGTCCCGCTGGTGGGGCCGCACATCCTTCTTTGGCGCAAGAACGATCCGATCGTCGGCGAGGTATATCCGCCAGTCGATCGGGCTCTGTTCGAGCCGTTCCATGCTAATCCGGGTCGTCGAGATATTTTGCCCATCAAGGGCATCCTCGGCGTTGCGGCTCCACGCAACATCGGTCGTGTCGATTATCAGTCGGCGAGTGAAGGGAGCCTTGCCCGAGGCGGTGAAGAACGAATCGATGTCCGACTTCTGGATGTGGTGATCGGCGGCGTAGAACTTGCACTGGATCGCGCAGAAGCCACCATCATCCCGAAGCTTGGCAACGAGATCGATGCCGGTGTCGGTTTGCTTGATGCCGCGCGCCTCTGCCCACTCGCGGAAGGACCACGCATCCTCATATTGCTGGGCCATTTCGGGGTCGTGCTTGAGAAACTCAACGCAGAGCCGCTCGAAGTATGTGCCCTTCTCCCGCTGGCTTTTGGCACCATCGCGGTAGCGGGCGAGCAGATCACGAATGGAACCGGACAAAGGCACTTCCCCCCAAACTCAGGGGGATGGATGTAGCCAAGAACCTTGCTCGTGTCAGTGTGGGCGTGATCTCCATCCCCATCATTCGGCAAGGAACCCGATCGGCCCATGTCGGACATAAGCTTTAGCCATTTCTTGCACTTAGCCCATTTGGAATGCCGATTGCCGTTGATACATCTTGAGCGCTGCCGATTGTAAGAAGCAAGTCATTCATGCATCCACTCGATGAGTGCATTGCATGCACTATCTCGTGCCTGCAATCATGACTGCTGACATTTCAAGTTTCAATCGTTAATCTTAACCCGCACATATGCGGGCAAAGATTAACACCCGAAACTCTCATGTCGATTTGAGAAATAGGTATTATATAGTATTCGATATCATCATCCTTTGAGAAAGACACAACTCTATCTCCCCCCTCGAATCCAAAAGAAAGTTTTTCATTTAGACCCGAGGGGGGATAGAGAGATCATCATCCTTTGGAGGTTCGACGACTGTTGTGTCGGGCTTTACGCTTCTTAAGGCGGACAGGTGGTTTCCCGAGACCCTGCCATTAGGCCCGTCTATCAGGCTTCCATCACTCCTTCGCCAGTATATTTCATCCTCGCTCGGTTGAGCGCTGGGTAATCCCCTCTTCCAAGGGGGTGATGTGAGAGACCTAAACGGTTGCAGCATATAGCTGCGCACCCGTGCCGATATACAGTTGACGCTGATCGAACACGAGCCGGGAGTAGACAGCGCATGTCTGGGCTCCCGTCTTTTCGTTGACTCTTTTTTCCGCTCAAAGGCGAACCGGCACCAACTTCCCGGTCGAGCTATCCCCTCTCGCACCTTCCCGGAACATGGCAGATCGATTATTCAGCGACCACCTACAAAGTCCATCGAGCACATCAACAATCAGGCTTACGCCTTTGGATAGTATTTGATCTATTTATAACCGGATTCGATCGATTTTGCAATAATATTTTCGATAAATATCTTATGATTATTTCAATAAATCTCAAATATTACTTCGGACTATCTGAACTCATGATAGCATCAGAGCAGAACAAGGGCAATATCTGCTTGAATGGGCTGGCGTGTTTGAGCCGCAAAGATGCGGAGTTCTCTGCTGGCATCTTCGAAGCCGTCTCTGCCGATTTCCACTTCGCGGCAGTCTTCCCGGGATGGTATTCCTGCAACTGTTCGACGAGCCCAGTTTCGGTTTTTGCCGATGGCGAACTCGGTATGCTGTTTCACTGGCTCCCGATTGCGCAAGCCAACAAGGTTGCGATTATCCAGCATTTGCCAGTCAGCGAAGACGACAAGGTGCTCCTCCGGCTTGCCGTGTAGACCCGACGATGTTTGGTCCTGCCTCTTGACGTGCAGCGGCAAACTGATCCCATAAGGCCATACGAACCTGCATCAGATTTTGCGGCCATGTCCTCGCCGGACGCGACGATACCATCGAGGCATCTGCGGCATCTGCGGCATCTGCGGCATCTGCGGCATCTGCGGCATCTGCGGCATCTGCGGCATCTGCGGCATCTGCGGCATCTGCGGCATCTGCGGCATCATCGTCCCGAGCGATCCCGAGCGATCCCGAGGATCGCCCGGCAATCAGACCATGGAGATGGTCGATCCGGTGGAGGCAGGCTGGTGGTCTGCATTGAAGGAAGCGCAATCTCCAAAGCTTTAGGCAGGATCACAAATCACTTGGCGTTATCCTCAGCCCCACTTCACGCCTGTTGAATGCTTGCTCGATCAAAGTCTAATATGGCGCTCGACAGTTGCTGACCAGAAATGCGTCAACTTCATCGATTGACCAGAGCGGTGTTCCACCAACGATCATCGGTGCGGGCAACAACCTCTTGCGTCGTAGTTCGTTCACCTTGGTAATACCGCACCGGATATACTTAGCCAACTCACTTCTGTTTAGATACTTAGATTCCATCATGACCTTCATTGACTGTGATGAACCTATTATGCCTGAGTCGAGGAGATGTTGCAGTATCTTTCTCTCATGATGCCTCGACTTTGCCGACTGACGGTCGATCTCGTTCGGATTTGGCGCGAGCAACGGCTAAGCAATCATCCAAATGAGCAGACCAATGGATAGCCAGTTCTTTGCAATCCTGATAATATCTATACTTGTTGTCATGGACGTTCGAAACTCCGCGTAGCTTGTGCTGCAAAAATACCTCGCAGGCATTATCGCTATATTTGATCCGATTGTGCCCCTGTTCATATTCGAGATAGGTCTTCGCTGAGGCACGAAAATCATGGATCACGAACGGATCGATGGCCCGCTTGTCCGTTTTTGCATGTTTCCCGGTGAGCTTTCGCAGCTTGTTCTGCGTGTTGCTGCCACAGGTGCGCACCGCGAACACAGGATCGGTATCGAGGGCATTCTCTGGCCGTGGTGGGATGCAGCGTTGCGCCGATGTCGTGAGCCACCGGATCACCGGAATACCCGCCTTGCTATCAGCGAGCCGGATTTCCATGCCTTCACCGGTCTCCACCACTTGGCCCCATTGCAGCGATATGAGGTTGTCCTTGCGCAACACGGTATGGAGCGCGAGCATCAACGGATCACGGTATGCGCCCATCTCTTCGATGGCGAGTTGCAGATAGCCAAGCTCGCGACCTTCAAGCGCTCGATCCCGCGCCTTGGTGGGGCGAAGCGGTTTGATCTTCGCAGCGGGTGAGAAATCGATCTCATCCTTCGCCACGCACCAGTTCAAAAACCCCTTGGTGAAGATCAGCACCTTGTTGATCCCCGCTCCCGGGTAATCGTCCAACATCGCTTCGAAGTGCGCGTTCAGTTCCCGGCTCGTGATGCTCTTGAGATCGCGCTTGCCGTAGGTGGGCAGAATGCGCTTTTCCATGATGCCCCTGATGTTGTCCGCAGAGGCGAGATTGACCGCGTGAACCTTCATATAGCGATCGAAGGCATCGTTGACCGTGGTGCGCCGCAGCAGTTCCGGCACGATAGAAGCGCGAGGCACGGGCTTAAACTCTGCCTTCTTCGCATCGGATTTCATCGCCTGCGCAATCGACCGGGCTTCGATCACGGACATCTCAGGAAAGGTGCCGATCTGCACCTTGGTGCGAACGCCTTCGCGCAGGCCGCGCCAAATGAACAGCACGTCGCCATTCGATTTGATTCGCGCGGTGATGCCGGTCCCCTCGTCGGCAAAATCGCGATAGCGAACCTGTGGCTTCGTCCTTTTCAAAATCGTGTCTGTGAGCTTCATCGTTGCCACCATAATCGGGCTCGATGAGTCGCGCATTATTGATCTGCGTTGGACCAGATCAGAGCCGTTGGACCACTTTTGACGCGTTCAGAAAGTGGTCCAATGCACTGGTCCAACTAACGCGGCGCGCCGCGCTGTCCCGCTCTGCTGGCAAAAATCCGACAGAAAGTGGTCCAATCGCCAGCACGTCATGAATCTGGTCCAACTCCACCATCAAAAGCGAAGTGATAAATGACTGATTTTCAAGGGAAAAGGTGGTGCCGCTTAGAGGATTCGAACCTCTGACCCCATCATTACGAATGATGTGCTCTACCGACTGAGCTAAAGCGGCGTGCCTTGTGGGCAGGCGGGCGCTTTAGCTATGGGGCGGGCGCTAGGCAATGGGATTTATCGCGAGAATTCGTGCGCCATGTGGTTGTGGGCCCCGTTAAAGGGGCTTGATGCGCGCCAGCGATGCCGCCATACGCGGCTCCGGCGTTCGCCACAGGCAATGGTCCGTTCTAACCGCGGCTGGCCGAGCGCGGGTGTAGCTCAATGGTAGAGCAGCAGCTTCCCAAGCTGAATACGAGGGTTCGATTCCCTTCACCCGCTCCAATCTTGCCCGTGCCTGGCCCGGATTGCAGCGTTACTGCAGGGAAGGCAGGCTGATCCTCTCAGGGCTTGCGACCTTTGCCAGTTCGGCAGCGATTTCCGCGCTGCGGACGGGTTTGACGAGGTGCCCTTGCATCCCGGCGGCGAGGCAGGCGTCGACGCTTTCCTGATAGCCGTTCGCGGTGAGCGCAACGATCGGGAGCATGTCCGCGGTGATCCCGCTTTGCCGCAGCAGGCGGGTGGCGGTCATGCCGTCCATCCCCGGCATCTGGATATCCATCAGCACCGCAGCGAAAGGCTGGTTCGCGTCAATCGCCTCGTGAACCTTTGCAATCGCCTCCTCGCCGGTCTGCGCCAGTTCGACATGATGCCCCAGCTTCTCCAGCATGGCGGTCACGATCATCTGATTGGTGCGGCCATCCTCGGCCACCAGCAGGCGCATGGGCGGCAGCGCGGGCAGGGCTGGCGCGGGAGGGGGCGAGCGAGTGGCAACGGTTGCAGCGTCCGGCAGGTTCAGTTTGATCCGCAGCACCAGCGTCGTACCGACGCCGGGCGTGCTGCTCAGAGTGAGGGTACCGCCCATGGCCTCTGCGATCCGGCGCGAGATCGGCAAGCCCAATCCGGTGCCGCCGTACCCGCTGGAGGTGTTCTCCTCAGCCTGCACAAAGTCTTCGAAGACCTTGGCCTGCGCCGCTTCCGAAATGCCGATCCCGGTATCATCCACCGAGATGAGCAGTTCGTCTCCGTCGGTCCTGGCGGAAAGCCGGACTTGCCCCGTTTCGGTGAACTTGACTGCATTTCCGATCAGGTTGGCCAGGATCTGGCGCAGCCGCAGGCTGTCCCCGTTGAAGCATCGCGGCACTTCGGGGGCGATATCGAGGTTCAGTGCCAGCCGTTTGCCGACCGCGCTTGCGGTCATCAGGCTCATGCAATCGGCAAGGCAATCGTGCAGGTCGAACGGCTCGGCCGACAGTTGCAGCCGCCCTGAATCGATCTTGGCGATGTCCAGAATGTCGTTGAGCAGCTTCATCATGGTCGCGCCGGATTCGGAGATCAGCCGGACGTAATTGCGGCTGGCCTCGTCCAGCGGATGATCCAGCAACAGTTCCGAGAGGCCGATCACGCCGTTCATCGGCGTGCGGATCTCATGGCTCAGGTTGGCCAGAAACGCGCTCTTCGTTGCAGCCGCCTGTTCGGCGCGGCGGCGCGCCTCGATGAGATCGGTTTCGAGCAGCTTGCGCGCGGTGATGTCGCGTACCGAGGCCACGATCTCGTGCGGCTTGCCCTTCCGGTTGCGCAGCAGCCGGCAGTTGGCCTCAAGCCACCGGTATCCCATGTCCTTCGATGCATGCCAGACCCGGTAGGCCACGCTGAGATTATCGACTTTCCCGTGGAGGAGCTGGTCGAACCGGGCGCGGACATCCTCGATATCTTCGGGATGAATGCGGATCAGCGCCGGCATGCCCACGAGCATGGCAGGATCGTAGCCAAGCACCTGACGCACCGAGGGCGTCACGTAGAGGCACTGGCCGTCAAGCCCGATGCGGAACACCATGTCGTTGATGTTCTCGGTCACCAGGCGCAGCTCGCGGGTGCGGTTGGCCAGTTCAAGGTCGCTCGCCTTGCGCTGGGTCACGTCCGTCACCGCCGCGATATAGCCGCTCAGCCGGGAGCCATTCTCGAACTCGCCCGTCGCGGTGAAAGTCAGCCACCGCTTGAGCCCGGCGCGATCGACGTAGTTGATCTCGTTCTCGAACACGGCGCCCGGAGTCATCAGTGAGCGATTGATCTGTTCGATCGCCTGGGTCTGGTCGAGGCCGAGTACTTCGACCCACGGCTTGCCGATGATCGATGCGGCCGGCGCCATGACAAGCAGTTCGATGCGCTGGTTGACGTAAGTGATCAGGCCGTTGCGGTCGCCGCGCAGAATACCGATCGGCGATGTGTCGCACAGCTGGCGGAAGCGCTGCTCGCTGGCCTCGAGCGCGACGACGTAGCGCATCTGGTCGGACACGTCGCGAATGCTGCCCGCGATGCCTTCAAACCGTCCGTCCGGCGTGTTGATCTTGCGGATGCTGATGTCGGCGTCGCGCACCTCGCCATCGCGCCGGACAAAGCTGCGATGCGTGCGCAGTTCATCGCCTTCGCCCTCATGCGATTGCGGCGCGCGGACCAGTTCGTCGACGATATCGGCGAGGTCGAGCACCGCCGGGCCTGATCCCTCCAGCGTTTCCGCCACTGCAAAGCCGGTCATCGCTTCCCAGGCCGGGTTCAGGAACGTCCAGCGCCCTGTGGCATCGGTGCGGAACACGACCTCCTGCATGTTGTGGAGGATCTCTGACGTGAAGGCCAGGGTCTGCGCCAGTTCCTGCTCCAGCCGGCGGCGGGCTTCCATCGAGGCTGCGATTGGCAGGAGGCAGCCGTAGCAGCACAGATAGGCCGTCTCGATGAACAGGTACCGGCCCGCAGGCGCGATCGCCAGAACGTCGGCCGGGCCATTTCCGCTCGCCACCGCCACCGTTGCGATCAGGATCGAAAGCAGATGGGCGGCTGCAGTATCACGGATGCCCAGCGAGACGCTGACCCAGACCAGGGCGGGGCACACAAAGAATATGTAGGCGTGCCCTCCGCTCAGAAAGACCACAACGGTGAGCGCGGCAACAGCAGCGTAGCCCGCGATCCGCCGGCGCGTCAGCAGCCCCGAGACGCGCAATGACCGCTCCCCCAGCAGCCCGAGAAAGATGGGCGTGGCGATCACGATGCCGATGGCATTCGGCAGGACCCAGCGGAAGGCATGGGCGTTCGCGAGGTCCAAAAGCTGGGCGGGCGGGTGGAGGGTGGCAGACGCCGGGCCGCTTCCCCCCAGCGACAGCATGAAGACGGTGAAAACCAGGCTGAACAAGGGCGCAATCAGCGTGGCCACGATGCCAAGCTTCAGCACCGCATCGGGCCGCGTCAGATCGAGACCGTCGGGCGCGAGTTGCTTGAGAGCGGTGCCGCCGATCACGGCCTGCAAGCCGGCCAGCACCGCCGCGACAGCCGAAGTTGCGAGGGGGACACCGCCCAGCATGAGACCGATCAGCGAGGCGAGCAGCATGCGCGGAAGCTGCCGCCACTGCCTCGGCCACTCGAGGGCAAACACCGCCGCCAGCATGATCGACGGCACGAGCATGACGGTCAGCGCATTGGGATGAGGGAGGACGAACTTCGCTTCGAGCAGGGAGATGAGCACAATGAACCCGTCACGGGCCCATTGCGCCTTGTTCATCGAGGTTTCGCCCGCAGCGAGGGTCATGCAGCCTCGCCGGCCGACGCCCACCTCTCACGCTTGCGGTAGAGTGTCGATGCGCTCACCCCCAGCATCCTCGCGGCGGTGGGCAAGCTGCCGGCGGCGTCTTCGATCGCGCGGGTGATGACAAGCCGCTCGATCTCGTCGAGCGTCATGCCGCGAAAGGCCGCGGCAAGGTCAGGCTGCGGCGGAGCAGCACCTTGCGCGGTCGCGGCGGACAAGGGCGCGGGAGCAGGCGGCGCCGGTGGCGCGCCCGGTTCGGACGGAAGCGCCGCGAGTGGCAGGTCCGGGCCGTCCAACAGCACAGCCGCCCGCCGCAGGACGTTCTGCAGTTCGCGCACGTTGCCAGGCCAGCGATAGGCCTTGAGCGCCGCCAGTTGCGCCGGTCCCAGCGGACCGAAGTGCTTTCCTTCCTCGCGCGAGAAACGCTGGAGAAACGTCTCGGCCAGTTCGGTGATGTCGTCGCCGCGATCGCGCAAGGGGGGCATGTGAACCGGCACCACCGCGAGGCGATAGTAGAGATCCTCGCGGAAACGCCCTTCGGCCACTTCGCGCAGCGGATCGCGGTTGGTGGCGCAAACGATGCGCACGTCCACTTCATCCACCCTGCTGGTGCCGACCCGCTGGACCGTGCCGGTCTGCAGGAAGCGCAGCAGCTTCACCTGCAGCGGCAGCGCCATTTCGCACACTTCGTCGAGGAACAGGGTGCCCTTGTGCGCGGCCTGGACGGCACCGATGCGATCGCTGACCGCGCCGGTGAACGAGCCCTTCACGTGGCCGAACAGTTCGGATTCGAGCAGGTTCTCGGGGATCGCACCGCAGTTGATGGCAATGAATGCCCCGCCGCTGCGCCCGGATTCGCGGTGGATCGTATCGGCACAGACTTCCTTGCCGGTCCCGCTCTCCCCGGTGATGAGCACCGTCGCGCGGCTGCGGGCGATGCAGCTGATCTGCCGGTAGATCTCGCGCATGACACCCGAACTGCCGACGAAGCCGCCCGGCGTGGCGACCGGCAAGCGGGGATCGGCCGATTGCGCGGGGGCAACGTCCACAATCGTCGGACCGGCCTCGATCGCGCTGGCGACAACGGCAAGCAGGCGCTTGGCAGCCAGGGGCTTGACCAGAAAATCATAGGCGCCGAGCCGCATGGCCTCGATCGCGCGTGATAGCGAACCGTCTGCGGTCACCACGATCACCGGTTGCTTCGCGAGCAGATCGACATTGCTGCGCAGCAGTTCCAGACCGTCGATATCGGGCAGCTGGAGATCGAGCAGCAGGGCGCTGAACGCCTCCCCGTTCGCCAGCGCACGCAGGACCGCGGCGCCCGTATCGACTACGACCGCCTCATAGCCAGCCTTCTCCAGATGACCTGCGTACATCAGAGCGAGGGCGGGAATGTCTTCGACGATCAGGATGCGCTTGCGTGTCATGGACGGTACCAGAGTTTGAAGGTTTCCGGCGCAACTAAGCAGGATGCGTGCCAAGTCTCGAAAGGCATGAACGGCAGCATACGGGCTTATCCTTAGCACTTCGTTCGCATTTCGCGAATATTAATCTTTGCAAAATGCGAATCCGTGCCTTTGCAAAATGCGAACGAAGCGCGGTTGCAAAACGGGAATCGGCGCGCATTCGGCCAAATGAGCGGATTTCTGCCAGTTTCCGGGAACTGGCACAGGGATTGCCATGGTGAGGCAAACCCCCGGAGATTCCCATGTCCCTGATGCTTCGTCCTTCACTCACCCGCACGGCGCGCTCCCCGCGAATTGCCGCGATGCTGGTGCTCGCCCTGACCAGCGGGTGCGCCACCATGCCGACGCCCCGCAATGTGGCCGGTGCCCAGTATCAGCCCACCCAGCGCCTGCAGGAAACCGCCAGCACGGATCGCTGCCTGACCCCGCTGCTGCCTGCCGCACTCGGCACGTTGACGGCTGAGCCGGCCGAGTCCCTCGCCGCGCTTCCCGATGTTCTGGGCTCCGGCGATCGTCTGCGGCTCGATGTCAGCGGCGACAAGGATGTGCTCTCGCACGACTATGTGATCGCGGCGAACGGCAGTCTGACGATCAACGGGATCGGCGCAATCATGGCGGCCGGACGCAGCAGCGCCGCCGTTTCGGATGAAGTGCGCGGCAGGCTCGTCGCGGCGGGCCTGATCCGCGACATCGTCAACAACATCCGCCTTGTTGCCACCGAGCGCGCCGGCGTTGCGGTTTCGGTCGAAGGCGCGGTGTTCGAGCCGGGCGTGATCACCGCGGGCGACCGTTCCAACGATGCGCGCGCCACGACTGTTGCCAACCCTGCGCTGGGCGATTTCAACAATGGCCGATCGCTGGCGACCGCCATCCGGGCTGCGGGCGGACTGCGGCCGGATGCGGCGCTCGATGCCGTCTACCTCGTGCGCGGCGACCGCTATGCCCGGATCGACCTCAGCCCGGTGCTGGGCGGCGTGGAAGGCAGCGACGGCACCGGCGGTCTGCCGGTCGATCCGCAGCTCGCCCGCGGGGACCGGATCATCATTCCCTCGAAGGGCTGCTTCCAGCAGAAGCTGGTCCGCCCGAGCCCGGTCACAGCACCCGGCATCCGCGTCTACATGTCGAACCTCTCGCGCCCCGCGGCCAGCAATGCTTCGTCCGCTATCGGCAAGGATGCGACCAGCCTGCCATATGGCACGCGCTTTCTGCAGGGCCTGATCGCAGCCAACTGCATCGGCGGCTCGGCGCTCAACGCCGGGCGCAGCGCAGTGCTGATCTCGCGCAATCCCGTGAGCGGCCATTCCGTGGTGATCGCCCGGAAAGTCGAAGCCCTTGTCCGCGATGCCGATCGCGACGAAGTCGATCCCTACCTGATGCCCGGCGATGCGATCGCCTGCTATGACAGCACGGCGATGACAATCGTCGATGCAGTGGGCGTCGCCGGCAATCTGCTCGGTCCGGCGGTTCTGGCGAAGAACCTCAAGCCATGAACATCGCCCGGAAAATCCATGCCGACCGGCGCCTTGTCCGGATCTGGGGCATTGTCCGCGACGGATTGCCTTCGGTGGGCCGCTATCGCCGCTACTTCACGATCATCGGCCCCGTAATCGCTTCCATCTGGATCCTGACGGCCGTTTATCTGATCGCCGTTCCGCGCAGCTATACGAGCCAGTTCAGCCTGATCCTGCCCGGATCGGGCTCCGGCAGCTCGATCAACGTGGAATCGATCGGACAGGCGCAGGGCACAAGCGCGTCCGCCTTTTCCAGCCCGACACTGAGCCCGACCGAGAACTACAAGCAGCTGCTGACGGCCGACGTCACCCTGCGGGCCGCCGCGCGCATTGCGCACGAGAACGAGGACACCTTCCCGGTGCCGACCATCAAACTGGTCGACCAGACCAACCTCATCTCGATCAGCATCACGGCGCGCAGTGCCGAGGGCGCGCATCGCCGCGCGATGGCGTTGCAGCAGGCCTTCGTCGAGGAGCTCTCCGCGCTGCGTGCGGACGAGGCCAAGAAGCGCGAGGAGAGCGATCTGGCGCATCTGAGCGAGCTTTCCGACAAAGTGAAAGCGGCGCAGCGCAAGCTGATCGAGTTCCAGGCCAGCCATGGCCTGGCCACGCTCGAGCAGTTCAACAGCCGGATTGCCTCGGTCGATACGCTGCGTGACAAGGAACGCGATCTGCGCGTGCAGATGCGCATCCAGGGCGGCACAGCCTCGCGCCTGTCGGGTACGCTCGGCGCCAGCCCCGGCGGCGCCAACGTGATCATGCGCCTGAAGGGCGATCCGATCTTTGCCGAACTCGCTCAGCGTTATGCCGCTGCCAACGCGGATGCACAGCTCAAGGCCGGTACGCTTGGCCCCCAGCACAGCGCGCGGGCCCAGGCCGATGCGGAAAGTGCACAGCTGCGCGCCGCGCTGGTGCGTCGCGGGCAGGAACTGACCGGCCTTTCCGAACAGGCACTGCTGCGCCAGACCGATCTGCAGCTTGGCGATGGCCGCTCGACGCTGATGCAGGCAATGAGCGCCAGCGACGCGCAGGCCGCAGGTTCGCGCAGTGCGCTTGCCGAGCTCCATGGCGATCTGGCGCGGGCGCGTGCCGATGCGCCGCAATGGATCCTGCTGGCGCAGCAACTGGCCGATCTCCAGCGCGACCAGCGCGTGACCGAAGCGGTTTTCTCCTCTGCACTGGCCCGGCTCGATACCAACAAGCAGGACCCCTTCGCGTCCTACCCGCTGGTGCAGGTGCTGGCCGCGCCTTCGCTGCCCAAGGCGCCTTCAAGCCCTTCGGCGATCATTGCTCTGGCCGGCGCGCTCGCGGCGACCATCATGACCCTCCTTGCCTTTGGACTCCTATGGCTCCGCCAACCGATCCTGCGCCGAATGCTGCAGAACGCCTGATCGCCTTCACGATCGGCGGGAGCTATTGGCTCTGGCTGGTCGGCGGGCTCTACATGGCCGGCCCCCTGCTGGGCTGGGCGCTGGCCATCATGGCGGCGCGTGCCTGCTATCTGGCCCCTGCCCTGCCCGAGGCCGAGCGGCCCGGTCCCCTGCCGATCCAGGTATGGGCCTGGCTGCTCGGCATGGCAGCGATGCTGGTGATCCTGCTTGTCGCGCATGCCGAGTTCAGCCTTGGCGGTGCGCAGACGGTCAAGTCGGCAGTCGGCTGGGCGAAGGGCTGGGCCTTGCTCGGGCTCTTCCCGTTCGCGGGCTACGCTTTGCCGATCCGGCTGAGCGTGCTGGCGCGCGCGGTCTGCCGTCTGGGCCTCCAGACGATGGTCCTGATGCCGCTGTTCCTGGCCGCGCCTTTCATCCATCTGCCGTCGATCCTGTGGGTTTCGCCCCTCAAGGTCCTCGGCGGCGCCAGCGACGAATTCTTCGCCGTGGTGCTCTATACGATCGACCCCGAGATCGGTACTCCGCGCTGGCAGTTCTTCGCCCCCTGGTCTCCGGCAGCAGGGATGGTCGCGATGATCCACTTCCTGATTGCGCGGGAGGAACGCTCTGCGCCGTGGCGCTGGACCGGCTATTCGGCGAGCGTGCTGATGGCGCTCCTTTCGCAATCGCGCATGGCGCTGGTCGCGCTGGCGATCATCATCCCCCTCGCCGCGCTGGCCGGAAAGCTCGGGAGAGCGCACACCTGGTTTGCGCTGGCCCCGGTTACGCTGGTGGCGAGCTGGCTCCTGCCGCAGCTTGCGGCGCTCAGCGAGCAGGCCTCGAGCAGCTTCAACGGCGCGCGTGCATCCTCATCTCGTGTACGCGCAACCCTCGGCCGCATCGCGGTGGAGCGGTGGCAGCACGAAGCCTACTGGTTCGGCCACGGGATTGTCGAACGCGGCCCCCATCTGGTCGAATACATGCCGATCGGCAGCCATCACAGCTGGTACGGCCTGCTCTACGTCAAGGGCCTGCTGGGCGTCATTGCTCTGGGCATTCCCATGGTCTCCTCGCTGATCGGCTGCGTCTCGGCCGCGGCACGGGGGCGCTACGGGCGGCTCGCGCTGTCGATGAGCCTCACGTACTGGCTCTACAGCTTCGGCGAGAACCTTGAGGTTCTGGTCTATATCTCATGGCCGGCGCTGTTGGCGCTGGGCATCGCCCTGCGCCTCCAGAGCACCCACGGCGCGCCCGGCGAGGCCGCGTCGTGATTTGCAAAATGCATAGTTCATTGCATTTTGCAAAGACCGCTCTCCCAAAATGCAACGATCGCGCCCGAAAACTCGCCCATTCCCGCTACATTAGCCCGGCCCGCCATATGGCATGTGATTTGCTTAACCAGTTTGGGATGTGCCGTTTGGCCTCGAGAACCGGGAATTCGGAATGAAGGGTGTTATCATTGCCGAACTGGTCCGCTGGATCGAACAGGCGTTCTCGCCCGCCGTCGCGGATGCGGTGATCGTGCGCTCCAACCTTCCCGGCGACGGGGTCTACACGACCGTCGGCAATTACCCGCACACTGACGCGCTGGCGATGATGGGCGCGCTTGCCGAGATCTCGGGCGAACCGGTTGCCGTCCTTGCCGATAGCTATGGCTACTGGCTGGCGAGCCGGTTCATGCAACTCTATCCTGAGATGTTCGAAGGCTACACCGACGCGGTGACGTTCCTGCGCGATGTCGACGGGCAGCACCACCGCGAAGTGACCAAGCTCTATCCCGACGCGCGCACTCCCAGCATCGTGGTGGTGATCGACGGCGAGGAGCTCACCGTCAGCTACGGCTCGCACCGGCCGCTTGCCGATGTCGCCCACGGCCTGGTCCGCGGCTATATCGACTACTACGGCGATGACCTCGAAGTCGTGCGCGATCCGGGTTCGCCCGGACCGCATGCGGCCCGGTTCCTTGTGCGCAAGCCTGCGCGCCAGCCGTCCGGGTGAAGGGTTAGCGATGCCCGGAACTCCGCTCACCCGTTTCGCCGTGCCGCGCGATATCGCGGCCGCGATCGAGCCGGTCAGCCCCGCAGCGCAGATTGCCCTGCTGGAGCGGCGACTGGCGCGCGCGGAAGCGGCGCGGGCGGCGGCGGAACATTTGCTCGAACAGAAAAGCCGCGTGCTGGCAGCGGCCAACACCGAACTGACCGCGCGTCAGGACAGCCTGAGCACCAGCCTCGAGCGCCGCACCCGTCAGTTGCTGGATGCGCAGCGCGTGGCGGGCTTCGGCACGATGCTGTGGGACATCAAGCGCCAGCAGCTCGAACTCTCGCCGCAGGTTCAGGTGATGATCGGGCTTGAACCGGGGTCTCCGGTCAAGACCTATCGCTCGCTCGTGCGCGGCCTCCTGCGCGAGGACCGCCGGCGCATGCTGGACTGGATGCATGGCGAACTGCTGGCGCGGCTCGATCGTGACAACTGCGCCAGATACGATGGGCAGCCCTGCCAGGGTTCGCCGGGTCCCTGCGAAGAGGCCATGCGCGAATATCGCATCGAAGTCCGTTGCCCCGCCGAAAAGAGCGGCACCGACGGGGAAGGCGTGCGCTCGCTTTGCGTGATGGCGCAGTTCCAGGTCGACAGTCAGTGCCGGCCGGCAATGATCTTCGTGACCGTGCAGGACATCACCCGGCAGGTGCGTGCCGACAACGAGGCCGCCGCCCTGCGCGCCCGCGAATTGCAGCGGCTTGAAGATCTCGAGCGGCTCAACGAGGCGCTGCTGGTCGCGCGTGAGCAGGCGGACCTCGCCAACGATGCGAAATCGCGGTTCCTTGCGATGATGAGCCACGATATCCGCACGCCGCTCAATGGCGTGATCGGGATGCTCAGCCTGTTCGATGAAAGCACGTTGACCGCAGAGCAGCGGCGCACGCTGGCGCTCGTGCGCTCGAGCGGGGATCAGCTGCGCGTCCTGCTCAACGATATCATCGATCTCGCCCGGGCCGAGGCCGGAAAGCTGGCGCTCAATCCCGGGCCCACGAATCTTGTCGAAGTGCTGACCGACGGCGCCGATTTCTGGCGGCACCTGGCGCATGAGAAGAGCCTTTCGCTCGATATCGTGCTGGCCCCCGATATGCCCGGCTGGGTCGAGGCGGATAGCGTGCGGCTGCGCCAGCTGATCGACAACATGCTGAGCAACGCCATCAAGTATACCAGCGAAGGCGGCGTGATGCTCAAGACCCGCGTGCTGCCCAGCGGCTGGCTGCGGACCGAAGTCATCGACACGGGCATCGGCATTCCGGCCCACCGCCGCACCGAGCTGTTCAGCGAGTTCAGCCAGCTCAATCTGCTGGGCAGCGAACCGGGCGGTGCCGGCCTTGGCCTCGCGATCTGCCAGCGCATCATCGAAGTGATGGGCGGGCGCCTCGGCGTGGACGATGCCGCGCGCGGAAGCTGCTTCTGGTTCGAAATTCCCGTCACCCGCATCCCCGTGCCCAAACGGGTCGCCAACCCGGCCGTCCGGTCCTTCGCGGGACCTGGCGGCCGGGTACCGCGCGTGCTCGTGGCCGAAGATCTGGCGACCAACCGCATCGTCGTCGAAGGCTGCCTGCGCAAGCTGGGCTGCGAGGTCCACGTCGTGGCAGACGGGCAGCAGGCACTCGATGTCGTGGAATCGGGTGAGCCATTCGATCTGGTGCTGATGGATATGGCCATGCCGGTTATGGACGGGCCCGAGGCCACCCGCCGGATCAGGGCGCTGCCAGGCACACTTGCCGAACTTCCGATCATCGCACTCACCGCCTTCACGCGGCCCGAGGAACTGGAGCCGATGATGGCAGCCGGGGCCAACGACAGCGTGGCAAAGCCGATCGTGATCGAGGATCTCTACCGGGCGATGAGCCGGGTGCTGGCCATTCCCGCCGCAAATGGTAACGCGCGCTAGACCCCGGGCGGTCTGGCACGGCGGACGCCCTCACTGCAATCACACGAAGCAAGGCGTGCATGGACCTGATTGATCGCGAACTGACCCTCAGCCAGTTTGAGGCGCTGCCACCCGAAATCGTAGCGCCCCTGTGCGAGGCGACCGCGTCGGACTTGCGCGAATGGAGCACGCGGCTGCTCGACGCGGCGGCAGCGGAGGATCCCGAGGCGATCCGGCGCGCTCGCCATTCGCTGAAGGGCCTGTGCGGCAACTTCGGCGCAGGCGCGGTCATGCAGCATGCGGACGGCGAGCTGCAGTCTGCCGAAGCCCGCGCCCGTCTTCACGAATGCATCGAAGCGACAATCGCCGCCGTTGTGGCGATTGCCGCTCCGCTCATCCCTCAATAAGCGCCGCGCGCGGTAATCACTGCCGGCACGGTGCGCAGGATCAGCGCCAGATCCGCCAGCAGCGAACGTGAGCGCAAGTAGGACACGTCCAGTTCGACCTGCTGTTCGAAAGGCACTTCGGCGCGCCCGCTGACCTGCCAGGTGCAAGTGAGACCCGGCTTGCCGAGCAAGCGCGCACGCGCATCGGGCTGATAGCCGATGACTTCGCGCGGCAGGGCCGGGCGCGGCCCGACAACCGACATCTCGCCGGCAAAGATGTTGATCAGCTGCGGCAGTTCATCCAGCGAAAGGCGCCGCAGAAGCGCACCAACGCGCGTGACCCGCGGATCCCGCTTCATCTTGAAGCAAGTGCTGTCGCGTTCGGACTGCGCGCGGATCGCGGCCAGCCGGCTTTCGGCATCGATCACCATCGAGCGGAATTTCCACATCCGGAAGGGCTGCCCATTGGCGCCGATCCGGGTCTGGCGGAAGAATACCGGCCCGCCATCCTCAAGACGGATCGCGGCGCCCACCAGCAGGAACAGCGGTGCCAGCACCAGCAGCGCCACAGCCGCGGTGATGCGGTCGACCGCGTGCTTCACAGCCAGCGACACCGCGCCGGACAGGTCGCGCGCCTGCCAGGCATGTGCCGCAGCGGCGGCGAGAAAGCGCGGATTGCCAAGCACATAGCGCGCGAACAGGCGGCGCGGCTCTTGCGCCAGACGCCAGACCCATTCGCAGCCGATCTGGCGCATCGCACCCGGCGCACGCGGAACCCGTCCGGAGTAGTAATCAAACAAGCCGCCGACACCCATCACCACGCGCGCCATGAGGCGGTCGCGGATGCGGTCGATCCAGATTTCCTGCGTCGGCACGCCCAGCCCGACCAGCACAATCGCTGCGCCAGAGGCATTGATTTGCGCCACCACGGCGTCTTCCTCGCTGGCGCTCCAGTAGCCGTGGCGGGTTCCGGCGATGGTGAGCGCCGGGTAGCGCTTCCGCATGGCCTGCCCGGCCGCTTCAGCAACGCCGTTCTTGCCGCCGAGCAGAAAGATCGCCTGGCCGCGCTGCGCCGCGCTGCGGCAGAGTTCGGGGAAGAGATCGGTGCCATTGAGGTTCTCGCCAAGCTCGGTGCCTGCGAGGCGCGCGGCGATCGCCATGCCGCTGCCATCGGGCAGCAGGAAGTCGGCCCGGTTCAGCGCCTCGCGGTAGGCACCGTTGGTCTGCGCGACATTGACGCAGTGTGCGTTGATGAACTGCACAGTGGCGCACTCGCCGGACTTGGCCATGGCGACCAGTTCTTCGGCAACATGGGCGCGGGTCGAGACCATGAGATCGAGATCGAACAGCCGCGCGCGCGGGGTCTGGCGAAGCGTATCGCGCAGCGGCGTGAAGCGTGCACCGGGGTAGGAGCGGGCTTCGGCCAGTTCGAACTGGGCTTCGGAATCAAATCGCTTGAGCATCGGGGGAATCCTGCATTGTGATGCAGGTTCCAACGCAGAAACTGTGCCAATTTGGATATTTTAATGATTTCAGAAGCTTGGACGACATGCCATCGATTGCAGAAGCCAATTCTTCGCGAGCTGCAAAGACAGACTTTTTGCATTGTGCAGTGGGATTTGCAAAAAGAACATTATAACAATAGTTTGTTGCGCATTTTTGCTCGACGCATGAACGCCGAAAAGCGCGCCAGGCCATGCAACTGGCCTGACGCGCTCACCATGTGGGGCACGGCGCAAGGTTTAAATCTGGAACCGTATCGGCACTTTTTGAATTAGGCCCGTTCAGGCGGCTCTGGACTGGTTTTCCCCCATGGCCCGGCTCTGGACGTGCCGGATCAGACCGGGCTCGCTTTGGGGGACATCCAGCATGCGGCCGTTGTCCCGCTTCTGCTCACTGAGCGCGTAAGGGAACAGCACAACGTCGAGTTCCCCGATTGCCGCCAAGACGTGATCATCAGGCGCCTTTCCGGAGAGGAGCCGCGCCAGCGCTGCAGCGAGGTCGACACCGATATGCTGCCCGAGATGATGCACCGGCACCGGCCGCGGATTGCATTCGATCAGGAGGGGCTCGCCCGTGTCCGCCGGGATCATGAAGTCGAACGAAACGAAGCCGGTAAAGCCCATCGCTTCCACCATCTTCCTGGCCACATCCTCCATTTGGACATTGGCTTGCAGCTTCACGACCTTGCTTGGTCCGTTGCTGAACACCGGCTCGACCTTGATCCCGGAGAAGCCGCCCACAAGCTGCCCGCGCCAGGCAAGGCCGCTATACATTGCACATTTTCCAGCGATGCCGCTCTGCACATCCATCGGCTTGCCGACCGGATACCAGTCGCGGCCGAACAGCTTCCGGACCAGTGCCTTGGGCTGCGCCATGGCCGGACGAGCCTGCCTGAACGCCTGGCTCAGGGCTGCTTCATCAGCGCATGCGCTCACGCCAAGGCCGGCCCAGCTGAATGACTGCTTGAGATAGACGGGATAGCCCAGCGAGTTCGCGGCCAGCACGGCATCCTCAAGCCTATCGACCGTCCGGCCTTCCGGCACCGCAATCCCGAGGCTGCGGGCGAGCGCCATTGTGTCGGACTTGAACAGGCTCGCGTCGAACCCGGCAGGGCTGCCGAGCGATGCGGTGATGATGGCCCGGACGTAAGGCCCGATCAGCGATTTGCAGCGTCCGCCCGCTAGTGCCTGCAACACGATGACAGCCTGCTCATCAGCCGGAATGATCAGCTTGGGCGGCGAATCCGTGATCGCCTCAACCAGCGCCGCCGCGATCGAGCGGATATTGCGCGAGGCTGGCAGCGCATGAAGCGCGCGCAGGAAAGCGCTCTGTGCGAGGAGATGATCGCTGGGGCACAGCGCCGCCACCGACAGGCCTGCCTCATGCAGCATCTGCGGGAAGCGCGCCGGGCCGTAGCGGCCGTCTTCGATCGAGAAAATCAGGATGTCCATGCGGGGACCTTTATGGAGAGAACGTGTGGTGATGCTCTCTTCAAAGCAGGTGCCGTGCCAGATAGAATTATCTTATAGATTCATTGTGATAGGGAAACTGGCCGCGCAACGGCGTTGCATATTGCGAAGGCAGTGCAAGCGGTCTGTGCATTTTGCGGATTCACCCTGCAAAATCGATTGCAATCTGCGCAGGATGGAACCGGCATGACCGCTCCATGACTGCAAAATAAGGACTTTCCCCTAACTGGCACGCTTTTTGAAACTGCACCGGAAACGCCCCCTTTTCGGAGTCCATCTCGTGCCATTGCGCCTCATCCAGAAAGCCGAGCACCGTATCGGTCCGCACTTCGCGCAGCTCGCGCGGGGTCTGGGCAGCTATGGCAGCGCGGAAGTGGCCACGCGCATGGTGCGGCTCCTGACGACCGTGGTCATCGCGCGCAGCCTGGCCCCCGCGATTGTCGGCGAAGCCGCGCTGGCGTTGACCGTGTTCGAACTGGTGCGCGTGCTCGAACGGATCGGCACCGGCCAGCAGATCGTGCAGGCCGAGGCCAGCGAGCTCGCGGCAACCTGCAATTCGGTCCAGCGCTTCTACGCCGGCTGGACCGGTGCGCTGATGATCGTGCAGCTGCTCGTGGCAGCGCTTCTGGCGCTCGTGTTCGACCGGACCACCGCAGCCGCGATGCTGGCGGTGCTGACGCTGGTCTATCCCTTCATGGCGGGCGGCCATGTGCAGTTCTATCTCGCCATGCGCGCGGGGCTGGTATCGCGGCTGGCACGGATCGGGGCGAGCCAGTCCATCGCCGACCAGCTGCTTACCGCTGCGCTGCTGCTGATCTGGCCGAGCCCCTGGTCTATCGTGCTCCCCAAGCTGCTGACGGCGCCGCTCTGGCTGATCCTTGCGCGCCGTGCCGCGCCCTGGCAGCCGGATCGCGCTGCCGGCCGGATCCCGGCTGCGCGGATGCTGCGGTATGCCGGGCCGATCATGCTGGCCGACGGGATGACCGCACTGCGCACGCAAGGCGATAACCTGATCATCGCCGCCGTGCTGGGCACTTCCGCGCTGGGGACATACTACTTCGCATTCAACGCGGGCGTCGGGATCATCAGCTCGCTGGTCACCGCCTTCGGCAGCGTCGCATTCCCGATGCTCTGCGGGGCCAAGGCCGGTCCTGCCCGCATCAGCATGCTGCGCCGCATCGCGCTTGGCGGCGCCGCCGTGTTCGTGCCCATCGTCGCGCTGCAGGCGCTGGCCGCGCCGCTTTATGTGCCGCTGGTGTTCGGCGCGCACTGGGCCTTTGCCGCCCCGCTCATTGCCATCCTCTGCCTTGCCGGCGTGCCGCTGCTGGTGGCCCAGATCACCGGCTGCTGGCTGCGCGCTGAAGGCAAGGTCGGCACCGATGCCGCTAACAGCACGCTCACCTGTGTGCTGGCGCTGGGCGGACTGTGGCTCGGCGCGCACTTTGGCGAGCTCAGGTTCGCAGTCCTCGGCCTGATCGCAGGTCAGACCCTGGGCGCTCTCTGGAACGGTGCCCGCGTCCTGCTTCCGGCGCTTGACCTGCCGCGTTTTCACATCCTTCGTTCGGAGTCCCGCTCATGATCGCCTCCCCTTGCCTGCCCGCCACCCCGGCCGACGCATTTGCCGGCATTCGCCCCGAGATTTCGGTTGTCGTGCCCGTCTACAACGCAGCCGCCACCATTGCCGAGACGATCGGCTCCGTCCTTTCCCAGACGTTTCCCTGCTTCGAGATCATCGCCGTCGATGACGGGTCGTCAGACACGAGCCTGGAAATCCTGCTCGCCATCGCGGCGCAGGAACCGCGCCTCCGTGTGATATCGCAGCGCAACGGCGGCGTTTCCTCGGCCCGCAATCTTGGCGTCGAGATCGCGGCAGCACCGCTTGTCGCATTCCTCGATGCAGACGATCTGTGGGCGCCGGGAAAGCTGGCCCACCACATCGCCCTGCACCGCGATGAGCCGGTGCTTGCCGCGAGCTACGCCCGCATCGCCTTCATCGCGCGCGATGCCGATACGCTCGAGGGCGCACGGACCATCTCGACGCTGTGCCCCCACGCGCCGCGACTTGCCGACGTGCTGGGCGAAAACCCGGTCTGCACCGCTTCCAATCTTGTCGTGCGCCGCGACTGGTTCATCACGCTGGGCGGGTTCGACCAGCGCCTCAAGTTTGCCGAGGACCAGGAATTCGTCGCCCGGCTGGTTTCGCGCGGCGGCAAGGTCGATGGCATCGACGGGGTGCTGACCGGCTACCGTTTCAGCCCGGACGGCCTCTCGATGGATCATGCGCAAATGCATGCGGGATGGCGCGTTCTGGTCGATCGCTACATCGATGATGCCGCGATCCGCGCCTCGCTCGAAGCGCTCTATTGCCGCTACCTTGCGCGCCGCCTCCTGCGCTCGGGCGGCAACCCGCTGCGGGCGCTGAAGTTCGTCGTGCGCGGGCTGCGCCTCGATGCGCGCAGCTTCATGGCCGAGCGGCAGCGCGGGATTGCCACGGTGCTTGCCGCCTGTGTCGCCCCCCTCATCCCGGCCGCGATGCGCCGCCGCATCTTCGCCTGAACATTCGCCCGTCAGCCAGAAAGTCACAGCCATGAACGCCCTTCAGATCAACGCCGATGCCGCCCCCCGCGTCTCGGTCGTCATGCCCGTCTACAATGTCGAGGCCTACGTCGCCGAAGCGATCCGCTCGGTGCTGGCGCAGACCTTCACCGATTTCGAGCTGAACATTGTCGATGATGGCGGCTCCGATGCTTCGATGGAGATCTGCCGGTCGTTTTCCGATCCCCGCATCACCATCGTGTCGCAGCGCAACCGCGGCCTTGCCGGCGCGCGCAACACGGGCATCGCCGCTTCGCGCGGCGAATTCGTCGCGCTGCTTGATTCCGATGACCGCTGGCTGCCCGAAAAGCTGATGCTGCACGTCATCCACCTCGACAATGCGCCGAAGATCGGCGTCAGCTTTGCGCCCTCGCGCTTCATCGACGCCGCAGGCCAGCCGCTGCGCATCGTCCAGCGGCCCAAGCTCAAGGGCATCGCCGCCAAGGACATCTTCTGCCGCAATCCGGTGGGCAACGGCTCGGCACCGGTGCTGCGGCGATCGGCGCTCGATACGGTTGCCTTTGCGCATCCGGACGAGCGGAGCCGCACGTGCTGGTTCGATGAAACGCTCCGCCAGTCCGAAGACATCGAGATGTGGCTCAGGCTTTCGCTGACGGGCGGTGTACGCTTCGAAGGCATTGCTGCGGTGCTGACCGAGTACCGCATCGGCGGTAGCGGCCTCTCCGCGCAGATCCTGCGCCAATACGAATCGTGGCAGGGCGTGGTCGCGCGGATGGAACGCTATGCGCCCGAATTCGCCGCCCGCCATGTCGCCCGGGCCCGCGCCTATCAGCTGCGCTACCTCGCGCGCCGCGCGATCCAGCTCGGCGATGCCGGGATGGCAATGGCGCTGCTGCGCGGTGCCGCCATGAGCAGCCTCCGGCCGCTGCTGGAGGAACCGGCCAAATCGCTGACCACTCTCGCCGCCGCACTGGTGGGCCGCATGATCGGGCCTGACCACTTTGCCCGCCTCGCCGGGCGCGCCGCCGGTGGGCAGCTCGTCGCATGACTTCCGCCCTTGCGCCCACCACGCGTCTGCGTGTCGCCAATCTGCTCGACGATTGTTCGCTGGGCGGCGTCACGCGCGCGCTCGGCGTGTTCGAAGCGGAAGCCTTGTGTCAGATCGCCGAGGCATCGACGATCGTCGTGCCTCCCGCCACGATGGTCGCACCGCGCATTGCCGCCGACGTGATCATTACGCACTTCCCGCCCAACTGGCGCCGGCTGGCGCTCCTGGCGAGCCTGAAGCTGCGCAATCCCAAAGCGCGCATCATCCATGTCGAGCATAGCTACACCCGCGCGTGGGAAGCCATCCATGTCGCCAGCAAGTCGCGCTTCCGCGCCATGTTGTGGCTGGCGATGCGGCTGGTCGACCAGATCGTCTGCGTCTCGCACGCGCAAGCCGAGTGGCTGCAGGAAGCAGCCGGGATCAGCGCCGATCGGATCACGGTGATCCACCCCCATGCAGAGAACCCCGGCCTTGCCGATCTGCCTTTGCCCGAACCGGGCGAGCGCTTGCAGATCGGTGCCTATGGCCGCTTTTGCGAACAGAAGGGCTTCGACATCCTGATCGCCGCCTTCCGCAAAGGCTGGTTTCCCGATTGCGATCTCGTCCTCGGCGGCTTCGGCGAGGACAAGATGAAGCTGCGGGCGCTGGCGGGCAATTGCCCGGCGATCCGCTTCACCGGCAAGGTCGATGACGTGGCGACGTTCCTGCAAGCTTGCGATGTCGTTGCGGTGCCCTCACGCTGGGAAGCTTACGGTATGGTCGCCAACGAAGCGCGTGAAGCCGGGCGCCCCATCTTGGTCGCGCCGGTCGATGGCCTCATCGAACAAGCGGCAGGCGCGGGCGAAGTGGTTGATTTCACCGATGGAGAATCGATCGAAGCGGCGCTTGGCGCGCTGTGGCCCGCAAACTTGCGCGAACTTGCCAGACAAGCGCGTGCCTCGGTGCGCAACTGCCACGAGGTGCGCCTGATGCAATGGTCTGCGCTCCTGCGATCAGCTCCGGCCAAGTCGCAAAGCGAGAAGCGTCCCGCCGTGATGCGAACGGCGCCGCACTAGAAAGGACTTTGTCGACCGCGAGGCATCTTCCCCCGCCCTGGCGACGTATTCTTCATGTGTGATGGCGGCCGGGAGTTCGGCCGCCCCATGGAGACTGCAATGCCGCCCGAGCCGTCCGGCCCCTGCACACGCGATGCCCGGCAGCGCCCGGGCCGCGCACGATGGCGTTACCTCGGCGCTGGCGCTGTCATCCTGCTTGCCGCAGAGGCGATCATGCCCGCACCCGCCCGCGCGCAAGACAGCGGTTTCCCGCCGCAGACCGATCCCAGGCAGCCGGATGAAATCGTGGTCTATGGCCGCGCGATAGCGCAGATCGGCATCGCCACTTCGGGATCGCAAGGCATCGTGGGGTACAAGGATTTCGCCGACAGGCCGCTCTCGCGGGTCGGCGAACTGGTCGAGAACGTGCCGGGCGTGATCGCGACCCAGCATTCGGGCACGGGCAAAGCCAATCAGTATTTCCTGCGCGGATTCAATCTCGATCACGGCACCGATTTTGCGGGGTTTGTCGATGGTGTGCCGATCAACCTGCGCACGCACGGCCACGGCCAGGGCTATCTCGATCTCAATTTCCTGATCCCCGAACTGGTCAAGCGGATCGACTATCGCAAGGGCCCGTACTTTGCCGATGTCGGGGATTTCTCCGCCGCGGGGACCGTCAGGTTCACCACCGCCGATCGTATCGAGCCGATGGCCCAGGTCACCGCCGGGAGCTTCGGCTATTACCGCGCGCTGGCAGCGGGCAGCACCGCCTTTGCCGGGGGCGATCTGTTGCTGGGTCTGGACGGCACGGTATCTGACGGCCCGTGGGTGCTGGACGAGCGGCTACGCAAGGTGAACGCGCTCGTGAAGTATTCCCGCGCCGGGTTCAGCCTCGGCTTGACCGCCTATCGCGCCACGTGGAACTCGACCGATCAGGTGCCGCTCCGCGCGATCACCAGCGGCTTGATCAGCCGGTTCGGAAATATCGACCCCTACCTTGGCGGCGAGACGACGCGGATCGGGCTGACCGGCAACGGCCGCTTCGGCAATACCGAGGTCAATCTCTATGGCCTCTATTACCGCTTCCGGCTGACGTCCAACTTCACCTATTTCCTCGACGATCCGGTCAACGGCGACGAGTTCCAGCAGCGCGACCAGCGCGGCGTGTTCGGGGGTTCGATCCGGCACACGCTCTCATCAAGGCTCGCTGGCGTTCCCGTTACCTACACCTTCGGCGGCGATGCGCGGTATGATCATATCGGCAAGATCGGGCTCTATCACACGCAGAAGGGCGTGGTGATCGGCACGGTCCGGCAGGACCGGGTGGAGGAATACAGCGCAGCCCTCTACGGCGAGATGACCGCAGCGCTGACCAGCCGGCTGCGTCTGGTCCTTGGCCTGCGCGGCGATCTTTATGGCTATACCATTCAGGCCGAGACGCAGGCCGCCAATTCGGGGCGCGGTTCGGACGCGATCCTCGGGCCGAAGGCAGCGCTGGCGTGGCGCGCGGCCAATCACTTCGAACTCTATGCCAACTACGGCGAGAGCTTCCATTCGAATGACGTGCGCGGCGCCACGATCACGGTCGACCCCAGAAGCGGCGATCCAGCCAGCCGGGTTCCAGTGCTGGTGAAGGCGCGCGGCGGGGAATTGGGCGCGCGCGCCGAATATCCGCGCTTCAACGCCTCGATCGTCGGCTATTACCTCACGCTGGGCTCCGAACTGGTCTTCTCCGGCGATGGCGGAACGACCGAGCCGAACGATGCGACTCGCCGCTACGGTGCCGAAGCCACGCTGTTCTGGCGCCCCGCCGCGTGGCTGGCGCTTGATGGCTCTGCGGCGATTACCCACGCACGGTTTCATGGCGTCGCGCCCGGGCAGGACCGGATCCCCAATTCGGCAAGCACCGTTCTTGCTGGCGGCGCCACGCTCGATCTTGGCCACGGGATCAGCGGATCGGTGCGGCTGCGCCACTTCGGCAGCGCGCCGCTGGTCGAAGACGGCAGCGCGCGCTCCCGTCCGACAACCTTGGTCAATCTTGGTGGATACGCCGCGCTGGGGCGGCTGAAGCTGGGGATCGATGTCCTCAATGCCTTCGATGCGAAGTCTGCCGACATCACCTATTTCTACACCTCGCGCTTGCAGGGCGAACCCGCCGGCGGCGTGGATGACTATCACCTCCACCCGGTGGAGCCGCGCCAGGTGCGGGTCAGCCTTCACTACGCATTCTGAGCTCCCGAGAGCAAAACGGCCGCTGCGGAATAACCCCGCAGCGGCCGCTTCTGTCTGGAGTGGGACCGGGCCACGTGGGCCCGGTCCACCCAGTCACTTTGGCCCGGTCACTTTGGCCCGGTCACTTCGTCGGCAGAGCCTTCGGCGTTGCCGCCGGATCGACCGGCACAACGTCGTCGGCCTTCACATCGGCCGGAACCGAATCCGGCGATGCGTTGTAGGCCTTGCTGAACCCGGTCCCGAACTGCTCCTCGAACGCCGGGGTCGGCGTCGGGGTGGGCGTCGGCGTCGGGACGGTGTTGCCCGAACAACCAGCGAGCCCCGCCACCAGGCCGGAGACCACCAAGATCAACGCGATCTTTCCCATGATGCTATTCCTTTCGGAGACGGCGCTCACTGACCAACCCGGTGCGCGGAAAGCGGCGTGCCGGGCAGCGGGGCGTTGAGGTAAGGGAAGCTGCCTTGCACGTCATTGGCGCTGATCGGCGCGCCATCGGTGTAGGCAACCGTCCCGGTCGGCGCATCGGCAGGCTTGCACAGGCCAAGGTCGGTCGGCGCACCGTTCGCGCCAATCGGCACGGGATGGCACAGCGCACCCATCGCCACGCGCAGGGTGATGTCGACCGTGTCATCGCCCGGACGACGACCGTTCGGGTAACCTGCAAGGTCGCCCGCGGCGACACCGAGGTTGGCCTGCTTGGCCTGCGGCGTGGGCGCGACACCGGTGTTCAGGCGCATCATTTCCGAAGGCGTGACGGTGCCGAGCTGGTTCAGGCCCTTGAACCCGGTGAGGAACGTGGTGACGAGGTCGTTGCGCGGGAAGTTGGTCGGCGCCAGCGTCTTGAAGTTCGCCCCGGCGAGCTTGTTCACCGGCGCGAGGAACAGCTGGTTGAGCACTTCCGGATAAGTCGGGTTGGTGACGTACGTCGCGAACTGTCCGTCATCCTTGGGTTCCGAAGCGTTGAACTTGTCCTTGTCGGGCAAACCGATGACGAGTTCGTTCACCAGCGGCATGCCAAGACGCGAGACCTGCGTATAGGCACCGCCCGAACGGGTCGGCGCGGCATAGCTCGCCTTGGGATCGACCAGACGCGCCTGCGGCAGGCTGGCCGTCTGCCATCCGCCGATCACGCCGTTGCCACCCTGCGCCGCGAGGCACTTGATCGGCACTTCCATCGCGACGCTGGTGACGTTCTTCTTGCCGACCAGTTCGTCATTCGCGCGGTTCTGGGTGATACCGAACGGGAAGCCGCCCTTGTCGCCCGCGCCGGCAGAGGAATCGCCTTCGATCGGCACGAAGTTGACCATGTCGAAGATGCCGCCAAGGTTCACCGCAAAGGCTTCGGCCCGCTGGCCGACAAACACGCGGCCGGGCATCGCGCAGCCGGGGATGTTCACGTTGTAGATGAACTGGTTGGCGTACTTGTTGTAGTCGGGGAAGGTCTTCACGCCGGTGTTGTCGAGCGGCTTGATGAAGGTGGCGCCGCCGCCCGAGGCATTGGTGATCGCCTCACGCTTGCCGGAGTGGCGATCGCCCGTGATCAGGGTGACGGTGTAGGATTCGACTTCGGCGGTATTCGGGTCGGTCGTCTTGGTGACCGGGCCGCTCTGGCGCAGCGCGGTCGGCACGTTGGTGCCGCCAATGTTGAGCATCAGGCCGCCGTTCTGGAGCGTGTTGCTGAACTTGAACTGATAGGTGAGATGTTCCTTGGCATCGCCGACATTGTCGATGTGGATTTCATAGACTGCGTCAGGGTCCATGGTGAAGTAGTTGGGACCGCCGCCCGGATCCTGGAGCGGCTGATAGTTTGCGATCAGCGTGACATAGTCTTCCCGGCCCGGCTCGTAGCTTCTGAACATGTAGAAGTCGGTCGAGTCCGTCTTGGGCGACTTGGTGATGCCGGGGGCTTCACGGTGGCTGGAAGCAAAGCTGGTTGAGGGATTGGCGACCATGAAGGTTGACGCCAGGATGAGCCCAACGAGTTTTCGTGTTTGCGCTTTCACTGTAATCTCCGGGGATGTGGGTCGATCCCCTCGTGGGACCGCATCCCTGATACGCAGCGGCTCGAAATCCGGATCACATGCGGAAAAGATGGCGCGAAAATAAATCGGGGGTGGGGCAATCGCCCGCCAGCTTACTGGCTCGACGCCAGATCTCCCCAGCGCCATTGGCCCGAGCCGATCACGATCGTCACAGTCTTGGAGCCGCCATTGACGAACAGGAATTGCGGGCCCGGATTCAGCTCGGCGAGGCATTCGGGTTTCGCCGCGGCAATCTCGCGCAGAACAATGGTCCGCAGCATCGCCGAACCGGGATCGGCCGCATCCGGGGCAACCCAGTGGCCGTCCCACAGCAGCAGCGCCCCCGCGACGGACAGCGATTGTTCCGGAACGCTGCCCACCGCCACTTGCGCAAAGGGGTTGGTCTGGAGATCAGTCGCCAGATCCTGCGCCAGAGTGCAGGGATCGCCCGCTCCGTGCCGCCCCGATAGCGGCTCGAAGGTTTGCGCGCTCGCCTGATCCGGCAAGGTGCCGGGATCCGGAGCGATTACAGGCTGTGCCGCTGCGGGCGGGCCATGCGTGATGAACTTCGGCTTCGGGGTATGCGATGCCTTGGCCTTTGCGGGGCGGTGCGATGCCTGGGCCGCGGTGGCGGACTGCAGCGCAATGACCGAAAGCCCCAAAGCGTTGCCGCTGACGCCCCTGCCGCCGGAGCCGCCCGTCGCCGCGCCCAGAAACAGCACCCAGAACAGCAGCATCAGCTCGAGCGCCAGCACGCCCAGCGAAAGCGCGAACGACACGAGCCGCCGCCGCCGCGCTGCCGGCTGCGCGGACCGGAACATCATTGATCGCTGCATGCCTGCCGCACCCCTTTCCTGGACCGAATGGGAACCTGAAAGGTCTACGAAAGGATCTTGCGAACGGATGCTTTGGCCGTCCGGCGGCTTCAAGGGTCAGCACTAGCAAGCTCTCGTAAATCCGGGCAGCGTATCGTAATTCTGAAATGCCACGTAAGACCCTCTGCACATGGGGGGAGGAGCGAGGTTCGGACATGACAACGACACAAGGCTCCGTGCCCGAAAGCGGGCCATCCAGTTCCGGCGCGGGCGATGCCCGCTGGCAAGCAGTTGAAGCGCGCATCAGCGCGATGGCGGCTGCACGTCCGCGAATGACGGTGACCAGAGACGCGGAAGTCTGGTTCAGCATCGCGCCGGGGGTGCAGAAGCGCCAACTTTACGTCGATGCCGATGCCGGGTGGGAATCGTTTTTCCTGAAGCTCGAACCCGGTGCCGAGCTCGCACCGCATCGGCACACTGCAACCGAGGAAGGTCTGGTCCTTTCCGGCGAAGTCATGATCGACGGCGAGGTCTTGCGCGAAGGTGATCTGCATATCGCCTTCGCCGGGCATGATCATGGCCTGCTGCGCAGCGAGATCGGCGCGCTCCTCTATATTCGCGGCCCGCTGGCGCCGCTCGAAGACCTTGATCTGAGCGATCCGCTCATCCCCTGAGGTACAATCCTGCCCGCCCAAGTCGGGCCGCAAAAAAACCGCACACGCCCCGCTGCATCCCATCGCAATGCCTCTGCGTATTGAAGGTGTTGGCCCCGCCGGGTCGGCGGACACAAGTTTGTGACGGGTGCCGAAAACATGCCGAATACGTCAGGAACAGCGGCTCAGGCTGCAGCCATGGACCGGTTCGACTACGCCCTGGCCCGCTTGCTCTGCGCTGCCGCCGCCGGCGATAAGCGGGCGTTCCGGGCGCTTTATGAAGCGACCAACCGGCGCCTGCACACCATCGCACTGCGGATCGTCGGCAATCCCTTGCTCGCCGAAGACGTGACGCAGGAGACTTACGTCCGCGTCTGGACTCAGGCCCGGCAGTTCGATCCGGCCAAAGGCGCCGCCATGGCGTGGCTCTCTCGCATTACCCGCAATGCCGCGATCGATCTGATGCGTCGCAACCGCAGGCCGATGGAGGATATTGCCGATCACGCCGATCATCTCGCATCGCTGCCCGATCCGGTGATCGAGCGGCTCGACATGTTCAGCGGGTTTTCGCGGTTGCCCGAAAAGCAGCGCGAAGTCCTGACGCTCGCGCTGATCTATGGCTACACGCACGAGGAACTGGCCGCGGTGCTGCGCGTGCCGATCGGCACGACCAAGGCGCGGATGCGGCGCGGCGTGCGGCAGCTGCGGGTCTTCTTCGACGAGGCGGCGCTGACGTCCTGACCGCCCGCACCCGGTCAGTCCATGTGATCGGGCATGTACCCCGGGGTCGGGATCAGCGTCAGCACCATCTCCATCCCGGCAATCGCCATCAACCAGCTGGCGACGACTTTCAGCGCGATGCCCCGCTCGGCCTGCACCAGCCAGCGTGCCGGCACGCAGAGCAGTACCAATGGCAGGGCGATCAGCAGGTTGGACGCATGTCCGTCCGTCTGCACCACTTGTCCGGCCCACAAGCCCGCATTAGCGCCCAGCGCAAGCGCGCCCGCGCGGGCCAGGCCCCTTGGCAGATGGACGCAGGCGGTCAGGATCAGGGTGCTGAACCAGCAGCCAGAAAAGATCACGTCTTCATGCCCAGGCGGGATCGGCAGCAGCAGGGCCAAGCCCGCACCGGCCAGCGAGGCCGCTACCGCAGCTGCCGCCGTGCGCGCCGTTGCAAAGCCCAGCGGCAGGGCGAGCGAAACGCACAGCATCGCAGCAGGGAGCAGACTATCGCGCATCACAGCACCGCGCTGGTCAGAAAGTAGAGCCCCGCCGCGCCGATTGCCGCGCCAAGCCCCTTGACCAGCATCCGGCCGCGCGCCGTCTCATGCAGCGCGCCAAGCGCGATCCCCGCGATATGCAGCATCCCGGTGCTGAGCACGAAGCCGGCGCTGTAGCCGATCGGATCGGCGGCCGAGGGCAGTTCGCGGCCATGCGCATAGCCGTGAAACAGCGCAAACACGCCCACCATCACGCAGGCCAGCCACACCGGCGGGCGCAGCCCCAGCGCAATCGCGGTGCCGAGCATGAGCACGGAAACCGCGATGCCAAGCTCGACCGGCGGCACCGGCACGCCGAACATCCCCAGCATCGCTCCACCCGCCATCATGGCCGGGAAGATCACCGGCAAGGCCACCAGCAGCGGCCGCCCGAGCACTGCGCCCCACAGCCCGACCGAAACCATCGCCAGCAAGTGATCCGGGCCGCTGAGCGGATGGAGCACACCGGCAACGAACCCGCCCGCAAGGCCCGTGCCCGAGTGCGCGCTGGCAGGCGTCGCCCACGCGCCCGCGAGCAGCACGGCACAAGCCAAGCGCCACTGCAGCGCCGGGACAGACTTTTTTGCCCTGACCTGCACCTGAAACGCATCCGGCTGCGTATCCATGGCATCGCTTGGGAGGTTTCGAGACCGTGTCATTGTCAAACCTTGTCGCTGCAGAGAATGCCAGCCTTACGCACCGGCTCGCGAAAACGATGCCTTCGGCCCGCAGGTCCTTGCGGCGTGGGCTGGTGGCAACACTCGCCGCGCTGGCGCTCCCCGGTTTGGCGCTGGCGCACGATTTCTGGATCCAGCCGAACGCCTTCTGGCTTGCGCCCGGCGGCACCACTTCAATGTCGATCCTTGTCGGCCATGGCAGCTTCCGCTCGAAGTCGCTGATCGAGGCAAACCGCATCACCCGGTTCGACCGCTTCGGACCCGATGGCCGCAGCGACCGCCGCGCCGAACTGAAGCTGGGGTCCGCGACAACCGACACCACGCTGCATTTCGGGCCGGCAGGCGAATATATGTTTGCGCTGGCGACCAATGCGACGCCCAGCGAACTGCCGGGCCTGCGCTTTACCGATTATCTCAAGGCCGAAGGGCTCACTCCCGCGCTGACCCTGCGCGCGCAGACCGGCACGAACGACGCCCCCGGGCGCGAGCTTTATTCGCGGCGGGCCAAGGCGCTGATCCAGGTGGGAAGCGGCGGCAAGGCCAGCGCCATCGCAACGCAGCGCCTCGGCCTCAGCCTCGAACTGGTGCTCGAACGCGATCCCTATGCCCTGCCCCCCGGTGCCGATCTGCCGGTGCGCGTGTTCTTCGAGGGCAGGCCGCTCACGGGTGGCACGGTGAAACTCAACAACCTCGATTTCGACGAGCGCCCGCTTGCCACGCGGGTGACCGACGGTGCCGGACGGGCAATATTTCGCGTGCCGCGCATCGGAAACTGGCAGCTCAACGTAGTCTGGACGAAGCCGATCAAGGGCAATCCCAAAGCCGATTTCGAAACCACGTTTTCGAGCCTGACCTTCGGATACCCTCGGCCCCAGACGCCTCGCCGCGCGTCTTGAGGCTGCCGGGGGGCCTGGCTTGCGGATGAAGGGAACAGCGGAAGGGCGATCGAGGTCGCGCCGCAGGAAAGGGATCGTGCGATGGTGGTGCGGGTCGGCGTTTGGAGTGTGGGAGCAGGCGCATTTGCCGCCTTCGCGCTTGCTGCGCCCGCGGCGGCGCAAGTGATCGAAATCGGCAGCGATGGCCAGACCAGCGTCTATGCCGGGCCAACCCAGTTCAGCGCGGAAGGCAGCCGCGCCATCGCGCTGCCGGCCCCGGTTCAGGAGACCAGCCTGACACCTGCCCCGCACGCCGAGGCCGCCGCGCGCGCCGGGCTGGCGGCCGGTGTCAGCCCCGCTCTTGTCGAAGCCGTGGCCTGGCAGGAATCGCGGTTCCGGCCCGGGCTGATCTCTCGCGCAGGCGCCATCGGCGAAATGCAGCTGATGCCCGCCACCGCGCGCGCGCTGGGCGTCGATCCCTACGACACCGCCCAGAACTATCAGGGCGGCTCGCGCTATCTCGCGCAATTGATGCGGCGCTATCGCGGCGATCTCGTGCTCAGCCTCGCCGCCTACAACGCTGGCCCCGGCGCGGTCGATCGCTGGCATGGTGTCCCGCCCTTTCGCGAGACACGCGCCTACGTCGGCGCCGTGCTGGGCCGGCTCAGCCGCACCGTCGCAGGCAGCAACACCAGATACAAACGGAGGACCAATCGATGAAACCGCTTCGGCGCCCGCGCCAGCTTGCCCGCATACTGCCCGCCGCCCTTGGCCTGCTGTGGAGCACCATGGCTCACGCCCAGTCCGCCTCGCTCGATCCGGCGGGATCGGGGGTGATCGTCTCCGCTGTCGATTGGGTTCAAGGCACGCTGCTCGGCGCGGTGGCAACCTCGCTGGCGGTGATTGCCGTCGGCGCGACGGGGCTCGGCATGCTGTCCGGCCGCATTGACTGGAGGCGCGGCGCGACCGTGATCCTGGGGTGCTTCATCGTGTTCGGTGCCGCCGCAATCGTCGCCGGCATCAAGTCCGCCGCGTCCGGCCCCGGGATTTGATGGAGCCCTTGCGGTGATCACACAGCTCGCCCGCGATCCGGTGTTCGGCGCACTCACGCGCCCGCAGATGTTTGCGGGCGTCACCTACAGCTTCTTCGTGCTCAACGCCGTCATCACAATGGAGGCGTTCCTCATCACCAAGTCGTTCATGGTGCTGCTGCTGTCGCTGATGATCCACCTCGGCGGCTATCTCGCTTGCCTGCGCGAGCCGCGCTTCTTCGATCTGTGGCTGACCAAACTGGCGCAATGTTCGCGTGGGCGCAATCACGCCTACTGGCGCTGCAATTCGTACTGTCCCTGAGCGATGCTGGCCCGCACATCACACATCGACCAGACCCCCCAGTTCGCGCGGGAGCGATCGGCCGGGGCCAACCTGCCCTATGCCCGCGCGCTCGACGATGCCACGATCGAGCTGCGTGATGGGCGGATGATGCAGGTCGTCCGGCTCACCGGGTTCCCGTTCGAAACGGCGGATTCGGACGAGCTGAACTACCGCAAGACACTGCGCGAGACGATGCTGCGCGGCATCGCCGATGCTCGCTTCGCGCTCTATCACCATGTCGTGCGCCGCGAAGTGCAGCCGGAGTTCGAAGGAACGTTTGCCGATCCCTTCAGCCAGTCACTCGATGCCGCCTGGCGCGCCAAGCTTTCCAGCCGCAAGCTCTACGTCAACGACCTCTTCATCACGCTCGTGCGGCGTCCGCTGCCGGGCCGGATCGGGTTCCTCCAGAACCTGCTCCGGGGCAGCAGCCGCGCCGAAGCCGATGCGCGCCGGATGCGCGATCTGGTCGCGCTTAATGCAGCGCGCGACATTCTGCTCTCCTCGCTCGAATCCTACGGCGCGCGGCTGCTCACCAGCTATGACGGGCCCGCCGGGCGCTGTTCGGAACCGCTCGAGTTTCTCGCCCTGCTCTATGGCGGCGATCTGCGCCGGGTGATCGAGCCGGGCGGCGATTTCGGCCACTATCTCCCCGATCGCCGGATCAGCTTCGGAGCAGACGCACTGGAGCTGTCGGCCACCGCAGATGCGCCGCGCCGCTTTGCCGCGATGGTCTCGATCAAGGACTATCCCGCGCAGACCGTGCCCGGCATGTTCGATGACCTCCTGCGCCTTCCCGCCGAAATGGTGCTGAGCGAGAGCTTCGCCTTCGTCGACCGGCAAGCGACGCTCGACCGGATGAACCTTGCGCTGCGCCGGATGAAAGCCGCCGATGACGAGGCACTGAGCCAGCGCCACGAACTGGCGCTCGCCAAGGACGATGTCGCGGCGGGCCGCTCCGGCTATGGCGAGCATCACATGACTGTCATGGTCAAGGCAGACAGCCTTGAAACACTCAATTTCGCTGCTGCCGATGTGCAGACTGCCTTCACCGAACTGGGCGTGATCGCGGTGCGCGAGGACGTCAATCTCGAGGCCGCATACTGGGCGCAGTTTCCCGGCAATTTCAAATTCATTGCCCGCCGGGCACTGGTGTCGAGCGGCAATTTCGCCAGTCTCGCCAGTGGCCATTGCTTCCCTTCGGGCTCGGCGCGAGGCAACCACTGGGGCTCGGCGATTACCGTGCTCGAGACGACTTCGGCGGGGCCTTACTACTTCAATTTCCACAAGGGCGATCTCGGCAACTTCACCGTGATCGGCCCCTCGGGCGCGGGCAAGACCGTGGTGATGGGCTTCCTACTCGCGCAGGCGCAGAAGCTTTCGCCGCGCACCATCTACTTCGACAAGGATCGCGGCGCGGAGATTTTCCTGCGCGCCATTGGCGGGCGCTACGATCTGCTGCGCCCCGGCATCGCGACCGGGCTCAACCCGCTGCTGCTCGATGAAAATCCCACCAACCGGCGCTTCCTGTGCGATTGGGTGGCCAAGCTGGTGACCGGCACCGGCCCGGCGCTCGACGCGGATGATCTGGCGCGCATCGCCGATGCGGTCGATGCCAATTTCAGCCAGCCGCGCGCGCTCAGGCGGCTGCGCTACTTTGTCGAGCTGTTCCGCGGACGCGGGCGCCCGACCACGCTCGATCTCGCGGCGCGCCTGGCACCGTGGTGCGGCCAGGGCGATTATGCCTGGCTGTTCGACAACGAGGAAGACGCGCTCGATCTCGATGTCGCGACGCTTGGCTTCGACATGACGCAGATCCTCGACGATCCCGCCGCCCGCACGCCGGTGATGATGTATCTGTTCCACCGGGTCGAGCAGCGGCTCGATGGCACGCCGAGCATCATCGTGATCGATGAAGGCTGGAAGGCGCTCGACGATCCGGCCTTCGTGATGCGGATCAAGGATTGGGAAAAGACCATCCGCAAGCGCAACGGCATTGTCGGCTTCTGCACGCAAAGCGCGTCGGACGCGCTGACCAGCAAGATATCCAGCGCGATCATCGAACAGGCCGCAACGCAGATCTTCATGGTCAATCCCAAGGCGCAGGCGGTCGATTATTGCGACGGCTTCGGCCTGACCGCGCATGAGTTCGATCTCATCCGCACCTTGCCCGATACCGCGCGCTGCTTCCTCATCAAGCATGGCAACGACAGTGTGATTGCCCGGCTCAACCTGGGCGGCATGCCCGATCTCCTGACCGTGCTGTCTGGCCGCGAAAGCACCGTGCGCCGCCTCGACGCGATCCGCGCCGAAGTGGGCGACGATCCGGCGCAGTGGCTGCCCCGGCTCCTGGCCTAACCGCCATGCCCAGCGCCTGCCCCGCCGCCCCGGCCAATGTCCATCTCGTCCACGCACTGCTGGATGCGACCGACTGCCATGTGCGCGAGCTCGTCCACACCGGCTACGAGGGGCTGTTTCAGGGCGGCGGCGCCTTTGCCGCGGTGCTGACCACGCTGATGACGCTCTATGTCGCACTGATCGGCTATCAGCTGATGCTCGGCCGGGGCGGCTTGCGGGTTGGCGATGTGACGCTCTCCGTGGTGAAGCTTGCCGCGATCCTCTCGTTTGCCACGCAATGGGAAGCCTATCAGGCGATCGTGGTGCGCGTGCTGTTTGATGGCACCGCGCAGATCGCTACCGCGATGCTGCATCTCGATGTCAGTGCCGGGAGCGGGGGCGATATCTTCGACCGCCTGCAGCGCGCGTTCGACATTCTGAGCATTGCGCCGCCCCCTCCTCCACCGCCCAAGGCTGCAGGCCCGTTCGGCGCGCTGGCCCCGCTCACCGCGCTGCAATCGCTGCCGCTGGTGGGGGGCGGGATGAAGGTGCTGGCCTTGAAGGCATCGGCCGCCATGCTGCTGTTCTTCAGCCTAGGCATCCTGCTCGCGACGAAAGTCGTGCTCGGTGTGCTGCTCGCGCTCGGCCCGATCTTCATTGCGTTGTTGCTGTTCGATGTGACGCGCGGCTTGTTCGAGGGATGGCTGCGCGCGGCGCTTGCCTTCGCCTTCGCCCCGGCGACCACCATCTTCCTGCTCGCGGTCATGCTCGAAATCCTCGAGCCGTCGCTGGCGGCGATGGTCAAGGAGCGCGCCACCGGCGCAGTGAGCAGCGAGACCGCCTATGGCGTGGTGCTGCTGGTGATGGTCTTCGCCGCTGTCTCGACCGGCCTGCTGATTGCCTCGGCCAGCGTGTTTCGCGGCTTCCGCCTGCCCGATCGCAAGCCTGCCGCGCCTCCGCCGGTACCCTTGTCGGCACCGCCCCAGCTCACCCCGGCGGCGGACCGCGTGATCACGCCCGCCGCGCAGACCAGTGCTGCCGTGGCCGCGATGGCGCGGCGGGAGGAGCGGCTGGCGCCTGCCTATGGGAGCGAAAGCACCGTGCGCATTCTGGGCAACCTGGGCGGCGGCGGTGCTGCCGCTGCCAACCGCGATTCCGGCGGTCCTTCACGGGACCAGACCCGCCTCGGCGACGGCGCACGGCGGATCGCTGCCGGACGTACCGTTTCCGGCGCCGCTGCAAGAAGGCCTGATTGATCATGGACGAGCCCCGCACCGAACCGGCCTACAAGCGGTTCCTCCAGCAACGCCCCGATAGCTGGGGCGAGGATCTCATCGAACGCGCCCACACCGAGCGGCGGCGCGCAATGATGCTGGCCGGCATCGCCGCACTGATCGCGGTGCTGGAAGCGGTCGCTCTGGCAGCGCTCGCGCCGATGAAGACGGTGGTGCCCTATACCATCCTCGTCGACCGGCAGAGCGGCTATGCCGAGACGATCAAGGGCCTCGCCCCCGGCCCCCTCACGCAGGACAGCGCCATCGCCCAGTCGGCGATTGTCCAGTATGTCATCGCGCGCGAAACCTTCGACGCCGCCGATTTGCGCACGAATTACGAAAAGACCGCCTTGTGGTCGGATGGCCCGGTGCGGGGCGAATATCGCCGCCTCTACCAGCGCGACAACCCCGATAGCCCGCTCAAGCTCTACCCGGCGACCACGGTTGTCTCGGCTGTGGTCAAAAGCGTCTCCATGCTGCGCCCTGGCAGCGCGACAGTGCGCTTCGATACGATCCGCCACGATCAGGGTGCCAGCGGCGGCGAGCGGCGCAGCTATACCGCAGTGATCGAATTCCGCTTTTCCGGCGCGCCGATGCGCATGGAAGACCGCTTCATCAATCCGCTCGGTTTTCAGGTGACGCATTATCGGCGCGATGCCGAAGATGCGGTCCCCACCCCGGTCCAGTTCGACAGCGCCCTGGGGGTGCCGACCCAATGACCGGGACCCGCCTCCGCCTCTTTACCGCGCTGGCCGCGACATGGCTGTCGTGCGTCGCGGCGACCGCGCCGGATCTGGTGCCCCCATCCGATCCGCACATTCGCAACATCGCCTATGATCCCGATCGTCTGGTGACGCTGCACGGCCAGCTCGGTTTCCAGATCATGATCGAGTTCGCCCCGGACGAGCATATCGAAAACGTCTCGATCGGCGATGCGCTGGCCTGGCAAGTGGTGCCCAACAAGCGCGCCAATATCCTGTTCCTGAAGCCGCTCGACGCCGATATCCTCACCAACATGTCGGTCGTGACCGACCAGCGTCGCTACATCTTCGATCTCGATGCCAGCCCCGGCAAACCGGCACATGCCGCGCACGCCAGCAGCGCCCTGCACACCAGCGCGCGCACCTATGTCGTGCGCTTCATCTATCCCGCCGTCCCGGTCGAGGCCGCCGCCGCACCTGCCGCGCCGCCGCCGCCGGTGCGCAGCAACACGCGCTACAGCTATACCGGGGCGCGGTCGCTGCTGCCGACGCTGGTCTTCGACGATGGCCACTTCACTTACTTCAAGTGGTCCGAACAGACCCCGACGCCTGCGATCTTCGCGCTCTCCAGCACGGGCGAGGGCAGCAAGGGCGAGGAAAGCCTCGTCAACTATGGCGTCCGCCAGGGCTACACGATCGTCGAACAGACCGCCCCGCGCTTCATCCTGCGCAACGGCACCGAAACGACCACGCTGATCAACGAAGGCTGGCAGGAGCCCGATCCCGGCCCGGATGCACCGCCGCCGTTCGACGCCAAAGCCGAGAAAGCCGCCAAATCCAGATTGCGAGCCCAGCCATGAGCGACCCCCTCTATCACCGCCCCCTTGCCGAGAGTGCTGCCGATGGCCCGCCGCTTCCTGCGGTCGCGCCGCAGCACGCACCGCGCGGCGGCTGGTGGATCGGCGGGGGAGCCACCGCACTCGGCGTGCTGTGCTTCGCGTGGCTCTACGGCGCGCAACCGCCCACCAGCGACAGCCTCGTCACACCGGGGAAGCGCCCGGCCGATCTGGTCGCCCCGCTCGCACCGCCTGCAGAATTCGCCGCCGTGGAAGCCGCCGCGCGCGGCGCCGCGCCGCAGCCTGCGCCGAGCCAGTCTCCGGTGTCAGCGGTCCTGCCCGACGCTGGATCGCTGGCGCCCGTCAGCGTCACAAGCGCCGGCTTCACGAGCCCGCTGCCGACAGGGCCGGATCCGTCCCAACGGCTGAAGGCACCGGCGCTGATCGTCGATCTCTCGGTCGCCCCGCCAGCCCCGGCAAGCGAACCAGCCAGAGCCGCTGCCAGCGAAGCGGCGAAATCCGCCAGCGGCAGGAACGGCAATGCTGCCCGCCTCGATAGCGACGAGCAGTTCGCCGAGCGCGTCTCCGCTGCCGAACCGGAGAAAGCGCGCGCCACCCAGCTGCACAATCTGGCGACGGTTGTGCCGCAGGGCGCGATCATCCCTGCCGTCCTGGAAACCGCGCTCAATTCGGACTTGCCCGGTTTCGCCCGCGCCGTCGTCAGCCGCGACGTGCGCGGTTTCGATGGCAGCACCGCGGTGATCCCGCGCGGCAGCCGCCTTGTCGGCCAATACAAGAGCGCCGTCGCGCAAGGCCAGTCGCGCGCCTTCGTGATCTGGACAAGGGTCATCCGGCCGGATGGCGTTTCAATCCAGATCGGCTCGCCCGCTGCCGATACCCTTGGCCGTGCCGGGCTGGCCGGCAAGGTCAACCGGCACTTCTTCCAGCGCTTCACCAATTCGGTGCTGCTCTCGGTCGTCAATGCATCGATCGCCTCGGTGGCGCGCGGTTCGGGCACGCAGATCCTCATCGGATCGAGCCAGGAAGCGACCGGCCTGGCCGCAGCGCTCCTGCCCACCGAAGCCATCCCGCCGACGATCAAGATCGCGCAAGGCACGCCGGTGCGCGTGTTCGTTGCGCGCGATCTCGATTTCAGCGGCGTGGGCGGAGCCGAGGAATGAACGCGATTGCCCCGCCCGGCACCTATCTCGATGCCTATCTGCGGCCGCTCATGCCGTGGCTGGACCGCGCCGATGTCACCGACATCTACATCAATGCGCCCGGCGAGGTCTGGGTCGAAACGCTCGATGGCCAGAGCCTGTGCCACCCGGCGCCCGAACTGACCGAGCCCAATCTGTGGCGGCTCGCCACCCAGATTGCCGCGATCACCCATCAGGGGATCAGCCGCGAACATCCGCTGGTCTCCGCCACCCTGCCCGGCGGCGCGCGCGTGCAGATTGTCGCGCCGCCTGCCACCCGGGGCCCGCTCGTGATGGCAATCCGGCGGCAGGTCGTGCGCGCACTGTCGCTCGCCGATTATGAGGCGGACGATGCCTTTTCCGCCACCGCGATCGGCGAAAGCCATGAGGGAACCGCCGAGGATGCCGTGCTCGCGGCGTTGCTGGAGAAGCGGCAGATCGGCGAATTCCTCCGCCGCGCGGTGGAAGCGCGCAAGAACATCCTCATCTCGGGCGGCACTTCCACCGGCAAGACCACGTTCCTCAACGCCCTGCTCAAGGCCGTGCCGACACGCGAGCGGCTGGTGCTGATCGAAGACACGCCCGAAGTGGAGATGACACACCCCAACAGCATTGGCCTCATCGCAGTTCGCGGCGGTCAGGGCGAAGCGCAAGTGGAGGCAGAGGATTTGCTCAAGGCCTCGCTGCGCCTGCGGCCCGACCGCATCATTCTGGGCGAACTGCGCGGCGGCGAGGCGTTCAGCTTCCTGCGCGCGGTCAATTCGGGCCATCCCGGCTCGATCACCACGGTCCATGCCGATAGCCCTGCCGGTGCCATCGACCAGATCGCGCTGATGGTCATGCAAAACGGCACCAGCCTCGCGCGCGCCGAGATCGTTCGCTATGTCGAGAGCGTGATCGACGTCTCGGTCCAGCTGGTGCGCAGCCACGGGCGGCGCAAGATCGGGCGGGTCGTGCTGCGGCGATGACGGGCGTTGCCGGTCAGAGCCCGCTGAACCAGTTGTAGCCCGAGGTTTCCCAGGTCCCGCCGGTATAGTCGTTGCCGACCTCGATCTCGCCGATATGCTTGGGGTTCTTGAAGCCAAGCTTGGTCGGCACGCGCAGTTTCATGGGAAAGCCGTGCGCGCGCGGCAGGATCTGGTCATCCATCCAGAAGCACAGCTGCGTCTGCGGATGCAGCGCGGTCGCCATGTCGATGGAGGTCGTATAATCATCGTCGCAGCGGAACGTGACGTACCTGGCATGCAGGTCCGCGCCGACACGGGTCAGGAACTCCGAGAAGCGCACCCCGGTCCACTTGCCGATCGCGCTCCAGCCTTCGATGCAGATGTGCCGTGTGATCTGGGCGAAACGCGGCAGCGCATGGAGCTGCGGCAGCGTCCAGTCATCCTTGCGCTCGACCCGGCCGGTCACGTTGAGCACAAAGTCCGCAGGGTCGATCACCGGCGCGAGATCGGGCGAGTTGGGCGTATAGAACGAATTGAACGGAAATGGCCGCGTGATCATGCTGGCAGGATATTCGCGGGCGAGCCGGGCAGGATTGAACAGCCAGGCCTGCGCGCGGTCGTTGAAATCCGACATCGCCCCCAACGCGCGTTCGGCGCCGAAGCCATCGGTCACATCGCAGCCGCTGAGCATGGCAATCGTGCCAAAGCCCAGCGCGTTTCTGAGGAACAGCCGCCGGGTCGGCAGGTCGAGCCTGCGGGCGGCGTCCTGCAGGATATAGCGGACTTCATCGTCCCCACGTTCGGGCATGGGTTCAGGCTCCTCGGATCATCGCCAGCAGGCTGCGGGGAACGAGCACCGCCATCACGACATGGATCAGCGTGAACAGGACTATCCCGGCCATGGCGGTAAAATGGATGATGCGCGCGGAGGCGAAATCGCCCAGCAGCCAGCAGAGCCAGCCGAACTGCACCGGCTTCCAGATCGCCAGCCCGCTGGCGGCGACCAGCACGCCCAGCCCGATCACGCCGGCATAGAGCAACCGCTGGACGCCATTGTAGGCCGAGATATCCGCATGCGAGAGCGTACCGCGCAGCGCGGCGAGGCTGTCGGCAAGCGCATCGCGCAGGCTCACCGGGCGCAGCTTGCGCGCGAAACGGCCGCTGGCGAGGCCATAGGCGAGATAGATCAGGCCATTGCCCGCAAGCACCCACATCGCGGCAAAATGCCACTGCAGCGCACCGATCAGCCCGCCGCCGAGCAACATGCTATCGGGAAACCGAAAGGGGGCGATCGGGTAGGCATTGTGGATGGCCCAGCCGCTCATGATCATCACGGTCATCGCCGCCGCATTGAGCCAATGGCACAGCCGCACGACAAGCGGATGGAGCGTCGCAGTGCGCTGGCGGTCAGGGAGCATGGAAGTCGCCATGATCGGCTTTCGCGCTGGACGGATGGGGGTGGTGGATAGGAGGGCGGCCCCGGGGGAGTGGCCAGGAAACCACTCCACCCGGAACCCGGTGCAGCTCAGGGCAGCAGCACCGTATCGACAACGTGGATCACGCCGTTGCTCTGGTTGACGTCGGGGATCGTCACGAGCGACTTGCCACCCTTGGCATCGGTGATCTGGATCCGGCGGCCAAGCTGGCTGAAGGTCAGTTCTTCACCCTGCACGGTCTTGATCATGGCCTTGCCGTGACCGGCCTTGATCATCATGCGCAGCACGGTGGCCGAAAGCTTGCCGGGCAGGACGTGGTAGGTCAGGACCGTGGTGAGCTGGCCCTTGTTCTCGGGCTTCAGCAGTGTCGCAACCGTGCCGGCCGGGAGCTTGGCGAACGCGGCGTTGGTCGGCGCGAACACCGTGAACGGGCCCGGGCCCGACAGCGTATCGACCAGACCGGCGGCCTTCACCGCGGCGACCAGCGTGGTGTGATCCTTCGAGTTCACCGCATTCTGGATGATGTTCTTGGTGGCATACATCGGGGCGCCGCCCACCGTGACCGGGGCCGGAGCCGCAATCGCGGAGACACCGGCGACGCTGGCAGTCGCAAGAATGACGGCCGCGAGGAAAGAGTTCTTCATGGGAAAGTCCTTTTGTTTCATGAATATAGACAGCTGGAACAATTCGCGCAGCGATTGCGCGATCGGAGGAACCGAAGATTCCATCGAAACCTGTCCACCGATGCCCCTACTACGGGAGGGGAAACTGGCCGGATGCACGCGGGCCGCAATTTTTGTGATGGGGCCCCGCCCAGACAGGCGATTTTTTTGGCTCGCGATGCATCCCGGGCATTGCCCTCGGGCGTATAGGCTATGTCAGCCAACTGGGCATGACACGGTCGATGCGCTTTTTGCCCCCGAAGCGATCGGCACTCGTGGCGGGGGCACACTTACCCGCAGATGCTGCCGGCGCTCCCCCCTCCCGCACAGGGCGCTTCCAGCAAGGTGTGCATCCGTCCGGAATATGGGGGGCCAACGCCCCCCATATTTTATCGCAAGGCGCGGCTCACCCGGCGCGGATGGCAGGCACGTGCCGGCACGGCGAGAATCTTCTTGAAATCCGAAACTAACCAACGGCGTATGGCACAATGACGAACAATGATCTGCCGACGCCAGCGTCCGGAGCCAGTGCGCCGATCGCGCCGGACCTGTCACCGGATCAGGCTCTGGCGCTGGACTTTGCGCTGGGCATTCTGGTCGAGCCGCTGCTTGGCGAGGCTAACCGGCGCTGCCGCGATGAAGCGGCGTTCAGCCAGCTGGTGGAGGAGTACCGCGCGATGATCGCCGGCCTTGCGGACAGCAGCGCGGAAGAGACACCCGTGCCACCGTCACCGAAGACCTGGGCGGCCATTGCGGCGCGCACCGGGGCAGACGGCTCGCACTGAACACTGCGGGCCTAGCCGCCCGCCGCTTCGCTTTCGCCCGCCAGCCCGCGCCGCATCGCGTTGATCGCGGTCACCACGCTGCGGTGGACCGTCCTGGCATCGTATCCAAGATTGCGCTGCAGAAAGACGAAGTTCTCGGTGCTCATCAGCGTCAGCATCGCGGAGGCCGCCGATGTTCGCAGCTCTTCGCTGAGGCCGGGATACTCATTGCCCAGCATGCGCAGGAGATTCTGGTAGCCAAGCTCGTAAAGCGGCTTGCGCAATTCCCGTCCGACCGCCGACAGATAGGTTTCGCTGACGATCTGCCGGTCGATTTCCCAGGCACTATAGCGGGCCTCTACCCACACCAGCAGTTCGTCGATCGTCTGCGGCAGCTTGATGTCCGGGCCGCCGACAGCCTGCTCGAGATGCCATTTGACAAAGGCGCGGATCAGTTCGTCGCGCGAGCGATAATGGCGATAGACGGTCTGTTCGGTCACTTCCGCAACGCGGGCCACTTCGGCGACACTGACCGCCGCAAGATCCCCGTTGCGGATCACCGTCCCGACCGCATCGAGGATGATCTGCGAGGTCTGCTCCTTCAAACGCGCACGCAGCGGGCTTTGATAGGTTGCCTTGGGGCCGTCAGACGTCACGCTACAAGAATTCCTGCGAGGGCCAGCAAGTCTGCACAAGGCTGAGGCGGCTGCCCCTGATCATGCGACAGCCTTTGTCCATGCACTGGCCATCTTGCTGTCACCGTCCGGATCCGTCAACACGGACCGCAGCCGCATCAGCCCGCGCCGAGCCCGCGCCTTGGCGGTCGGCGTCGGAACCTGATCAGCCAGCCCGACTTCATCATGCGTCCAGCCCTGAACGATCACGCGGCAGATCGTCGTGCGCTGCTCCGGCGTCAGCTGCGCAAGCGACCGCTCAAGATCCAGCCGGTCCAGCACCGGCTCGGGCGCGATGGGCGTTTCGGGCAAGTCCTCGCCGCACTGGTAGCGCGCGATGTGCCGGTCCTGACGCAACCGGTCGATCGCCGCATTGCGGAGCACGCGCATGATCCACGCCGAGGCGGTGCCGCGCGCGGGATCGAACTGGCGGGCATTGTTCCAGATGCGGACAAAGGCCTCCTGCAGCGCATCCTCGGCGGCATCGCGGCTGCCCAGCACCGACATGGCCTTCGCCAGCAGGCGCGGCGCGGTTGCATCATACAGGTGGCGGAATGCCCGATGATCGCCCCGGCAAACGCGCAGCATCAGCAACTCGATCGCTTCGGCCCGGGGAACCGGAGGCACAGCGCGCGCCGGTGGGGACGGCGGGCAGATACCATCTTCGGTCAGCGGCTCGCCTGGATTGGTCAAAGAAGTATCGTCAAACATGGCCTGCCCTCTGCGTTGACGTTGCGCTGCACGAAGGCCACCGACCGACTCATGCTGTAAGTGCAGCAAACTCTATGTAGGTTATACTAACATGAATTTAGACATGGTCAATCCGATTCTGTGAAGTGGGCCCAATCGCTTTTGGAATCCCGCTTGGCGCGCTATGGAGCGGCCGATGGGTTGGGATGTCTCGGCGGGGGGCTGGCCGAATGCCGCAGTTGGCGTTGCGTATTGGCCGCGTGGCATTGGCGTCCATTTGCGCCGTGGCCGCGCAGGGCACCGCGCTTGCCGGCACACCAACCACCGCCGCAGCGCCGGAAGCTGTCCCCCCTGCAGCCGAAGCTACGGCGGCCCAGGGCGAACTCGTCGTCACCGCGCGCAAACGGCCCGAACGTGCGGTCGATGTTCCCGTCGCCCTGTCGATTGTCACCGGCGATCTGCTCGAAAGCCGCCGCCTCTATCAGATCGAGGATCTGAAACAGCTCTCCCCCGGCCTCAACATCAGCTACTTCAATCCGCGCGGTAACTACGTCTCGATCCGCGGCATTGGCCGCAATCCGGCCAGCGACGGCCTTGAGCCTGCGGTCGGCATTTTCGTCGACGGCGTCTACCTCGGTCGACCGGGAATGGCCGTCTACGATCTGGCAGATATCGACACCGTCCAGATCCTGCGCGGGCCCCAGAGCACGCTGTTCGGCAAGAACACCACGGCAGGGGCCATCGTCATCACCACCCGCGCGCCGGACTTCCGCAGCGAAGGTGAGGCCGAAGCGACGATCGGCAGCAACGGTTATGTCCAGCTCCGCGGAAGCGCATCGGGCGCGCTGATCGACCAGCGGCTCGCGGTGCGGCTGTCCCTCTATCACACCGGGCAGGCCGGATGGGTCGCGCGGTTGGGCGGCGGCCCCAAACTGAACGGCAGCGATCGCACTGGCGGCCGCCTCCAGTTCCTGCTCGAACCCTCCGCGACCATAAAACTGCGGCTGAGCGCGGATTACCACGAAGAGAGCGACAGTTGCTGCACACTGGTGGCCGGTTCGTTCGGGCCAGCTTCGGCCACTTATCTCGCACGGGTGGCAGCGGCAGGCGGCGCGGCGGTGCTGGGCGGCCGCGATTATCTGACGACCGCCGATGCGCCGACGTTCCTGAAGGTTCAGCAAGGCGGGGCTGCCGCCAACCTCGTCGCCGACCTCGGCGCGGCCGAGCTGACCTCGATCACCGCCTACCGCAAGTGGCACTACCGCGCGGGCTTTGACGGCGATCTCTCAAGCGCGGATGCCTATGTCTCCGCCGCCGTCCCCACTGACGACTGGCAGTTCAGCGAGGAACTACGGCTCGCCAACCACAGCGGCAGCAGTGTCGATTGGACCGCCGGCGCCTATTATCTCCGCCAGTCGCTGGAATCGGCGCTCCGGCTGGCTTTCGGTGGGCAAGCGGCAAGCTTCCTCGGCAACACCTCCTCGCCCCCCGCCGGGCTGCGTGTGTTCAACAACACGGTCAGTTCAACCGGGTTCAACCTTAATGGCGAGACGCTGGCCGCGTTCGGGCAGCTCACCTGGCATATCGATCCGCGCCTTGCCTTCACCGTCGGCGCACGCGGGACGTATGAACGCAAATGGGGGATCATCGATCGCCCCTCCAACCCGGCGCAGCCCGCGTACCGGCAGGCGCTTTCGATCAGCGAGGTCGATCCGGCGGGAACGATTGCGCTGGCCTACGCAGCAAATGCCGATCTGCACTTCTATGGAAGCTTCTCGCGCGGGAGCAAGGCGGGCGGGATCAATCCGATCGTCGCAACGTCCACCGACGACCAGATTGTCCACCCCGAACATACCGACAGCTTCGAACTTGGGCTCAAATCAGCATTGCTGGGAGGGCGCGCGCATCTGGACCTCGGCCTGTTCTACACCCGCATCAGCGATTATCAGGCCACACTCAACCGGCTGTTCAGGGCGATCCTGACCAACGTCGGGCAGGTTTCGACACGCGGCGTCGAATTGCAGGCGGACTGGCAGCCGTCCCGCGGGCTCGGCTTCGCCTTCAATGGATCCTTCAGCGACGCCCACTACGATCGCTACCCGAACGCCCCCTGCCCTCCCGAGCGCACCGCAGCGCCCAGCTGCGATCTCAGCGGACAAGCGCTGGCCGATGCGCCGCGCTGGATCATCAACGCATCCGCGCGCTACCGGCACCGGCTGGGAACCATTGGCGACATCTCGCTGGCGGCGGACTACAGCTACAAGTCAGCCTATTTCGGCAATATCGACAACAGTTCCTATTCCCGCCTCGGCGATGTCGGGATCGTCAATGCGCAGCTGGGGCTGGATCTCAAACGCAGCGGCACAAGTCTTCTGCTCTGGGTCAAGAACCTCGGCGATGCGCGGTATCTCCAAAGCTACCCGCTAGGCGGGGGCACCATCTACGGCGCCTATTTCGGAACCATCGGCTTGCCGCGCGCATTCGGGCTGACTGTCAGCAACCGCTTCTTCTGAGGCGGCTTGCCGGGCGCGTGTTCACGCCAAACCAGCCGCCTTGATCCCGGCCAGCGCAGCGAGTTCGTCGTTGTCGCTGGTATCGCCGGTCACGCCCACTGCGCCGATCACCGTGCCCTCCGCATCCTTCACCAGCACGCCGCCTGCTGCAGGCACGATCCCTGCCGGATTGAGCCCGGCCGCCGCGTTGATGAAAGTCGGCCGCTCGATCGCCATCTCGCCAATCGTGCGCGAGGAAACCCCCAGCGCCAGCGCGCCGGAGGCCTTGGCCGTCGCGATCTGCGGGCGCAAGTTGGAAGACCCATCCTCGCGCGCAAAGGCGATCATGTGGCCGCCGGCATCGAGCACGGCAACGCTGATCGGCTTGAGGCCAAGCGCACGCGCTTCCTTGAGCGCGCCGGTAACGATGGCCTGGGCCTGATCGAGCGAGATACGGGTCATAGGTGTTACTCCTGGGGAAGATGACTGAGATTTGCCGGTTTCGGGCCGCCAGTGGCCCAATCGAGCAGTTCGATGGTGTGGACGACGGGCAGGCCCGAATGCCGCGCGATCTGCACCGCGCAGCCAACATTGCCGGTAGCGATCACGTCGGCTTCCAGCGCGCTGAGCTGCTCGGCCTTGCGCGCGCCGAGCTGGCCGGCAATCTCGCTCTGGAGGATATTGTACGTGCCCGCCGAACCGCAGCACAGATGCGCGTCCGCTGGCAGGCGGACGGTAAATCCAGCTTCCGCCAGCAGCCGTTTCGGCGCCTCGGTCACTTTCTGCCCGTGCTGCAAGGAGCAGGGCGGGTGATAGGCCACAGTAAGCCTTGGCGTAAGCCCGCGCGGCGTGGCCGTTGGCAGGCCCACCTTGGCCAGATACTCGCTCACATCCATCGCCAGCGCGCTCACCCGCGCCGCTTTCTCCGCATAGGCGGGATCGGCGCGCAGCATATGGCCATAGTCCTTGATCGTGGTGCCGCAGCCCGAGGTCGTGACGATCACCGCATCGAGGCCCTTCCCCTCGATCTCGGCCATCCACGCATCGACATTGCGCCGCGCCGCCTCCAGCGCATCGCCCTCGCGCCCCATATGGTGGACCAGCGCGCCGCAGCAGCCCTCGCCCTTTGCAAACACCACTTCATGCCGCGCGCGCTCCAGTAGCCGCACCGTCGCCGCGCGTACCTCAGGGCTCAGCACCGGCTCCGCGCAGCCCTGCAGCAACGCCACACGGCCCTTCGGCGCCGCCAACCGCTCCGGCTGCACCAGCACTGGCGCAGGCACCCGCGCCGGAGCGAGCGAGACCATCGCCGCCAGCGGCCGCAGCGCCTTGATTCGCTGCATCAGCGGGACAAACGGCCGCCCCAGCGGTGCCAGCTCCAACGCCAGCCGCATCCGCCCCGGATAGGGCAGCACCGCAGCGAGCAATGAACGGACCCAGCGCTCATGCCAGGGCCGCCGGTGATGTTCCTGGATGTAGGCCCGCGCGTGATCGACGAGGTGCATGTAGTTCACCCCCGAAGGACACGTCGTCATGCAGGCGAGGCACGATAGGCAGCGGTCAACGTGCTTGACCGTCTCCGGACCCGGCTTGCGCTGGTTTTCCAGCATGTCCTTGATCAGATAGATCCGCCCGCGCGGGCTGTCGTTTTCGTCGCCCAGCAGCACATAAGTCGGGCAGGTTGCGGTGCAGAATCCGCAGTGGACGCACTTGCGGATCACGCTTTCCGACGTCGCCATCGCCGGATCGGCGAGCGCGCCTGCGTCAAACCGCGTCTGCATGTGCATCCTCCGCGAACCGCCCGGTGGCGAACACGTCCTTGGGGTCGAACGCCCGTCGCACCCGCGCCTCCAGCGCCAGCACGCCCTGCGCGCGCGGCTGGAAGGCCGGAACCCGCGCCCGCATCGCCTCGGGCGCCAAGACCAGCCGCGCCTCGCCGCCCAGACTCGCCGCAGCCTCTCGCACGGCCTCGTCTTCGCGGTCCGTGCCGATCCAGAGCCGCCCGCCGCCCCAGTCCATCGCCCATTCGGCCCCCACAGGCAGCGCAGCAATCAGCTCCGGCGCGTGGCGCGGCGGCGTATGCACATCCCAGCGCACCGCCCCGCGCAAGGCCTCGCCCGTCATCGCCTGCCGCCACAAAGGCGCGGCTTCCTCCTCGGCCATGGCCTCCAGCGCGCAATGCCCCGCCAGCAACCCCGGCAAAACGGCACAACGCGCCGCCACCGAAGGCGCAAAGCCCGCCACGCGCAGCAGCACCGTCCCATCCGGCAAGGCAGCTGCGGCCGAGACATCCGCCCGGCTCCCCAGCGCACAAGCCATCGCCGCATGCGCCGCAGCTGGCGCGAGCCCACGCGCCGCCATCGTCACCACATCGCGCGGGGCGGGCAACACCTTCAGCGTCAGCTCGATCATCGCCCCGATCCGCCCCCACGATCCCGCCATCAGCTTGGGCAAGTCATAGCCGGTCACATTCTTGACGACTTTAGCGCCTGCGACAAACACCTCCCCGCGCCCGGAAACCGCCGTCAGCCCGAGCAGATGATCGCGCGCGCTCCCTGCTGTCACCCGGCGCGAACCGGCAACACCTGCCGCGACAGTCCCGCCAATGGTCGCGCCCGGATCGCCCCAGGGCTCGAAGGCCAGCATCTGCCCTTCGGACGCCACCAGCGCCTGCACATCGGCCAGCGGCGTTCCCGCCCGCACTGTCAGCACCAGCTCGGCAGGATCGTAATCCACCACGCCCGTCAGCCGCGCCAGCGACACCACCTCGGCCTCGCGAGGCGCACCAAACCCGGACTTCGTACCCCCGCCGCGCAGTTCCAGCTTGGCCCCCCGCGCCGCCGCATCAGCGACCATCGCGGCCAGCTCCGCCGCATTTCCGGGCTCCAGCATCAGAACCTCGGCAGCTCGGGATGCGGCAGCGCGCCGTGGTGGACATGCATCCGCCCCAGCTCCGCGCAGCGGTGCAGCACCGGAAACACCTTGCCCGGATTGAGCAACAGCTCCGGATCGAACGCGCATTTCACCCGCTGCTGCTGCTTGAGGTCTGCCTCGCTGAACATCTCGGGCATCAGATCGCGCTTCTCGATCCCGACGCCATGCTCGCCCGTCAGCACGCCGCCCACCGCCACGCAGAGCCGCAGGATATCCGCGCCAAACGCCTCCGCCTTGTCGAGCTCGCCCGGCACATTGGCATCGTAGAGGATCAGCGGATGGAGATTGCCATCACCTGCGTGAAAGACATTCGCCACCCGCAGGCCATATTCGCTCGATAGCTCCTCCATCCGCCGCAGCACATCGGGCAAGCGGCGGCGCGGGATCGTCCCGTCCATGCAGAGATAATCCGGCGAAATGCGCCCAACGGCCGGAAACGCCGCCTTGCGCCCCGCCCAGAACGCCATGCGCTCGGCCTCGTTTGCCGAAACCCGCGTCGTCACCGCGCCATTCGCATCGGCAATCCGCGCGATCTCGCCGATCAGGAAATCGCACTCCGCCGCCGGCCCATCGACCTCGACAATCAGCAGCGCCCCCACATCGAGTGGATAGCCGACCTGCACAAAGGCCTCCGCCGCATGGATCGCGGGCCGGTCCATCATTTCCATGCCCGCCGGAATGATCCCCTCGGCAATCACTTGCGCAACGCAGGCCCCCGCCTGTTCGGCATCGGGGAAGCCCACCAGCACCGCACGCGCCGTCTCGGGCTTGGGCAGGATGCGCACGGTCACTTCGGTGACCACGCCGAGCAGCCCCTCCGATCCGACCACGACACCCAACAGATCGAGCCCGCACGGATCAAGGTGCCGCCCGCCCAGCCGCAGGATCTCGCCGTCCATCATGACGATCTCGACCCCGAGCACGTTGTTGGTCGTCAGCCCGTATTTCAGGCAATGCACCCCGCCCGAATTCTCGGCGACATTGCCGCCGATCGTGCAGGCAATCTGGCTCGAAGGATCGGGTGCATAATAGAAGCCCCGGCCCTCCACCGCCTGTGTGATCGCAAGATTGGTGACGCCGGGCTGCACCACCGCCACGCGGTCCTCGTAGTCCACTTCAAGGATACGCTTGAACTTGCCCAGCCCCAGCAGCACCGCATCGGCCAGCGGCAGCGCCCCACCCGAAAGCGAGGTCCCCGCCCCGCGCGGCACGACCTTCACCCCCTCGGCATGGCACCACTTGAGCACGGCGGAAACCTGCGCCGTCGTCTCGGGCAGCACGACCATGAGCGGCGGCTGGCGATAGGCGGTCAGCCCGTCCGATTCCCATGGGCGCAGCGCCTCGGGCGCATCGATCACGCCCTCCCCCGGCACGATCACCCGCAGCGCCCGCGCGATCCGCTCGCGCTTGGCGAGCGTTTCGGCATCAGGCACCGGCATGGCAATCGTCATCGGGCGGTTCTCCGGCTCAGCCCGCCGCCTTCACCTTCTGGCGGAAGGCGTGCAGCAAGGGCTCGGTATAGCCGCTCGGCTGCGATACGCCATCGAACACCAGCGCGCGCGCCGCCTGAAACGCGAGGCTCCCTTCCGGATCGCTCGCCATCGGCTGATAGAGCGGATCGCCTGCATTCTGCGCATCGACCTTGGCCGCCATGCGCAGCAGTGCCGCGTCGACTTGGCTTGGCGTCACAACCCCGTGCAGCAGCCAGTTGGCGATATGCTGGCTCGAAATCCGCAGCGTGGCGCGGTCCTCCATCAAGCCGACGTCGTTGATATCGGGCACCTTGGAGCAGCCGATCCCCTGATCGACCCAGCGCACCACGTAGCCCAGGATGCCCTGCGCATTGTTGTCGATCTCGGCCTGAATGTCCGCCTCGGACCAATTCTGCCCCGCCGCCACCGGAATGGTCAGCAAGGCATCGAGGCTGGCGATCCCTTCCGCGCGCCGCTCGACCTGCCGGGCGAACACATCCACCTTGTGGTAATGCGTCGCGTGCAGCACCGCCGCCGTCGGCGAAGGCACCCATGCGGTGTTGGCGCCGGTCTTGGGATGGCCGATCTTCTGCACCAGCATGTCCGCCATGCGATCAGGCATCGCCCACATGCCCTTGCCGATCTGCGACTTGCCCGAAAGCCCGCAGGCAAGGCCGATCTGCACGTTGCGATCCTCATAGGAGATGATCCAGGGGCTCGTCTTCATGTCGCCCTTGCGAAGCATCGCGCCGGCCTGCATCGAGGTGTGCATCTCGTCGCCAGTGCGGTCGAGGAAGCCGGTGTTGATGAACATGATGCGGTCCTTCACCGCATGGATGCAGGCAGCCAGATTGGCGCTCGTGCGGCGCTCCTCATCCATCACCCCGATCTTCAGCGTATGGCGCGCAAGGCCCAGCACGTCCTCCACCGCATCGAACAGATCGTTGGCGAACGCGGCTTCTTCCGGCCCGTGCATCTTGGGCTTCACGATATAGACCGAACCTGCCCGGCTGTTGGCCCGCGCACCATTGATGTCGTGCATCGCGATCAGGCTGGTGACGATGCCATCCAGAATCCCCTCCGGCGCCTCGCCCCCACCCGGCAGCAGCACCGCGGGGTTGGTCATCAGGTGCCCCACATTGCGCACCAGCAGCAGCGAGCGCCCGGGCAGCGTCAGCGTCGAGCCATCGGGCGCGGTATAGACGCGGTCCGGATTGAGCCGCCGCGTCATCATCCGCCCAGCCTTCTCGAAGGTGTCCTCCAGATCGCCCCGCATCAGCCCGAGCCAGTTGGCATAAGCCGCCACCTTGTCTTCGGCATCGACCGCCGCAACCGAATCCTCGCAGTCGCAGATCGTCGAGATCGCCGCTTCGAGCATGACATCGGCGATCCCCGCCGGATCGTCCTTGCCGATGGGATGCGTGGGATCGATCACCACTTCGATATGGAGCCCGTTGTGCGCAAACAGCAGGTTCGCGCCGGCCCGGCCGGCCAGCTGGCCTGCGTCCTTCAGCGCCGGCTCGCCGCCGGTCCAGTCCGCCCACGAACCCGCCGCCAGCGGCACCGCCTCATCCAGAAACGCCTTGGCCCAGGCAATCACCTGCGCCCCGCGTACCGGATCATAACCCTTGCCCGCGGCCGCTCCCGGAATGGCATCGGTGCCATAAAGCGCATCATACAGGCTGCCCCAGCGCGCATTCGCGGCATTCAGCAGGAACCGCGCGTTGAGGATCGGCACGACGAGCTGCGGCCCGGCGACCAGCGCCAGCTCGCGGTCGACATTCTGCGGCGCAACCGTGAACGGCGCGGGCTCCGGCACCAGATAGCCGATCTCGCTCAGAAACGCCTTGTAGGCGGCCATGTCCTGCGGCTGCCCTGCACGCGCCTTGTGCCAGGCATCGATCTTCGCCTGCAGGTCCTCGCGCTTGTCGAGCAGCGCAGCATTGCGCGGCGCAAACCGGGCGAAAATGTCCGCCGCCCCGGCCCAGAAGGCCTCCGCCGAAAGTCCCGTCCCCGGCAGTGCGCGCGTCTCGATAAAGTCCGCGAGGACCTCCGCCACCTGCAGCCCCGAACGCTCGACATATCCGCTCATCGCAACCACTCCCAAAATCGGATGCCTCTCCCCTAGGCCCCCGCGCCGTCTTCCGGTAGAAGGAAATAATTCAACGCAGCTTCTCCCTCAGGGAAACAATGTTCGATCCCGATTACGATCTTTTCCTGGCCATCGTCGAAGCCGGCTCGATCTCCGCCGCCGCCCGCGCGGCTGGGGCGTCCACCGCCGCGCTCTCCAAGCGCCTGGCCCGCCTGGAGGAACGCCTTTCCGCCCGCCTCGTCCATCGCACCACGCGCCGCCTCGCGCTGACCCCGGCCGGGCAGGACCTGCACGATGCGCTGCTCCCGCTGCGCTCCACCCTCAAGGCTGCCGAGGAGCGCGTCAGCGGCCGCCACGCCCATGTGCGCGGGCCGCTGCGCCTCACGGCCCCCACTTCGTTCGGCCGCATGCATGTCGTCCCCCATGTCCCCACCTTCCTCGCCGCCCATCCGGACGTGCGCCTCCAGCTCGATCTCTCCGACGAATTCGCTGACCTGCTCGATGGCAGCTGCGATCTGGCCATCCGCATCGGCGCGCGGATCGGTGCCGGTCTGGTCGGCCACCGCCTCGGCACCAGCCACCGCGTGCTCTGCGCCGCGCCCGGCTATCTCGCCGCGTTCGGCACACCCGAGACACTGGCGGACCTCAAGCACCACCGCCTCCTCGCCACCACCAGCCAGCTCCCCTGGCAGCTCGACGGCCCCGAAGGCACCGTCACCCACCACGGCCAGAGCCACGTGCGCACCAATTCGAGCGAAGTCGTGCGCGAACTGGCGCTTGGCGGTTGCGGCATCGCGCTGCGCTCGTTGTGGGATGTGCATGAAGCGTTGGCTTCCGGCGCACTCGCCCGCGTGCTGCCGCAGTATCAGGGCTCGCAGGATGTCGGCATCTACGCCGTCCATGCCCCCACTCCGGCGCTTCCGGCGCGGATCGAGGCCTTTATCGCGCACCTTGGCGCGCATCTGCAGGCGGGCAGTGGCCTCGCCTAAGCGGTCACTTTGAGGCAGGCGATGCCCCGCGCCGTCAGGCGGGAACAGATTGCATGGGCATCCCGCCCCGAAGCGCGCAAGCGGTAGACCTGCATCTGCCGTACCACCGCCGGGATGATCACCGGCTCCAGCGATTGCAGTTCTGGTTGATTGGCGGAAAGCTCATGCCACAGTGCATCGGCGCCGGCGATGTTGGCCGCTGCCGCCAGCTGGATCGTCTGCACCGGCCCCTTCACGGGCACCGCGGGCGCCTGCGGAGGAGGAGGCGCATAGGCCTGCCGCACTGGCGCCGGCTGCTGAGGAACAGGCACGCCCAGCGCCGCGCTCTTCGCCGCATCGGCATAGTCCAGCGGCTGGCGCAGGATCACCACCGAGGTCGAGGCCGGATTGGTCAGCGCATAGAGTTGCCGCGCGAAATCCCACGGCAGGCGGATGCACCCGTGGGAGGCTGGCGCCCCCGTCACATGCCCCGCATGAAGCGCCACGCCGCCCCAGGTCAGCCGCTGCATATAGGGCATCGGCGCGTTGTCATACGTGCGCGAGCGGTGCTTCACCGCCTTCTGCAGGATCGTGAACGTCCCCGCCGGCGTGCCATGTCCGCGCCGCCCGGTCGAAATCGTGGTGGAGCCCCACTCCGCGCCGTCCTTGAACACAAAGAGCCGCTGCGATGAGATGCTCACCACGATCAGCACGCCCTTGTGCGCTGCCGATAGAGGCGTGGGCGGGGGCGGTCCTCGCGGCGCATCATCAAGCGCCGGATCGGGTCCGCATTGTGCTGCGGCCGAAGCCAGTTGCACCGGCGCGGGCGGCGGCGTGAACCGCTCCGCAAAGGCGCCGCGTGCCAGCACACCGCATCCCAGCAGCGCCACCAGCAATCCTGCCAAGACCGAGACTCGAACCCCAACCCTACCCATGCGGTATGGTTAACGGATCGTTACCTGACAGAACACCGCTTTCTGGTGCCCCATGTACAGCAATCGCAGTCCCTCAGCGGGACACCGCGAGCTGCGCTTCGCCCGATTGCCAGCCGCCGCCGAGCGCGCGGAAGGCGGCAACGCCCGCCCGCGCCGCTTCGGCCCGTGCAGCAATCGCCTCGTCCTCGGCATCGAGCCGCTGCCGCTCGATCCCGAGCGCCTCGACCCGGCTTACCGCACCGGCCTGAAATGCTGTCTCGATCCGCTGACGGCTGTCTGCCAGCCGCGCCGCGACGGTGCCTGCCGCATCGGCCTGCTCGCTGCGCTTGGTCAGCGCGAGCAAGGCGTCCTCGCTTTCCGCCGCCGCTTGCAGCGCGGTCTGCTGCCATGCCGCAACGGCCTCGCGCAGCCGGCCCTCGGCCGCGTTCTGCTGCGCGCGTAGCCGCCCGCCGGTGAACAAAGGCACGCTCAGCCCACCGCTCGCGCCCGTCTGCACTGCGCCGCCGGTGAAGAAATTGCTCATCCCGCTCGCGAGAAGCCCGGCAAAGCCAGAAATCGTGAACCGCGGATAGCGCACCGCGATCGCCTCGGCCACGCGCGCATCGCTGGCCGCAACGACCCGCTCCGCCGCAACGACATCGGGCCGCCGCGCCAGCAGCGACGCTGGACCATCCGGCACCGCCGGCGCGCGCACCGCAGGGATGGCGCCTGCCCCCATCTCGTTCGCAGCCTGCCCCGGCGCATGCCCCATCAGCACATCGAGCCGGTTGCGTTCGACTTCCAGTGCCGCTTCGAGCGCAGGCACCACTTGCGTGGCCCCGGCCAGTTCCGCGCCGCTGCGGTCGGTCTCGGTCAGTGCCGCCACGCCGCGCTCTGCGCGCTGGCGCAGCAGCCGGTCCGTATCGCGCGCCGCCTCGACCCGCGCCTTCGCCACCGCCAGCCGCGCCTCGAGCGCGCGCACATCGATGTAGGTGTTCACCACTTCCGCCGCGATCGTCAGCCGCGCACCGGCAAGCCCTGCATCCGCCGCCCCCGCCTCGGCCCGCGCAGCCCGGGCACCCGCTGAAAGCCGCCCGAACAGATCAAGCTCCCACGAAGCTGCGCCGTTGAGGCCATATTGCTCGACCGTCCGCTCAAAGCCGGGAAAGCGCGAAAAGGCACGGCCCTGCACATCCTCGAGCGATTGGCGCTTCACTGCCGCCGAACCATCGAGCGAAGCCTGCGGCAATAGCGCCCCCTTGGCGGCCTTGAGCCCAGCCGCGGCCTGTTCGAGCCGTGCTGCGGCCGCCGCAATATCGAGATTGCCCGCCAGCGCGGTCTCCACCATGCGATCGAGCACCGGATCGCCGAAGCTCTTCCACCAGCCATCGGCGAGCGGGACTGTATCGGCGGCCAGCGGCGCATTGCGGAAGTGATCGGAAAGGGCCGGCGGCGCGGGCCGCACGCGCGGCGCGGCTTCGGCGGCAGGCGTCGCTGCGCCAAGCAGCAGCGTGGCCGCAAGACCGAGAGCAAGCGGACGCATGGCATGGCTCCTTGACCTGTGAATGGTGAAAGAATATATCCTTTTTCATGAAAATCAACCCCGCCGTTTCAGAAAAGCGGAAGGCCGGGCGGCCCACGGTGGACCGGCGCGACGAGATTCTCGACGCGGCCGAGCGGCTTTATGACGCGCTGGGGTTCGAAAAAGTGACCGTGACCGATGTCGCCCGCGCGCTCGGCATGTCTCCCGCCAACCTCTATCGCAGCTTCGCCAATCGCCAGGCGATCGACGAAGCCGTCACCCGGCGATCGCTCTCCGTGATCGAGGATGCCGCCTGGCGGGTGGCGCGCACAGCACATGCCGATCCGCTTCAGACGTTTGAGCAGCTGTGCATGACAATTTCGCGCGAAACGCGCGATCTCCTGTTCAGCCGCGGCCGCGCGAGCGACTTGTGCCTCGCCGCCACGCGCGGCCACTGGCCGCCGGTGCGCGATTTCATGGATACGCTCCACGGGGTCATTCGCCATGTCATCGCCGAAGGCCAGCGCCAGGGCGTAATGCGCCCCGAACTCCCGCTCGAAGAAACGGCGGCCTCCGCCGTCTGCGCGATGGCCAAGGTCTGGCACCCGATCATGCTCGATACGTTCGGCGTCGAGGCGCTGGAGGAAGAGACCGCCGGGCTTGCTCGCCTCGTGCTGGAAGCCTTGCGAAGGAAAAACTGAAAACCGAAAAGTTTTTTCATCTTTCGGATAAATTTCGCTCAGCGTATAGACGAGTCGACTGTCCCCCGCGAAGGGGTTGGAGGCTCGCATGGAAGTTCCCGCCCGGTTCCTCATCGCCGCAACGCTTGTCGGCACCGCGCTGCTTGGCGGCTGCTCCGGGTCCGCGCCCAGCCAGCCTGCCGAACCGCTTGTCGCCACCGCACTGGCTCTGGGCGAAGCTGAGGGTGCCGGTGCAAACGCCGGCGATGCCTACACCGGCACCATCCACGCCCGCACCGAAAGCACGCTCGCTTTCCGCGTCCCCGGCAAGATCGTGGCCCGCCTCGTCGATGCCGGTGCGCATGTCCGCGCCGGGCAGCCCCTGTTCCGCCTCGATGCGCGCGATCTCGGCCTTGCTGCCTCCGCCGCTTCGGACAAGGTCCGCGCCACCGAAGCCGATGCCGCGCGCACTGCGGCAGACGAAGCCCGCCTGCGCCCACTCGTCGCCACCGGCGCCATTTCGCCTTCCGCCTACGACGGCGCCCGCGCCGCGCGCGATGCCGCTGCAGCCACGCTCTCCGCCGCCCGCGCCGCCGCCGCCAACGCCGCCAACGAACGCGGCTATGCCCTCCTCACCGCCGATGCGGACGGCGTGGTCACCGAAATCCTCGCCGAAGCCGGGCAGGTTGTCGGCGCCGGCACGCCCGTGCTGCGCCTTGCCCGCAGCGGAGCGCGCGAAGCGCTCGTCGCCGTGCCGGAAACGGCATTGGCCGCTCTCCCCAAGTCCGCGCAGGCCCTGGTCTACGGCCGCCCTGCGCCAGTCTCTGCCACCTTGCGCGAAGTTGCCGGCGCCGCCGATCCGCTGACCCGCACGTTCGCCGCGCGCTACGTCCTCGCCGGCGCACCGGATGAAGCGCCGCTCGGCGCCACCGTGACCGTGCGCCTGCCCGGCGCTGCTGCGGGCACCACCCGCGTCCCCCTCGGCGCACTGGTCGATCTCGGCGCAGGTCAGGGTGTCTGGGTGATCCAGCAAGACCGCAGCGTCCGCTTCCGGCCCGCGCGGCCCGTGCGCCTCACCGAAGAGGAAGCGTTCCTGCCCGCTTCCGCCCTGCCACCCGGCACCCGCGTGGTCGCGCTCGGCGGCCAGCTGCTCCATGCCGGCCAGAAAGTCCGCCTCGCCGAAAGCGCCGGCCGGTGAAGGGCCCCAATCTTTCCGCGATCGCGGTCAAGGAACCCTCGGTCACGCTGTTCCTGCTCCTCGCCGCGATGGCTGCAGGGATCTTCGCCTTCTTCCAGCTTGGCCGTGCTGAGGATCCCAGCTTCACGCTCAAGGTGCTCACCGTCACCGCCGCCTGGCCCGGCGCCACGGCGCAAGAAATGCAGGATCAGGTCGCCGACAGGCTCGAAAAGCGCCTCCAGGAGCTGCCGAGCTACGACCGGATCGATACGCAGGCCCGCCCCGGCCTCGTTACGCTGACGGTCATCTTCGGCGACAGGGCCTCGTCCAGGGACGTGCCCGAACTGTTCTATCAGGCGCGCAAGAAGATGAGCGACGAAGCGCTCAATCTCCCGCGCGGGGTGATCGGCCCGATCGTCAACGACGAGTATTCCGAGGTCTACTTCTCGCTCATCGCGGTACAGGCCAAAGGCCTCCCCCACCGCGCCCTGATCGAGCGCGCGGAAGCGATGCGGAGCGAACTCCAGCACGTCGAGGGCGTCAAGAAAGTCGCCCTGATCGGCGAACAGCGCCCGCGCATCTATGTGGAGCTGTCCAACCGCAAGCTTGCCACGCTGGGCATCGGCGCCGATGCCGTGCTCGGCGCGCTCGCCAACCAGAACCTGATCCAGCCCGCCGCCCAGTTTGAAACGTCCTCGCGCCTTGTACCCGTGCGCGTCACCGGCGGGTTTGACGATCTCGAGGCGGTGCGCGCCACGCCCATCGCCGCGGGCGGGCGCGTGCTGCGTCTGGGCGATATTGCCGATGTGAAGCGCGGCTACGAAGACCCGCCCAGCTATCAGGTGCGCCATCAGGGCAGCGAAGCGGTCATGCTTGGCGTCGTCATGCGCGAAAACTACAACGGCCTTGCACTCGGCAGTGCGCTGAGCACAAAGTTGGGCGAGATCCGCGCGCAATTGCCCCTCGGCGTGACTGTCGCCGAAGTCGCCGATCAGGCCGCCAACATCGCCGAGGCTTACGGCGAGTTCATGCTCAAGTTCGCCGTCGCGCTGAGCGTGGTCATGGTCGTCAGCCTCATCGCGCTCGGCTGGCGCGTCGGCATAGTCGTCGCGTTCTCGGTGCCGCTCACGCTCGCCGCCGTTTTCGTGATCATGCTGATGACCGGCCGCCAGTTCGACCGTATCACGCTGGGCGCGCTCATCCTCAGCCTCGGTCTCCTCGTCGACGATGCGATCATCGCGATCGAAATGATGGTGGTGAAGCTGGAAGAAGGCCTCACCCGCGCAGAATCCGCCACTTTCGCCTGGGGGGCGACTGCCGGGCCGATGCTGGCGGGCACGCTTGTCACCATCGTGGGCTTCCTCCCTGTCGGCTTTGCCCGCTCCACGGCGGGCGAATACGCCGGCAACATCTTCTGGATCGTCGGCTTTGCGCTGCTCGTCTCGTGGGTCGTTGCGGTCTATTTCACGCCCTATCTCGGCGTGAAACTGCTGCCCGAGATCAAGCCGGTCGAAGGCGGGCACGATGCGATCTACGATACCCCCCGCTACCGCCAGCTGCGCACATGGGTGACCCGCAGCGTGGCGCAGCGCGGCCGGCTCACCATCGGCGTTGTGATTGCCATGGTGCTGGCGGGTGTGCTGCTGGCCGTCGCCATCCCCAAGCAATTCTTCCCGGTGTCGGACCGCCCTGAGCTTCTGGTCGAGGTCTACAATCCCCACGGCTCCAGCATCGCCGCTACGCGCGCCGTGGTCGAGAAGATCGAGCAGGATCTCCTCACCCGGCCCGAGCTCAAGTCCGAAGTCCGCTATGTCGATAGCTACCTTGGCGGCGGCGCCCCGCGCTTCTTCCTTTCGCTCAATCCCGAACCGGCCGACCCGTCCTTCGCCAAGCTCATTGTGCTGACCCATGGTCCCGCCGCGCGCGAACGGCTGCGCCTCGCGCTGCAGAAGCTCGCCGCCGAAGGCCGCTATCCCGGCGCCCGGGTGCGCGCACTCAGCCTGCTGTTCGGCCCGCCCGTGCCCTACCCGGTTGCCTTCCGCGTCACCGGCCCTGATCCGGACCGCCTGCGCCGGATCTCCGCCGAAGTCGCCGAAGTGGTGCGCGCCAACCCCCATATCGTCGGCGTCAACACCGATTGGGGCGATCGCAGCCCGAATGTAACGCTCCAGTTCGACAATGACCGGCTGCGCCTCCTGGGCCTCGATCCCACCAGCGTTGCCCGGCAGGTTTCCGCGCTGATCTCGGGCACAACCGTTGCTCAGGCGCGCTACGGGGACCGCACCACCGATGTCGTCGTGCGCACGCCGGGAGCCGAACGCCACGCGCTCGGCGATCTCGGCAGCCTCGTCATCGGCACTGCGAACGGCAGCGCCGTCACCCTCGCGCAAGTCGCGAAGATCGTCCCCTCAAGCGAGGACCCGCTGCTCATCCGCCGCAACCGCGTGCCGACGATGACCGTGCGCGCCGATATCGTGAAAGGCGTTCAGGCGCCCGACGTCACCGGCGCGATCCTGCCCAAGCTCAAGCCGCTGATCGACAAGCTTCCCGCCGGTTATGCCATCATCACCGCTGGTTCGGTCGAGGAAGCCGGCAAGGCCAACAACGCCCTCGCTCCGCTGTTCCCGGTCATGATCGGGTTCATGTTGCTCGTGCTGATGCTGCAAACGCGCTCGTTCCGGATGACCGGCCTCGTCTTTGCAACAGCGCCGCTCGGCCTGCTCGGTGCGATCCCGGCACTCATAATCACCGGCTTTCCGTTCGGTTTCAACGCGATCCTTGGCCTGATTGGCCTTGCCGGGATCCTCATGCGCAACACGCTGATCCTCGTCGACCAGATCGATTCCGAACGCGCCCGCGGCCTCGGCCTCGAAGCCGCGGTGATCGAGGCGACAGTGCGCCGCGCACGGCCGGTGCTGCTCACCGCGCTCGCCGCCGTGCTCGCATTCCTGCCGCTTACGCTTTCCAGCTTCTGGGGGCCGCTGGCGGTGGTGCTCATCGGCGGCACCCTCGTCGGCACCGCGCTCACGCTGTTCTTCCTGCCGGCGCTCTATGCGCTGTGGATGGTGCGGCGGGAACGCGGTGCCTAGGGTCAGGACCTATTAACCGCGCCTTCGAGGCGCTGGAATGGCCCATTGCTTCGTCAGGAAGCCTTGAAATATTGACATATTCCTGCGGCTTCCTTCCTAGCACTGAGCCATTTTGCCTCAAACCTCGAAGGCGCGGTTAATAGGTCCTGACCCTAGAAAGCCCTCTCCCCCTTCGGAGAGAGGGGACTTCCTCACCAGGTTCCGGTGTTCTCCATGCTTGCCCACGGCTCGGCCGGTTCGAGATGGCCATCCTGCAGCAGCTCGATCGAGATGCCGTCCGGGCTCTTCACGAACGCCATATGCCCATCCCGCGGAGGGCGATGAACGACGTGGCCCGCCGCCATGATCTTTGCGCAAGTCTCGTAGATATTGCTCACCCGGTAGGCGAGGTGGCCGAAGTTGCGCCCGCCGGTATAGACTTCGCCCGCGCTGCCATCCTCGGGCGGCCAGTTGTAGGTCAGTTCGACTTCCGCGACGTCCTCCTGCCCCGGCGCTGCAAGGAAGATCAGCGTGAAGCGGCCCTTCTCGCTCGAGAAGCGGCGGACTTCCTTCACCCCGAACAGTTCGAAGAAGGCGATGGTCGCCTCGGGATCGGTCACGCGGATCATCGCGTGGAGAAACTTGGTCACGGGGAGCAACTCCTTTGGATGTTCAAACTCGGTTCATCGACAGAAATGCACAACTCACCGCAGGGTTGAACGCCCCTCAGGGAGACCATGCCGTGTCAGAATCCGATCTTGCTACCGATAGTGAGCCTGCCGCCAATTCCCAATCGTTTCTTTCCCGCCTCACCCCAACGGGCTGGCCCAAAGGATGGGTCGGCCCGATGCTCGCGACCGCCGGCGTCCTCGCGCTGGGCATGGTGGCTGGCGGCTACCTGCTCGGCGATGGCCTCAGGCGCAGCCGGGAAGCGGACCGCGCCGTCACCGTGCGCGGACTGGCCGAGCGCGAAGTGACCGCCGACCTCGCCACCTGGACGATCGCCTATTCCGCCACGGCTGAAGACATGGGCAGCGCGCAGGCCAGCGTCGATCACGATAGCCAGGAAATCCGCGCCTTCTTCGCCGGGCTCGGCTTCCCGGCTGAAACGCTGCAACCCACCGGCGTCAACGTGAGCACCAGCACCGACAACGGCGTGACGCGCTTCACTGTCCGCCAGCGCATGGCGCTGCGCACCACCGACATCAAGCGCGCGCAGGATGCGGTGCGCCGCCAGTTCGATCTGGTGCGCCGCGGCGTGATGCTCGAGGAAGGCTCAGGCATGGCCTATACCTTCACCGGTCTCGACAAGATCAAGCCGGCGATGGTGGCCGAAGCGACCAGGGATGCCCGCCGCTCGGCCGAACAGTTCGCGCAGGATAGCGGCACCGGCGTCGGCGGGATCAAGAGCGCGACGCAGGGCTACTTCGAAGTCACCGCCCGCGATGGTGATGGCGGCGGCGGCTGGGGTGTCTCAGACACGCCGTTCAAGAAAGTCCGCGTCGTCACCACGATCGACTTCTACTTGCGCTGAAGCCCAAACAGAAAGGGGCGCGCCGCAGTGCGGCACGCCCCCTCCCCCCTGCAACCGGGTCCGCTCAGAACGAGGCGGTCAGCGAAATAACGCCGACCGGCTTGGTCGTGCGGTAGAAGGCATTCGAGCAGACATCGATCGCACCGACCGAACCTGCTCCGCTGCACAGGCCGCTCTGCGCGAAGTCGCTGCGGGTCATATTGGTGCCGACTACTGAGGCATCGAGCGCAAGGTTCTTATACTTTGCGGTAATCCCGACGTTGTAATCAAGGTACGGCTTCGGAAGGTCGAAGCCGCCGCCGGTGTGCGCGAGGTGCGAATGGATGCTCAGCGGAGTGCCCGGAATTGCGCCGCCCAGCTCACCGTAGACATAGAGATTGCCGCGATGGGTCGAGGTGAAGTTGTAGTTGAACACCTTCTGCGCGGGCGCGAAGTTCGCGCCGAACTTGGCCGTGACCGGGCCCAGCGTCTTGGCGAGCGAGCCGTAGACTTCCCAGTAATTTCCGGTGGTTGCACCCGGATAGATGTAGCCGTAGAGGCCGCCGTCGATGACGAAGCCGGTCTTGCCGATGGCATGGGTGTAGCCGCCGTAGACGTCGATTTCGGTACCGCCGATGTTGATCGGGCTCTGGCCGGCCGAAGCGCTGGAGGCCCAGGTCGAGATATAGAAGCCCGAGCTGTGCGCGATGGTGAAGGTGCCCTGCACGACGGGCTTGTTGTCAGACTGCGCAACGCCGCGGAACCTGTACTGGCTGGCAATGGTTGCCCCGCCGGTGATGGTGATGTCGCTGGGCGGAGCGGCTTCGTCGGCAAACGCGGGTGCAGCAGCGGCGAAGCTCAAGGCGGCAAAAGTTGCGGCCACGAGGGCCTTGCTGGACGTACGCATGGGAAATCCTTTGTTATTGGGTTTGCGTCGTCCCACCTGCACAGACCGTGGCGACTCGATTTTTGCGGTCAGCCTTCGTTCTGTAACGTTTTGTTGCCGGATCATGCTGCGTTGCACAAGAGAGGGACAACGGCTGGTCGCGGCTTTCCCACGCTCTGTTGCAATTCCGCACCACGCGGGCCGGCAGCCTTGTATGGGGGCTCTGCAGGCCCATATAACTTTAGTCAGGCCAATTATTGATGCTCAAGCTGCTGCGTTCCCTTCTTGATGCCCGCCCCGAGCCCGAGGTTATTCCTACGGTGCCCGAGGGTCAGCGTGTTTATGCCATCGGCGATATCCATGGCCGTTACGACCTGCTGTGCCGGATGATCGCACGGATCGAGGCAGACGAAGTTAGCCGCCCTCCCGCCGACACCACCGTCATTCTGCTTGGCGATCTCGTCGACCGCGGGCCCGATAGTGCGCGCGTGATCGCCACCGCGCGCGAATGGGCCAAGCGCCGCCGCGTGCGCATCCTTGCCGGCAACCACGAGGAAATGTTCCTCGGCAGCTTCGAACGTGAAGACACGCTGCGCCATTTCCTGCGTCATGGCGGGCGCGAGACACTGCTGAGCTATCCCATCGAACCGGAGGTCTACAGCCGCGCCACGCTCGAAGAACTGCGCGTGATCATGAACGAGGCCGTGCCCGAAGAGGACATCGCCTTCATGCAGTCGATGGAAGACCGCATCCAGATCGGCGACTACGTCTTCGTCCATGCCGGCGTGCGCCCGGGCGTCCCGCTCGAGGAGCAGAAGGTCTCGGATCTGCGCTGGATCCGCGGCGAGTTCATCGAAGGCCCGGAAACCCGCAATTTCGCGGTCGTCCATGGCCACACGATCCTCGATGCCCCGCACGTCTCGGCGCTGCGCATCAGCCTCGATACCGGCGCTTATGCCTCGGGGCTGCTCACGGCCATCGGCCTTGAAGGGACAGGCCGCTGGCTGATTTCGGTGCAGGGCGAACCAGCCGCCGAAGCCGCTTAATCGTCGAACAGCACCGTCCGGATCGCGCCATCGGCGCGGTAGACCGGTGCCTCGCGGCTGACCTCGTACAACCGGTTCCACGTCGCCGTTGGCCCCAGGCCAACCAGAGCATCGCGCATTTGTGCGTAATACGTGTGCTGGAAGTGCGCGATGAGCGAGGCGTGGTCTTCCCACAACTCGTGCACCGTCACCCGATTGGCCACGCAAGGATCAGCGGCGAAACAGTATTCGAGGCAGCCCGGCTCCTCGCTCCGCGTCTTCCACTGGATCGGGCCGGTCAACCGCACCGCCTCGTCACGCGTGGCCTCGTCGGCGAATTCAAGATAGGCGTGGATGACCACCTGCGGCATGACGGGCTCTCCTTCAAGGGCCCCAATCAAGCACAGCGCGCGCGCCCCCGCCCCTATTGATAAACGCAGGTATCGTAGTCCGCGCGTACTGTGGTCACCCGCCGGGCGATAGCATTGCCGTGCCGCAAGGTGGAGCCAGTCGCCCCGGTCACTGCGCGCACCTTGGGCTGCGGAAAGGCCGCCGCGATTCGCGCTGCTTCGACCCGGCTCAATTGCGCCGCCGGCTTGTTGTAATAGCGCTGCGCCCCGGCCTCGACGCCATAAGTGCCGATCCCGGTCTCTGCGACGTTGAGATAGACTTCCATGATCCGCCGCTTCCCCCAGATCGCCTCGATCAGCACGGTGAACCAGGCCTCCAGCCCCTTGCGAATATAGCCGCCGCCCTGCCACAGGAACACGTTCTTGGCGGTCTGCTGGCTGATCGTGGAGCCGCCGCGGATGCGCCCGCCTTCCTGATTGCGCTCCCACGCTTTGAGGATCGCGTCCTGATCGAACCCATGGTGCTGGCAGAACTTGCCGTCCTCCCCGGCAATCGCGGCATCGACCATGTTGCGGTCGATCTTCGAAAGCGGCACCCATTCCTTGGTGATGCCGTTGGGATCGAAGATCATCGTCAGCGTCACCGGCACCGGCACGAACCGGTAGACCACGACCATGGACACGCTGAGGAACAGGAACGCCGCCACCAGCCGCGTCAGCAGCCAGCCAACCTGATGGAGCCGCCCGGGCTGGCGCGCGCGGGCGACTTGCGGGTTCTTGAGCTTGAGCAGTTCATCATCCATGCAAACAGGATATTACCCGCCGGGGCGCGGCTGGCAATCACCCCCGCGCGTCGAACGCAGCCATCACCCCCGCAAGCACAGGATTCGCCCCCATGAAGCCCTCAGGCAACACCATCCTTCTCTCTGGCGGCGGCACCGGCATCGGCCGCAGCCTCGCCCAGCGCTGGCACGACGCCGGCAATGTCGTGATCGTCACCGGCCGCACGCTCGCCAGCCTTGAGGAGACCATCGCCGGCCGCGCCAATCTCCACGCCCGCGTGCTCGACGTGACCGATCCCGCCGCCATCGCCGCCTTCGCCAGCAGCATCACTGCCGAGTTCCCCGCGCTCAACGTGCTGGTCAACAACGCGGGCATCATGCGCTTCGAGGACCTCACCGCCCCGCGCGACCTGGGCGATGTCGAGGCGACCATCGCCACCAACCTGCTCGCCCCGATCCGCCTTACCGATGCGCTGATCGCACACCTCAAGGCGCAGTCCGATGCCGCGGTGGTCATGGTCTCGTCCGGCCTTGCCTTCGTGCCGATGGCCGTGACCGCGACTTACAACGCCACCAAGGCCGCGATTCATTCCTACAGCCAGTCGCTGCGCCACCAGCTCGCAGGTTCGGTCGAAGTGATCGAACTCGCCCCGCCCGCGGTGCAAACAGACCTCACCCCCGGCCAGTCGACCCGCGCCAACTACCTGCCGCTCGAAACGTTCATCGACCAGGCCATGGCCCTGTTCGAGCAGCAGCCGACTCCGCCGGAGATCCTCGTCCCCAACGTGCTGTTCCTGCGCAATGCCGAAGCCGAAGGCCGCTACGCCGCCGTGTTCGAGATCCTGAACCGGGATTTCGGGCACAACTGAGGCCAGCCCGCGCGCTGCGCTCACACCCCCACCCCCTCGTCATCCCAGCGAAGGCAGGGAGCCAGAGCGGGCGCAGCGCTGCATGGCCCTGGATCCCCGCCTTCGCGGGGATGACGAATGCTGGTGCACGCGCGCAAAAACACAAACGGCCGGGGTCGCCCCCGGCCGCTTTTGCATTCAACGTTGCCCGCCCGATCAGGCCGGCAGCAACCGCCGCTCGCCGGCGATACGCTGCATCGCCTTCTGCAGCTTCTCGAAGGCGCGCACCTCGATCTGGCGCACGCGCTCGCGGCTGACATTGTAGACCTGGCTCAGTTCCTCGAGCGTCTTGGGCTCGTCGATCAGGCGCCGGTCGGTCAGGATATGCCGCTCGCGGTCCGAAAGGCCGTCCATCGCCTCGACCAGCAGAGCATGGCGCAGATGCGCTTCTTCGGCGTCGGCCACGGTTTCGTCCTGCAGCGGGCTGTCATCGACCAGCCAGTCCTGCCACGAACCCTCACCGTCCTCGCGGACCGACACGTTGAGGCTGGCATCGCCGCCCATCATCATGCGCCGGTTCATGTTGACGACTTCGGTCTCGGACACGCCGAGGTCGGTCGCGATCTTGCGCACGTCTTCGGGGTGCAGGTCCGAATCCTCGAACGCCTCGAGGTTCTTCTTCATCCGCCGCAGGTTGAAGAACAGCTTCTTCTGCGCCGCCGTGGTGCCCATCTTCACGAGGCTCCACGAGCGCAGGATGTACTCCTGGATCGAGGCCTTGATCCACCACATCGCATAAGTCGCCAGACGGAAGCCCCGATCGGGCTCGAACTTCTTGACGCCCTGCATGAGGCCGATGTTGCCTTCGGAGATCAGCTCGCTAACGGGCAGGCCATAGCCCCGGTAGCCCATGGCGATCTTGGCCACGAGCCGCAGGTGGCTCGTCACCAGCTGCGCGGCAGCCTGCGGATCGGCATGCTCCTGATAGCGCTTGGCGAGCATGTATTCCTGCTCGGCCGTCAGCACCGGGAACTTGCGGATCTCGGCGAGATAGCGATTGAGCCCGGCTTCACCGCCGCCAAGGGCAGGAACCAGTGCGCTCGATTTCTTCTCAGACACCTGAACACATCCTTTCGCCGCGCCCATCAAGAGGAGGCGCGAACCTCACAGGCCAAATCCTGCAATGGCTGTGTCGCGAAACGTTCGCGGCTTGTTCCGATATATCGGAGCCGCCCGAGTCTCGCCACACAGCAAAACTATTCGCCCGCGAAGCGCCATTCGATACAGCGCGTTTTTGGGGCATTGCACCTTTGAGCCATGGCGCGCGGTCAATCATTCCGCCCTCCCAGTTCGACGATAAGCGTCCTGAGATCGACCGGCGTCGGGCTGGCGAAACGCACCGCCTCGCCGCTGGCCGGGTGGATGAAGCCCAGTTCCGCAGCATGAAGCGCCTGCCGGCGAAAGCCGAGCCGGGCAAGCAGGGGCCGATGCTGGGAAGACGCGCGTCCATAGACTGGGTCTCCCATTAGCGCATGGCCGATTGATGCAAGGTGAACGCGCACCTGGTGGGTTCGCCCGGTCTCGAGCTGGCACTCGACCAGCGCGGCACCCTGCAGCACCTCGATCGTGCGGTAATGGGTCACCGCATGCTTGCCGCGTCCCTCGCTCACCATGGCCATCTTCTTGCGGTCGCGCTCGCTGCGCCCGATCGCGCCGCGAACCGTGCCCGCTGCGGGCACCGGCACGCCGGTGGTCACCGCCTGATAGACGCGGTGGATCGAATGATCGGCAAACTGCCGCGCCAGCCCTTCGTGCGCCGCATCGCTCTTGGCGACGACCAGCAGCCCCGAGGTATCCTTGTCGATCCGGTGCACGATCCCCGGCCGCGCCACCCCGCCGATGCCCGAAAGCTGGCCCCGGCAATGATGGAGCAGCGCGTTGACCAGCGTGCCGTCGAGATTACCCGCCGCCGGATGCACCACCAGCCCCGCCGGCTTGTCGACGACGATCAGATGCGCATCCTCGTAGACCACGCTGAGCGGAATATCCTGCGCCGCCGCAGCGGCCGGCACGGCTTCGGGCACACGAATGGTGAAGGGCGTGCCTTCCGCCGGCTTGAACGAAGCCTGCGCCGCCGGCTTCCCCGCTAGCGCCACGCGCCCATCGTCCATCAGCGCCTTGATCCGCTCGCGCGAGAGACCGGAGACATCGGCAAGCGCCCGGTCAAGCCGCAGCCCGCCGGCGGGAATGGTTCCCTCGATGATGGTCTCGCATGCCCCCATGGTTCGTCCGATATGGGAATTGCGAGGCAGGGCGGCAAGGGTGGGCCTGGATCGGTTGTGAACCGACTGCTGCGCACGCATCTTTCGACCGTTCGACAAGCTCAGGGCTCAGGGCTCAGGGCTCAGGGCTCAGGGCTCAGGGCTCAGGGCTCAGGATGAGTGGGGTGAGTACTATCCAGAACAAAACAAAACCCGCTCGTGCTGAGCTTGTCGAAGCACCCCGCACAGCGCTAGCCACACAGCATGGACTTTCACGCCTACCTCCTGCGCTGTTCGGATGGCTCCTACTACGCGGGCCACACCGACAATCTTGAACAGCGTATGGGGCAGCATCAGACAGGCATCCTCGGTGGCTATACTGCGCGCCGACGCCCGGTAACGCTGGTCTGGTCAGAGCGCTTCCCCACTCGGGATGAAGCCTTTGCAGCGGAACGGAAACTGAAGGGGTGGAGCAGGGCGAAGAAAGAAGCTCTGATTGCCGGGGATTGGGCGCTTGTGTCTGAGTTGGCCCGCAATCGGCAGGGTGATCGCGAGCGCGGCGCCAGCATCCTTCGACAAGCTCAGGATGAGCGGGGTAGGAGAGTGGACTCGGTTGAGTTGGCAACGCCGGATAAGGAAATAACCGCTCGTGGTGAGCTCATCCTGAGCCTGTCGAAGGGCGAACCACCGGTCGCAACACCAGCCAAATACTCGATCACACGCGCTGCCCACGCCGCCATTCTCGCCGCCGCCGCCACGGCCGCTCCCAACGAAGCCTGCGGCCTCCTCCTCGGCACCGCTGCGCACATCGAAACCGCGAAAGCCGCCGCCAACGTCCACCCCGAACCGCTGCGCCATTTCGAGATCGATCCCGCCGAGCTGATCGCCGCGCACAAGGCGGTGCGCGATGGCGGACCGAAGGTCATCGGCTATTTCCACTCGCATCCAAATGGCCTGCCTCGGCCTTCAGCCACCGATGCCGCAAGTGCCTCGGGCGATGGCCGGATCTGGGCGATTGCCGCAGCCGGCGCGGTCACCCTGTGGTGCGATGCCCCATCCGGGTTTGAACCGCTTTCCTACGGGATCAAGGAGGGTTAAGGCAGGGCTGTGACGTCACACCCGGCCCAACCTCGCACGCTTCCTACCGGACCTGCACGCGCCCCCGCCCGGGCCGCCGCCCGGGCCGCCGGAAGTCTGCTCAGGACTGTGTCAACTGTGTCAACTTCATTCATCTAAAAGGCCGATATCCTGAACATGACCGCCCCTAATCCAGCAGCCGTTCCCGATCTCGCCAGCCTGCTCTGCTCGCGCCTGTGCCACGACATGCTGTCCCCCGTCGGCGCACTCTCCAACGGCCTGGAACTCCTCGCCGAGGAGAAGGACCCCGAGATGCGCCAGAAGTGCTTCGAGCTGCTTGAACAGAGCGCCCGCATTTCCGCCGACAAGCTGCGCTTCTTCCGCCTCGCCTTCGGCGCTGCCGGCGGTTTTGGCGAAATGGTCCCGCTCGATGAACCGCGCGCGCTGATCGATGCGCTCGTCGGCAACAATGGCCGCATCCAGGCCAACTGGGCGCTCGCCGGCAACAGCCTGCCCAAGCCCGCGGTCAAGACGTTGCTCAACCTGGCGCTTATCGGGATCGAAGCGCTGGTGCGCGGCGGCACGCTCGATATCGCTGCCGAGCTCAGGACGGATGGCGCCACGCCCTGCAGCGAGATCGTGATCCGCGCGAGCGGCGCGCGCGTCGTGTTCGATCGCAACGTCGGGCTCGCGCTCGAAGGTGCGCTCCCTCCCGAGGAGCTCTCCAGCCGCACCGCGCCCGCCGCGATGCTGCACCAGCTCGTCGCTGGCCTTGGCGGCACGCTCCAGTATCACGCCGCGCCCGAAGCGCTGGTCATGGGGGCGATGCTGCCGGTCGCCGCCTGAGGAACCGAGAACGCACATGAACCGCTGGCTGGTCCACCGCGAGGTCCTCTCGCCCAACTGGAACGAGCGAAAGCTGCCTGTTTCCATGGTGGTCCTGCATTACACGGGCATGCGCACCGCCGATGAAGCGCTCGCGCGGCTCTGTGATCCGGCCGCTGAAGTCTCGGCGCACTACATGATCGACGAGGACGGCACCGTCATCCGCCTCGTCGATGAACGTAAGCGCACATGGCACGCCGGCCGTTCCTACTGGCGCGGAGTTACCGACGTGAATTCGGCCAGCGTCGGGATCGAGCTCGTCAATCCCGGGCACGAATTCGGCTATCGCCCCTTCCCCGAAGCGCAGATGGAAGCGCTTATCCCGCTCCTCGCCGATATCATGAAGCGCCACGACGTGCCGCGCGCCAATATCGTCGGCCATTCGGATATTGCCCCGGCGCGCAAGGAGGATCCGGGCGAGCTGTTCCCGTGGGATCTCCTCGCGCGCTACCGGCTGGCGCTGGCCAAGCCGCAGCTGTCCATGCGCCTCGTCTACGACAACCCGAGCGCCTTCTACCTCGCGCTCGAACGCTTCGGGTATGACATCACCGACCCCGTCGCCGCGGTCCGCGCCTTCCAGCGCCGCTGGCGCCCTTCGCGCATCGACGGCGAGATCGATGGACAAATCGGCGCGCTGCTGTTCGAGCTGCTGTTGGAACGCGATCTCGGGCGTGCTAGATGATGGATCGCCAGGGGGCCGGGCAGCCGCGTCCTTCGACAAGCTCAGGATGAGCGGACTCGAAGGCCGAGGAAAGTCCGGGCTCCACGAAACAAGGGTGGCGGGTAACGCCCGCCGGTCACGGACCTGGTCCGGGGCAAGGGAAAGTGCCACAGAGAGCAGACCGCTAAGCCCCGCGTGTTGCAAGACAAGCTGGGCCAGCAAGGGTGAAAGGGTGCGGCAAGAGCGCACCGCGCGACTGGCAACAGGAGCGGCATGGCAAACCCCACCCGGAGCAAGACCGAATAGGGACTGCACGCCCCCGAACCTCGCAAGAGCCAAGGGGCAGGCCTGTTTCGGGCCAGCAGTCCGGGTTGGTCGCTTGAGCGCGCCCGGCAACGGGCCGCCTAGAGGAATGGCTGCCGGCGGGGATACGGTCCACAAGTGGGATACCGTCCGCGTCACAGAACCCGGCTTACAGGCCCCCTGGCATTTCGGGCCCCTGCAATCAAAGCATTTTCCTAGTCGAGACGAAGGCGCTAGGAAGCAGCCCATGTCCGGCGCGCACCACCATCATCACGGCAACGATCATGGCCATGCCCATGGTCACCACCATCACGCGCCTGCCAGCTTCGGCCGCGCCTTTGCGATCGGCATCGCGCTCAACAGCGCCTTCGTGCTGATCGAGGCAGGCTACGGCATTGCCGCCGGCTCGATGGCGCTTGTCGCCGATGCCGGGCACAATCTTTCCGACGTGCTCAGCCTCGCCATTGCCTGGGCCGCCAGCGTGCTCACCGCGCGCCCGCCTTCGGCGCGGTTCACTTATGGCTACAAGTCGAGCTCGATCCTCGCCGCGCTGTTCAACGCCTCGCTGCTGATGGTCGCGCTCGGGGCGATCCTGGTCGAAACGATCCACCGCCTGATCGCGCCGCAGCCCGTCGCGGCCGGCCCTGTCATGGTCGTCGCGGGCATCGGCATCGTGATCAACACGCTCACCGCGCTCCTTTTCCTGCGCGGACGAGAGCATGACATCAACATCCGCGGTGCCTACCTCCACATGGCCGCAGACGCTGCGGTTTCCGCAGGCGTGGTCGCGTCCGGTGCACTGATCGCGCTGACCGGCGCCTGGTGGATCGATCCCGTCACCAGCCTTGTCATCGTGGCCGTGATCGCTGCGGGCACATGGGGCCTTGCCAAGGATTCGCTCAAGATGGGCCTCCACGGCGTTCCCGCCTCGGTCGATGCGAGCCGGGTCGAGCAATTCCTGAGCGGCCTCTCCGGAGTCAGCGCGGTGCACGATCTCCACATCTGGCCGATGAGCACCACCGAAACCGCGATGACCGCGCACCTCGTGGTGCCCGCCGGCCACCCCGGCGATGAATTCCTCTCCAGCCTGGCCCACGCGCTTGAGCATGATTTCAGCATCTGCCACGCCACCGTCCAGATCGAGACGACCGATCACGCTGGCCATGCCTGCGCCCCGGCCTGCCAACCCATCGGAGTCGCGGCGAAAAAAGCCGTCAGCCTGACCCTTTGACCTACCCGCCCGATGATCTTGCGCCGCTCGCGCGCGCCATCTTGCGCCTCGGCAGCGGCGATGATTCTGCACTGCCTGTGATCTACCGCGCAACTTCATCGAAGCTGTTCGGCATAATCCTGCGTATAGTAGGTGATCAGGCTGAGGCAGAGGACGTGTTGCAGGACGTTTATATCAATCTTTGGCAACAGGCCGCGCGCTTCGACAGCACGCGCGGAAGCCCGATGGGCTGGCTTGCCACTTTCGCGCGCAATCGCGCGGTCGATCGGCTGCGCCGCCTCAACACCGCGGGTGCAAGTAAACGCGCGCCGATGGAGGCGGCCGATCTGGTGCCGGACCCGACACCCGATGCCGAACATCAGCTGATCGGAGCCGGAGAAGCGCACGCCCTGCAACGCTGCATCGATACGCTTGGTTCGCACCAGCGCGAGGCAATCCGCGCCGCATGGTTCGATGGCCTCAGCTATCCCGAGCTCGCCGCTCGCGCCGAAGTCCCGCTCGGCACGATGAAGAGCTGGATCCGCCGCGGCATGCTCCAGCTCAGGGAGTGCCTGGAGCAATGACCGAGAGCGAACGTCTTGCCGCTGAACATGCGCTCGGCCTGCTTGAAGGCGAAGACCTCGCCGAAGCCCGGCGGCGCATGCTTGCCGACCCTGAATTTGCCCGCAGCGTGGCAGATTGGCAGGCGCGGCTCGCCCCCATGCTCGACGATGTCGAGCCGGTCGAGCCGGATCCCGCGGTCTGGTCACGGATCGAAGCAGCGGTCGCCACAAGCCCGCGCGGCGAAGTGATCCAGCTGCGCCGCGCCGTGCGGCGGTGGCAGATCGGCACCGGCTTCGCAGCAGCGGCGTCGGTGATCCTCGCGCTGCTTGCGATACGCCCGGCCCCGCCCACGCCCGCCATGAACCCGGGTCTGATCGCCGCAGGCAGCACGGCCGAAAGCAGCGCACAAGGCAAAGTCCTTGCCGTCACGCTCGCGCCGGGGCCGCAAAGCGGTCCGGTCATGCTGGTCTATATCCCCGCGCAGCGGCGCATGCTGGCGGTGGGCAGCGGCTTCGCCAAGAGCGCCGCACACGATTACCAGCTCTGGCTGATCCCGCCCGGCAGCAAGCCGCTCCCGCTCGGCATCTTGTCCGGAGACGGCGTGCAGACCATGGAACTGCCCAAGGCGCTCGTTCAGACGATCGACCACCGAGCCAGCATCGCGGTTTCGCTCGAACCCAAGGGCGGCTCGCCCACGGGCCTGCCAACCGGGCCGGTGCTGGCCAGCGGCAAGGTTACCGCGACCTGATCGAATGCGCCGGTCCGGGCAGGCCCGGTCTGGCGCAAGGGTCTGATTTGTGTGAGATTGCGCGCTCCCCGTTCTGGTAGGAAGAGACGCATGTCGATCGATCGCCGCACCGCCCTGACCGCCGCCCTGACTGCTGCTGCCGCCAGCGCATTGCCAGCAGCCGCGCAGACCGCCGCGCCCCCGGCACCGCAGGGCCCGGTATTCACCCCTGCCCCGGCCCCGTTGCCGTTCGATCCTGCCACAATCCCCGGCCTCTCCGCCAAGCTCCTCACCAGCCACCACGACAACAACTACGTCGGTGCGGTGAAGCGCATCGGCGCGATCAAGGGCGAACTCGCCAAGCTCGACATGGCGACCGCCCCCGGCTTCATGCTCAATGGCCTGAAGCGCGAGGAACTGCTCGCGTGGAACTCGATGATCCTGCACGAAGTCTACTTCTCGTGCCTCGGGAGCGGCGGCAAGCCAGGCGCCAGGCTCGGCGCGGCGATCGAGCGCGATTTCGGCAGCATGGCACGCTGGGCCGCCGAGTTTTCCGCGATGGGCAAGGCGCTCGGCGGGGGCTCGGGCTGGGTGCTGCTGCAATGGTCTCCCCACGATGGCCGCCTCACCAACCAGTGGGCGAACGACCACACGATGACGCTGGCGGGCGGCACCCCGATCCTCGCCATGGATATGTACGAGCACGCCTACGCGATGGACTACGGCGCAAAGGCTGCGGCCTATGTCGATGCCTTCATGGGTGCCGCAACGTGGACTGCCGCGGATGCGCGGTTTGCGAAGGTGGCGCGCTGACCAGAACCTCCCTATCTCGCAGGAATGGCGAGGGGCACACAACCAGTGAACTGGAACAGAACCCACATTTGTGGTACCACGCGGCTATGAGCAGACTGTCCATCGACCTCACCGAACAGCAGCACAAGAGCCTCAAGGCCATTGCTGCGCTGCAGGGCAAAACGATCCGGCAGTATGCTGTCGAGCGTCTGTTTCCCTCCGATAGCCCCGGCGCGGGTATGACCGAAGACGAAGCATGGACGGAGCTTTCGAACCTCCTGCAGGAACGGATCGCTGCAGGTCTGGCTGGAGAGGTATCGACGCGGACTGTCGCGGATATCATGAGGGCTGAAATCGAGCGCGACGAGGCCAATTGACCCGGCGCTACGTCCTCAGTCGGTCGGCCGATTCCGATCTTGAGAGCATTTTGCGCTACACGCGCCTACAATGGGGCCTCGAACAGGCTTCGCAGTATTCTACGTCCATCGAACGGGGCATCGAAAGACTTGCAGCCGGTGGGCCGGCGGTCAGAAACCTTGACCGGGTCTATGTCGGATTGCGGAGTTTGCGCTGCGAACGCCATTTCATTTTCGGGTTGCTGCGGTCGGATGCTCCGCTGCTTGTTGTAGCCATTCTCCATGAGCGCATGGACTTGCTCACTCGCGTCGCATCACGTTTGCAATAAAGTACAACGCCCGCTGAATGGCTCCAGCGGGCGTTCAAATCCTGGTCGTTCTGAAAGGTCGTCAGGCCGCCTGTTCCTTGCCCTTCAGCACCTGAACCGGCTCCTTGCGGCCGTCGACGACATCCTTGTCGACCACCACTTCGGTGACGCCTTCCAGCGTCGGCAGATCAAACATCGTATCGAGCAGCAGCCCTTCGACGATCGAGCGCAGGCCGCGCGCGCCGGTCTTGCGTTCGATGGCCTTCTTGGCAATCGCTTCCAGCGCCTCGTCAGTGAAGGTCAGCGCCACGTCTTCGAGGTCGAACAGCTTCTGGTACTGCTTGATCAGCGCGTTCTTGGGCTCGCGCAGGATCTTGACCAGAGCCTCTATGTCGAGGTCGTTCAAGGTCGCGATCACCGGCAGACGGCCGACGAATTCGGGGATCAGGCCGAACTTGAGGAGATCTTCCGGCTCCGCCTTCTGGAGCAGCTCGCCCACCTTGCGCTTGTCCGGATCGGCGACATGCGCACCGAAACCGATGGAACGCTTCTGCAGGCGGTCCGAGATGATCTTCTCGAGGCCCGCGAAAGCACCGCCGCAGATGAACAGGATGTTGGTCGTGTCCACCTGCAGGAATTCCTGCTGCGGATGCTTGCGCCCGCCCTGCGGCGGCACGCTTGCTGTCGTGCCTTCCATCAGCTTGAGCAGCGCCTGCTGCACGCCTTCACCAGACACGTCGCGCGTGATCGAGGGGTTCTCGGCCTTGCGGCTGATCTTGTCGATCTCGTCGATGTAGACGATGCCGTGCTGCGCTTTCTCGACGTTGTAGTCCGAGGCCTGCAGCAGCTTGAGGATGATGTTTTCGACGTCCTCGCCGACATAGCCCGCTTCGGTCAGCGTGGTCGCATCAGCCATGGTGAAGGGCACGTCGAAGGTCTTGGCCAGCGTCTGCGCCAGCAGCGTCTTGCCCGAGCCGGTCGGCCCGACGAGCAGGATGTTCGACTTCGAGAGCTCGACATCGCCGCCCTTGCCGCTGTGCTTGAGGCGCTTGTAGTGGTTGTGCACCGCCACCGAGAGCACGCGCTTCGCGCGGTCCTGCCCGATCACGTAATCGTTCAGCGTCGCGAAGATATCGCGCGGCGTGGGGACGCCGCCGTCCTTCTTTCCGGCGAGACCGGCCTTGGTCTCCTCGCGGATGATGTCGTTGCACAGCTCGACGCATTCATCGCAGATGAACACGGTGGGGCCGGCGATGAGCTTGCGCACTTCATGCTGCGATTTGCCGCAGAAACTGCAGTACAGCGTGCTCTTGGTATCCGATCCGGAAAGCTTGGTCATTCTTACATCCCAGACGCCCCTCCACGAGGGGCGGGCCCGGTTATCCTACTACCCGGAGGGCATTAATCAACCGGACACGAAAATAGCGAATAATCCCTGACCCAGCACCCTGTCATTTTTGTGCAAGATGCTGGGATCAGGCCGAAATTATGCCGAAGGGGCGCCGCCCGAACCTTCTTCGCCGCTGATCTGGTCACCAGCCGGACGTGATTCGTAGACCTTGTCGACGATTCCGAACTTAAGTGCCTCATCGGCTTCGAGGAAGGTGTCACGGTCCATCGCCTTCTCGATTTCCTCGAGCGTGCGGCCGGTGAACTTGACGTAGAGGTCGTTCATCCGCGCGCGCATGCGCAGGATTTCGCGGGCCTGGATCTCGATGTCGGAAGCCATGCCGCGCGCGCCGCCCGAGGGCTGGTGGACCATGATCCGCGCATTGGGCAGCGCGATGCGCATGCCCGGCTCGCCCGCCGCCAGCAGGAAGCTGCCCATCGAGGCGGCCTGGCCGATGCACACGGTCGAAACGCGCGGGCGGATGTATTGCATGGTATCGTAGATCGCGAGACCCGCCGTCACCACGCCGCCCGGCGAGTTGATGTACATGGCGATATCTTTCGAGGGGTTCTCGGATTCGAGGAACAGCAGCTGCGCCACGATGAGCGAGGCCATCTGGTCCTCGATCTCGCCCGTCACGAAAACGATGCGTTCGCGCAGCAGGCGCGAGAAGATATCGAAGCTGCGTTCACCCCGGCTGGTCTGCTCGACCACAACCGGCACGAGCGCCCCGGTAATGGGATCGCGGCCGAACTTGCCCTGATTGCCGTAAACCGATGCGCCGTGGGCGCCGTAAAGATCGAGCATAGAGTCCTCTTGGATGTGCAGGGCCTATGTCGCGTGCCACGACGGGATGTTCAAGGGCGTTAACCTCGCATCCGCGCTGTCCCACGCGAAAAGTGGTGCAAGATCGGGGAAATCCGCAAGTTTGCCCCTCGGTGCGCTTGCGCGGGGCCAAGCTTGGCCGCAGCTTCCGGCCCGATTCATGAGGGGTTGATCGATGTTCCGAGGTGCCGCCAAGACCATTTCTGCCGTTCTGCTCGCCGCGACCGCGCTCGGCGGCACCGCGCTTCACGCGCAGGAAACCGTCGCCACCTATCTTTCGCGGATCAAGGCGATCGACAAGGCCGGGCCGAAAATCAACGCCGTGATCGCGCTCAATCCCGATGCCGCCAAGGCTGAAGCGGCCGCGAAGGCGCTGACCGGGCCGCTCGCGGGCAAGGTCATCCTCGTCAAGGACAACGTCGAAACCGCCGATCCCATGCCGACAACCGCGGGCAGCCTGCTGCTCAAGGACAACCGTACCGGGCGCGATGCCCCCTTCATGATCGGCCTGCGCGCAGCGGGCGTGGTCGTGCTGGGCAAGACCAACCTCTCCGAATGGGCCAACATGCGCTCGAGCCAGTCCTCGAGCGGCTGGAGCGCGGTCGGCGGGCAGACGCGCAATCCCCATGCGCTTGATCGCTCGCCCTGCGGCTCCTCCTCGGGCAGCGGAGCGGGTGTGGCAGCGGGCCTTGCCTGGGCCGCGATCGGCAGCGAGACAGATGGCTCGATCACGTGCCCCGCCTCGCTCAACGGCATCGTCGGCTTCAAGCCTACGGTCGGCATGATCAGCCGCACCCATGTTGTGCCGATCAGCCACAGTCAGGATACCGTCGGCCCGATGACAACGAGCGTACGCGATGCCGCGCTCATGCTCAGCGCGATGGCCGGCAGCGATCCGGCGGACCCCGCCACTGCCGATGCCAATGCGCACAAGACCGATTTCGCTGCAGGGCTTGCCACTTCCAGCCTCAAGGGCGTGCGCCTCGGCGTGCTGCGCAAGGCGGTGGGGAGCAACCCCAAGGTTATCGCCCTGTTCGACAAGGCGCTGGCCGATCTCAAGGCGGCGGGCGCCACGCTTGTCGATATCGACTATACCCCGCCGTCCGAAATGGGCCGCGATGAATATACCGTGCTGCTCTACGAACTGCGCACCGATCTGGCCGCCTATCTCCAGTCGGTTCCGGCATCCTCGTTCAAGGATACACCGCCGGCGCGCACGCTGGCCGATGCCATCGCCTTCAACAAGGCGCATCCTGAAGAACTCAAGTGGTTCGGGCAGAACGAGTTCGAGGAAGCCGAGGCGATGACCGATACGGCGGTCTACCAGAAGGCGCGCGCAAACTCGCTCCGTCTCGCCGGGGTGGACGGGATCGACAAGTTGCTCGCCGATAACGCCGTTTCGTTTCTCATCGCTCCCACCGCGCCGCCGGCCTGGTCGATCGACCTCGTCACGGGCGACCACAGCATCGACGTCGGCATGGGCAGCCTTGCCGCCATCGCGGGCTATCCGCACCTCACCGTGCCGATGGGCGCGGTCGAAGGGCTGCCGATGGGCCTTTCGTTCATGGGCACCAAGTGGGACGACAAGCGCGTGCTCGAAGCCGGCGCAGCCTATGAACGCGCGCGGACGGTGGCCGTGCCCAAGCCCTCGCTGAAGCGCTGGGGGGAGTGACCCGCTAAACCTTCGCCCGCCTCAGCGCATCGAGCGCTTCCAGTTCGCGCTGAAGATTGATCTGCTGCGCCTCGGCCTGGCGCAGCGCAGCCTGCTCCGCGCGCGTCTGGTGCCGTCGCGCCGACCAGCGCGCAAGCCGCCGTCCCGAATCGCGCAGAAGGAAGGCGATCACGTCGACCAGCCCCTGACGCCGCACCGGGACCAGCGCCCGCGCGCGGGGCAGCGGCGCAACGGCGAGCGCGGTGGCCGGCTCCGGTTCGGCCGGTGCAGCAGGCAATTCCACCAGCGGCTCCGGCTTGGGCGGCAGCAGGAGCAGCGGCACTGGCGTCTCCACCGACGGTTCGAAACGCACCGGAAGCGCGAGCGCCGGCACCGGCCGTTCGGCAATCACTCTGACAGGCGGGCTATAAGTCCCCGAGACCAAGCTTGCCGCCGGAATCGAAGGGAGCTGCTGCGGCCCTGCAGCTTTGCGCCGGGTGGTCTTGCGCTGCGCCTTGGGCCTCGCGCCCCCCTTCTTCGCCGCCGGCTTCACGCTGCGCGGCGGTTCGGTGACTTCGCATGGGACCGGTTCCAGCGCCCGCGCCTCCCGCACCGCGGCCATCCGCGCCGCAGCCTTTCGCGCCTTTTTGCCCTTGGGATTGCGCCGCTTCTGCGGGCGCTCCTCGATCAGCCCGCTTTCGTCCGGAATGACAAGCGGTACGGCCATCGAGCCGCGCTGGAGGTAGGCCAATTCGTGCCGCGTGGCGGCGAGGTTCGGCGCCTTGCTGCCAGCCGCGATGGGCTTGGCAACCGGAGGCCGTGAAGCGAGGCGATTACGAACGGTATGCATCGGGTGTCCCTCCCAGGAACCGAGCCTGCCCGAATCTCTCACGCGCTGATTCGCATGGTCAATCCGCGCGAATACGGATGCCCTGCGCATGCGAAGAGGGGCGCCCCGTTACCGGAGCGCCCCTCTTGTTTTTCAATGCCTTGCGGCCAGAATCAGGCGTCAGCAGCCTTCTTCTTGGGGGCAGCTTTCTTCTTGGGAGCAGGCGCTTCCTCGGCCGGAGCAGCTTCGGCGGCAGGCGCTTCCTCGGCGGCCTTCTTCTTCGCCGGAGCCTTCTTGGCAGGCTTCGCTTCGGCTTCGACCGGAGCCGCTTCCTCGGCAGGAGCCTCTTCGGTGGCTTCAGCCTTCGCCTTCTTCGCGGCCTTCTTCGGCGCAGTTTTGGCAGGCTGCACTTCGGCGGGCTTGCCGGTCTCGTCGGCTTCGATCACCGCCTGCAGTTCCTCGCGGGTCACGTTGCGCTCGGTGACTTCGGCCTTGTCGAACAGGAAATCGACGACCTTGTCCTCATAGAGCGGCGCGCGCAGCTGTGCGGCGGCGAGCGCATCCGAACGGATGTAGTCGATGAAGCGCTGGCGGTCCTGCTCGCGGTACTGCTGCGCAGCCTGGCGCATCAGCATTTCCATTTCCTGGCTACTGACCTGCACGCCGTTGGCCTGGCCGATTTCCGAAAGCAGCAGGCCCAGACGCACGCGGCGCTCGGCGATCTTGCGGTAGTCGTCCTTCTCGCCCTCGATCTCGGCGAGCGCGGCGGCGGGATCTTCTTCCTTGGCGGCTTCGCTGGTCAGCTGCTGCCAGATCTGCGCGAACTCGGCTTCGACCATCGACGGCGGAACCGCGAAATCATGGCCTGCAGCCAGCTGGTCCAGCAGCGAGCGCTTCATCGCGGTGCGCGTAAGGCCACCGTTTTCCTGCTCGATCTGGCCCTTGATCAGGCCGCGCAGCTGCTCGATGCTCTCGAGGCCGAGCGACTTGGCGAACTCGTCGTCCGCGGTGAATTCGGCAGCCTGCTTGACCGCCTTCACGGTGCACGCGAACTGGGCTTCCTTGCCGGCAAGGTTCTCGGCCGGATAGTCAGCCGGGAACGTCACGGTGATCGTGCGCTCGTCGCCCGACTTGACGCCGACAAGCTGCTCCTCGAAGCCGGGGATGAAGCGGCCCGAGCCAAGCTCGAGCGGCTGGTCTTCGGCGGTGCCGCCATCGAAGGCAACGCCGTCGACCGAACCGGCGAAATCGATGATCAGCTGGTCGCCATCGGCAGCGACAGTGCCCTCGGGCGCGTCGTTGTAGCGCTTCTGGCCCTGGGCGATGCGACCGATGGCCTCATCGACTTCGGCATCGCTCACTTCGATGATCAGGCGTTCCAGCTTGATTCCGTCGATCGCAGGTGCGGCGATCTCGGGCAGCACTTCGAGCGCGACGGTGAGCTCGGCGTCCTTGCCTTCCTCATAACCCTCGGCGAGCGAGACATCGGGCTGAGTCGCGGGGCGCAGGCCCTTTGCAGCGACGAGCTTGTCCATCGCCTCGCGGATCGAGGTTTCCAGCGCCTGCTGGTGCAGCGCCGGGCCATGCATCTTGCGCACGAGATTGGCGGGAACCTTGCCGGGGCGGAAGCCGGGCATGCGGACCTGCGGCGTGATCTTCTTGACCTCACCCTCGACAAGCGCGGCGATATCGTTCGCGGCGATTGTCAGGGCGTAGGCGCGCTTGAGGCCCTCGTTGCTGGTTTCGACGATCTGCATCTGTGATCCAACTTTCTCGTACGACGTCGTGGTGCCCGTAGGGGCGTCATCAACAATTCTGGCCGCACCACGCAAATGGCACGGCCAAGCTGCCGGCCAGGCCGGGCGGGTCTGGTGCGGGCGAAGGGACTCGAACCCCCACATCTTGCGATACTGGAACCTAAATCCAGCGCGTCTACCAGTTCCGCCACGCCCGCGTCCGGCGAAAAGCGAGCGCCGCCCCTATCGCAGCGCCGGGCAAAGGGCAAGCCTTGCCAAAAGGGGCGACGGGCGAAGCGCTATCCCTGTCCGGCAATCCGCGCGAGCAGCGCGAGCCATGTGCTTGCGGGCGGCGTGGCCTGCGGCTCGGCAGGCGGGGTCAGCCCGGCGCATTCGAGGCAATAGACCTGCGCTCCCGCCCCGCCCAGCAGGCGCGAAAGATCGCCAACAAGCTGCTGGGCAAGCGCCCCTTGCCGCTGGGCTGCGAGCGCCGCGAAATCGCTGCTCCCGCCTTTCGCGCCAAGCACATGCGAGCTGTCCGCGCCGCCTTCGCTATCCGCCAGCTGATCGAGCAGCGCCCCGAACGGATCCGCATCCGCACCGAGGTAGACCGGATGCCAGGTCTTGGCACCCGCCGCCTTGGCCGCCCACGCCAGCGCCGCATCGATCCCGCCGAACTCATCGACAAGGCCCAGCTGCCGCGCGGTGCCGCCATCCCAGACGCGCCCTTGCGCGATCTTGTCGATCTCCGCCGGGGTCTTGTGCCGCGCTTCGGCCACGAGGCCGATGAAGCGCGCATAACCCGAATCAATCTGCTGCTGGATCACCGCCTCCGCGGTCGGCGAGAAGCCGCCGAACAGATCGGGCTGGCCCGAAAGCGGCGTGGTCCACACGCCGTCAGTCCCGATCCCGACTTTGCCCAGCGCTTCCTCGAAGCTCGGGATGATCGCGAAGATGCCGATCGAGCCGGTGATCGTCGCCGGTTCGGCAAACACCCGGTCCGCCGGCGTCGAGACCCAATAGCCGCCGCTCGCGGCAAGGCCGGCCATCGAAACGGCGACGGGGATCTTCTTCGCCTTCATCCGCGCGATCGCAGCGCGGATGCGCTCCGCCCCGGTCACCGATCCGCCCGGCGAATCGACCCTTACCACCAGTGCCGCGTAGTCTCCGCTTGCTGCCGCCTTGTCGACAAGCTCGGCGATCCGGTCGCCGCCCGCGCTGCCGGGCCCGGCATCGCCATCGACGATATCGCCCGCCACCGTCACCACGGCGATGGCCTTGCCATCGATTGAAGGCGTCTGATCGGCAAGATAGGTGCGCAGCGCCGTGCCCTTGAAAGCACCTTCGCCGCCTGTGGGATCGGCGCCGACGATCTCGGCCACGCGCTTGCCGAACGCCACCTTGTCGCCCACCCGGTCAACGAGCCCTGCTGCCACTGCCGCTTTGGCCGCATCGCCGCCCGATGCCGCGATCCACTTCACCGGATCGCTGGTCACCAGCTTGATATCCGCCTTGGGCCGGGCTTTCTTCACATCCGCCTGCCAGGCTTCCCACAGCGCGGAATAGACCGCGCCCAGCGCTTCCTTCGCCTCTGGCGAGGCGTTTTCGCGCGTAAAGGGCTCCACCGCGCTCTTGTAGGTGCCCACCTTGAACACGTGCGCCTTGATCTTGAGCCGGTCGAGCAGCGCCTTGAAATAGAGGTTGGTGCCCCCCGGACCCGCCACCAGCGCGCCGCCCAGCGGATCGACCCACGCCTCGCTCGCATGCGCCGCGATCTGCACGCTATCATCGGTATAAAGCCCCGCGCGGACCAGCACCGGCTTCTTCGCCGAGCGCACCTTGTCCATCGCGGCGCCGATATGCGTCATCGCCACCTGGCTGCCGCCGCCAAAGCCTTCGAGATCGAGCACGACGGCCTTGATCCGGCTATCCCCCGCTGCAGCTTCGATCGCGCGCACCAGATCGCGCTCCTGCACCGCCTTGGAGGGCCCGCTGCCCGAAAGCAGTTGCGAGGGCCGCAACCGCGCCCGTTCCTCCACCACCGGCCCATCGAGCGCAAGATAGAGCGCGCCGGGCTGCACCGAGCCGGGCGCAGGCCGCAGGGTGAGCAGCGCGTAAAGGCCCCCGAAGAACAGGAGCAGGAGGAGCAGCACGAGGCCGTCCTTGATAGCGACGAGGATCTTCCAGACCGAGCGGGCAAACTTCATGGGGGATATCTAGGTCTCACGAGGGGCGGATGCCAGCCGAAACACTTGAGCCGCCCAAAGAGGCGCACTAGAGCCTGTCCAGATGAGGTGGAAGCGTTGGCACGGAGCCGACTTTGGCCCAGCGCGAGGCGAGAGGAGGGAGCTATGCTTGCCCATAGTGACCGACGATCAACGCTGCGATGGGCCAAAAGCGGCCCGCCCCTTCGGGGTCGCCTCAGGAAGCCTCTCGGACAGCGTCGCGCCGCTTGCACGGGCTACCAGCCCGCACTGCGCGGTGCTCCTTGCCGAGAAGCTTCCTGAGGCGATGACAATGCTTCCACCTCATCTGGACAGGCTCTAAGGCATGGTTTCGATGACAGAATCGAACCAAGTGGCCGAAGGCCGGTACCCCGCAGGCGGTCTCGCCTTCCCGCACCGTGACCTTACCGGCATTTCGCACCTCGCGCGGCACGAGATCCTCTACCTGCTGGACGAGGCGGAGCAGTGGCTCGCGCTCAACCGCCAGCGCCACAAGCGCGCCGAAGTGCTCTCGGGCCTCACCATCATCAACGCCTTCTTCGAAAACTCCACGCGCACGCTGCTGTCGTTCGAGATCGCGGGCAAGCGCCTTGGCGCGGACGTCGTCAACATGCACGCCGCGACCAGCAGCGTGAAGAAGGGCGAAACGCTGATCGACACCGCAATGACGCTCAACGCCATGCGCGCCGATGCCATTGTCATCCGTCATGCCAGTTCGGGCGCGGTGCAGCTCATCGCCGACAAGGTCGATTGCCCGGTGCTCAACGCGGGAGACGGCAGCCACGAGCACCCGACCCAGGCGCTGCTCGATGCGCTCACCATCCGCCACGCGCTCGGCCTTGCCCCGGGGAGCGATCTCAACGGTCTCAAGGTCACGATCTGCGGTGATATCCTGCACAGCCGCGTTGCGCGCTCGAACATCCTTTCGCTGACGGCGCTGGGCGCTGACGTCACCGTCTGCGCCCCGCCCGCGCTGATGCCTGCGGAAATCACCGCAATGGGCGTGACGCCCACCCACGATTTCGATGCAGCGCTGCAGGGAGCGGAAGTCGTGATGATGCTGCGCCTCCAGCAGGAGCGCATGTCAGGCCAGTTCATCCCCAGCCCACGCGAATACCGCCATCTCTACGGGCTCACGCTCGAACGGTTCGGCAAGCTGCGCCCGGATGTTTTCGTCATGCACCCCGGCCCGATGAACCGCGGGATCGAGATCGACAGCCAGGTCGCAGATCATCCCACCCGCAGCCTCGTGACACGTCAGGTCGAAAGCGGCGTGGCGATCCGCATGGCCTGCCTCGATGTGCTCACCCGCCGTGCGCGGGGCGTGCCCGGTTGGGTCCCAGGTACCGGAACTCCGGAAGGAGCCGCGGCATGACCCCCCGTTCGCTCACGATCACCGGCGGCAAGCTGGTCCTCCCCACTGGCACACCGCAGGCGGGCGCGCTGCGCGTCGCCGATGGCCGCATCGTCGCGCTTGGCGACATCAGCCCCGAACACGGCGATGATGTGCTCGATGCAAAGGGCGCGCTGGTCACGCCCGGGCTCGTCGATCTTGGTGTCTTCGCCATCGACAAGCCGGCCTTCCACTTCGGCGGCATCACCCGCGCCGCGCTGATGCCCGATCAGGGCCCGCCGCTCGATCACCCGGCCCGCGTCCGCTTTGCTGCGCAATCGGGCAAGCCGGACATGTGGGTCCACCCGCTCGCCGCAGCGACGCGCGGGCTCGAAGGCACTGAGCTGGCCGAACTGGCGCTGATGCGCGATGCCGGGGCCAAAGCGGTCGCCACCGGGCGCCGGTGGATCGCCGATTCGGGTGTGATGCACCGCCTGATGGGCTACTGCGCGATGCTCGGCCTCGTGCTCGTGACCCATGCCGAGGATGCCGGAATCGCCGGAAGCGCCGTCGCCACCGCAAGCGAGATGGCGACAAGGCTCGGCCTCCCCTCGGCTCCTGCCGAGGCCGAAGCCCTCGCCGTCGCACGCGATATCGCGCTTGCCGAACTGACCGGCTGCCGCCTCCACTTGCGGCAGGTCACGACTGCCGCCGCGCTTGAACTGGTCCGCGCGGCCAAGGCCCGCGGGGTCAAGGTCACCGCGGGCGTCACCCCGGCGCACTTCATGCTCTCCGATCTGGAACTGGCGCATTTCCGCACCTTCTGCCGCCTTTCGCCGCCCTTGCGCAGCGATGCGGACCGGCAGGCGGTCATCGCGGCCATCGCCGACGGCACGATTGACGTCATCGCCTCGGGCCACGATCCGCGCGGCGCGGAAGACAAGCGGCTGCCCTTCGCCGATGCCGAACCCGGCATGGCCGGCGCTGAAACGCTGCTCCCGCTCACACTCACGCTCGTGCGGGATGGCCAGATCGATCTGCCGCGCGCCTTCGCGCTGCTTGCGGGCAATCCTGCAGCGCTGCTCGGAGTTCCGGCCGGAAAGCTTGCGCTCGGCCTCGAAGCCGATCTCGCGCTGGTCGAGCCCGAACGGCCGTGGATCGTCGACCGCAGCAAGATGGCGGCCACCGCGGGCAATACCCCGTTCGACCGCCGCCCGGTCGAAGGGCGCGTCACCGCGCTGTTCAAAGGCGGCGCACGAATCGCCTGAGCGCAAACGAAACCGGCCCGCCCCCCGGTCAGGGAGCGGGCCGATTGCACTTCTCGTTCGAAAAGCTCAGCGCTGCGCCATGCGCGTCGGTGTCGTACGGCCCTGGGGCGAAACCATCGCCGGGTCGGCCATCACGAGGCAGACGCCGCCCTTGGCCTTGACCGACTGGCACATCTGCCGCGCCGAAGCGAAGCCGCTGAAGCCCACCGCCTGAACGCGCCAGAACTGGCGGCCATTCACCGCTACTTGCGTGATCTGGCTGTGATAGCCGGCAAGGCTGCGGTTGCGGGCAGCAAAGTGCCGCCAGGCGCGCTGCGCGCCATCAGCCGAGGAGAACGAGCCGAGCTGGACCACATGGCTGCCATGCGCGGCGACCGGCGCCGCAGCGGCGGCCTTGCGCGCTTCATGCACCGGCTGGACCACCGGGTGCGAAACCATTTCCTGCTGCACGACCGGAGCCTGTACCAAAGCCGGAGCCGGTGCTGCCGGGGGCGGAGCGTCGAGCGCGGCAAGCTTGGCCGGAGCGGGCGCGGTCGAAGCATCGGCCAGCGCCGGCTGCGGCGTTGCAGGATCGGCTTGCGGCGCAGGGATCGCGGTCGCCGCGGCCTTGGCCAGTTCCGCCGCATCGCCGGTCGCGGTCTGCTGCGTCGCCGCCTTGGCAGCCGCTTCGTCGGCCAGCTTTGAAGGTTCGGGGAAATTCGCCAGCGCCAGCGCGGTCGGCTGGTCGCCATTGGCCTCAGCCGGCGCGCCGAGCAGGCTGGCGACGCGGCGGCGGGTATCTTCCGGCCGCGCCATGACGGCCCAGGTCTGCAGCCGCTCGTTGAGCTTGTCCGCCGGAACATCCTGCTGCGCCATCAGCTTGGCTTCACCCCAGCTGCCATCGAGCGCGTAGGCATAGGCGAGGTTCTGGCGCACCTTCGGGGTGTTTTCGCCATTGCGCAGAGCGTCGGTCAGCGTGGAGATACCGGTCTGGGTCTGCCCGGCCATCGCCATAGCAAGGCCATAGTCGGACGCGGGAAGGCTATCGCGATAGGTGTTGAGCGTATCGACCGCATCGTTGCCACGCCCCAGCGCGATATCGGCAAGCGCGAGGCTCAGCGCGGCCTTGCTGCCGTCCTCACCAAGCTGCATCGCTTCATCGAAAGCCTGACGCGCTGCCTCGAACCGGCCTGCGCGCAGATAGGCTGAGCCCAGCAGCGTGCGGTAGGCCGCATTGCGCGGGCTGGCGAGCACGGCCTGTTCGGCCAGAGCGACGGCCTTGTCCGGGCTGCCCTTGCCAAGCTCGGCCTGCGCGCTTGAGGCAAACTTCGCGTGGTTCGGTCCGCCCGTGGCGCAACCGGAAAGGAGGCCTGCCGCCAGCGCGGTGGTCAGGCAGATCCGGGCAAGGCGGTAAGCGGCCTTCCGGTCAGTCTTGCTGTCGTGTGCGGTGGTCATGGCGTGATGTCCCGGTTGAAAGGCGTCGTCAGGAGCGAAGGGCACGGCGGGCAAGGTCGTCGAGACCAGGCTTCGCTTCGAGGAAACGGTCGAGAGCCTCGACCACGAGTTGCTGGGCGCTGCGGTTGTCGATGGTGCAGGCAAGGCGCAGGCGCAGGTGGCGCGCCGCATCAAGCCGCAGCGTAAACGCAGCCTTGCGCCCTTCCTTGAGCGCAGTGCCGCGCTCGCGGCGGCGCGCGGAAGCCGCTGCGGCAGGAACACCCAGCACATCGGCCAGCGATTCGAGCCGCCGCAGCACTTCGGGCTGCGAAGGTTCGGGAACCGGATCCGCCGCAATCGCGACAACGTCGGCCGCCTGGGCAGGAGCTGCGGGGGCGAAATCCTCGCCGTGATCGTTCCAGCCGAGATCGTCTGCATCGGCAGCGGCAAGATCGGCGGGTTCGGCTGCCAGCGCGGCCGGACCGAAGCCCATGCGCTGGCGGTCTTCCTGAGTCATCGGCAGGAGCTGCGGGCGCATCGCCGGGCGCGCCGCACCCTTGCGGGCGAGCAGGCTCGGGCTCAGCGAGGCGAAGGGCTTGGGTTCGCTCATGATCGCCGTCCTTCGCTCAGGAGCCGATCACGCGGCGGCCGAAGCCACCAGCGGGACGGGACGCACCGGCCAGGCCAGGCCCGGCGTGGCCGGGCTGCGGCACCGCGAACACGGTGCGGCGGAAATTCTTCTCGAGCCGCTCGGAAACATAAGTCCACAGCGCCTCGACTTCGGCGGCGGACTTGCTCCTCGGATCGACTTCCATGACCGTCCGGCCATCGATCATCGAAGCGGCGAAATCGGTGCGGTGGTGCAACGTGATCGGTGCAACCGTGCCGTGCTGCGAAAGCGCGACGGCGGCTTCGGACGTGATCCGCGCCTTGGGCGTCGCGGCATTGACCACGAAGATCAGCGGCTTGCCCGCGCGCTCGCACAAGTCAACCGTAGCGCCCACGGCGCGCAAGTCGTGCGGGCTCGGGCGGGTCGGCACCACGATCAGCTCTGCCACCGAGATCACCGACTGGATCGCCATGGTGATCGCGGGCGGGGTATCGATCACCGCCAGCTTGAAGCCCTGCTGGCGCAGCACCACCAGATCGCTGGCGAGCCGGGCAACCGTGGTCTGCGCAAAGGCGGGGAACTCGGCCTCACGCTCGTTCCACCAATCGGACAGCGAACCTTGCGGATCGATGTCGATCAGAACGACGGGGCCAGCCCCGGCGCGCTGCGCCTGGACGGCAAGGTGACCGGACAAGGTCGTCTTGCCGGATCCACCTTTCTGCGATGCCAATGCCAGTACGCGCAAAGTAACCCCCCTATGGGCATGACGAAAAGACTGCATGGTCTCCCGCAGGGGGATCGCAGAAGACCCTCAAATTTTGGTTAACATCCGTTCGTCCGATGCAGGTGTTTTTGCGCAAGGCATCCCGGGATACTGCGCCAAGATCCTGTCTTTCCGGCATTAACCATCTGCGCTAATCTCCCGGGAGGTGATGACACGCCATGGGCATGCGCAGTTCAACTTGCGCTGCGCACGGCTGCACGGCATCGTTAACTCTGCTTTTCAGGCAACGGCTTTTGGGGAGATTCGACCGATCATGCGCGGATTTGCCCTCCTCACGGCAGCAGCCCTTGGCCTTGTGGGCCTTACCGCGCCCGCTTCGGCGGCTCCCAAGTCGTTGCCTACGCTTCCCCCGGCGCCCGATGCAGCCAGCGCTGCAGCCGTGCGCGCAGGCGTCGATGCGTGGTCGGCGGGTAACTATGAGACCGCGGTAAAGGCCTGGCAGGGCCCCGCTGCGAAAAACGATCCCGATGCGCTGTTCAACCTCGGGCAGGCCTACAAGCTCGGCCGGGGCGTGGACAAGGATCTGGTCAAGGCCGAAGCCTATTATGGCAAGGCCGCCCGCCTCGGCCATGTCGCGGCGGCGGACAACTACGGCATCCTGCTGTTCCAGACGAACCGCCAGCAGGCCGCGTTGCCCTGGCTCCAGTCGGCTGCGGATCGCGGTGAGCCCCGCGCCATGTATGTGCTCGGCATCGCGTCCTACAACGGCGACTATGCGCCCAAGGACTGGGTACGCGCCTATGCCCTGATCACGCGCGCCGCCGCTGCCGGCTTGCCGCAGGCAACCGCAAGCCTTGCCACGATGAACCAGACGATCCCGCTGGCGCAGCGCCAGATGGGCGTCAGCCTCGCCAGCGACCTCGATCAGAAAGCTGCCGATGCACGCGGCCGCGAACTGGCGGCGGCTGACCTTGGCGGACCCGCCGCACCCAAGCCGACGTCGCGTGCGCTCGAGACGGTCGATATTCCGCCCTCAGCGCCCGGCCAGCCCGCGCAAGGCTACCTGCCCCCGCCGCAAGTGGAACCTGCCCCTCCGCCGCAGCCAAAGCCGGTGGCGGTGAAGCCCGCCCCTGCCAAACCCGCGCCCCCCAAGGCTGATACGCCCAGGCTCGCTGCGCCCAAGCCTGCACCGCCAAAGCCTGCTGCTCCGCCGGTCGGCGGCGGCTACCGCATCCAGCTGGGCGCTTTCGGGGTCAAGTCCAATGCCGATGCGCTATGGGCGCGCGTGCGCAGCCGCCCGGAAATCGCCGGCCATGCCCGCCAGGACCTGCCGGGCACCGTCACGCGCCTGCTCGCCACCGGCTTCAGCGAAGCCGGGGCCGCGCGGGCCTGCGCTGCGCTCAAGGCCGAGGGTCTTGCCTGCCTCGTGGTCGCGCCCTGATTCCAATGCCTGAACGGATCGGCGCGCTCGATTTCGTGCGCGGGGTGGCCGTGCTCGGCATCCTCGCGATCAATGTCACCGGCTTCTGGGGGCCACTGCTCGCCACCTTCAACCCCGTGCTGCCCCATGCGGAGCCCGGCGGCGCGTTGTGGTTCAGCGCCGCCTACATCCTGTTCGAGGGCAAGATGCGCGGGCTGTTCACGCTGCTGTTCGGCGCGAGCATGATGCTGTTTGCAGATGCGGCCGAGCGGCGCGGCGCCAATCCGGACCTGATGCAAGTGCGCCGCCTGCTCTGGCTGATGCTGTTCGGCTATGCCCATTATGTGCTGCTGTGGTGGGGCGATATTCTCCTGCCCTATGCGGTTTGCGGCATGCTCGCCTTTGGCTTGCGCCGCCTTGCGCCAGAGCCGCTCGCCGCGGCCGCGCTGCTCCTTTTCCTCGTGAGCCACGGGTTTGAAATGGTAGGTGATATCGCCGGGATCGCCACCGAAAGCCGCGTGCTCGCAGGCCACGGCACGCCTTCCGAAGCGGCCGAACAAGCCGCGATGATGGGCCGCATCGCCGCCTCGATCGCCGCCGACGGCCGCGTGCTCCACGCCCCCTTCCTCGAGGCACTGCGCATCCGCCTCACGACCGCGCCCCTGCTTCCGCTCGAAAGTCTCGGCGCGACCTTTGTCGAGACTTTCCCCCTCATGCTGCTCGGCATGGCGCTGCTGCGCATGGGGCTGTTCACCGGCGAATGGGCCGATAGCACCCTGCGCCGCATGGCGGTGATCGGCATCGGCACAGGCGGCGCGACGAGCGCGGCACTGATCGGCTGGGCGGCCCTGCACCAGTTCCCCCCCGGCGCGATGTTTGCGATCATGGGCTCGCTTGCCGCGATCCCGCACCTTGCCATGACACTGGGTTATCTTGCCGCGCTGCTCCTGCTGTGGCCGCGCATCAAGGACAGCGCCGCCGGCAAGCGCCTTGCCGCTGCGGGCCGCTGTGCCTTCACCAACTACCTCGGCACCACCTTCGTGATGAGCGCGCTCTTCGCCGGCTGGGGGCTGGGACTTGGCGGCGTAATGCCCCGCGGCGCGCTGCCGCTGGTTGTCCTGAGCGGCTGGGCGCTGATGCTGGCCTGGCCGCAGTGGTGGCTGGCCCGCTTCGGACAGGGCCCGCTCGAAGCGTTCTGGCGCCGGCTTACCTGGTGGGGACCTGCTCGACCTGCGGCTTATGAGGGCTGAGGATCAGCACCCCGTCCTCCACCCGCCAGCCCTTGAGCCGCGTCAGGAAGTTCATTCCCAGCACATTCGGTCCGCCCTCGGCCGGGAGGACAATCGCATCGAGATCGCGCGCCACGATCGAACCGAAGCGCAATTCGTCGATCCGCGCCGGCGCGGCCGTGACGCTGCCGTTCGCGGTTTCCACGGTCGCTTCGGGCCGCATCATGTCGGGCTCGATCCCCGCCGCATCTGCCACATCGCCGGAGAGCGCCGTCACCGTGGCACCGGTATCGACCATCAGCCGCAGCGGCACACCGTTGAGCTTCGCCTTGATCCAGTAGTGCCCGTCGGCGGCCAGCGGAATGCGCGTCTCCCCGCCGGAAACGGTCTGCGCGGGCCCGCCAATGCTGTGGAGCGCTGCGTCGAAACTCGGGTCCATCTGCACGAAGCGCATAACCGCCAGGCCGAACACCGCCAGCATCAGCAGATTGCCGGCAAAGCGCACCGCCCCGCCGATCCGCCCCCCGCGTGAAGCGATTACGCCGCCAACAACGACCAGCAACAGCGCCAGGCAGGTCGCGGCAAACAGCGGCGATAGCTGCCCCAGCCAAGGGGCCCCGCGCTCCAGCCAGGCATAAATTTGCGTCATGAGGGAGCCTTTACCCATGCGAATCTTTCATGGTGCTGAAAGCCATCCTATTCCCCTATTCCAACCTTCTTCCTCAGGGGCCGTCATGGCCTCCGCCCAGGGCACCCCATGTACCTTTCCATCACGACCCGGCTCGGCTGGCACTGCGCAGAGCCAACCGACAGCCTTCTCCAGATCGAAGCCGCGGCGACGGCAGGCCAGCGCCTGCTGGCGAGTACGCTCGATAGCACACCCGCTGGCAAATTTGCCCGTGTGCCCGCGCAAGACGGGATTGGCGAGCGGATCTGGTTGCATCAGGAAGGCGATTGCACGGTGACCTATTCGGCAGAAGTCGAAGTGCTGGGCCAGCCGGTGCTGCTGGACACGCTCACCGCGCTGCCCCCGCACCACCTGCCGGGCGAGACTGTGGCGTACCTGATGGACTCGCACTATTGCCCGGCCAATCGCTTCTCCCCCTTCGTCGACGAGGAATTTGCCGCGTTCGAGGGCGGGGCGAAAGTAGCGGCGATGCGGGACTGGATCGCGGCGCACTATCGCTACGTGCCCGGGGTGAGCAATGCCTCGACCACCGCGATCGACAGCTTTGTCGAGCGCCGGGGGGTGTGCCGCGATTATGCACACACGCTGATCTGCTTCGCCCGCGCCGCCGCGATCCCGGCGCGCTTTGCCAGCGGATACGGGGCCAGAGTCAAGCCGCAGGATTTCCATGCAGTGGCCGAAGTTTGGCTGGCGAATGCGGAAGGGTCGGGCGGCTGGCATCTGGTCGATGCGACCGGCATGGCCGACGCCGCCTCGTTCGCCCGGATCGCTGTGGGGCGTGATGCGGCGGACACCAGTTTCCTCACCAGCTTCGGCCATGCCGATCTGCGCGAACTGGTGATCGAGGTGCGCGCGGGCCGCACCGGTTAACCAGGCTCGTTAAGCGCTGGAACCTGCGCCGTCCCTCGTCGGGACGCGGCGGTAATGCCGCTCGCCAACCCCTTCGTTTACGCTATCTTGCGAGGGGAAAGGAGCGCTGTTCATGTCCGGCCTGAAGTCCCCCCTCGATCTCGTCCGCACCCGCTGGGTGAGCGCGCCGTTGGGCTTCATCGCGATGTCGCTGGGCTGCCTGCTCGCATTCAATGTCGGCAAGGACGTCGCGCAGGTCCTGTTCGGCGGATCGCAGGCCGAAGCTCATGTCATCGCCGTGCCGCCCCGCGCGCCGATCGCCAGACCGATCGTGCACAGCCCCGCGCCCGCCCCCGCAAGCATGGCAGCCGCAAACAGCCCTTTCGTCGTCAAGTCGATCCTCAAGATCGATGAACCCATCAAGTTCGGCCAGTATTTCTGGGACGAAAGCGCCGCCGCCAGCGGGCCTGTCGTCGTCACCGTCGATCTCGAAGCGCGCACCATCTCGGTCTTCCGCGACGGGCACGAGATCGGCGCCGCCGCCATCCTCAAGGGCTATGGCACCAAGCCCACACCCACCGGCGTGTTCCCGATCAGCGAGAAAGACGCCGATCACGTTTCGAACATCTACGACGCGCCGATGCCGTGGATGCTGCGCCTCACCAGCGATGGCATTACCATCCATGGCAGCAAGGTTGAGCGCGGCTATGCCACCAATGGCTGCATCGGCGTGCCCGATGGCTTCGCCAAGCGGCTGTTCGGCGTCGCCAGCCTTGGCGACAGGGTGATCATCACCGATGGCAAGCGGCTCGGCGTCGGCCAGCCGATCATCGAGAATCAGGCCGCCGCGCCCACCGGCCCCACCGCCGTCGCCAGCCGCGATTCTTGATCCAGGTCCTTTTTCGCCTGTCCTTCCAGTGCCATGAAGGCCATGGACTGGATGAGGAGAAAACCGGATGCGCACCCACGATGAACGCCACCTCGTCAGCCGCATCGGCTGGCTGCGCGCCGCCGTGCTCGGCGCGAACGACGGGATCGTCTCCACCGCCAGCCTGATCCTCGGCGTTGCCGCCTCGGGCGCGGAACGACAAGCGCTGCTGGTCGCGGGCGCTGCCGGGCTGGTTGCGGGCGCGATGTCGATGGCGGCTGGCGAATATGTCTCGGTCTCCAGCCAGTCCGATACCGAAACCGCCGATCTCGCGCGCGAACGCGCCGAACTCGCCGCCGATCCGGTCCATGAGCACGCCGAACTCGCAGCGATCTACGAGGAACGCGGCGTCGATCCGGTAACCGCCAGGGAAGTCGCCCGCCAGATGATGGCGAAGGATGCCCTCGCCGCCCACGCGCGCGATGAGCTCCATCTCAACGAGACGACCGCCGCCCGCCCCGTCACCGCGGCGTTTGCCTCCGCGCTCATGTTCACCGGCGGCGCGTTCCTGCCGCTGCTGCTCGCCGCAATCCTGCCGATGGGTCTGATGGTCGCGGGTACGGCGACCGGCTCGATCCTCTTCCTCGCCCTCCTCGGCGCACTCGGCGCGCGCGCTGGCGGCGCGGCGATGGGGCGGCCCGTGCTGCGCGTTGTCGTCTGGGGCGCGCTTGCCATGGCCATCACTGCCGGGATCGGCCGAATGGTGGGCACGGCCGTCTAGGTGCCAGGCACGCTCAATCTCACCGGCTTTGCAGCTGCGGTCCTGCTCATAGAGCTGACCCCGGGCCCCAACATGGCGTGGCTCGCCGGCCTCGCCGCCACGGAAGGCAAGCGCAGCGGGCTGGGAGCCGTCGCAGGTGTGGCGCTCGGTCTGCTTGCCAACGGCATACTCGCCGCGCTGGGCTTGGCGACGATGCTCAGCGCCATGCCGGCGCTGCTCCATGGCTTGCGCATCGCGGGCGCGGCGATGATGGTCTGGCTCGCGATCGAGGCGTGGCGCGGCGCGGGAAAGGCACCGCCGCCCACCGCCACGCGCCGCGCCTTCGCCACCGGCGTGCTGCTTAATCTGCTGAACCCCAAGGCCTACCTGTTCTTCGTGGTAGTCGCGCCGGAGTTCCTGAATGACCGCACGCTAGGCCTCACCGAAGCGCTCACGCTCGCCCTCGTCAGCACGGCCATCGCCACCGCGATCCACCTCGCCATCGTGCTGGCAGGCAGCCACGCGCAGGCCTGGCTGGCAGACCCCGCCCGCACCAAATGGGTGCGCCGGGGCTTTGCCGTGGTCATGCTCGGCGTCGCCGCCTCGTTCCTCGCGATCAAGGCGGGTTAGAGCCTACTACACCGCCTCACCCCCAAACCCGCCTACCCTGAGCTTGTCGAAGGGCTGTTCTTCCTTTGCGGCGCTGCGCTTTGCCTCAAGAACAAGGGCAGCCCTTCGACAAGCTCAGGGCAGACGGAGTGGGTGGTGGAAAGGCCTCAACGCGGCGCCATTCTGATCCCGCCATCCAGCCGGATCGCCTGCGCGTTGAAGTAGGAGTTGCGCACCAGCTCCATCGCCAGGCTGGCAAACTCTTCCGGCAGACCGAGCCGCTTGGGGAACGGCACCGAAGCATTCAGCCCCGCGCGCACCTTCTCCGGCACGCGGCCCAAGAGCGGCGTATCGAAAATGCCCGGCAGAATCGCATTCACGCGGATGCCAAGGTCCATAAGATCGCGCGCCATCGGCAGCACGAGGCCAACCACGCCGGCCTTGAGCGAACCATAGGCCACCTGCCCGATCTGCGCATCCTGCGCCGCGACCGAACCCGTCAGGATGATCGTCCCGCGTTCGCCGTCGCCTTCCAGCGGCTCGGCATGCGCCATGCCCAGCGCCGAAAGGCTCGCCACGCGGTAGCTGGCGATCAGCACGCCGTTCGCGGCAAAGGCATAATCCTCGGTCGAAAGGCGGGTGAACTCGCCGGTTTCCTTGTTGCGGCCCACGGTCTTGCCCTTGCGGTGCACCACCGCGCAGTGGACGGTGATCCGCTCCTGCCCATGCGCGGCGCGGGCCTTGGCAAAGCCTTCGACCACCGACTCTTCGCTCGTGATATCGACATGGCAGAACAGCCCGCCAATCGCCTTGGCCACTTCCTCGCCGGCCTCAGCGTTCACATCAAAGATGGCAACCTTCGCGCCCGCCGCCGCCAGCGCATAAGCGGTCGCCCGCCCCAGCCCCGAAGCCGCGCCGGTCACGACGGCAGCCATACCCTGTTCGATCTTCATGGCATCGTTCTCCTTTAACCGCGCGATTAAGCGGGAGGAGACGCACACGCAAGTATCACTACCGCTAAAAGCCCTCTCCCCTTGGGGGAACGATGACGCACCGGATGCTGCTTTGCCGTAGAACAGGGCACCACTCCAAAATCCGCCAGTACCGATACGACCTGCGTTGCGGACATCCGGAAAGCAGCTATGCTCTCCGGCAAGGCGATTTGCGCCATTACGGAACGTACTACACTAAGGCCGGAGAATGATTTGTTACCATTGATTTTTCTAGCGTCGGCAGTCGTCGCGGTCCCGCAAAGCGACCCCAAAACTTGGATCACCGCTGATGATTATCCGGAAACACTTCTCACGTCTGACAAAGAGGGCGCGCTAGCGGTCGCACTCGAGATTGACGAGAAAGGGCAGCCATTCGCCTGCAAAGTCGTCGAGACATCGGGAGAGGCTGATCTGGATGCCACGACCTGTTCGCTCTTGACGAAGCGTGCCCGGTTTTCACCCGCAAGGGACAAGGCAGGACGCCCCATCAAATCAACGTACACACAAAGCGTCTCGTGGAAAATTCCGCGCGAAAAGCTGATTACGCAGGGTTTCAAGGTAACCTTCGCTGTTGAAAAGACAGGTGAATTGACGAACTGTCAGCTTGATAACTATGGATTTAACGACGATAGCATAAGATGCGATCCTGAAATGATCGACACGATCGCAGCAAAAATGCTCCCCAATCCCTTGGTCAGCTATAGAAGCCTATCATTGCTCTTAGCGGTAGAAGTCGATCAGGCTCAAATCTCTATTCCCCGTCGCAGCGATGACGAGCGCGTGATAATTTCTCGCGCATTGTTCGACGTTTCGCCGAACGGCGTCATTGCTTCATGCAAGTCCGATATAGCTCTTTCGTGGATGGGCAAACCCGTGGACCTCTGCCACGGCCCAATTGAAGTAGGCTCGAAGGATTTTGACCCTGCACCGGATGGCCGGAGACGTCAGGCAACCGTCACTTTCGAACTTGCCGGCACCAAGAGATAGCCACCCCCCCCCTAAAGCACATCAAACTCATCCCCCAGCGCCGCCCGCAGCTTATCCAGCGCCTGCGCCTTCAACTAATGCACGCGCGGCACGCTGACGGAGAGCACCTCCGCGATCTCCGCAAGGTTCAGTTCCTCCACGAAATAGAGCTGGATCACCCGCTGCAGCCGCTCCGGCAGCCCCGTGATCGCCGCGACAACCGAGGCGCGCGATTGCTCGTCCGCAATGATCTCGAAGCTGTCCGGCCGGTCGTCGGCGAAAGCCATGTCGCTGTCCGAATAGGTATCGTCGATGGGCTCGAAGCGCATCGGCTCGCTTGAAGCGCGCAGTTCGCCGAGTGCGGCAGTGGTCATGCCCATCGCTTCGGCCAGTTCCTCCTCGCTCGGCGGGCGGCCCAGCGTGGTCGTCAGCGCCTGCGCAGAGCCTGCCAGCAGGCGCCGCCGGTCGCTGGCGCTGCGCGAAAGGGGGGTGGAGCGCCGCACCAGATCGACCATCGCGCCGCGCACGCGCAGCTTGGCATAGGCGGCAAAGCCGTCCTCGGTCGGCGCGTTGTGCTTCTGCGCGCATTCGGTGAGCGCGACGAGCCCGGCCTGCACCAGGTCCTCGATCTCGATCCCGGCGCGGCCCGAGCCGTGGACGTGCCAGGCAAGGCGGCGCACCATCGGCAGGAAGCGGCGGATGCGGTCGGCCGTCCCGCCCTGATAGGCGCGCGCGGCGGCGAAGCTGCGGTGATCATGGTTCATGCGGCAAGATCCTGTGGCGGGTTGGCCATGGGGTCGGAGTCAGCTGCGCCGACCACCTCGATCACTTCGATCGGCTGGCTCGGCGGCAGTTCGGAAATCGAAAGCACCGCGCATTGCGGCGCGCGGGCGCGCAGCAGCGCGGATAGTGCGCGGCGCGCGCGCGGCTGAACGATGAGCGCAACGGGGGGCGCGGCAGGGCCGCGTGTCGCGATGATCGCGGCAATCCGCTCGCCGATGGAGCGCGCCAGATCGGGCTCGATCACCGGCTGCCCGGTGACGGGATCTTGCATCCCGCCCACGATCATCTGCTCGAGCGCGCCGTCCAGCGTCAGCACCGCCAGCCGCTCGCCCGGACCGCAAATGCGCGCCACGAGCAGCCCGCCAAGGTCCGCGCGGACAAGGTCCACCAGCCGCTCGTGATCGGTCGTCTGCAGCACCGCCTCGGCCAGCGCGGAAAGGATCGGCAGCGGATGTGCGATGCTCACGCCATCCTCGAGCAGCGCGTGCAGCAGCCGGGTCATCGCCCCCAGGGTGATCGGCGCGGGATGCACTGTCTCGACCAATCCCGGCGAGCGCTCTCGTACGCCCTCAAGGATCGCACGGACTTCATCCGGCCCGAGCAAGGCCTGCGGCCGTTCGCCCAGCAGCTGGTTGAGATGCGTCGCGACGACCGTGCTCGCATCGACGGTGAGGAACCCTTCGCCAATCGCATGATCGCGCTGTCCGGGCTCGATCCACAGCGCCGGGCAGCCGAAGCTGGGGTCGGTCGTCGGCTCGCCGCGCAGGGCATGATCGGGATTGGCCTCACCCGCATCGATGGCCAGCACTTTCTCGGCCTTGATGCTCGCCCCGCCGAGCGCCACCCCGCCGAGCACGATACGATAGGCATCGGGCATCAGGTCAAGGCTGTCGCGCACGCGGAACTGCGGCACCACGAAGCCGAAGCTCTGCGAAAGCTGCTTGCGCACCCCGGTGATGCGCGCCACCAGCGGCGCGCCGCGCTTCTCGTCGACCAGATGGACAAGTCCGTAGCCCAGCTCGATGGTCACCAGCGTGTGGTCGGAAACGTCCTCCAGCGTGATTTTCGCAGGATCGACCTGCTCCACCACCACCGGCGGCGGCACGGCAAGGCGCGCCTCGCGCTTCCTCAGGCTCCACCAGATCCACCCGGCCATGCCGGCGGCGGGCAGGAACACCATCTGCGGCATCGCCGGGATCATCCCGATTGCACCCAGGATCGCTGCGACCGGCAGCCAGGTGCCAGGGGCGGCAAACTGGCCGCCGATCTGCCCCGCAAGATCGCGCGTATCCGAAACACGCGTCACGATCACGGCGGCGGCGATGGACAGCAGCAAGGAAGGCACTTGCGCCACCAGCGCATCGCCCACCGCCAGCGTGATATAGCGCTGCGCCGCTTCCTGCGCGGTCAGCCCGTGGCTGAGCATACCAAGGCAGAAACCGGCGATGATATTGACGCCCAGAATGAGCAGCGCCGCCACCGCATCGCCCTTCACGAACTTGCTGGCACCGTCCATCGAGCCATAGAAATCGGCCTCGGTCGCCACTTCGCGGCGCCGGGCCTTGGCTTCGTCAGCGGTGAGCAGGCCTGCCGCGAGGTCCGCGTCGATCGCCATCTGCTTGCCGGGCAAGGCATCGAGGGTGAAGCGCGCCGAAACTTCCGAAACGCGCCCAGCACCCTTCGTCACCACCATCAGGTTGATGATCATCAGGATCATGAACACGAACAGACCGACCGCGAAATTGCCGCCGATCAGGAACGCGCCGAAGCTCTCGATCACATGCCCCGCCGCCGCGCCGCCTTCGTGGCCGCGCACCAGCACGATGCGGGTGGAGGCGACATTGAGCGCGAGGCGCAGCAGCGTCGCGAAGAGCAGCACCGAAGGGAACGAGGAGAAATCCAGCGGCTTCAGCGCGTTCATCGCCGCCATCAGGATCGCGACCGAAAGCGCGATATTGAGCACGAAGAACCCGTCGAGCATGAACGAGGGGATCGGCATGATCATCAGCGCGATCAGGATGAGGATGCCGCCGGGAAGCGCCATCGCGCCGGGCTGGCCGAAGCGTTTCAGCATGGCTCGTCAGATCCCCAGAGACCGCAGCTGGCCATAGGCCGCGCGAACATGCGCAGGGGCCGCGCCCGGCTGCGCAAGCGCAAACGCCTCACGCAGGGTATCGGCCATCGAGCGCGCTGGCGGCGTGTCGGGCGCTTGGGCTGCGGCGCGGAATGCCTGCTGGATCGGCCCGCCCTGCGCTTCCTCCGGCGGAGCGGCATAAGCGGGCAGCGGGCCATCGGGCGCGTTCATCGCCTGCCCCATCCGGCCGCGCAGCAGCTCCATGACTTCGCCCACCGAGCGCGCACCGGATTGCCCGAAGAACACGCCCCGGTTGGCCGCCGCCGCGCGTGGCAGCAGCGCCGCCGCGCTCTGCGCCGGGTTGCTCCCCAGCGCGCCAAGGAACCGCCCGGCCCCTTCCGCACCGAGGAAATGCGCAAGGTACAGCTCGCTCGCATCGGGATCGCGGCCGAGCACGCCCGAAAGGAAGTCGCGGTTGTCATTGGCAAGCTGCCCCGCCATCAGCGCGGAAAGTTCGGGATCGGAGCGCAGCGCCAGCAGCTGCGCGCGCGAGGCGGGGTTGCCCGCGCCCGAAACGCCAAATGCCGCGCCGTGCTTGTCCAGCATCGAAAGCCAGGTCTGGCCGGTGAACTGGTAAAGCCCCGCCGCGCTTGAGGTTGCTGCGCGTGCCTGCGGGTCGAGCCCGGATTCGAGCCGTGCCTGCGCCATGAGATAGGAAAAGTCGGTCCCGGTCGCCGCCGCCGCGCGCGCAATTGCGCCTCGCACGTCTGGCGCCGGACGCGGCTTGGCCGGTGCGGCAATCGTCGAAGGTTCGCTCACTTGGGTCCCTTTCCAGACTGCCGTCGCGCGGCAGCCGGAAAGGGTTCAGCAAACAGCGTGCCAAATGGATCTTGTTTGCGAAACGCGCGCGAGAGCGCGCTTCGCAGCGGTACCGGCCAGCTCCCCCGCCCGGCCACCCACAGAGTACAATTCCGTTGGGTGGCCGGGCGGGGGAGCGGGCCGGTACCGCAAGCCCTCCGCGGAGGCGGAGGGCGCACTTCAAACTAGCGCGCGCGGCTGATCCGGGCATGGGGCGCATGCGCACGATACAGCGCCGGTTGGCCGGTCAGCGCATCCAGACGCGCCGAAACATTGGCTGCAATCAGGTTGCGCACGCGGCGATTGGCCTCGTTCACGCGGCGCGCAGCCTCAAGCAGGCCGTGGCATTCCTCGTCGATTGCCTCGGGCGCGGTCGTGTCGAGGCGGCCGCACAGGGCGTTCTTGTCCACCGCGCAGCCCATGATCGCATCAACGTCGAGCCCGGCAAGCGCCTGCCGCTCGTCTTCCAGAACGGCCAGCATCTGCCGCAGCGTATCGCGCAGCTGGGTGGGGCGGCGGATCGGCTGAACCGTCTCGATAACTGCGCTCGCGTCAGGCGTCACTTGGGGCTCCTCAGCAGCATTCCGGCCGCGATCATCGCGTCGGCGATCTTGGCGGGGACGATGGGGTATTTGCCGGTCTCGACGGCGTGGCGGATCGTCTCGACCCGTTCCTGGTCGACCGGAGCCGCACCCGCCTTCACCGCATCGCTGGTTTCCACCTGCGGCGCAGCGGCAGCGGCCGGCACCTTGGGGGCATCACCGGCCGTTTCGGTCTGGACCGGCTTGCCGCCTGCCGCGACAGTGGTGACCGGCCCCGTATTTGGCACCGCGCTGACCGGGCGCGACGCACCGATTTCAAAGGATGACATGGTCCGCTCCTCGCGTTTCCTGCAAACCAGAACGGCCCTTGCAGGCAGAGTTTAAGCGGGGGCGGAAAAATTTTGCCGCGGGCGGCAGCAGCGCGCAGGATCTTGCCGGGTGCGGCCTCAATCCGCCGGTAGCTCGACCAACCCCGGACGCACCACCCGGGCGCGCAGCGGATCGGCCTTGGCCGCCGTCCGCACGCGGATCCACGCCCCCACCGCGCCCGCATCGAGCGCTTCCCCCGGCTGCGAGACGGTGAAGCCATCGCCCGCCACGGTCACCGTCACCCCTTCGCCGCGCGCGACGGCAATCGCTGCGGGCGCCTCTGGCGGCGCGGCCCGCGCCACGCTCACCGGCACGAACACGCGCCAGCCGCCCGCATCGGGGCAGCGCACCAGCACGCTCGTCTGCGCCGTGCCATACCAGGCCAGAGCCAGCGGCGCGCTGCACGCCGCCAGCCGGAGCCGCCGGTCGACGGGTTGGGCCGCACCGCCCGGAACGCCAATCTGCTGCCCGGTAAAGGCCGCAACCGCCCTGTCGATCACGGCAAGATCGGTAGGCGGCGAGGCCAGCGCCGGTAGCGGCACCAGCATCAGCGCCGTGACAAGAGCAGGACGGAAAGCTGCCATGGCAGAGGGCTTTCGCAAGAGGGGACAAGGCCCGCATCGCTGCAATCATCGTGCCACCTCACTGCGCATCATAGGCCAGCACGACGCTCGCGCCGTTCTCGCTGCCCGGTTCGATCACGATCCGTGCCCCCGCGCCGCGCGCACCTGCCCTCACCATGAGCTTCTCGGCCCGCGCCAGCGCAGCCTGCTCGTGCCCCGCCGCATCCCGCACGAGGATCGAGACCCTGAGCCGGGGATCACGCGCTTCCTGCGCCAGCCACGCGGCGAGCCCGGGCGAGCCCGGCCCATCACGCCAGACGCCGACCGGCTCTCCCCGCACCGATGGCACCGGCGGGGGTATTGGCCGGGGTGCTGGCGCTGGCACAGCCTTCGCCGCAAGCGGTGCGCTCGGCAGGAAGGGCCCATCGGGCGCATTGGCAAGCGCGGCCGCAGTCATCATGAACAGGATCAGCGCAAGGTCGGCCAGGATCGTCTGCCACGGCATCGCGATTGGCGCGCCATAGAGCCCGTGCGGCGGCGCGGTCATGGCACCTCGCGCAGATAGGCACGGCGGACGGACCCTCTCCCCGCCTGCACCGGCGGACAGGCCGGGGCGAGCTTTGCGATCAGCCAGTCGGCAATCTCGCGGCGCGCGGCTTCCTCGGCTTCCACCCGCCGCTCCACCGCGCGCGACAGCGGCGCGAGCAAGAGGTTGCCCAGCAGCAGACCATAGAGCGTGGTGAGCACCGCCATCGAGATCGCGCCCATGAAGGCCCCGCGCGCGAGGCCTTCTGCCGGCAGCTGGCTCAGTGAAACGAGCGTTCCCGCCAGCCCGAACACAGGCGAAAGCTCAGCCCCCAGCGCGAGCGTGCGCACGGCGCGCAGCGCACGCGCCACGCGGGCTTCACGCGCACCGTCGTCACTGCTCACGAACGCGCGAAGGTTGCGCGTCTGGATCAGCACGGAAAGCGCCGCATCGATGTCCGCATCGCCGCTCGGCCTCGGGCTTGTCCGCATCAGCCCCTCACGCTCCGCCTGCGTGACCAGCGGCGCGAGCGCGCCTCGTACCAGACCGCCGCGAAAGCGCGGGCGCCCCAGCGTGCCCAGCGCCGCCAGCACGGCGCGGCAATCCGCCACCCCGCTGCGCAGCGCGGTCGCGCCCAGCGTTCCGCCAATGACAATGCCCGCCGCCAGCGGATCGAGCATATGCGCCAAGTCCATCGATGCCTGCCTCGCTTCTTCGTCCCCCAAGAACGGCAGGCCGCGCCGGGAGTTCAGTGCCGCCGGCAGCAATGTGCGGCAGCGATTTGCCGCCGACCGGCACGCGCTTGCCGGTCTGGACCCGGCCGCACGCCCGAACCTCCCGCATTTGCGCGCTTGGCACGCCCCTTGCTGAACCGGGGCCAGGAAAAACCGTCTTCAAGGCCATCAACCATGAGCGACACTCTCTTTGGCATTCACGGCGCGGCGCTCGAATTGCGCTCGCAGCGCATGGGCCTCCTCGCCTCCAACCTCGCGAACGCGGGCACGCCCGGTTTCAAGGCCAAGGACATCGATTTCGCCGCCGCGCTGAAAGCCCGCACCGCCGGCGCGAGCGAGGCGCAGGCCCTGTCCGCCGCCACGCGCTACCGCCTGCCGGTCACGCTCGAGGTCCACGCCGTCGAAGACGTGATGGACCACGCGATGAAGACCCATTTCCACGAAATGAGCGAGCCCCAGCACGCGCTGCAAAACCTTGCCGATGCGCTGCCCGCGCTCGGCATCGTCGCGGCGGTGCTCGGCGTGGTGAAGACGATGGGCTCGATCGACAAGCCGCCCTCGATCCTCGGCGCGATGATCGGCTCGGCGCTCGTCGGCACGTTCATGGGCGTGCTGCTCGCCTATGGCATCGTCGCGCCCTTGGCGGGCCGGCTCAAGCAAGTGCTCGATCAGGATGAGATGATCTTCCAGGCGGTCAAGCAGGTGATCATCGCCAGCCTCCACGGCTGGCCCCAGCCCCTCGTCGTCGAAAGCGCGCGCTCGGGCCTTGGCCATTCGTTCCGCCCCGGCCTTTCCGAACTGCTCGACGCGCTGCGCGGAAGATAGCCCGTGGCGAAGTCTCCCAAGGGCAAGAATGAACCCGTCCGCCCGATCATCGTCAAGAAAGTCACCGTCGTTGCCGCCGGCCACCACGGCGGCGCGTGGAAGGTCGCCTATGCGGATTTCGTGACCGCGATGATGGCATTCTTCCTGCTGATGTGGCTGCTCGGCGCGACCACCGAAAAGCAGCGCAAGGGCATTGCCGATTACTTCACCCCCACGCTCGTCAAGATGAAGGAAGGCAGCGCCGGGTCCTACGGCCTCCTCGGCGGCTCCTCGCTAACCGATACCGACAGCTACCAGTACCGCGCCGGCCAGACCGGCACCAAGACGCTGACGATCCCGCGCGATGCCACCGGCGGCCCCAAGGACGGCGGCACCAAGGCCAAGCGGACCGCCAACCTGCAGCAGCGCCTCCAGCAGAAACTCACCGCGAACGCGACCTTGCGCAAGCTTGCGCATCAGGTTCACGTCTCGCAGACGCCCGAGGGCATCCGGCTCGATCTGATGGACGATGCCAAGTTCTCGATGTTCCGCCTCGGCACCACGATCCTCACCCCCGAAGCCGCCGAACTCGTCCGCGCCATCGGCCAGGCGATCGCCCCGGATGCCTCCGGCCTCTCCGTGCGCGGCCACACCGATGCGCTGCAATGGAGGCCGGGAGACCCCGCCAACAACTGGTCCCTCAGCGCAGGCCGAGCGGAGGCCACCCGCCTCGCCCTGATGAAAAGCGGCGTCACCGAAGGGCGCTTCCGCCGCATCGAAGGCGTCGCCGATCAGGAGCCCCTCGTCACAGGCAACCCGACGGACCCGCGGAACCGGCGGATGAGCATTCTGCTGATGGACTGAAATTCCTCCCCGGAACGGGGAGGGGGACCGCCGCGAAGCGGTGGTGGAGTGGTCGGCGCGGCTAAGACGGGGATGGCAGTTATGCGCCAGATTACAGCAAAAGCAGTCTTTCCGGAGACGACAACATTGCGGACATTGTCCGTAGTGAGATTTGTGGCATGGAGATGCATATGCGCCTGCTAATCTCCACCATCGCCTTATTGCTTTTTGCAAACCCAACGCGTGCTGACGAAAAGCAGTCTCTAACGGTTATGCCGGACCGGACTGCCGCACTTGCGTTAATCAATTCAATCAGTCAGCAAATCAAGCCGTTCTGGCTTGCGCCAAGTGGACCAGAAGGCGACAAACTGGTCACGACTTTGAGGTGGGACATTAATGGTGCGGGTGAAGTGGTCGGCCAACCACAAGTTGTCTCCGTGGAAGGCGTGACAGAGAAAAACCGAAAGCTGATTAAGCGACATATTGCTAATGCAATCAAGGCGGTATTGAGCGCAGCGCCTTTCCATCCACCACCGGAATACCGACACATACTAATGTGGAGAGGGATCACTGTGCGATTTGACAGAAAGATTCCAATTGAGAAAGAGCGTTCTGTTGATGATCCGATCGGCAGCTAGCCACCCAACTGCTGCCATCCACTCCAATCGCCTGGCTCCCCAAAACCCGCCATCACATTCCCACCCCCAAATCCCTTGCACCCGCGCCCCCACCCCGCCTAGCCTGCACCGGGGCTCAGCAGGGGGAACACGGCAATGCGGACAGGATTTGCAAGGACGGCCATCGCCGCCCTGCTGGCGCTCGCCACACCCGCCGCCGCCTCCACTCTCATCACCGGCGCGGCGGTCTATGATGGCACCGGCGCCCCCGCCCGCAAGGTCGCTGTCCGCATCGAGGGCGATCACATCCTCGCCGTCGGCACGCTGAAGCCGCGCAACGGCGAAACCGTCATCGCGGCCAAGGGCCTCGCCCTCGCGCCCGGTTTCATCGATGCACACAGCCATCACGATGCGGGCGACTACAAGGATCGCGGCATGCCCACGCTGCTGGCGCAGGGCGTCACCACCATCGTCGTCGGGCAGGACGGCGGCAGCGCGGGTCCCTTCGCCGAAGTCGCCGCGAAATATGCCGCTCGCCCCGCCGCCATCAATGTCGCGGCCTATACCGGCCACGGCTGGCTGCGCGATCAGACCATGGGCGCTGACTACAAGCGCCACTCCACCCCCGCCGAACTCGCGAAGATGCAGGCGCTCCTCGCCGCCGATATGAAGGCCGGCTCGCTCGGCCTGTCCAGCGGCCTCGAATACGATCCCGGCATCTATTCCGATCACGCCGAACTCGTCGATCTTGCCCGCACCGCAGCCCCGGGCGGCGGGCGCTATATCAGCCACATACGCAGCGAGGACGTCGCCTTCGATGCCGCGCTCGATGAACTGCTAGATATCGGCAAGCAGACCGGCATCCCGGTGCAGATCTCGCACATGAAGCTCAGCATCGCTGACCGCTGGGGCGAGGCCAAGGCCGTGCTCGCCAAGCTCGACGCCGCCCGTGCCAGCGGCATCAAGGTCACCGCCGATGTCTACCCCTACGAATACTGGCACTCGACGCTGACGGTGCTGTTCCCCAAGCGCGATTTCACCGATCTCGCCGCCGCCCGCTTCGCGCTCACCCACCTCACCACGCCCGAGGGGATGCTGCTCGATTACTATGCGCCCGAGCCCGCGTTCGAGGGCAAGACCATCGCCCAGATCGCCGCCCAGCGCGGCGAGGAACCTGCCGTCACCTATCTCTGGCTGATAGGCCGCGCGCAGGATTGGGAAAAGGCCCACCCGGACGCAGGCGAAGCGGAATCCGTCATCGGCACAGCGATGGCCCCCGCCGACATCGCCGCTTTCCTCGCGTGGAAGCACACGGTGGTCTGCTCCGACGGCGTCATCGGCTCCCGCCACCCGCGCGGCGCGGGCGCCATGGCCAAGATCCTGCGCTACTATGTCCGCGAGCAGCATCTCCTGACGCTGCCTGAAGCCATCCACAAGATGACCGGGCAGACCGCCGAGCAATTGGGCATCGCCGGGCGCGGCGTGATAAGGGCTGGCTACAAGGCTGATCTCGTGCTGTTCGATCCCGCCACGATCACCGATCACGCCAAAGTGGGCGATTCCGCCGCGCTTGCCACCGGCGTCTCGCGCGTCATCTTGAACGGCCAGACGGTTTATGCCGATGGCAAGCCCACCGGCACCTGGCCTGGCCGGTTCCTCAAGCGGGGTCAGCCGTGATGCAGCGGCGCGACTTTCTTGCCGCCGGAGCAGCCGGCACCGCGCTTGCCGCCACACGCGCCCTTGCCGCGCCGATCCTTTCGGCCGCCAATTTCGGCCTCACCCTCGCTCAGGCGCAGCGGCGCAACGGGTGGATCGAAGTCGATGCCGCAGCGTTTGAGGCAAACGTTGCCACCTTGCGCGGCATGATCGGCCAATCGCGGATCTGCGCGGTGATGAAGGCCGATGCGTATGGCAACGGCATCGGGCTGCTCATCCCGTCCGTGATCAAGGCCGGGATCACCGATGTCGCGATCACGTCCAACGACGAAGCCCGCGTCGCGCGCCAGCTCGGCTATCGCGGCCGGCTCTACCGCATCCGCCTCGCCGCGCCGGAGGAAATGGAAGACGCGATGGGCAGCGGCCTTGTCGAACTCATCGGCAATCCCGAAGCGGCCGTCCGGCTCGAAGCGCTCTGGCGCCAGCGCCGCCCGCGCTTTCCGCTCCCTGTCCACCTCGCGCTCAATGCGGGCGGCATGTCGCGCAACGGGGTCGAGCTTTCCACCGACTACGGCAAGGCCGATGCCCGCGCGATGCTCGCCCTGAAGGGCCTGCGCATCGCCGGCGCGATGACGCACTACCCCAGCGAGGAAGCGCCCGACATTCTCGGCCAGCTCGCCCGCTACAAGGAGGACCTCGCCTGGCTGCAGGGCGAAGGCCTCAAGACGGACAGCTTCACGCGCCACACCGCCAACACTTTCGCCACGCTGACCCAGCCCGACACCCGGCTCGACATGGTCCGCGTCGGCGGCGCGATCTATGGCGATCCCGGCTCGGTCAAGACGACTGCTTTCACCCCGGTGCAGACGATCAAGTCGCGCGTAGCGGCGGTGAACCACTACCCCGCCGGACAGACGGTCGCCTATGATCGCACCTTCCGACTGGAGCGCGAGAGCTGGCTGGCGAATGTCCCCATCGGCTATTCGGACGGCGTGCGGCGCGGCTTCAGCCATGCCAACCGGCCCGAGTTCCCGGCGGAAGGCAAGAACCACACCGAAGTCCTCATCCGCGGCCGCCGCGCGCCGGTCGTGGGCCGCGTCACCATGAATACGCTGATGGTCGATGTCACCGATCACCGCGATGTGGCGCTCGACGATGAGGTGGTACTGTTCGGTGCGCAAGGCTCCGATCGCATCACCCAGGCCGAATTCGAGGCCAATTCCAGCGGCTACGCTCCGGAAATGCTCGCCGTCCTCGGCGCCACGCTCCCCCGCGTCCTCAAACCCTAATTCCTCCCCGGAACGGGGAGGGGGACCACGAAGTGGTGGAGGGGCACCCTCGGCTGGAACACAACCGTTCTGCAACGCCGCACCTGCCCCTCCACCATCCTGCGGATGGTCCCCCTCCCCCGCCGGGGGAGGAATCAAAAACCCGGCGATCCACCAAAGGGATCGCCGGGCAAGATGCGCGCCCGGTGGAGAACGGGCTTGCGGGGGGAGCTCAAACCTAGCGCAGCAGCGAGAGCACGTTCTGCTGGCTCTGGTTGGCCTGCGCGATCATCGCGGTCGAGGCCTGGCTGAGGATCTGGGCCTTGGCCATCGCGGTCGTTTCGGCCGAGTAGTCGGTATCCTGAATGCGCGAACGGGCGTCCGACAGGTTGGTGATGTTGTCGTTGAGGTTGTTGACGGCCGATTCCAGACGGTTCTGGCCGGCACCGAACGTCGCACGGGTCGAGTTGACGTTGGCAAGCGCGGAATCGACGTTGTCGATCGTGGTGGAGGCAGCGGTGTCTGACGAGACGTCGAGGGCCTGCGTAGTCGAAGCCGAGTCGTAAGACGTGGCGGTACCGCCGAAGAGCTTGGTGCCGTCGAAAGCCTTCGAAACGATGTCGACCGTGTCGGCGCTGTTGGCGCCGGTCTGGATCGCGACCGTCTTGTCGTCCGAACCGTCCGTAGCCGGAGCCGCACCGACCACCGAGAACACCGCGTTGCCGTTGAACTTGGTGTTGTTCAGCACGTCCGAGATCTGCGCGTTGAGGTTGCCGACTTCCGACTGCATCGCATCGCGGTCAGACTGCTGGTAAGTGCCCGACTTCGACTGCACGGCCAGTTCGCGGACGCGCTGCAGCATGTTGGTCACTTCGTTGAGCGCGCCTTCCGCGGTCTGCGCCATGCTGATACCGTCGTTGGCGTTGCGCACGCCCTGGCTCATGCCCTTGATCTGCGAGGTCATCGTGGTCGCAATGGCAAGGCCCGCCGCGTCGTCCTTCGCACCGTTGATGCGCTTGCCGGTCGAAAGGCGCTCCATCGCCTGACCAGCCATCTTGGCCGCGCTGTTCGAAGCGTTCGCCGCCTTGATCGCGCTGATGTTGGTATTGATTACCGCCATGGTCTGTCTCCGTTAAGAGGGGTCGTTCCCCGGTTGACGCCGGTCGGGGATCGACGCGGCAGCCACGGCAAAGACCGGCAAAAGGCTGCCGGGTTTAAGGGGGCGCTCGGCAGCGGCCTGCCGCACCAACGTACTAGCCCTTAGGGTACGCCCGGAGCTTAAAGTTTCGGGGCGCTTGACGTTTTCGCGCGAAAAACAGCCTGTCTCGATGGTTAAGACGCTGCTTAGGACAGGGCTCAGAAAAATGAACATGGATCAGGCAGAGCGCAGGACCGGAGGAAGCGCCGCCGCCTTGGGAAGGCCCAGACCCTCGTCACGGCGCCCATCGCGAGCGAGACCACGCCCGTCGGCGCAGGTACGCTCACCTTGCGCTTCGGCTCTGTCAGCGGCGGCACGTTCACCGCCGATGCTGCGCGGGCGCAGGTCGATCTCGTGATCCCCACCGGCGCCACGCTCGCCACCGTCGCCAGCGCCATCAACGGCAGCGGCGCGGGCGTCACGGCCTATGTCGCCACCGGCACCGATGGCGCGCAGCTTGTGCTCAAGGGGCGGGACGGCGCGGCGAACGGCTTCGTCCTCGAGGCCGCCGAAAGCCCGACCGAACCGGGCCTTGCCGCCCTCGCCTGGGATCCATCGGGCGATGCCACCCGCCTCAAGGCTCCCGCAACCGATGCCGCCTTCCTCCTCGATGGCGTCGCGCGCACCGCGGGCACCAACACCGTCACCGATGCGGCTCCCGGCCTCTCGCTGAAACTCACCGGCACCAATCCCGGCGCACCGACCACGATCAGCTACGGCGATCCCGGCAGCGCGATCACCAGCGCGATGCAGGACCTCACCTCCGCGCTCAACGAGATGGTGTCCGAGCTCAACAAGGATACCGATCCCAACTCCGGCTCGCTGGGCAGCGACCCCGGCGCGCGCACGCTGCGGCGCCAGCTGACCACTCTGGCAAGCACGCAAGTCATGCCCTCGAACGCCAGCGGCGCGCCCACCACGCTCGCCGAGCTCGGCCTCAAGATCAACCGCGATGGCACCTTCACGCTCGACGACAAGCGCCTCACTGCCACGCTGAAGAGCGATCCCATCGGCACCGGCGCGATGTTCACCAATGGGCTCTACGGTGTCTACGCCACGTTCGACAAACTCGCCCGTACCGTCAGCTCGAGCAGCGATGCGTCCTCGCTCGGCGGCTCGATCGCGCGGCTCACCAAGCTGCAGACCACGCTCGGCACGCAGAAGAGCGATATCGCCACCAAGCAGGAAGACTTGCGCCAGCGCCTCCTTTCGCGCTTCGCCAAGCTCGATTCGAGCGTCAGCGATTCCAAGTCGACGCTGTCGTTCCTGCAGGCCCAGATCAGCGCGTGGAACGGGAAGAACTGATGCTGCTCAGCCGCGATCCCGGAGAAACCTACCGCCGCGTCGATTTCGATGCCCGCGTCAAGGGCGCCAGCTCGCTCCAGCTCGTCGCGCTATGCCTCGAACAGGCCGCCGGCTCGCTCGGCCGCGCGATCTATGCGCAGGAGCATGGCGACAATTCCGCCAAAAGCGCAGCGCTGACCCGCGCCGTAGCCGCGATCACCGCGCTTGAACTGGGCGTCGACAGTGCACACCCCGCCGGCCAGCCGCTCCTCCAGCTCTACCAGGCCGCGCGCCGCACCATCCTCGACAACGCCCTGCGGTTCGATGCAGCTCAGCTGGAAACGATCCGCACCGATCTCCTCGATATCCGCGAGGCGATGCTGGGCACGGCGGCGAGCTGACTCAAGCCCGGTCTGCCGGATCGGTATCACTGGTCGCCGGCAAGGCGGGATCGATCAGATCATCGAGAAACAGTGCAACCAGGGAGGAATGGCTGCTGACCCCGGACTTGGCATAAATCCGTGTGAGCTGCGCGCGCACCGTGCCCACGGCTGCGCCGCGCAGACGGGCGATTTCAGTTATGTCCGCGCCCTTGATCGCAAAGAGCGCCACATCAGCTTCAGCGGCGGTCAGTCGCCATTCGGCAAACCGCAGGCGGATCAGGTCTGCGACTGCGCGCCGCGCCAGTGCCACCGCCAGATTGTCCTGCCGGGCCTGCTCGATCAGGCCCCGCACCTGCAGCGCGCCGACTGTCACCGCCGCCACCAGCGCAATCGCCGCAGCGCCTTCGGCGATGAGGTGCCCGGTCCAGCCTTCGTCCGCCACATCCGCCATGAAGTCGATCAGGAACAGGCCCGCGGCGAGCGCCTGCAAGGTCACCACGATTGCCATCATGGCGGCCTTGCGATGCAGGCGCTCCTTGCGTTCCGAGACCATTGGCGAAACCTAACGGCCTCCCGGAAGCATGGCCAGTGCAAGGTTGCGGCGCTGCCGGCGGCTTTCGAACACCACCCCGCCGATGTGGAGCAGGATCAGGCCATAGAGCAGGTTGACCGCTGCTTCGTGCACTTCGCCCAGCGGACCTTCCTCGCGCTCACCATTTTCCGCGTCACCGGCTTCCCGCTCGCCAGCCTCTTCGCCCGCCAACATGCCAGCGGTCACAGCTGGGCGTTCACTGGCTCGGCCAGACGGTAGACCCGACATGCCGATGCCGGTGCCGATAATCACCAGCAAAGTCCCCCAGATGGCGTAGACCATCAGCGCGCCAAGCGGATTGTGCGATCGATGCGCGCCCGTCTTCCCTGCTGCAATCTCCCGCACATGGGCAACCGCACGCGCGGGGCTTGGCGGAAAGGAGCGAAACCGCGCCTCGACAGGGCCGACCAGCCCCCACAGCAAGCGCAGCGCCAGAATTCCCGCCAGCGCATAGCCGACCCAGACATGCGTGGAAGAGCCGCCTTCGGTGAACAGGGCATTGGCGAGAACGGCGAGCGCGACGGACCAGTGGGTGAGCTTCACCAGCGGATCCCAGCGGCGATGGGTGGTTGCGTCAGTCATCGCCGCGCTCCGAAACCTTTGGTGCTTCCTCACCGACCGGCGCCGCAGCCAAGGGCGGGGCGAGACCTGCCGCAAGGGCCATACCCAAAACAAATGCCTTCGTGATCATGATTGTCTCCTACGCATGGTTGGAGACATTGAGGTGGGCCGCCAGCAGGCCCTGCGCCATTGGCGCCGCGCTTAGCGGGCCGCCGATAAGCGGACGCTTATGCCTCGCGCTTGGCCAGAGTCAGACGGCAAATCGCGCCCACGCGCCGCCCCTTCAGTCCGCGATCTTCAGCGCGATCTCGTCAAACAGCTTTTGCGCCATCAGCACGGCCGCCGGAGCATTGGCCGCAGTGCCATCCGCGCCGACTTCGAGCGCGAGCGCGGGATCGGCGGTAAACAGCGGCCCGCCTACCATCACGCCGATCATCTGGTTGCGCGAATGCCGCCGGATCAGCCGGATCGTCTCCTCCAGCCGGGGCAGTGATCGCTCCGAGCCAACCGTCAGCCCCGCCACCGCAAACCACTGCGCATGAGCCGCCTGCGCGATGTCCTCGGCGCTGCGGTCAAACGCGGTCTCGACGCCCCAACCTGCTGCCGAGAGAAACCGCTCGACCATGCTTGCGCCGAAATAGTGCTGGTCCCCCGGCGTCACCGCCATCAGGACCTGCCGCCGCGTATCAAGCCCGGGCAGCAGGTGCGATCCGTTGAACGTCGCCAGCAGCTTCTGGAGCCGCGCCACGCCCAGCGTCACGTCGATGAAATCGCATTCGTCCTCGTCCCACAGCTGGCCGAGATAGCGCGCCGCCGGCTCGAGCAGTTCGAGGAACAGCGTCTCCATCGAAAGCCCGCGGTCGCGCAGGACCAGCACATAGGAGACCGCTGCCTCCAGATCGCTGCCCAGCACGATATGGGCGAGGGCGGAAATATCCGAACTGCTTGGCGCCAGCGCCTCGACCACGAGTTCGACCGGCGGTGCCTCGGGCAGGACCTCGGTGTGGAGCCGCAGTAGCTGCGGAATGATCCGCCCTGCCACCACTTCGGCAAGCCGCGCCTGACGCACGGCAACGTCATCACGGCGATAGAATTCCGGCGAAACGAAATGTGTTTCCAGCCGCTCAAGACCTCGCCGGTCCATCGCCGGCATTGCAACCCTTGCCGCCCGCACCATGGCGAAATTCCCCCAACACCCACAACTGCTTACGAGTCGCTAAGCATAAAGACACCACATTGGCCCGAAGCTGTCGAGTGCTGTTTCCGCCTATCCCCTGCCCTTACGTGTCAGGGCTTTGGTCACCGCATGCAGCGGCGTCCTTGCGATGGGGTGGAGGAGCCATCTGGCTCCTCCACCCGCGAAGTGCGCAGGCGGGGGGGGCTTGCCTGCGCTTCGCAAGGAATATCGAGCCAGATCAGAAGTTGATCGAGGCCTGGACGCCAAACGTGCGCGGCGGGTTGAAGTTCCCGTAATCGCCCAGCACGCCCGAATAGTTCAGCGAACCGTCGTTGTTGACCGTCGGCGAACTGTTGGCGTTCGAGCGGCGATAGATGTGGTCCTCGTTGAACAGATTGCGGGCCCACACGCTGAGCGTCGCCTTGGTGCCGTTTGCCGTCAGCGGAATATCGCCCAGCGCCAGCCGCGCGTTCACGATGAAGGCCGATTCGGTCTGCACGTTCTCGTTCTGGAAGCTGTAGGTGGGATCCGAATAGTTGGCGTCCAGGTGCAGCATGAGCGACATGCTGTTGGCCCCGATCGGCAGCTCGTAATCGATCGAGCCTGCCGCGGCGTTCTTGGGCGTGTAGACCGTGAACACCTGATAGGGGATGCCAAACAGCGGCCCCGCCAGCGGGTTCGGCGTCGCCGGCACCTTCACATCGGTATAGGCATAGCTCGCGCCGAGTGTCAGGCCCGCCATCGGCTTTACAGTCAGCTCGGCTTCCACGCCGCGGATCGGCGAATTGCCCGGGGCGTTCGCGGTTTCCTCGGTGTGCTTGTTGAAGAACGGGTTGGCCGTCACGCCATCGGCGAGGAAGCGGTTGGTATCGACGAAATCGAAGTCGATCTGGGTACCGCTGCGGTCCATGATGTACCCGGCAAGGTTCAGGCGCACGTGGTGATCGAAGAAGTCGGTCTTGGCGCCGATTTCGTAGGACTTCACCGCTTCAGGCGCGAACTGGCGGAACGATCCCGAGCGCGAGTTGGCGCCGCCGGCACGGAAGCCGGTCGAATACTTGGCGTAGAGATTGATGCCGTCGGCCGCATCCCACGCCAGCGTCACCATCGGATCGAAGCGGCTGTTCTTGTAATCGAGCGCACCGCCGAGGAACGGCGCATTGTTGATCAGCGTCAGCGCGCCCTTGCGGGTTTCGTGCGTATAGCGCCCGCCAACCGTCAGGTGCAGCATGTCGAAACTGGCCGGCGTCCAGGTGGCCTGGCCGAAAACGCCATAGCTCTTGCCCACGGCCTCGCTGTCACGCTGGATGAACCAGTAGGCCCGGTCCCAACCCTGATTGCCCGAAGTGATCGGCGCGTTGGGATTGGCGGGCACCTGATTGACGAAGGTGTAGGCGGTACCATCCGCGTTCCACTGCAGCGGGTTCGGCGTCGCCGCGCGTTCGTTGACATGCTCGTTGAAGTAGTACCCGCCGAGCACGAAATCGATCTGCGGGATGCTGCCAACCAGCTGCAGCTCCTGGCTGAACTGGTGCTGGAAAAGCTCGGAAAGGCTGTAACGGCCAAACTGGGCGTTGGGCGAGAACGTGCTGCGATGCGCGCCGGCCGAACCGTCCCACTGGTGCGTTTCCACCCCGCGCCATGCGGTGATCGAGCGCAGCTCGAGGTCGGGGGTCAGCTTGTACTTGATGTTCGCGCTGAAGCCGTGCGTCTGGTCGACGCTGGGCTGCTGTATCACGCCGAGATCGGCGACATCCATGCGGTGGTTCCCGCTGACCTGCACCAGCGGCGCCTTGGGGGCGATACACGGGCCGCTGCCCGGGCAAACCAGCTTGCTGCCGACGAACGTGCCCACGTCATAGCCGTTGGGGTTGTAGTTGAGCAGCTGGCTGTAGAACGGCGTATTCTCGTCCTTGGCCTGATCGTAAGTGAGGTCCACCGTCAGGCCCGAGATCGGCGTCCACCGCCCGGCGATGCGGCCGCCCACGCGGTTGTGGTAGTTCCAGCCATACTGGCCGCTGGCCGGGTTCCTGGTGGTGGCATCCTGATGATCGATCAGACCGTCCACCTTCACCGCGAAGTTGGCGAAGGCCGGCAGGTTGATGTGGAACGAGCCGTTGTAGGAACCATAATTGCCCACGCCCGCTTCGACCCGGCCGCCGAATTCGCCGGTGGGCGCCTTGGTCACGAGGCTCAGCGCGCCGCCTTCGGTGTTGCGGCCAAACAGGGTGCCCTGCGGCCCGCGCAGCACTTCGATCCGCTCGACATCGAACAGCGCGGCATTCAGGCCCTGCGAGCGGCCGAGGTACACGCCGTCGATGTAGACACCGACGCCCGGCTCGCGCGCGACCTGATTCTGGTCGAACGGCACGATGCCGCGGATGCCGACCGTCAGCGCCGACTGGCGGGCTTCGAACGTGGCCACGCGCAGCGAGGGAACGCCGCCGTCGGCGAGGTCCATCAGGCTCTGGACGTGGCGCTTCTCGACGATGTCGGCGCCGATCACCGAGATCGAGATCGGCGTCTTCTGGAGATTCGTTTCGCGCTTGGTCGCGGTCACCACGATCTCGGTCAGGCCCGATTGGCTAGTACCGGCAGCTGCCGCGCTATCGGCCGGTGCGGGCGCGGCAACTTCTGCAGCTTGCGCCGCTTCGGCGGCATGAGCGGAACTCGCCAGCGCCAGCCCGGAAGCGGCCAGCATCAGAGTCCAAGGCTTGGAAACAGTCATTCGTGGGGTCCTCCCTGGCAACGGGCAGGGCAGCGCTCTTCGCTGCCACCTGCACCGTCCGATGAGGGCGCAATTGACTTTGGTTAGTTACAGAACGGAGACAATTCCGTGGCGATAGCTAACTTTTGTAGAATGTGTGGCAGTCCGAACGTTTCGCGGTTGCCAGTCGCCCTGGCTGGACGGACCGCCCCGCCATCATCTCGGGCTGGTCTCTATCCGCGAGCGGCCCTTGGCCTTGGCGAGAAACAGCGCCAGTTCGGCATTCTTGACGGTATTGTCGGATGAGAGCGCAATTTCCGCGATCCCGACACTTGTCGAAACCGCGAAATTGCCGCCCAATGTGGCCCGCCCCGCCTGGGCGAAAGTTTCGACGATCGGCACGCAGGCTGCCGCTGCCGCCTCGGGCAGCAGTCCGGGCATGATCACCCCGAAGCGCTCGCCCGATACCCGCGAGATGATGTCGTCGCTCCGGGTCATGGCGCGCAGCAGCCCGGCGAAAGCGACCAGCAGGTCATCCCCCGCATGCTGCCCGAAGCGCATGTTGAGCTTCATGAAATGATCGATATCGAACAGCGCGAGCGCGGCCTGCTGGGGTGTCGCCACGAGGTGTTCGAGCATCGCGACAAACGCGATGCGGTTGGTCAGCCGAGTCAGTGGATCGGTGAATTCGGCAGCGAACAGGCGTTCTTCCAGCGATTTGCGCTCGGCGATGCAGCGCATGACCACCAGCGCGCCATAGATCTTGCCGAACTGGTCGAACATCGGGCGAATCTGACACTCGAACCATTGCCCGTTGCCACTCTCGTGCGCCGCGCGAAGTTCAAGCCAGGCGCCGTTGTCCTGACCGGCGATGGCGGCGCGGTGTTCATCCTCGATCAGATCGCGGTAGTCGGGGTGAATCAGATCGCGCAGGTGCGGCCCGATCAGCAGCGCCGGCAGCGCCAGCCCAAGCTGCCGGAGCCCCGGCGAGGCCGCGAGCACGAAGCCGCGGCGATCGGTCTTCAGGATGATATCCGTGGAATGGTCGGCAAGCAGACCATAGACTGCCAACCGTTCCCTCGTCGTGAACTCGACCCGCATTCGCCTTGCGCCCCTCAAGACCGCGCACCCGGTCACGCCGCCAAGTACCCTTGGCTGGCCCGGGCGAAACGATCGCCTTGCTCCATGATCCCCTCCCTGCCGGCGGGGTCGGCCAAAGTTAGGCGGGTTACTTAACCAGACTAAAATTTGGCTGTTAATTCAATGGAATAACCGCGAATCGGGGCGATGAAAAGTGGTTAATTCGGGGTGAAGCGATTCTCTGTTCGTTGTGCCGGATTCAGAGCTCGATCGAGACTTTCACACGGCTCGGATCCACGCCAAACGCCTTGGCGACGACGTTGCGCGCCTGGCTGAGCGCATTGGCCAGCGCCTCGCCGTCACGTCCGTTGATGAGTTCGTCTTCAGCCACGCCGAGCAGCTGCGCCAGCGCAGCAATACGCTCCTGAGTCGGCCTGCTCTTGCCTTGCTCCCACGCCCACACCGTCGGCTTGCTGACATTCACCAGCGCGGCCAAGGCCTCGAGTGTCAGGCCCTGCTCCTTGCGCAGCCGTGCGATACGAACCGGCAAGGTATCGCCCGGCTCGACCGGGACAGGAGCCGCCGCCGCCTGCGAATAGAGCTCCAGCGCGCCTAGCGCACCGGTGGATAGCGGTGTCTCAAACCGGCAACCGTAAAAGTTCTCGCTCATCCAGACGACATGCGCCGAGGCCGTGCCGATTTCGGGCAAGGCAATCTCGATCCGTTCGTCCGCAGTCAGCTCGACCGCGCTTTCGATGAGCAGACCGGTGACCGAGACGTTGTGGATCAGCACCCGTGCGGTCTGGCCGGTGGCCGTGGAACCTTCGGATTCAACCCGCAACTGGCGCCGTGCGGCGCGCGGGCGAAGCGGATCGACGGGGAGGTCTTCAAAGTGAGCGGGGATCGGCATGACGTTGGGCATTCTCCTCATGCCAACATCGCTGCCGAAGCCGTTAAGATCGCGTTACCGGCCAAGTTGCGGGTAAGGCTTCAGGTAAATATTCCGGTGAGCCCGTGCTCTCCCCGGCCACCCCGAAAAGAAAAGCCCGGAACCGCAGGGGGGCGGTTCCGGGCTCGAGTCAGGCGTTCCAGGGGGGATCAACGCCTCGGGGGAAACGCATCAAACGCCTCAACCGATGCCGCATGCCTTCAGCACTTCAGCGCCGAGGTCGCCGAGGCCGACTTCGCGGGCCGCGCCGCCGGCTTCGATGGCAGCCGTCGGCGCTTCGGCGACCATCGCGGTCGCGCGGTCCTGCACCAGGGTATCCTGCCCGGCGTCGCGCATCAGCCTGAGCCCGCGCGCACCGTCGGCGCCCATGCCGGTCAGCACCGTGCCCACCGCCGGCACCGCGCCGCGCGCAATCGAGCCGAACAGCAGGTTGGCCGAAGGCCGCGCGCCATCGACCGCATCGCGCTCCATCAGGCGGATCCGCCCGGGCTGGCCGGGTTCGACCACCACGTGGCGATCGGGATCGGCAGCGATGTGGATCGTGCCCTGCGCCAGGCTCGCGCCATCCTTGGCCGCGCGCACGTTGCACTTGAGATCGGTGTCGAGCCGCTTGATGAACGTTTCGACCACCATCGGCTCGGCCTGCAGGCACACCACCGTCGGCGGGCAATTGGCGGGAAACTGCGAAAGGATCGTCGTCAGCGCGTCGATCCCGCCCATCGAGGCGCTGAACGCGGCGATGCGGCCGTTCCACGTAAAGGGCACGTCGCCCGCGCTCTTGGGCTCGGCACGCGCCTTGCGGTCATGCACGTTGCTGTTGGCGGCAGCGAGCACGATCTTGCCGAGCTTGCCCACCGTCTTGCTGAACTGCTCCGGCGTCGCTTTCAGCGGCTTGGGAAAGCATTCCACCGCGCCCAGTTCATAGGCCTTGAGCGAGGTTTCCGTCCCCGCCTGCGTGAGGCTGGAGAGCATCACCACCGGCAGCGGATTGGTCTCCATGATCTCGGCGAGGAACTCGATCCCGCTCATTCCCGGCATCTCCACGTCGAGCGTGATGACGTTGGGCTTCAATTCGGCGATCTGTTCGCGCGCTGCGCCTGCGTTGGCGGCGACACCCACGACGCGGACATTCTTGGCCTCGTCGAGAATATCGGAGAAGAGCGCGCGCATCGCGGCGGAATCATCGACCACGAGGACCCGGGCTTCATGCATGGGGAGGCTGACCTTCCTGTTGGCGCGCCGCAAACCGGGCGCTGTCCCTTGCGTGATACCCGGCGGCCTCCCTGCAATTCCTCCTCACCGCGTTAGGTATCTCACCGTAAGCCCCGCGCAAGGCGACCTTTGCCGCTTCCCCTCTAAGCCATGATGGAAAGCGTGCCCCCTGATGCGGGGCCAGCGAGGGAAGCTGCCTCTATGCCGACGATCACCCTGCCCCCCCGGTGCGACCGCGCCGCAGCCGAAGCCCTGCTTCCCGAAATGGTGGCGGGGCTCGGTTCGGGCGTGCTTCATATCAATGCGCGCGATTGCACCCAGATCGGGCAGGCCATGCTCCAGCTCCTCGTCAGCGCGCGCCGCACCGGTGATGGCGCGGTGATCGAGCCATCCGGCCACTTGCTCGAAACCGCGCGCCAGCTCGGCCTCGAAGCCGAACTCTTCGATGGGGCTGCTGCATGACCTCCGAGGAAATCCAGGCCATCTTCTTCGCCGAGTGCGAGGAATCGCTGGCCGCTGCCGAATCGGGCCTCGCTGCCTGCAAGGCCGGCACGCAAGACGATGATACCGTCAACGCTGTGTTCCGCGGCGTCCATTCGATCAAGGGCGGCGCGGGCGCGTTCGGCTATGTCGCGCTGCAGGCCTTCACCCACACCTTTGAAACGCTGCTCTCCGATGTGCGCGAAGGCGCCGTCCCCGTTACCGAGCCGCTGGTCGACCTGCTCCTGCGCGCGCTCGATACGCTGAGCGACCACGTCGGCGCCGCACGCGGACTTGCCGATGTACCCGATGATGTCGGCCTCCTCGCCGAACTCACCGCAGCCCAGGCGGCCAATGCCGGAGCAGCGCCCGCCCCGGCCCCGGTTCCCGCACCCGCACCCGTCGCCACAGCCCCCGCTACACCTGTCGACGATACCGACGACGCCGGCGATCCCTTCGATCTCGACGCGATGCTCGATGACATCACCGGCGCGATGGATGGCCCAGCCCCCGCCGCCAGCTGGCACCTCAAGGTCCGCCCCCATGCCGGCGCCATGCGCAATGGCGGCGAACCGCTGCTCCTCCTGCGCGAACTCACCGCACTCGGCGCGCGCTGCATCGAATGCGATTGCGGCGCCGTGCCCCCGCTCGATACGCTCGATCCCGGCACCGGCTATCTCGGCTGGACCTTCTCGCTCGATGCCGAAGTCAGCGAAGCTTCCGCGCGCGATATCTTCGAATTCGTCGGCGACGATTGCGGCCTTGCCACTGGCAGTGATGCGCCGATGCCCGCCGTGCGCCTTGCCCCCGCTCCGGCCCCGGTCGCGTCCCCGGCCGCACCCGCCCCCGCCGCCGCGGCCGCGCAGACCGGCGCCGCGCCTGCCCCCGCAGCTGCCCCGCCCGCACCGCCTGCGCTCGGCCAGTCGATCCGCATCGAACTGGGCAAGCTCGACAAGCTGATCGACGCGGTCGGCGAACTCGTCATCGCGCAGGCGATGATGGCGCAGCGCCTCGCGGGTGATGGCCTCGCGGTGAAAGAAGAGCTCACCATCCTCGAAGGGCTCACCCGCGATATCCAGGAATCGGCCATGTCGATCCGCGCCCAGCCGATCGGCTCGGTGTTCAGCCGCGTGCCGCGCATCTTGCGCGAACTCACCACCTCGACCGGCAAGCACGTCCGCCTCGAAGTCTCGGGCGAAAGCACCGAGCTCGACAAGACCGTGATCGAGCGCCTCGGCGAACCGCTCACCCACCTCATCCGCAACGCAGTCGATCACGGCATCGAAAGCGCGGAAGTTCGCATCGCCGCCGGCAAGCCTGCCGAAGGCACGCTCACGCTTTCCGCCGAACACCGCTCGGGCCGCATCCTCATCCGCATCGCCGATGATGGCGCGGGCATCAACCGCGAACGCGTGTTCGCCAAGGCGGTCGAGAAAGGCCTCATCGCCCCCGATGCGCAGCTTTCCAAGGAAGAGATCGACCACCTGATCTTCGCCCCCGGCTTCTCCACTGCCGCCGCGATCACCAATGTCTCGGGCCGCGGCGTCGGCATGGACGTGGTCCGGCAGAACGTGAAGGAACTCGGCGGGCGCATCACCATCGATAGCGAACCCGGCTCCGGCACCACCTTCACGCTCACCCTGCCGCTCACCCTCGCCATTTCGGACGGCATGGTCGTCAACGTCGGCGATCAGACGCTTGTCGTGCCGCTCGCCAACGTCGTCGAAAGCCTGCGCCCCACCCAGACCGAAGTGCAGGGCCTCGGCGCGCACCGCGCGATGATCAACGTGCGCGGCAAGTTCATCCCGGTCCTGCCGCTCCACGCCGCGGTCGGCGCGCAAGGCGCGATCGAGCAGGCCCACGAGGGCGTGCTGATCGTGGTCGAAACCGAAGGTGCCGGCCGCGCCGCGCTGCTCGTCGATGCGATCTACGATCAGCGTCAGGTCGTGATCAAGAGCCTCGACACGCACTACCGCTCGGTCGAAGGCGTCTCGGGCGCCACCATCCTTGGCGATGGCATGGTCGCGCTCATCGTCGATGTCGACAGCCTCGTCGCGCGCAGCTTGTCCGGCCAGAGCCCCGGCCCCCTGCCCGGCCCCGTGATCGCAGAGGCCGCATGAGCGCGGCGCTCGCCCCTGCTGAAACGCTGCCCGGGATCAGCCCCGGTGTCTACAGCGCGGCGGACTTCGCCGCGGTGAGCGATATCGCGCACCGCGAGGCGGGGATCGTGCTGGCTGAAGGCAAGGCGATGCTGGTCTATTCGCGCCTCGCCCCGCTGGTGCGCGATTCGGGCTGCGCCACGTTCGGCGCCTATATCCTGCGCATCCGCGAGGACGCTGCCGAGCGCAACCGCGCGATCATGGCGCTCACCACCAACCACACTTTCTTCTACCGCGAATCGCATCACTTCGAGCATTTCGCCAGTGTCGTGCGCCCCGGCCTCATCGAAGACCTTGCGCGCGGCGACAAGGTGCGGCTGTGGTCGGCCGGCAGCTCGAGCGGCGAGGAAACCTGGTCGCTGCTGATGACCCTGCTGGGGCCCGACCGTACCGCCGGCGAACGCGTCGCGCGCGGCGACGTGCGCCTGCTCGCCAGCGATATTGCAGCACATGCGCTGCGCAAGGCTGAGGCCGCACGCTACCGCACCGAAGAGCTCAAAGCCGTGCCCGAGCAGCTCACCCGCGCCTGGACAGTGCCTGGGGGCGAGGAAACCGAGATCGCCCCCACAGTCCGCTCGCTTGCGCGCTTCCGCACGCTCAATCTGCTTGGCCGCTGGCCGATGCAGGGCAAGTTCGATGTGATCTTCTGCCGCAACGTCATGATCTACTTCGACAATCCCACCAAGGAGCGGCTCGTCGCGCGCTTTGCCGAGGCGCTCGCGCCCGGCGGCTGGCTCTATGTCGGCCATAGCGAACGCGTCACCGGCCCCGCCCTCCAGATGCTCGCCAATGCGGGCCCCACCATTTATCGTCGGAGCGAGGCATGAGCCGAGTGAGCAAGCCTATCCGCGTCGTGATCGTCGAGGATTCGCCGACGATGCGCGCCATCCTTCAGGCCCGCTTCGCGCGCGAGGACGATATCATCGTCGTCGGCGCGGCGGCCAATGCGCAGGAAGGCCGCCAGATGATCCGCGAGCTCGATCCCGACGTGGTCACGCTCGATGTCGAAATGCCGGGCATGAACGGGCTCGATTTCCTCGAGAAGATCATGGCGCTGCGCCCCACGCCCGTCATCGTCGTCTCCGGTTCGACGCACGAGGGGGCCGAAACCACAGCCCGAGCGCTGGCGATCGGCGCGGTGGGTTGCTACGCCAAGCACGAAGGTGCCGGCAGCTCCGCGTTCGACGATCAGGGCAAGCTCGCCGATCTGATCCGCGATGCCTCCAAGGTGCGCTTCGTCACCCGGCCCGCTGCCGCGCCTACTCCTCCCACGGCAGTCGTTGCCCCGCTTTCCTCCGTCCCGCCGCGCGCGGCCACTGCGCTGCGCAGCCCCGGGCCAGTCGAACGCCCGCGCCTGATCGCCATCGGTTCTTCGACCGGCGGGGTCGAAGCGCTGCAAGTGCTGCTCGGCGGCTTTCCGGCCGATTGCCCGCCCACGGTGGTCGTCCAGCACATTTCCGCGCGCTTTGCCCCCGCGGTTGCGCGCACGCTCGATCAGTCCTGCCCGCCGCGGATCGTGATCGCAGAGCCCGATCTGCCGCTGCTCGATGGCCATGTCTACATCGCGCCGGGCGATGACCGCCACTTCTCCGTCAGCGGCCGAAGCGACCAATTCTACCAGCGACTGCGCCGGGGCGAGCCGGTCTCCGGCCACATCCCCAGCGTCGATGTGCTGTTCCACTCGGTGGCCGAAGTGGTCGGCGCGGGTGCGGTCGGCATTCTCCTCACCGGCATGGGCACCGATGGCGCGGAAGGGCTGCTGGCTCTCGCCCGGTCCGGCGCACGCACCATTGCGCAGGATGAGGCGACCTCGACCGTCTTCGGCATGCCGCGCGCGGCGATCGCGCTCGGCGCCGCCGGGGTCGTCGCGCCGATCAGCACGATCGCCCGCCACGCCTTCAGCAAGGCAGCCTGATCCGATGTTCGAACGCCACATCCCCGGATCCGCCGACCGCCCGATCGAACGCGTGACCGTAATGCAGGGTCAGGCGCTGGTCAGCAGCGAGCCGCACATCGAATTCTCGACCGTGCTCGGCAGCTGCGTCGCTTCCTGCCTGTTTGATCCCGAAGCGCGGGTGGGGGGCATGAACCACTTCCTGCTCGCCGAGCCGCCCGCCGGCCTGGCCGCCGCGACCGCCATCGACGAGCACTACGGCGTCTACCTGATGGAATTGCTCGTCAACCAGATGCTCGGCTTCGGCGCGCGCAAAGCGCGGCTGCGGGCGCACCTCTATGGCGGCGCCAACGTCAACCGCAACATGATGCGCATCGGCACCGCCAATGCCGAATTTGCGCAGGCCTTCCTCCGGCGCGAAGGCATCATGGTGATGCGTGAGGATCTTGGCGGCACCAATGCCCGCCGTGTCGATTTCCGTCCGGCCTCCGGCCAGATCCGCTGCCGCACGGTCGAGGATCGCCTCGCTCCGCCGGTCAATCCCACCACTCGCCCGGACCGTGCGTCCGGCGATGTCGAACTGTTCTGATTGCAAAAAGCGAGCCCCAGCATGACCCAATCCACCCGAATTCTGACGGTAGACGACAGCCCGAGCATGCGGGCTCTTCTGAACCATGCCCTCAAGTCGCAAGGCTTCGAAGTGGCGCAGGCCGAGGACGGCCTTGCCGCGCTCGATTGGCTTGCGCTCAACGAGGTCGATGTCGTCATCACAGATATCAACATGCCGCGCCTCGATGGCTTCGGCCTGATCGAGCGCTTGCGTGAGGGCACCCGCCACCGTGACCGGCCGATCCTCGTGCTCACCACCGAAAGCTCGGACGAAAAGAAGGCCCGCGCCCGTGAAGCCGGTGCGACCGGCTGGATCGTCAAGCCCTTCGATGCCGCAAAGCTTGTCGCAGCGGTCCGCCGCGTCGCCCACTGACCCCTTCCGCACCCAAGGAACCCCCACGATGATCCGCGAACTCATCACTTTCGAGGTCGAGGGCCAGGTTTTCGGGCTCGACATCATGTCGATCCGCGAAATCCGCGCCTGGACGCCGACAACCCGCCTGCCGCGCGTGCCGCATTATGTCGCGGGCGTTGTCAACTTGCGCGGCACCGTGCTGCCGGTGGTCGATCTCGCCGCCCGCCTCGGCTGGCGCGCGACCGAGCCGACTCCGCGCCACGCGATCATCGTCACGCAGCTGGGCCAGCAGGTCGGCGGCTGGATCGTCGATTCGGTCAGCGACATCGTGACCGTGCCCGATCAGACCCTGCAGGCCCCGCCCCCGGGCGTCGGCAACGATAGCGTCGTCCCCTTCCTCGAAGGGTTGGCCGCGATCGAGGACAAGATGGTCATGGTCCTGAACCTCTTCGCGCTGAGCGATGGTGCGCACCTCGCCGCTGCCGCCTGATCCGGCCGTCCTCTCCCCGCTCGCGCCGCTGCTCAAGGAACCCGCGCCGATGGTCCCCGCCAACACCGCCTCGCACCGCCAGATCGCGCTGGTGCTTGAGGAACTGTCGCAGGAAGTCGAGGCACTCGGCGCCTCGCTTTGCGGCGATATGGACGTGGCCATGCGGCACATGGACAGCCTGCAGGCCATCGACCTGATCGCGCAGAAGCAGCGCAGCCTGGCCCGGCTGCTCCACGCCGATTGCCTCGAAACCGAAGTCGAGCAGATCGGCCTCGATATCCTGCGCGAACGGATGCGCATGCTGCGCTGAGCGGGCGCCGCACCCGCCGTCCCGCAGGGAGACGCCCCGCAAGGAGAGCGATTGCGATTTCCGCGCGGATGATCACAATACCCGCACACCACACGAATGGCGGGAACAATGGCGGTCATCGCAGTCTACAGCGTAAAGGGCGGCGTCGGGAAAACCACCCTTGCGGTCGACATGGCCTGGCGCTCGGCCGTCCACTCCCGGCATTCCACGCTGCTGTGGGATCTCGATCCGCAAGGCGGCGCGGGCTGGCTGCTCGGGCTTCCTGACGCCCACGAAAGCAATGCCGCCTCTGTGTTCCGCAAGGACGTGAGCCCCGCCGATCTCATCGTGCCCAGCCGCTATCCTGGTCTCTCCGTGCTCCAGGCCGATGAAAGCATGCGCACCCTGCCCACCACGCTCGCCCGCATCGGCAAGCGCAAACGCATGGCCCGCACCGCCGCCTTGCTCTCCGCCGATTACGCCCGGATCATCGTCGATTGCCCGCCGGTGCTCAATGAAATCAGCGAGCAGGTCTTCGCCGCCGCCGATCTCCTCATCGTGCCGCTGCCGCCCTCACCGCTTTCGGCACGCGCGCTGCCGATGATCCAGGCCGAGATTCTCACCCATCATCCGCGCCACCCGCCGATCCTGCCGGTGCTCTCGATGTACGACGGGCGGCGCAAGCTCCACCGCGATGTGCTGTCCGGCTTCGCTGCCGGCTGGCCAGTGATCCCCATGTCGAGCGTCATCGAGCAGACCGCCGCCCGCCGCGCCCCGATCGGCACGTTTGCCGCCTCAAGCGAGGTCAATGCCCGCCTCCAGCGCCTGTGGGAAGGCATCGAGGCCAAGCTTGCCCTGCAGCAGGTCGCCCTCAGTTCATGAAGGCATCCAGCGCCTCGCCCGCCTCGATCCAGCGCGCTTCCGCCGCCGCGAGCTGATCCGCCGCCTCGCGCCGCTTGCGCCCCAGTTCAGCCATGTTCAGCCCGGCGAGATCCGCCGCCGCCTTGCCCGAACCCGCCAGCGCCGCATCGATCGCCGCAAGCCGCGCTTCGGCCTTGCCGACCGCGCTTTCGGTCTCGCTCACCGCCTTCTGCAGCGCCTTCATTTCCTCGCGGTTCTTCGCCCCGCCCTTCACCTTTGCGCCGCCAGAGCCATTCTTGCCCGCATCGCCCTTGGGCTGGTTCCGCCCGAGCACGAAGTCGATGTAGTCCTCGATGCTCCCCGGATAGTCCTTCGCCGTCCCGCCATCGACGAGCACCAGCCGGTCCGCAGTCAGCTCTACCATGTGCCGGTCATGGCTGATCAGGATTACCGCGCCCGCATAATCATTCAGCGCCTGCACCAGCGCCTCGCGCGCGTCGACATCGAGGTGGTTGGTCGGCTCGTCGAGGATCAGCAGATGCGGCGCATCGCGCGTCACCAGCGCCAGCGCCAGCCGCGCCCGCTCCCCGCCTGAAAGCGTGGCTGTTTTCGATTCGGCGCGCGGGCCCGAAAAACCGAACCGCCCCAATTGCGCGCGCACTGCCGCCGGGGTCTTGCCCGGCATGGCCCGTGTCATCAGTTCGAGCGGCGTCGAATCCGAAGGCAGTTCCTCCACCTGATACTGCGTGAAATAGCCGATCTTGAGCTTGCCCGAAGCGGTCATCCCGCCCTCGCTCGCCGCCAGCTGCCCCGCCAGCAGCCGCGCGAGCGTCGTCTTGCCGTTGCCGTTGCGCCCCAGCATCGCGATCCGGTCATCGGGATCGATCCGCAAGTTCAGCCGCCGCAGGATGGGCTTCTCCGCGACATACCCCGTCGCCGCGAGATCGAGCGTGATCAGCGGCGGGCGCAGTTCTTCCGGATCGGGAAACCCGAAGCTCAGCGTCGGGTCTTCCATCATCGCCGTCACCGGCTGCATCTTCGCCAGCATCTTGGCACGCGATTGGGCCTGCTTGGCAGTCGAAGCCCGCGCCGAATTGCGCGCCACATAATCCGCCAGCTTCTTGCGCTGCGCATCCTGCGCCACCTTCGCGGCAGCGATCTGCGCCGCCCGCTCGGCCCGCTGCCGCTCGAACGCATCATAGCCGCCCGCATAGAGCGCGATCTTCCCGCCCTGCAGGTGCAGGATCGTATCGACGACGTTATTGAGCAGGTCCCTCTCGTGGCTGATCACCACGATGGTGCCGGAATAGCTCTGCAAAAAGCTCTCCAGCCACAAGGTCGCTTCCAGATCGAGGTGGTTGGAAGGCTCGTCGAGCAGCAGCAGGTCGGGTGCCGAAAACAGCAGCGAGGCCAGCGCCACGCGCATCTTCCACCCGCCCGAAAAGCTGTCGAGCGGCATGGCCTGCATTGCCTCGTCGAAGCCCAATCCGATCAGGATCCGCGCCGCCCGCGCGTCCGCCGTATAGGCATCGATCGCGATCAGCCGATCATAGAGCGCCCCCAGCCGGTCCGGATCCTCGCAGGTCTCGGCTTCCGCCATCAGCGCCGCGCGCTCGGTATCGGCGGCCAGCACGGTTTCAAACGGCGTTGCCGAACCCGCCGGCGCGGACTGCGCGATATAGCCCAGCCGCGTGCGCTTGGGCATCTCGATCCCGCCCTCGTCGGGCTCGAGCTCGCCGATGATCGCCTTCATCAGCGTTGATTTGCCCGCACCATTGCGGCCGATCAGCCCCACCTTGGAGCCCGGCTGGATCGTCGCACTGGCGCGGTCAAGAATGGTGCGCCCGCCCAGTCGAACGGTGAGGCCCTGAATTGTTAGCATTGCGCGCCCCTAGCAGGCAGGCGGCGTCGTTGGAACCCGGCGAGAAGGAAGAAGAAGGTGTTTCGCGCAGAGAGCGCAGAGGTCCGCAGAGACGCAGAGGCGTAGTGATCGCGGCGAAGCCGCTTTCGCATCCTGATGATGCGTGTGGCGCACCCTCAGCCAGAGGAGCGCGGCTTCGCCGCATCAGCGGCCTCTCTGCGTCTCTGCGGACCTCTGCGCTCTCTGCGCGAAACAGCTTAATCCCTTTCTCCGCGCCTCCGCGCCTCTGCGCGAAACCTCTTGTCCTTCTCAGCTATCCTCCGAAAATTCCACCACATCGCACCCGCCCGCACTGGACTTCGCCTCGCCCCCGCGTACATGCAAACGGATCATGTGGCAGATTTATCAATTCCCGCTGTGCCCGTTCAGCCGCAAGGTGCGCCTGCTCCTCGCCGAAAAGGGCGTGGCCTACGAACTCATCCGCGAAAACCCGTGGGAACAGCGCGAGGCGTTCCAGAACCTCAATCCGGCCGGCCGCACTCCGGTGCTGCACAACCCGGAAAAGCAGATCACCCTCGTCGATAGCCGCGCGATCTGCGAATATTTCGAAGAAACGGTCGACAAATCGCCGATGATCAACGGCACCGCCACCGGCCGCGCCGAAATCCGCCGCCTCGTCGCGATGTTCGATGAAAACTTCTACGCCGCCGTCACCCAGCCCCTGCTGGAGGAACGGATGAAGAAGCGCCTCGTCTACCGCCAGTCCCCGGATAGCCGCGTGCTGCGCGAAGCGATGCGCCTCGCCAACGATCACCTCTACTACATCGACTACCTGATCGATAACCGCCCCTGGCTCGCCGGCTCGACGATGAGCCTCGCCGATCTCACCGCCGCCGCGCAGATCTCGGTGGCCGATTACCTCGGCGGGATCGATTGGTCGCTCCACGAGCAGGCCGCCAGCTGGTACTCCGTGTTCAAGAGCCGCCCCAGCTTTCGCCCCCTTCTTACCGAGCGGATGGACGTGATCCAGCCTCCTTCGCACTACGCGGATGTGAACGCCTGATGAGGAGCCCGCGCTCCATGAAACTCCCATGGCTCTGCCTTGCCCTTGCTGTCTCCACAGCACTGCCGGCACAAGTCGGCGCACAAGCCGGTCCGCAGCCCGGCTCGATGAGCGTCGCCACGTTCCTCGCCAAGGCCGAAGCGCTCAAGGCCAAGGGCCTCATGGCGGCGTTCTCATCCGATATCGGCCTGCTCAAGGCCGAAGTCACCGGCTCTGCCCAGGCCTTTCGCCGCCAGCTCAAGGCAGAAGCTGCCAGCGGCAAGCCCAGCGCCTGCCCGCCAGAACGCGCCGCGCTGACCAGCGACGAACTCATCGCGCATATGCAAAGCTATCCTGTGGCGACCCGGCCCCGCATTCCGGTTTCGGCAGCGGTCAGCGATCTGTTCCGCAAGCGCTTCCCCTGCCCTGCGCGTTGACGGTTCACCCCCTCACGGCGCAAACCCGTAGGGCGTGAACCGGTCCGCGATCTCCGCGTCGTTCTCCTTGGCGGCCGCGAAGTCCGCTTCCGCAAGCTTCAGTTGTGCCGCATCCCCTTTGGCGTTCGCCCGCCGCGCCCAGCCCCGCATATAGAGCGATGCGGCCTGCTTCGGCTCCTTGGCGAGGACATCGTCATAGTCGGCCACCGCTCCGGCCAGATCGCCCATCCGCACTTTCACCATGGCCCGGCTGTCAATGATCGCCGGAATGGGGCCCAGACGCTTGATCGCGCCGGTGCAATCGGCCAGCGCCTTTGTGAGCTCGATGTTGGCCAGCGCCCGGCTATAGCAGCGCGTGTTGAGCAAGCTGCCCAGTTCGTTGTCGTTCTTGTGCAGCGCAATGATCGGATCGATCAGCGCCAGCACCCGGTCCGTGCGGTGCAGGCGATCGTAGAGCGCGACCACGGCCAGCCGATCGAGCGACCCTTCATGATACCCGGCCAGCGCCGTTTCGGCATCGGCCAGCGCGCCTTTCTCGTCGCCTTCCTTCAGGCGCACGAACCCGCGCCGGATAACGAGGTCCGGGTTGTTCGGCGTCAGCGTGATTGCCTTGTCGAAGTCGGCGCGCGCGCCCTTGGCATCGCCGGTGCGCTCCCGCGCGTCGGCGCGGCCGAGCCAGTATTCCGCCTTGCCAGCCTCCAGCCTGATCGCCTCGTCGTAGTCGGCCACCGCCGCCTTCCAGTCGCGGCGCGCGGCAAAGCCGCTCGCGCGCCGGGCAAAGCCCGCGGCATCCTTGGGCGTCTCGGTGTTGCTGACGGCCCAGTCGCCCTCGGTCCGCGTCTTGCGCGCGCCGATCTCACCGTCCGTCGTCAGCGAAAAGATCGGCCCGCCGTTGTAGGTCAGGAACATGTGCCCGGTGGCCGGAGAGACAAACAAGCGGTGCGAGAGGAAGAAATCGGCCCCGACGAGCACGTCTTCGTCATGGTCGTCGCCCTTGTCCTCCCGCACGCGGATCGGCGTGTTGCGGATCTCCTCGCCGCCAACCTCGAAGCTCTTGAGAGTCACGATCCAGGTCCGGCGGAATTTCGTGCCAATGCCCGAGGTGCGCTCGGAGGCGACCACGCCAGGCCCCGAAAGATCGATTCCGAGCCGCGCAGCCGCCGTGCTTGTGAGCGTGGTGGCCGGCGCGCCGGTATCGAACATCAGCTTCACCGGTTTACCATTGATGGTGCCCTTGGCGAAGATGTGCTTCGTCAATTCGTTCTCGGGCGGGATCAGATCGGCCATGCCCGCAGCCTTGCCATCTGCCCAGTAAGCCAGGTTCACGCCGCGGCAGTCCTTTGTCTTGACAAGGTTCACGTGGCCATTGGCAAGGTCGTACTCGGTATCGAAAATGGCGAGGATGTTCTGCCCGATGACAGCGGTGCCGAAATCGCTGCCGCCCACCAGGAACTGCAGGTTCTTGAGCTCTTGTCCCACGATCTTGAATGATTTGATCGTGGCGAGTTCTGCGCTCGCATTGCCGCCGATGCCGGTGATGTAGAAGCCGGGCGGCAGGCTTGTCGTCTGTAGGTCCAGCGCTGCGGCCTGTGCTTTCGACATGAGGCTGAAGAACGCCCCGCTATCGAGCCAGAAGATCGTCTTCTTTCCGTTGACCTCGACCGGAACCGTCGCGCGCAACCCGTCCATCGTCACCGGCAGACGCGCCGCCATGCCGATCGTGCACTTCGCCGCGGCCGGCTGCGCCAGACTGCAAAGAGCCAGGATCACCAAGCCCCCAAATACACGCCAGATCCGCCGCACTGCCGTCCCCCCGACAAAGTTCACTGAGTCATCAGTTCATCCTGAGCCAAAGCTGCCACATTCGGCCAGCGGGTATAAGGGGCTTCCTGTCCAGGATGGGCGTATCGCCGGCCCGCCGCACTTTCCTACCTTGCGCAAATCTGCGATTCGTCCCGGCCCTGCCTCGTTCGCCGGAACCAAGCCGCCATGCCAGCAGACACTTGCGCACGTCCGCAGCCCCTTGATCGACTGGAGCGATCAAAAGCGCGCAACTGATCGATTGGAATTATTCCTCAGGACAGTGTCAACTGTGTCAACCGTAAGGAATCCCGACAGGTCCGGGCACCTTCCTCAGGCTGGCGCTTCAGGCCGCCGTGGTCCGCGTCCCGAATCGGCCATGCTTGCGGAAACGGGTCATCCAGCGGTCGAGGAACAGCCCGAGCGGCCGCGCCTGCACGCCAAGCTCGGCAAGGCCCGGCAGCGTGCCGCTCGCCACGTTGCCCTGGCGGAGCAAGGTCCATTGGTCGCGGCTCATCGGCGCGCCGGGCAGCCAGCCGGTCAGCGTGGCGAACGCGGCCGAGATGCCATCCGGCAGTTCGATAAACCGCGTCGCGCGGCCCGCCGCCTTGGCGATGCGGCGGTTGAGATCGCCGATGGTGATCACTTCGGGCCCGCCCAGCTCGAACGTCTTGCCGGCAAAGTCTGCCGGCGCGGCGATCGCATTGGCCACGGCATCGGCAACATCGTCCACGAACACCGGCTGGAAGCGCGAATCGGGTGCGAACACCGGCATCACCGGCGCGCTGGCGATCAACCCCGCAAAGAGATTGATGAAGGCGTCATCCTCACCGAACACGACCGAGGGACGCAGCACAATGGCCTCGGGGAACGCCGCGAGCACCGCTGCCTCACCCGCAGCCTTGGTGCTGGCATAAGCCACGGAAGAACCTGCATCGGCACCGATCGCGGAAACATGGACGAAAGCCTTGGCACCCTTGGCGCGCGCAATGGCGGCAAGCTGCCCGGCGCCCGAACCCTGCACCGCATCGAGCTTGCCGGTGAACGCTCCGACAAGGTTCACCACCGCGTCGCAGCCCGTCAGCGCCACTTCGAGCGTGTGCGGCTTGGTCACGTCGACCGCAACGAGCTGGATCTTGCCAAGCCCACTGAGCGTCTTCAGCCGGTACCCGCGCTCGGGATGGCGGCTGCACACCCGCAGCCGCGCACCGCGCGCCAGCAGCGCCTGCGCCGCATGCGTGCCGATGAAGCCGCTCCCGCCCACCAGAGCGATCAGCTGCCCTTCGAGATCGTGCGCCATGTCCTTGCTCATGCGTCCGGTTCCATTTCCAGTTCGCGCGCCCCTTGCCACACCCGCGCCCCCCGGTTCAATGGTTTACGCCGCCTCATCGGTGCAAATGCAGACCGCGGTTGACAAGGGGGCAGACCGTGCCCTATCGGCGCGCTCCTACCCGGCGGTTGGCGCAGATGCCTCCCGCTACCGTGCCCAGATGGCGGAATTGGTAGACGCACCAGCTTCAGGTGCTGGCGCTCGCAAGGGCGTGGAGGTTCGAGTCCTCTTCTGGGCACCATTTTTTCGTAATTTCAATGATATAACCGGCCTTGCCGGAAGCGGTCACGGATCCGGAGAGATCAGGGTCAGGCGCGTCTCGCGTCCATCGATGAAGCGGACGGACTTGCCGTCGAAGAACGCATTCTCCTCGGCGCGGAAATCGACGCGCTGGTCGCCCCATTCGGGCACGGGTGCATATGTTGTCAGCTCGATCGACCATGCCGTGCTCGCATGGATCGCCGCCTCACCGCGCGGATCCGCGTTCTGGTTGTCCCAGAAGCCGATCGAAGGCCCCGCGCCGTGGCCGTGGAGGCCGATGGGATGCGAATAGATCGAAGGGTCAAGCCCGGCAGCCTTGGCCTCCACCAGCGCCCGGGCCAGCACCTCGTTGCCGCTGCGCCCGACCGCGAATTGGCGAAGGAGGATGTCCTGCAGGCGGTTGCTGTTCGCAAGGCCCTGCCTCAAGCCCGCCGGCGCCTCGGTCTCGCCCGGCTTCAGGACGTAGGCGAGGTGCTGGGTATCGGTGTTGAGCCTGAGGTAGGTGATCCCGAAATCAGTCCACAAGAGGTCACCGGGCCGGATCACCTCCGCGCCTTCGAGCATGCCCTTCACGCCCTGGCGCTGGATGCCAATGGATGGATGGAACCATGCATCGAGACCGAGTTGCAGCAGCCGGTCGCGATACCACCATTGCACGTCTTCAGCGGTCGTGACGCCGGGCGTGATGACCTTGCGCGAGAAAGCCTCGCCGATCACTGCGTGGGCCGTGCGCTCGATCACGGGATAGAGCGCCATCTCGGTGGGGGTGCGCGTCTCCAGCCAGCGGATGGCAAGCCCCTCGCCGCTGACGATCCGCTGGCGCATCGCGGACGGAAGGGCGGCGGTGAACTTGTCGTGCTGGCTCACCGTCATGCCATCGGCAAACTGGTGCAGGTCCGAAATGTTGACCGCGATCTTAGCCGGATTTTTCGCGGTGATGATGTCTGCCGCCGCCTGCCACTGGTCGGGCTGCTTCGCCGGATCCCATGCGGGCGCGAAAAGTCCGCCAAGGCCATAGCGGCTGACGGTGAGCCGCTCGACGGGCTTGCCGCCGCCCGGATCGTGGAAGATCAGGATCGTCCGCCGCCGCGCGTGCATGTTCTCGGCATCGAGCATCGAGGCGACGACCGGTTCCTCGAAATACTCGCGCGCGACCAGCAGCCACAGGTCGATGCCTTCCGCGCGCATGATCGCCGGGATCACCGTATCGAGCCGCTCGGCGAGGATGCGGTTCTCGGTCGCGGCCCGTTCGCGCGCAGACAGGATTGGGGGCACGGCGGGCGCCTGCTGTTCCGTCTCGCTCATGCCAATCGGAGCGGGCGCGCCAAGCGCCGGGACAGCAAGGAGCGCTGCCGCGGCTGCGGCGAGCAGAACCTTCACCCGGCCCGCTCCAGCGCGGCGCGGATCGTCTCGGCAATGCGGCCCATATGATCAGGCTCGATGATCAGCGGCGGGGAGAGCGCGATGATGTCACCCGTGACACGGATGAGCAGGCCCGCGCGGAAGCAATCGGTGAACACGTCGTAGGCGCGCGCGCCCGGCGCACCATCGCGCGAGGCCAGCTCGATCCCGCCGACGAGGCCGATGGTGCGCACGTCGATCACATGCGGCGCATCGCGCAGTCCGTGGAGCGTATCGGCCCAAAGCGGCGCCAGTTCCGCGCCGCGGGTCAGCAGGCCTTCGCGGGCATAGATATCGAGCGTGGCGATACCCGCCGCGCAGGCGACCGGGTGGCCGGAATAGGTATAGCCGTGGAACAGCTCGATGAGGTTTTCCGGCCCCTGCATCATCGCATCATGCACCGCGCGGCTGGCGAAAACGGCGCCCATCGGCAGGGTGCCGTTGGTGATGCCCTTGGCAGTGGTGATGAGATCGGGTGTCACGCCGAAGTAGTCCGCGCCGAACGGGGTGCCGAGGCGGCCGAAGCCGGTGATGACTTCATCGAAGATGAGCAGGATGCCGTGCCGCGTCGCAATTTCGCGCAGGCGTTCGAGATAGCCCTTGGGCGGCGGCAGCACGCCGGTGGAGCCCGCGACCGGTTCGACGATCACCGCCGCGATGGTCTCCGCGCCGTGGAGCTGGACCAGCCGTTCGAGATCGTCTGCCAGCTCCGCGCCGTGTTCGGGCAGGTCGCGGGTGAAGCGGTTGCGCGCCGGATCGTGGGTGTGGCGCATGTGATCGGTGCCGGGCAGGCTGGTGAACACGCGCCGGTTATTGAGAATGCCGCCGACCGAAACGCCGCCGAAGCCGACGCCGTGATAGCCCCGCTCGCGCCCGATGAAGCGGGTGCGGGTGCCCTGTCCGATCGCGCGCTGGTAGGCGAGCGCGATCTTGAGCGCGGTATCGACCGACTCAGAACCCGAGCCGGTGAAGAACACGCGGTCGAGCCCGGCGGGGGCGATTTCGGCAAGGCGGGTTGCGAAATCGAAGCCGATGGGATGGCCCATCTGGAAGGCCGGCGCGAAGTCCATCGTGCGGATCTGGTGCGAGACGGCGTCGGCGATCTCCTCCCGCCCGTGCCCGGCGTTGACGCACCACAGGCCCGCGGTGCCGTCCAGAATCTCGCGGTCGTCTGCCGAACGGTAGAACATCCCGCGCGCTTCGGCGAGGAGGCGGGGGCTGGACTTGAACTGGCGGTTGGCGGTGAAGGGCATCCACCAGGCGGCAAGGTCGGGCGTGTTCATCTGGGAGGGCTTTCCGGACGCGGTAAAACAAACCGGTGCACGGTGGCACGTTCCGCGGCAGTGTGGAAGCCTCAGACCAGTTTGTAGATCGCGAGCCGCACCGACGGCGGCTTGCTCTCCCCGGGCGCGACCGTTCCGGCAAAGATCAGCTGGTTGAGCCAGCCGTACTTGCCCATCGGTGCCTCGTAGCGCGGCGTGGTCATGGCATAGCGCTTGCCGTCCGCGCCCGGCACGGTCTGGATCAGGCCGCGGTTGGTGACCTTGATCTGGACCTTGTCGTCAGTCTCCATGCAGTAATCGGCGACGAGTTCGAGATAGCCATCGGCGCGCAGGAGCTGCCAGTCCGCGCCGCCGGGGAGGATGCGGCCGCGCAAGTCCTGCCCTTCGAAGCTGCCGCCGATGATCGGCACGAGGAACCGTTCGCCATAAGGCGTGGTGCCGTGGGAGACGCGCTCTTCAAGCAAGGCGACGGCGGTATAGACGAGGACCGCGCGCGGGCCGGCCGGGAGGTCTGCCGCCCGGGCAGCAGCGCCGCCTGCCAGAGCCGCGCCGCCCGCCGCCAGCCCGCCGAGCAGACCGCGCCGGTTCATCAAGCCACTTCGCGCAGCGCCGGCAGAGCGCAGACCGCATCGAGACCGAGCACATGGGCAACGCGCCCCAGCCCCATCCACACCGCGACGCAGAAGGCGAGATCGACGATCTCTTCATCGCTGAGCGCGGCCTTGTAGCGCGCCCAGAAGTCTTCATCCGCGGCGAGGCCCTGCGGATCGAGGCCGACTTTCTCGGCATATTCGATGGCGAGCTTCTCACGCTCCGAAAGGACGGCCGAGGTGCGCCATTCGTGCACGGCGGCGTAGAATGCCTCGTCCGGCGCGGGGCCGTTTGTGCGCTCGATATCGGGCCGATCGCGCAGCACGCGGAAGTTCTGGCAGAGCTGGCACCCGTTGATCAGCGCCGTGCGCATCCGCGCGCCTTCGAACAGGCGGGTGGGCAGCTTCGACATGCGGTAGGTGACATCGGAAAAGCCGAAAGCGGCGTTCACGATCTCGGGCGCATAATGCTCGGACAAGTGGCCGAGCGGGTTCTGGTGGTGGGCCTCGGGCAGAGCAACACGCATGGCATTCTCCTTATCTTATCGCCGCCATGAAACGCTGCGACGCGCCTCGCGACCACTCCTCAATCTGACAGGCGGCGCGGGGCCAAGTTGACACAGTTGACACAGTCCTGAGGAATAATTGCAATCGATCAGTGCGGAGGCATTGATCGATTGCAGCGATCACTGGGCGGCGGGATTGGGCGAAAAAGTGCGGCAAAGCGGGCGATTCCGGCTGCGGGGGACGGGCGGGCAGGATCATGCCGCAAGGGGGTGGCTGTAGGACAGCGATTTATAAATAACAGACGCGTCTGTTATTTATTTTCGGAAAAGTGCTTGTCTGTGGGGTTGATGGTTTGAGAATGGGGGTCGGAATGCACGGAATTGGGTTGGGCGAACAACATGGAGTGGTGGTGCTTATGGGATTTGCACGTGTATTGAAGGGCAAACGCAATCTGATGGCGGAGCGTGATCGACATGGCCAAGGGTGTTTTCGTTCATCGAACTGACTCGATCTATGACGACAGCCCTGCCGAGCGATATCAGTTCCCCCGTCAATATCTCAGCCGAGCCAGCGCCTGCATTGGCGACTGGATTATCTACTACGAGCCGAGCAAAGTTCGCGATACGCGCGGATACTTTGCAGCGGCGAAGGTAGCAAATGTTGTAGCGGATCCAACCGGCAAGGATATGTTCCTCGCCCTGATCGAACCCGGCACTTATCTCGATTTCCCAAACCACGTCCCCTTCAACGGTTCGCTAGGGCTCGTCGAACGCGGCGTCTTGAACGATCAAGGCAAGATTTCTGGCAGAGCTCAGTCTGCGGTCCGCCCGCTATCGGCGGCAGACTTCAACCTCATCATCGATATTGGGCTTGCTGAAGATGAGGACTTCCTGCCGAGGATCGACGAAACTGTCGACAACGTACTGCACGAAGAACGCGCACCGTTTGAGTTCGAGATCGAACGTTCTCGTGTAGCCAATTTAGGTTCGCGGCTGGTCCGAGACCGATTGTTCCGCCGACGCGTGGTCGAAGCTTACGATGCACGCTGTGCCTTGACCGGATTGAAGCTGATTAACGGAGGTGGTCGCGCGGAGGTAGAAGCAGCGCATATCCGGCCGGTAGATCGGGGTGGGCCCGATATTGTTACCAACGGGATTGCACTTTCAGGAACCGTGCATTGGATGTTTGATCGGGGGCTAATTGGTCTCTCGGACGATCTGCAGATTCTTGTGAGCCGCCAAGTGAACGACCCGCACGGTATCAGTTCCTTACTCAACAAATCCGGCTTTGCGATCCAGCCAAAGCGTCCGCTCGATCGACCGCATCCGGCATTCCTCGCGTGGCATCGCGAATATTGCTTCAAGCACTGACCTCGCTGCATCAGTGCGTCTAGGGTCAGGACCTATAAAGCGCGCCTTCGAGGCGCTGGAATGGCGAACATATCAGGCGGAAATTCACGCCGGGAAGGCTGGTTGCCTTTCCAAGTGAATTTCCGTCTGAGATGGAAGCCATTCCAGCGTCCTGCAGGATTTGACCAAAATGGCCCATTGCTTCGTCAGGAAGCCTTGAAATATTGACATATTCCTGCGGCTTCCTTCCTAGCACTGAGCCATTTTGCCTCAAACCTCGAAGGCGCGGTTAATAGGTCCTGACTCTAGCTTTGCGCTCCCTTGCCCCCCCTTCGTCAATGGAATGACGGGGTGGTTTTGTGAGGCCTCAGAAAGGACTGGGGTTGCAAAGGCAATCGCTCTTGCCAGCTGAAGGTTCTCTTTCTGGCTTTGGCTGGGAGCTCACCGGGCTCGCTCCTCTGACCTTCAATATGTTCACAATGAGCGGGTGCCATCCCCTTGGCCGGGAAGAGATCACCCCTCCGTCATCGGCTGCGCCGATGCCACCTCCCCATTTGTGCGTTCCGCAAAAATGGAGAGGATCTGTTGGGCGGCGCAAGCCGATTAGCGCAATTCCAACCCCGCCTTCGCCGCCAGCCTGCGCGATCTTCAGGTTTGCAAGGCTTCATTAGCCATACCTTAGTGACATCCAGCTACCACTGCGGCGGTAGACCACCGGTGGAATGAGGGCCTAGTGTAGTGAGAGACGTCAGCACCGGGGGCAATGTCGCGGCATTGCGGGATGGCGCGCCGCATACCGCTGCGAGCTGGCCCTGGCTTGTGCTTGCGGTGTGGCTGGTGATGGCGGTTCTGCTGCTCATCGTCAGTGCCGGGGCCATTGCGGCGGTGCGGTTTACCGATCCCGACGATGCGCTGCGGCTGGTGCAAGTGCGCGACTGGCTGGGTGGGCAAAGCTGGTTCGATGTGCATCAGTACCGCATTGCCGCGCCCGAAGGCGTGCTGATGCATTGGTCGCGGCTGGTCGATGTGCCGCTGGCCGCGATGATCGTGCTCCTGCGGCCGCTGGTGGGCACGGCGCAGGCCGAGCTGATCACGCTGGTCACGGTGCCGCTGCTCACCCTGCTGATTACCTTGATGCTGGTCGGGCGGCTGACGGCGCGATTCTACAATGGCGAAGCGGTTGTCATGGTCTGCCTTGTCACCAGCTTCGGATTGCAGCTGCTGTTTCAGATGACCCCGCTGCGGATCGATCATCATGGCTGGCAAGTGGTGCTGGCGCTGGTCGCCGTGAACGGGCTGGCGGCGCGCGATGCGGTGCGTGGCGGGCTGATCATCGGCATCGCGCTGGCGGCGCTGCTGGCCGTCTCGATCGAGGGCCTGCCGATCACTGCGGTGTTTCTGGGCGTGCTGGCCTTGCGCGGGCTGTTTGAACCGGCGCGGCGCCCGTTCGCCGGTTTTGCGGCGGCGGCTTCCGCGCTGGCACTGGCCAGTGGCGCGATCTTCCTCGGCACGCGCGGCATGGCCGATCTCGTCACGCATTGCGATCAGATTTCACCGGTGCATCTGGCGCTGCTTGCGATCGTTGCGCTGGGCGGCGCGGGGCTGGCGCTGAAGGCGCCGCAGCGCTGGCCCGCGGTGCTGGGAGCGTTCGCGGTGATTGGCGGGGTGACACTGGCGAGCGCCTGGCTCAGCCTGCCGCAATGCCGCGGCGGGGCTTTCTCCATGCTCGATCCGCTGGTTTACCGGTTGTGGTACGGACATGTGACCGAGGGCCTGCCGGTCTGGGAACTGCCGCTGCCGATGGCGCTCGAAACCGTGGGTTTGCCGCTGGTGGGCCTGTTTGCCTCGGCGCTGTTGTGGCGTGATGCGGCCAGCGCCGCCGAGAAGGCGTGGTGGCGCGATCACGCGCTGCTGGTGGCCGGGGCGCTGGCGATCGCGATCCTGTTTCAGCGCGCATCGGCCACGGCTTCGGGCATTGCCGCCTTGTCGACCGGGGTGCTGATCATGCGTTGGCTGATTGCCTTGCGCACGCAGCGGCCGCTGCGCCGCGGTGCGGGCTATCTGGTCATTCTGGCGATGCTGTTGCCGCCGATGCCGCTGCTGGCGTGGACTTTGCTCTCCGCCCCGTTTGCGCCGGCCGCCGGACCAGCCGCGCGGCAAGCGCCCGGGGGCAAATGCGACTATGCGATGGCGGGGCGCGCGCTCGACACGCTGCCTGCGACCGATATCCTGATGCCGCTCGATATCGGCGCGTTCATTCTGGCCCGCTCACACCAGCGGGTGGTTGCCACCGACCACCATCGCGGCGCGGCTGCCATGCACGATGTGGTGAGCGCGTTCGTGGGCAGTGCCGACGAGGCCCATGCGATGATCCGCCGCCGCCAGGTCACGCTGATCGTGGTCTGCCCCAATGTGGGCGAACCGGCGACGTACCGGCTCTACGCCCCGCACGGCTTCATGGCGCAATTGCTGGATAACCAGACCCCGGACTGGCTGCAGAAGGTTGATCTGGCACCGGGCAGCAACATGCTGTTCTGGAAAGTGCGCGGTTGAGGATCGAACGGATCAGCCCCGCGTCTTGAGGCGGAGGCTGTCCCAGCTGATATCGCCCGTCCAGCCGCCGTCTACGGGGAGGCTGACGCCGTTGATGAAGGCGGCGGCGCCTGAGGCGAGGAAGGTGATGGCCTCCGCCACATCTTCGGGCATGGCGAAGCGGGCCATCGGCACACGGTTCACGATATCGGTATCGTCATAGGCGCCCGAGCCCATGTCCTTGACGTCCATCTCGGTCTTGATCCAGCCGGGGCAGACCGCGTTGACGCGCACGCCCCGGCCGCCCCATTCGCCCGCGAGAGTGCGGGTGAGGCCGATGAGGCCGTGCTTGGAGGTGTTGTAGGCCGAGCGGTGGATCACGCCGCCAAGGCCCGCGACCGAGGCGACGTTGACGATGGAGCCCTTGCCCGCGGAGAGCATCTGGCGGCCGAACGCGCGGCAGAGGAGGAAGGGGCCCTGCAAGTTCACCGCCATCATCTTCTGCCACTGATCGAGCGTGGTATCTTCCGCCGGCTGAATCAGGCTGATGCCGGCGTTGTTGACGAGGACCTGCGCGCCGCCGAAATCGGCGGCGACGCGGGCGGCCATGTCTTCGACGAAGGCTTCGCTGGAGACATCACCGCTGATGCCGATGGCCGCCGCGCCGATGGCGGCGGCCTGCGCGGACACGTCCTGCATATCGGTAAGGACGACGCGGTAGCCTGCAGCGGCGAGGCGGCGGGCGGTAACAAGGCCGAGGCCCTGCGCGGCGCCGGTGACGATGGCGGTGTTCATTTGGATTCCTTTGTCGAGAAGAAGGCGGGATATTCCGAGCGCCAGAAATCGCAACGGTACTCGGCCCAGGCATCGACCGGGCGGACGGCGCCGGGTTCGAAGCGCATGACCTGGCCGGACGGCCAATCGGCGGCGGGCGGTTTGCCGCGCATGAAGGCGGCCCATGTCGTGACGATGGCATCTGCCAGCGCCTGCGAGGCGGGGGCGAGATCGGGGGCAGTCACGGCGGCGGTGTTGGAGAAATTGGGGAACAGGGCGTTGAGCTCGGCCGAATGGACGGCGCCGAGGTTGAAACCGGGTTCGGGGAGGATCGGGATCGAAACGCCGCGCACGGGGGCAGTGCGATCCGCATATTCCCACTGGAACGCGCCAAGCAGGCGGCCGCTTTCGATTTCGAGGCAATGGGTGATGCCGAGGCCGGGCATGAAGTCCGTCATCAGCGAGCCCAAGGTTTCGGCGGGGTGTTCGCCGGGTTTGAGGGGGTAGCGCGCGAGGACCCTGTCCGCCTTGTCGCCATAGATGGCGCGGACGGCAGACGGGTAGGTTTCGGGGGTGATCTTTGCGCCGCCCTGCACATCATAGCCGACGTAGAGGCGCATTTCGTCGCGGGTGAAGCCGTTGAGGACGGGGACGCGGAGGAATTGGCCCGCCTGCAGGGCAGCGAGGGTGGGACGCGGGACAGTGGGGTTGCCGGTGAAGGGGGCGAAGGCGAGGAGTTCGCCGCTCGCCGCGCGGGCACCGGCAGCGATCAGGGCCTGCGCGTCGATGGCCTTGAGGCAGGTGAGCGCTGTGGCGGAATCGGGGCAGCCGGCTTCCTTCGCGACTTTGGCGGCGAAGGCTTCGGCCTCGGGAAGCGTGCGCAGGGGTGTGCCGCAAGCGCCGCTCTGGATGATGGCGCGGTGGAACAGGCCACGCGTTTGCTCCGGCGCCATGAGCTGCATGCAAACCGAAGCGGCACCGGCGGATTCGCCCGCGAGCGTGATGTTCTCAGGGTCGCCGCCGAAGGCCGCGATGTTGGCCTTGATCCAGCGCAGGGCAAGGCGCTGGTCTTCAAGGCCGAGGACATGGCCCGCGCCCGATGTCCCAGCAGGCGGGGCCATGAAACCGAACACGCCGAGGCGGTAGTTCACGCTGACGACGACGGCATCCAGCCCACGCGCGAGCCGGTCCAGCCGGTACAGCGAGGCAGCGCCGCCGACAAAGGCGCCGCCGTGGAGCCACACCAGCACCGGGCGCGGGGCGGCGGTTTTGGCGGTGGGCAGGCTCACGTTGAGCGTGAGGCAGTTTTCCGCATCGCTGCGTTCGGTAATGCCGTAGCGTGCGGCCTGCGGACAGGCACCGCCGAAGTGCATGGCGGGGAGGACATTGGTCCAGGGGGCGGCAGGTTGTGGCAGGCTCCAGCGGGCATCGCCGGAAACGGGGCCGGCATAGGGGATGCCGCGAAATTCGAGCGCGCCATTGCGGACGAAGCCTTCGACCTTGCCCGAGGCGGTGCTGACAATCTCGCCCTGCGGCGCGGACTGGGCAGCGAGCGGGGCAGCGCCAAGCAGAAGCACAGCGAGAGCGACAAGGGCGCAGCCAAGTTTCCGGATCATATTCCCCCCACGCGTTTCGCGCCTGTTGGTACGCACGGGGGCCGGAGTTGCAACCCTTGCCGATTGCGCTGTCATTTTTGAGGGCCGCCAATTTGAGGCAGGTCAAAGCCTGCGCGGGGCACGGTGCGTCATCATCCACATCGGAAGAGGAGACGGCACATGGTCGAGACGCTGACGGGGACGAACCGGTCCAAGGGCATCACGTATGACGCGCTGCTGGACATGGATACCCACGCGGTGCCGGCGCGGCTGCGCGAGGAGAGCCCGCTGCCGCCGGGGCCGACGATTGTCGATCCGAGCATCTACCATTCGCGCGATTTCTTCGATCTCGAGGTCGAGCGGCTGTGGAAGCGGGTGTGGCAAATGGCCTGCCACGAGGACGATATCCCGAACGTGGGGGACAGCCATGTCTATGACATTGCGCATCTTTCCTACATCGTGGTGCGCACCGGGCCGGACGAGATCAAGGCCTTCCCCAACGCCTGCCTCCACCGCGGGCGCGCGCTGCTGACGGAGAACAGCGCCGGGATGCACGAGTTCCGCTGCCCGTTCCACGGCTGGGCGTGGAAGATCGACGGCGCGCTCAAGGAAGTGCCGTGCCAGTGGGACTTCCCCTCGGTCAGCGCGAAAACGCACAGCCTGCCGCCAGTGCGGGTGGGGCGCTGGGGCGGCTGGGTGTTCATCAACCCGGATGACAACGCACAGCCCTTCGCGGACTTCCTCGGCGATATCGACCGGCACTTCCAGCCGATCCCGTTCGAGCGGCGCTACAAGGCGGTGCACGTGGCGAAGAAGCTGCGCTGCAACTGGAAGGTGGCGCAGGAGGCGTTCATGGAGGCCTACCACGTGGTGGCGACGCACCCGACGCTGCTCGACGTGATGGGTGATGCCAATTCGAAGTACGATGTGTTCGGCAACATGTCGCGCGCGATCTCGCCCAATGGCCTGCTCAGCCCCCACGTGAACCCCGCGCTGGTGGCAGACCCGCTGGAGGGCGCCAAGACGTACGCCAAGGTGCGCCATGCGCTTTCCGGCGATGTCTATGAACGGCTGGGCGAGGACCGTGTGCAAGTGACGGCGCGCGACGGGCGCGTCGGGATCTTCGACCATCAGGCGCACCATATCGAAGGCGCGCTCGATCATGCCGATGTGCAGCTGTGCGACTGGGTCGGCGGGCGGCTGCCGGAAGGGTGGGAGCTGCAGGAGGACCACACGACGTCCGGCCCGGTGCCCGACCGCCGCAAGGCCATGGCGGACGCGGCGCGCGAGCATTGGCGGGGGGTGCTGGGCGACGAGGTCGACACGCTTTCGGACGCCGAGTTCGTCGATACGATCTACTACAACCTCTTCCCCAACATCAGCCCGTGGGGGTGCCTCAATCCGATCTTCTACCGGTTCCGCCCGCTGGGCGACAATCCGGAGGAATGCATCCACGAGACGATGTTCATGATGCCGGTGAAGTTGGGCGAGGCGCGCCCGGCCCCGGCGAAAGTGCACTGGCTCGATTTCGACGACGACTATTGCGACGCCGAGGAGCTGGGCATGCTGGCCAAGGTGTTCAACCAGGACGTGGTCAACCTGCCGCACGTGCAGCGGGGCATGAAATCGATCAAATCGAAGGAGATCGTGTTCGCGAATTATGGCGAAACGAAGATTCGGCATTTCCACATGCTGCTGAACGAGCAATTGGCGAGATAAGCCGCGACAAGCAAAAATGACAATTGCAGGCAGGGCTGCCGGAGATCACTCTGACACGGAAAATGCCTGCCCCGGGATTCGAGGATAAGACCATGTCACGTGAACAGCTGATCGAAATGACCCGTTCGCTTATCGCCCATGGCGATGCCGGGACGATGGAACTCGCAGACGAAGTCGTGCGCATTCCCGCCTCGACCTACACCGATGAGGCGCTGTTCGAGCGCGAGAAGAAGCAGATTTTCCGCCGCCTGCCGCTGATGGTCGCGCCTTCGTGCGAGATCCCCAATCCGGGCGACTACAAGGCGATGGACATTGCCGGCGTGCCGCTGCTGCTCACCCGCCAGCGCGATGGCAGCGTCGGCGCGTTCCTCAACATGTGCACGCACCGCGGCAACCCGGTTGCTTCGGGCAGCGGCAATGCCAACCGGTTCACTTGCGGTTACCACGGCTGGACCTTCAAGAACGACGGCGACCTGATCGGCGTCGCCAGCCCGCAGGACTTCGGCGCGGTGGACAAGGCAGCGCTCTGCCTCACCCGCTTCCCGGTCTACGAAAGCGCAGGCCTGATCTGGGCGACGCTTGATCCGGGTTCCAAGCTTTCGATTGCCGACTACCTGTGCGGCTATGACGAGCTGCTGAAAGCCTTCGGATTCGACGACTGGTACCTGTTCAGCCAGCGCACGCTTTCGGGGCCGAACTGGAAGACCGCCTATGACGGCTACCTCGATTTCTACCACCTGCCGGTGCTCCATGCGAACACGTTCGGTTCGGATTTCTACAACCGCGCCAACTACTTCGAGTTCGGGCCGCACCAGCGCCTCTCGACTCCTTCGAAGTTCGCGATCAAGGTTTCCTCGGGCGATGACCGCCAGATCGACCTCAGCCAGCTGAACGACGACGAGATTTCCGACGACGTGCTGGTACAGGGCGTGTGGACGATCTTCCCGCACATCTCGATCGCCAGCTTCTACGGCGGCGGCCTGCGCGGCGCGATGATCAGCCAGCTGTTCCCGGGCGACAAGGTGGGCGAGAGCTACACCACCCAGTTCTACGTGATGGAGAAGAAGCCTTCGGACGAAGTGGCGATCAAGGCGGCGCACGAACAGTTCGACTTCCTCGAGATCGTGGTGCGCGACGAGGACTACAAGACCGGCAAGCGCCAGCACGAGGCGCTGCAGAGCGGGCTGATGAAGGAAGTGCTGTTTGGCCGCAACGAGCGGGGCGGCCAGGTCTTCCACACCTGGGCGGCAAAGCTGCTGGATGCCAGCGACGATGACCTGGTGGAGATCTTCGCCCGCGAAGCGCAGCGCGAAGCAGCGGAATGATCCTGATGGCTGCGGCGATTGCGCCGCAGCCGCCGCTGCCATAGGCTGACCCTCCTCGGGGCACGAGGGGGGACATCATGCGCATCTATCGAATACTTGGGCTGGCGCTGCTGGCAGGTGGAGCGGCCACGGCGGCGACCACGCTGCACCGCGTGCCCGCCTCTGACGCGGCTGCGCTTGCCATGCTCGATCCCTCGCGGCTCGCGGCGGCGGCTTGTGCGGAGCGGGCTCGGTCCAGCCCTCCGATCCTGCTGCGGCGATTGCAGCAGGCGGCAGCGCTGATAGGGCCAGAATCGAAAGCGGTCGTGCCGGGCAAGTTCCCGCTCTATGGCGGGGTGCCGCGGTCTGCGCTGGAGCCGGGCGGGCTGACCGCCGAGGCGCGGCCGTGGTTCGATCAGGGCATCGAGATGGCCTACAACTTCAACCATGCGGCAGCGGTCGCCTCGTTCCGCAAGGCGCAGGCGCTCGCGCCGGGCTGCGCGCTGTGCTTCTGGGGCGAGGCACTGGTCCAGGGGCCGAACATCAACGCGCCGATGGAAGCCAAGGCGCTGGCGCCGACGCTGAATGCGCTGGCCAAGGCGCAGGCTTTGGCCGGGAATGCTCCGCCGCTGGACCGGGCGCTGATCGGGGCGCTGGCGGCGCGCTATTCGGCTGATCCCAAGGCCGACCGCGCTGCGATGGATGCGGCTTATGCCGATGCCATGCTGGGCCTTGCGGCGGCGCATCCGGGCAATGACGAGATCGCCGTGCTCGCGGCCGAGGCGGCGATGGACACGAGCCCGTGGAACTATTGGCAGCCGGGCCGCAGCGAACCGCGCACGCGGATCGACAAGGCGGTTGCGCTGGTCGAGGATGTGCTGGCGCGGCATCCCGGCCATCAGGAAGCGGCGCATCTCTATATCCACCTGATGGAAAACTACGTCAGCCCCGCGCGCGCGGAAAAGGCGGCGGATGCGCTGGCGATGAGTGCGATGCCCGAGGCGGGGCACCTCGTGCACATGCCGGGGCACATCTACTACCGGATCGGGCGCTACAAGGATTCGATCCGCGCAAACGTGGCCGCGGCGAAATCGGACGAGGCCTATCTGGCGCGGGTGCCGGACGACGGGATGTATCGCTACGGATACTACCCGCACAACGTCCACTTCATCGTGACGTCGGCGCAGCAGGCGGGGGATCTCGGGCTGGCGGTGGCGCAGGCGCGCAAGCTGATGCGGATCATCCCCGAGGACAAGGCGGTCGAGCTCGGCTGGATCCAGGCCGTGGTCGCCGCGTCTTCCTTCGCCTTCGCGCAAGGGGGAACTCCGGCGCAGATCCTGGGCCTGCCCAAGCCCACGCCGCGCCTGCCCTATGTGCTGGCGATGTGGCACTACGCGCGCGGGGTGGCCTATGCGCGGCTGAACCGTCCGGCGGCTCTGGAGGCGGAACTGGCGGCGATGGACCGGCTGACCGCCGATCCGGGGATCAAGGTGCTGGAAGGCACGGGCGTGCCGGGGACGGACCTCATCCATCTGGCGCAGCACGTGATGCGCGGACGGCTGGCCTTTGCCCGCAAGGATTTCGGCAAGGCCGCCGAGGAATACCGCGCCGCGCAGGCGATCGAGGGGACGATCCCGTATCAGGAGCCGCCTTACTGGTACTATCCGGTGGGCCAGTCGCTGGGGGCGGCGCTGCTGGCGGGCGGCAAGGCAGCCGAGGCGCGCGATGCGTTTCATCAGGCTCTGCTGGTGGCGCCGGGCAATGGCTGGGCGCTGTGGGGTCTGGCGCAGAGCGAATTGGCGTTGGGGCACAAGCTGGAAGCGCGCGCGGCGGAAGCGGCGCTGGACAGGGCGTGGCTGGGGGACCGGCGGTTGCTGACGCTCGAGCGGCTATAGGCCCCTCCGACCCGCCTGCGGCGAGGATCTGAGTGCGCAAACGGTTCGTCACCCCTGCGAAGGGGGGGGGGGCCAGAGCAGAAGGACGCAGGTGTTGCGACTGGCCGCTCTGGATTCCCGCCTGCGCGGGAATGACGAAGTTGATGGGGTTTGGTCGGGGCTCAGTCCGTCCTAGCCGTCCTTGTAGTAGTAGCTGTAGCCGTTGATCGCGGGCGCGCCGCCGAGGTGAGCATAGAGCACCCGGCTGCCTTCGGGGAAGAAGCCCTTGCGCGTCAGGTCGATCATGCCCTGCATCGATTTGCCCTCGTAGACCGGATCGGTGATCATGGCTTCGGTGCGGGCGGCGAGGCGGATGGCCGCGTTGGTTTCTTCGGAAGGGACACCGTAGGCCGGGTAGGCGTAGTCCGGGTTGATGACGATCTCGTCCTCGCGGATGGGGCGGCCGAGGCCGACCAGTTCGGCGGTGGTGTCCACGATGGAGCGGACCTGATCGCGGGTCTGCTCGAGCGTGCCGGACGCATCGATGCCGATGACGGTGTGGGCGCGGTCCTGCGCCGCGAAGCCGACGATCATGCCGCCTTGTGTGGAGCCGGTGACGACGCAGACGACGATGTAATCGAACCGGAAGCCAAGCGCCGCCTCTTGCGCCGCGACTTCCTCGGCAAAGCCGACGTAGCCGAGTGCGCCGAACTTGTGGACCGAGGCGCCGGCGGGGATCGGATAGGGCTTGCCGCCTGCCGCCTTGACGCTTTCGATCGCGTCCTCCCAGCTCTGGCGGATGCCGATGTCGAACCCGTCTTCCACCAGCCGGCTGTCCGCGCCCATCAGGCGCGTGAGCAGGATATTGCCGACGCGGTCGTAGACGGCGTCATAATGCGGCACCCACTTTTCCTGCACGACGACGCACTTCATACCGAGTTTGGCGGCGGTGGCGGCGACCATGCGGGTGTGGTTCGATTGCACGCCGCCGATGGAAACCAGCGTGTCCGCGCCCGAGGCGATGGCATCGGGGACGATGTATTCAAGCTTGCGCAGCTTGTTGCCGCCGAACGCGAGGCCGGAATTGCAATCATCGCGCTTGGCCCAGATCTCGACCTTGCCGCCGAGTGCCTCGCTGAGGCGGGGGAGATGCTCGATGGGGGTGGGGCCATAAGTGAGCGGGTAGCGTTCGAATTTGGCGAGGAGGGACATGGTGGCTCCGGGTGGCGTTTGATTCGGACCGGAAGCTAATGCAAAGTCTGCGGAAGGTGCTTGCAATCTTGGGGACTTGATTGACTTCAATCGGGATTGATTACCTGTTTGTTTCGCAATTTATCCGCTATCAGCACATATCATGAAAGAACCTTCCATTGAGCTTGACCGGATCGACCGCAACCTGCTGCGTCTGCTGCAGGCGGACGGGCGGCGGTCCAACCAGGAACTGGCCGAGGCGGCCAACGTGAGCCCGGCGACCTGCCACCGGCGCGTGGCGCGGCTGGTGGAAGCGGGCGCGATCACCGGGTTCCGGGGCGCGGTCGATCCGGGCGTGGTGGGGCTCGGCACGCTGGTTATGGTGGGCGTGGTGCTGGATCGTTCGACGCCGGAAAGCTTCGCCGCGTTCGAGGGCGCGGTGGTGGGGATGAAGGAAGTGCTCGATTGCAATCTGGTGGCGGGGGACTTCGACTATCTGCTGAAGATCAGGGTGCGCGATATCGCCGATTTCAACGCGCTCCACGGCCAGCGGCTGCTGACACTGCCGGGGGTGCGCCAGACGCGCACGTTCTTCGTGATGAAGGAAGTGAAGGAGAATGCGCCGCTGGGGTTTTAAGGGGGGGTGCCTGCGCTGTGCGGAGAGCCACCACCCCCAACCCCCTCCTCTGAAGAGGAGGGGGCTCTCTTGTGAAACACGGCATTTGACAGCACGGCAGCGCCGCTTATCCCTATGCGGGGTTCAACCGAGGGGATTTTCGTGGGCGCAGTAGGGATCGCAGAGGCCACTCCGGCGGGGGGTGTCGAGCTCAGCCGCACTTTGCTGCCGCGCCATGTTTCGATGATCGCGATCGGGGGGATCATCGGCGCGGGGTTGTTCGTCGGTTCCTCGACCACGATTTCGCTGACCGGGCCGGCGGCGGTGATTTCCTATCTCATCGCCGGGCTGCTGATCCTGCTGGTGATGCGGATGATCGCCGAAATGGCGATCGTGCTGGAGGGCGTATCGAGCTTTCCCGATTTTGCGCGGGCGGGGCTCGGGCACCTTTCCGGGTTCCTTTCGGGCTGGCTCTACTGGTATTTCTGGGTCGTGGTGGTGGCGGTCGAGGCGATTGCCGGGGCCAAGATCATTCATGGCTGGCTGCCAGGCGTGCCGGAATGGGCCATCGGCGGCGCGCTGACCGCGCTGATGACCGGGGTGAACCTCCTTTCGACGCGCAGCTACGGCGAGTTCGAATTCTGGTTTTCCTCGATCAAGGTGGCCGCGATCCTCGTGTTCAGCCTGATCTGCGGGATGTGGGTGATGGGGATCACCGCACCGCAGGGCGCCTCGATCAGCAACCTGACCGCGCACGGCGGATTTGCGCCGCATGGCTGGGGGCCGGTGCTGGCGGGTGTCGCCTCGACCATCTTCTCGCTCTGCGGGGCGGAGATCGCGACGATTGCGGCGGCGGAATCGCCTGACCCTGCCAAAGTGATCGCGAAGATGACCGTCTCGGTCGCGTTCCGGATCGTGGTGTTCTATGTGCTCGCCATCGGCCTGATCGTGGCGGTGGTGCCGTGGACCGACATCGTGCCGGGCCATTCGCCCTTCGCGACGACGCTGGCCGCGATGCACATTCCGGGCGGCGAGACGATCATGAGCGCGGTGGTGCTTGTGGCGGTGCTCTCGTGCCTCAACAGCGGTCTCTACGTGACGAGCCGCGCGCTGTTCGGCCTCGCCCGCTTTGGCGATGCGCCGGACTGGCTGGTGCATGTGAACGGGCGCGGGGTGCCGGCGCGGGCGATCATTGCGGCCAGCCTGTTTGCCTATGGCGCGCTGGCGGCGCAGTGGCTTTCGCCGGGCACGGTGTTCAGCTTCCTCGTCAACTCCTCGGGCGTGACGATGATCCTGCTCTACATGCTGGTGGCGGTAGCGCAGCTCAAGGAGCGCTTCCGCATGGAGCGCGAGGCGCCCGAGCGGCTGACCCTGAAGATGTGGTTCCACCCCTACGGCACGCTGATCGCCATCGGCGCGATGCTCAACGTTCTGGTGTTCATGGGGCTGCAGCCGGATCTCGCCTCGCAGCTGTGGATGAGCCTTCTGGTCGCAGGGCTGTTTGCGGCGGCATACTGGCTGCTGCGGACGGGAAAGCGCGCCTGAGATGCCGCAGGTTGTAACGGCGGAGGAAGCGGCCGCGCTGGTGAGATCCGGCATGTGGCTCGATTACGGGTTCGGCGCGACGCAGACCGAGGCGTTCGACAAGGCATTGGCCGCGCGCGTGCACGAGCTTTCCGGCGTGAAGGTACGCAGCTGCCTGACGACGCGGCCGCGCGCGTTTCAGGAAGCCGACCCCGAGGGCGCGCGCATGCTTTCGGCAAGCTGGCATTTCAGCGGCTATGACCGGCGGCAGTTCGATGCGGGGCGCTGCACCTATATCCCGCTCAATCTGGGCGAATGGCCCGATCTCTACCGGCGGTTCGTGGAGCGGGTGGATATCGCGGTGTTCCAGGTCTGCCCGAAGGATGCGGACGGCAATTACAACTTCTCGATTTCCGCCTCCTACATGCGCGCACTGGTGGAAAAGGCGGATGTGGTGATCGTCGAGGTCAACGCGGCGCTGCCCTATTGCTTCGGCCCAGATAACGCGGTGCACGAAAGCGAGGTGGACTTCGTGATCGAGGTGCCCGCCCTGTCCGCCCCGGAATTGCCGAGCGCGGTCTCGAGCGAGGTGGACCTTGCCATTGCGCGGCTGGTGGCGGCGGAAATCCGCGATGGGGACTGCCTGCAGCTGGGCATCGGCGGCCTCCCCAATGCGGTGGGTCGCGCAGTGGCGGGCGCGGGCGTGAAGGACCTTGGCGTCCATACCGAAATGATGGTCGAGGGGCTGGTCGCGCTGGTCAAGGCAGGCGTGGCCAATGGCGCGCGCAAGCAGGTCGATCTGGGCAAGGCGGTCTATGCCTTCGCCATCGGCACGGCGGATATCTACGCCGCGCTTGATCGCAATCCTGCCTTCGTGGCGCGGCAGGTGGATTACACCAACCTGCCCAGGTTCGTGGCGCGCAACGACAATGTGGTGGCGGTCAACAGCACCGGGCAGATGGACCTGCAGGGGCAAGCCGCATCGGAAGCCGATGGCTACCGCCATTTCAGCGGCACCGGCGGCCAGCTCGGCTTCGTGCGGGCGGCGTACGAATCGAACGGCGGGCGCGCGTTCCTGTGCATGCCATCGACTTACGAGAAGCATGGAGTGCGCAAGAGCCGCGTGGTGGCGGGGCTGGCGCCGGGCACCATCGTGACCGTGCCGCGCACCGACGTGATGTATGCGGCGACCGAGTACGGGATGGTCTGCCTCAAGGGCCTCACCGTCGCCGAGCGGGCCAGGGCGATGATCACACTCGCGCACCCCGATTTCCGCGAAGAGCTGGAGCGCGAGGCCTATGCCAAGGGGCTGATCCCGCGAGCGTATTTCTGAACAGGCGCCGCGCCGGCAAGACGGGGAGGGACGCGTGAAAGCGGTGCTCAAATGGGTCGGCCTGATCGCCCTTGGTCTCGTGCTGGGCAGCGGCTTTGCGGTCTGGCAGATCAGGGGCAGCGGCCTCGGCAATGATGTGCGCGTGGGGCCATGGAGCACCGGACGCGACATTGGCACCGCCCATGCCGATATGAAGACACGCGCGATCGTCGCGCTGCGCGGGCTGCTGGCGCTTCCCGCGCAGGAGGCGCGCTATTTCACCGCGTCAACCGATAGCGCCGATGCGCCGCTATCGGGCAAGTGCAGCTATGCGCTGACAGGCGGCGCCATCGAGGCACGTTGGTGGAGTATCACCCTATACGACCGCGGAGGCTGGCTGATCCCCAATCGCTGGAGCCGGCATTCGATTGGCAGCGCGCGCATTCCGGCTGGCGCGGCCGATCAATGGACGGTGCAGATCGGCCCGTCGGAGCAATCAGGCCTGTGGGTGCCCACCGGCACGGATGGCCTGTTCGAACTGACCCTCAGAGCCTATCGGCCGCACGGAACAATGGCGCGCGATCCGGCGCGGATAACCCTGCCGACCATCACCAGAGGGGAGTGCCGCAGATGATCCGCCGCCTCGCTCCGCTGGTCGTGGTCGCAGGCGTTGCCATTGCCAGCTATTACGCGACGCTCGCCGCCGCGCCCTTTGGCTTGATGCGGCTTGCCGAGGCGAAGATCGCCAGAAACGCGCCAATCAACCGCTTCACCCATTTGCCCCCGGTGCGCGCGGAGCGGCAATTCGTCGTGCGGCCAAGCCCGGACCTGCTCTACTCCACCTGCCCCTACGATCTGACGGCAGGACCGCTGGAGATTACGGCTGTGCCGGTACCTGGCCGATACAGTTCGATCAGCGTGTTTGACGCGCGGACCGATAACGCCTTCGTGCGCAATGACGAGCAAATGGCCGGGCGGCCAATGCGCGTGGTGCTTGCGCTGGAAGGACAGCGGGTGCCAGCGGGGACCGAGACGATCCGGGTGCGCTATGCAACGGGAGTTGTCCTGCAACGCGTATTGCTGGCCGATCCATCCGAGGCGGCAAAGGTCGACCCGATCCGCAGCAAGGCGCAGTGCCGGACGCTGACCGTATAAACCTGACCAGCGAGGAACTATGCTACAGCCACCACCACCTCCCCGGCGGCGTGTTCCAGCTTGGGCGGGAGGGTCCTCCACAGGCCCGATCTGCACACGGCTAGCGGCAGCGCGGTCGCTGTCGCTTTCGCGTCCATTTCTGCGGTCTGTATGCGATCTTGAATTCAGGCTTTTGAGGGCGGTCCGGACCGGTTCGATCCGGGCCAGTCCGGCCGTTCAGTCGATCGTCGATGCGCCGTCGACCACCAAACTGCTGCCAACGGCGAACGACGAGCGATCCGAAAGCAACCACATGACGGCCTCGGCCACTTCGCGAGGCTGGCCAAGGCGGCCGATAGGGTGATTGGCGACCGCCGCATCGTGCACGCCCGGCGTCTGAAACAGTGCGGCTGTCAGATCGGTATAGATGAAGGCGGGGCAGACCGCATTGATGCGGATGCCCTGCGCCGCATATTCGAGCGCGGCGGTCTTGGTCAGGCCGACGACGGCATGCTTGCTGGCGACATATGCGCTGTGGCCGGCCCATCCGATGATCGCAGCGGCCGAAGCTATGTTGACGATCGCACCGCGCCCCTGCCGCTTCATCACACCGAGCTCAGCTTGCATGCAATGCAGAACGCCCATGACATTGACGTCCAGCACCCGGCTGAAGACCTCCGCCGGATAGTCGAGAACATCGGATGAAGCGCCCACAATCCCGGCGTTGTTTACCGCCCCGTCCAGTCTCTGGTGAAGCTGGGCCGCATGCTCGATTGCGGTGTGGACATCGGCCGCAGACGTGACGTCGCCGGCGTGGCAGCTTACGCGCAGTCCCTGCGTTAGCAGTGGCTCGGCGACGGTCTCCATTGCCGCTGCATCGAGATCGAACAGCGCAAGGTTTGCACCCGCAGCTCCCAGCGCTTCAGCGACCGCCCGGCCAATTCCAGCGCCTGCGCCGCTGACGAAAATAGTTTGGCCGGCAAGGCCGCGATCGTTTTCCGGCGCAATGTTCGTCATGTCGATGTTCTCTTTCGTACAGCCGTCACCAGCGGGTTGGGTGTTCCGGAAAGGCAGGCGCGCGCTCGAATATCTGCCCCGGTAGCCTTGGCAGGATGGCCGTTGCCGAACGGCTTATCCATGACGCCATCCGCCAGTTTCCTGCCGCGCCTCGCCATCGATCAGCCGCAACTTTCGCACTCAGACGGGTTCAAGGTAGGGCGCACTACCTTCGGTCTGCTCGATGATGCAGAATGGCGGTTATCTGCAAGAGCAGCCGGTCAGCCGCGGGTCGAGGAAATGCCCGCCGACGCTCTAAAGCCGGATCAGGCGTTTCCCGTGGTTCTCGCCGCGATAGAGTCCGGCGAGCGCGTCAGGCGCCGCGGCGATCCCTTCGAGCACGTCTTCCTCATAGCGCAGCGCGCCGGATCGCACCCAGGCGGCGAGCTGGGACGTAGCGGCGGGTACTTCGGCCGCATGATCGAAGATCACAAAGCCTTCCATGCGCGCGCGCTTGACCAGCAGGTGCCGCTCAACGCGTGGGCCGACCGGCCAATCGCTCCAGTCCGGGATCGATGCTGTGCCGCAGACCACGACCCGCGCGCCCTGTGCGAGCAAAGGATAGACCGCGTCGCTGATCGCCCCGGACACGTTGTCAAAATAAACATGCACTCCGTCCGGACAATACCGTTCGATCGCCTCGGCCAGACCGGGCGCGCGGTAATCGATGGCGGCATCGTAGCCGAACCGCTCGGTGCAGGCCGCCACCTTTGCCGGGCCGCCTGCAATGCCAACCGTGCGGCATCCGAGAAGGCGAGCGATCTGGCCCACCGCGCTACCGACCGCGCCGGCTGCGGTCGAAACAAGCACAGTGTCGCCGGGGCGCGGCTGCCCGATCCTGTTGAGCGCGAGCAGCGCCGTCGTGCCGTTGATCCCGAGCACGCCAAGCGAAAGCGAGAGCGGCAGATCGGTCTCTTCCACCTTGCGGACCACGGCATCGCCGGCAACCGTCGCAAACTCCTGCCAGCCGAACCAGCCGGTGAGCAGATCCCCCGGCGCATAGTCCGGATGGCGGCTCTCGATCACCTCACCGGCTGCCAGCGAGCGCATGACCGAGCCGATGGCTACGGGCGCGGAGTAGTTGCCGACGTCAGCAATCCAGCCGCGCATCGCCGGTTCGACCGAGAGATAGCGATTGCGCACGAGGATCTCGCCCTCATCCGGCAGCCGGACTTCGCCCTCCACAGCGGCGAAATCCTCTTTCTGCGCAACCCCGGTCGGTCGGCTCACAAGCAGGACTTGCCGATTGCGCATCACCCCTCGCCTGCTGCCGCCAGGATCCGCCGTGCCTGCACCAGATGCGGGCGGTCGAGCATCTTGCCCTCGAACGCGACCGTACCGACCGCAGGGTCCGCCGCGAACAGCGCGACGATCGCGCGGGCGCGTTCCAGTTCGTCCGCGCTGGGCGTGAAGGCCGCGTTGATCACCGGCACTTGCGCCGGATGGATCGCGATACGCCCGCTAAAGCCCTCGGCCCGCGCGCGTCGGGTACTCGCCAGAAGCGCGGCTTCAGCCCGGATGTCGACATGCAGCGTCTCGACCGCCTGCGCGCCCGCGGCATGGGCCGCAAACAGGGCCATCGACCGCGCCGCGCGAAACGCTTCGAACCAGACGCCGTGCTCGTCGGTATTGGCGGAGGCCCCGATATCGGCCGCAATATCCTCCGCCCCCCAGGTCAGCGCGGTGAGCCGCGGGATCGGACCCTCGGCATATTGTGAAAGCAACAGCACCGCGCGCGCCGTCTCGGTCGCGACGGGAAATATCCCGACCGAACCTGCCGCCACGCCGCCCATGCGCTCGGCCCTGTCGAGGTGCTGGCCCAGCAGCAGGGGGTCAGCCCTGCCTTCGGCCTTGGGCAACATGATCCCCGCAAGGCCCGGGCAGGTGGCGGCGGCGATATCGGCCAAAGCCTCGGCGCTGCGCAGCGGATTGATCCGCACCCACAGCTCCGGCGCGGACGCAGCCTTGCCGGCGCTGCCGATGAACTCCGCCACCAACCCGCGCGCGAACGCCTTGCGCCCCGGCGCCACGGCATCCTCCAGATCGAGGATCAGCGCATGGGCCCCGCTCTCCAGCCCCTTCGCCAGCTTTTTCTCGCTGTCGCCCGGCACGAACAGCCATGAACTGCGCACGGTCACGCTGCCGGCTTCCGCCGCTGCAGCGCGGCCCGTCGGCACGAGGCGACGAGATCGCCGTGCTGGTTGTAGGCTCGGTGCAGGAACGTCACCACGCCCTGATCGCCGCGCGATTTCGAAGGCCTGAGCTCCGCCACCTCGGTCTCCACCCGCAGCGTATCGCCGATGAACACGGGTTTGGGAAAGCGCACATCGTCCAGTCCCAGATTGGCGACCGCCGTGCCCAGCGTCGTCTCGCCCACGCTGATCCCGATCATCAGCCCCAGCGTAAAGATGCTGTTGACGAGGCGCGTGCCGAACTCGGTCTGCTTCATGTATTCCTCGTCGAGGTGAAGCTGCGCCGGGTTGTGCGTCATCGCCGAGAACAACAGGTTGTCGGTTTCGGTCAGGGTCCGCCGGATCGGGTGGTGAAACACCTCGCCCACGGTCAGTTCCTCGAACCAGCGCCCTGCCATCATCTCTCTCCTTGTTTGAACGGGCTCGCCATCAGAACCGGAACACGCCGTTTCCGGGCTCTTCCATTGGCGCATGCGCTATTGCCGAAAGCGCGATGCCCAGCGCGTTGCGGGTATCGGCCGGGTCGATGATCCCGTCGTCCCACAATTCCGACGTGGCGTGATACGCGCTGAGCTGCGTCTCGAATGCCTTCAGCGTCTCCGCCCGCACCGCATCGAGCACTTCGGGCGATGGCTCCGTCCCGCCGCGCCGCAATTGCTGCAGCTTCACTTCCGCCAGCGTGTTGGCCGCCTGCTCGCCGCCCATCACGCCGATCTGGTGGTTCGGCCAGCTGAACAGGAAGCGCCCGTCGAACGCGCGGCCGCACATCCCGTAGTTCCCCGCGCCGAACGAGGCATGGCACATCACCGTCAGCTTGGGCACATGGCTGCACGATTGCGCCATGATCATCTTCGCGCCGTCCTTGGTGATGCCCGCCGCCTCATATTCCGCGCCGATCATGTAGCCGGTGATGTTCTGCAGGAAGAGGATCGGCGTGTTGTTCTGGTTGCACAGCTCGATGAAATGGCCGCCCTTCTTCGAGCTGTCGTTGAACAGGATGCCGTTGTTGGCGAGGATGCCGACACGGTAGCCCCAGATCGTCGCATAGCCGCAGACCAGCGTCGGCCCCCACGCCGGCTTGTACTCGTGAAACCGGCTGCCATCGACGATCCGCGCTAGCACCTCGCGCATGTCGAAGCCCGATTTGATGTCGCGCGGAAGAATGCCGTACAGCTCGCGCGGATCGTAGAGCGGCAGATCGGCCGTGGCCTCGCGCGTCAGGTACGTCTTCGGCAGGTCCCACTGCGCCACGATATCGCGGCCAATCGCGATGGCATGGCGCTCGTCGTTCGCCGGATAGTCGCAAACCCCGCTGACCCCGGTGTGCAGATCGCAGCCGCCGAGCGCATCCGCCGTAATGATCTCGCCCGTCGCAGCCTTGACCAGCGGCGGCCCGCCCAGAAACACCGCGCCGGTGCCGCGCACGATCACACTGTAGTCGCTCAAGGCCGGGACATAGGCCCCGCCCGCGGTGCAATGCCCGAAGACCAGCGCGACCTGCTTGATCCCCCGCTTGCTCAGCAGCGACTGGTTGCGGAAAATCCGCCCCGCCATGTACTTGTCGGGAAACAGGTCCGATTGCAGCGTCAGCTGGCCGCCCGCGGAATCGCACAAGTGTACCACCGGGAGGTGGTTCTCCAGCGCGATATCAAGCGCGCGGACGATCTTCTTGACCGTGAGCGGATACCAGGCGCCGCCCTTGATCGTGGGGTCATCGGCGTGGATCACCACCTCGCGGCCTGAAACGACGCCGATCCCGGTGATGCAGCTGGCCGAGGGCGCCTCGCCGCCATAGGCCTCGCAGGCCGCCAGCGTGGAGAATTCGAGAAACGGCGTGCCGGGATCGAGTAGCAGCCTGATCCGCTCGCGCGGCGTCAACTTGCCCTGGCTCGAAAGCCGCTCCAGCGCCGAAGCGCCGCGCGCATGGCGGGCCGCTTCCTGCCGCGCGCGGAATTCGGCGATGAGCCCGGCGTTGTGCGCATAGCGCAGCTTGAAGTCCTCGCTGTCGGTCTTCACCGCAGATGGCAGGATCGTCACTGGCCCTCCTCGCTCTGGCTCTTGAACGCCACCAGCACCGCGCCGCGATCGAACGAGGCATTGACCGCAACCGGCACCGCCGCGATCTCGGCATCGCGCGGCGCGGTGATCGTGGATTGCAGCTTCATGCTTTCGATCACCATCAGCTTGTCCCCGGCGCGGACCTGTTGTCCGGGCTCGCAATCGACCGAGACGACGAGCCCCGGCATATCGGCGCGCACTTCGTCTTCGATGCTCGCAGCGCCTGCCTCCACCGTACCCGGCAGCGCGAAAACCGTGGTCTCCCCGCCGGTCCGCACGAAGACCTCGCTGGCGGTGCGATAGATCCAGCCGGTGTGCGGCATCCCATCCAGCAGAAACGAGAACCGGCGCGGGTCGGAACTGTCCGCAAGGCTCAGCCGCACCGGCTGCCCATCGATCCGCAAGGCAAGCTCGGGCTTGAGGCGATCGACCGCGATGTCTGTGGTAACGTCGGCAAAGGCCAATTTCAGCTGCATATCAGTTGCTCCACCCGCCGATGGCGGCATGGAGGTCCGGCACCCGCGCGATCATCGTGCGAAACGCCGGATCGCCCGCCAGCGCGGCGCAGATGGCGGCCACCGGCGGCGCGCCGGGTTCGGGCACCAGCTCCCCGGCATGCCGCGCGAGAAAGCCGGTATCGAGTTCGCCCGCGCTGAACGCCGGATGCACGGCAATGCGGTGCAGGTAATCGATGTTGTTCGCGATCCCGAGCAGCGTCGTCTCGCGCAGCGCCGCCGCCAATTTGTCCCCCGCCGCGGCGCGCGTCTCCGCGTGGACCACCAGCTTCGCCAGCAGCGGATCGAACGCTGCCGTTACTTGCTGTCCTTCGGCAATGCCGGATTCGATCCGTGCCGCCTCCGGCCAATCGAGCACCCCGCACACACCCGTCGCAGGCCGGAAATCGAACTCGGGCTGCTCCGCGCAGATGCGCACTTCGATGGCGTGGCCCTGCACGCCCAGCCGTTCCTGCTCGAGCGTGAGAGGCTCGCCCGCAGCGATCTTCAGCTGCCATTCCACCAGATCGAGCCCGGTGATTTCTTCGGTCACCGGATGCTCCACCTGCAGGCGGGTGTTCATTTCGAGGAAGTAGAACGCGCCGTCACCGCCCAGAATGAACTCGATGGTACCCGCATTGCGATAGCGCGCCGCCGCAGCCAGATTGACCGCCGCCGTGCAGATGGCCTCGCGCAAGTCCGCAGCCAGGTTCGGTGCGGGGGCTTCTTCCACCACCTTCTGATGCCGGCGCTGGATCGAGCATTCGCGCTCGTGGAGATGCACAACCTTCCCCGCGCCATCGCCCAGCACCTGCACTTCGATATGCCGGGGCTGGCTCACCAGCTTTTCGGCATAGACCCGCTCGTCCCCGAAATAGCGCAGCGCCTCGCTGCGCGCCGCGCTGATCGCGCCTTCAAGTTCCTCGCGGACCGCGACAATCTTCATGCCCTTGCCGCCGCCGCCTGCCGAAGCCTTGATCAGCAGCGGAAAGCCGATCGCCTCGGCCGCCGCAACAAAGGCGGCAGCATCGCCGGTGTCCAGGGCACTCGGTGCCACCGGCACGCCCTGCGCCTCGGCAAATGCACGCGAGGCGATCTTGTCGCCCATCAGTTCGATGGTCTGAGCAGAAGGGCCGACGAAAACGAGGCCTGCGTCCTCGACAGCCCGCGCAAACTCCGCATTCTCCGAAAGGAACCCATACCCCGGATGGATCGCATCGGCCCCCGCAGCGTGGGCAGCGGCAATGATCTGCGCGGCATCGAGATAGGCCCCCGCCGGAACCGCGCCCTGCAGTTCCCGCGCGTCATCCGCCATGCGCACATGCGGCGCATCCCGGTCGACGAAGTGGTAGACCGCCACGCTGCGCAGGCCCAGGCGCCGCAGGGTGCGGATCACCCGGCAGGCAATCTCGCCGCGATTGGCGACCAGCACCGTACCGATGGCCCGCCCGCTCATGTGCGCTCCCCGCGATTGGCGATCGCCTCCAGCCGGTCGGTCAGCGCAGCAAGGCGGTCCAGCGCGGCGGGTTCCCGAACCGGCGCCTGCAGCCCGCGATAGACGATATCGACAATCGCCTCTGCCGCGTCGACCGGGCTGAAATCGCCCTCACCCCGGATATAGGCAAAGCAGTGGTGCTCGACGCTGCCGAACAGCAGATCGCGCACGATCCTGAGGGGCACATTGCGATTGAGCTCGCCCGTCTCCATCGCCTGCCGAACGATGCCGGTGGTGAGGATCGTGTACTTCTGGTTGAGGTCGTAGACCACGGTCTCGCGGTAGTTCGGCAGCGCGCGGATCTTCTTGAACACGAGGTCCGCGAGATCCGGATCGCGGTGCACCATGTCGAGGTGACGCCAGACCATGTAGCGCAGCTGGTTGCGGCAGCCTTCGATCAGCCTGAGCCCGCGGTCATAATCTTCCAGCGCGCGTTCGTACCACTCCGAAACGACCGCCAGCAGCAGCGCGTCCTTGCTCGGAAAATAGCGATAGACCGCGCCTTCGACGACGCCGACCGCGCGGGCGACATCGCCCATGCCGACCTGATCGAAGCCGCGTTCGCGGGTCAGTTCGCGCGCCGCAGCGACAATCTCGGCGCGGCGCTGTTCTGGCGAAAGCCGCTCGGCCCGCTTGCGGGTGCTAGTCGTCATCAGACGCGCCTTCCTGGCTGTAGTGGGCGGCATATTGCGCGCGCAGCACATGTTTCTGGACCTTGCCGGTCGCGGTCTTGGGCAAAGCCTCGACCACGATCAGCGCCTTGGGCCGCTTGAACGCGCTCAGGCTTTCCCGCAGCGTGCCCATGAGCGCCGCCTCGTCATACTGCGCGCCCTCAGCCAGCGCGATGAAAGCGGTGATCGCCTCGATCCAGTGCGGATGCGGCAGGCCGACCACCGCGACTTCGCCGATACCGGGCGCGGCGGTGTAGATCGCCGTCTCGACTTCCAGCGAGGAGACGTTCTCGCCGCCGCTCTTGATGATGTCCTTGAAGCGGTCGGTGAACCACAGCACTCCGTCTGCATCGAAGTATCCGGCATCGCCTGAACGGAACCAGCCGTCGCGGCAGGCGGCAGCGGTGGCGGCGGGATCGCGGAGGTATCCGGCAAACACCTGCGGCCCGCGATAAACGATTTCCCCGCGCTCGCCCGGCGGAAGCGCGCGGCCTTGCTCGTCCTGCACCTCGATCTGCACATTGGCCGAAGGCGTGCCCATCGCGCCGGCATGGCTGTCATGCAAATCGGGCTTCAGGATCGCGGTGATCGGATTCATTTCGGTCTGCCCGAACAGCAGCGCCATGCCGAAGCCGAACACCTTGCGCAGCCGTGCCAGTTCCTGCGCGCCGATCGGCGCCATGGCATAGACGCCAAGCCGCAGGCATGAAACGTCGCGCGGGCGGGCGGTTTGCTCGGCGAGCAGTTCGCGGTACATCATCGGCAGGCCGAAGATCACCGAGATGCGGTGGCCAGCGATCAGGTCGAGCAGGTGCTTCGCGTTGAAGCCGCGCAGTGGGTAGATCGTCGCGCCCGCCGCAATCGCGGGCATGCACAGCGCATAGAGCTGCGCCGTATGGAACATCGGCATCATCGCCGCCATGCGGTCCGCCGGAACCAGCGCCATGTCGATCACGCCGCCCAATGCCGCAAGGTAGCAGGCCAGATGCGTGTTGCTCACGCCTTTGGGCGCGGATGTCGTGCCGCTGGTGTATGTGGCTTGAAGTGAGCGAGATATCTGCCGACGAGGAAGGCATCGAACATACCTGGCTGGCAGCTGCCACCAAGTCCGTCCCTTCGATGCTCTGCGTTGCGCTGGTGTTTCGCCGCGGTCTGCAAAGCCATGCACAGGCGTTTATCCCAAAGCGGCCCTGGCCTCATCACCATCGACGGAGTCACCTATCACTCATGCGTCATCTGAGCGGGACCGCCAAAATGCCAGCATCACGAGGAAATCCATGAAGGTAATGATCTTTGCTGCGGCTCTGCCGTTCGCTCTCGCCAGTTGCGCACCCCAAGCCGAGCAGGCGGCCACGGTGGCTGTCACCGCATGTCAGCGAACAGACGTCCAAGACGTTGTAGGCAAAGAGGTGCGGAACATGATGCTTAAAGCTGTGTCCGACCGAGGCTACATGGTGGCGCTGCTAGGCTTGGACGCTGCCTTGGCCAAGTCTCTCGAAGAGGCCCACGTCACGTTCACGGATGTTGGCGTCTACACCGGAGCCGGCGTCGAAAGCCCGTTCAAGCAGATCATCTGCGCTGGCAGCCTGCAGATTGATGCCAGCACGACCCGCGCTGGACAGGACATCGTCACCATGCCGCACCTTCGTTGGACGGTGAACTTCTCGCAGCCTGCCGAGGAGCCGGCCACGGCAGCGTTCACAGTCGCAGTCGATCCGGCGAGCCTCCGGGACGGGCTTCTGGTCAATGGCAAACCGCCTGCCAACACGGAACAGAAGGCAGACGAAGCCGCCGTGCCTGAGGCATCGGCGGAGAAATCAGCAGTTGATGCAGCCGCTGCCGCCGATGCGGCAGCCGAGCAAGCAAGAGCAGCACAAGCCGAAGCTGAGGCTGCAGGGGCAGAAGCTGCGGCAGCCAGCGATAGCACAAAGCCTCAGCCCCGTCGCCAGCCTACGGATGACGATCTTTACGCCCCGCACAACAACTGACCCGGATTAGGGACCACGATGGTGATGCTCTCAATTGCGGCCCTCGCTGCAGGTTTCATGCTCACTGGGGCCGACAGGCTGGCTCCAAGCCTCGCAACCGAACTTTGCCTTGATAGTCGCAACCGACAGACCGCTGCGGAACTGATTGGCAGATGGTCGGAAAACTATCCGTTCTCTCGGGTCATCATCGGCAGCGATGGTCAGTATGGGGACGTTGGAGTCGCCGGCCCCGCTGTTGTTGGGGTGGACTAGACATTGGGGTGCTTTCGCCGAGGAAACGAACCGACGGCGACGGATTCGTGATCCATTTCTTGGCATGAGCCCGCAAGGCGCGCGTGATTTTCTGATGACCGACCTTGGAGCTTACCTCCTTCTTCCACTCCCGTTCGAGGACCGCGCCCGGCGGAATGACGGCTATGAAGCGCTCTATGTTCGCGACAGCGGACTACATCGGCGACTGATCTTCCAAAGCCCAACCATTTTCCTAGAGATGCTCGACAGGGCTGGGCGTAAAGGGGGCTCGGTCGACGAACTTCGCCAACAGCGTCTCAATGGCTTCATCGGGCCGAGATGGGAGTCATTTGTTGTCGTGAGCATCCTCGACCTCGTCGGTGAGCGATGCAAAGCCTTCGCGTATCGCCATGAGGAGCGCGATGAGATCGACCTCATTCTCGAATGGCGCGATCGTTCCCCGACTGAGCGATGGGCGATCGAAGTGGCGAGCCGTAAATTTGCGAACCATCCATCCAGTAGTTTTGCGGGGTCCTGCGACTACTTGGGCATCGTCGAGAGTAGCCGCTTCCTTGTGTTTCGAGATGACTCGTGCACTGGAGAGGCGCGCGGAAAGGGGGGAGTCCCTGCATTGACGCTGCCTCGCATCTTCGAACGCATCAAGAAACGAATGCGCTCGTCCGCCGCAACCCTTAGCCTCCCCGATTGACGTATAAAGACTTTCGGACCGATCCATACGAGAACATGAATAAGGCAATGGTGATTGGAGCAGCGCTGGCTGCCTGCCATTCGCCGCCACGATTGAATGGAAGCCCTTGGTAGTCGCACAATAGCATAGAACTGACAGACTGATTGAAGATCGTTGCTATAAGGAGCTCGCTGCTTGCTCTGTTTGGTATCACTAGCCCAAGACGAGCTGACTGACAGATATCAGCCTGCATGCGGTCGAAATTCGTATAAATTCAGCGCTTGCTGATTATAAGAATTTTGTAAATTAATAGATTCCCAATCAATCTAAAGGTTTATTGATTTGATATCCAAAATAATATGCATCTTTTATGGAACTATTACTGATACAGTCATTTCACACATAAAACGCTCGTTTTTGACACACCTTGCTTGCTTGTTACGAAACTTAGCTTGATCTTATTTACGATACAGCTTAATTTTCGAAACACACTTTCAATACAGGTGCGATATGTCACGAGTATTTGCTTACGTCCGCGTGAGCACTGGCGACCAGTGCTCAAGTAACCAAGTTTTAGAAATCGAAGCTGCGGGCTTCCGCCTTGAGCCTCGGCGTGTGATCGCCGAGACCGTTTCAGGCTCTACCGCTGCAATGGAGCGCGAAGGCTTCCGCAGGCTAATGGACCGGTTGGACTGGGATGACGTTCTTGTGGTCACCAAGCTAGATCGACTGGGCCGCAATGCGATGGACGTACGCGCGACAGTCGAGCGACTGGCCGACATGAATGTTCGGGTCCACTGCCTCGCGCTCGGCGGCGTTGACCTCACGAGCCCAGCTGGAAAGATGACCATGTCGGTGATCGCCGCCGTTGCGGAGTTTGAACGAGATCTGCTTGTTGAGCGCACACAGGCAGGTCTGTTACGCGCGAAAGCTCAAGGCAAGAAGTTGGGAAGGCCGCAGTCGCTGACAGATGAGCAGCAAGTCCTCGTTCGGCAAAGGAGGCAGGAAGGCGCCTCACTTGGTCAGTTGGCCAAAGAGTATGGTGTCAGCCGTTCGCTTATCCAACGTGCAAGCCAGACTACCTGAGTGGAACCGTCACCGCGCTTCCACTAGACGACCAGCGTTAGGATCGTAAATCCAATGCAGGATGGAGCGATCACGAATGCGCCCCACTGCCTCATCGATCACGTTGAGCGGCACAAGGAACCACTCACGCGGTTTGACCATGTGGCCGAACCGGTCAGGGATCGACAGATTGATCTGCGCGGCCGCAAACACCTTGTGGATCAGGCTTTCGAGCTTCTGGCAGTTCACGCCGTAAACCTTGTAGGTCGCGATCACTTCGACACCTGCGAGCAGATAGGTCGAACTCTTCTCGGCCCCGGAAATTCGGGCTTCCACTGATCCGCTGGTGACACCGATCTTGTGCATGATCTCGCGGTGCTCAGCCACAACCGGGTGCTCTGACTTGCTCCGCAGGACATAGATCGTGCCTGTCTCTGCCTCACCATCTTCTGCCCGATCAGCGAACAAAGGACCTGGTGCCGGGTCCGTGATGCGACGACCGGCGTCGTCTTCGTTGAGCTGGCGCTGGAGGGAGCGCATCAACATGCCGCTCTCAGTGCCGTTATCAAAGATCACGCGCAGACGTGCATCGGTGCGGCCCTGAGGGTTGGTGAACATCTCGTCCATCTCGGCCACATAGCAAATCTGGCCGAACACGATGAAGAATGCGCCAGGGCGGATTTCGGCCTTAAGTTCGAAGGGCCGGGTAATGCGCGTACCGTTCGCCAAATCTTCCTTCACCTGCCTGAACAAGGCTTCGAACTTCGCGAAATCGAGGCACTTTTCGCGGCGGGCGATTTCTTCCGCCGCCCGTTTGTCCTCGGCAGAGCGAACATGCCGGAGCTGGGTGATGTCCTCGCCCTCACCAAGGCCCGCAAGCTCCGCCATCAGATCGTCAGGATCTAGGTCTTCCTCTTCCTCGACATCCGGCGCGACCCTATCGAGGAGGCTATGCTTGTCGAAGGTGGCCAGCAGGGCGCGGCAGTCCTCTTGTGCGCGCAAGCGGTCCAGCCGCACGGCATAGAGGCGCTCGAAAATGTCGCGGTCCTCGCCATGCAGCGGGAGGCGCCCGTGCTCCTCGTAGAAGCGTTCGATATCCTCGAACCCTGCGATGATGCGCTCTTCGCGCGGGGTGTAGGAGGCTTGCTTCTTCGCGGCTGGCGCAAAATCGGCCAGTTCATCGGCGAGGGCATCAAGGTCGAGCTCACTCATAGCGGCCCTCCGCCTTGAAACGCATGAAGGCTGCCGCGCCTTCGGCAAGGCGCTGTTCCCATGCATCCGCTGTGGTAATCGAGGGCAGGCGCCCGCGCTCCTTCTTGAACTTCACCGCTCGCGCGGCGAGGTCCTTGGCCTCCTCGGCAGTGATCTTGGTGCGCTTGCCGGAAATCGCCGCCTGCACCTGCTTGAGCACCTTTTCGTCCATAGCCTTGGAGAGCACGGCATAGGCCGCCTGCCACGGATTTATGCTGTCGATGAGGTCAATGTCGAGTTCGCGCACGTCCAGGGCGATCTGGCGAACGCCGTCGATCAGAGCGGTGTTGGCACGGATTTCGCCGTCGTCTGCAGCAGCTGACCCCAACGCGAGTGCCTTGGACTTCTGCGTCAGGTTGAGCGCCGCGATGGCATGCTGGCGCACGGCCTCCTGGTCCTCTGCCGAGAGCTCGGGATACCGATCGCGCACGATCTTGCCCATCGCGACCTGAGTCAATTCCTGCGGCGGCGTCTCCTCGTCGAACATGCCGCGCTCGGCCACCGTCTTGGTCTGGACGAAAGCCGCGATCACCTCGTTGAGGTCTTCCTGCACGATGCGGGTGGCCTCGGGGCTCTTCGGCTCGACGAGGCCGGCAATCTCGAAGTGATACTGCCCCCTCTCCTCGTTCACGCCGATATTGACCTTGCCTTCCTGATAGCCAGCGGGGCCATAGTCGAAATCCGGCAGCGGGCCGCGGTTCTTCGGCGTGAAGGTAAAACGGGGTGCGAGCACCTGCTCCATCAACAGGCTGGCGGCGATGGCTTTCAGGGTGTCGTTGATTGCCTCGGCAACGGCGGCTTCGCTGGCATCGGGTTCGGCGATGAGGTTGGTGAAGGAGGCAAGCTCCTTGCCCGGCGCATCACGGGTGGCGCGGCCGATGATCTGGATGATCTCGGTGAGGCTGGAGCGATAGCCGACGGTCAGCGCATGCTCGCACCAGATCCAGTCGAACCCTTCCTTGGCCATGCCCAGCGCGATGATGATGTCGACATGATCGCGGTCGTTCTTGTGCGCCGGGTCCTTGAGCGCGGCAAGCACCCTCGCCCGGCGCGCGGGATCGCTGTCATCCACCAGATCGGCGATCTTGAGCACCCGGCCATCGGGCAGCGCGACCAGTTCGAAACCCGTTACCGGATCGGCCCCGGTCCATTTGCCGAGGTAGTGAAGGATCTCGTTCACCTCTGCGACCTTGTCCTTCGTGCTCTCGCGCGCATTGACCGAAGGAATATGGACGATCGTCTTGCGGCCGGGATCGAGGCAGTGCTCGATCGCTGATAGGTACCCATGGCTCTTGCTGTTGGGGTCCCAGCCGTAAAGGAAATAGCCGATGTTGAGCGCCTTCAGGTGCTCATAGCCGTTGAGCTGCTCGTAGTAGGTATAGGTAACGGTCTCGAACTTCGCCTCGTCCTCAGGGGGCAGCACCGGGGCGGCATCGCCCCGGAAATAGCTGCCGGTCATCGCCACGATATGGACCTTGTCGCGGGCAATGAAGGCGGCGAGCTGCGCGCCCAGCCGGTTGTCCGGGCTGGCAGAGACGTGGTGGAACTCGTCCACCGCGATTAGACGGCCATCGAAGGCCTCCACGCCCAGCGCATCCACCGCAAAGCGGAACGTGGCATGGGTGCATACCAGCACTGGATCGCCGCTGGTAAGGAACTGACGCACGGCCTTTACCTTGGAGGGATCAACCCGCTCCTCGTCCGGCCCCGGCGCGTTGCACAGGTTCCACTGCGGCTTCACGGTCCAATCGGCCCAAAAGCCGTAGGAAGCGAGCGGCTCATCGGCAAAGCTGCCGCCGATCGACTTTTCCGGCACGACGATGATCGCCTGGCGCAGCCCCTGATTGTGGAGCTTATCGAGCGCGATGAACATGAGCGCGCGGCTCTTGCCCGAGGCCGGCGGCGACTTGATCAGCAGATACTGCTCGCCGCGCTTGTTGTAGGCGCGCTCCTGCATCGGGCGCATGCCAAGGGCATTGGCCTTTGCGGAGACGCCGGTTCGCGCGGTTTGGAAGCTGACGGCTGGGATGGGTTTGGCGGTGGTCATGCTAGTTTGTCGTCTCGGTGATCTCTTCCAGAAAAGCTCTGCTTGAGGCCCGCTCGGCTGCTTTCAAACGCAGGACTTCCTCCTTCTTTTGGCGAAGAAACTTCGCAGAGTCCCAATCAGGATTGCCGATCGCAATTGAGTTTTTGGGCAAACTGAACTTGCGTCTCAACGCATCAACAATGGCGAATGCTTCGAGACCGAGGTCTGCATAGCCTTCCCAGCGCGCCTGAAAAAGCTCTTCGTAATCCGGAGGAAATGAATGTTCGGAAGCTGCAATGACGAACCGTTCGGTCCCAAGCGCGATGTTAGGTAGAGAAAGGATGCGATACATTAGGTCTGGGCTTATACTTGTCCAGTCGATGTTATCGGGAAAGGCAGGCGGTTCGGGAGAGTCGACCTGCGGTGCGTAGTATTCTTCTCCGCTGTCGGTCCTACCAGCGGGCCTACCTTCGGCAGTGCCATCATCGCCAACAACCTCGACGCACTTCTCAACATACTGGTCAAGGATGCAAACGATACGAACGGCAGCATATCGTCCAGAATTGCGTCGTCCGATCCAATAGGCAACGAGATCCTTTCCGATGGTGGTGACGTGCTCCCCTGATTGTTACCAGTCAGAGGTAGAGTCTCGCTCCTTCATGATGGGTGTTTGAGGGGATGGCAACGTGTCTGGGGGCATGCCCCCAGACACGTTGGCCGGCGATCTCGGCGGGGGTCTTCCCGCCCAGTTTGGAGTGTGGCCTGACCGTATTGTAATCGTGCCGCCAGGCAGCGAGCACGAACCGGGCATGAGCTAGCGAGGTAAACAGCGTCTCGTTGAGACATTCGTCGCGCAGGCGCCCGTTGAAGCTCTCGACGAAGCCGTTCTGCATCGGCTTGCCCGGCGCGATGTAGTGCCACTCGACCCGGCGCTCCTGCGACCAGCGCAGGATGGCCGACGAGGTCAGCTCGGTGCCATTGTCGCTGACCACCGTATGCGGCTTCCCCCGGATGCCCATCAGGCCGGTCAGTTCCCGGGCCACCCGTGCACCCGACAGTGATGTATCGGCCACCAGCGCCAGGCACTCGCGTGTGTAGTCATCGACCACGCACAGGATGCGGAAGCGCCGACCGCAGATCAGGCTGTCAGAGACGAAGTCGAGCGACCAGCGCTGGTTCGGGCCATCGGGCAACACCATTGGCCTGCGTGTGCCCAGAGCGCGCTTGCGCCCGCCACGACGGCGCACGCGCAGCCCTTCCTCCCGGTAGATGCGCAGCAGCTTCTTGTGATTGGGTGCGATGCCCTCCCGCGCCAGCAGATAGCCCAGGCGGCGATAGCCGAACCGGCGACGCTCCGCCGCCAGCTCGCGCAACCGTTGCCGCAGCGTGCCGTCATCCGGCCGTGTCGGCTCGTAACGGATCACCCTGCGGCTCACGCCAACCAATGCACACGCCCGACGCTCGCTCACCCCGTGATGCTCCCGGGCATGGGCGACGGCTTCCCGCTTGGCGCCGGGCGTTACCATTTTTTTGATGCCAGATCCTTCAACACGGCATTGTCGAGCATCGCCTCGGCCAAGAGCTTCTTCAGCCGGGAGTTCTCCTCCTCGAGCGTTCGCAACCGCCGGGCCTCGGACACCTCCAGCCCGCCGAACTTCGACTTCCACTTGTAGAACGTCGCCGAGCTGATCCCGTGGCGGCGGCAAACCTCCGCCGTCGGCAATCCGCCCTCCTGCTCCTTCAAGATCGCTATGATCTGCTCTTCGTTGAACCTGCTTCGCTTCATATCGTCCGACTCCTTGCGCCAGACTCTACCAAAAAGCGGTCACATTTCAGGGGAGCACGTCAGTGGCAACGACGCCGACGAGCACGCCGACAAAGCCAATGACCGCGTCGTTCATGTCGCCGCTGGCCTATCAATGAGCCTGAGCATTAGCGTCTATCCTCGCGCTCTTTGCGAAGTGCACGATCGAGCCACTTCGGCACCTGACTCACTTGAGAGAAGAAGATGTTCTCTGGCAGCTCATTCCAAAATGCAGTGATCGCATCGGCAAAGCGCAGCAGATCATCGTCGCTGACGGCTAAGGACGAGTAGTCCAAGGCGGAGACGAAAAATGCCGGAAGGCCGTCTTTCTTGCCAACCAGATCGGGCGCGATGGCTTTTAAGGTCTCGAAAGAAGGTCCATTCCCATGCTTGTAGACGTTAGTGACCAGCTGGCATCGGAACAGCTGATCAAACAATCCGAGCGTGCGCACCGGCCAACTACAGGCCTCGAAGAGATCGAAAAGCTCATCGAGCTTCACCGACCAAACTGCAGCATGCGCATGCTTGCCGAAGCCGTGGTGGCCAAGTTCTCGACCCAACCAGTCCCGCACTTGCTTTTCCCACTCGTGAAACATGCCCGCTATGATGCTAAGACGCGTGTTGTCGCGCAGATCAGAGAGCCTCTGATAAAAGCTGACGCTTTCATCCCATGATTGCTCATAATCGGAACCAGGATCGTCGCGATCGGGGTCAAAGGGCCTGCCTGCGAGCCATGCGTCTGCGAACGCATTGGCGTCGGCCTCCATGCTTTCATCCGTGAAATGATCGAGCAGGCGTCGCTTGCCCTCCGCAACATAGAACTCGTGGCTGGCAATCAGGTGCTCGCGCGTAGGCCTCCACATCTGCAAGAAGACACGATCAGGTTTTGTCATGCCGCTGCCTTCCTGCCCGTCAACTTGGTATCGAGTACGCAGAGCTTTTCCAGCCTTACTGTGTGGTTGCGAAAGCGGAGGCCGATGCATGCGCGCTCCTGCATCAGGCGCACGCCAAAGGCTTTAGCCATCGCGGAAACGCCCCTGCGCGCGGTCTGGAAACTGACGGCGGGAATGGGCTGGGCGGTGGTCATGCTGACGCGCTTCCTGCCGTATTCTTCCCGATCGCCCAAGTCCGTTCGATCGCCTCGTCGTCTGCAAGGAAGAACTCCCCGCCGAGGGGGCGCCCCGCATGAATGAGGTCTGAGATCATGGCTTGCTCGCCGGCCTTGGCATGGGCGGCGACGGGATACGGATCGAGCCCTTCATCCAGCGTCGATTTCAGGATACGCCAGCGATAGGCACCAGCGGGCAATGCGCGGTTGTGATCATCCCGGCGCACTGCTGGGCTGCGCGAGAAACCGACCTTGATGATGCGCCTGCCTTCGCTAGCATAGCCGAGGAAATGATCCGCATTGCCTTCCAACTGCAGGATGTAGAGGTGCTTGGGCCCTTCCGCTTCCCGCACCATGTAAGCGGACTGTGAGACGGGCCCGGGACGGCTGGGCTTCAGTGCATCGCGCCCCCGCTCCAGCACGAAGTCCGAGGTCATCTCGGCGCCGAACAGCGGCCTTGGCACGAGTTCAAGATCGAGAATCTTGCGGGCTTCGGTTCGGGTGAGGAACGCGCCGAAACGGCTGATCGCCATGCCTCTCTCGGTCGCATAGGTCTCATTGGCAAAGTCGGAGACCAGCGGCGCGCTATCGGGTGCGACCTGCCACGCGCGCAGGGCGCGGAAGGCGTGGTTCCATGAACCGGCCTTGGGCTCCACCTCATGCTTGCGCTTCAGGCCAGCGGGGGAAAGGAAGGTCTCGGTATCGCCTGTTTGATGCGAAAGCTGATAGATGCCGACCACCCGTCCGCGCATCTCCTTCGGGACGCTGGCCGTGTTGTTGCCATAGACCACGCCCAGAAAGCCGGGCTGGGTTTCCGCAAGGATCGTGCGCAAGCGGCCTTCGTCGGTGAAGGTCAGGCAGGGCCAGTCTTCGGGAGTGAAACCCCAATAGGCGGTGAGCACGACCTTGGGATCAGGCCCCTCTAATGTCGCGAGGGGATTGAGCACCTGATTGCCAGCGAGGCCATCTTGATGCGCGCGCTCGAATGCCTCCACGCTGCCATAGACGCTAACGATCCTCTGCCCCTGCGCAGGCATCATCGCTTGACCGCGTTCCGGCCAGCCATGCGCTTGGAACAGGTTGGCGAGCCGCCCGTCATAGTGCTGCGCGATCACCGCGCTGATTGCCTTGGCGTCCCACCCCGGTTCGCGCCGGGCGTTCATGCGGCTTTCCCCTTGGCGGTCATCTTGGTGTAGAGTTCGAAGAGCTTTTCCAGCCGTTCGGTGTCGTTGCGGAAGCGGCGGCCGATGTAGATGCGTTCCAGCACCTCGTCGTTGCGATCGTGCGCGGCGCGCAGGTCTTCGGGCATGGCTTCGGGATCATAGAGGTCAGCGATCGTCGCCGGGAAATGCGCCTCGCGGGCGAGGAGGATGTCCTCCGCGCAGCGCGTGAGGTCGGCCTTGTTCTGGTCGGTCAGGGTGGGGACTGGGAAGGCATTCCAACCCAGTGTGTTGGAATACCGATATCGCGTCTCCAGTTTGCCGCACACAGTGGCAATCCACACCAGATGCAAGCTCGAAGCGATTAGCCCAATGCACCAGACTGGCGCGTCATAGAGCGCGTAGGCAGCGTTGGAAATTATACATCCCTCTGGAAGCACTCCAACGGGAAGGAAGTTCCTGTTCTCACTTGTGTGGATGGGAACAATAACGGTGCGCTGACCGGGGCACCCCTGAACTTGTCGGAACCGGTGCGGATAAAGTGCGGCTGGTCGAGTTTCTTTCGCCTTGCTGGCCTCCCGAAAAACCCTCACCTGCTCAATGCGCTTGTTCAGGAATGAGCTGAATGGAGCATCTCGCGCCTGTTGGTCGTCAACCCAAATGCAGAACCTTGGAATACCTTTGATAAATTCATCTGACCCATAATATGGGCGTAAGAATGGCTGGTCCTGAGGAAATTCAGTAAGCGCAATTCTCTTATCTGCCGGGGAAAGGACAAGGTGTCCTCCATCCGTTGGCTTGTTGCCCCAGAACATCACTGGGAGACCGTTCAAGGGCTTTGAAGCCGCCTCGATGTAAAGATTGGGGCCAGCCACGATGTATGGGCTAATGTTTGAAACAGCGCGTTCAACGACGCTGCCATCAACGCCAGAGTCGTAGATTTTTGCCTCTTTGCCGTCATTGTGCGAAATGCCAACGACAACAACGGTAACGCCTGCGTTGTTGGAGGCTAAATTCTGCCATTTGAAGGAGGAATGCGCAAAAAATAGGCGCGCTCCATCGCTCAATATCAGAGGCCAAAACATATGCACAAGCTGACCTTGACATATTGAATTTGTTGAAACGAACGCCGCCCGCGCGTTCTGACCTTTTATGAACATCTTGGCTTTGTAGAACCATCCCATCACGTAATCGAACGACTTCCAATATGGTGTTATCGCTTGGAACAGATCTTTGAGGTCATCTTTCTGCTCGTCCTCTTGTGAGCTAAAACCCGAGTATGGGGGGTTGCCACACAGGTACGTCTCGCCTCCTTCATTCTCGAAATCGATCTCTGCCTGATCCAACGGCGTCTCGAACAGGTCGTTCGCCTGCACCTTCACCCCCGTCCCGGTCGGCGGGCAGATGCTCAGCCAATCCAACCGAAGGGCATTCCCGCAAGTAATCCAGTTCTGGCTGTCGAGCGGCAGGAACTCGGCAAGTGCCTCCTTCTGCCCACGATAGGTCACGTCGCACTGGTATTCGGCGATGATCAGGGCCAGCCGGGCGATCTCGGCGGGGAAATCGCGCAGTTCGATTCCGCGGAAGTTGGTGAGCGGAATGTCGCTGCGCCGATCGGGCTCGCCGCGCCGCCGGTTGATCTCGGCCTCAAGCTCCCGCATCTGCTTATAGGCAATCACAAGGAAGTTGCCCGAACCGCAAGCCGGATCGAACACGCGAATCTTCGCCATCCGCTGGCGCAGGTTCAGCAGCTTGCGCGCGTTATCGCCCGCCTCCTCCAGCTTGGCACGCAGGTCATCGAGGAACAGCGGGTTCAGCACCTTCAGGATATTCGGCACCGAAGTGTAGTGCATCCCCAGCGCGCCGCGCTCCTCATCATCCGCCACGGCCTGGATCATCGAGCCGAAGATGTCCGGGTTGATGCGTCGCCAATCGAGGCTGCCGATATGCAGCAGATAGGACCGCGCGATGCGGCTGAAGCGGGGGCATTCGGTAGAGCCGGAGAAGAGCTGCCCGTTCACATAGGGGAACACATCGGCATAGCGCTTGATCCCCGCCGCCGCACGATCGGCCAGCTTGGTATCCATGGCGCGGAACACTTCGGCCATGACGAGGTGCGTATCGGAGGAATCGCGCGCGCTCATCTGCTCGATCGTGCGGCTGAACAGCCCCTCGCCCACGAAGATATCGGTATCCTCGGCAAAGAAGCAGAAGATCAGCCGCGCCATGAAGTGGTTCATGTCGTGCCGACGATCGGCGCTGGCCCAATCCGGGTTGTCCTTCAGCAGCTCGACATAGAGCTTGTTGAGCCGCCCGGTCGCCTTGATGTCGAAAGCACTCTCGCGGATTTGCTCGACCGTGGTGATGCCAGCCAGCGGCAGGAAGAAGCCGAAGTGATCGGCGAACTGGGCATAGGCGCAGGCAACCGTGCCGCCCCCGCTCATGTCCTCGGCCTGAAACTCGATGCCATCGGTGGCGAGGATGAACTTCGCCTTCTGCGATGCTGTCTTGGCGCTGGCGCGCAGGGCGGCGAGCGTCGCGTCCACCTCTCCGGGCGCGCAGGCGGCGATATGGATGTTGCCGCGCTGGAGCACGGCGCCGGGCACGTCTGACTGATTGGTGTTGCCCGCCCTCAACCGCGCAATTGCGGTCTCCTTGTTCCCGAAGGCGCGCAGGAACTGGAACGGAAACTCGGCCCGATCAAACGGTTCGAGCGCGAGGGTGGATACGGCTTCATCGATCTCGACGGGGTTCATGGGGGGAGCTTAGCGCTCCAACGCAAGGGTCGTCCAGCGATGGCCGAGTCTGTCCATGCGAGGGAATCCGGAAAACACCTCCACCACTTAAACTTGGCGGAAGTGAATTCCGAAATTCAGAGTTGGCTGTTTCAATGGCCAAGCGCGGCAAGCTCTCAACGCGGCGCGTGACCCATCGATACGGCTTGCCCCTTCCTCCCTCATCAAGCCAACCTATCATCAATCGATCTCGAATGGTTTGTCGTAGCCTGATCGCTTGCTTGAGTGGCGTCGCCGCCAGAATGCGTCTACGTCGAAGTCGTGGACCTTGGAAGCGCGGTTCAACCTGTCGCGATGCCATTCGACGAGCCTGCGCTTCCAGATCGACCTGAGGTGCTTGCCGTCGCCAACGCTGAAGACTGCGTCGAAGATCGAGTAGTGGGATAGCCCTTCGGCGATGCGCAACGCTAGCCTGTCGGGATAACCCTGCAGCACGGTCTGGAAGCGATATCCGTCCCCCTTGGGCACCCGGATTTTTCCGTCATGCGGTAGCTTTGCGACGTAGCACGCCATTCGCCTGACCTCGTCGAAGTCAAACAGTTCACGCTCCATGACGGGCTGTGCGTCGAACGCGTTTTTCCACGAGCGAGACCCATTCAACTCCTTCTTTGCATCCTGGAACTTACGCCGAGATACCTTTCCCCATGCGATTGCGTGGGCGTGCAACATCAGAGTTCGTCCCTCGCCGCCAGCAGGGTAGTTCAGGAGGGGTTGGTTTTCGACCTCAACGATCGCGGACAGGCCGAGTGCCCTGATCGCTTTGTATACCTTCCGTTTGAGAGCACCGACTCTCAATATGGGAGTCCGATCGGACGTTAGGCCTAGATCGTCAGCGAACGTGATATGGAAGAACCTCATGCTAGGCTCGTCAAAGACCGGCTCGAGATCGTCGATCACCTCGAAAAGAATCTCCGCAGCCTTCTGCCGAGCGACAACATCGCACAGCCGCATGTCCCCCATGCATCCGTTGATACCGATGAGAGCTTCGAGCCTGCGCCGAGCAAGCTTCGAGGGTTTGAGATGATTGATGCCCCGTACAACACGGTTACAGAAGGCACCTGCTTTCGAGAGTTGGTGATTCAGCGTCGCTTCAGGCGACCTGACAGGGTATTTTGACATTTGGAAAAATCCTGCTGGAGCAGAGCAAGTCCCGAGGGTGGTTAAGAGCACTCGAGGACACCAAACTGAGCAGATTGCTGCTGTTGGCCACGCTGCCTACATATACTTCATGGCCCGACCACTATGGGAGCGGGCGCAAATGCCCCCTCCCATAGATCTTACGAGCGCTACTGCTTGCTGGCCTGATCCTTGGCGATCCGGCTCGGGAACGTGTTCGCCGCCTCATAAGCCTGCACTTCACGAAGGCGATAGCGGACACTGCGCCCCAGATAGGTCACCCTCGGTCCTTCACCCTTGTAGCGTTGCGCTCTGACGTACTTTACCGACTGGCCCCACCGGGCCGCGAGCCACTTCTCATCGAAGTATCGCTGTTTCGCGGATGATCCGCCGGTCGCAGTCAGCTTGGCAAGGATCGTCCGAAGCCGCTTGAGCTCCTTGCGACAATCCGCGTCGCTCAGCAGCTCGGGCTCTGTACGTCCTGTAGCGGGCTGCCTCTGCCCTATCTTACTCGTTGTCTTGCCCGGTTTGACGGCACCATCGTTGGCCAAGCGTGCGTTGGCGACATTCGATCCTGACTTTCGTGATGCGCCCAGTGCATGATCATTGGAGGTCTTCTTCTTTGTCATGTTCAACTCCATCGTTGGAAAGAGGGCGCCAAATTCGCAACCCATGGAGTCTCTTTACCGATCATGATTTTCCACCATTTGCGGGCGAGATATGCCGCCAAACATTCATAGATTAGGGCAAAATTGATGTGTTTTGTCCGGCTGTAAACGGATAAACGGAATCAAATTTGTATCCGTTTGACGAAGGATAAAACAGCGAATGACGAGGCGGACGCAATCTCCTGCGCTTGCAACGCAGAACTTTGAAAGGCGTGCTCAACGCATCATGGTCGAATGGCTGCGTCGCCTCGACCGGTTCTCGAACCTTCCACCGGCCGAACGCATCCTGATCGAGCACCCGGACGATTGGATGCGGAGATCGAGCTACCGCTTGATCCGAAACCTTATCCGCCGAGAGCAGGAGCACACCTTAGCTCCACTCGTCGCCAAGCTGGAGGGCGAACACAGACGCGGACGAGGCGTCGCTGGTCAGCCATTCAAACAAGGGCTTCTGGTGATGCAGATCCTGGTCCAACTGCCTGCAATCACCGCACCAGCGATGACCCGGAGTGGTCCGTCAGAGAGCGCGGATCGCCGCTTCATCGCTGATGCCAAGCGCAGAAACGAGCTTGGCGATGCAATGCAGTATGCTCACCTGCACAACGTGCCCTCAAAGTACTTCAACGCGTTCATCCGTCATGCGGGCACGAAGCGAATCAGAGCGATGCTGAAACACGATCGCCGGGAACCGGGGTTCAAGCTGAAGGTCTGAACGACGCGCGAGGCCCATACCGACCCCGCTACTTTGCCATGCAGTGCCGCCAAGTGCCATGCTGCGTGGTTGCTATGTGGTTGCTATTAGGAAAAATCGCCTTGATCGATTTCTCGGTAAGCTATTGATTCTAAATGGTGAGCCCTGCTGGGTTCGAACCAGCGACCTACTGATTAAAAGTCAGTTGCTCTACCGACTGAGCTAAGGGCCCACATGCAGACGGCGAGGGGACGCCCTACGGACCGGGGCGGGCCGGGTCAAGCGGGCGTGGAGGTGGCGGATGGTGCAGGTGCCCGCCGGATCGCGCCAATCCGGGGCGACAGAGGCGGCGGGAGTGAGGACGAAGGTGCGCTGGCGGAAGCGCGGATGCGGGATTGTGAGCGACTTGCTGTGCCAGAGGCCGCCGCTCCACAGCACGATGTCCAGATCGAGCGTGCGGGCGCCCCAGCGCTGGCCGCGGCGGACGCGGCCGAAGCGGGTTTCGACGGTCTGGAGCAAGGCGAGCAGCGCGGGCGGATCAAGTGTCGTGGCGACGCCCGCGGCGGCGTTGGCGTAGCGGCGGCGCGAGGGGCCGATCGGGGCGCTGGCGATGATGGGGGACATGGCCTCGACGGTGAGCCCCTCCCCCGCCATGGCGGCGAGCGCGGCGCGCAGGACCTGCGTCGGCGGGCCGTGGCGCGGATGGCGCTGGTTGGAGCCGAGCGCGATCAGGTAGCGCTGAAGCTCAGATATCTTCGGCAAGGCGGGTGTAGAGCTGGGGCCGGCGATCGCGGAAGAAGCCCATGCCGGCGCGGTGGCGGGCGGCTTCGGCGAGGTCGAGCGCCGAGACCAGGACGCCAGTTTCCTCCGCGCCATAGGCCGCGAGGAAATCGCCCCATTGGTCGGCGATGAAGCTGTGCCCGTAGAAGCGCTGAGGAGGCGTTCCTTGCATGCTCTCGCTGCCGATGCGGTTGGCGGCGATGACGGGCATGCAGTTCGATACCGCATGGCCGATCATCGCGCGGCGCCAGATGCGGCTGGTATCGAGGCCGGGATCGTAAGGCTCGCTGCCGATAGCGGTGGGGTAGAACAGGACTTCGGCGCCCATCAGCGCCATGGCGCGCGCGCATTCCGGATACCACTGATCCCAGCACACGCCGACACCGATGCGGGTGCCGAAGACATCCCACACCTTGAAGCCGGTGTTGCCGGGGCGGAAATAGTACTTCTCTTCATAGCCCGGGCCGTCCGGGATATGGCTCTTGCGGTAAGTGCCCACGATCTCGCCATCAGGGCCGATCATCGCGAGAGTGTTGTAGTAGTGGTGCCCATCGCGCTCGAAGAAGCTGGTGGGGATGGCGATCTTCAGGCTGCGGGCGAGCGCCTGCATGGCCCCCACCGAAGGGTGTTCGGCCAAGGGATGCGCGAGGGCGAACAGGGCCTCATCCTCGACCGTGCAGAAATAGGGCCCGGCGAAAAGCTCGGGCGGGAGGACGACTTGCGCGCCCTGCCCTGCCGCCTGCTCCACCAGCGCGCTGACCGCAGCGATGTTGGTCTGCGCGTCCGGCGCATTCAAGGCGAGTTGGAGGGCGGCGACGGTGAGCTGGGTCATGGCGGGGGAATTGGTGGTTCCGGGGGGGATTGTCAAAGGGTAAGCCCCCTCTCCCAACCCTCTCCCCTGAAGGGGAGAGGGCTCTAGGTAATCAAGGGCGCTTGGCGAAGAGCAGCGTCATGCGGTCGCTTTCGCCGATGGCTTCGTACTTGGCGCGATCCTTGTCCTTCAAGGTGAGGACGGGGGGCAGCGTCCAGACGCCGTCGGGCCAGTTGGCGCTGTCCTTGGGGTTGGCGTTGATCTCGCTCTTGGCGACCAGCTTGAAACCGTGGGCTTCGATGAGCGCGATGACATCGGCCTCGCGCATGTAGCCCATGGTGCCGAGAGTGTAGGACGCGGGCGCATCGGCCTTGGCGCGGTGTTCCTCGATGCCGAGGAGGCCATCATCCTTGAGCAGCGCGCGGATCGCGGTGAGATCGTTGTAGAGGAATCCATCGGGCCACATGTTGTGGACTTCGCGCATGATCATTACGCGGTCGACCGTACCCTTGCGATCGGCCGGGATGGCATCGAGCGTGAAGGCGGGGATGCGCTCTGCCGGCACGCCCGTCCAGCCGGCGGCCTTCGGCGGGAACGCAGCGGGGAACGCAGCGAGGCGGGTCTTCGTATCGCCCGAGGCGGCGGTGAGGCTGGCGGTGATGCCGATGTATTGGCCCTTTTCACCCAGATAGGGGACGAGGATGCGCGTGTACCAGCCGGCAGAGGGCATATAGTCGGCCACCGTCATGCCCGGCTTGATGCGGAAGAAGGCCAGCGTTTCGGCGGGATGGCGGAAGGCATCGCGGACGCGGTCACCATCGCGCCGGGGATCGGCAAGGGCCTTGGCCATGGCGGGATCCGCCGCGCTCGTCGCGTGGGCAGGAGCATCGGGCGCCGCCTGCAGTGCGGCGGGAATAGCGGCGACGGCGGCAAGCAGGATGGCAGAGAACAGGGCGGCTTTGCGCATGGGGGTAACTCCGGGGCTGATTCGAGCGAATGAGGTAGCCTAAGCGGGCAGGAGGCGATGACAACCGGGGCATTCGTTCCTATCTGGCCGATATAACTGACTGGGCATGACATCGGGGGCATTGCCCTCGGAAGCAAGGAACAAGTTGATGGCGCAGGCAATCATGGCAGGCGGGTGCTTCTGGTGCACCGAAGCGGTGTTCCGCGACGTGACAGGCGTGACCGACGTGGAAAGCGGCTATATCGGCGGCAGCGTGCCCGATCCGACCTACAAGCAGGTGTGCAGCGGGACGACCGGGCATGCCGAAGCGATCCGCGTGACGTATGATCCCGCGCTGCTGTCGCTCGACGATCTGCTCGATATCCATTTCGCGACGCATGATCCGACGACGCTGAACCGGCAGGGCAATGACGTCGGCACGCAATACCGCTCAGCGCTGTTTCCGACCGATGACGAGCAGCGCGAAGCGATGGAAGCGGCGATTGCGCGCGCCGCTGCGGCGAGCCCGAAGCCGGTGGTGACGACGATCGAAGGGCCGGCCACCTGGTATCCGGCGGAAGATTACCATCAGGAATACTGGCAGGGCGAAGGCCAGCGCAATCCCTATTGCCTCGCGGTGATCCCGCCCAAGCTGCAGAAGCTGCGCAAGAGCTTTGCGGCACGTGTGAAGGGGTAAGGTCCAGCACCGGCGTGGCGCCTGGCCGCTCTGGATTCCCGCCTTCGCGGGAATGACGAGGGACAAGGAATTGGGCCCTGGGAGAAGAATAGGGACTGTCCCTATTTTCTACTTCTCCCACATCGCGGCGAAGAAGCCGTCGATGCCGCCGTGTTCGGCAAGCATGCCGGGATCGCTGCGGAACCAGCCTTCGGCCGTAGGGGTCAGGCCGGCGGGAAGCTGGTCCGGCGTGACGGCGACGCGGCCGAGGGCCTTGACCCATTCGGCCTGCGCCTCGCCCTCGCCCGGCTCAAGCGAGCAGACCGCATAGACGAGACGGCCGCCAGCGCGGATCGCGCCCGAGGCGCGTTCGAGCAGCCCGCGCTGGAGGTCCTCGAGGCCGGTCTGGTCGATTCTGCGGTGGAGCACGTCCGGATGGCGGCGGCAGGTGCCGGTGGCGCTGCAGGGCGCGTCGATGAGGACGGCGTCGAACAGCTCCGCCGGGGGGCGCCACTGCATGGCATCGGCAGCGACGATTTCGACTTCAGCTTCAAGCCCGACGCGGGCGACGTTTTCGCGCAGGCGTTCGAGGCGGCGGGCGGACTTGTCGAGCGCAGTGACCTGCCAGCCGGCGGCGGCGAGCTGCATCGTCTTGCCGCCGGGCGCGGCGCAGAGATCGAGGACGCGGCGCCCCTCGCCGGGCCCGAGCAGGCTGGCGGGGATGGTAGCAGCGAGGTCCTGCACCCACCAGGCGCCTTCGGCAAAGCCTTCGATGGCCTCGATCGCGCCCGCACGGGCGAGGCGCACGTGGCCGGGCGCGAGCGAGATGCCGCCAAGGCGTGTCGCCCATTCGGCGGTGCGCGCGGGATCGCGCAGGGAGAGATCGAGCGGCGGCGGGACGGCAAGGCCGGCAGCGATGGCATCGACACGGGCGGGCCAGGCGCTGGTCCAGCGTTCGAGCGTGGCGGCGGGAAGCGTGGGCGTGGCGGGCAGGCCATCTCCGCGCAGCACGGCGGAGAACACCCCGTGCGCAAGGCGGCGCGGTCCGCCCACGAGCAGCGGCAGGCCGGTGGCAATCACCGCATGCGGCGGCAGGCCAAGGCGCAGCGCCTGCGCGAGCATGAGCCGCAACACGCTGCGCGCCTTGGCGTCTTCGGGGAGAATCTGGCGAGTGGCGCCATCGATCAGCCGGTCGAAATCGGGCAGCCAGCGCAAGGCTTCTTGCGCAATGGCGAGGGCGAGCGCGCGATCATCCCCGCGCTCGATCGCGCGCAGGACAGGCGGGGCGGCCTGATCGAGCGGATCACCCCGGCGCAGCACGGCATCGAGCAGGCGCAGCGCGGCGCGGCGGGCGGGGACGCCGGGGATATCCTCTTCGGCGGCTTGGGAAGAACGGGCCATTGGCCAGCCTATCGCGCGTGGTGCCCATCTTGGCAATTGCGCTTGCGAGCAGACCCCGGCAGACAGCCCGGATGGACAAGCCGATTTCCCGCGCGACCCAGCGCCCCGCAGGCTTTACCCGGCCAGCGCACTGGACCAACGAACCCGCCCCTGCGCCGGCGCCAGCCGAACAGCGCGACGATCCCGACGGGCTCGATCCCACGCGCTTTGGCGACTGGGAGAAGAACGGGATCGCGATCGATTTTTGAGCGCGGCGATTACTTCGGCAGCGCTGCCAGCGGCGGCAGCGGGTGCCAGCCCCAGGGATTGAGCGCGAAACCGGTGACGCCGGAGCGCACCAGCGACCAGCGCAAGGGCCGGGCAATCGGGATATAGGCGTTGGCCGAGGTCATCTCGGCCTCGGCCTCACCCAGCAGGCGGGCGCGTTCGCGCATGTCGGTGGTCTGCCGGGCCTGGGCCAGCAGCGTATCGCCTGCGGCGAGGCAGGCGGGCTTGTGGACCGAGCAGGCCAGCTGATTGAGGAACCATGAGGCGCGGCCATAGCGCGCGGTCGTGTCGATCAGGCGCAGGTCTGCCGGTTTGTCTTCGGCGACTTGCACCGTGACAATGCCGATGGCCTTGAAATCGGACGCGATCAGATCGATCACGCGGCGCGTGCCCGGTCCGTTTGGCGCGGCGATGCGCAGGAGCGGGGCGGGCTTGCCTGCGGCCATGTAGTGGGTGACACGCTCTGCCGCGAGGGCGCGGCGCTGTTCGAGCGCGACGCCGACCCAGCGTTCACCCACGGTGCCGGCATCGCCTTCGACCCCGGCGGAGACCACGCGGGTGGTCGGTTCCCAGCCGCCGATGTTGAACGCGCCGATGATGGCATCGCGATCGATGGCAAGCGCGAGGGCTTCGCGGTTCGGCGCATCGGCGAGGAAGCCGCTGTCGTTATCGACGAGGAGGCCGAACATGCCGATGACCGGATCGAGCTGCACGTTGCCGCGCGCCAGACTGGTTTCCTCGGCCAGCGGGAGCGAATCGATCCTTCCGCCGAGCACGAGATCGGCAGAACCATCGTTGAAGCGGCCGACCGCCTTGTTCGCGGGGAGGAACTCGACCACGAGGTTGCGCGCGTGGCTGGCGAAGCCTTCTTCGGGCGTGAGGCCGCGCTTTTCCGGCGGGATCAGCGAGAGCACGGTCTTGTCGCCGCGCCGGGCAAGCCCCATCGGGCCGGCGCCGCGGTGGGCATTGGGCAGGCCAAGTTCGGGCTGGGCGAGCAGCGTGAGCAGATCGGGGACTGGGGCAACGAGATCGATCTCGATCACCCGGTCGGCCATCACGCGGACTTGCTCGATCGAGGCAAGATCGAGCCCTAGCGCTGTGCCCTTGAGCTGGGCGAGCGCCCCCCGCAGCGCGGCGACGGCGGTTTCGGCCGTGATCCGCGATCCGCCGGGCCAGGTCCCGTCGCGCAGGCGGAAGATGTAGCTCTGGCCATCGTCGGTGATGATCCAGCGATCGGCAATGGCGGGGACGATGTGCCCTTCGGCATCGAAGGCGACGAGCCCTTCGACCGTGGCGCCGCGCAGCGTGCGCGCGGCAGGCGAGAGGCGCACGCCACTGGGACCGAGCGCGCTGCGATCACCGATCAGGGCTACCGGCAAGGGCCCCTCGCTGCGCCGCCCGCATGCCGAGACGCCGAGAAGCAGCGCACCGATCCCGGCAAGGCCGAGGGCAGCAACCAAAGCGCGGCGGGGCACGGAAAGATCGGGAACGCGCACCATTACCGGCGGTGCTAGCACGCGTGGCCGCGCGGGTCAGCGCCGGAAGGGCGGCAGACCAGCAAGAATCATCAGATTTTTTGCAAGATCAGATCTTGCGCAGGCGTGCCGGATCGACCGCGGCGAGGACGGGCTTGACGAAGCGCGGCATTTCGGACGCCTTGGTTGCAAGCGGCTCGCGCGCGAGCTTGGGATCGATTTCTTCGACGAAAGCGATGCCGAAGCGGTTTTCCTGGATCCAGGCGACGACGCCTTCAACCCAGCCGATATTGCGCAGATTGATTTCGAGCTTGGCGCCGCGAGTGACCTTGACGTGCCCTTCGGCCATCATCCCGCCGCCCGAAAGGTTGCGCACCTTGACCCGGTGCTCGTCCCCCGCCCCGGCAAGACGCACGTCTGCCATGAGAAAGAGGCTGTCACGCCCAACCTGCCGATGATCGAGTTCAGTCACGCCCGGTTTCCGTCTCATCTGCCGAAGAAGGTCTCCGCGATCAGCCGGTGGATCCGGGCTGAACGCTACGAAGAAAATTCACAGAACTTTCTAGCGATTTGCTAAGCGAGGCTGCCTAACGAAACCTTAAACCGGTACGCTGTTAACGGACATTTGCGCAGGCTGTGCCGGAGCGGGACAGTCTGCAGGCAAAGCCTTTCGCGGGGCCGAACCTTACATGTCGCGGGAGATTTTCTCGCGCCGTTCGTGGGCTTCCTGCGCCTCGACCGTCATCGTGGCGATCGGACGGGCGATCAGACGGCCAAGCCCGATCGGTTCACCCGTGACTTCGCAGTAACCATATTCGCCTTCATCGATGCGGCGCATTGCAGAATCGATCTTGGCGATCAGCTTGCGCTGCCGATCGCGCGTGCGCAGTTCGATGCCCCACTCCGTCTCGCTCGACGCGCGATCGTTGAGATCGGGTTCGCGGATCGGACCATCCTGCAGCGCGGAGAGCGTGCCGGCCGAAGCGGACAGGATCGACTTCTTCCATTCGAGCAGCAGGCGGCGGAAATAGTCCTGCTGCGCTTCGCACATGTAAGGTTCGCCATCGGAAGGCAGATAATCGCCTGGCATGGCCCGGCGGGCTTTGGCCAGAACGTCGATCTCGTCACTCAAAACCCCAGCCATCCGGCCCTCCAAGCTGCTGCTCTTGCGACCCTTAGGCGCCGCTTCGCCCACGGGCGGGCGATCATGGCTCCCGGTTTGGCGGGCCTATAGGCAAGTGGCGGAATCCGCACAAGGTTTTCCTCAGGGGCAATCCCAAGTTGTACCCAGCCCCTTCGTGTGGGGTCTTTTTTGCGTCGTTAACCACTTGTTGACCAAGTTTGGTGACTTTGTGCTGCAGCGGGCCAGCCTGACCGGGGGCCGAAGGGACAGGGGAAGAGTTAATGGCACAGACTTGGATCAAGCTGGTCTCCGAGACCGAAGCTTCCACCAGTGACGTCGACAGCATTGCAACCGACACCCTGGTTGCAACCTGCCTCGCGGCGGCGGCGGCGGGCGATATGGACGCGCTGTTCGACCTTGGCGTTGCCTTTTCGACCGGCAGCCACGGCGCGCCCTGCGACCTGATCGAGGCGCACAAGTGGTTTAACCTCGCCGCAGTGGGCGGACACGAGGAAGCCGCTATCTGCCGCGCCGAAGTTTCCGACGACATGACCGCGCGCGAAATCGCCGAAGCCCAGCGCCGCGCGCGCGAATGGCTGCGCATGATGCGGACCGATATCCGCGCGGCTTGAGGCCAGGCCTTAAACTTCAGGCGAATTCGTCGCGGAAGCGCGATAGTTGATGCATCCGGGCGTGAAGCACCGTGACGATGCCGACTGTCTCATCGTCCAGCAACCGCCAGTAGATGAAATGGCTTTCGTAACGACAGAAATAGCCAGGTTGGCCAAACGCGCCCGGAATGGGGCGCCACGGGACCAACCGTGCCGCAATTGCCTCAAACCTTTCGAACAGTCCGCGCAAATATCGCTCGGCCTGCTGATCGCCCCATTGATCCAGCGTGTAGGCGTAAATCTCAGCCAGCCGCTCTTCTGCAACCTGCTGAATCTGGTAGGACATCACTGCCTGGTGCGAGCACGATGGCGGGCAATGATGTCATCCGCTGTTACTGTACGATAGCTTGAGGCCGGCGCCGAGAAGGCAATCGCAAGTTCTGCCTTCAACTTCTCGAAGCGCTCCTGCTCTGCCTTTTCCATATCCTGCCGGATAAGGTGGCGGACATATTCGCTCACGTTCTCGAAGGCGCCATCATCGTCAACGTTGGCAGAGACGAAATCGCCCAGTGCGCCGCTGACCCTGACATTGAGCGTCATTTCCTTGCCCATCTGCGCCTCCTGATGACTTGTCCTCAACATAAGGACATTTCTTTACAGGCGCAATGGCGCTAACCCTTCCGGAACGGGGTGCGTTCGCCGAGCCACATCTGCTCCTGCGCCACGCCGCGGCGTTCGCGTTCGAGGAAATCGGCGACGGCGCTGCGGAAATTGGGGTCTGTGATGTAATGCGCGGACCAGGTCGGCACCGGTTTGTAGCCGCGCGCGAGTTTGTGTTGCCCTTGCGCGCCCGCCTCGACGCGCTTCAACCCCAGCGCGATGGCAGCGTCGATCGCCTGATAATAGCACAGTTCGAAATGCAGGAAGGGCTTGTCGACCACGGCGCCCCAATAGCGCCCGTAGAGCGCTTCGCTGCCGATGAAATTGAGCGCGCCGGCCACCGGCTGTTCCCCGATGAAAGCCATGACCAGCAGGATGCGGTCCGCCATGCGTTCGCCCATCAGGGTAAAAGCCTCACGCGTGAGGTAGGGCTGGCCCCATTTGCGCGCGCCGGTGTCCTGATAGAATATCCAGAAGGCGTCCCAGTGTTCGGGCAGGATCGCCTCACCGGTCAGCGCGCGGATCTCGACGCCGTCCTGCGCTTTCGCGCGCTCCTTGCGCAGGTTCTTGCGCTTTTCGGAGGAGAGAACGCCGAGGAAATCGTCGAAGCTGGCGTAGCCTTCGTTGTCCCAGTGGAACTGGGTATCGGTGCGCAGCAGCCAGCCGGCTTCCTCGAACAGGGGAAGCTGCGCGGGTTCGATGAAGGTGGCGTGGGCCGAGGAGAGCTTGTTCTGCTCGCAGATCTGTTCGGCCACCTTGAGCAAGGGCACGCCAAGCGCCGGGTGATCGCCGGTGAGCAGGCGCGGACCCGTGGCGGGGGTGAAGGGCACGCTGATCTGGAGCTTGGGATAGTACTGCCCGCCCGCACGGTGCCAGGCATCGGCCCAACTGTGATCGAACACGTATTCGCCCTGGCTGTGGCCCTTGAGATAGGCCGGGAGCGCGGCGGCTGCGACGCCGGCGGCATCCTCGATCACGAGCGGGAGGGGGGACCAGCCGCTGCGCCCGCCGACACTGCCGGATTCTTCCAGCAGCGTGAGGAAGGCGTGGGTGGTGAAGGGATTGCCTTGCCCTGCCAGTGTGTCCCATTCGGCGGAAGGGATTTCGCCGACAGCGTGGTGGACGCGCGCAGTGATGCTCACGGGCGGGCGGCCCTGCTCAGCCCCGCTCCTTCCGCGATCGGACCATCGCCGTGCCGCAGTGCGCGTTCCATGAGATCGGGCGTGTTGACCGTCCACGTGAGCACCGGGAAGCCCCGGCGGCGCTGCGCGCCGGCAAAGCGGCTCGGCATGTCCGAAATATCGTAGGCGAGGAAATCGGGCTGCGCGCGCCACAGCATCATGTGGCGCTGCGTGCGCGCGAACAGTGTGCGGCTGCCTTCTTCCGACATCACCAGACCGCGCACGATGTGCGAGGAATGGCGCGCGAACCAGCGGGGAACGCGCGGATCGAAGCTCATCACTGCGACAGGTCCGAGATAGCCTTCCAGCATCCGGCGCACCGCAAGGCAGATCGCGGGGATGCGCGTGGAGGGCCGCGTCTTGACCTCGATCAGCAGGGGTACGCGTCCGGCCACGAGATCGAGCAGCTGGCGCAGGCTCGGGATCGTGTCTTCATCGTTGCCGACGATGTGGATCTGCGCAAGCTTGGCCGCGCTGCGTTCGATCAAGAGGCCGGTTTCCGCCGTCAACCGATCGAGCTCCCAATCATGGAAGACCATGGCCTGCCCATCGCTGCTGCGCTGGACATCGCATTCGATGCCAAGCCCGGCCTCGATCGCAGCGGCGAACGCAGACATGGCGTTTTCAGGCAGAGTCGTCCCATTGGGCCCGGGACCGTGAAGGCCGCGGTGCGCATAGGTCACGCCCTTGAGCCAGGCCACCTTCTCCGCCTGCGGAGGCGGTGTCAGCAGGCGATCAAGCAGGAAGGACAGCAAATACAGCATCGATTTCCACTGCGCAGCCGAGGGGGAGCGAAGGCACGCCGACGGCGCTGCGGCTGTGCTTGCCGGCATCGCCGAACATCGCAACCATGAGCTCCGAGGCGCCATTGGCGACCTTGGGCTGATCGGTGAATTCCGGGGTGCAGGCGACGAACGCACCGAGCTTCACGACACGGACGATCCGGTCCAGCGAGCCCAGCGCAGCCTCGGCCTGGGCGAGCAGCATCAGCCCGCAACCGCGCGCGGCAGCGAAGCCCTGCTCGACCGAGAGATCCTCGCCCAGCCGGCCCTTGACCAGCGCGCCATCGACGAACGAGACCTGGCCCGAGACATAGAGGAAACCGCCAGCCTCGACCGTGGGGACATAAGCGGCGACCGGGGCAGCGGGAGCGGGCAGCGAAAGGCCGAGTTCGGCCAGCTTGGCAGCGGCATTATAGGTCATCGTTGACTCCGTTTATGCGGTCCATAAGCCAGGGCAGCGCATGCTCCCATTCGTCGATACGGGCATGAGCATGGCCCTTTACATGCGCGCAATCGATGTGGCGCGCGATCATCGGCTCACCGCAAAGGTGCAGCCGGCTGACATGCGGGGCGATGTCCATGACCGAGCCGTGGTGCTGCGGCAGATCATCGATGAACACCGCGCGGCTGGGCTGGTATTCATCGAGAATGGCCTTGAGCGCCGGGCCTTTGGGGCCCTGGTTGGTAAAGACGCGCGCCGTGATGCCGACATCGCGCAACTGGCGGGCGCGGGCCTCGCGGCGATCATCGTTGAGATTCGTGAGGATGACGACATCGGCATGCTGCGCAAGCGCATTGATGCCCTCGACCGCGCCGGGAATCGCCGGCTGGCGGTGCATCTCGGTATCGAAGAACAGGCCGAGCAGGCGCCATATCTCCGCCGGGGGGACGGCATCGCCGGTGCCGGCATAGCGCATGGCCTTGCCGAAATCGCTGTTTTCCATCACGAAATCGATGCCGTGCTGTTCGCCCAGCCAATCCTTGTAAGGCGCGACCATGTGCAGCAGCACTTCGTCGCAATCGCTGATCACCAGCGGTTTCGTCATCACAATTTCTCCCGGGCGGCAGCCAGATCGGCCGGGGCGAGGCCCAGCGCTTCTGCCGCTGCAATCAGATCCGCCTCATGCCCGCAGAGAAACTCGAGCACCGCGCCCTGCACGGCCGCATCGCCGAGCCCGGCGCGCAGTTCATCGGGGGTGAGCCCGGTGAGCGCGAGGAACCGTTCGGCCCGCGGCGCATCGCCCAGCACCCAGCCCAGCGCCTGCAGCGCAGTGGCGGCAGGATCAGGAAGGGAGGCGGATGCGCGGGCGATTGTCAGGGCCTTCCGGGGTGAGTAGGCAAGCATCTGGGTGGGTATGAGGATATCGGGGCTCAGTGGCAAAAAGAATACTGGTTGTCGAGGACAACGACCTCAACCGAAAGCTCTTCTGCGATGTGCTGAAAGCAGGCGGCTTTGCTGTCGAGCCGCTCGCCGATGGGCGCGATGTGCTTGTCCGCGCAAGAGAATTCGTGCCGAACCTGATCATCATGGATATCCAGCTGCCCAACATTTCGGGGCTGGAGCTGATCGAGGCCCTGAAGGGCGATCCCGAACTGAGGCCGATCCCGGTGCTGGCGGTGACCGCCTATGCCGGCAAGGGCGACGAGGAACGCATCCGCGAGGCGGGGGCGGAAGGCTATCTCGCCAAGCCGGTCTCGATCGGGCCGTTCATGATGGCAGTGCGCGCGCTGGTGTGAGCACTCAGCCTCTGGCCATCACGTGTTCGATGGCAAAGACCACCACGGTCAGCGTCAGGCCAAGCATGAACAGGCGGTAGGCAAGGCCGAGGAAGCGGTACTTCTTGTGCTGGAGGACCTGGCCGTTCTGGTACATGTCATGGAGCATGGTGCGGAACACGGTTTCGTCCGCACGCAGATCGGCAAGGATGCTCTCGGTCCATTCGTCCTCGTCCATCGCGGTGAACGTGCCGAAGAACAGCTTGTTGGGGCGGGTATGGACCGCGCCGGACGACGAAGGGCGGCCGATCGAGGGAAGCACCGCCATGACTGCGCACATCGCCGAGGCGAAGGCGAAGGCCGCGAGCACGAGCAATGCTGCGGGCAGTTGGCCGTTTTTCGCTTGCCCCATGGTGATGGTGAAGACAACGAAGGTTGCCCCCATCAGGATCGAGGCCTTGGAATCAGCCATCTGGCTCAGCGTCAGATTCAGCGTCTGGGCGGTCCGCACGAGATGGATCGCATGGTTCGAATAGCCCGAAGGGGAAAGCGGCGAAGGGCTCACCTTCGTTGGTTCCGGCCGAGAATCGACAGGGTGGTTCGGATCGGCCAGTTGAGCTCTCCCCCCGCAAGGCAACGCGCTGTTGCACGTTGGTGACAGGTTGCCACACTATCCTTGCGCTTGACAAGCGATGCCGCTGGCCGCTTTTCAGCCTTAATCTTGGGGCAAGGGCGCCTCAAAGCCGGAGAACACGAAACATGGATCGCGCCGCTATCGCCGCCCGCATTGCCGAAGTGATCGAACCGTTCAACAAGAACGCGATCGCAATCGATGAAACCACCTCGTTTGCCGGGGATCTCGAGTGGGACAGCCTCACCGTGATGGACTTCGTCGCCGCCATCGAGGACGAGTTTGATATCATCATCAGCATGAACCAGCAGGCCGAGATCGAAACCTACGGCCAGCTGATCGATGCCGTGAAAACCCTGCAGGGCTGAAGCCATGAACGACATGACCCCGCCTGAAATGCCCCGGACCGACCTCTTCTCGAAGTTCGATCCGCTGATCGAAACGCGCCGTTCGTTGCTGGCGACGGGCGTGACCGATCCGTTCAGCCTCGTGATGGAGAAGGTGCTTTCGCCCACCACCGCGATCTGCAACGGGCGCGAGACGATCCTGCTCGGCACCTACAACTACATGGGCATGACCTTCGATCCCGACGTGATCGCGGCGGGCAAGCAGGCACTCGACGATTTCGGCAGCGGCACCACCGGCAGCCGCGTGCTCAACGGCACGTATGCGGGCCACCGCGCGTGCGAGGAGGCGCTGAAGGAATTCTACGGCATGGACCATGCCATGGTGTTCTCGACCGGATACCAGGCCAACCTCGGCATCATCAGCACGATCGCGGGCAAGGGCGATTACATCGTTCTGGACATCGACAGCCACGCCTCGATCTGGGACGGCTGCAAGATGGGCGACGCGGAAGTCGTGCCCTTCAAGCACAACGACATCGAGGCGATGGAAAAGCGCCTGAAGCGCATTCCCGCAGGCGCGGGCAAGCTGGTCGTGCTTGAGGGCGTCTATTCGATGCTGGGCGATATCGCGCCGCTGAAAGAGATGATCCGCATCGCCAAGGAAAACGGCGCGATGGTGCTGGTGGATGAAGCCCACTCGATGGGCTTCATCGGGCCGAACGGGCGCGGCGTGGCCGAGGACCAGGGTGTGCTCGAGGATGTCGATTTCGTGATCGGCACGTTCTCCAAGTCGGTCGGCACGGTGGGCGGCTTCTGTGTTTCCAACCACCCGAAGTTCGAGATCATGCGGCTGGTGTGCCGCCCTTACGTGTTCACCGCGAGCCTGCCGCCGAGCGTGGTGGCGACCGCCGCAACCTCGATCCGCAAGCTGATGCATGCCGGCAACAAGCGCGCGCACTTGTGGGAAAACTCGCGCACCCTGCATGGGGCGCTGACGAAGCTCGGCTTCAAGCTGGGCACGGCGGAGCCGCAGAGCGCGATCATCGCGGTGATCATGCCCGATCTCGAGCGCGGGGCGATGATGTGGGAAGCGCTGCTGCACGAAGGCCTTTACGTGAACCTCGCCCGGCCGCCGGCAACGCCGGCCGGGATGACCCTGCTGCGCTGCTCGCTCTGCGCCGAACACACCGCCGAGCAGGTGGAGATCATCACGGGCATGTTCGAACGCGCCGGCAAGGCCGTGGGCATCATCTGATGCGCCAGGGGATCATGGCGGGAGCGGCAGCCGCGCTGGCATTGTGGGCGGCCCCGGTGTCGGCGCAAACCGCCCCTGCACCCGCCTTCCCCCCGCCCTCCCCGCCCGTCACCGCGCCGGGCGACGGGATGCTGGAGAAGCCCTGTACCGACCAGACCGGCCTGTGGTTCGGCCATCCTTACGTGAAGGCCAACGACTGGGCGTGGGAATGCAAGTACGCCGAGGCGGACAAGCAGCTCGCCGCACCGCCGCGCGTAGTGTTCATCGGCGATTCGATCACCGAGAACTGGGTGCCGCTCGCGCCTGCGCTGTTTGCAGGCGGCGCGATCGGGCGCGGGATCAGCGGGCAGACCAGCCCGCAGATCCTCGTGCGGTTCTATCAGGACGTGGTGCGGCTGCGCCCGCGCGTGGTGCACATCATGATCGGCACCAATGACCTTGCCGGAAACACCGGGCCGAACAGCCCGGAGATGTACAAGAACCACGTGATGGCGATGGTCGACATCGCGCGGGCGAACGGCATTGGCGTGGTGCTGGGCAGCATCCTGCCAGCAGCGAAGTTCCCGTGGAAGCCGGCGCTGAGCCCGGCCCGGCAGGTCATCATGCTCAACGCGTGGCTGCGCGAACTCGCTCGGGCACGGGGTGCGGTCTATGCCGATTACCACGGCGCGCTGGCCAATGCCGAGGGCGGCATGAACCCCGATATCGCGCCCGATGGCATCCATCCCAACGCCAAAGGCTATGCGGTAATGGAGCCGATCACCCGCGCCGCGATTGCCGAGGCGGAAAAGACCGCAGCGCCGCGCTGACGGGCAACGCGCGGATTGCCAGACGCCGTCGCACGTGCCAGCCTCCCCGCGTGCAAGGGGGAGGCAAGTTGTTGAGCAAGGCTGTAATCCAATCGATCATCGGGGCGGCCATGTTGGGGCTCTCGGTTCCGGTACAGGCGCAAGTCGGCCACGATATGGCGGGCAACGACATGCAGGCGCCCTCCACCGGCAAGCCGCTGAGCGAGGCGCAGACCGCCGAGGGCGCGGCCAAGGCGGCGGATCAAGGACACGCCGATCACGCCGCGGGCGGGCATTCGCATGACGACAACGCCGTGCCCAAGGTGCCGACGCTGCTGACTGGCTATGGTAACGGCGGCTTTGCCGTGACGACCGCGGTGCCCCAGGCGCAGGCGTTCTTTTCCAATGGCCTCGAACTGGGTGCGGCCTTTGCGCACAAGGCGGCGATTGCGGCGATGGGCGAGGCGGTGCGGCTCGATCCTGCCTGCGCGATGTGCCTGTGGGGCGAGGCGCTCGTTTCCGGGCCGACGATCAATTACGGCAGCGAACCCAAGGAGCGCGCGCCGCTGCTGGAGATGGTCCGCAAGGCCAAGGTGCTGGCGGCGAAAACCGGCACTGCGCGTGAGCGGGACCTGATCGATGCGCTGATCCTGCGCTATCTGCCGGGCAAGGACGTCCAGGCTCGGGATGTGGCCTATGCCGCAGCGATGCAGAAAGTGGCGGCGCGCTACCCCGATGACAACGAGATCGCGGTGCTGACGGCAGACGCGCTGATGGTCTCCGCATTTGTGGAGGACGCCGACGATTTCGATCACAAGGCGATCGACGCGGCGATTGTGCTGCTGGAGCGAGTGCTTAAGCGCGCGCCCGAGCACACACCGGCGATCCACTTCTACATCCACGCCACCGAAGTCGCTGGCGAGCCGGCCAAGGCCGAGCGCTATGCTGACAAGCTGGCGAGGCTTGCGCCCAATGCCAGCCATCTCGTCCATATGCCCAGTCACACGTATTTCTGGGTCGGGCGCTATCAGGATGCCGCGGACACCAACTGGCGCGCGGTGGAGATCGGCAAGGCCAATGCCAAGCGGTTGGGCCTGCCCGAACCCAAGGGGGTGTGGGACCTGCCCTATCACGCGCACAACGTGATCTTCGGGCTTGGCGGCGCGATGATGGCGGGCGACGCGCGCACAGCGCTCAATCTGGCGCGGCCGCTGGTAGAGCGCTCAGCCGAGCGCGAGAAGGCCGAGCCGTTTTCGCAGATGCTGGCGGCGGCGGGCTACTTTGCGATGGCCCGCTTCGATGATCCGGCGGCTGTACTGGCGCTGGCCGAACCGAAACTGCCCTACCTCAAGGCAGCGCGGCACTATGCGCGTGGCGAGGCCATGGTGTGGCTGCGCGATCTGGCCGGGGCCAAGGCGGAGCTGGCCGCAATTCCGGCTGCGGTGGCGGAGAAAGGCAAGGACGGCAAGATCGACCGCGACCACCGTGCGCCGGAGCAGATGCTGGGCATTATCCGCGGCGTCCTCGAAGGCCGCATCGCCATGGCCGAGGCGCGCCCGAAGGACGCGGTGAAGGCCTTCACCGCGGCGGCGGAGATCGAGGAAACGAAGGATTTCATGCAGTTTTCCGACCCGCCCGCGTTCTGGTATCCGGTGCGGCGCGATGTCGCTGCGGCGCTGCTGGCATCAGGCGATGCGGCAGGCGCGCGGGCAGCGGCGGAGGAATCGCTGCGGCTGCGGCCAAGGGATGCGGTGGCGGAAGACCTGCTGCGCAGCGCCGAAGGGATGGCGATGCAGGTGCATTGACGCTTTTGCCCCTCCGTCAGCCCTTCGGGCTGCCACCTCCCCATTTGTGCTTCGCAAAAATGGGGAGGAATAAGGAAATCCTCTCCATTTTCCCGCAGGGCAAATGGGGAGGTGGCCCCGGCGCAGCCGGGGTCGGAGGGGTTTTTACCCTTCCACCAGCATCAGGGCATCGAGCGCGACGACGCCCTGCCCCAGGGGATGCAGGATCACCGGATTGAGATCGACCTCGCGGATGCGCGGTTCGGCGCGCAGTATCCGGCCAAGCGCGACGATGAGCTGCGCAAGCGCGGGAACATCGAGCGCAGGCGCGCCGCGGTAGCCCGCAAGGATTGCGGCGCTCTTGAGCTTCATCAGTTCGGCCTCGACCGCTTGCGCTGTCATGTCTGCGGCGAGGAGACGCACGTCGCCAAGGATTTCAGCCGTGACGCCGCCGAAACCGGCGAGGAGCACGGGCCCCCATTCGGGATCGTTCTTCGCGCCGACGATCATTTCAACTCCGCGCGCGCCCATCGCCTCGATCAGCACGCCATCGAGGGTGATCGCGGCGGACCAGGCCGCGACGCTGGCGTGCATCCGATCCCACGCAGCGCGGACGGCGGTAGCGTCTGAAAGGTTCAGGATCACGCCGCCGGCATCGCTCTTGTGGCTGAGCGCGGCGGCCTGCGCCTTCATCGCGACGGGATAGCCAAGCGCATCCGCCGCCGCGACCGCGGCATCGGCGCTGGCGGCGAAAGTCCCCGCCGGGAAGGGAATGCCGAGCGGGCCGAGCAGCGCCTTGGCCTGATATTCGGGGATCACGCCGGCATGATTGGCAAGGCCGGGGACAGGCAGCGGCGCCTCCGCGTTGATCGTCACATCCCGCGCGGACCACTGCGTAAGGCGCGTGATCGCTCGCAGCGCGCGTTCGGTGGTGGGGAACCAGGGGACGCCGGCAGCGCGCAGCTGGGCGATGCGCTCGGCCGGGACGGCGGCGCCTTCATCGAGGCCGGCGAAAATCAGCGGCTTGGTGAGCGGGCGGGCCGTCGCGGCGGCGAGGATCGGCGGGAACTTGATGGTGCACGTGACGGGTTCGGCCTGGATGATCCCCGCCAGCACGGTGCCGACGCGCGGATCTTCGAGCAAGGCATCGAGGCAGCGCGTGTAGATCGCCGGTTCGGAGAGCCCTTGTGCGGTGATATCGAGCGGATTGCTGACAGGGACGAAAGGCGGCAGCGCAGCGCGCAGGGCAGGCGAATCCGCATCGTGCAGCGGAGCCAGCGGCAGGCCGAGCGTTTCGGCAAGATCGAGCGTTAGCGCCTTGAACGCACCGGATTCGCCGAGCACCGCAGTATGGCCCGAAGGCAGCGCGGGGCAGCGCAGCGCGATTTCGGCGATGTCGCCCAGCTCTTCGAGGGTTTCGGCCATGATCACCCCGGCGCGGGTGACCTTGGCGCGCATCAGGGCATGATCGCCCGCCATCGCTCCGGTGTGCGTCGCAGCGGATTCGCGTGCGGCGCTGGATGTGCCGGGGTGGAGCAGGACGATCGGCTTGCCTGCAGCAGCGGCGCGCGCGGCGGCGGCGAGGAATCGCTCGGGCTTGCGGAACTGCTCGACGATCATGGCGATGACATCGGTATCGGGCTGATCGATCAGCCAATCGACATAGTCTTCGACCCCGCTCGCGGCTTCGTTGCCGGTGGAGACGGAATAGGAGACGCCGCAATCGCGCGCGAGCAGCACGGTGCCGAGCACGGCAGCCATCGCGCCGGATTGCGAGACGACGCCGATGGCACGCTTGCCGGCGGGGGGCCGCGCCTCGGTCTCGACGAAGGTGAGCGGGATGCGATCGACGTAGTTGACGAGGCCGAGGCAATTGGGGCCTTCGACGACCATGCCCGCTTCGTGGGCGATACGCGCGATCTCGTGCTGTTCGGCAAGGCCCTCCGGCCCTCCTTCGGCAAATCCGGCGGCGAAGATTACCACGCCGCCGACCTTGCGCGCGGCCAGCGCCCGCACAGCATCAAGCACACCGGCGCGCGGGATGGCGAGGACCGCGGCATCGACGCCCTCAGGCAGGGCCTCGATTCCCGGAAGGCAGGCGCGGCCGCCCAGCGTTTCGCGCTTGGGATTGATCGGATAGACCGCGCCAGTGAAGCCATTGGCATCGAGATTGGAAAGCAGCGTGGTGCCGAGCGCGCCCGGCTTGTCCGAAGCGCCGACGACGGCAACCGAACGCGGCCGCAGCAGCCGCTCGAGCGCCGGGGGAACATAGGCAGGCGCGTGATTGTCGGGCACTTCACTCTCCGGATGGGTTATGTTTTATAACAATAGCCACTGCGGCGGAGCAGGGCAAGGCGCACGGCGAACACCATCTTGGGCAGTGGGCGAACGGTTGACGGGAAGGCGCGCGGCGTGGCAGAGGCCAGAGCGCTGCGGGTATAGCTTAGTGGTAAAGCACCAGCCTTCCAAGCTGGCTATGCGGGTTCGATTCCCGCTACCCGCTCCAGCTCTCAGTCTCAAGACATCCCCGACAGCTTTACAAACCCCTGAAATCTAGGATATTTTTGGCCTTGGCCGGCTCATTGGATCGCGTAAAATTTCAGGACAGCTCTCAAACTTGGGGGCCACCTCGCGAAAATATCGGGCCGGAACATGCTCCTGGCCCCCAACCTGGGGGCCACGTCACGGAAAGGCCCCGACTATGCCTTTGACAGATATAGCGATTCGTAACGCCAAGCCTCGGCAGAAGGCCTACAAGCTGTGCGACATGCAGGGCCTGTTCGTTCTCGTCCAGCCATCAGGCGGCAAGCTGTGGCGGATGAAGTACCGCTTCGGAGGCGTCGAGAAGAAGCTGGGCTTTGGCACCTACCCTCAGGTCAGCCTGCGCGATGCCCGCAAGAAGCGGGACGAGGCACGCGATCTGTTGGCAGGCGGCAAGGATCCTTCCCTTGAGAAGCAGCGCGAGAAGCTCAGAGCAGGCGCACTGGCCGACAACACCTTCACCAGCATCGCCAGTGAATATTGCCGCAAGCGCCGCCGGGACGGTGACAGAGCCTGGGCACCGGCTACCGCTGCGCGCTGTGAGTACCTGCTCAGCCTGCTCGACAATTCGATCGGCAAAATGCCCATCCACGAGATCGAGCCGATCGATGCTCTCGCGGCGATCCGCAAGATCGAGAAGCGGGGCAAGCTGGAAAGCGCGCGGCGGACATTGCAATTGGCCAGCGCTGTCTTCCGCTATGCCGTCGCTACTGCCCGTTTGCGATCAGACCCCACACGTGACTTGCGCGGCGCGCTGATGACCCCGACTGTGACCCACTATGGGGCGGTCACCGACGCCAACGAGGTCGGCGACCTGCTCAGGGCAATCGACGGCTACGAAGGCCAGGGCATGACGAAATGGGCGCTGCAACTTGCGCCGCATGTCTTCGTGCGTCCCGGCGAACTGCGCCATGCGCGCTGGGATGAGATCGACCTGGAAACCGCTCTATGGACCATCCCGGCCGAAAAGATGAAAATGCGCAAGCCGCATCACGTGCCGCTCTCACGTCAGTCGATCGCGATCCTCCAGGAAATCCGCTCGATCACGGGATCGTCGGGCTACGTTTTCCCGTCGATGCGATCCCGAACGCGGCCGATGTCGGAGAACACCATCAATGCGGCGCTGCGCCGCCTCGGCTATGCTAGCAACGAAATGACCGCGCATGGCTTCCGTGCGATGGCGAGCACTCTTCTCAATGAGTCAGGCAAGTGGTCTCCGGACGCCATCGAGCGAGCGCTGGCCCATGGTGACAGCGACAAGGTGCGTGCGGCCTACCATCGCGGCACCCATTGGAAGGAGCGGGTCCTGATGGCGCAATGGTGGTCCGATCTCCTGGATTCGCTGCGGAGTGGCGCCACCATTTTGCCCTTTCCAGGGGCGGTGACTGGCTGACCGCTTTGGAGGTCAATCAGATCGCCGATTGGCTTATCGCATCTCTACATTGATCGACTGCAATTTGGGCCGGTAACAGACTGGCGGCTCACAAATGACGAGTGGACAGAAGCAGACATGAGACGACAGGCAAAGCAGCTGACTGTCAAATCAGCTACTCTTCCGCCGCTAAACCCCAAGATAGTTGAGGCGGCTTACCCCACCTTAGCTCGCTCCGCGCAAGTCGGTCGCATTGCCACTTCGCGCGTCCATCGTCATGCTTTGCCCCCGGGAGACAACCATGCGATTCGAGCGTGCACGGGCGTGCGGCATTCTATTGTTTATCGTTGCTGCTAGCGCATGCGAGGCGGCCGATCCGGCACCAACGATAGGCTTCTATAAGCTGGACGATCAACGCCTTACCGGCGAGACGACGGTCTTGGGGAAGGACGGCGGCTTCAGCGACTTCACCGTGCTCGTGACCGTGAACCCGACCGGTCAGGTGATCGCCGCCGAGCCGATCGACAACTACCAAAAACTCGATCCCGCGCCGGCGCTTGCCCTCGTTCGTACTTGGACGTTTCATCCGCAGACATTCGACGGTAAGCCGGTGAATGCCATCGGCAGAGTCAGCATCAGCTACCGGAAGCAGCCAATTCCCCCGGACACTGCAATTCCTTTTCCGATGCGCGATGACGCGGATTTCGAAATCACGCTCCATCGTGGCGCGTGCTTTGGTAGTTGCCCCGATTATAGCGTGACGGTGCACGGCGACGGCTTGGTCGAGTTCGATACTGGCGACGATCCTTCCAAAGGCACGGCGGGGCAAGTCCATCTTGAATATAACGGCCACAATGTTTTGCTGCCGGGGCGGCACAAGGCAAACATAGATCCCGCTGCGGCGGCGCGTTTGCTCGATCGATTCAGGGCCGCGCGCTTCTTTGGATTACGGAAAGAGTATTTCTACGGTGCAACTGACAATCCGACGCAGGTCCTTACTGTCAGGATAGGTAAGACAAGCAAGACTGTGACGGACTATATTGGCACGATGGCGGGTATGCCCCAGTCCGTTGTTGATCTGGAAGAGGCGGTCGACGCCGTCACGGGCACCGCGCGTTGGGTGGACGGCAACCTCCAGACACTCGATGAACTCGACGCGGCGCATTTCGAGTACCATTCACCGTCAGCCGCGATGCTTGCAGCCGCCTTGGCATCGAAGCTGCGTGGCTATCGCCAGTCGGAGGGTACCGAAAAGTTGCTGATGGAATTGGTCGACCGCAGAGTGCCCCTCGACGCTAGGATCGACGGCCAAGTGCTGCGCACAATCCTCGTTCGCGCTGCGGCAATGCGCGGGAGCGATGCGCTGTTTGGGAAGCTTGCCGAACGCGACGCGCTCGCCGCCGTCCCGCGTGCAGCCCTGACGGAGGCCTTAAACCATGTCGGCTGCAGCGTGGGGATCGCACGTGCGCTTGTGAAAGCCGGCGCAGATCCCAAGGCGCCCGGCGAAGATGGGACGGCCCTGACGGCGCTTCGAGGAAGCGTAGCCACCTGCGAGGAGCATCCCGACAAGGAGCTTGAGATGGCTCGGACACTCATTGAGTTGGGTGTGCCGCTGGAGGCCTGCGACAGCCTTGGCTGGACTGCCCTGATGGGCTGCGATTCTCCCGAGCTCGTAAAGCTTTTGCTGGCACTACCTTGCTGCAACACTATGCGCGAATGCCCAATGCGTACCGAGCATAAATAGGGAGAACGGACAATGGCACTGGCAGATCGTTATGCGGACGATGCGACCCGGCTCGAAGCCGTACGGACTCATAAATTTGCTGGGGGATGTGCAGACCTCGCGGCGGCAGTTTCGGCTGCAGCCGAGGTCGTGTCCTTTCAGCCAGGCGAGCCGCTTATTCAGCAACTCGGCGAAGATCGTGATGTCTATCTGATCCTCGCCGGTACTTGCGACATCATCGTCAACGGACGCAAAATACGCGTCCGCGGCCCCGGCGATCATGTTGGAGAGATGGCCGCGATCCAACCGGGTCAGGTACGTTCCGCGAGTGTGATAGCGGTCGAAGAGGTCGTCGCGCTGAAACTGACCGAGCCGCAGCTCGTCGATCTTGGTAATCGCTTTCCGGCGATCTACCGGACGATCGCTCAGGAGCTCGCCCGGCGACTGCTGCAGCGCAACGCGTTGATCGGCGCTTTTCGAGAAAAAATTCGCGTATTCATAATCTCGTCGCGTGAGGCCGTGGACATCGCGCGCATGGTTCAGGATGCGCTTCACCGTGATTTCACGACGGAGCTCTGGACCGACGACGTCTTCAAGATTGCAAGCTATACGCTGGTGGATCTCGAGGCGAAGGTCGATCAGGCCGACTTCGCCATCGCCATCGCACATGGCGACGATATTACCGAGAGCCGCGGACAAGAATGGCCGGCGCCGCGTGACAATGTAATTTTCGAGCTTGGCCTGTTCATGGGACGCCTCGGCCGCGAGCGCGCTATCCTGATGGAGCCCCGTGACGAGAAGCTCAAACTGCCAAGCGACTATGCCGGCGTACAGACCGTGCCCTATGTTTGGAGACCGGGTTCCGACGCCGCCGTCCATCTCGCGCCCGCCTGTAACAAGCTGAGGCGCTACATGCTCGACAATGGACCGCACAATGGCTGAGATCGGCAATCGCGAGGGGTGTGTAGCATGCCGGTGAACGACGCCTTTCTAAAGGACCGCGTGGACGCGCTCTTCGACACGAATTTCAACAGTCGTGACGGCCGTGTTGTGCCGGAATCGACAGACGTCGCGTTGCGCGATGGCACGGTGAAGATCGAGGCAGCTTTTCTCTATGCCGACCTGGCCGGATCGGCGACGCTCTCGAAAGTCTGTCCCTGGAGCACGACGGCGAAGATCATACGGGCCTTTCTGGATTGCGCGACCCGGCTTATCATCAAGCATGGCGGCGTTGTGCGCAGTTTCGATGGCGACCGGGTGATGGGTATCTTCATCGGCGACAGCAAAAATAGCGCCGCCTCGAATTGCGGCCGCGAAATCCATTGGGCAGTGCGGAATATCATCCAGCTTCAGGCCGCGAAGAAATTCCAGTCAATCCGAAACAACGGCATACAAATCCGCCATGGGGTAGGCATTGACGTTGGCGAGGTCCACGCAGTTCGTAGCGGGATACGAGACAATAATGACCTGATCTGGATAGGGAAAGCGGCGAGTTTTTCGGCCAAGCTGTCCGATATCCGGGACGCGCCCTATCACACTTACATATCGTCGCGATGCTATAACAAATTGAATGAGGCAGCGAAGTTTGACGGCAAAGGGGAGAATATGTGGCTCAAGGCAAGCTTCTCCTTTGCCGGCGATACCGAAACTGTCTATAAGTCGAACCACTGGAAGAAGCCCTGAACGATTTGGAAGCCGGCCCTGCTGTTGTCGTTTGGGTAATGCTCGAATGCAGGGGCGGCAATGCCAGGACCCTGCCTTCCGATCCGGATCAATGGTAGATATTCGCTTTGTGAAGCATCGCTCCAGGAGCGGCTGAGATGTGCGACGAAGCTCGGACGTGAGAACCCGCTTGAACAGGCGCCGACACCTTTCGTGTGGTTAGCGTCTGATTCCGAGGCCCGCCGAACGCGCCCAACTGAGCACTTCTCCGCGTGCTGTGTCCGATGCGATCGGTAACCAGGGGGCAATCAACAGCTATGACGAATACGATATTCTCGGTGAGGTGGACGCATTCATCAGCCTCTGATCGGAGAGCATGACCGTGCTGTAAAAGATGTCCGGCGCCTTCAGCCAGATCTCAACAGACAGCCGGTCCTTTAGACTGCCGAATGGGCGCCGCCGGAAGGCAGCAGCGCGAAGACCCCTTTCGGTCAGTGTTCGCCCGAAAGCAGACAGGCCGCTGTCGGCCCAATTCCGGTCGCTGTGCGTGGCAAGTCAGGTAACGTCTGAGCTTCGGGTATCGACCAACTTTTACCATCCCACCGCAGATGTTTAGAAGTCCGCTCGCGCTGAAACCCAACGTTGCCATACGTCCCGACAGGAGTCGCCGCGAGTGCTGCCATAGCGAGGTTATTTTTGGGCGCTGAAACCCGTTGCATGTTCAGCGTCCGAATGAGTCTACCACAACCCTGCTGATGTGAGCGGAGGCTGATAAATCCTTGGCTTAAATCGGCGAAAGCTCCTGGTCGTCTTCCTCGCCCAGCACCAGTTCGATGAGTGCTGGCGTTTCGGGTCCCTCTAGGGTTTCAACGTCGCGCAGCTTACGGTTGACCGCCCGGGTGCGCTTGCCAGCCTCGTCGACGGTTTTGCGGGCGGTGTCGAGCTGCTTGCCGAGCTTCTCCCAGACTTGCCCGTACTTGAGGAACTCGGCTTTCGCTGCGCCGAGAACCTGCCAGACCTCGCTTGAACGCTTTTCGATCGCCAGCGTGCGAAAGCCCATCTGCAAGCTGCTGAGGAGCGCAGCTAGCGTGGTGGGGCCCTGTATCATGATGCGGTGCTTAGTCTGGATCTCGCTGGCAAGGCCGGGGCGCCGTATCACCTCGGCGAACAAGCCCTCGGTCGGTAGGTACATGATCGCGAAATCGGTCGAATACGGCGGATGGACATATTTCTCGCATAGCTTGTCCAGCGGATCGGAATCCGGATCGAGATGGTCTTCGCGGACATAAATCCGAAGTACCGCCGGGCTACCGCGACGGCCGCTCCGACCCAGGCGTTGCTTCAGACCTGAAAGCGATCTGGGTGCACCCACTTGGGCAACCGATTGGACGCTGCCCAGATCAATGCCGAGCTCTAGCGTAGTAGTCGCTACCGCGGTGGTTGGCTGGTCGCCAGCCTTGAGGCGTGTCTCCAGCATCTCGCGGAGCTCCTTTGACAGGCTGCCGTGATGCGGGAAGAACTCTTCCGGCACATTGGCTCGTTCTGAACGCTCGCGGAGGCGATCCGCAAGGGCCTCGACTGTTCGGCGCGATGCGGCGAAGGCAAGGTTGCTAGATCCGCGCAGGTTGGAGAAGATATGGTCAGCGATCTGGCTGAGCGCATCATGAGCATCACTCTCGGCGATCTCGTCGATACCTGTACGCGCCGCGATTCAGCCCAGCTACAACTGAACTCACCCGTAGGAACTTCGCTTGGGCGGAGCGTCGCGGCGCATGGTATCTGCGCTCATGATTTGGGGCAGGAAGGCTACAGAGCAGGGCGTCCGCCAAGTAGGCATGCGATCACTTATCCTCGAGCATGGCGGTGTTCTCATCACTATTGGTAGCGAGCCGACCCCTAAGTCGATGGCGGCGGCGGCGCTTCTCGAACAGTTGGCGGATGAGGGGTTGGCAGAGCGGGCAGATGATGGCCACCGCCTGAACTGGTCCCAGCTTTTCGTGTTGTTAGAGGACGAGGAGGCCGCAGAAGAGCTTGCGAGACTTGACCTTCCGTCGTTCACAATGGCAGTTCCGAAAATTGTCAGCCGGAACTCATTGACCGACCGAGATTTCTCGGTCGCAATCGATGGCTGGTTAGATGCGGAACGTCGACCATTGTCTGGTGCCAGGCTCAAGGGTGGAGCGCTCGAAGTCGATGGCAGTTTTGAACTCGTTACTCCAAGCGTCTGGAACCTGATCGAGCGCATCCGGCGGTTTGCGCGCCGTCAGGAAGGGGAACGGAACGAAGCCGAGCAACGCCGGGCCTGGGGAGAAATCCGTAAGTTGGCCATGGCAGCTGGCGCCTCGCTCGACGACTTTCTTTATAGAACTGTGGTTCTCACTCCGGACCGGCTGCAGATGGCGGTGCGTCGCTCGGAAGGACTAGGCCTAGTGGAGGTCGAGCCGTGGTTCGAGGGCGCGCCCGCCGACTGGCTCGAAGTATTTGATAAGTCGAGCCAGGTGCGCGGCCGATACGACCTGCCGACGCCTGACGGGATCATCCAGATCATGATCTCACCCGAAGTCGGCACTGTACTGCGCGAGGTCAAGCGCATGCCCGGTCGGCGCGTGGCTGGTGAGCGTGCGCAGGCATTCCTCCTCAATCCCATTGCGGCACTGGGGCCGGACGCGGCGGCAGTCGTCGACGAGGAACAGTTTGAAAAGGCCAAGCAGCAGGCGGGCATTGTGTTCGAACGGTTCGCTGCAGTGACACCGGAAATCCATGGTGAAGGTGCCCTAGGTCTTCTCATTACGAGCGGAATAGGTGACGCGATCGAGACACGCGAGATCATGCTCGAGGAAGCCGACGTGATCGAGTTCGTTGAGGGCGTAGAGCGAAACCTTGATCGCGGGCTTCAGCTTTTTGCCTGGGATGAATACGAGTTCGAACTTGATGGGGACAGCAGATTACACTGCGAAGCCCTTCGCCGGGCGCTCGGCCGTCGTCAGGACGGGGTTATCACGCACGGGCAGGTCTACGATCTCTCCGGCTATTCGGAGCGCGTTGAGGGAATTGGCCAGGAGAAGTCCTTCTACTCCCCGCAGATAGCCAAGCGCGACGATGAAGAGGGCTGGTTCCCCGAGAACCTCGTTCCGATTATCGGATGGACTAATCCAGGCACTGACCAACCCTGCATTTTGCCGCTAACCGACGAACTGTCGGCCGAATTACGCAGCGAGTTGGAAAAAGCGAAGGGAACCGGAGCCACGTCGGTCCATTTGACTGGGTGCCCGACGCCCATATGGGCCGATACCGCCTACCGATCGAAGAAGAACGAGGCGTTCCTCGCCAAGTGCATGTTCACCAGCCACATCCATCAGAAAAAGCCGCCACGCCGGCCGATGCCCGAGCGCATCGCCAGAGCCAATGCCAAACGCTCCGCCATACGCTCGGCGGTCGAGCATGTGTTCGCCGGCCAGAAACACCGGATGGGCCTGATCGTCCGCACTATCGGAATCGCGCGGGCTCGCATCAAGATCGGCATGGCGAACCTGGCCTATAACTTCCAACGCCTCGCCTGGCTTGAAGGGCGTACTGCGCCCGCATGACGCGAAAACCGGCCCCGGAAGGGCAGTCCAGCACGGAAGTCAGCGATAAAGACCAGGAGAACGGTGCTCCGCACGCTCAAATCTGGCCTCTCTTCGCCTCCACGCCGAAATCAGCCGGTTCTTCGAAGTGTCCAGCTCCACGATTGTCCAGTTTCGGCGAAACCAGACGTGCACATTTGTGACGGCGACTGGCAGAATTGTCCCAGACCACGTCAATCCAAGACTGTTCTGTCGGCCCGGATGACCGACATATTTCGATCCATCGATCCGAGGGCGGGAACGACTGGAATTGAGGTGGCAATCGACGTCCATTGTCGCAACAGGCAAGGAGAAACTCAGTCAGCGGAGCGGCTAGAAATTGCCTGCCTTCGCTTGCCGGGGTATCGGAGCACCGCCCAGCGAGTGGTCCACAAGTGGATCACGTTCAAGCTTCAAACCCGATTTACGGAAAGGGAGTGGGGCCATTGCGTAGGGCCTCATTTTCTGCTGCGGTGCAGAATTTCATTTAATTACAGGTAGTTAGGAGAGCTTTGCGGTTCCCGCTACCCCACCTTTCCGACGACCGGCAGCGCCCTGAAACGTCGATCAACGACGTCCGGCACTCCGGGCTAGGATCACGGTGATGGCGAAGAACCAGCACACCGCGACGCTCAGGAAGATGTAGGGCACCCAGATCGCCTTGCCCAGCACCGCCAGCAGCGCGGCGGCGAAGGCGATGAAATCGCGCATGGTCAGCCAGATCAGGATATCGACCAGCCAGCGCCTTGTCGGCTTGCGGCGGAGGTGAACCTTGACCGCTTCGAAGTTGATCGGCTCACCCAGCATCTGCGCGCGTCGGCCGATCTGTGCGAGGCCCGCCAGGAGCAGGGCGAGGCCGGCAAGACCCGCGATCGCCGCAATGGTATCGCCGCGCAACCAGAGATTGGCCGAGAGGCCGGCGACGAACGCCAGATTGGTTGCGGCGTCAATCAGGCTATCGAGCCGGGCGCCTGCCGGTGAGGTGCGGAAGGTCGCGCGGGCAATTTCGCCGTCCACCCCGTCGAAGACCGAGGCCGCCTGAAACAGCAGCGCGCCGATCAGGGCGCCGTGCGCTGGCGAGCCCAGCATGGCGATGAGCATGCACAGGGCAATCAGCGCGGTTCCGGCGGTTGCGTGGAGCGGCTCGATCCAGGCAAAGCGAAACACAAGCCGCGTGATGCTGCGCGAAACCGGCCGGTTGAAGGTGCGCGAGAACAGTCCGTCCTGCGGCTTGGCAGTTGCGAGCAGGAACAGGCGGTCTGCCTCGCGCAGGGCCTGATCCGGGTTTGCCGCAGGCATGCCCGGGCGCGGTGCCCGATTGCCCATGGTTTCGCGCGCCTTGCGCGTGAGGGCCGCAAGCGCATCGAGGGCATCGACCACAAGGGCATCGCTGTCTGGCGCTCCGTCTGCGCCGATCCGCAGGGGGCTTGAACCAGCGAGCCGGCGGCATTCGCTGACGCAGCGGCGCGAGGGAAACCATGGCCCTGTGGCAACGCCCACACTGATCGGCGCGCCTTGCGCCCCTGTTGCAATCGCATGGATCAGCCGCGCCGCCAGCGGCAACCCGGCGACGAGATACTCGGCCGTCCGCGCATCGGGGAACACGAGATGAACCGGCCGCAACCCGGAAGGCGGAGCCAGAGGCTCATCGGTTGGCAGCGCCAGGTCCAGACCTCGTTGTCTGTCGTTCATCAAGTGCATGCCATCCCTGTTGGGGCAGATCCGAGACGCCATCGTGTCAATCGACGAGGCCTTGGCCGCGCCGCATCAGGGTTCTGCTGTAGTGCCGCCCGGGGGGAATCGACGTATGCGCGAATACACGGGGCGGATTGTGGAGCTTTCGCGGATTCAGGTGACATGGCGGCGTTAACACTCGGGATTGAAATGTGGGCTCGGCAAGCAAACGAAACCAAATTGGTTTGATTCGACGCTGATTAGGCCCTAGCATATCTTCGTGTAAGACGTTAATACATTGAAATTGTCACCATATTTTTTACCTCAAGAGTAAAAGTGCCTTCCCGCTCCATGACGAAAATCTGTGTTGACTGCCGCTACATCGGGCCGCGCCCTAGCGGGATTGGCAAAGTGCAGCAGGCATTGGTGGATTATCTACCCATTCTGGCGCCGGATCTGGAGTTTATCTTCCTGAAGCGGACTGACGCGCCGCACCGGCTTTCGTCTGCCGCGAACGCGCGCGAGGTGGTTGTTCATGCAGCAGCAAACAGCCCTGCGACAATGTGGTGGCTGCCGAGAGTGGCCCCGCTTGAGGACGTGCAGTTGTTCCATGCAACCTTCAACATCATGCCCGCCGGCCTGACGATGCCCTGCGTCACGACCGTGCACGACATCATGTGGCTGACTAATCCGGAATGGTGCAAAGCACGCTTCTCGCGCCCGCTCGAAGGCCGGTTCTATCGCCACGGCATCAACCGCGCCCTGCGCAGCGCCGCGGCGATCACCACGGTCAGCGACGCGAGCAGGCAGGAATTGCTGCGCTGGAAGCCCGAGCTTGCCGGGCGGGTTCATGCCGCGCTGCTCGGGGTTACCGGCGAACACCGGCCGGTTGGCAATGCGGCCGAACACCTTGCCGGACTTGGGCTCGAACCTGGAAAGCGGATCGTGCTGACGGTGGGGCAATATGTGCCCTACAAGAACCACGAAGGCGCCTTGCGCGTCTTTGCCGAAGCTTGCGGCAACCGCGAGGACACCTGCTTCGTCTTCGTGCAGCGACTTAGCAGGAATGCCGAGGATCTGCGCGCGCTTGCCGGGTCCCTTGGCATTGCCGAGCGGGTGCATTTCCTCGAGGCCGTCGACGATGCCTCGCTCGTGGCGCTTTATGCTGCGGCGGATTGCCTGCTGCACCCATCGTTCTGCGAGGGCTTCGGGCTGCCATTGCTTGAAGCGATGGCCTGTGGCTGCCCCGTGGTCGCCTCCGATCATTCGGCCATGCCGGAAGTGCTGGGCGGCGCCGGTCTGCTCGCGCCAGTTCACGACACCGCCGCGATGGCCGAAGCCCTGCGCCGCGTTCTCGACGAACCGGGCCTTGCAGAAACGCTGCGCAGCGCGGGCCTCGCCCGGGCGGCAACATTTTCGTGGGAGCGTTTTGCAGTGCAAAATCTGGCGGTCTACCGCAGCGTGCTGGGGTGCTGATGGCATGGCTTAGGCGCGCTTACCTATCGCAGTATACGGTCTTTACCTCAGTAAAAAACATCCATTATGGATATATCGATAGTATATCGTACATTTCATGATTCATCGAACTTTCGACTCGTCGCGCAATTCATTCAATATGGCGCAATCCTTGAATTACACATTTTGTCACATTTGTTTGTCATATTGCGGGCGCAAAAACATTTGTGCTACTCCGACAAAGTCCGGCCTAGCGCAAAGTGAATTGGTTTGATGGTGTCGTCGATCGAGTTTGCAGAATTGCGGGCGGTGGACTCTTTGCATGCGGAGCGTTGCAAAGCCCCTTGCCGCACCTGCGAACGAGCACACGAACGTGACCTCGGGTTCGCTCCTGAATTGACCGCCCGGCATGGTTGAGCGGCCCTTTCTGCTCGACGTGAGCCGCCTGGTCTGGCGGAGCTGGTCCCGCAGGCTCCCCACCGGAATTGACCGGGTCTGTTACGCCTATCTGCAGAACTTCGCAGAGCGCTCGCTGGCGGTCGTGCAGCACCGCGGCGTTGCGCGGGTACTGACACCGCGCCATTCGGACGAACTGTTTGCCGCACTGCAAGTGCCTGACGCCGATTTTCGCGCGCGGCTTGCTTTGCTTGCCCCGCGCGCGCTCTCGCTTGCGCCGAGGCGGATCGACGGGCGCGGTGCGTTTTATCTGAACGTCGGCCACACCGACATCGATCTGGCGAGCCTGCCGGACTGGACGCGCCGCAGCAACGTCAAGCCGATCTACCTCATCCACGATCTGATCCCACTGACTCATGCCGAGTTCTGCCGCACGGAGGCTGTCGAGCGGCACCGCGGGCGCGTGATGAACGCGCTGTTTTCTTCGGCCGGCGTGATTGCCAATTCGCGCTCGACGGCGGACGAACTGGAATCGTTCGGGCGCAGCCATGGCATTCCGATCCCGCCGATCACGGCGTCCTGGCTGGCCGGCGCAAACCTGGGTTCGAACGATGTCGTCCCGATCAAGACGGGGCAGCACTTCGTCTGCGTCGGCACGATCGAAGGGCGCAAGAACCACTTCATGCTGCTGCAGATCTGGCAGCGGCTGGTGGAACGGCTGGGGCGAGCAGCGCCCAAGCTCGTGCTGATTGGCCAGAAAGGCGCCGAGGCCGAGCATGTCCTCAACATGCTCGATCGCGGCCGCGGCATTCGGGATCACGTGATGATCCTGTCGCACTGCGAGGATGCCGAGCTCGGTCGCTGGATCCGCTCGGCGCAGGCCCTGCTGCTCCCTTCGTTTGCCGAAGGGTTCGGCCTGCCGGTGGTGGAAGCCATGGCGCTCGGCACCCCGGTCATTGCCAGCGATCTGCCCTGTTTCCGCGAAATCGGCTGCGGCATCCCGACATTGCTCGACCCGCTCGACGCGATCTCGTGGGAACGGATGATCCTCTCGTTTCTCGAGAATGGTCCCGAAAAAGCGCGCCAGCTGCGCATGCTCGGCAGCTATTCGCCGCCGACCTGGAGCACCCACTTCGCGCAGATCGAAGGCTGGCTAGAGGAATTGAGGGCCTTGCCTCGATCCTTCGGCGCAATGCCGCACCCGCGCATGAGCGGCGAGAGGCCTATCGTTCGATCGGTCGGTCCCGTGCCGTTCCCGCCTGTGGTTGAAGGCCAGCACGCCCTGCTGGGTGAATGAGCACGCGGCCAGTGCTCCCTCGAAGGCCTTACGAAAGATCGAAATACCCGTGTTGAAACGCTTCCCTTTTGCCGATCCCCTGTTTCTGCTGGCTGTCGTTCTGCCAACTGCGATTGCCGTGCTCTATTTCGCGCTGTTCGCCGCGGATATCTACATATCCGAGGCTCGCTTCGTGGTGAGAAGCCCTGACAAGCAAACCAGTTCCGCGCTTGGTTTCGTACTCGGGGCAAGTGGCCTCAGCACCTCGGGCGACAAGAGCTATACTGTGGTCGAATATGTCCGCTCGCGCGATGCGCTGCGCGATGCCAATCGCGACAACGCGGTCCTGAAAGCCTATTCGCGCGACGATCTCTCGATGTTCGACCGCTTCGGCGGGCTGTTCAACGGGAAGACGTTCGAGCATTTCTACGCGTATTTCTCCGCGAAAGTGGGCATCGACTTCGACGCCGGGACGCAGGTCACCCGGCTTTCGGTTTCAGCCTTCAGCCCCCACGATGCGCAGATGATCAACCAGCGGCTGCTCGGGCACGCCGAACAGCTGGTCAACCGCCTCAACGAACGCGCGCAGAAGGATACGATCCAGCTCGCACAGGCCGAAGTCGATCGTGCCAAGGACCGCGCGCGCAATGCCGCCGTGGCGCTTGCGGAGTTTCGCAATTCGCGCCGGATTCTCGATCCTGAGAAGGAAGCGACGGTGCGGTTGCAGATGGTGTCCAAGCTGCAGGACGAGTTGATCGGCGCGCGGACCGAGCTGGCGCAGATGCAGCAGTATACGCCGGAAAATCCCCAGATCCCGACGCTCAAGACCCGCATCGCGGCGCTTGGTGCGGAGATCGCGGACCAGACCGGCCAGATCGCCGGTGCGCCGAATTCGCTTTCGGGTGACGCAGTGCGGTACCAGGCGCTGCAGCTTGATGCCGAAGTTGCCGCCAAGCAGCTCGCCGCGGCGCTTGCCTCGGTGCAGGACGCGGAAGCCGAGGCGCGGCGCAAGCAGGCCTATGTCGAGCGGATTGCCGAGCCCAATCTACCCGATTATCCCCTCGAACCGCACCGCTGGAAGGGTATTCTGGCCACTTTCATCCTGGGCCTGATTGCCTGGGGTGTGCTGCGCACGCTGATCGCCGGGATCCGGGAGCACCACGACTGATGGCCAGCATCGGTCCGCAGCCCACCGCCCCGTTCGCGCATAGCCTGCAGGTGCAGCTGCGCATCCTGCGTGCGCTGTTCATGCGCGAGGTGCTGACGCGGTACGGGCGGCACAACATCGGCTTTCTGTGGCTGTTCGTGGAGCCGATGATCTTCACGCTCGGGGTTACTGCCTTGTGGACCGCGACCAAATCGGTCCACGGCAGCAACCTTCCGATCGTGGCTTTTGCGCTGACCGGCTATTCCAGCGTGCTCTTGTGGCGCAACATGCCCGGTCGCTGCATCGGCGCGCTGCAGGGCAGCCTTTCGTTACTGTTCCACCGCAACATCCGCGTGCTCGATATCTACCTTGCGAGGTTGATGCTCGAGTTTGGCGGCGCGACGATCTCGTTCACCACGCTCAGCCTGCTGTTCATTTCGATCGGCTGGCTTGCCCCGCCGCATGACATTCTCGAGATCGCCGGGGGCTGGCTGACCATCGCTTGGTTCGGATCCGCCCTCGCCATCTGGCTTGGCGCGCTCTCCCACGAGTATGAGCTCGTCGACAAGATCTGGCATCCGGCGGCCTATCTGATCTTTCCGCTCTCGGGCTCGGCCTTCATGGTCGATGCGCTGCCGAAGATCGCGCAGGAAATCGTCCTCTACATCCCGATGGTCCACGGCGTGGAAATCGTGCGCGAAGGCTACTTCGGCTCTGCGGCGCGCGCGCATTACAATCTCGGCTACGTCCTGCCGCTCAGCCTGCTGCTGACGGCGCTGGCACTGTTTCAGGTCCGCAAGGTTGCGCGGGTAGTGGTGCCGGAATGATTTCCGTCAGCGATCTGCGCAAGGTCTACCCCACCCGGACGGGCGGAAAGGTGGTGCTCGACGGGATCAACTTCAATCTCGGCATGGGCGAACGGCTGGGCATCCTCGGCCGGAATGGTGCGGGCAAATCGACCCTGGTGCGCCTGATCAGCGGGGCCGAGCGGCCGACTTCGGGCCGGATCGACAGCAGCATGTCGATATCCTGGCCGCTCGCGTTCGGCGGGGGGTTTCAGTACAACCTCACCGGGACCGACAATATCCGCTTCATCAGCCGGATCTACCAGCAGGATTTCGAGCGCAACCTCGCCTATGTCGAGGACTTTGCCGAGCTCGGCCCCTACCTGCGCGAACCGCTGAGGTCCTATTCCTCTGGCATGAAAGCACGGCTCGCTTTCGCGATCTCGATGATCATCGAGTTCGATTGCTTCCTGATCGACGAGATCGCCTCGGTCGGGGATGCGCGGTTTCACGACAAGTGCAACCACGAACTGTTCGAACGCCGCGGCAACCGCGCCATGATCATCATCTCGCACGATGCCGCCTACGTCCGCGACCACTGCACGCGCTGGGGCGTGCTGCATGACGGCAAGTTGAAACAGTACGACGACTTCGAGCTCGCCTACGCCGACTTCAAGGAACTGATCGGCTGGCGGCCGCCTCCCGGCTGGCCTTTTGTGGAACCTGTAATCGCATGACTTTGAATGCACTGAAGAAATTGACGCGGCTGTTTGCGCAAGCGGTCGTCGTGCCGGGGGAAGCGTCGTTCGTGCACCCGGTCTCGCAGGCGTGCACCTACAAGCAGATGCAGGACCCGCTCTATGCGCAGTGGAGCCATGCGCTCTACGAGAACCCGAGCACCCACCGCAAGCAGTGGGAGTTCTGCTATATCCTGCAAGCCTTGCACACGGCCGGGATGCTGGAAGAGGGGCGGCGCGGACTGGGCTTTGGCGTGGGCGACGAGCCGCTGACAGCCGCCTTCGCGGCGCGGGGAATCGGCGTGATGGCGACCGATCTTGAAGTCGAGCGCGCGGCGCAGCAAGGCTGGGTCGAAACCGACCAGCATGCCCGCAGCAAGGAAGTGCTGAACGGACGCGGGCTGTGTCCGCCCGAGCAGTTCGAGCGGCTGGTCGACTTCCGCTTCATGGACATGAACCGGATCGACCGCGATCTGACCGGTTTCGATTTCTGCTGGTCCGCCTGCGCGCTCGAGCATCTCGGTTCGATCGAGCAAGGGCTGGCCTTCATCGAGGCGTCGCTCGATTGCCTCAAACCCGGGGGGGTTGCCGTGCACACCACCGAATTCAACTGCCAGTCGGATGATCAGACGCTCGACAATGCCTCGACCGTGCTGTTCCGGAAGCGCGATTTCCTTGCCCTGGCGCGCCGCCTGCGCCGCCGGGGGCATGACATCGTGCTCAATTTCGACCTCGGCGACCAGCCGCTCGATCAGCATATCGACGTGCCGCCCTATGCCCAGGAAAATCACCTCAAGCTGCAAATCGCGCAGTGGGTGACAACTTCGTACGGGCTGGTGGTGAGGAAGGCCGCATGATGAAGCCGAGGCTTGGGGGCGGCCTCGCGAAGTCGCTGCGCAAGAGCGCGGGTGCGGTCGTTGCGGGAATAGGCCGAGCGGCGGATATCGACATGACCGATCGCGCCTCGCTTGTTGCTTCTTCGCAGGCTGCTGCGCTGGGTGACAGCCGTTTTGCGGCCCAGATCGCCACTGCGGATTCCCTGCGCGATCAGCAGCGCTGGGCTGAGGCCGAGGCGGCCTATGCCGCCGCGCTCAGGCTCTATCCGTGGGAGCGCAGCTACTGGGTGCAGCGCGGCCACATGGCGAAGGAACAGAACGCCTTCGACCGCGCCGAGATTGCCTATCGCACCGCCTGCGCCTTCGGTGCGCAGCCGTCGGATGTGATCGAACATTTGCGCTTCGTCATGGCGCGTAGCGGCTGCGACGAGGGACAGGCGCCGATCCGCTTCCATACCGAGGGCTCGGGTGCGCTGCAGGTGCCGGGAGAGCCGGACGTCGCGGTGTTCGGGCGGCTGCTGTGGCAGGTTGGCGGAATTGCCGATCATCATACGCTTGACCTCCTGCGCCGCTGCGGCTCGTGCGATGAGCTGGTGGTGGCGATGGTGCAGGACACCCGCTTCGAGCGCGCGAACCGCATCTGGCTCGAACTGGTTGGGGAGCACGAGCTATGAACCGGTTCCCGCCCGACGCGCAGTGCCCGTCGTTCTCGATCGTGATCAACACGCTCAATCGCGGCACTCTGCTTGGCGATGCGATCCAGGGTGTGCTCCAGCTCGATTATCCGTCGTTCGAACTGATCGTCGTCAATGGTCCCTCGACCGACAATTCGGAAGAGGTGCTTGGCGCATGGCACGGGCGGATCAAGCATTTGCGCTGCGACGTTCCCAATCTCTCGGTTTCGCGCAACGTGGGTATCGAGGCAGCGGCAGGTGATATCGTCGCGTTTCTCGACGATGATGCGGTGCCTCACCCGCTATGGTTGCGCTACCTTGCACGGCATTATGCCAATCCCGCGACCGGCGGTGTGGGAGGCTTCACCATCGATAACACCGGGGTGCGCTGGCAGGTGCGCAAGACCGTGTGCGACCGGTTCGGCAATGCGTTCTTTCCCGAGGACTTGTTTGACGAACGCCCCCTGAACTTTCCCGGCTCGCCGCTCTATCCGAGCCTGCTCGGCACCAATTCGAGTTTTCGCACAGCGGCGCTGCGCGAGATTGGCGGGTTCGATCACACCTTTGCCTATCTGCTTGACGAGACCGACGTCTGCCTGCGCCTCGTCGATGCGGGCTGGCACATTCACTACGAACCGGCGGCAATGGTGTTTCACCAGTTCGCCGAGAGCCATATCCGCTCGCACACGCGCAAGCCCAAGACGCTCTACCCCTCGGTGGTCAGCAAGACCTACTTCATCAATCGCCATGGGCAGAAGGAAGGGTTCGGCAAGGTAGCCGAGCAGCTTGCCGCCTATCGCAACGAACTGCTGCGGGCCAACGCCTGGCTGGCGGACCACGGCGACATTTCTTCACAGCACCGCGTCCAGCTCGATCTCGATGTCGAGCAGGGTAGCGAAGATGGTTTGCGCCGGAGTTACGAGGCGATTGGTGCGGGCAAAGCGCGGGGTGACTTGCGCCGTGATATTGCGCCTGAACCGCTCATGTCGGTGCAACGGCCCAAGGGCATGCGGGTCGCGCTGGTCTCGCAGGGGTTCCCGCCGGAGAATGACGCGGGGATCGCGCGGTGGACGGGGCTGCTGGCCACCGGCCTGCGCGATCTGGGCATCGCCGTGCATGTCATCACGCGCGCGGATGGTGAGCCGTTCAGGCGGTTCCAGGGCGGAATCTGGCATCACGGCGTTTCGCGCCAGCCGGCAAACGCGGCCCGGATTGCCGGGCGCTATGGGGTGCCCGAAAGCGGCGTCGCAGAGTGGATGGCGGCGATCATGCAGGAGATCGACTTCCTCAAGACCTTCGGGCTCGATCTCGTATCGTTTCCGATCTGGGATCTGGAGGCCCTGCCAGTGATCGACGATCCCGATCTGGCTGCCGTCGTCAGCCTCCACACGACATATGGCCTCGCTCGCCCCTACAAGCCTGAATGGTCCGAGCGGATCATCCACGGCCGCGCCTTCGTCGATCGCATGATCGCTGCCGAGAGCGCCTTGCTAGCGCGAGCTCCGGCAATTCTCGCGAACAGCGGGGCGATTGTATCCGAGATCGAGCAGATCCACGGGGTGGCCGTTGGTGAGAGCGCCCGGATCGTGCCCCATGGCACGCCCGATCTGCTGGCCGCTGCGGGCCTTACCGTCGAGGCAAAGGCAAGGCAGCGCGATCAGGCTGGTGTGCTGAAAGTTCTCTTTGCCGGCCGGTTCGAGCCACGCAAGGGCTATGACCTGGCGCTGCGTGTAGCGGCTCGACTGGCAGACGATCCGCGTATCCGGTTCTCCTTCGCGGGGACCAGCCTCACCGACAGCGTGGCAAAGGACATCCGCCGCCAGTTTGGCGTCGATCCGCGCAGCCTTGCCAATGCCACCTTCCATGGTGACGTCGACCGGACAACGCTCGACCGGCTGTTCGTCGAACATGACGTGGTCATGATGCCGAGCCGCTTCGAATCCTTCGGGCTGGTCGCGATCGAGGCGATGTCCGCAGGAGCGCCGGTGCTGGCACTGGACCGCGGCGGTCCTACCGAGATCATCGACGCTTCGGCCGGATACCTGTTTGCCACCGAAGACGCCTTCGTTGCGGACGCGTGCAAGCTGATTGCGCGCTGGGCGCAGGACCGCGCTAGCCTGACACGTTTTGCCGAGGGAGCCTACGACACCTTCCGCAAGCGCTACACGGTCGCCGCGATGGCTGAGGGGGTGGCCGAGTTCTATCGCAGTGCCATTTCGCAGGGGAGCGCCCGATGATCGACGAGCAATGGTTTGCGACGGTCCGTTGCTTGACGGGCGCGCGGATTTCGGAGGACGAGGCTGCAAGACTTGCCGCTGTCCTGTGCGTGGAAGACGAGGTTCTTCCCTATCTGCTGCTGCGCACGGCCGCCTTTGCCGACTGGCCCCTGGCGCGCGGTGCCTTTCGCCAGGCGATCCGCTCTGTCATCCGCCCGAAGCTGGCGGGCAGACCAGCGGGCAGGAGCCAGAAAGAATCCGCGGAGCGCGACGCATTTGCGGCTGCGGTCATCGCGGGGATCACGCGCACCAGCCCGAAGCGTTCACCGGCGGAACTGCTGCGGCAGGCGAGGCTCGCGGACCAGAACGCAAGCCTCGATCCCCACATTTTCATTGCTTCGGCAGACCCGGCAAATGGCCAAGAGAAAGCGGACTGATGGAAGAGACAACGACTGATATTGCGGCGCGTCTGGCGATGCTTGAACAAAAGCTCGATGCCGTGATGGCGAAGGTGAGCGAGGTGCGTCAGCTGGTGGGGCCGTATTCCTCGTTGTTTCCCGATGGTTCGATGCTTACCCAGACGATCCATAACCTGAAGTACTTCATCGACCCCGACGATCTGATCATCGCTCCCCAGATGGTGATTTACCGTCAGTGGGAAGCCGATGTGTCGGAAGTCTTTCACCACCTGTGCGGGCCCGAGACGGTTGTCGTCGATGTCGGCGCCAACTTCGGCTATTTTTCGGTGCTGTCCGCAAATATCATCGGCAATCAGGGTTCGGGACGCGTCTTCGCGTTCGAGCCGAATCCGAAGCTGGCCGAACTGCTCCGGCGCAACATCGAGATAAACTGGTCCATCGCGCCGGTCACGTTCCATCAGGCTGCAGTTGCGGACACGCCGGGCGAACTGACACTCTATGTACCCAAGGGCCATGGCGCGAATGCCAGCCTCTCTCCGCCCGAAGGCATCGAAAGTGTCGCGGTCACCGTTCCCGCGGTGTGCCTGGACGACGTGCTGCCGCCGGACCTGATCGTCGACGTCATGAAGATCGACGTCGAAGGGCACGAACTATCCGTGCTGAAGGGAGCGCACGGCGTGATCGGCCGCAGCCCTGGCATTCACCTGATCATGGAATGGTCGCGCAAGCAGATGCAGCAGGCGGGGATCGATCCGGCGGCCGTGCTGGCCGAACTCGAAGGGTTCACGCCCCACCCCATCGAACTCGGCAAGGCACCGCTCGCCAATCCGCAGACGATGGAGTGGCTGCTGGCGCAGGACTATATCGACGTGCTGTTCGTGCGGACATGACGGGCGGGTTCTGATTGATGAAGATCGCTGTCGACGCCTTCAACATCGCGCTGCCGCATGGCACCGGCGTTGCCACTTATGGGCGGAGCCTGGCGAGCGCTGCCAGCCGGTTGGGGCATGACATCCATGTCCTGTTCGGCTCGCGCCGCGCGCATTCGCGCGTCTCGCTGCTCAACGAAATCGCACTTGCGGAGGGTGACGGCGAAATAAAGGGCAAGCGGGCTTCGCAGCTTGCTTCGGCCTCCGCGTTCCTGAGTGCGGCGCGCGGCGTGGTGCGGCCGCTCAAGGCGATGCCGGTGCCGGTTTCGGGCCAGGTGCTGCTGCCGCAGCGATTGCAGGTGCAGGCTGCGCAGTACTGGAACGCACAGAACCTCTATGGCGGGTCCGATCAGGTCTTTCGTGCGACGGGCCAGTTTACCGGCGTGGCGGTGGAAGGTGTCGATCTGGCGCACTGGACCTATCCGCTGCCGGTCCGGATGCCGGGCGCGCGCAACGTCTATACGCTCCATGATCTCGTGCCGCTGCGGCTCCCCTATACGACGGCGGACCGCAAGCGTGCCTATTACCGGCTGTGCCGCCGGATCGCGGACGAGGCTGATCATATCCTCACCGTTTCCGAAGCTTCGCGCCGCGACATCATCGAGATACTCGGTGCCAGCGAGGACCGGGTAACGAACCTCTATCAGGCCAGCGACATCGGCACCGCACTGGGCACTGTCGATGAGGCATTCATCACGCGCTATGTCGAAGGGCTGCTGGGCGTGGGGCTGCGCGAGTATTTCCTGTTTTTCGGGGCGATCGAGCCGAAGAAGAACGTGGCCCGGCTGGTCGAGGCCTATCTTGCCAGTTCGGTACAATCGCCGCTGGTCATCGTTGGCGGACCGGGTTGGGGCAGTGAACAGGACGTCAAGCTGCTGAAATCGCTGGCCGGGCTCGATGGCCGCAAGCGCATCGTGTGGCTGGGCTACCTGCCGCGCGACATGCTGGCCATGCTCATCGCGGGCGCTCGGGCAACCGTGTTTCCCTCGCTCTATGAGGGATTCGGCCTCCCGGCGCTGGAATCGATGGCGCTGGGGACGCCAATCATCACCAGCAACGTCTCCTCGCTGCCCGAAGTGGTGGGGGAGGCCGGCGTGCTGGTCGATCCCTATGACGTCCGCGCAATCGCCCAGGCGATCATCGCGATGGACAGCGACGAAGCGGCGCGCATCGACTTTGCCCGGCGCGGCCTTGTTCAGGCCGCCCGGTTTGACAGTACTGCCTATGCCCAGCGGCTTTCCGGCTTCTACGCAAAGATCGCCTAGCCCCTGCCGAAGTTTATCAGATGGAACCTCTTCCCATGCCCGAGATTGCCCCGAAAACCGGATCCGCTCTGCCGCCGCGGCGCGGCAGGCGCGCCATCGCCCTTTCGGCAGGCTCCGCGGCGCTGCTGCTGATGCTGGGGGGATGTGCTGCGCTGGGCGGATCGGGCCCCACCACCGGGAGCATTGTCCGCGCCTCTCGGCCCTCCGCAGCCGCAGGCAGCATCGCGCTGGTCGAGCTTGATGCGGACGCCATTTCCCGGCTGGATGCCGCGAAGACCAGCAAGAGCTTTGCCGATGTGTTCGGCGATTCCCCCGTCGATCCGACGATCATCGGCCCGGGGGATGCGATCGATATCGCAATGTGGGAGGCGCCGCCGGCCGTACTGTTCGGCCCTGGCTCGAGCCTCATGGGCATGGCTTCCACCCAGACCATCAATCTGCCCCAGCAGATGGTCGGCTCGGATGGGCGGGTCACGATCCCGTTTGCGGGCAGCATTGCCGTTGCGGGCCGAACGACCCGGCAGGTCGAGCAGGACATCGTTGCCCGCCTGCGCGGCAAGGCGCACGAGCCGCAGGCGATCGTGCGCCTCTCGCAGAACGAGGCGCGCACGGTGACGGTGCTGGGCGAAGTCGGTGCCTCGCGCCGCCTGCCGCTCACCGGGCATGGCGAGCGGCTGCTCGATGCGCTGGCCGCCGCCGGCGGGAGCCGCCAGCCGGTCGGCAAATCGACCATCCAGATCACGCGCGCGTCCTCGACACTTTCGATGCCGCTGGATTCGGTGATCCGCGATCCGCGCCAGAACATCCGGCTGCGCCCTGACGATGTCGTGGCTGTGCTGTTCCAGCCGTTCAGCTTCATTGCGCTGGGGGCGAGCAATCTCAACGCCGAAGTGCCGTTCGAGGCGACCGGCATGTCGCTGGCGCAGGCACTTGGCCGGATCGGCGGTCTGCGCGACGAGCGGGCCAATGTGCGCGGGGTGTTTGTCTTCCGGTACGAGAACCCCGCGGTCCTCGGCCCGGCGGCGGCCGGACGGCCTGTCCGTGCCGATGGCACGATCCCGACGGTGTACCGCATCGATCTCGGCGCGCCTTCAAGCCTGCTGGTCTCGCAGAACTTTCCGATCCACGACAAGGACGTGATCTACGTCTCCAACGCGCCGGTGGCAGACTTCCAGAAGTTCATCGGCATCGTCTCGTCAGCGACGTTCTCGGTTGTCGGGATTACCAACGCGATCCGCTAAACCAGTTCCTCGATCTGGCCGAGGCGCTCCTTGCCGAAGAACATTTCCCCATCGACGAAGAAGGTGGGGATACGGGGCTGCTGATCCAGCCGCTGGTCGGCGCGCTATCAGACCGCACCAATTCCCGCTTCGGCCGCCGCACGCCCTATTTCCTGATCGGCGCGGTGATGTGCAGCCTGGGCCTGCTGTTCATGCCATTTTCCGCGAGCATCCTGATGGCGGCTAGTCTGCTGTGGCTGCTCGATGCGGGCAACAACATCACGATGGAGCCTTACCGCGCCTATGTCAGCGACCGGCTCGATGCGCGCCAACACGAGATCGGCTATCTCAGCCAGAGCGCGTTTACGGGGCTGGCGCAGTGCCTTGCGTTCCTGTCGCCCTCGATCCTTGTCTATTGGGTGGGGATCGACCGCGATGCAGTGGATGCGCACAATATCCCGACGATCACGCACATCTCATTCCTGATCGGCGCGGTGCTTTCGATCACGACGATCCTGTGGTCGATCTGGCGCGTGCCCGAATTGCCGCTGAGCGAGGACGAGAAGGCACGCATCGCCGCCGCGCCCCGGTCTGCCGGCGCGACTTTGCGCGAGATCTGGGATGCCATCGTCGAAATGCCGCAGGCGATGCGCCAGATGGCGTGGATGAGCCTGTTCCAGTGGTACGGATTCTCGATCTACTGGTCTTACAGCGCGCTTTCGATCGGGCGGTCGATCTACGACACGGCGGACAAATCGAGCGTGGCGTTCCGCGCGGCGGTGCTGACGACGCAGCAGCTGGGTGCGTTCTACAACCTCGTCGGCTTTGCGGCGGCGCTGGCGATGGTGCCGATCTCTCGCGCGCTGGGAGCATCGCGGGTGCACATGGCCTGCCTTGCCGCCGGCGGGATCGGCATGATCGCCCTCGCCCACGTGGCGAGCGCGCCTTCTGCGCCCGGCCCCTTGTTCACGGCGCTGGCGATGCCTGATCTGGGCAGCCACACCCCGCTGCTGCTGATCGCGGTGACGCTGGGCCTTGCCTGGGCGAGCATCATGGGCAACCCCTACATCATCCTGGCGGGCTCGATCCCGCCAGAGCGGACGGGCGTTTACATGGGCATTTTCAACATGATGATCGTGATACCGATGCTGCTCAACGGCCTCACGTTCGGGTGGATCTACAACCATGTGCTGGGTGCGGACCCGCGCAATGCGCTGAGCTTTGCAGGCGCGCTGCTGGCGGCGGCCGCGATCACCATGCTGCGCGTGCGCGATCCGCGTTCCGCTGCAGGGCTGGCGCATGCCTGACGCTTCCGCGCCCCGGATCATCGCTCTGGAAAGCCCGGGATGCAGCGCCGTGTGGGAACTGCCCCCCGGCGAGGCGCCGCTGTGGCGCTACTGGGGCCCGCGCCTGCCCGATGGTGCGCGGCCTTCCGCAAGCTTGCGCAGCGAACGGCCTGAACCCAGCTTCTCGCTCCATTTCGACCAGCCGCTGACAGTGTTTCCCGGCTTTGGCATGGGCTGGTTCGGGCAGAGCGCGCTGCTGGCGGACCGGGGTGGTCGCGACTGGTCGTTTCAGGCGGGCGAATGCAAGGTTGAACAGCCGGACGCGCAAACCGTGCGTTTCGTGCTGCACGATGCGGTGGCCAGGATTGCGGTCACCACGAATTACACCCTCGATCCCGCGACCGACGTGATGACCGTGCGCACCGCGCTCTCCAACGAAGGCGATGCGCCGCTTCACGTGCACTGGCTGGCGGCGGCGGCATTGCCGCTGCCTGCGGACGCGGCGGAAGTCCATTCGCTGGCCGGGCGGCACAATTCGGAATTCGTGCCGGTGCGCGACCCGCTCACTCGCAGTGTGTGGCGGCGCGAGAACCGGCGCGGGCTGACCTCGCACGATTGCTTGCCCGGCGCGGTGGTGACGTGTGGCGATGGCAGCGCCTATGGCGCGCAGATCGCGTGGTCGGGCAATCACGCGCAGACGATCGAGTGGATCGACGATGGGCGGTGGCAGTGGCAGCTGGGCGAATGGCTCGCCCCCGGCGAGGCGATCCTTGCGCCCGGCGCGGTGCTGCAGAGCCCCGAGGTGCTGGCAACGTCCTCCGCCGAAGGACCCAACGGGGTGGCGCATGCCTTCCACCGCGGCATCCGCGCGCGCATGACCTGGCCCGGCGGAGCGGAAAGCGCGGCGAAGCGCCCGGTGCATATCAACACCTGGGAAGGCTTCTATTTCAAGCACGACGAAGCCGCGCTGATGGATCTGGCGCGGGCCGCGGCGGGCATCGGGATCGAGCGTTTCGTGCTGGATGACGGCTGGTTCGGCAAGCGCGACGACGACACCTCATCGCTCGGCGACTGGACCGTCGACAGGCGCAAATATCCGCGCGGGCTCGGGCCGCTGGCGAAGACGGTGACCGATCTCGGCATGGAATTCGGCCTGTGGGTCGAGCCTGAAATGGTCAACCGCAATAGCGATCTCTATCGCCGCCACCCCGATTGGGCGCTGCATGTCGATGGACGGCCGCTGCTTGAGGCGCGCAACCAGCTGGTGCTCGATCTCGCGCGGCCGGAAGTGAGCGCTTATCTCTTCGATGCCATCGCAGCGCTGCTGCGCGAGCTGCCGATCAGTTACCTCAAGTGGGATCACAACCGCGATCTCGTCCATGCCGGAAACCTGCCGCACTACCGCGCGCAAGTGCTGGCGACCTATGCGCTGATGGACCGGTTGCGCGCGGCGTTTCCGGCGGTGGAGATCGAAGCCTGCGCGGGTGGCGGCGGGCGGATCGACGCCGGCATCATCAAGCGCACGCACCGCTTCTGGACGAGCGACTGCATCGACGCCGTTTCGCGCGCGGGCATGCAGCGGGGGTTCCTCCAGTTCATGCCGCCCGAAGTGATGGGCAGCCATGTGGGGGCGAGCCCGGCGCATTCGACCGGGCGTTCGCAGTCCATGGCGTTTCGCTGCGGGGTGGCGCTGCCGGGGCACTTCGGCGTCGAGCTCGACGCCCGCAAGCTGGGCGATACCGAGCGCGCCGAGCTGATGGCCGGGATCGCTCGCTACAAGGCAATGCGGGAACGCCTGCACGCCGGGCGTGTGTGGATGGGCGATGTGGGCGACGGCACTGTGTGGCAGGCCCATGGATCGGCCGAGGACATGGTCGTGCTGGTCACGCGCACATCGCCCACCACGATGCGCCACCAGCCTAACCTGAGGCTGCCGATGGCCCTGGCGGGGCGCACGTATACGATTGCATCAGAGAACGGCGTGCTGGCCAAGATGGACGGTGGCTGGCTCGCGCGCGTAGGCATCGCTGTGCCTCCGCTGCCCGGCGAGGCGGTTCTGGTGCTTGAGGTGCGTTCATGAGTTTCGATCCGTCCGAACATCCCCATCGGCGTTACGATCCGCTGAGCGACACTTGGCTGCTGGTTTCCCCGCACCGCGCCAAACGGCCGTGGCAGGGTGCGGAAGAAGTGCCCGATGTGACACGTCCAGCGGCGCACGATCCCGGCTGCTACCTGTGCGCGGGGAACACGCGGGTGAGCGGGGAACGCAACCCGGACTACACCGGGCCTTACGTGTTCCAGAACGATTTTGCGGCGCTGCTGCCCGATACGCCGGCACCTGATGCCGGGAGCGGCTTGTTCCGCGCGGAGCAGGCCACCGGCGAAGCGCGCGTCATCTGCTTCTCGCCCGATCACGGCCGCACCCTGCCCGAGCTTACGGTGGCGGAGCGGCGCGCGGTGATCGACTGCTGGTGCGCCGAAGCGGCGGACCTTGGCGCGCGCTACAGCGTGGTTTCGATCTTCGAAAACAAGGGCGCGATGATGGGGTGCTCCAACCCCCATCCGCACGGGCAAGTCTGGGCGACGAGCCACGTGCCGCAGCTGATCGCGACCGAGGACCGCACGCAGAAGGCATGGCTGGCGGACAAGGGCCGGCCCATGCTGGCCGAGCTGGTGGAAGCCGAAGCCAATGGCCCGCGCGTGGTCTGCGCGAGCGAGCACTGGCTTGCCATCGTACCGTTCTGGGCGGTCTGGCCGTTCGAGACGCTGCTGCTGCCGCGCGGGGATGTGGCGCGGCTGCCGGACCTTTCGGGGGATCAGCGCGGCGATCTGGCGGAGATTCTGGGCGATCTCACCACGCGGTATGACAACTTGTTCCAGTGCCCGTTCCCCTATTCGATGGGCTGGCATGGTGCACCGTTTGGCGAGGAGCCGAGCTCACACTGGCGGCTGCACGCGCATTTCTATCCGCCGCTGCTGCGCTCGGCCTCGGTGCGCAAGTTCATGGCAGGCTTCGAAATTCTGGCCGAAACGCAGCGCGATCTGACGGCTGAACAAGCAGCGGAACGGCTGCGCGCTTGCGGCGGCCCGCATTACCGGAGCCGCGCATGATCACAGAGCAATTTGCGCAAGCTTTCGGCCAGCAGCCGGCGCTGCTGGTGCGCGCACCGGGGCGCGTGAACCTGATCGGCGAGCACACCGACTACAACGACGGCTTCGTGCTGCCAGTGGCGATCAGCGTGGAATCGCGCGTCGCCGCAGCGCCGCGCAGCGACCGGCGGATCCGCGTGATGGCCTGCGACTTTGGCGGGGCGGTGGCGGAATGGGAGCTCGATGCGCCTTATGCCGCAAACCCGGCGGCGCCCTGGGCCGACTATATCCGCGGCATGACCGCAGCAATGATCGCGCGGGGCCACAGGCTGACGGGTGCGGATCTTGCCGTGAGCGGAACGGTGCCCAAGGGCGCCGGGCTTTCCTCCTCCGCCTCGCTGATGGTCGGCATCGGCAAGGCGCTGGCAGAGCTTGCCGGGGCGTACATTGCGCCCGCCGAGATCGCGCTCATGGCGCAGGCCGGCGAATGCGACCATGTCGGCATGCGCTGCGGGATCATGGACCAGCTGGCGTCCGCCTGCGGGGTCAAGGATCATGCGCTGATGATCGACTGCCGCTCGCTGGCAGTGCGCCCGGTGGCACTACCGGAGGGCGTGGCGATCCTGATCGTCCATTCGGGCGTCGAACGCGGGCTGGTCGAGGGTGCCTACAACGAGCGCCGCGCGCAGTGCGAGGCGGCGGCGGCAGCGGTTGGCGTTGCGGCCTTGCGCGATGCGGACCTTGCGATGCTGGAAGCGGCCGGGCTCGATCCGCTGACCCTGGCGCGGGCGCGCCACGTGGTGACCGAGAATGACCGCGTGCAGGCGGCCGCAGAAGCGCTGGCCTCCGGCGATCTGGTGGCGATGGGCGCGCTGATGGCCGCATCGCACGCCTCGATGCGTGACGATTTCGCGATTACCGTGCCGCGCATCGATGCGCTGGTCGCCGAACTTGGCACGTTGATCGGGCCGGAAGGCGGCGCGCGGATGACCGGCGGCGGCTTTGGCGGCGCGGTCGTGGCGCTGTGCCGGGCCGACCGCGCTGATGCGGTGCTGGCCGGGCTGACCTACCGCAAGCCCGACGGCGGAGTGCCGCTGGTGCTGCGCGAAACCGCCTGTGACGGGGCCGGTATCGTCATGATGTGATCCCCGCGCCGCTCCCAGTTCCGGGCTGCACAGGCTGCTGCCCTTCATTCGTTTCAGGACCGAGTTTTCATGCCCGTACTCACTTCCCCGACCACGCTCTGGACCAGCGAACATCTTCGCGCGCTGCGGATCGAGCCCTGCCATCAGATCCCGCTGGTCGATGGCACGAGCCTGCGCCACCCGCTGCCAGGCCTCGACTTGTGGGACCTCTGGCCGCTGCAGTTGGCGGACGGGAGCACGGCGGTGCTCGAAGGCTGGACGCTCTGGTTCGTACTCTCGGCCCCTGCGGGCGAGGATCCCGAGGCGCGGCATGACATTGTCCGCATCCGCCTGATGGCCTCGCGCGGGAGCGAATGGCGCGATCATGGCAATGCCCTGCCCGACCATCTCAATCCCGGCAGCCGCGAATGGGCAGGGTCGGCGCTTTATGATCCGGAAAGCGCCGCCGTGACGCTCTACTGGACCGCCTCGGGCCTGCGCGGGGAAGAGCCGCGCTCGTTCACGCAGCGCATGTTCGAGACGACGGGCACACTGGCCGGCGATGCGGATGCCTTCACCATTGCCGGCTGGAGCGAACCGCGCGAGATCGCTGGCGGGCCGATCCCGCACTATGTGCTGGTGAACGCGCACGAAGGCGTGCCGGGCATGATCAAGGGCTTCCGCGATCCGGCACATTTCCGCGATCCGGCAGACGGGGCCGAATATCTGCTGTTCACCGGATCGCTTAAAGGTTCGGAAAGCGGGTGGAACGGCTGCATCGGCCTGCTGCGGCGCGAGGGCGACGATTGGGCGGTGCTGCCGCCGCTGCTAAGCGCGGACGGGCTCAACAACGAACAGGAACGCCCGCATATCGTGTTCCACGCGGGGCACTATTACCTGTTCTGGTCGACGCAGCGGAAGGTCTTTGCGCCGGGTGAGCCCAACGGTCCGAACGGGCTTTACGGCATGGTGGCCGAGCACATGGAAGGACCGTGGCTGCCGCTCAACGGGAGCGGGCTGGTCGCGGGCAATCCCCCCGAAGCGCCGGTGCAGACCTATAGCTGGTGGGTGACGCATGAGCTCACCGTGCATGGCTTTGTCGATTATCCGAACTCGCTCCAGGGCAACGACCACGGCGATGCGGCGTGGCGGCGGGCGCACTTCGGCGGGGTTCCCGCAGAGCCGTTCCGGCTGGTGCTCGACGGGACCCGCGCGGAGGTCGCAGGCTGATGGCGGCGCGCTTTGGCCTGATCGAGGCGGGCGGCACCAAGTTCGTGCTCGGCGTGGCAGACGCGGAGCGCACGATCTACGCGCGCGAACGCATCCCGACGACGACGCCGGACGAAACGCTCGGCGCGGCGGTGGAGTGGTTTGCGGCGCAAGGCGCGGACTATGCCGCGTTCGGCATCGCCTCGTTCGGGCCGCTCGATCTGGAGCCCGCCTCGCCGGGCTATGGCTCTGTTCGCCCCACACCCAAGCCGCACTGGAGCGGGGCGAGCCTGATCGCGCCCTTCCAGGAACGCTTCGGCGTGCCGGTGGCGATCGATACCGACGTGAACGGCGCGGCGCTATCTGAAGCGCTGTGGGGCGCGGGGGCCGGATTGGGTTCGGTGCTCTACCTCACCATCGGCACCGGGATCGGCGGCGGGTTCTGCAGCGACGGGCAATTGCTGCGAGGGCTTTCGCACCCGGAAATGGGCCATATCCGCATGCCGCGCCATCCGGAGGATCTGGACTTCGCTGGCACCTGCCCGTTCCATGGCGACTGCCTTGAAGGCCTCGCCTGCGGACCGGCGGTAATCGCGCGCTGGGGCATGTCGCTTTCGGAGCTGCCCGAAGGCCACCCCGGCAAGCGCATCATCGCCTGGTACATCGGCCGCGCGCTGGCGACGTTCCAGACAGTGCTGGAGCCCGCGCGCATCGTGTTGGGCGGCGGGGTGACGGCCACGAAGGGCCTGCTGGACATGATCCGCGCGGAGGCCCTCGCGGCAAATGGCGGCTATACCGTGGGCAAGATCGACGAGCTGATCGTGCCGCCGGGCCTTGGCGATAATGCCGGACTGCTTGGCGCGCTGGCCTTGGCGTTCAGGTCGATTCCCTGATCAGCAGGCGCGGCTGGAGGATGACCGAGTGGATCTCCTCCCCGGCAATGCGCTGCACCACGATGTTGACGAGGTTTTCCGCACCCTGTTCCAGATCCTGCGCGATCGTGGTGAGCGGGGGCATGGTGTGCTCGCCAAGCGGCAGCCCGTCGTAGCCGATCACCTTGACGTCGCCGGGGACGGCCAGCCCCTGTTCGGCCAGCACGCGCATGGCAGTGACGGCGATGACGTCCGACGCGGCGACGACACCGTCCGGCCGGTTTGATTTGGTGCGGAAGTACTTGCCGATCTCGCCGTGCGCTTCATCCGCCACGAGGTGCGTGGGCACCACGCCGAACTGCACAGAGCCGCCCATCCGCGCCACAGCCGAACGGCAGCCTTCAAGCCGTTGGCCGATTTCGATGGCGCGCGGATCGCCGAAAAACACGATATTGCGGCAGCCGCGCTCGATCAGATGCTGCGCGGCGAGCGCGCCGCCGCGGAAGTTGTCGGACCCCACCGAACAATGCGCCTGCCCCGCGATGTGCGAGCCCCAGACCACCAGTGGCCGATAGAGTTCCGCCACGCGGTCGAGCACCGCGGACTGGTCCGACTGGCCGATCACGATGATCCCGTCCGACTGGCCCGAGCGCGCGAGCTTGAGCAGCCAGTCCTCATCAGTCGGCACCACGCGGGAGAGAAGCAGGCTATAGCCGCGCCCGGTCAGCTTGTCCGCCAGCAGGCCGAGCATGGTGATGAAGAACGGATCGGAGATGTTCTGCCGCAATTCGTGGCCGAGCGGGATGACCACGCCGATCGTGTTCGTCTTGCGCATGCGCAAGTTGCGCGCGGTGGCATTGGGGGTGAAGCCGTGCTTGCGCGCAAGCGCCACGATCATGTCACGCGTGGCGGGCGTGACCAATTCTGAACCGGACAATGCGCGCGAGACAGTGCCGCTGGTAACACCGGCCAGCTGGGCAAGTTCCTTGAGGGTCTTGGGCGCATTCATGGCAAAAGCGGTCTTCAGGCGGAGGTGGGAACCACATCAAAGGCGATGTTGAGCCGTTCTCCCGCCGCGAACGGATAGGTGCCATGCCACAGGATCGACGGGAAGACCACTAGCTGGCCTGCGCGTGGCGGTATCACGGCGTAGGGGTCAAGCGTGACACCAAGTTCGGGCGGCGGCGCGCCGAGGTGGAGTGCGCCGGCGGGGGCCGGGCCCGGATCATCGGGCAGCGCGACATAGAACACGGCAGAAAGCCAGCCGGCGGGGTGGCTGTGCGTAACGTTGAAGCCCCCCGCCCCGAGGCGGACGGACCAGCTGCCGGAAATCTGCAAGCCCCCGCGCGGTCGGCCCAATACCGGGTGGCGCGGATCGGGCGGCGGCAGCGTTGCCACGAAATCGCGCATGGCCTCCATCAGCCGCGCTCGCACGGTGCCGAGGAGCGGCTCGTGGCGCAGCAGGATCGAGCGATCGGTCTGCGTGCCGCGGCGCACCGATTGTTCGGCATAAGGCAGCGCGGCGGTGTGCAGGCGGCGCAGGAGGGCAGCGAGTTCGGTGATCTCGGTGCTGGAGAGGCCCGGATCGAGCACGGCGCGGAGCACCGGATCGCCATCGAGCCACGCTGCGCGCGGATCGCCGAGCAGGCGCCAGGCGGTGGAGAGATAAGGCCAGACCTGCCCGGCAAGGCGTGTGGCCGTGAGCGGCAGCGCAAGATCTCGCGCAGCCACGGCATCTTCGGCGCGCAGCGCGGTGCGGATGCGGCAGAGCGCGAGGAAATCATCGTCCACACCTGCCAGCGCGGCAAGGCGGACCTGTGCATCTGCGCTGTCGCCACTCTCGCTCGCAAGGAAGGCGCGGGCAATCGCAAGCGCTCTGGTTTCGCCGAGCTGCGCGGTAGCTTCATCAAGGATCCGGCGGGCAGCAGGCCAATCGCGCTGCTGGGCGCGCAAAGTGAACCAGCCCAGCCAAAGGCCCTGATGGCGCGGCTGTGCCTTGACCGCGTCGGCAAAGCCCGCGTCATAGGTTTCGGCATCGCCGTGGCTGTAGCGCAGGCTGGCGAGCACGCGCTGGCCATCGAGCCAATCAGGCTTGGCGGCTAGCGCGCGGGCGAGCACGCGGTCCGCCTCGGCCACCTCACCTTCCGAGGTGAGCGCGAGCGCCTGGTTTCTCAGGACATCGGGGTTTTCGGGCCAGAGCCGCGCGGCCTTTGCAAACAGGGCCGCCGCCGGGTAGCCGAGTTCATAGGCCGATTGCGCGCGCAGGAATGCCGTCAGCGGATCATTGGGCGCGAGGCGTGCGGCTTCGTTGATTGCCTTGTCGGCACCCAGCATGTTCTGCACGGCACGGGCCGCGCGTGCCCGTTCGCGCCAGACTTCGGCTTCGATCGGGTTTCCCATGCGCGTCAGGCCGCCGACGCAGCGCCGGTGAGGCCGGCGATATAGGCTTCGTGGCTGGGCAGCTTGGCCGCTTCCGCCGCCATCGCCGCGCGCAGTTTGGCGAGGTAATCGCGCGCGTCGATCCCGCGGTGCTCGATCAGCGGATCAAGGCCTTCGGGATAGTTGTGCTGGCCGATGTGGACCGCGAGCCACGAGGGGGGCGCGAACAGATCCATCTCGCGCGCGATCAGGCGGCCGTGGCGGCGGAAGTGTTCCATCTTGACCGCGAGCGCATCGGGCACGTCCATCGCGGAAACATAGCGCCAGAGTTCGTGATCCTGCCGCTGGGTGAGCTTGTAGTGGAGGATCAGGAAATCGCGGATCCGGTCCGTTTCGGCGTGGGCGATGCGGTTGAATTCGTCGATCGTTGCGGGATCGAAATCGCGGTCCGGGAACAGGCCGATGAGCTTGGAAATATTGGCCTGGATGAGGTGGATCGACGTCGATTCCAGCGGTTCGAGGAAGCCGCTCGAAAGGCCGACCGCGATCACGTTGCGGTTCCAGTGCAGCTTGCGGCGGCCGGTGCGGAAGCGGACAAAGCGCGGATCGCCGAGCGCCTCGCCATCGAGGCGAGAAGCGAGCAGGCTGGCGGCCTTGTCGTCCTCCATGAACTGGCTCGCATAGACATAGCCGTTGCCGATGCGGTGCTGGAGCGGAATGCGCCACTGCCAGCCGGCCTCGCGCGCGGTGGAGCGGGTATAGGGCGTGGGCGGACCGGCGCTGGCGCAGGGCATCGCGACGGCGCGGTCGCACGGCAGCCAGTGGCTCCAGTCCTCGAACCCGGTCTGAAGCGCGCCTTCGATGAGCAGCGCGCGCAGGCCCGAGCAATCGATGAACAGATCGGCCTCGAGCTTTTGCCCGCCTTCCAGCGTGACGCTTTCGACGAAGCCGGTTTCGCCGTTCAGCGTGACATCATTGATCTTGCCTTCGACGCGCCTGACACCGCGCGCTTCGGCGTGTCGGCGCAGAAAGGCCGCGTAGAGCGAGGCGTCGAAATGGTAGGCGTAATCGAAGGTGGAGAGCAGCGAGCGCTGATCGGGGACCGGGCGCGCCATGCGGCCGGCGCGGGCGATCTGCCAGGCCATCGACAGCTCTTCGAGCGGAAAGGCGCCGGGCTCCGCGCGCGTGCGCAGCCAGTACTGGTGCAGCGGCACCATATCGAAATTGCGGCCATGCGGGCCGAAGGGGTGGAAATAGCGGCTGCCGTTGCGGCCCCAGTCGACGAATTCGATGCCGAGCTTGAAGGTGCCGCGCGTCTCGCGGATGAAATCGGCCTCGCTGATGCCGAGCGTCTCGTTGAACAGGCGGATCGGCGGGATCGTCGCCTCGCCCACGCCGACAATGCCGATTTCATCGGATTCAACGAGCGTGACGACGCAATCGCGCTTGAGCATGGTGGCGAGCATGGCTGCAGACATCCAGCCTGCCGAGCCGCCGCCAACGACAAGCACCGAACGGATCCGCCGATCGCTCTGATCCACCTTGCAAACCCTTTTCCCAATGCCCCGCCGTTTCCCGGCCAAGGCTGATCCTTACGCAAAAAGGGGTGGGTGCGGAACCATCTGGCCGCGCCCACCCCTCTTCATTGTGCCTGCCCGCCTGGGGCCGTTCAGCCGATCAGAAGCTGAAGCGGACCGAAGCGTTCACGTTGCGGCCGAGCGCCGGAGAGATACCGCCGACGAAGCGGCCACCGCCCGCGCTGTAATCCGTGCCAGCCGGCCCGAGCGCGGTCAGCTTGTTGAACAGGTTGACGACGTTGACGCCAAGCTCGAGGTTCTTGATCGGGCGAACCTTGATGTTCGCGCCGACCACGCTGCCGCCCGGCCATTCGTTGCCTGCACCATCGAGCGTGCTGGTCACGCCGGTGATGTTGGCGCCAAGCCCGATCATGTCGTTGACGTCGTAGTTGGCCGCGAAGGTGTACGAGAGGTCGGGAATGTTGTTCGACCGCGAGAACACTGCACCCGGGTTCGACGGCTGCTTCTTCGCCTTGTTGTACGTCATGTTGGCGAGGAGGCTGAAACCGCCCAGGCTGACCGTGCCGTAGAATTCCGCACCCGTCGTCTTGTACTTGTCGGAGACGATGCAGGTGAAGGTCGTCGGGCTGCCGGTGACGATCGGGCAGATCGTCTGGCTGAGCTCGTAGGTCGTGATGTTGAAGTGGCTGTGGTACGCCGTCAGTTCGACCGTGTAGCGGGCCGCGCCGATGTTGCCGCGGTTCTTCAGGCCGATCTCGTACTGGTAGACGTTGTCCGCAACCGCTGCTTCACCCTTGGCATTGAGCGTGCCGTCGTTGTTGAAGTAGCCGTTGAAGGTCATGCGATCCGCATTGAAGCGCGTGCCCTTCGAAGCGCGGACGAACAGGTTGAGGTTGTCAACCGGCTTGAAGCTGGCACCCACCGACCACGACGTCAGGCTCTTGCTGTAGTTGATGTTCTCGCGTGCACCGTCGGGCAGGTAGTAGGGAAGGCTGACTGCCTGCGAGTTGCCGGTGACCGGGTTCACCGCGTTGGTGGTGATGAAGTGCGTGACAGCATTGCCGTTGGCATCGTTGGCGTTGATGCCCGATCCCGAACCGTGGTTGATGTCGTGGCGCACCGAGGCGTCGAGCTCGAACTTGCCCACATCGAAGATGAGGTCCGCGTACGGCGCGTTATCGGTGAAGGTGTAGTCATAAGTACGGGCGCAGCAGCCGCCCCAGTTGTTGTTGTAACCGGTGAAGCCATTGGCGCTGAGCAGGTGACCGCTCGAATCGAGCAGATCGATCGGCGAGGCGGCCGGGGTCAGCGACGCGTTGAACTGGTTGGGGTGCCAATCCATCGCGATTTTCTGGTTCATGTAGAACCAGCCGGCAGTCAGGTTGGCCTTGACCGAGCCGCCGAGATCACCCTGCCAGTTGAGCTTCATGTCGTTGACGAAGCTGCCGACGTCGCGGATGCGCGTGTAGACCGAGACGTTGTTGTTGTAGAACGCTTCGGCGACGTCCTTGCCGGCGTTCGGGCCGGCCGAGTAGACCGCGCGGGCGACAACGCCGCCGTTCTTGGTCGAGCCGATCAGGCCCGAGAGCGGGGCGACGCTGAGGAAGTTCGACGAGAAGCCGCCGTGCATGCTGGTGTAGCGCGCGTTGTTGTCGACAGTGATGCCGTTGTCGAACTTGTAGTGCAGCTGCGCCTGGAGCGACTTGGAATTGGTGGTGATCCCGTTGAGCGGGGTGCTGGCAAGGCCGCCGCTGTTGAAATCGACGTAGTTGATATTGGTGTTGAACACCGAGAAGTTCGACGCACGGCGCGGATCGAAACCCGGGCAGGCCGAGAGGCCGGAAACCTTGCCGCCCGAGAGGTTGCCGCAGACGATACCGCCCTGGGTGTTGGGCTCCTGCGTGTCCTGCGCCTTGAAGTAGAGGCGGAAGAAGCCGCGGTTGTCATCGAACTCGCGGGTGATGTTGCCCTTGATCAGGTACGAGTTCGAGAGGTTGTAGCCCGCGTGCCACGGACCATGGCCGACGTCGTAGAAGCCACCGATGTTGAAGTAGGTCTTGTCGTCGAGACCGCCCGAGAAGCGGAAGCTGGCCTTGGTGTAATCGTAGGTGAGGTTGCGCTCGACCTGGATGTAGCCACCTTCGCTGCGATCGGTCTTGCTGATGTAGTTGATCACCGCGCCCGGCGCCTGGCTGGCGAGGGTGGCCGCAGTGCCGCCGCGGATCGCGTCAACGCGCTGGTCCATCGGGCTCGACTTGGTCCAGTAGTCGTTGTTGCCGAACTGCATGTCGCCGTAGAGCACGGTGGGAAGGCCATCTTCCTGCAGCTGCACGAAGGTGGCGCCGCCGGTGGCGACGGGCAGACCGCGAACGGCGAAGTTGCCGTTACCGCCAGGACCAGAGATGTTCGGCTGGAGACCCGGCAGCAGGCGAAGCAGATCGCCTTCCGACATCGGGCGGAAGTTTGCGATGACGGCGCTATCGACCGAGGAGATCGAGACCGAGCTGTCGAGCTTGCTCTTGGTGCCGGTCGACGCGGTGACGACGATTTCGCTCAGCGTATCAGCGGGGGCATCGCCGGTGGCGGCGGGCGCAGCGGCATCGGCGGCGGGCGCAGCAGCTTCAGCGAACACCGGCGTCGAAAACCCGGCCATGGCCAGCGCAATAACCGATGCACACGATTGAATTGATGAAAGCTTCACAGGTTTCCCTCCCGATTGCGAGCACTTTTGTGCGTGCGACAGCAGCGAATCGAAGCCTCGAGACGCCTGCATGGCGTGTCTCTGGCAAAAGGTCGGGCCAAGTGCAAGCAGGAATTCAAGCGATTGAATCGATCCCGGCGCAAGAGTGCGGCAAGTGTGCCTTCTCTGCACCGGGTGGCGGATCACCCTTGCGGCCACGCACGCGAGCGCCTTGTCTGCATGACTGAACCAACGCCCCTCTTGACGTTTACGTAAAGTGGAAGGATGGAGGGTGCAAGAGAACGCCATCGCACGCGCGTGGCGAGTCTCGCTGCGTCAGGGCCGTAAAAAAGGCCACGAACTCAAAACGGAGAGCCCCATGCATCTTGATTTCAGCCCCGAGGATCTGGCCTTCCAGCAGGAAGTCCGCACCTTCATCGCCGAAAACTATCCGGCCGAACTGCGCGGCAAGCAGGACGAAGGCGACGAGCTTTCGAAGGAAGACTTCCTCTCCTGGCACAAGGTGCTGGCAAAGAAGGGCTGGATCGCCCCGGCATGGCCGGTCGAATATGGCGGCACCGGCTGGACCGCGACGCAGAAGTACATCTGGTCCGAAGAGACGGCGCGGGCGGACTGCATCCGCCTGATGCCGTTCGGCCTCTCGATGGTCGGCCCGGTGATCTACACCTTCGGCACGCCCGAACAGAAGGCGAAATACCTCCCCGGCATCCTTTCGGGCGATGTGTGGTGGTGCCAGGGCTATTCGGAGCCGGGTTCGGGTTCCGACCTTGCCTCGCTGCGCACCAAGGCCGTGCGGGACGGCGATCATTATGTGGTCAACGGCCAGAAGACCTGGACGACGATGGCGCAGCACGCTGACTGGGGCTTCTTCCTGGTCCGCACCGATCCCGATGCCAAGCAGCAGGAAGGCATCAGCTTCCTCCTCATCGACATGAAGTCGCCAGGTATCACCGTGCGCCCGATCATTACGCTGGGCGGTGAGCACGAGGTCAACGAAGTCTGGCTCGAGGACGTGCGCGTGCCGGTCGAGAACCGCATCTACGAGGAGAACAAGGGCTGGACATGCGCCAAGTTCCTCCTCGCCCACGAGCGCACCGGGATCGCCGGGGTCGCGGCTTCGAAGCGCGGCATCGAGAAGGTCAAGACCATCGCCCGCACCGAGCTGGACGGGGACAAGCCGCTGCTCGCCAACGCGTTCTTCAAGCGCAAGATCGCCGAGCTGGAGATGGACCTCACCGCGCTCGAATTTACCGAACTGCGCAGCCTGGCCGGTGAAAGCGCCGGCAAGGGGCCGGGGCCGGAATCGAGCCTGCTCAAGATCAAGGGTTCGGAGATCCAGCAGCGCCTGACCGAGCTGACCCTGGAAGCGGTGGGCCACTATGGCGCGCCTTATTTCCGCGGCTTCGGAGAAGGCGACAACGAGCACCCGATCGGGCCGGACTACGCGCACCGCGCCGCGCCGACCTACTTCAACACCCGCAAGACAACGATCTACGGCGGTTCGAACGAGATCCAGCGCAACATCATCGCAAAGATGGTGCTGGGGCTTTGAAATGACATGAGGCCGCCGCGCAGAACACGGACGCGGCGGCCCTGAAGCGGGATTTGAGGACAATGGATTTCAGCTACACCGAAACGCAGGACATGCTGCGTGACACGCTCGCGCGCTTCCTCGCCGACACCTATGATTTTGAAACGCGCAAGAAGATGCTGCTGCGCCCCGAAGGCCGCGATCCGGGCATCTGGAAGGCGCTGGCAACCGAGCTCGGCATTCTGGGTGCGCCCTTTGCCGAAGAACACGGCGGCCTTGACGGCGGCGCTCTCGAAAACATGATCATGATGGAAGAGCTGGGCAAGGTCATCGCGATCGAGCCCTATCTCCAGACCGTGGTGATCGGCGGCGGTGCCTTGAAGCGCGCGCCCGCAGCGATGGCCGATGCGGTGATCCCCGAGATCATCGCGGGCAATGCCGTGATCGCGTTTGCCTATGCCGAGCCGCAGGGCCGCTATGACCTTGCGAACTTGCGCACGACTGCCAAGGCCGACGGCGCGGGCTTCGTGCTCTCGGGCCACAAGGCGGTGGTTTATGCGGCGCCATGGGCAACGCATCTCCTCGTTACCGCGCGCACCGGCGGCAGCCAGCGTGAACGTGAAGGCGTGGAGCTGTTCCTGATCGATGCCAGCCTTCAGGGCATCGTGCGCCGCGATTATCCCACGGTCGACGGCTTCCAGGCGAGCGAGATCTATTTCGAGAACGTGGCGATCCCCGGCGATGCGCATATCCCCGGCGGCATCGGCCTTGTCGAACAGCTGGTGGACGAGGCCACCATGGCGATCTGCGGCGAGGCCATCGGGATCAGCCGCAAGCTGCACGAAGGCACGCTCGACTACATCAAGCAGCGCAAGCAGTTCGGCCAGCCGATCGGCAAGTTCCAGGTGCTGCAGCACCGCATGGCCGACATCTTCATCGAGGTGGAGCAGATCGCCTCGATGGCGCTGATGGGCACGCTGAAGCTTGATCTGCCGGCAGAGGAACGCAAGGCAGCGGTGAGCCTCGCCAAGGCAAAGGTCGCGCGTTCGATCAACTTTGTCGGGCAGAACGCGATCCAGACCCATGGCGGCATCGGCATCACCGTGGAGCTCGCCATCGGCCACTACTTCAAGCGCGGCACGATGATCGAGAACCAGTTCGGCTCGGCGGACTTCCACCTTGGCCGGTTCGAGGATCTGACGCTGGCAGCTTGAGGCTTCGATCAAGCGCTTGCTCTCTCCCCTTCAGGGGAGAGATACGAAGGCTTGGCAGCTTGCTGCCTTGCCGAAGTTGAGAGGGGGCAGTGGCTTGGCGCCAGTCCCCCACTCCCAACCCTCTCCCCTGAAGGGGAGAGGGCCTTGACGGCTCAGACCATCCCCGCAAGCCGCTCGCGGATGATCGCATTGGCCTGCGCCATGATGCGATCGACCAGTTCCTTGCAGGTCGGGATATCGTGGATGAGGCCGGCGACCATGCCGCAGCTCCACGCGCCGGCTTCCATGTCGCCGTCCATCATGATCCGCGGATAGACGCCCGCGACTTCCTCGATGATGTCCTCGAACTTGATGTCCGGCCCGAGGCGGCGCTCCTTTTCGAGGAGGCGTTCGACCGCGGCGTTGGTCAGCACGCGTTCGGTGTTGCGCAAGGGGCGCATGACGAGGCGGGTATCGAGCTCGGAAGCGGCGACGAGCGCCTGCTTCACCTTCTCATGCACCGGCGCTTCCTTGGTGGCGATGAAGCGCGTGCCCATGTTGATGCCTTCCGCGCCCAGCGCGAGCGCGGCAACAAGGCTGCGGCCATCGGCCATGCCGCCCGAAGCTACGAAGGGGATGGTGAGCTCCTCCGCCGCGCGGGGCAGCAGGATGAAGTTCGGGATATCATCCTCGCCCGGATGGCCGCCGCATTCGAAGCCGTCGACCGAGATCGCATCGCAGCCCACGCTTTGCGCTTTTACGCTATGGCGCACCGAGGTGCACTTGTGGATCACCTTGATCCCGGCGTCCTTGAAATAGGGCAAGAACGGCGCGGGATTGTTGCCCGCGGTCTCGACCACCTTGACCCCGCCTTCGATGATCGCGCGGATATAGCCGGGATAATCGGGCGAATTGACAGTGGGCAGGAAGGTGAGGTTCACGCCGAACGGCTTGTCGGTCATGTCCTTGCAGCGCGCGATTTCATTGGCGAGATCGGCGGCGGTTTTTTGCGTGAGGCCGGTGATGATGCCGAGCCCGCCCGCGTTGGAGACGGCGGCGGCCATCTCGGCGAAGCCGACATAGTGCATGCCGCCCTGGATGATCGGGTGCTCGATGCCAAACAATTCGGTGATGCGGGTCTTCATGTGTGCGCTCTCCCTTTTGCCGGGAGATTGGACAGCCGAGCGGCTGGGCGCAAGGCCTCGCCGTCCTCCTATTTCTGGCAGGAGGCGCAGAAGAAGGTGGAGCGGCCGCCCTGCACTACGCGGCTGACAGGCTTGCCGCAGCCACACGGCTCGCCCTCACGCCCGTAGACACGCCAATCCTTGGCGAAATAGCCAAGCTCGCCATCGGGACGGACGTAATCGCGCAAGGTTGAGCCACCGGCGCGAATCGCTTCTTCCAGCACGGCACGGATTTCGGGCACCAGCCGGGTTAGCGCGGCGCGGCTGACCTTGCCCGCCTCGCGCTCCGGGTGGATCTTCGCGCGGTGGAGCGCCTCGCAGACGTAGATATTGCCGAGGCCCGCGACGATCTGCTGATCGAGCAGGAGCAGCTTGATCGCGGCGAACCGGCCGTCGAAAGCCTTGGCGAGGTGGCCTGCGGTGAGGCCGGGGCCGAGTGGTTCGGGGCCCATTGCAGCGAACTGCGGCCATTTCTCCAGCGCAGCGGTATCGACCAGATCGACCGAGCCGAAGCGGCGCGCATCGTTGAGTGCGAGGATACGCCCTGCACCTGTCGCCATCACGAGATGGTCGTGCTTGCCGATTTCCTCGGGATCGATTCGCCAGCGCCCGCTCATGCCAAGGTGGAAGACCATGGTCTGCCCGCGATCGACGTGGATCAGGCCGTACTTGGCACGCCGCGAGAGGCCCGTGATGCGCGCACCGGTGAGCGCCTGCACCAGATCGGGCGGAAACGGGCGGCGCAAGTCCGCGCGGCGGGTCTCGATGCGCGCGATGACCTGTCCATCAAGGACATGGGCAAGGCCGCGGACAGTGGTTTCGACTTCTGGTAACTCGGGCATAGCGCAATTGCACCTAACAGGCTTTGCCGTGGCGGCAATTCCCACGTAAAGGCGCGGGGTATGACTAACGCAACTGCTGCCGAGCCCGAAACCGTCTCCTTCGGCTATGAGGAGGTGACCCCGGAAGAAAAGACCGAGCGCGTGGGCGCGGTGTTTTCCTCCGTGGCGAAGAACTACGACCGGATGAACGACGCCATGTCGGCGGGCATGCACCGGTTGTGGAAGGACCGCTTTGTGCGCCGGGTGAAGCCGCGCGAGGGTGAGACGATCCTCGACATGGCGGGCGGCACCGGCGACATCGCCTTCCGCATGGCGCGCCACGGCGCGGCGATCACGGTTTCGGACATCAATCAGGACATGCTGGACGTCGGCATCGAGCGCGCCGAGAAGCAGGGCATTCAGGGCCTCACATGGTCGCGCCAGAATGCCGAGGAACTGACGTTCGAGGACCGCGCCTTCAACGCCTATACGATCGCGTTCGGCATCCGCAACGTGACCCGGATCGACAAGGCTCTGGCGGAAGCACACCGCGTGCTGAAGCCGGGCGGCCGGTTTTTCTGCCTCGAGTTCTCGACCACCGAATGGCCGGGCTTTGCCGAAGTCTACGACCTCTATTCGCACAAGGTGGTGCCGCAGCTGGGCCAGATGATTGCCGGGGATGCGGATTCCTATCGCTACCTCATCGAATCGATCCGCCGCTTCCCCAAGATGCGCGAGTTCGAGGGGCTGATCCGCGCCGCCGGCTTCCGCCATACCAAGGTTGAGGCGATCCTGGGCGGGGTCGTGGCAATCCATTCGGGCTGGAAGATCTAAGGCCAGCGCTTTGACCCGGCACATCACTCATATCCGCCGCCTGCTGGGCTGGGGCATCACGCTTGCCCGGCACGGCGCGCTGATCGGCATCGAGAACGACCGCAACACACCGCCGCCGGTGCGGCGGCTGGTCAAGCTGGCGCGGTGGGCTTCGCTGACCGGCAAGGGGCGCGAGCGTGACTATGCCGGGGCATTCCGCGCCATCGGCCCGGCCGCGATCAAGCTGGGGCAGACGCTGGCGACACGGCCCGATCTTGTCGGCCCGGAGCCTGCAGCGAACCTGCTCAAGCTCCAGGACAAGCTGCCGCCGGTGGCCTTCGCGCAGATCCGCCGCGAGATCGAGGAAAGCTTCGAGCGGCCACTGGAATCGCTGTTTGCCGAGTTCGAGGAGGAGCCGGTCGGCGCGGCTTCGGTGGCGCAGGTCCACCGCGCGGTGACGACCGACGGCCGCAAGGTCGCGGTGAAAGTGCTGCGCCCGGGCGTGCGGGAGAAGTTTGCAGCCGATATCGCGACCTACGAATGGGCGGCAGCGCATCTTGAGGGCTTTGGCGCCGAAGCCGCGCGGCTGCGTCCGCGCATGGTGATCGCCAATTTCAAGCGCTGGACCTTGCGTGAGCTCGATCTGCGGCGCGAGGCGGCCTCGGCCTCCGAACTTGCCGAGCAGATGCATGCCTTCCCGGGCTACCGCGTGCCGAACATCGACTGGGACCGCACCAATGGCCGGGTGATGACGCTCGACTGGATCGACGGGATCAAGATCAGCGACAACGCTGCGATCGACGCTGCCGGGCATGACCGCAAGGCGTTGGCGAGCCGGCTGGTGATCGCGTTCCTGCGGCAGGCGATCAGCGGCGGGTTCTTCCATGCCGACATGCACCAGGGCAACCTGTTCATCGAAGCCGACGGCACGATCACCGCGATCGATTTCGGCATCATGGGCCGGATCGACCGGCGCGCGCGGCAGTGGCTGGCCGAGATCCTCTATGGCCTGACGACCGGCAATTACACGCGCGTGGCGGAAATCCATTTCGAGGCGCAGTACGTGCCGAGCTACCATTCGGTCGCCGAGTTCGCCACGGCCCTGCGGGCTGTCGGCGAGCCGATGCGCGGCAAGCCGGTAAGCGAGCTATCGGTCGGCCAGATGCTCGACGGGCTGTTCGCGATCACCCGCGATTTCGACATGCAGACCCAGCCGCATCTGCTGCTGCTGCAGAAGACCATGGTCATGGTCGAAGGCATCGCCACCCAGCTCGATCCTTCGATCAACATGTGGGACGTCGCGGCGCCCTTCGTGCGGGACTGGATTCGCGACGAACTGGGTCCGGAAGCCGCGATTGCCGACCGCATCCGCGAGAACGTCAAGACGCTGCTTGGCCTGCCCGACCTCGTTCGCCGGGTGGAGGAGCGCTTCCCGCCCAAGGGTGGTGCGCCCGAAGATCCGCCGCTCCCCCCGGTCGCGCTGATCGGCGATGGCGGCAGCCTCAAGTGGCTGGGCTATGCGCTGGCGGCAGCGCTCGGCGCGGCAGCGAGCGCGGGCGTGATCATGCTCGGGCCCTGGTCGTGAGGGGGGGCTGAGATGGGCAAGAGACCTCCCCTTCCCGGCCTGCGCCTCGACAAGCGGCATTTCAACGCGCTCGACCTCTCGCGCCTGCTCGCGGCCTGCGCGGTGCTGTTCTGGCACTACCAGCACTTCTTCGTGCCGCCGGTGGAGTTCCATTTCAATGTGAACCGCCCGAAGGTCTCGCCGTTCTACCATGAACTGTGGTGGCTGTTCGATTATGGCCACGTCGCGGTGCAGTATTTCTGGGCGGTTTCGGGCTTCGTCTTCGCGCATGTCTATCTGGCGGACGAAGGCGCGCGGGGGCGGTTCTGGCTGGCGCGGGTGGCGCGGCTGTGGCCGCTGCATCTCCTCACGCTCGGCCTCGTCGCGGTGCTCCAAGCGACCTACAGCGGGATGAACGGCACCGAATTCATCTACCACCACCAGGACATGAAGCATTTCGTGCTGAGTCTGGGGCTGGCGCATTACTGGGGCTGGCAGGCGGACCAGTCGTTCAACGGGCCTTCGTGGTCACTTTCGACCGAGATCGTGGCTTACGCAGTATTCTGGCTGCTGCTGCCGGGACTACGCCGCTCGCCCACCGTGCTGGCGCTGACGGCGGCGGTCATGGCGTTGGCGCTGTTCTTCCGGAAAGCGCCCGATGGCCCGGTGTTCACCTGCATCGGCTATTTCTTCGGCGGCGCGGCGGTCTATGGCGCGGCGCTGCGGGGCGGACTTCGCACGGGCGTGCTGACGGTGCTGGCAGCGGGGCTGACCGTGTCAGCGGTGTGGATGGGGCGCAGCTTGCACTGGGAGGACGGCGCGACGCTGGCGGGCACTTTCGCGGCGCTGTTCGGCGTCCTGGCGATCGACACGGCCGACCGCAGCGACCGGCTGGCAGCGGCGCGGCATCTCGGCGATGCGTCTTACGGGGTCTACCTCTGGCACTTCCCGATCCAGCTCGGGCTGGTGCTGCTGATCGATAGCGTGCTGGGTTCACGCGGCATTGCGCGGCAGCCGGCCTTCCTGCTGTTTTTCGTGGGCGCGAGCGTGCTGGCGGGCTTTGCCTCGCACCGCTGGTTCGAGCGGCCGGCGCAGCGGCTGGTGCTGAAGCTGGCCGGGCGGCGGCGGGCGGCGGGAGCGGTTGCCGCTTAACCCGCGATTTCGGCAATCTTGTGGTGCGGCAGGAGGCGCCAGGCCGCGAGCGCCAGCACAACATGGCCCGCTTCGGCTGCCATCGGCAAGGCCCAGCCGGGATAGGTGCCCACGGCTGCCAGATTGACCGCTCGGCCCGCCAGCGTCGTGCCGAACAGCATCGCGGGCACCAGCAGCAGATCGGCGTTACGGCGCCACGCGCCCCACATCATGCACACAGCGCCGACACCGAAGAACGAGGTCATGTCACCCCGGATCGTCGAGAGGCCGGCGATCCCGATGGGCGCGATGCCGAAGACCGCACCGGAGCCCGTCGATTGCGGGGTGAGGAGAAACGAGCCGGCCATCGAGAGGTCGAACATCCCGACGAGAAAGATCAGGGCAGTCAGGATCAGGCGCATCGCTCGGTTTCCTTATGTTTGTTCCAGCGTGGGCCAGCCCGGAGGCTGACGCAAGGGCGGTGCAGCAAAACCATTGCGCGGCGCGGCCCGCCATTGCACAAGCGCGGCCATGCAGGGCAAGCGCATCCTCCTCATCATCGGCGGCGGCATCGCGGCCTACAAGGCCAGCGAGCTCGTCCGCCTGATCCGGCGCGAGGGCGCCGCAGTCACCTGCGTGCTCACCGAAGGCGGCAGCCATTTCGTGACGCCGATGACGCTGGCGGCGCTTAGCGAGAACGAAGTTCACACCACGCTGTGGGACCTCGATGCCGAGGCGAAGATGGGCCACATCCAGCTTTCGCGGAATGCCGATCTGCTGGTGGTCTGCCCGGCGACGGCCGACCTGATGGCACGCATGGCCGGCGGGCTCGCGAACGATCTCGCGACGACCTTGCTGCTCGCAACCGACAAGCCGGTGCTCGCCGTTCCCGCGATGAACGTGCGGATGTGGGAGCATCCCGCGACCCGGCGCAATGTCGCGGCGCTGCGCGCTGATGGCGTGGACGTGATGGAGCCCGATGAAGGCCCGATGGCCTGCGGCGAGTTCGGCCCCGGCCGCCTGCCCGAGCCGCCCGCGATCCTCGCCGCGATTGCCGCGAAACTCGGCGGGGCGCCCACCGGGCCACTGGCGGGGAAACACCTGCTCATAACCGCCGGGCCGACGCATGAGCCGATCGATCCCGTACGCTACATCGCCAACCGTTCGAGCGGAAAGCAGGGCTTCGCGATTGCCGCCGCCGCCGCGCGCGCCGGGGCGCGGGTGACGTTGGTGGCGGGGCCGGTAACCTTGCCGACACCCCCGGGAGTGAACCGCGTCGATGTCGAAACCGCGCGCGAGATGGCCGCTGCCGTCGCGGCTGCGCTACCCGCTGATGCCGCGATCATGGTGGCGGCGGTGGCGGACTGGCGGGTCGCTGCAGAAGCGGGACAGAAGCTCAAGAAGGATGGTTCCGGGCTTATTCCGCCGCTGAACCTTGCCGAAAATCCCGATATTCTGGCGCGCCTGGGTGCGGCGCCGGACCGGCCACGCCTGCTGGTGGGCTTTGCCGCCGAGACCGAGAACGTGGTCCCCCATGCGCAGGCCAAGCTCATCAGGAAGGGCGCGGACTGGATTGTGGCGAATGACGTTTCCGGCGACGTGATGGGCGGCGCACTGAATGCAGTCCACATCGTGCGCGCCGACGGGGTGGAGAGCCTGCCCGAGATGCCCAAAGATGCGGTCGCCGCCGCGCTGGTCGAAAGGATTGCCGATGCACTCGACTGAACCCGTTCCGGTGATGGTCAAGCGCCTGCCCGGGAATGACGACCTGCCCTTGCCAGCCTACGCCACCAGCGGCGCGGCAGGGATGGACGTGGTTTCAGCCGAAGATGTCGATCTCGCCCCCGGCGCGCGCCATGCGGTGGCGACAGGGCTTGCAATGGCGATCCCCGAAGGTTTCGAGATTCAGGTGCGGCCGCGCTCGGGCCTCGCGCTGAAGCACGGGGTGACCGTGCCCAATACGCCGGGCACGATCGACAGCGATTATCGCGGCGAACTGAAAGTCATCATGATCAACCTCGGCGCGGAGACGTTCTCGATCCGCCGGGGCGACCGGGTGGCGCAGCTGGTTCTGGCCCCGGTGACGCAGGCGAGCTGGCTGGAAGTCGAATCGCTGGACGAAACCGCGCGCGGTGCGGGCGGGTTCGGCTCGACGGGAGGCCTTGCGGCACTCCCCGGCTGAGCCGCCAAAGTCCTCTCCCGTTCACGGGAGAGGATTTGAACGCGCGTCAGCGCTTCTTTTCGGGTGCGATCGAGATCTTCACCGTCTCACCGCTGTGGCCGGGGAAGCCAGTGAACATCGCCTCGACCAGATTGGGCACGAGATAGGGAAGGCGGTTCGAGGTGGAGGCGGCCTCCGCCTTGCCTTCGAACAGGCGCTTGCCATCGGCGCGGCGATCGATCTTGAGATCGACACCACTGGTGTAGACCGTCACGACATCGACGTTGTCGTACCCGCCGCCGTAAAAGAACGGATCGTAGAAACCGTAGCCCCAGGGCCCGCCAAAGCCGCGGCGACCCCAGCCGCCGCCGTAACCACCCCAGCCGCCGCCCCAGCGCGGGCCCCAGCCCGGACCGTACCAGCCGCCCCAATAGGGATCGCCGATGCCGGTGGTGCGCAGCTTGTCACGTCCCTTGTCGACGCCGTAATCGAACTGGACGACGAGATCGGCCGCTTGCGGACTGGTGGCAGGCACGTAGCCCACCTTTTGCAGCTGCGCCGAAACGAGGCTGGCGTATTGCGAGAATTCGAGACCGCCAGCGTTGCGCGGATCCTCAGGCACAATCGCGAAGGTCTGGCCCGCGGGGGCCGGCAGTTCGGCCTGAAAGCGCGAGACATTGGCGTTGAAGGGGGTAGCGCAAGCGCCAAGCGCGAGCAGCAGGGGCGCTGCCAGCATGGCAAAGCGATTACGCGTGGGCATCAGACTCATATCCGGCGACTCCTTGGTGCGTGAGCCGGCTCCCCTGTCAGCCAGCACCGCTTGCATTGGTAGCACGCAAAAAGAGTGCGCGTCAGGTGCTGAATGGCGGTTGAACGGATGGGCGAAACCCCCGCAATTCCGGGCTATTCTGGCTTCAAAGCACCGATGTGATGCAATTTGTTACATTCCTGCAGCAGGCCGCCAACACAGCAAGACAGGTTACCCCCGGAGCAGACCAAGCGAGGCATAAGCGCGCTCAAGCGTCGGCGCGGCAAGCGCACGTGCCCGCGCAGCGCCGCTCGCCAGGATCGCATCGAGCGCGGCGGTATCGGTGCGCAATTCGCGGTAGCGCGCGGTGATCGGCGCGAGCTTCTCGACGAGCAACTCGCCGAGCGCCGGCTTGAACGCACCGAAGCCCTGCCCGCCGAACTGAGCAAGGACTTCGGCCTGGCTGATCCCCGCCATCGCGGCATAAATGCCGACGAGATTCGCCGCTTCGGGACGCTCCTTGAGCTCATCGACCCCGTCTGGCAGCGGTTCGGGATCGGTCTTGGCCTTGCGCACCTTCTGCATGATCGCATCGGCATCGTCGGTGAGGTTGATGCGGCTCATGTCCGAAGGATCGGACTTCGACATCTTGGCGCTGCCATCGCGCAGGCTCATGATCCGGGCGGCTTCGGGCGGAATGATCGGCTCTGGCAGGGTGAAGACCGGCGCCTCTTCAGTCGCGAAGTCGTTGTTGAACTTCTGCGCGATGTCGCGCGCGAGTTCGAGGTGCTGCTTCTGGTCTTCGCCCACGGGCACGTGGGTCGCCTGATAGAGCAGCACATCCGCCGCCTGCAGCACCGGATAGGTAAAGAGAGCCACGGAGGCGCCCTCGCGGTTCTTGCCCGCCTTGTCCTTCCACTGCGTCATGCGGTTCAGCCAGCCCATGCGCGCGGTGCCTGTGAGCAGCCATTGCAGCTCGGCATGGGCGGGAACCTGCGTCTGGTTGAACACGATCGAGCGCGCGGGATCGATCCCGCAGGCAACCAGCGCCGCCACCATCTCGCGCGTGCCCGCTGTCAGCGCGGCGGGATCGTGCGGCATCGAAATCGCGTGGAGATCGGCGAGGAAATAGAGGCACTCGCCCCCCTTGGCGGTCCACTCGTCCTGCATCGCCACCCAGTTCCGGATCGCGCCCAGATAGTTGCCGAGGTGGAGATTGCCGGTGGGCTGGATGCCCGAGACGATACGCATGGACGGTTACTCTGGTGCTTTGCCCCTGCGCCGCAGGAGCAGTTTGAGATCATCCCGCGAGAACGCGCCGAGCAGGATGGCGCTGAGCCCATAGACGAGGCTGCCCGCCGAAACCAGCACGGCGAGCGTGAGAAAGCGCACGAACCAAGTGCCATGGACATAGGGCATGAGCAGGCCCTGCCCCGCCCAGAGCGCGCCGCCCATGGCAAGCGCCGCCAGCGCGAGACGCGGTGCACGGCGCTTGAGGCGGTCATCGGTAATGAGCTGCCCGCGCTGGACCAGCGTGCGAAAGAGCATGGCGACGTTGACGGTGGAGGCGATCGCGGTCGCCAGTGGGGGCCCGACATGCTGGAGCGGCACGATCAGCGCCAGATTGAGTACGAGGTTCACGCCCATCGAGATAGTCGCGTAGCGCACCGGGGTGACCGTATCCTGCCGCGCATAATAGCCGGGCGTAAGCACTTTCACGAGGATGTAGCTTGGCAGGCCAATCGAGAAGGCGGCGAGCGCCTGCGCGGTGAAATGCGCATCCTGCGGCGTGAAGCGGCCATAGCCGAACAGCGCGGCAGCAATCGGCTCGCCGCAGAGCACGAGTGCGACGGTGGCAGGAAGCGTGAGGAGAAGCGCGAGCTCGAGCCCGCGGTTCTGCGTTTCCATCGCACCCGCTTCGTCCCCACCGCCGAGCTGGCGCGAGATCGTGGGCAGCAGCACGGTGCCAAGGCCGATGCCGATGAGGCCGAGCGGCAGCTGGTTCAGCCGGTCCGCCATGTAGATGTAGGTCACCGAACCGTGCGCAAGGAGCGAGGCGGCAAGCGCGGTCGAGATGACGAGGTTGATCTGCACCGCGCCGGCACCTGCGGCAGCAGGCCAGATCAGCGCCATCAGGCGCTTCACGTCGGCATCGAGCCGGGGCAGGCGCAGGCGCAGGCTGACCCCGGCGCGGCGGCAGGCCCAGACCAGCCAGGCCAGCTGAAACGCACCCGAGACGGACACGCCGATTGCCTGATTGCGCGCGGTGATCATCGGGTCGGCGGAGTGGAACAGCAGCAAGGCCGCAATCAGCGTCACATTGAGCAGGATCGGCGCGGCCGCATTGACCCAGAACTTGTGCAGCGAATTGAGGATGCCGCCGCAGAGCGAGACCAGACTGATCAGCATCAGGTAGGGGATCGTCATGCGCGAAAGCGTGACCGCGAAGGCGAACTGATCGGCGCTGACGCCGTTGAACCGGCCCGAAAGCACAAAAGTGACCGGCCAGGCGAAGACTTCGAGCAGCACGGTCATCGCGATGAGTACCGGCAGCAACACGGCCAGCGCGCGCTCGGCGAAATCGAGCCCGTCAGGCAGGCCCTGCCCTTCCGCATCGCCCACCTTGCGGTTGAACATCGGGATGAAGGCCGAAGCGAACGCGCCCTCGGCGAAGAGGGCGCGGAACATGTTGGGCAGACGGAAGGCGACAAGGAACGCGTCCGACGCGAAGCCTGCGCCCACATAGCGGGCAAACAGGCTATCGCGCACAAGGCCGAGCACGCGGCTGGCGAGCGTGAGCCCGCCAATCGTGCCGGTCGCCTTCAAAAGGTTCATGGCATCTGCTTCATGGCTGGAAGGGCCATGAAAGTGGCCGGATCAGGCCTGCCCGGCCGTGCCGGCCGCCAGTTCCTCGGCCTGCCGGGCCTGAAGCTGGGCGAGATAGAGGCCATTGAAATCGATCGGTTCGAGCAGCAGCGGCGCGTAACCGGCATCGCGCACCGCGTCCGAGATGATGCGGCGAGCGAAGGGGAACACGAGGCGCGGACCTTCGGCGAACAGGAACGGATGGGCCTGATCGTCGGTCACGTTGCGCATGCCGATCAGCGCGCCATAAAGCAGCTCGACGACATACATCGTGCCCTGCGGCGCCTTCGACGTGGCGGTGATCTTCATCTCGATCTCATGCACGTCGGGGCCCAGCGGGCGCGCGCCGATGTTGAAATCGATCGAGACTTCCGGCGCATCGGTCCACTGGTAGCTTTCCGGCGCATTGGGGTTCTCGACCGAGAGATCCTTGATGTACTGCGAAATCAGGCCGATCGCGGGGCTGGTATCTTCGCCATTGGGGACGGGACCAGACGTGTCGAGATCGAGCGGGGTGATGATATCGCCTTCTTCGGCCATGATCGTGCTTTCATGCGAATGGAATGGAACGGATCGGAAAGGGTTGGCGCGCCGCCTAGCACCTGCCGGAGTCCGGGGCAATCACGCTTGCGCTGCGGGGGCAAGGGCACCGGTTGCGCCAAAGTGCCCCTAGAGGCAGGCGAAAAACCACCTCCGCAAGGCAAACAAGGTGCCGTCCACGCGTTGTTCATTTGTATTTTGTAACCACATAGGGCACGATTGAAGTGTTGGCGGCGATCGGGACCACGCAAGCCCGGATGCCGCCCTGATTATGCAGGATATGGCCTTGTGATTGTTGAAATTGTGATTCTCGCGATGATCGCAGCATTCCTGGGCCTGCGACTCTATGCCGTGCTGGGGCGCCGTCCGGAACAGAACGAAGAGCCGCTGCGCCGCCGGGTGGAACAGCCCGATCCTGCGAGTGCGTCGCGCAGCCTGCAGCCGCGGCTGCCGGAAAAGACCACAGCCACCCCCCGCGCGTTGCCGCTCCCGCAGGATAGCCAGCTCGATTCCCGCGCCGAAGCGGGCATTCGCGCAATCGTCGGCGCGGACCGCCGCTTTGATGTCGGCCAGTTCCTTGCCGGTGCGCGCGGCGCCTATGGCATGGTGCTCGAAGCCTTCTGGCGCGGTGACAAGGAAGAACTTTCGCAGCTGTGCGACAGCGACGTCTACGCCGGCTTTGCCGAAGCGATCGACGCGCGCAGTGCCGCTGGCGAAGCGATTACAGCCAAGCTGATCCGGATCGAGGAAGCCCGCATCGTCGATGCCAGCTACACCTCGCCGCTGGCGCGCATCACCGTCAGCTTCGTCGCCGATGTGGCCTCGGTCACCCGCGATGCGAACGGCGCGGTCGTGGCAGGTTCGCTCGATGACGCGATCGAGACCCGCGATATCTGGACCTTCTCGCGCGATCTCACTTCACGCGATCCCGACTGGGTGGTCGACGAGACCGACGAAGGCTGATCCTGCGTGGCTGTTCGGGTGGCAGGACGGGCCGGCAAGCTGGCCTGGCTTGCCATACTCGCACCTGCATTCCTTTCCGGCTGCATTCCGCTGATCCCGCCCGGCGCGCCGGTTCCTCCGGTGCCGCCAACCGCGCCCAATGCCGCACTGGTCGGTACGCGCCCGGGGCCGCTCGCGGCAGGGCTCGGCTTCAGCGACGCTAATGCGCGCGCCGCGCTTGCCGCCTTCGTCACGAGTTGCCCGCGCCTGACGCGGCGCACCGATACAAGCGGCCTCACCCGTCCCGAAGACTGGGCTCCCGCCTGCACCGCAGCCGCCGGATGGCAACCGGGCGATGCGCGCGGGTTCTTTAGTCGCTATTTCGAGACAGCAACCGTAGCGCAGGGCAATGCGCTGGTGACGGGCTACTACGAGCCGGAAATCGCGGGCGTGCGCCTGCACCAGCCGGGTTTCGACGTGCCGGTCTATGCCTTGCCCCCCGATCTGGTCCGCGCGCGGCCGGGGGATGCGCCGCCGCTGCCTGATGGCAGCCAGCCGCTCGGCCGCTATGACGAGACCGGGCGCTTCGTCCCCTATTACGACCGTACCGCCATCGAAAGCGGCGCGCTCACCGGCAAAGGGCTGGAACTGGCCTGGGTGGCCGACCGCGCCGAACTGTTCTTTCTGCAAGTGCAAGGCTCGGGCCGGCTGCGCGCACCCGATGGCACAGTCATCCGGCTCGGTTTCGCGGGGCAGAACGGCTATCCCTATACCGGCATCGGCAGCGTGATGCGCGCGCAGGGGCTGATCGGCACGGGACCGGGACAATACCCCGGCTCGATGCAGGGCATCTTGCGCTATATCCACGAGCATCCGGTCGAGGGCAGCGCGCTGATGCAGCAGAACCAGAGCTACGTGTTCTTCCGAGAGCGGACGGGGCCAGACACGGTGGGCGCACTGGGTGTACCGATTGCCCCGCGCACGACGCTGGCGGCAGATCCGGCCTATGTGCCGCTCGGCGCGCCGGTGTGGCTGCAGGGCGATAGCGGGAGCGGTGGTCAGAACATTGGGGGCCTTTGGGTGGCGCAGGATACCGGCGGCGCGATCAAGGGGCCCAACCGGTTCGATAGTTTCTGGGGCGCGGGTGAGCAGGCACGCACCATTGCGGGCGGCATGCGCGCGCAAGGGCAGGCGCTGATCCTGCTGCCCAAAGGCACCCTTGCCCGGCTTTACGGACAATGAGGGGCGCGCCGCGCGGGCTGAGCCCGGATGAAGCCGCACTGTGGCGCCGCGTCGCCGCTACGGTAACGCCGCTGCATCCCAAGCGGCCCGTGCTCGCCCCCCCAGCAGTTGCCGCGCCGAGCGAACCGCCACCGCCGCCGCCCAAGCGCGTCAAAGGCCGCGTGCCGCCGCCGCGCCCCGAGCCTGCCCCGGTCGCAACGCCGGTGCGGCCACTCACCAGCGGCGGACTCGATTCAAGCTGGGACCGCAAGCTGGGGCGCGGGCCGATCCAGCCCGATGTGACGATCGACCTCCACGGCCTTACGCTCGCCATGGCGCACGACCGGCTGAACGGCGGCATTGCACAGGCGCTGGCGATGAGCGCGCGGGTGATCCTGCTGATCGCGGGCAAGCACCGGCCGGTGCCGGAAAACGACTTGCGCGGAGAAAAGCGCGGGGCGATCCGCGCCAAGTTGCTCGACTGGCTGGCGGCGAGCCCTCATGCCGGGCGAATCGCCTCGGTCCGCCCCGCCCAGCCGCGCCATGGCGGCGACGGTGCGGTCTACATCGTGCTCAGGAAAGCGCGCTAAGCGCGATCCGGCGATAGATCCGCACGAGGACTTCGAGGTCCTCCACCGCCACGGCTTCGTCAGTCTTGTGCATCGTCGCGTTGGTGAGGCCAAATTCGATCACCGGGCACAGCGCGCGCAGGAAGCGGGCGTCGGAGGTGCCGCCGGTGGTGGAAAGCTCGGGATCGAGGCCGGTTTCCGCCTTGACCGCCGCCGAAACCAGCGCGGACTGGGCACCCGGGAGCGTGATGAACGCCTCACCATGCAAGGTGGCGCGCACTTCGGTGCGGTACCTTGCGGCGATCTCGGTCACGCGGTCGACCAGCGCTTGCCCGGTGTGGTGATCGTTGTAGCGGATCGAAAGCCGCGCGCGCGCTTCGGCGGGGATCACGTTGGTAGCGCGGTTGCCGACTTCGAGATCGGTCACTTCGAGGTTCGAGGGCTGGAACCACGCGCTGCCTTCATCGAGCACGATGGTATCGAGCTCTGCGAGTAGCGCGACAAGGCGGGGAATCGGATTATCGGCGAGATGCGGATAGGCAACGTGGCCCTGCGCGCCCTTTGCGGTAAGCCACACATTGACCGAACCGCGACGGCCGATCTTGACCATGTCACCCAGCCGGTGGACCGAAGTCGGCTCGCCCACGAGGCAGAAATCGGGGATCGCGCCCACTTCGCGCATGTACGCAATGAGCGGGACGGTGCCGTACCTGGCGGGGCCTTCCTCATCACCGGTGATGATGAAGCTTATCGTGCCTGCCTCGGCGGGGATCTGCTCCACCGCGCAGACCATCGCCGCAATCGCACCCTTCATATCGACCGCGCCGCGCCCGTAGAGCAGCTTGCCGCCCGGCACATCGCGCAGGTCTGCGGCGAACGGCGCGCTCGACCAGCCCTCGCCCGGGGGGACGACATCGAGATGCCCGGCAAAGGCAAAGTGGCGCGAGCCCGCCGGGCCCTGCCGGATGGCGAAGAGGTTCTCGACCGGGCCCTCGGGAGGCTCTCCCGCAAGGAAGCGGTGCACCGCAAAACCCAGGGGGGCGAGCATGGCTTCGAAACGATCGAACACCGCGCCGGTGGCGGGGGTAATGCTGGGCGCCTCGATCAGCGCGGCGGTGCGGGCGAGGACATCGGAAAGTGCGGCCATGCCCCGGCGTTAGACGAGGCCGCTGCGGGAGGGAAGCGCCCAAGGGGTGAGGCCGCATGACCCGCGAGGTAATTGCCGGTGCGCGGTTTCACCGCGAAAACTACGCGCACGGCAACCGGCAGGAGGACAACGGCCATGCAATCACGGGCGTTTCACAACTTCTGGCTGAAAGTGGCAGCGGTGATCGTGCAGCTCCTCGCGATCGGGCCATTGTGGCGCCCGGCGCAGGACTGATGTCAGGCCTTGGCGGCTGCGTCGAACCTGGGGATGGACCAGGCCTCGTCGGCGGCGGCCACGCGCCAGGCTTCGAGCCACTCGTGCTCCCAGATCGCGTCCATATAGGCAGCGGCAAAGCCCGGCACCGGCACGCCATACTGGCGCAGCCGCACCACCACGGGCGCGAAGAAGATGTCTGCCGCGCCGAAGGTGCCGAACAGGAAAGGTCCGCCCTGCCCGAAGCGGGCGCGGGCCTGCGCCCAGAGTGTGAGCACGCGCTCCACGTCGGCGTGCACGGCAGGCTCGAGCGGTTTGGCGATCGGCGCCATGCGCAGGTTCATCGGCAGTTCGCTGCGCATCGCGGCGAAGCCAGCATGCATTTCGGCGACCATCGCGCGCGCCATTGCGCGGGCATCATCCGCCTTGGGCCAGAACCTGTCGCGCCCCACCTTGTCAGCGAGGTATTCGAGTATCGCGAGGCTGTCCCACACCACGATCTCGCCGTCCCACAGCACCGGCACCTTGCCTTGGGCGGGGGCAAGCTCGGGAATGGCGCGCTTCGCCTCTTCCCAATTGTCGCCATAGAGCGGGATCACCCGGGTCTCGAACGCAAGGCCGGACTGGCGGGCCGCGAGCCAGCCGCGCAGCGACCAGCTTGAATATGAACGGTTTCCCAGGATGAGCTTCATGATCAAGGAGACCTAACTTCTCTGCGCGGCCCTGTCGAGACTGGCTGGGTCGAGACTGGCTGCGTCGAGACTGGCTGGGTCGAGACTGGCTGGGTCGAGAGAGGCCGGAAGGTTAGTTTTTTCATCCGGGCCCCGCCGGGGTCGCGCGGATAACCGCTGCAACCGGGCGCAAAGGGCGCGCGCGCGAAAAGGCCGCATGACATCGAAGGCTGACGCGGCGGCTCCGTCCTTACCGGCGGCAGACGGAACCCTGGAAGCGGGGTGCGCTCGGCGTCCCCTGCGCGTCGAACAGTTTCTGCGCCTGCGCAAGCAACTGCCGGCGATGTACATCATCCTCACAGTGAGCGCTGCAGGGCTGGCTTATACCCATGCGGGGATTGCTCCGCGCCTGCTGACATTCGGGCTGCCCATCGCGCTGATCGCCGCGTGCCTCCTCCGTCTGGTGCAATGGATACGGCCAATCGACGAAAGCGCGGTGACCGAGGTCTACGCGCAGCACGTGCTGCAACGTACCGAGATCGTGGCGACCGGCCTTTCGCTGATGTTCGTCTCATGGGCTCTCGCGCTCGACCAGTATGGCCATGGCGATGAGCACGGCCATGTCACGGTGTTCATCGCAATCACCGTCATGGGCTGCATTTTCTGCCTGAGCTATCTGCCGCGAGCAGCGCACCTCGTCTGCTTCACCGTACTCGGCGTATTCCTGACCTACTGCCTCGCCCGCGGAACTGTGACGATGGCCGCGATGGCGCTCAACCTCCTGCTGGTGGTGGCGGTCGTGCTGCGCGTGCTGCGCAGTTCGTTCGGATCGTTCACCGCGCTGGAGGATTCGCGGGAGGCTCTGCAGCACGAACGGGCCCAGGCGCAGCGCCTTGCCGAAGAGAACGCGCGGCTGGCCCATTCCGATCCGCTGACGGGACTGCCCAACCGGCGTTATTTCTTCGCCCGCCTCGATGCCCTGCTGGCGCGTGGCGACCGGGCGGCGCCCTTCACGATCGGATTGATCGATCTCGACCGCTTCAAGCCGATCAACGACGTCCACGGCCATGCCCAGGGCGACAGGCTGCTACAGGTGATCGGCGAGCGGCTGCGCGATGCGAGCGGACCCAACACAGTGATTGCACGCCTTGGCGGCGACGAGTTCGGCCTGATCATCGAGGATTCGATGCAGGCGGCTGAAGTGACCGGAGCCTGGTTGTGCCAGCGCGTGCAGGAGCCGGTCCCGCTTGGCGATATCGTGGTCTCGGTCGGCTGCTCGGGCGGGCTGGCCACCTGGCCGGAGGCGGGCGCTTGCGCGCATGACTTGTTCGACCGCGCGGACTTTGCGCTCTACCACGCCAAGAAAGCACGGCGTGGCGGGATCGTGCGCTTTTCGGCCGAGCTTGAGCGGATCATCCGCTCCGAACAGGCGCTGGAAGCGGCACTCCAGAGCGCGGACCTCAAGCGCGAGCTGGCGATGGTCTATCAGCCGATTGTCCGTACGCGCTCGCTGGCCATGGTCGGCATGGAAGCGCTGGCGCGCTGGGAATCCCCGGCGGTCGGCGCGGTGCCGGCCGAAGAGTTGTTTGCCGCAGCCGAGCGGCTCGGCATGGGACGCACCGTTACGCTTGCCGCCTTCGAACGAGTGCTCGATGATTTCCCGCAGCTGCCGCTGGACCAGCGCATGTCGTTCAATCTCGCGCCGACCGATATCGCCGATCCCGGCACGGTGTCTGCGCTGATCGAGCGGATCGCGAGTAGCGGGATCGAAGCAGAGCGGCTGGTGTTCGAGATCACCGAAACCTCCCTGATTGGTGATTTCGCTGCCGCAAGGGCCGCGCTCAAACGGCTGCGCACCTGTGGGGCAAAAATCGCGCTCGACGATTTCGGAACCGGCTATTCCAGCCTCAGCACGCTGCACATGCTGCCGATCGACATCATCAAGATCGACCGCAGCTTCGCGGCGAGGCTCGATGATGGCGAGGGCCGGCGGCTGATCCGGGCGATCTTCAGCCTGACCCGCTCACTGCGGCTCGAATGCGTGTTCGAAGGGATCGAGACTGAAATGCAGCTCATGGAAGCGACACTCGCAGGCTTCCACTATGCTCAGGGCTATTTCATCGAGCGTCCTGTGGCGCTGGACACACTGCTGGAGCGCCGGGCGGACCGCAGCGCGGCGTGATCCCGGTCAGATCGCCGCGTCTTCGAGGATCGCCGCGCGCAGTTCGGGGATACCCATCTTGAGCTCCGCCGACGTCACGTGGATCTGCGGGTACGCTGCCGTCCGCTTGCGCGCCGCTGTCTCGGTTGCAGCGACAGTCGCCGCGAGCTCGCTGGCCTTGATCTTGTCGGCCTTTGTGAGCACCACGCGGTAGCCCACGGCGGCCTCATCGAGCATCCGCATCATGTCCTCGTCGACCGGTTTGATGCCGTGGCGCGCGTCGATCAGCAGCAGCGTGCGCTTGAGCACGACGCGGCCGCGCAGGAAATCGCGGACGAGGCGCTTCCACTGCTCGGTGACACTGGGCGGTGCCTTGGCAAAGCCGTAGCCGGGCATATCGACCAGCCGCATCTGGATCGGCTCGCCCACGTCGAAGAAGTTGAGTTCCTGCGTACGGCCCGGGGTCACCGATGTGCGCGCCAGCGAGTTGCGCCCCGTGAGCGCATTGAGGAGCGAGGACTTGCCGACGTTCGAGCGGCCCGAAAACGCGATCTCGGGCACTGTGGGATCGGGCAGGAACTTGAGCGCTGGCGAGGACTTGAGGAATGCGATGGGCCCTGCGAACAGGCGCCGGGCGCGCTCTTCAAGCGCGGCGCGCGCCGCGGCTTCCGCTTCGGTCAGATCGGTCATCGCGTTTTCGGCTTGCTCGGAGTCGACTTCTGCTCACGCAGGGCCACGCGGTCGATATCGAGCTGATCCTTGCTGGCCTGCGCCTTCAATTGCGGGTGCCTGCTGTAGAGATACTTCTGCTGCGCGATGGTGAGCAGGTTCGAAGTGATCCAGTAGATCAGCAGGCCTGCCGCAAAGGGCGCCATCACGAACATCATCATCCACGGCATCAGCGACATGACCTGCTGCTGTGCCGGGTCCATCGCCGCAGGCTGCAGCTTGAACTGCGCCCACATCGTGATGCCGAGCAGGATGGCCAGCACGCCGATCGCGAGGAACGAAGGCGGGGTAAACGGCAGCAGACCGAACAGGTTCAGCACATGCAGCGGATCGGGCGCCGAGAGGTCCTTGATCCAGCCGAAGAAGGGCTGGTGGCGCATCTCGATGGTGAGCACGAGCACCTTGTAGAGCGCAAAGAACACCGGGATCTGCAGGAAGATCGGCAGGCAGCCAGCGAGCGGGTTCACGCCTTCCGCCTTGTAGAGCGCCATGATTTCCTGCTGCTGCTTCTGCTTGTCGTCCTTGAAGCGCTCCTGGATGACCTTGAGCTTGGGCTGGATCGCACGCATCGCCGCCATCGAGGCGAACTGGCGCTGCGCCACCGGGAACATCATGCCGCGCACGATCAGCGTGAGCAGGATGATCGCGAGGCCGAAGTTGTGCACCGCGCGGAACAGCGAATCGAGCAGCCAGAAGATCGGCTTCTCGAACCAGCGGAACCAGCCCCAGTCGATCGAGAGCGAGAGGTTGGTCGCCCCCTGCTTCTCGTAAGCCTCGAGGACGTTGTTTTCCTTGGCACCGGCGAAGAGGTGCACCGTCTGCGTCGTGGTCTGCCCCGGCGCGATGGCCGTCACCGGATAGATGAGGTCTGCGCGGAAGATATCGGGCGAAACGTTGCGGAAATCACCCTTGGGCTGGACCGCGCCGTTCGATGTGTCAGGGATCAGGGCAGAGAGCCAATAGATATCGGTGAAACCGATCCAGTTGGCGGAGCCTGCAGGGCTCACCGTGCCGGCCGTCTTCACGTCCGAATAATTGTTCTCGAAAGTGACTGCCCCGTCGAACGCGGCGATCGGGCCTGAATGGACGTTCCAGGTGTCGAGGCTCGCGGTGCGGTCGGTGCGGTTGACCAGCGCAAAAGGCTTGACCGTAACCGGCGCGCCGCCCGCGTTGCTGACCGACTGGGTCAGCGTGATCATGTAGTTCTCGTCGACCGCATAGCGGATCGCGAAAGTCTGGCCGGTGGGATTGGTCCAGCGCAGCGTGATGGGGGTCGCGGGGGTCAGCTTCGCGCCATCGGCCTGCCACAGCGTATCCGGTCCGGGCGCGGCCACGCCGTTCTGGCCGATCCAGCCGACCTGCGCATAGTGCTGCGCGGGCGTGCCGGCGGGGGAGAACAGGCGCACCGGCGGGCTGTTCTTGTCCAGCGTCTCACGGTGGCGGGCCAGCGTCAGATCGTCGACCAGACCGCCGAGGAGGTTGATCGAACCCTTGAGGCCGGGTGCATCGACCGGAATGCGGTTGCCGGCGGCGAGCGCCTGGGCGAGATCCTGCTTTTCAAGCGCGACGTCAGCCGGTGCCTGCAGGCCGCCTTCGCGCGTCGGCTTCATGGTGGGCGCGGGAGCGGGGGCAGTACCGGCCGGCGCACCCGGAGCGGCTGCACCAGTGGCGGCAGACTTGGCGGGCTGCGGGTAATAGTACTTCATGCCAAGGTCCCAGCCGACCAGCATGAGGGCCATTAGCACCATCGCCAGAATCACATTGCGCTGATTTTCCACTCTGCCTCGCGTATATCTTCGTGTGCCGGTAGATGAATCACGGCACCGGGTCATGGCCGTGGCCACCCCAAGGATGGCAGCGCAATAGCCGCTTCACCGCCAGCCAACCACCCTTAATCGCACCGTGTTTGGCGAGTGCCTCGATCGCATACTGCGAGCACGACGGACTGTAGCGGCAGGAGGGTGGCAGGACCACCGAAGGACCAAGTTGCCAGAGCCGCACGAGCACGATCAGCACGCGGCGGATCACTTGTCGCGCCCCTTTGACTCCTGGCCCTTTGCCCCCTGGCCCTTCGACTTGCCTCTGGGGCCGGGCCGACGCGGCGGATCGCCCTTGCCGGCAGCGACGCGGGCCAGCGCGGCTTCGAGTTCCTGGCGCAGCAGTCCGAAATCGCGCTCGATCCCGTTTTCGCGGCCGATCAGGACATGGTCTGCCCCGACGATGCCTTGCGAGGGCAGGATTTCCCGCGCCAGCGCGCGCAGGCGGCGCTTCATGCGGTTGCGCGCGACCGCGTTGCCGATGCGCTTGGTTACGGTGACCCCGAACCGCCGCAAGCCATCCGGGCGCGAGAGCGGGTTGACCAAAAGCACGAAACCGGGCCTTGCGACCCGGATTCCGTTGTTCGCGGCGAGAAAATCGGCGCGCTTTGCAATGATTTCCAGCCGGGGCCCCGCCGCATCAGCGGCCGGGGTGGCTGGCACTTCCGGGATCAGGCCGAAAGCTTCTTGCGACCGCGGGCGCGGCGCGCACGAAGGATCTTGCGGCCGCCAACCGTGGCAGTGCGGGCGCGGAAGCCGTGGCGGCGGGCACGCACGAGGTTGCTGGGCTGGAAAGTGCGCTTCATCGGTTTGCTCTTTTCGTCTGGCGAATCGGTTGGCCGGCCGACCTCGCAGGGCAAGGGGCGGAATCAGGAGCGCGCCGATACGCCGGGACGCCCGCGCAGTCAAGCACCGCAGCGGCGCAGACCCCTCTGGCGACCCCATGACCAACCGATAACGTTCACAGAAAAAAGGCCCGGTCGTTGCCAACCGGGCCTGAAAGTTTGGGAGAGGATGCCTGAAAGGCGATTTTGATATGCAACCACCCCGCCCTCTTCGCAAGTGCGAAATGGGTCAGAATGGTTGCATTTTTTGCAATACAGCGGACACAATCGGCGAAGAAGCGCCGGTTTCCTCCGGCTTTACAGCGGTATGACTCAGCGCGATCCCGCAGATGCAAAAACCAGATGACCTACGGCGTTGCGTCGCAGCATTCCCCTAAGGGAACCTCCTGCCATCAATGCGCAAGCAGCAAGGGCACCATCGACTTGTCCAGCAGCTCGCGCGAGACCCCGCCCAGCAGGAGTTCGCGCAGCCGGCTCTTGCCGAACAAGCCCATCACGATCAGCCCCGCGCCAAGTTCGTGCGCCTTGTCCGCGATCGTCGCGGCGATCCCGCCTTGCCGTGCCACCTCGTGTACCTCGGCGTGGATGTCGTGGCGCGAGAGGTAGCAGGCGGCATCGCGCGCGGGGAAGCTATCCTCCTTTTCGCGGACCATCAGGATATGGACCGAGCTGGCAAGGGCGAGCAGCGGCAGCGCGGCGCGCATCGCTCCGGCCGCCTCGTGCCCGCCATCCCACGCAAGGAGCACAGGCTTGTCGAACACGGTCAGCGGTACGCCGCGCGGCAGCGCAAGGACCGGGCAACGCGAGCCCAGCGCCACTTCTTCCAGCGCCGGATCATCGAGGCTGGCGACGATGCAATCGGTGAAGCGGGCAGCGGCTGCTACGCCTTCGACCCGGCCCTGGTCCGTGAGCACCACATCGAAGGGCACGTCCTCGTTGGCGAGGCGCGTATCGAGTTCAGTGGCGAGCTGCTCGTCCGCCGCGCGCACTTCGTTGATGACCTCGGCCGAAAGCGCCGCCCCGCCGAAGGGTTCCCACAGCGCCATCTGGGCGAACGGCGTGGCGATCTGGAACGAGACATGGCCGCGCATGGCCCGCGCCAGCGCGAGCGCGGTTTCGACCCGGTCGTCGAGCGTGTCGGCATTGTCTGCCGGGCAGAGAATCGAACGCATGGGTTCCTCCTTGGGTGTGGCGATGTCCGCAAGGATAGACCCGATCCGGACCGAGGACCAATGATCCAGGTCAATTCCGCGCGCCCTTGCGCGCGCCGCGCCGACCGCTATGCCGCCGGCTGAAAGAAACGGGAGCAGAGATGGTGACCGAGCGGGCGTTTGCGGCAGTGATCTTCGATTTCGGCGGGGTGATCACCTCGTCCCCGTTCGAGGCGTTCAATCGGCTGGAGGCAGAGCGCGGCTTGCCGCAGGACTTCGTTCGCCGCGTCAATTCAGCGAACCCGGACGACAACGCCTGGGCCCGATTCGAACGGGCGGAGATCGATGCGGCGGCGTTCGACGCGCAGTTTGCGGCGGAAGCCCGCGCGCAGGGCCACGAGCTTGCGGGCGCCGATGTGCTGGCCGTGCTGGCCGGCGCAGTCCGCCCGGCAATGGTCAGCGCGCTCGACCGGCTGAAAGCCGCCGGTTACCGGATCGCCTGCATCACCAACAACGTGCCCACCGGACACGGCGGCGCGGGCCTTGCCCGCAGCGAGGACCGTAGCGATGCGCTTGAACAGATCTTCGCCCGCTTCGAGCATGTGATCGAAAGCAGCAAGGCCGGCGTGCGCAAGCCCGATCCCCGCATCTATCTGATGATGTGCGAAAAACTTGGGCTGGAGCCGGCCGCCTGCATCTACCTCGACGACCTTGGCGTGAACTGCAAACCGGCCGCGCAGCTTGGCATGCACGCGATCAAGGTGACGAGCGGCGAACAGGCGCTCACCGATCTGGGCGCGGTGCTGGGGATGGCGCTCGCAGCCTAGGTATCCATCCTGAGCTCGCCCGCACGGCGGAACAGTTCCAGCACGAGCGGATCGCTTTCGGTCTGGCGAATCGCTGCCTCGAACCGGATGGTACGCTCCGGGCGCGGGAGCACTTCGGCGAGGGTGCCGTTCGCCAGAAGAGGCCGGATCATCGGTTCAGGGAGGACCGCCGCGCCGCCGCCGCCGCTGATGATATCGATCAGCATGCGCACGTTGTTGCAGGTGCCGAGCGAGCGCGGGGTGATGGCATGCGCGCCAAGCGAATCGACCGTCACGCCGTGCAGCGGAGAGTGATCGGGTATCGACCAGACGGGCAGCGGGCGGGCGAAGCCGCCCGCTGCCACCGTAGCACGGCTCGCGGCCCAGACGAGCCCGACCGAGCCGATCGGAGCTGTCCTGATGCCCGGGCTCGCCACCGGTCCCGCAAGGAAGGCAAGGTCGATTGTCCCGGCAAGCAGCTGCTGGAACATGCGCGCGGTGAGATCGAGCTCGAGCTCGAGCGCCACGCCCGGCAGATCGCGTTCGACTTCATGGACGAAACCCGGCAGGCACGAGGCGGCGGCGATTTCCCCGCTGCCGATGCGCACGACGCCGCTGGCGCCTTCGAAGCCCGAAGCGGTGAGCAGGACTTTTTCGAAGCCCGCCCACAGCGGTTCGCATTCCTGCACCAGCCGCCGGCCCCGGGCGGTGAGCACCATGTTGCGCCCTTCGCGGCGGAAGATCGCGATGCCGAGCTGCTCCTCGATCTCACGCACGCGAGCAGAAATGGCGGGCTGCGAGGTGTTCATCCGCTCCGCCGCAGCACGGAACGTGCCGAGCCGCGAGATCCACAGCAGGGTTTCGAAATGATAGAGCGCAATCCGCTTCATTGATGCAATTCTCTTATCGATTGCGATAAAAAACAATCGCTCATCGCAATTGATCTCTTGTGGTAACCGGACTGCGAATAGGGAGAGTTCCGAATGCCCAAGAAGCTCTATCCGGATGCCGCCAGCGCCCTTGATGGCCTGCTGCGCGATGGCTTGCTGATCGCCTGCGGAGGCTTCGGCCTTTGCGGCATTCCCGAACGGCTGCTGACGGCAGTGCGCGAATCGGGCGTGAAGGACCTGACATTCGCCAGCAACAACGCCGGCATCGATAACGAAGGCATCGGCATGCTGCTGCGCACGCGGCAGGTGAAGAAGATGATCGCCTCCTACGTGGGCGAGAACAAGGAATTCGAGCGCCAGTACCTTTCGGGCGAGCTCGAGGTCGAGTTCTCCCCCCAGGGCACACTGGCAGAGCGGATGCGCGCGGGCGGCGCGGGTATTCCGGGCTTCTACACCAGGACGGGCGTCGGCACGCTGGTGGCCGAGGGCAAGGAAGTGAAGACCTTCACCAATCGTGACGGAGAGCCGCAGGAGTACATCCTTGAGCAGGGCATCTTCGCCGATCTGGCGCTGGTCAAGGCATGGAAGGCTGATGAGACGGGCAACGTCGTGTTCCGCAAGACGGCGCGCAATTTCAATGTGCCCGCCGCCACTTGCGGCAAGGTCTGCGTGGTCGAGGTGGAGGAGATCGTACCCGCAGGTTCGCTCGATCCCGATGCGATCCACCTGCCCGGCGTCTACGTCCAGCGCATGATCGTGGGTTCGCCCTATGACAAGAAGATCGAGTTCCGCACTGTTCGCGAGAAGGAGGCCGTCTGATGAGCTGGACACGCGACCAGATGGCCGCCCGCGCCGCGCGCGAACTGCAGGACGGCTTCTACGTGAACCTCGGCATCGGCATCCCGACGCTGGTGGCGAACCACATCCCCGAGGGGATGACGGTGACGCTGCAGAGCGAGAACGGCATGCTCGGCATCGGGCCCTTCCCGCTGGCTGGCGAAGAAGACCCGGACCTGATCAACGCGGGCAAGCAGACGATCAGCGAACTGCCGCAATCGGCCTATTTCGATAGCGCGCAGAGCTTTGCCATGATCCGCGGCGGGCATATCGACCTCACCGTGCTGGGCGCGATGGAAGTGGCCGAGAACGGCGACATCGCCAACTGGATGGTGCCCGGCAAGATGATCAAGGGCATGGGCGGCGCGATGGACCTTGTCGCGGGCGTCAAGAAGATCATCGTGGTGATGGAGCACTGCGCCAAGGACGGCAGCCCCAAGCTCATCCCCGCCTGCACCCTGCCGCTGACGGGCAAGGGCGTGGTCGACATGGTGATCACCGATCTCGCCGTGTTCGCGCGGGCGGATCATGCCTCGCCGTTCCGGCTGGTCGAGCTTGCGCCGGGCGTGAGCGCCGAGGACCTGCGCGCCAAGACCACTGCGCACTACGTGGAGTAAGGCCTTGGCCTTTACCCTGATCACCGCCAACCGGAACTATTCGAGCTGGTCGCTGCGTCCGTGGGTGCTGATGAAGGCGCTCAGCATACCTTTCACCGACCGCATCGAGCCCTTCACCAAACCTTCGAACTACGAGGAGTTCCGCGCGTTCTCGCCCACCGGGCAAGTGCCGGTGCTGCTGGACGGTGAGGCTACGGTGTGGGATTCGCTCGGCATCGCGCTCTATCTGGCGGATCGGCATGAAGGCTTTTGGCCCGCCGATCCTGCCGCGCGCGCCTTTGCGCAGAGCGCGGCGGCCGAGATGCACGGTGGCTTTTCAGCACTGCGCAATGATTGCCCGATGAACGTGGGCGTGCGGGTGACACCGCGCCCGATGCGCGAGGCGCTGGTGCGCGACGTTACGCGGGTGCGCGAGATCTTCGAGCAGGGCCTCGCGCGCTTTGGCGGGCCTTGGCTGGCGGGCGAGCGCTTTACAGTGCTCGATGCGTTCTATGCGCCGGTCGCCTACCGAGTGCGGACCTATGGCCTTGACGTCGGCAAGGGTCAGGCCTGGGTAGACCGCGTGATCGCACACCCCGCCATGCTGGAATGGGAAGCGGCGGCGCTGGCCGAAGCCTGGCGTGAAGTGAGCCACGAGGAAGAACTGGCTTCCTCCGGCGCGATCACGGCGGATTACCGGACGGCTTAGGGCTGTTCGTCCGTCTTTTCGCGCGCGTTGAGATCAGCCCAGAGGCCCTCGGTGCCCGCTTCGACCGCCTTGTTCACATACTGCGAGGCGGCGAGCCAGCCCTTGAACGGGCGCAGCGTGGCGACGCAGCCGAGGACGAGGATCGGCATCGAGGTGAACACGTGGACCCACCACGGCGGATCGAACTTCACCTGCACAAAGACAACCACGAAAACCAGCGGGAACGCGGTGATGCACAGGGCGAAGAACGCGGGGCCGTCATCGGTCTGCGCGTAGCTGAAATCGAGGCCGCAGTGGTCGCAGGTCTTCGCCAGCTTGAGCCAGCCGGCGAACATGTGGCCCACGCCGCAGCGCGGGCACTTGCCCTGCCAGCCGCAGCGCAGGATCCAGGCGAGCTTCGGATTGGAAATCAGAGCCATGGGTTCGCCGTTAGACCCCGACGAACCCACCAGCAACCGCTTAGTGATCAGCCGCCGCCATCTGCGGGGCTCCGGCAGGGGGAGCATTGCCAGCCTTGACGAAGAACAGCACCGGGATCGAGGCCCAGCACAACAGGCCCATCATGTAGAAATCATTGAGGTAGCCGATCATCGCGGCCTGCTTGTTGACCAGGCCATCGACCATGCGCATCCCCGCTTCCGAAACGCCGCCATAGGCGGTGATGCGGTCGAGATCGAAGGGCACGCTCATCCGCGTGATCTGGGCGCCCATTTCCGCATGGTTCACCTGAATATTGCGCGCCAGCATGAAGGTGCACACCGCGATGCCGATCGAGGCACCGATCGAGCGCATGAGGTTGTTGAGCCCGGCAGCATCGGTGCGCATCTCCGGCGGCAGGGTGGCAAAGGCGATCAGGTTGATCGGCATGATCGTGAAGGCGATACCCACGCCCTGAATGAGACCGGTGACGAAAATCGGCGCCATCGGCATGTCTGGCGACCATCGTGACATCAGCAGCAGCGACCAGCCCGAAAGCCCCATCCCGATGGTCAGCGCGAGGCGCGGATCCATCTTCGTGATCCAGCGGCCGAGCAGCGTGATCGTGACCAGAAGGCCTACGCCGCGCGGGGCGAGCAGCCAGCCGGCATCGACCGCCGGATAGCCGTAGATGCCCTGCAGCAGCCCGGGCAATAGAGCCAGCACCGCCATCATCACGCAGCCGATCAGGAACATGAAGATAAGGCTGGCAACGAAATTGGCATCGGCAAACATGCGGCCGGGGAACAGCGGCTTCTCGGCGGTGACGAGGTGGACCACTGCCATCCATGCGCTGCAGGCCCAGATCACGGCATACGTCACCACTTCGGCACTGCCGAACCAGTCCTGCGAGGGGCCGCGATCAAGCATGAGCTGGAACGAAGCGAGCGCGAGCGCGACGAGCAGCCAGCCGGTGAGGTCGATCGGGCGGCGGACGGACTCCTGGCGCGGCAGCAACCACCACAGCACGAGGCCGGACGCGATCCCGATGGGCACGTTGATGAAGAACACCCAGCGCCACGAATAGCTTTCGGTGATGTAGCCGCCGAGCAGCGGCCCGGCGATCGGCCCGAGCATGACGCCCTGCGTGAACAGCGCCATCATCTTCGGGCGCTCTTCGGTGGTGCTGGAATTGAGCATCACGGTCTGCGCAAACGGCGAGAGGAACGCGCCGCCCATCCCCTGCACCACCCGGAATGCCACCATCTGCCCAAGGTTCTGGGCAAGGCCGCACATGATCGACGCCGCGGTAAAGGCGATGACCGAGAACGTGAAGACAACGCGGATGCCGAACCGGTCGACCAGCCAGCCGCCCAGCGGCAGCACCACCGCAGAGGCCAGCACATAGCTCGTCAGCACCCAGCTGATCGTTTCCTGCGTGGCCGAAAGCGAGGCTTCCATATGCGGCAACGCGACGTTGGCAATCGTGGTGTCGAGCACCTGCATGACCATCGCCGCCATCACCGCGGTGAACAGCAGCGGGCGGTGCTTCACCAGCCAGGCGGGCTGCTGGGCCGCCTTACTTGTCGCCGACATGGACCGTGACGTTCGCGCTGAGGCCGGCAATCAAGGGGCGGTCGCCGCTGGACGAATCGATCGCGATGCGCACCGGCACGCGCTGGGTCACCTTGACCCAGTTGCCGGTGGCGTTCTGCGCAGGAAGGACCGAAAACTCGGAACCAGTGCCCGCGCCAATGCTGTCGACATGGGCCTTGAGCTTGAGCCCGGGATAGGCGTCGAGCTGCACATCGGCGCGCTGGCCGGGGCGCATGCGGGCAAGATCGGTTTCCTTGAAGTTCGCCTCGACGCGTGCCCCGCCCTCGCGCACGATCGAGAGCATCGGCACGCCGGTGAAGACCATCTGGCCGATCTGCAGGCGGTTTACCTGCGTCACGCGTCCGGAAACCGGCGCGCGGACTACGGTCCGGCCGAGATCGACCGCAGCCTTGGCGCGGGTGGCCTGCGCGGCGGCCACTTGCGGGTTTTGCCCGGGCACTTGCGCGCCGGTGGCAAGCTGCGCCTGCGCCTTCTCGACTTCGGCGCCGATCGACGCGAGCCGGTCGCGCGCGGAGGCTACGGCGTGCTGCGCTTCGTCCATGCGGGCGCGGGTGTTGAAGCCGCGGTCGAGCAGCGCCTTTTCGCGCGCATATTGCGATTCGGCGAGGGCAAGGTCATCGCGCGCGCCGGCCAGATCAGCGGCATTCGCACCGACATCGGCCTGCAGCGCGGTGATATGCGCCTGCGCATTGGCGATCTGCGCATCGGCCTGGCGGATCGCGACTTCGTAGCTGGTGGGATCGATCCGGAAAAGGACATCCCCGGCCTTGACCTGCTGGTTCTCGTGCACGTTGACCGCAACGACGAGTCCGTTCACCTCCCCGGCAATCGAGACGATGTCCTGCTTCACATAGGCGTTGTCGGTGGAAACCTCACCCGGGCTGCCGAACCACCAGATGAGCGCGCCGCCCACGATCAGCGCGGGTATCAGCAGCATGGCAACGAGCCGCAGCCGCTTGGCGCGGGTGGCCTTGCGGCGTTCGCCCGTGGTGGCTGCCGCTTCGGCGGGCTTGAAGGGATCGGCTTCAGCCATGGGCCAGCGCTCCTTCGGCGAGAGATCCTGCGGGCGCTCTTTCAGGCGGCGTATCCTCGAGCAGGTTGGCGCGCATGCGTTCGAGCAGGGCCAGAATCAGTTCCCGCTCGGCCGGCGAAAAGCCCTGCTGCGCTTCCTCGAACACATCGGTGGCGCAGAGGAACAATTCATCGAGCAGCGGCGAGGCGGCCTCGGTAAGGAACAGGCGCCAGGCGCGGCGATCGTTGGGGTCGGCGCGGCGCTCGACCATGCCGGATTTCTCGAGCCGATCGATCATGCGGCCGGCCGTGATCGCTTCGACTTCGAGCCACTGTGCGAGCGCGCACTGGTTGATTCCGGGCGTGCGGCGCAGCGCAGCAAGCATGCGCCATTGCGGGCCGGTTACGCCGAAGCGGCGGCTGACCACATCGAAGCGCTTGCGCAGCAGGCGGCTGACGTCAGAGGTCAGGAAAGCGATGTTATTTTGCATGAACGCGCACATAATAGCCATGCTTATAATAGTCAAACTTGTCTAAAAGGGCAGGCCCGCACCTTTGTTCCCTTCGACAAGGCAATTTCTCCCCGCTAGACCTCTGCGGTAAGGGGGAAGAGTAAATGGGCGAAGGAGGGCGCGAGAGCGGTCCGGGCGGCGGGGCAAGCCTTTCATCGCGCGTGGTGAAGCGCGCGTTGCTGGGCTTTTACCGGATGCAGGGCTGGACCGCGGTGGGCGCGCCGCCACCGGGTGGCCGCTATGTGATCATCGCCGCGCCGCATACCTCGAACTGGGATTTCATCTACTTTCTCGGCCTCGTCAACGAACTGGGGCTCGATGCGCATTTCATGGCGAAGGACAGCTTGTTCCGCTGGCCGATGGGCGGTTTCATGCGCGACATGGGCGGTATTTCCATCGACCGTTCGGCGCGGCACAATGTCGTCGATGCGATGATCGCCGAGTTCGCGCAGCGAAAGAGGTTTGCCCTGACGATCGCGCCCGAAGGCACGCGCAGCGCGGTCCAGCAGTGGCGCACGGGCTTCTATCATATCGCGCTGGGCGCGGGGGTGCCGATGGTGGTGGGGCTGATGGACTATGGCCGAAAAATTGGCGGACTTGGCCCGGCGATCATGCCGACGGGAGATTACAAGGCAGACATGCAGCAAGTGGCCGAAATATATCAGAGCGTGACGCCGAAGCATCCCGAACGCGGGATCAAGGACTTTGCGGGGATGTTCAATGCTTGAAGGCCTGCCAGAGACCTTGATCGTCAACGCGATCGCACTTGCCGTGCTGATGGCGCTGCTGGCGCGCACCGCGGCAAGGATCGGCGACGTCAGTTTCATCGACGCGGTATGGGGCGCGGCGATGGCGGCGCTGGCAGTTTCGGCCTGGGCGCAGGCAGCGGAAAAGGGCCCGCGCGCCAGCCTCATCGCGGCGATGGCGCTGATCTGGGGCGCGCGGCTCGGCTGGCACCTCTACACCCGCTGGCGCGCGCATGGCGAGGACGTGCGCTATGCCCGGATGCTGGGCAAGGCGCGCAAGGCCGGCAAATATGGCGCTGCGGCAGCGCAAGTCTTTGCGGTGCAGGCGGTGCTGCTCTTCGTCACCTGCCTGCCTGCGCAAATCGGGGTGCTCGCCGCCGGAAACGAGGGCATCGGGCCGCTTGCCATGGCCGGCGCCGCGCTCTGGCTGATCGGCTTCGCCTTCGAGACCATCGGCGATGCGCAGCTCACCCGCTTCCGCGCCGATCCCGCGAGCAAGGGCAAAGTGCTCGATACCGGGCTCTGGCGCTATACCCGCCATCCCAACTACTTCGGCGATGCCTGCGTGTGGTGGGGGATCTGGCTGGCGGCGGCGGAAGCGGGCTTGCCGGTCGCGCTTGCCTCGCTGGCAGGGCCGGTGTTCCTGACTTTCACGCTCACCCGCTGGTCGGGCAAGCCGCTGCTCGAAAAAGGTCTCGTCCAGCGACGTCCGGACTATGCTGAATATGTGCGCCGCACATCAGGGTTCATTCCATGGCCGCCGAAACGCTGAAGCGCGCGGAAGCGCTTGCACCCGACCGCCTTGAGCGCGTGCTGGGCTGGGCCGCTCTGGTCCTGCTCGCCGCGGCGCTTGCCGCCATCGTGCGCGGCCATGCCGGCTGGGGCTCGGTACCCTTTGCGATCTGGCTCCATCTTGCCACCGTGATCATCGCCCTGACGCTGACCCCGGTGATCCTGTGGCAGAAGCGGGGCACCCGGCTGCACCGGCGGCTGGGTACTATCTGGGCGGGCGCGATGTTCATCTCGGCGCTGGACAGCTTCTGGATCCTCGAAACCAACCACGGCCATTTCAGCGTGATCCACCTGCTGTCCGCATTCGTGGCCGTGCAGACCCCGCGCCTCGTCCTGACGGCCCGCAGGCATGATCACGTCGCGCATCGCCGCACGGTGCGCGGCCTGGTGATCGGCGGGCTGCTCACCGCTGGCGCGCTGACTTTCCCGTTCCACCGCCTGCTGGGGCGCTGGCTATTCGGCTAAGCCTCAGCCGCCGGTGACCCGCTCCTCTACCGGCACCTCCAGCCGGGGCGCACTGTGGAAGTACGCCTCGAGCGCTTCGATATCGGTCGGCCCGGTCACCGCATCACGGCCCGCCTTGAACACGCTGAAGCCATCGCCGCCGAGCGCGAGGAAGCTATTGGTGGTCACGCGGTAGCGGGCAGCGGGATCGAGCGGCTTGCCGCCGAGCATGATGCCGTTGATGCGACTGCCGACGGGGGCCTGGCGATCTATGCGGTAGGCAAAGCCGGTCGAGGGCGCGAGGGCCTGTTCGGGCCCATTATCGTCGAAACCCTGTTCGAGCAGGGCCTTGATCTCCGCACCAGTCAGCGTTTCGGTGATCAGCGCGCTGCCGAAGGGTTGGGCAATGTAGATGTCGCCGAACGTGACGGTGCCGTCTGCAGCGGGAACGATCGCGGCGCGGATGCCGAAGGGGTTCATCAGCGCGATCTGCGCGCCGGCAGCCCGGGTCGCGGCGAGCTGGGCATCGGCGATCAGGTTGCCGATCGGCCCGCCCATGGCGCCCTCGCCTTTCCCCGCCGGCCCTGACAGCTTGCCCACCGGCCGCGTCGCGAAGGCCTTGGATGCATCGACGTAGCGCTGCACATATGCCGCGATATCCGCGCGCGGTGCATATTGCGCGGTAAGCGGCGAGAGCGCGACCGGGCCCTTGGCCGAGGTGAAGGGCTGCGATTGCACGATCAGGTTGTGTGCGCTGCGGGTCACCACCCGATGTGCGGCGGGATCGATGGTGAGGGTGATCTCCGTCAATTCCTTGCCATAGAGCCCCGCGCTGGTGAGCAGCACCGGCCGCGCCGGATCGCTGGTCGGCATTTCGCAGATATAGTCGGCATGGGTGTGGCCCGAAACGACGACATCGACCGCAGGCGAGAGGCGGCGGAGAATCGGCAGGATCTCGCCATCGAAGCCCGCGCAGCCATTGGGATCGGGCGCTCCGGATGCGCGGCCGCCCTGATGGATCAGCACCACCACGGCATCGGCGCCTTGCGCCTTGAGCTTGGGTACCTCGGCGTTGATCGTGTCCGCCTCGTCGGCAAAGGTCAGGTCGGCAATGCCCGCGGGATTGACGAGGGTGGGCGTGCCCTTCAGCGTCAGGCCGATCACGCCGACCTTCACCTGGCGATCGCCGCTGCCGAAACTCTTGATCGCGCTGGCCGGGAAGAGCGGCGTGCCCCCGGCCGTAAGCGTGCTGGCCGCAAGATAGCGGAAGCGTGCACCGGCAAAGTGTTCGAGCTGGCAGGGTTCGCGCAGCGTGAACTTCTCGCACCCGCCGGTCTGCATGCGCAGCAGTTCCTTCGTGCCGCGATCGAACTCGTGGTTGCCGACCGCCGTGTAATCGAGCCCGAGACGGCCCAGCACCTCGATCGAAGGTTCGTCGAGATAGAGCGAAGACGCGAGCGGCGAGGCGCTGATGAGGTCGCCCGCCGCAACGGTGAGCGAATTGGCATGCCGCGCGCGCAGCGAATCAAGTGCGCTCGCCAGCCATGCCACACCGCCGGCGGGGATCTGCGCGGTGCCGCCGTGGCCATCGGGCATGTCGACGCTCTGGCGCGGGGGCTCGAGGTTTCCGTGGAAGTCATTGAAGGCAAGGACGGCAACTTCGACCGGAGCCGGCGGCGTTGGGGTCGACGCCATGCCTCCCGCAGCGCGCGGCCCGGCGCACGCGGAGAGCAGCGCCGAGAGCGCGGCAATTCCGGTAAACGCAATCCGCCGACGCGAGAGGCCCGTATTCGTCATTTCCCAATCTCCTTGCCCCGCATCAACGTGATAGCGGGCACGATCAAAATCCGGCAGCGCAATTGAAACCGGGGCTGGCAATGCCTAAAAAGGCCTTTAGGCCTCCCCGGCGACAGGATTATAACATGCCACGCGCGCAGTCCGATATCGAAGCCGCACAGGAGCGCCTTGTCGAACTGGCCTGCGCGCTCATCGAGGAGCGCGGCGGACAAGCGCTGACGATGCAGGAAGTGGCTGCGCGCGCTGGCATTTCTCCGGCGCAGGTCCTGCGCTACTTCGATAGCCGCGATGCGCTGCTCGAAGCGGTGGCGGAATGCTGGTTCCGGCCCAAGGTGGCGATCATGGAGGAAGTGGTCGCGAGCGACTTGCCCCCGCGCCGCAAGATGTATGAATTCTTCGCGCGCCGTTTCGTCATGATCCGCGATGCCTATCGCGCCGATCCGGTGTCGCACGAGGTCTATGTCGAGCTGGGCAACGAGTATTTCGAGCAGGTCCGCAGCTATGTGGATCTGGCCGATCACTATCTCAGCATGATCATCGCCGAGGCCATGGGCGAAGGATACTTTGCCGGTCTGGAAGTCGATATGGCACTAAGTCTGATCAACCAGATGGTGACGGCCTATTGCGCAATCGGAGTGATGGGCATGATGATGGACCGGCTCAGCGAGGAAAAGCTCGCGCGGATCATCGATGCCGTGTTCGATGGGCTTTCGGCGCAGGACCGCGGCGCAATGGGCGTGAGCGGTTTGCGCGCGGCCTAGGCCGTAAACTCATAAGCCGCGCCATCGAGGCGGCACCGAAACGGAAATTCCGATCAAACGGCACACCAGTCACCCCGGCGGCCATGCCAATGTTCGGCAAGGCCCTCGCGCTCCAGCACTTCTCCCAAACTGCGCCCGCCGCGCATAACCACGCGCAAGGCGCGGCCATACCGGTCGGTTTCACGCCCTTCGACCGCGAGCGTGAAGGGCCCCGCATTGAGCAGGTCCGTCAGCCGCCGTGTGGCTGTTTCGGCGAGCCGCGCCTCATAGACGCAGGAGGGATGGCCGAGTTCGGGTGCGTTGATATCGGCGATGCGGATCTTGAGGCCGCGATACCAGAACGTATCGCCATCGACGACGCAAGTGACGCGCCCTGGCCCCTCGCATCGGGCGAAGGCTGCCGTCTCGCTGTCCGCAGCGGCAGGAACGGCGGAACCCGACGCGCTGGCAAGCGGCAGGAGGAAGGAAAGGCCTGCGGTCGCCATAAGCGAGGACAGGTAGCGAGCGGGGTGCGAGGTCTTCATGCCACGGGAATGAAGAATTTTCACCCTTTGTTCTAATCCATAAAATACTTATAGGACAGGAACTTAGGAAGGATACTCAAGCGATTTCAGTCCGATCCGGACCGCTTTGGCCTTTCTTAACCACGTCGGACGCATTCTCGCCGGACTGCCAATTTCCGGACCATCGAACCCGTGTACGAACTGCTCTTCCGCAGCCGCTGGTATGCCCTTGTCTGGGCATTGCTGATGACGATCAGCGCGGTCACCTTTACGACCACCGGCGCGGGCGCCTGGCTCACGTCGTCCCGTCCCGATACGCGCGCAAGCGAGGAAGCCCGGGAGAGCCAGTTTCGTGTCTGGGCGGAGGACGACAAGCGGCGGATGAACGACGAGACGGGCTTCGACCCATCGAGCCCCGAGCAAGTTCGCGATGGCATGCCCCCGCGCCAGAACGCGGACGGCACAATCCGCCAGACCGCGCCCTTTGCGCAGGATGATACCGACGAGGATAGCGAGGACGATTCGACCGCCCTGTAGCTTACCGGGTCGGAACGGGAAACTCGCCGCTGTAATCGTAGAAGCCGCGGCCCGATTTGCGGCCGAGCCAGCCAGCCTCGACATACTTCTGCAGCAGAGGCGCGGGGCGGTACTTCGGGTCGCCGGTCGAGGCGAGGTAGATCTTCATGATCTCGAGCAGGGTATCGAGGCCGATGAAATCCGCAAGTTCGAGCGGCCCCATCGGGTGGTTGAGCCCCAGCTTCACGCCCTTGTCGATATCCAGGATCGAACCTGTGCCGCTGCCGAGCACGAAGGCCGCCTCGTTGATGAACGGCACGAAGATGCGGTTGACGATGAAGCCCGGCTCATCCTGCGAAAGCACGATTTCCTTGCCGATATCGGCGACGAAGCCGCGCACCGCCTCGATCGTGGCGACCGAGGTGGCAAGGCCGGGAATCACTTCGACCAGCTTCATCAGCGGAACCGGATTGAAGAAGTGGATGCCGATGAAGCGCTGCGGATCGGGGGAGGAAACCGCCATGCGCGTGATCGGGATCGATGAAGTGTTCGATGCCATGATCGCGCTCGGCGCAAGGTGCTTGCCTGCCGCCTCGAAGATCTTGTGCTTGATATCCTCGCGCTCGGTCGCCGCCTCAATCACGAGGTCCGCTTCGCCGAGGCGGACGTAGTCGCCAACCGGAGTGATGCGCGAAACGGTTGCGATGGCATCCTCGGCCGGGATCTTGCCACGCTCGGCGAGCTTCATCAGCCCCTTCTCGATCTTCGCGCATGCGGCTTCGGCGACGGGAAGCGAGATATCCGAAAGCAGCACGGTCTTGCCAGCTGCCGCCGCGACCTGGGCAATGCCCGAACCCATCTGCCCGGCACCGATGACTGCGATTGTCTGCATGATCTTCATCCCGCGTTATTGCCCTTTGGCGCGCTGCCTAGTGAGATTTGGCGCGCGTGGGAAGCTGCGGAATTGAGAGGATCGCCTAGCGCGAGCCGCCGGGAACCCAAAGCGGATCGTTCCCCGCATTGATCGCGCGGGCGAGTACGAAGAAGTAGTCTGAAAGCCGGTTGAGATAGGCCAGCGCTGCGGGGTTCACCGGCTCTGAAGCGGCAAGCGCAGTGGCAGCGCGTTCGGCGCGGCGCGTGATCGCGCGGGCAAGGTGGACGCGCGCGGCGCCCTCGCTGCCACCGGGCAGGATGAAACTGGTCAGCGGCGGCAACTGCGCGTTGAGCGCATCGATTTCGGCCTCGAGCCGCTCGGGCTGGGCGGCGACAACGCGCAGGACCATTTCGGATGGGGCGAAATCGGCCCCGCCAACGTCGCCCAGCGGAGTCGCGAGATCGGCACCGAGATCGAACAGGTCGTTCTGGATGCGGTGCAGCGGCGCGGCGCGATCGGCCTCCAGCGCCAGCGCGGCGAAGCCGACCATGCTGTTGAGTTCGTCCACCTCACCGATGGCTTCAAGGCGCAGATCGTGCTTGGCACGGCGCGAACCATCGACGAGGCCTGTCGTGCCGTCATCGCCGGTGCGCGTGTAGATCTTGTTGAGCTTGACCACGGTACGGGAAAGTCAGCGGCCGCCGTGGGTGAGCAGCAGGAGCACCGCGACCACGGCCACGGCAAGGCCCTGGTACTTGATGCGGTTGAACATCATCTTGTTCTGCAGCAGCTGCATTTCGGTTGCCCGCGTGCCGTCGCCTTCCAGATCAGCCTTGGTGGTGCTGAGAAAGGCGCCAATTCCGCGAAGGAGCGACCAGACCGTCAGTGCCATCAGCACGAGGATCACGGGGACAAGAACCAATATCATGGCGCTAGGTCTAGGCCGTCATGCAGCGAAATACCACTGTCAAAGCGGCCAGTGTCAATACGGGCAGCGCGCAGGGTTTCGGCAAGCGCACGGCCATCCTCTCCGGAGCGGCGACGATCGGCGAGCGAAGGCGCATCGCGGCGTTTGGCCAGCTTGCGGCCATCGGGCCCGATGAGAAGCGGATGATGATGCCAGCGCGGTTCGGGCAGGCCGAGCAGCACTTGCAGGAGGCGGTGGATATGCGTGGCGGCAAAGAGATCGGCCCCGCGCGTGACCACGGTGACGCCGTCCTCCGCATCATCGAGCGTGGCGGCAAGGTGATAGCTCGCGGGGGCATCGCGGCGCCAGATCACCACATCGCCGAGCATGGCCGGGCGCGCGCTCTGGGGGCCGCGGCGTTCGTCGAACCAGGTGAGCGGCCCGGCAAGCTCCGCCGCCTGTTCGACATCGAGCCGCCAGACCGGATCGGGGGACGAAAGCGGCGGATTGCGCAGGCAAGTGCCGGGGTAGATCGGCCCGTCCGGCCCATGGAGCGTCGCGGCCGCGGCCACTTCGGCGCGGGTACAGCGGCAAGGATAGAGCAGGCCCATCGCGCGCAAGTTGTGCGCCGCTTCCCGGTAGCTATCGATGCGGGTCGACTGGGCGGGCACTTCCTCAAAGGACAGGCCCAGCCAATCAAGGTCAGTGCGGAATTCGTCCGCCAGTTCCGGGCGGCTGCGCACACCGTCGATATCCTCGATGCGCAGAAGAAACCGGCCGCCGTCCTTCAGGGCCCGATCATGCGCGACGATGGCGGCATAGGCGTGCCCCAGGTGCAGCGGGCCGTTGGGGCTGGGGGCAAAGCGCGTGACGGTCGGCAAGTCCATGGGGACCGTCCATAACCGTGTGGCCGGAAAACAAAAACGGCTGCCTTAAAGGGTAAGGCAGCCGCTTCGTTTGGGAAGCCCGCTCTGCGGGTTGCCGTTCACCGGGCCAGGCTCAGACGAGCGTGGCGCCGAAGAACATGCTGCTGATGCCAGCAGCCAGAACCAGCGAAAGGATCGCCGAAGTGTAGTTACGCATAATGTCCTCCTGTTTTGGGCACTTTCAGGGGACCTCTCCCGTTCACGTCGCGCCGGCAGGGTGGTGGATTGCGCAGGAGCGTTCGGAACGAGGGCGCAAATAGGCCTTCCTTGCCGTGCTGCAAGTGCGAACGGAGCAACTACAGTTGCATTCCTTGCAATCCATTTCAATCTGCGACTGATATGCTGAAAAATCAGCATTTTGCCGGTATATGCCCTTTGGTGAAGCATGAATGTTTCAAGGCTGAAGCATTTTCTAAACCAGATGCATGTTGCGCAATCGCAACATCCGGCTTTTTTCGCTGCTCGCTGGACAGCGGATACCGAGATCATTATCCGCCTGCCATGAGCATCCAGCCTTCAGAATCGATCCTGATCGTCGACTTCGGCAGCCAGGTTACCCAGCTGATCGCCCGCCGCGTGCGCGAAGCAGGGGTCTACTCCGAAATCGCCCCCTTCACCCAGGCCGAGGCCGCGTTCCACCGGATGAAGCCCAAGGGCATCATCCTGTCGGGCTCTCCGGCCAGCGTCCCGGTCGAAGGCAGCCCCCGCGCGCCGCAAGTATTGTTCGACAGCGGCCTCCCCATCCTCGGCATCTGCTACGGCCAACAGGTGATGAGCCAGCAGCTCGGCGGCGAAGTGCTGCCGGGCGATTCGGGCGAATTCGGCCGCGCCTTCCTCACCGTGACAGAGCCCTGCGCCTTGTTTGACGGCCTGTGGCAACCGGGCGAACGGCACCAGGTCTGGATGAGCCACGGCGACAAGGTGACCCAGTTTGCCCCGGGCTTCCGCATCGTCGCGGTATCGGACGGCGCGCCCTTCGCGGTGATCGCGAACGAGGAAAAGAAGTACTACGGCACCCAGTTCCACCCCGAAGTGGTCCACACGCCCGATGGCGGCAAGCTCATCGCCAATTTCGTGCGCCACGTCTGCGGCTGCACCGGCGAATGGACGATGGCCGAATTCCGCAAGACCAAGATCGCCGAAATCCGCGAGCAGGTGGGCGATGCCCGCGTCATCTGCGGCCTTTCGGGCGGAGTCGATTCGGCCGTGGCAGCGGTGCTGATCCACGAGGCGATCGGCGACCAGCTGACGTGCGTCTTCGTCGATCACGGCCTCATGCGCATGGGTGAGGCCGAGCAGGTCGTCAGCCTGTTCCGCGGGCACTACAACATCCCGCTGGTCCACAAGGACGTCTCGGCGCTGTTCCTCGGCGGGCTGGCCGGGGTGACCGACCCTGAAGCCAAGCGCAAGTTCATCGGCAAGACCTTCATCGACGTGTTCGAGGCCGAGGCCAAGCAGGTCGGCGGCGCGGACTTCCTCGCGCAGGGCACGCTCTATCCCGATGTGATCGAGAGCGTCTCGTTCACCGGCGGACCCTCCGTCACGATCAAGAGCCACCACAACGTGGGCGGGTTGCCCGACCGGATGAACATGAAGCTCGTCGAGCCTTTGCGCGAGCTGTTCAAGGACGAGGTGCGCGCGCTGGGCCGCGAGCTGGGCCTGCCCGACGTCTTCGTCGGCCGCCACCCCTTCCCCGGCCCCGGTCTTGCCATCCGCATCCCCGGCGAAGTGACGCGCGAGAAGTGCGATATCCTGCGCAAGGCCGATGCGATCTACCTCGAGGAAATCCGCAACGCCGGGCTCTACGATGCGATCTGGCAGGCCTTCGCGGTGCTGCTGCCGGTGCGCACCGTGGGCGTGATGGGCGATTTCCGCACGTACGACAGCGTCTGCGCGCTGCGCGCCGTCACCTCGACCGACGGCATGACCGCAGACATCTACCCCTTCGATGCCGGCTTCCTCAGCCGCGTGGCGACGCGCATCGTCAACGAGGTCAAGGGCATCAACCGCGTGGTCTACGACTATACCTCGAAGCCGCCCGGCACGATCGAGTGGGAATGACAGGCCTCCACGAACAGGTTAGGATTGTCGCGGCTGCCGTCTTGCGAGGGCAGATGATGCGGTAGGGGCAGCATGGGAACACGGCGCAAGCACGTTATATTCGGACTGACAGCCGTGATCGGCCTGACCCTTTCGGGGAGCAGGCTAGGCGCTCAAACCACTGCGCCGGTCCCGCCGCCAATGTCTGGCGCAGCCCAGGCCGAAGCCGATATGGCCGTCGATGTCTGGCTCGACAGTGTTCAGGCGTTTGACCGCATCCCGTCGCTATCGGCGGCGATCGTGCAGGGTGACCGTATTGTCTGGTCCCGCGGCTATGGCACGCTGGATGCCGCCCGCTCGATCCCCTCGGGACCAGACACGGTCTATTCCATCTGCTCGATCTCAAAGCTGTTTACCTCGATCAGCCTGATGCAATTGTGGGAGAAGGGACTGGTCAAACTCGACGAGCCGATCACAACGTATCTGCCATGGGCGAAGCTGAAACCGGTCGAGGAAGACAGCCTGCCCATTACGCTGCGCAGCGCCCTCACCCATTCCGCGGGCTTGCCGCGCGAATCGGACTTTCCCTACTGGACCGGGCCGGGCAATCCCTTCCCGACCCATGAACAGATTGTTTCGCGTATCGGCGATCAGCAGCCGCTGTGGGAAGCCTCCCGCCGTTACCAATACAGCAATCTTGGCCTCACCCTGGTTGGTGAAACCGTTGCGGCAGTCTCGGGCGTATCTTTCGGGGATTACTCCCAAAGCCATGTGCTGGAGCCGCTGGGCCTGAAGGACACACATCCTTTCATGCCGATGCCGCTCTATGGCAAGCGGCTCGCGGTCGGCTGGGGTGCCATCAAGCGCGACGGAACGCGGGACCTTCTGAAACCGTTCGATACGCGCGGGATCGGGCCAGCTGCCGGCTACACATCGACAGTTGAAGATCTGGGACGTTTCGCCATCTGGCAATTCCGCCTGCTGCGCAGCGGTCAACCTGAAGTCCTCAAGGCCTCGACGCTCGCGGAAATGCAGCGTGTCCAGTTTACCGATCCTGACTGGAAGGTCACGCGCGGGCTTGGCTTTCAGATCAGGCGAAAGGGCGATTCCACGTATGTCGGCCATAGCGGCGATTGCCCGGGTTACCATACCGCGCTGGTGATGCGCCCCGCCACCGAGACGGCCGTGGTCGGCATGCTGACCGGGGCTGAACAGCCGAGCGTCTACGCCGACGCGATTTTCGAACTGCTGGACAAGCGCAAGGCCTTTTCGTTCAAGGGCGCTCCGCCCGTGAATGTCGATCTGGCAGCTTATACCGGTCGCTATGGCGGCCAGCCCTGGACCTCGGATGTTGCGCTCATGCCTTGGGCTGGCGGCCTTGCAATGCTGAGCCTGCCGTCAACCGACCCGGCTGGAAGCCTTAGCTTCTGGAAACCCAAGGGCAATGACATCTTTCGCCGCGTCCGAGATGATGGCAGCGAGGCCGACGACTTGCGGTTCGAGCGCGACGCGGCGGGCAAGGTCGTGCGCTATATCCAGTTCAGCAATCCTCGCGAAAAGATAGGGACGTTCGGCGCCAGGCCGTGATGGAACCGGTCGTGCCGGATGCAATGCCGCACGGCGTCCAGGTTCCCTTTGACCGGCCCGCCGCACGCATCACGCGTGATCGAAGCTGTCGCGCATCGCGCGGTCGATCAACTGGCGCACCACCGGATTGGGGAAGCGCCGCTGGGTGGTGACGGCGAGGAAGGTTTCGGCGATTCCGGGCAGCCCTTCGGCTTCCACCAGCGTACCGCTGCCCAGCTCGTCGCGCACCACGATAGGCGGCAATACGCCCAGCGCATGGCCTTTGCGCACCATCAGACGCATCATGGCCATGTCGTCCACCTCGGCGGCGATCTGCGGCCTCAGATCCAGCCGGTCGACCAGCGCATCGAAGCCGCTGCGCACGCCGCTGCCCGCGATTGGCAGGATCACCGGATGCGCACGCAGGAGGTCGGCGACAGCACGCGTCTCGCCCAGCAGCGCGCGCGTGCCGATCAGGCTGACCGGCTGCTGCGACAGCTTGTGGACGATGAACGGGGTCAGCGCGTCGCTTGCCGGGGTCTGGTTGGTCAGCACGACATCGAGCGAGAGCGATTGCAGCGCGTTGAGCAATTCACCCTGGCTGCCCGAACGCAGCACGACTTCGATATCGGTGCGCGCGAGGAGCGGTTCCACGAAGCTGATCTGAAAATTGCGCGACAAGGTCGCAAGCGCGCCGATCCTCACGGCCTGCCGCGCATTGCCGGTTTCCCTGAGCGTGCCGAGCAGTTCCTCGCCCGTCGCAAAGATCGCATCGGCATGGTCGAGCGTGATGCGGCCGGCCTCGGTGAGATGCAGCGCGCGTCCGCGCCGCTCGAACATGGCATGGCCGAGCCGGTCTTCCAGCTTGCGGATCTGCACCGAGAGCGCGGACTGCGAGACGTTGAGCCGCTCGGCCGTGCGCGAGAGGTTTCCGTCCTGCGCGACAGCCCAGAAATAGCGGAGGTGGTTGTAGTTTAGCTCGGCCATATCGTTCACTTAAAACGAACGTTATCGGCTAAACAATGAATTTTTTGCAGAGCATCGGTTTGGGTAGGAGCGGGGCAACGTCGCAAGCCCCTCCAGCGGAGCCCCGATCATGCCCCTTCACGTTCTCGTCCTCGCCCCGCCCGCGCTGCTGCTGATTGCAGCCGTGCTCGGCTTCGCCCAGCCGGGCCGCATCGGCCGCGGCCCGCTTGCCCTGATCGAAGGCCTCGCGCTGCTCGCCGTGGCGATGGCCGGTGGCGCAATGGCAGGGCTTGCCATCGGGGGGGGCACCACGCTCACACTGGCCGCCGCCGGCCCTGCCCTGCCGCTGCTGGCCTTCCGGCTCGATCTCATCAGCGCGACGATGCTGCTCCTTGTCAGCTTCGTCGGCTGGATCGTGGTGCGCTATGCCCGCGTCTATCTCGATGGCGAGACGCGCCACGGCGTGTTCATGGCCTGGCTGGCGACAACGCTGGCGATGGTCATGCTGCTCGTGACGGCGGGCTCGCTGGTCCAACTGCTCGGCGCATGGATCGCGACCAGCCTCGCGCTCCACAAGCTGCTGCTGTTCTATCCCGAGCGTGTTGCTGCGCAGCGCGCCGCACGCAAGAAGTTCGTGACCGCCCGCGCCGGTGACGCTGCGCTGCTTGGCGCCGCGCTGCTCCTCTTCGGCGCCTACGGCACGGCCGACTTGCCCGCGATCCTCGCCGCCGCGCATGCCGGCATGGGCGGATATGCTGCCATGGCCGCCGCAGGCCTCCTTGCGATCGCCGCTCTGCTCAAGTCCGCGCAGTTTCCGCTCCACGGCTGGCTGACCGAAGTGATGGAAGCGCCGACCCCGGTTTCCGCGCTGCTTCACGCCGGTGTGATCAACGCCGGCGGGTTCCTGCTCATCCGCTTCGCTGATGTCATGCTGCTCGCGCCCGGCGTGCTCGCGGTCCTCGTCATGGCTGGCGGCTTTACCGCGCTGTTCGGCGGGCTCGTCATGCTCACCCAGCCTGCGATCAAGACCTCGCTCGCCTGGTCGACCGTCGGCCAGATGGGCTTCATGATCATGCAGTGCGGCCTCGCGCTGTTCCCGCTCGCGCTGCTGCACATCGTGCTGCACTCGCTCTACAAGGCGCACGCCTTCCTCGCTTCGGGCGGCGCGGTGGAGCAGATCGCGGCGGCGCGGCGGCCCGGGCCGGTGGCGATCCCCCGCCCCGCCGCAGTCGGCCGCGCGTTCCTTGCCGCGCTCGCGATCTACACCCTGATGAGCTTTGCCTTCGACGCGCTGCCGGGCTTCCACCACAAGTCGCCGCAGGCGATTGCGCTCGGCGCGATCCTCATCTTCGGCGTCGCCTACCTCTTCGCGCAGGGCCTTGCCGATAGCGCGCCGCGTGCGCTGACCCGCAAGATGGCGGTCTACGCGGTTGCTGCCTCGATCGGCTACTTCACGCTCCACGGCCTCACATTCTGGCTAACCGCCGGGACGCTGCCCGCCACGCCGGCGCCGGGTCCGCTTGAATGGACGTTGATGGTGCTTGCGGTGCTGAGCTTCGGCCTTGTCGCGGTGGCGCAGTCGATGTTCCCGCTCTGGGCCTATCACCCGGCGGCGGCGGGCCTGCGGGTCCACCTTTCCAACGGCCTCTACGCCAATGCCCTGTTCGACCGGATGCTCGGCGGCTGGGCCATCAAGCGGCCTGCCTAGCTCGCCCAGCCTGAACCGAACTCTCTCTTCCCGAAGGATCACTCCCATGCTCATGATCCCCACCGACAACAGCCAGACCCTCGCGCAGCTCAAGGTTGCGGCCGATAGCGCCGCCCGCGCCATTCCGCCGGTCTGGCCGCTGGCCTCCAGCGTCGCAGTCAATCCCTACCTCGGCCAGACGGGCCTGACCCTTGCCGAGACCGCCGCGCTGATGGCGCGCGTTTCGGGGACTCCGACCACCATGCCGCGCAGCTGGTACCGCGAGAAGCTGGCGAGCGGCGCGATCACCCAAGGCGACCTTGCCGCCGCGCTCGCCGCTTCGCCGCATGCGGGCAAGCCCGGCTCGCTCGCCGCGCTGCTGGCTGCGGTCGGGCAAGATCCCGCGCCGATCAAGGCCGTGCCGACGGTGGCCGATCTTGCCGCCAGGGCAACCGGCATCGATTGGCCGGGGATCATCGCAGAACGCTTCGGCGCCTGGGCAGGTGGCTACTTCGATCAGGGCCAGGCGCTGTGGGCCGCACCGCGCGGCAAAGGCGCCTATGCCGCGTGGCAGGCCGTCGCCTCGCACGATCTGACGCCGGAAATCGTCGGCCTCACCGGCTTCGGCAGCTTCGTCGCCGATGCCCCGGAACGCGCCGCGGAAGCGCTGGCGAGCGCGGTCACCGGATTGCAGCTACCGACCGCGGCGCTCGAGACTTACTTCCACAGCCTGCTCGTCACGCTGGGAGGCTGGGCCCATGTCGCGCGCTACGAGCTGTGGCAGGCCGAGCTTGCCGGCAAGAGCGACGAGACGATCACGGACTTCCTGACGATCCGGCTGCTGTGGGAACAGGCGCTGCTTGCCCGCTATGGTGCGCAAATCGGCCAGAGCTGGCTGGCAACTATCGCCGCGCACGAGGAACCGGTTGCGCCGAACGCAGACCAGATCATCGATACGATCCTGCAGGAAGCCGCCGAACGTGCCGGGCAAGCGGCGCTTGCCAAGACGCTCACCTCGAAGCTTCCGGGCCAGGAGCGCCAGCCGCCTGTGCTGCAGGCCGCCTTCTGCATCGACGTGCGCTCTGAAGTGTTCCGCCGCGCGCTCGAATCGCTCGACCGGCGGATCCAGACGCTTGGCTTTGCCGGGTTCTTCGGCCTCACCGCCTCGCACCAGCGCTTTGCCTCGGACGTTGCGGAGCACCGCCTGCCAGTGCTGCTGAACGCCGGGCTTACCAGCCGGACTGGCGGTGAAGGCGCGGCCCATGCCCGCCACACGGCCCGCGCCGCGCGGGCATGGGGCCGGTTCAAACTGGCCGCAGTCTCCTCGTTCGCCTTCGTCGAGGCGGCGGGCCCGATCTACATCGGCAAGCTGCTGAAGGACGCGCTCGGCCTCAAGGCGAACCCGGTGCCGCGCGATCCCAAGCCCTTCGCCGATCCCGCGCCCGATGCGGCAACGCGCGTCGGCATGGCGGCCACGATCCTCAGCTCCATGTCGCTCACCACCGATTTCGCGCCGCTGGTGCTGCTGGCAGGGCACGGCGCCAACGTGGTCAACAATCCGCATGCCAGCGGCCTGCATTGCGGCGCTTGCGGGGGCTATTCGGGCGAAGTCAATGCGCGGCTGCTGGCCGGGCTGCTCAACGATCCGGAAGTGCGAGCAGGGCTGATCGACAAGGGCATCGTGATCCCAGAGACCACGCTGTTCGTCGCGGCACTGCACGACACCACGACCGACGCGGTCACGCTCTATACCGAGGACCAGCCCAGCGCGGTGCACCGCAATGCGATCGCGCAGGCGCAGCAGTGGCTGGCGGCGGCGGCCGTGCTCACCCGCAGCGAACGCGCGCTGCGCCTGCCGCGCGCCAATGGCGACGCAAGCGTGATCAAGCGCAGCCGCGATTGGTCGGAAACACGGGCCGAGTGGGCGCTCGCCGGGTGCAAGGCGTTCATCGCCGCGCCGCGCATGCGCACCTGCGGCCGCAGCCTCGAAGGCCGCGCATTCCTCCATGACTATGTCTGGCGGCGGGACGAAAGCTTCGGCGTGCTCGAGCTGATCATGACCGCGCCGGTCGTCGTCGCGAGCTGGATCAGCCTGCAGTATTATGGCTCGAGCGTGGCACCGCAGCTGTTCGGAGGCGGCAACAAGCTGCTGCACAACGTGGTCGGCGGGATCGGCGTGATCGAAGGCAACGGCGGGCTGCTGCGCGCGGGTCTGCCATGGCAATCGGTGCACGACGGGCACAAGCTGATGCACGAGCCGCTGCGCCTTTCGGTCTGCATCGAAGCCCCGCGGGAAGCGATGGCCGCGGTGCTCGAAAAGCACGCCGGGGTACGCGCGCTGTTCGACAACAAGTGGCTGCACCTCTTCGCGATCGACGACGAAGGGCAACTGGCCTGGCGCTACGCCGGCGATCTCCGGTGGGAGGCGGTCGCCGGGACTGCACCGGCGGAAGCGGCGGCGGAAATGGCGATCTGAGCCGTGGCGGGAGCACCCCCGCCATGGAACGGCGAAAAGGCCGTGCTGGCGACAATGCACGGCAAGGAGCGGGCGATTGCCCCCCTTGCTGCGCGTTTCCTCGGCCTGGAGGTTGGCGTGGCCGAGGGGCTCGATACCGACAGGTTCGGCACCTTCAGCCGCGAGATCGAACGCGCAGGAACCCCGCGCGAGGCCGCGCGTGCAAAGATCGCAGCGGCCTTCCGGCTGGCTCCCGAGGCCCGCGTCGGGATCGCCAGCGAAGGCAGCTTCGGCCCGCACCCGCAGCTGCCGTTCGCCGCGCTGAACCGCGAACTGGTGCTCCTGCGTGACCGGAAGACCGGGCTGGAACTGGTCGGCCACCATGCAACCATCGCCACCAATTTCGCCCACGCATTGGTGACGGATGCGGCGGCGGGCCTTGCCTTTGCGGCAAAGGCGGGATTTCCGGCGCATGGCGTGATCGTGATGGGGGTGCTGGATGGCCAGCCCGCTCCGCAACTGGCGCTGTTCAAGTCCATTGGCACCGAGGCGGAGCTTGTCGCAGTGCTTGGCCGGGCAATCGCAATGACCGGCGCGGCGCACATCGAAACCGACATGCGCGCGCACCGCAACCCGCGGCGGATGCGCGCGATCCGGCGGGCCATGCTCGATCTCGTTCGCCGCTCACGCAGCCGCTGCCCGCAGTGCGCGCGGCCCGGCTTTGCGATGACCGGGCGCGTTCAGGGTCTGCCATGCGCATGGTGCGCCAGTCCCACCCACCTGACCCGCGCCGAAGTCTGGGCCTGCGAGGGCTGTGCGCATAGCGAGGAGCGCCCGGTCCAGGCCACCAGCGCGGACCCCGTGCACTGCGAGGAATGCAACCCCTAGATTCTGGATCTAGGCCGCGAGCCGGTCGAAGCCGCTCGGCGTCATGTCCTCGCCAAACCGCCAGGAGGATACGGTGATCCCGCCGAAGAGATCGTCCTGCGAGTAGATGCAGGTGGCGGGATCAGCCCCCGCCGCGCCGAGCGCAACCATCAGCGGGATCAGGTGATCCTCGCGCGGGTGGGCCTGACGCGCGGCGGGTGCGGCTTCCCAGCGCATCAGTTCTGCGGCGCGGGCCTCCGGTTCAAGATCGAGCAGGGTATGGCGCAGCCAGCCGTCGAACTGCCGCGAAGGCTCGGCGGCGCGCGCGTCGAACAGGCGCAAGTTGTGATAGGATAGCCCCGAACCCATGATCACCACGCCTTCCTCGCGCAGCGGAGCAAGCGCGCGGCCCAAGGCAAAGTGCGCGGCTGGGTCGTAGCCGATCTTCATCGAGAGGCTGACGACAGGGAGATCCGCCTCGGGCCGGATCGGCTGCATCATCGAGAACGTGCCGTGATCGAACCCGCGCGCGGGATCATCGCCGACGGCAATACCTGCCGCTGCCGCAAGCTCTTGCACACGCGCGGCCAGTGCCGGATCGCCCGGTGCGGCATAGCGGATGTGGTAGGTGTGTTCGGGAAAGCCGGAGTAATCATAGACCATGCCCGGCTGCGCGGCGCTGGACACCGTGAAGTCCCGCTCTTCCCAATGGCCCGAGACGGCAAGCACGGCGCGGGGCGGTTCGGGCAGCTGCGCGGGCAGCGCCTTCAGCGAGGCTTCCAGCCAGGCAAAGCCTTCGCGGAACGGACCATCGAGCCAGGGCCAGGGGCCGCCGCCATGCGAGAGAAAGAAAACGGGCTGTTTCATGCTCCTGATCTAGGCAGCCAACCCGCGTCGCAACAGCCCCAAGTTTTGCGGGTATCCGTTCGATTTGATCGAACGGTCAGAGCTTCGCCAGCACTGCCGCCGCGCTCTGCGCAATCCGCGCCTTCTCCGCATCGGCGAACTTGTCGTACGTGCGCACCATCTGCGCCATGCGCGGATTGCCGGCGATCTTGCTGCGGTGGCGGGCTATGAAATCCCAGTAGAGCGGATTGAACGGGCAGGCATTGGCCCCTGTTCGCTGCTTCACATCATAGCGGCAGGTGCCGCAGTAGTTCGACATGCGGTTGATATAGGCCCCGCTCGCGGCATAGGGCTTGGAGGCGAGCAGGCCGCCATCGGCGAACTGGCTCATCCCCACGGTGTTGGGCAGTTCCACCCATTCATAGGCATCAGCGTAGACGCTGAGGTACCATTCGTGGAGTGCGTGCGGATCGATGCCCGCGAGCAGCGCGAAAGTGCCTGTCACCATCAGCCGCTGGATATGGTGGGCATAGGCGTGCTTGCGCGTCTGCGTGACGGCGGCGCGGACGCAGGCCATGTCCGTCTCGGCGGTCCAGTAGAATTCGGGCAGCGGGCGCGTGTGCTCAAGGAAGTTGCGCTGCTCATAGCCCGGCATTGTCAGCCAGTAGATCCCGCGCACATATTCGCGCCAGCCGATGATCTGGCGGATGAAACCTTCCGCTGCGTTGAGCGGCACCCGGCCCGCGTGCCATTCCGCCTCGACCGCGCGGCAGACTTCCAGCGGTTCGAGCAGGCCGCAGTTGAGATACTGCGCAATCACCGCGTGATAGAGGAACGGCTCGCCCGCCAGCATCGCGTCCTGATAATCACCGAAGCGCGGCAGCGCCCGCTGCACGAAGGCAGCGAACGCGGCTTCGGCATCGGGCCGGGTAACGGCGAACTGGAAGGGTTCGAGATCGCCGAAGTGATTGCCGAAGCGGCTGGCAACCAGCATCAGCACCTCCGCCGTGATTGTGTCGGGGGCAAAGACCGGGGGGCGCGGCATGAACAGATCCGGCGCGGCGGCCTTACGGTTCTCGGCGTCGTAGTTCCACTCGCCGCCTGCGGGCTTGTCGCCGTCCATGAGCAGGCCGGTGCGGCGGCGCATCTCGCGGTAGAAGTACTCCATCCTGAGCGCCTTGCGCCCCTCAGCCCAATCGCGGAACACCGGCAGCGGGCAGATGAAGCGTGTATCGGGCATGACCTCAACCGGCAGGCCAAGCGCGGCCGCCCAGCCCGCGATCATCTGCGCAACGCGCCATTCGCCCGCCTCGGTCACGAGGATGCGCTCCGGCCGATGTGCCGCGACCGCACGGGCCACTTCGCCGCTGAAGCTGCCGGTATTGCCCGCTGCATCGAGCGTCACATAGTCGACCGTCCAGCCAGCCCCGCGCAGTTCCTCGGCAAAATGGCGCATCGCGCTGAACAGGAAAGCGATCTTCTTCTTGTGGTGGCGCACATAGGTCGCCTCCTCGCTGACTTCGACCATCAGCACGCGGTCACGCGCCCTGTCGGCGGCTTGCAGCGACGAGAGCGAGGGGCTGAGCTGATCGCCCAGCACGAGGACAAGTTTGCTCTTGGGCGGGCTCACAGATCGAGCGCCAGTTGTGAGGTAGCCGGGCGGCGGCGGGACTTTTGACCGGTCATCGGCATGCCTGCCTTGCGGCTGCCGTGCTTCTCGGCAATCCGGCTCGCGGTTACGCGGTGGCCCTTCGCCACGCGCACGGCATGCAACGCCTCACGCGCCGCGGCGGCGGCCTTGCGGTGATCGACGATCGGCGGCGGATAGGCGAGGCCGGCCGCGCCTTCCCATAGCCATGGCTCGTGGATCAGCGGGGCGGGCACTTCAGCCAGTTCGGGCACCCACCTCCGCACGAACACGCCGTCCGGATCCTGATCGTGGCCCTGCTTGACCGGATTGTAGACGCGCATCGTGTTGATCCCCGTGGTGCCCGATTGCATCTGCACCTGCGACCAGTGAATGCCCGGCTCGTAATCGACGAACTGCCGCGCCAGATGCAGCCCGGTAGCGCGCCACGGCAGCCAGAGCTGGTAGCTGGCAAAGGAGACCAGCATCGCCCGCATGCGGAAGTTGAGCCAGCCGTGGGCATCCAGCGCGCGCAGGCAGGCATCGACGAAGGGAAAGCCGGTGCGCCCCGTGCACCACGCGGCCAATATCTCGGTATCGGGGAGATCGGGGCGCAGCCCGTTGTAGGCGGGGTGCAGGTTCTCGAACTCGATGCGCGGATCGTCTTCCAGCTTCTGCATGAAATGGCAATGCCAGTGCTGGCGGCCGGTGAACGAGATCATCGAGGCGCGCCAGCTGCGCCCTGCCGTGCTTTCATCTGGGCGCAAGCCCTTGAGGCGAACCGCGCTGGCCTGCGCCACCTCGCGCAGTGAAAGCGTGCCCCAGGTGAGGTGCGGGGAGAGCCGCGAGCTTGCATCGAAGGCAGTGACCGGGCTGGACATCTGCCAGCGATAGTCCCGCCCGCGCCGTTCGAGGAAGCTGGCAAGCGTGGCGAGCCCCGCCGCGCGCCCGCCGCGCTGGCGCTGCGGGCAGGGATCGGGCGCAAGGCCGAGATCGGCGGCGGCCGGGATACGCATGGGCCAATCGGCGCCCAGCGGCTCAAGCGCAGCGGGCGGCGCGGTCAGCGGCTCGGCCATGCGGCGATCCCATGCGCGGGCCCAGCCGCGGCGGGTCTTGAGACGGCGGATAACGCCGGTCTGCGGCAGCTCATGCCACGGCACACCGGCCTCTCGCGCCCAAGCGGCGACCGCCCTGTCGCGCGCAAAAGTCCAGCCTTTGCCGGTTTCCTCATGGCTCCACAGCGCGGCAATACCGTGGCGCGCATGGATCTTCTGCAAGACGGCGCATGCCTCCCCGCGCACCACGCACAGCGGCTGGCCGAGCCCGCCGAGCGCCGCTTGCAGTTCGGCGAGGCTCTCGGCAGCGAAAGACCATTGCCGGGCGGAGGCATCCTCTTCCGCCCAGAGCCCGGGTTCGGCAATGTAAAGCGGCAGCACTGGCCCTTGCTCCGCCGCGAGGGCTAGCGGCCGATGGTCCGCTACGCGCAAGTCGCGCTTGAACCACACGACTTGCAACGGCCGCTTCACAGCATGCCCTCGGCGCGCAGATGCCCTTCGATCTCGGCGTTGAAGACGAAGAAGCCGCGCCGCGCGTGGGGCCAGAGGCCCGCGTCCCAGCGGCGGCGCACCGGACGCAGCGCGATCCCTTCGGCAGCAAGGGCAGGTTCCAGCGCGGCAAGCGCGTCGGCGACCGGGCCGACCGGCGCATAAGGTGTCAGCACCTGCCGGGCGCCTGCCGCTTGCGCAGCAGCGATCACCGCTTCCGGATCATAGCCTTGCGCCAGTTCTGCACCGCAACTGAAATGCGCCGCCGCGCGCGTCGCTGCATCGGCAATGCCCTCGCTCGCAAAGCGCTGCGCCGCATCGCCCCACAGGAGCGCCGGATCGCCGACCGCGAGCACACCCGCCACTGGCGCATCGGCGGCAAACAGCGATTCGGGGTTCAGGTCCTCGTGATGGACCAGCAGCAGGCCGGGTGCTGCGGGATCGGGTGCGGTGAGCTGCCCAAGTGCGCTCGCCGGCCCGACGGGAGGTTCGGTCAGCGCCGCCGCTTCTTCTGCCAGCCCTTGCGGCGAAAACCGGCCTTCGGTGTAGCGCGCGATATTGTCTGCGCGCGCGAGGTAGGTCTTCCCGGCCGTCTGCAGCCCCGCCACCCAGCGCCAGGAGAGCGTGTTGCTGGCAGCATCGGCATCGATCAGATGGCGCAGGAAAAAGTCCGCACCCAGCGTCCAGGGCAGGCGCAGCGTGAAGATCCAGATCGAGGCGAACCACATCCGCGCGTGATTGTGTAGATAGCCGGTCTCGGCGAGTTCGCGCGCCCAGGCATCGAAGCAATCGATCCCGGTGCGGCCCTCCGCTGCCGCCGCGAGATCGCCGCTGTCCGCCATGCCATCGCGCGCCGCATCGCGTTCACACAGGAAGCGCTGCCAGACCACGGGGCGCTGCTCCAGCCACCCCTTCCAGTAGGTGCGCCAGCAGACTTCCTGAATGAACTTGCCAGCCGCGCTGAAGCTGTGGCGCGCGAGCACGTTGGCCACCACCTCCTGCTCGGTCACCAGCCGGTAGCGCAACGCAGGAGACAGGCGCGACACTGCGGCGGGCCGCCCCGGGCCCGGATCGGTGTTGCGGCCAGACGCATAAGGCGCACCGGCACGCGGCACGAACCGGTGCAGGTGATCAAGCGCAGCGCGCCGGGTAGGGGCGGGAAACATCGCCAGGCCTTTGGCCTTGCTCGCCATGGCAGCCCATATGGTCATGCGGGCAAGCGCTTGGAACTGCCCGCTTTCGCAAAATGGCCAAAGCGTAATGTTCCGCTCACACCGGCGACGGGCACGCAGGCCTAGAAGGGGTTCCGACGATGGGCGCCTGTCACGGGAATCGTGACGTGACGGTCCCCTGTTCCGATTACCGGTCCGGCGCCCATCGTCACCCATCTGGCTGCCGCAAACCCAGCCCGTGCGAGAGGTGTTCCTTTTGCGCGCGGCCTTGCTGTCGCCAGCTCAGTCTATCGGGAATTGAAAAGTGCCTCGTCCGATCTTCTTCGATCCCACTGGTCGCCGCCGCCGCCTGACCCGGCGCGGTGCGTTCACCGGTCTTGTCTTGCTGCTCGTGGCCGCGATCATCTTTGCAACCACGGTCGTGGCGGTTCCCCCTGCCGCGCCGCTCCCTCTTGGCTTCGAGCGCCAGGCCCCCTTCCCGCTCAAGACGCAGGTCAGCCGCATTTCGCAGCGGATCTCGCAGCGTCTGAGCCAGTTGTTCGGCCGTCACATCACGCCGGCGGCCCACGGCCACACGCAGGCTCTCAGCGTGGGCTTCTATACCTCGTGGACCGACGGCAGCGCACAGACGCTGGAGCGCCATATCGGCCAGCTCGACTGGGTCGCGCCGACGCTTTTCTCGCTGGGCCAGAATGGCAGCCTGGTCGTCACCGACGATGCGCCGCTGCGCCGCGTGCTGGCTTCGGCGTTGCATCGCCCGCTGGTGGTGCCCGTGTTGCAGAACGCCGCAAACGCCAAGTGGGATGGCGCTGGAGCAACTGCGGTGATGCAAAGCCCCGCCCGCCGCGCCGCGCTGGTGAACCAGATCGATGCCGCGCTCGACAAGTCGGGTGATGGCGGCGTGATGATCGACTTCGAAAACCTGCCCAAGCCCGGGATCACGGCGCTGCACAGCTTCCTCGGCGATCTTCACGCCCGACTGGCACCCAAGCACCGCGTTGTGTCGGTGACCATGCCGATCGACGATACCGACTGGTCTGCGAAGAGCCTGGCCGAGGTGGCCGACAAGGTCGTGCTCATGGCCTATGACGAGCACTGGCAGGGCGGTGAGCCCGGCCCGATTGCTTCGAACGCGTGGTTCGGCGGCCATCTCGCCGAACAGCTCAAGGGTCTGGCGGCAGACAAGGTCATCGTCGCGCTCGGCAACTATGGCTACGACTGGTACCGTGGCCACGCCGATGTGCAGACGGTGGAAGAGGCTTGGCTTTCCGCGCACGACAGCGGGACCATGCCGACGTGGGACAAGGCCAGCGGCAACACCGGCTTCGGATATCTCGATGATGAGGACGCCAATTCGGCGACACCGCCCGAGCGGCACCAGGTGTGGATGCTCGACGCCGCTTCCAGCTGGAATCAGATGCAGATGCTCTCGCGCCTTGGCGTCGGTTCGGTCGCGCTGTGGCGGTTGGGCTCGGAGGATCCGGGCTTCTGGGACGTGCTCAAGGCCTGGCGCGGCGGGCGCGGGCTTGCTCCTGATCTGAGCAAGATCAAGGAGACCAACAACGTCGATGTCGAAGGCAACGGCGAAATCCTGCGCATCGATGCCACGCCTCGGGAAGGCTCGCGCCAGATCCACTACCTGTCCGCCCAGCCCGGCCGCCCGACGCTGATCGACGACGAGCATTATGACAACCTGCCGACGCCATATGTAGTGCGCCGCACCGGCGACCGCCCCAAGCTCGTCGCGCTCACCTTCGATGATGGTCCGGATCCCAAGTACACGCCCGAAGTGCTTTCGGTGCTTGAGCGCTACCACGTGCCGGCGACGTTCTTCGTGATCGGCGAAAACGGCGTGGCGGGTCGCAGCCTGCTGCAGCGCATGGTCGCCGATGGGGACGAGATCGGCAACCACAGCTACACCCATCCCAACATGGCCGAGGATTCGCCGACAGGCGTGAAGCTCGAGCTCAACGCCACGCAGCGGCTGATCGAGGCTTATACCGGCCGCTCGACCCGCCTGTTCCGCGCGCCCTATTTCGGTGACGCCGAGCCGACCACGGCCGACGAAATCGGACCGGCGCTCATCGCGCAGAGCGAAGGCTATACCGTTGTCGGGCTTCACGCCGATCCGGGCGACTGGATGAAGCGCAGCGCCGACGACATCGTGAACCGCACGGTCGACGCCGTCGAGCATGCCACGCCCGATCGCAGCGCCAACGTGATCCTGCTGCACGATGGCGGCGGCAACCGCGAGCAGACCGTGCTCGCGCTGCCCCGGATCATCGAGCGGCTCGAAGCGGACGGCTACCGGCTCGTGCCCGCCTCCACGCTGGCCGGGCTCAAGCGCGATGACGTGATGCCCCAGGTCAAGGGCTGGGATCTCGCCGCAGTGCGAGTGGATGTCACCATCTTCTCGGTGCTTGCGCTGCTGCTCGCCGGGCTCAACTGGAGCTTCTTCTTCGCGATCGCGCTGGGCGTGATCCGCGCGCTCGGCCTCACCGGGCTCGCGCTCGTGCCCGACCGGCGCAAGGTGCCCGCACTCGACAACGGCTACCAGCCGCTGGTGAGCGTGATCATCCCGGCTTACAACGAGGAGCGCGTGATCGAGAGTTCGATCCACCGCATTCTCGCCAGCGATTATCCGCACATGGAAGTCATCGTCGCAGACGATGGTTCGAAGGACCGCACCAGCGCGATCGTCGCCGCTGCGTTCGGCAACCACCCGCAGGTGCGGCTGATGACGATGGTCAACGGCGGCAAGGCCTCCGCGCTCAACCGGGCGCTGGCGGTGGCGAGCGGCGAGATCGTCGTTGCGCTCGATGCCGATACCCAGTTCGAACCGCAGACGATCGCGCGGCTTGTGCGCTGGTTCGAGAACGAACGCGTCGGCGCGGTGGCGGGCAATGCCAAGGTGGGCAACCGGGTCAATCTCGTCACCCGCTGGCAGGCAGTCGAATACATCACCGCCCAGAATATCGAGCGCCGCGCGCTCACTCGTTTCGGCGCGATCATGGTCGTGCCCGGTGCGGTCGGGGCCTGGCGGAGCAGCGCGCTGAAGGATGTCGGCGGCTATCCGGAAGATACGCTGGCCGAGGATCAGGATCTCACCATCGCGATCCAGCGCAAGGGCTGGAAAGTGTGCTACGACGAGGACGCGGTGGCCTGGACCGAAGCGCCCGAAACGCTCGGCGCGCTTTCCAAGCAGCGCTTCCGCTGGGCGTTCGGCACGCTGCAGTGCCTGTGGAAGCATCGCTCGGTGCTGTGGCAGCGCCAGCCCGCCGGCCTTGCCTTTGTCGGCATGCCGCAGGCGTGGCTGTTCCAGATCCTGTTCGCGCTGATCTCGCCGCTGATCGACCTCGCGCTCGCGGTTTCGATCTTCGGCACGGCGCTCAGGGTCATGCAGCATGGCTGGGCCCAGACGCAGACCGATGTGCTGCGCATGGGGCTTTACTGGGCCGTGTTTACCGCGATCGATCTCGTCTGCGGCTGGGTCGCCTTCCGGCTCGACGTGCGCGAGCGGCGCTTCCCGCCGATCCTGCTGCTGAGCCAGCGCTTCGTCTACCGCCAGCTGATGTACGGCGTGGTGATCCGCGCGGTGGGCGCGGCGCTGCAGGGCCTCGGCATCGGTTGGGGCAAGCTGGAACGGACAGGCCGCGTTTCAGCAGGTCAGGTTTCAGGCGGGCAGGCGCAGGGTGGCAACAAGGCCCTTCCCGCCTGAGGGCCCCTCCGCGGACGGATCGCCGAGCATGAAGCTGCCGCCATGGAGCCGCGCCACTGCGGCGACCATCGCAAGGCCCAGCCCGACGCCGGGCCGGGTCCGCGCATCATCGAGCCGCACGAAGCGCTCGACCACGCGGGCCCGGTCGGCGAGGGGAATGCCGGGGCCGTTGTCTTCGACCGCAATCTCGGCCCAGCTCATACCGTCCACATCGAGCACGGCGCGCGTGGTCACCAACACCGCGTTGCCGCCGTACTTGAGCGCGTTGTCGATCAGATTGGCGAGCGCGCGTGAGACGAGCTCCCGGTCAGCCGGGGCGGTGACCGGCTCGAGCAGCACTTCGAGCCGCACATTCAGCTGCTCTGCCAAAGGATCGTAGAGTTCAACGAGATCTTCCGCCACGGCCGCCAGATCGTGCGGACGGCGCCGGTCCTCCACCGCGCCGCCTTCGATCAGGCTGATCTCGAGCGCGGTTTCCAGCATCGCGCGCAGGGCATCGGCATCGGCCCGCGCGGCTTGCAGCGCTTCGGATGCGCGCGGCTCCTCCACGCGTGCGAGCGCGAGATCGATAGCCGCCGAAAGCCGCGCCACCGGCGAGCGCAAATCATGCGCGAGCGCGCCGGAGACCGCGCTCAGCTGCCCGACCAGTTCGCCGATCCGCTCAGCCATGACGTTCATCTGCTGACGCAAGTGATCGAAGCCGTCCCCCGTCCCCTCGATCGGCACGCGCGCCCCGAAATTGCCCGAGGCGAGTTCGGCCGCGGTTTCTGCGATGAGGTGGGTGCGGCGGCTGATGACGAAGCCCACGACTGCCGCGCTCAGCAGCGCCATCAGCACGGCCACTCCGATGGTGAGCTCGGCGGTGGATGCAAAAGCCACGTCGATGCGCCGCTCGGTCAGGCTGACCACCCCGACGATCAGCCGTTCGCCATCGGGCAGTTGGCCGACAAGCGCGAGCCCCTCGCTTGGCGGCAAGTCCGGCCCGCGCCGGACCACGACATTTTGCGGCCGCGCCGCCAGCGGTATCTCCGGCACGCGCACGAGATTGCTGAGCACGGGCTGGCCCTGGCCGATCAGCGCGATGAACACGGCGGGATCAGCCGCGCTGCCGCGGCGGGCGGTGATGAATTCCGCGAGTTCCTGGTGCCCGCCGTCGTAGTAGGCGGCGAGCAGGTCATCGCGGACGTCCGTTACCTGCCGCTCGCGGTCAAGCCGTACCACATCAAGCATCTGCCCGCGCAGGAACAGGATCACCAGCGCGCTGGAGACGAGCTGCAGCACAAAGATGGCGGTCACCAGCCGCACCATCGTCGGCGAAAGGCCGCGGCGGGCGGTCCGGCGGAAGTTTCGCAGCGCCATCGGCCCGGTCAGTCGGCGGCGAGCCGGTAGCCCGCCCCGCGCACGGTGTGGAACAGGGACTGTTCCTCGCCATCATCGATCTTGCGGCGCAGGCGGCTGATATGGACGTCGATCACATTCGTGCCGGGATCGAAGTGATAGTCCCACACCGCCTCGAGCAGCATGGTGCGAGTGACGACTTCTCCGGCGTGCATCAGCATGTATTCGAGCAGGCGAAACTCGCGCGGCTGAAGCGCGATCTTGCGGCTGCCGCGGCGGACTTGCCGGGTCAACCGGTCAAGCTCGAGGTCGGCACAGCGCAGCATCGTCTCCTGCGCCTGCCGGACCCCGCCCGCAGCACGGCGCAGCAGCGCCTGGATCCGCGCGAGCAGCTCGCCAAAGGAAAAAGGCTTGCCGAGGTAGTCATCCGCCCCGGCGGTCAGCCCGGCAATCCGGTCATCCGTGCTGGCCAGCGCCGAAAGCATGATGACCGGCGTCGCCATCTCGGCCGCGCGCATGGCCTTGAGCAGCGCGAGCCCGTCCATGCCCGGCAGCATCCGGTCCAGCACGACGAGATCGAACTGGCTGTCCGTCGCGAGAAACAGGCCGTCCCTGCCATTATCGGCGCGGTCGACCGTAAAGCCTTCCTCGGCAAGACCGGACATGATGTAGTCCGCGATCTGGGGATCATCCTCGACGAGCAGAATGCGTCCTGCCACTGGGTCAATTCCATATTGCAACAAAAACGAAGGCTTTCGCGTGCACCATGAACACCGGAGCAGCGCCTCGCAAGCGGTTTCCCGGCACGCACTTTGGCGCCTCCTCCGCCCCCCGATCGGCCGGACCTGAACGGGAACTTTACCGCAACGAAATGTTGCTGAAATTTTCCGCTAAGGCATGGCGCAGAATCGCGTTAAGACGCGCGGAAATCGCACCGGACAACCTGCCCGAACGGGTGTTTCCGGCGCGATTTGCTCTATTGAACGCCGGCAAGCGATGACGCGGCTCGCCGGACGACGTACCAAACGGGCGCAGTTTGCCGCAAAGGCGGGTGTGCCACATGCCGGATGACGAGATACCGATGGACAGCTCAACCCCGATCGCCCGCACTGTTAAGAACGCGGCCAAGAATGTGGCAAACCTCCTCGCCACGGCCGCACCGGCTGCCCTGATTGCAGGTGCAAGTCCTGCATTTGCCGACACCACAGTCAGCACTGCAACGACCACTCCGCTGGTAACTTCGTCGGCCGGCGCGGTGACCGTGGCAAGCGGCGGCACGATCAAGCTCGACACCGGCACGGCCGTGACCGTCGATGCGTCGAAGGACGTGACCGTGCAGAGCGGCGGTACGCTGGACATGGGCGCAGGCAACGGCGCTTCCGGCATCGTGGCCCAGAGCGGCACAACCTCCAACATCTCGAACGCGGGCACGATCCAGGTGCTCGAAAGCTTTACCGCCCCCGATGCCGACAAGAACGGCATTCCCGACGGCCCGATCGCGCAGGCGACAGACCGCTACGGTATCCGCATCGCGCCCGGCGGCACGTTCACCGGCGCCATTTCAAACACCGGCACGATCACGATCGAAGGCCTGAATTCGGCCGGTATCGCGGTGGATTCGGTGCTAACCGGCTCGGTCACCAACACCGGCACCATCAAGACCAAGGGTGACAACTCGGTTGGCATCCGCACCGGTGCGGTTTCCGGCAACGTGGCGGCAGGCGGCACCATCGGCGTGGTCGGCAGCGGCGCGCAGGCGCTTGTCGTGAACGGCGATGTCGGCGGCCTCGTCAAGATCGACGGCACGCTCTCGCAGGCGGCAACGTACACCGCAGACGACGGCACGACGCAGACCCTCCCGCGCAGCGCTCTCGCGACCGGCAAGGCGGCAGTCGAAATCAACGGCAACGTGGCCGGCGGCGTGATCGTGACGACGGCCTCGGGCAGCGGCACCACGGCGGAAACCACCGGTTCGATCCAGTCCGTCGGCAATAGCCCCGCGCTCCAGATCGGTGGCACCCGCGATATCACGATCGGCGGCGGCACCACCACGGCAGGCACCTATTCGCTCGGCATCGACGGCAGCGTGGCTGCGAACGCGACGTTCAGCTCGACCAATGCTGCGGCTGTCGTGATCGGCGGCAAGGGCGGCAACGTCACGCTGACCAAGGGCATTTCCGTGAACGGTAGCGTGACCGCGACGACAGTCGATTCCGGCGCGGTCGGCATCCTGATCAATTCAGGCTCGACGGTCGGCACGCTCTACAACAACGGCACGATCAGCGCCGTGATCAGCCAGCCGGGCATCGGTTCTTCGGCGGCGATCAAGGATCTGTCCGGCACGCTGACCACGATCAACAACAACAAGACCATCTCGGTCACCGGTTCGAGCGAGGACCGGCTTGCTGCGATCGACGTCTCGGCCAACACCACTGGCGTCACGATCAAGCAGTACCTCAACAGCACTGACGCCACGTCGCAGACAGCCGACAAGGCCGCGACCGGCTACAATCCGGATACCGCCACGGTCTACACCTCGATCAAGGGCAATATCTACACCGGCAGCGGCAACGATACGCTCGACGTCGGTTCGGGCGCGATCATCGGCAACACCTTCCTCGGCGCCGGTAACGATACGGTGAAGCTGGCCGACGACGCCAAGTACACCGGCAACATCGATTACGGCACCGGCACGGCGTCGCTGGCGATGACCGGGAACTCGCGCTTCACCGGAACGCTGATCCTCAATGACCAGGTCGGCGCGCTGACCCTTGCCGACAACGCGATCTATCGCGGCACCGTCACCGGCGGTTCGCAGCTTGCGGTCAGTGTCACCGGCGGCACTTTCGGGGCCAATGCGGCCAATACGACCACGATCAAGTCGCTCGACGTCGGCGCCAATGGCACCCTCGGCGTTTATGTCGATGGTGACACCGGCACGGCATCGAAGCTCGTCGCGGGGACTGCAAACTTTGCCGGCGGCGCGAAGATCTCGGCCAAGGTGACCTCGCTGGCCAAGGCGGAAGGCACCTACACCGTGCTCAGCGCCGGCACGCTGACCGGCGGCGCGAACGTCGCGACCTCGGCGCTCAACCTGCCAGTGCTGTTCAAGGGCACCGTCGCGGCCGTAGGCAATGACGTGACGCTCACCATCGCGCGCAAGTCGGCCAGCGAGATCGGGCTCAATGTCCCGCAGTCGCAGGCCTACAACGCGATCCTTGCCAATGCTGCGAAGGATACGTTGCTGCAATCGAGCCTGCTGCAGGTTGCGGACACCGCCACGCTGCAGACTCAGTTCAACCAGATGCTGCCCGATTATTCCGGCGGCTCGCTCGATCTGCTCACGCGCGGCACCCGCCTTGCCGCGCGCCGGATCGACGATGATTCGAGCTGGTTCACGATCAGCGGCGCCGGTGCCTGGATCGAGCCGATCTACTTCAAGGGCAAGAAGAGCGCCGGTGCGACCGCGGGCTACAGCAACAGCGGTGGCGGCCTCTCGTTCGGCTTCGAAAAGGCGCTGGGCTTTGGCCACGTCGGAGGCTCGTTCACCTACTTCACGGGTAATTCGACCACTGACGCCACGCAGAAGGTCAAGGTAAGCGACATCGAGATCGCAGGGTTCTGGCGCCTCGCCTCGGGCCCGCTCTATGCCTATGCGCGCATCGGCTATGGCCGGCCCAGCTTCACCTCGACGCGCACCTTCACTGGCGCGGTCGACAGCCAGTCGTTCAGCTATGCCGCGGCCGGCAAGTGGAAGGGCACGCTGATCTCCGGTGCGGGCGGCGTGTCTTATGCCATTCCCTTCGGCGATCACTTCAAGATCAAGCCGCGCGCAACGATCGAGTACTTCCGCCTTAAGGAAAACGGCTACACCGAGACCGGCAACTCTCAGCTTGCGCTGACGCTGGCAGGCCGCACAAGCCAGGTGGTGAACGGCTCGACCACGCTGGTCGCCAGCTGGAGCACCGCGCCGGGCGATTACGAGAACCGTCCGTTCACGATCGAGGTCGAGGGCGGCCGCCGCAGCCGCATCTCGGGCGAAGTGGGCAACACGGTCGCAACGTTCAACCGCGGCGCGACCAGCGGGGGCGACACGTTCACGCTGACCGGCACGCAGCTGCCTTCGGCGTGGACCGGCGAAGTCAGCCTGATCCAGGGCGGGCTCGACTACACGTGGAAGATCAGCGGCGGCTACGAAAAGCTGGAAGGTGGCGGCACCGGCTACTCGGCCCGCGCGTCGCTTGCCATCGCGCTCTGATTTTCGGAACACCAGCAATAAGGGGGCGGTCTGCGGGCCGCCCCCTTTTTTTGTTGAAGGCTCAGGCCTTAACCAGCGCCTGCTGCGCCTGGAACCATGGCACCATCCGCGCGATGGCTTCCTCCACCAGCGGGGTTGAAACCGCAAAGCTGAAACGCACGAAACGGTGTCCGTCGACGGGATCGAAATCGATCCCCGGCGCGGTCGCGACGCCGGTTTCCTCGAGCAGGCGGATGCAGAACGCCATCGAATCCTGCGTCAGATGGCCGACATCGGCGTAGACGTAGAATGCGCCGTCCGGCGGAGCGATCCGCGCGAGCCCCATGGAGGGAAGCGCAGCCAGCAGCAGATCGCGGTTGCGCGCATACGTGCGGACATGGCCATCAAGCTCTTCGCCGCAATCAAGCGCGGCGAGGCCGGCGTGCTGGCTCAGCGAGGGCGGCGTCAGAAACAGGTTGCCCATCCGCGCCCGCGCCTGATCGACGAGATCCTCCGGCACAACCAGCCAGCCGAGCCGCCAGCCGGGCATGCTGAAATACTTGGAGAAGCTGTTCACCACGATCGCCTCGCGGTCGAACGGCAGCATCGAGCTGGCCGGGGCGCCGTATGTGATGCACTGGTAGATCTCGTCCGAAACGATGCGGATCCCGCGCGCCCGGCAAACCTGCGCAATCGCAGCCATTTCCTCGGGAGCGATCACCGTACCGGTCGGGTTGGCGGGGCTGGCGATGATCACGCCATCAGGCGCGGGTTCGAGCGCTTCGAGCGCGGCGGCGGTGATCTGGTAGCCCACTTCCGGGCCGCAAGGCAGCTCGACCGGTTCGATGTGAAGCGCCCGCAGCGTGTTGCGATAGGCCACATAGCCCGGCCGCGCGATCGCTACCCGCGCGCCGGGGCCGAACCGCAGCGAGAGCGCAATGACAAGCGCGGGCGAGGCGCCGCACGTAAGCACGATCTGGTGCGGCAAGACGGCGACCCCGGTGGTCTCCTCGACATAGCGGGCGAGCCGCGCGAGCAGTTCGCTGCTTTCCCAGTAGCCCTTGTCTTCCTCGTCCAGCACTTCGCGCGCGCGGGCAAGCGCGGCGGCGGGAGCGCCGGTCGAAGGCTGGCCATATTCCATGCGGATGACCGAGCGGCCCTGGGCCCTGAGGCGCTGGGCAATGGCTGAAATCGTGATGGCGTGAAATGGATCGAGCAATGCAGTCATGCCGCACCGCCTAGCACCGGCCACGCAGCGGCGCAAAGCCGCCGCAGTTGACATTGACCGGCGCGCGGGCGAGCCTTCACCTCAGATCCGGGCGGAGAACCGCACCGGACGCCATGGGAGAGCCATATCATGTCCACACCAGCCGCCCCGCCACAGGTGCCCTTGGGGCAAGCCGCAATCATCACGCTGGGCGTGGTCGTGGTGGTTGCCGGGTTCGTCGCGCTTGGCGCGTGGCTTCATGTCACGCCGCTCTATGCGGGGTTCCTGCTACTGTGGGCATGGTCAGCGCTCCACGAACTGTCACTGAAGGCACTGCCGGGCGCGCTGATCGGCGCGCTTACGGGCGCCAGCCTCAGCTTCATGCTGCAGACGGGTGCCGCGATGGGCAGCGTGCAGCTGATCGTGCTGGCGCTGCTGCTGATGGTTGTTGCGCTGTTTCTGGTCGTGGCCGGGCGTGCCGCGCTGTTCTGCAATCAGAGCACGATGCTGTTCATCACCGTGCTCAATGCGCCGGTGATTCAGGCTGGCGAGAACTTCCGCCAGGTGATCGTGGCAGTCGCGCTGGGTGCGGTGTGGTTCGGCCTTGTCGCCTGGGTGATCAGCCGGTTCGTGCCCGCTCCTGCAGCCAAGCCAGCGGCGGCCTAGCAGCTGGCGACGGGCTGTGCGGGGGAAGGATTGTAGATCTGGGTCAGATCGCGATCATCGCGCACATAGAGCGCGGCTTCCTTGCGGATCACCTTCGATGGCAGAATGCTGCCGAGGAAGAACGGTTTGTAGTTGTAGGCGATCTCGACGAACATGATCGCGGTTCCGGCATCTGCGGTCATTTTCGTGGTGGTATAGCCCATGCCGGCGAACGAAGTGCCCGTGGCTCCGGTCCCCTGCGGACCATAGCGTGAAGTCCAGCTGTTGAGCCCCCAGCAGCGCTGCCACGCGATCCACTGCCCGCCCTGGCTGTTGACCTGCAGGCTCGAGACAATCACCCGGCCGCGGGTCGGGATCTGCAGGTCCTCGCCCTGCAGGGCGGCCGCGCGGAACACCTGATTCATGTCGTATTCGCGAAACTGCGGCGCACCATTGACCTGAGTCTGCTTGGCGCGGCTGGCATTGTCCGCAACGGTAATGGCAAGCTGGTTGAGCCGCACATGGATCAGCGCGAGGTTCACGACCTCGATCCCGGTCAGCGACAAGCCCATGAGGAACGGCATGGCGAGGCCCAGTTCGACGGCGCTCACCGCGCTCGTGCTGCGCGCTAGGCGCCCCAGGAAACGCCGCAGCGGCTTCTTCGCGCGGCGATCCTTGGTGCTGTGCGGGATGATCATGGACATATCGAAGTCCCCGTGCGGGTGGCCTGCGTCGCAAAGGGCTGGTTCTTGAGGATCGTCGTCTGCGGGATGGTCTGGTATTCGGGCAGACCGAACATCTTCGCGAAGCCGAACCACTGCTTGTAGGAAACGGAGACCGTGTAGACGACGATATCGTTCGCGCCGCCAAGGCCGGATTTGCCCATATCGGCATCCCACACGCCGTTGCCGTTCATGTCGACAAAGCATTCGGTGGAATCGTATTTCCCGTTCTTGTTGGTATCGGTGAAATCCTCGGGCGTGCCGACAGAGGTGAAGTCAGCATAATTCTTGCGCGTGAACGTGATGCTGGCGGTGGGCATGACATACTTGATCGAGGTCGCCACGAGCGTATCGAGCGTGGTCGAATTGGTCTGCCCGGTTTGCAGCGTCGATTTGCGCGCGGCGGCATTGATCGAACCGGTCAGCACGGTGCGAACGTAGTAGCCTTGCGCAACCTGCAGCGAGCCGAACACCACGAGGAACAGGATCGGCGCGGTCAGGCCGAACTCGACCGCGCTGACCGCGTGACTGTCGCGCAGCAGCGCACTCCGGCACATCCGGCGCAAGGTGAGTGAGAGAGAGCGATGAGCCATCACTTGTTGATCCGCAAGTCGGCGACCTGGCCGGCGATGTACTTGAAGGTGTTGTTCAGCGTGGTCGTATCGTTCGCCTGATAGGCGCGCCCGGCCGTGGCGCAGGTGGTCATCTGCGTCGTCAGCGAGGTACCAAAGCCGATCACCCAGACGGTGTAGCCAAGGTTCTTGGCCTTGGTGCAAGCCGCAAGGAAGCGGTTGTTGTGGTAGCTTACCAAGGTCGAGCTCGAGGTGCCGGAAGGCGCCACGCGGTTGTCATAGAGCTCCTGTCCGTAGGCGCTGTAGGCCGTGGTGGTCGGCGCCATCAGACCGTCGGTCATGAAGATGATGTGGCGGCTGACCGAGGGATACTTGACCGGATCCACGTTCACGTTCGACTGGAAGATGCCGGTCGGGCTGCCGAGACGGGCGCCCCAGATCATGCCGATATCGTGATAGGTGCTGCCGGACGCGACAAGCGTGTTGACGTAGTTGGTCAGCCAGGTTGGCGGCACGGACGGGTTCGTCGTGTCGACCTCGGTGAACAGCATGGCCTTGGGCGGGCACTGCGAGCCGACCCGGGTGGTGTCGCTCTGCAGGCTGGTCTCGGTGCGCGTGGCGACGTTCGTGCTGCCACGATACCATTCCACGTCATTGAGATTGAGCTTCCACCGTGTCGCATCGTTGTACGGCACCGTGTCGATGTCGAGATCGGTCGCGCCGCTGGGCACCGGGTTCATGGCGAGGTTCTGGACGGTCTGGCGTTCCTCGATGCAACCATCCCAGTTCGCCGTAGCCGTGGTGAGGCCGGTTACGCCGGTCGTTCCCTTCAAGGCGGCGAGAGCGATCATGTCATAAGTCCCGGCAGTGGGCACCGTCGCGTTCGAGGCGATATTGGTCACGACCGTCGAGTTGCCGAGCCCCTTGAACCCGGTGACGTCGAGCGTCGCGGCCTTGAAGATCCAGTTGGTGAACTGATAGCGGGTGACATAAGTCGTCGTCGTCACCGACTTGTTGCGCACGCAGGTGCCAAGAGCGCCTGAGCCGCTGCCGGAAACCTTGGTCCACGAGCCAGAAGAATAAGTGGTGCTTGTCGTTGACGCCGGAGCCGGGCCGCCACCACTGACGGGGTTGCCACCGTTCGTCGGATAACTGTTCGTGCCGTAGCTGGTGCACTGCGATTGCGTGATGTTCGAACCGTACGTCTCGGTGGTGGCGGCGGCCGGCCAGACTGCCGTGCCGACATAAACCGGGGTGTTGAAGTTCGCGAGCGCGGTCTGGAACGATTGGGTATCGGCGAAGTAGCTGGTGGGTATCTGCCCCGCAGCGACGATGCCGCCGAGATTGACGGTTGCCGTGAACGGCACGAAACCGAAGCGGATGCGCGTGTTGGTCTTGTCGACCACGGCATTGGCGACGGTGGTGTAGAAGTTGAGGATGGCCGTCCGCAGACCCACGATCTTCGAATCGGGGCCGCTGTTGGAGTAGCCGTTGGATGGAGTGTCAGCCATCGAGCCGGTTGTATCGAGTACGAACATCACGTCGGCGCTCGCCATCTGCAGCTCGGCGCTGCACGCCACGGTGAGCGTGATGTTCTTGAAGCCGAAGATGCCCATGATCACCGTGGGCATGACAGTCGACGCCGTCCCGCTGACCGCGCCAGTGCCGCTCGAAACGGTGGTGAACGTGACGGTATTCGCATTGGTAGCGTTCGGATTGAAGTCGAAATTGAACATCTTGTTCGCCTTCGCCGTCTCCGACGTCCCGTAAGTGCCGGACGTTGCCATGGCCTTGCGCCCGGCCAGCACGCCCGCGTCGCAGGCGTTTTGCAGGCTCGTCTTGGTCATGTAGGCGCGCGCCATATCGGTGCCGCTGCCCACGAGGCTGACGAGGAGAATGATCGTGGCGAGCACGATGCCGAGCGTATTGCCCGCCGTATCGCGCAGCAGGCTGCCGAACAGTGATCGCATCGAAGCGCGCAGCTGGCCTTCCCTTGCTTTCGACCGACGCGGCATGTGGCGACATTCCTCCTACAGACGGACCGGGTCTGGCCCGCAGTCCTCCCCGAAACGCCGCAACCCCCTTTGCCAAGGACGGATTGCGGGCACGAGACTGACCCAAGCTCCGTCCTTGCGGGCAAATCGCCTTCCAAATCGTAAATTTGCGGAAAAAATTGTCTCGGGGGCATTACGCAAGAAGCCCAAGCGCCGCAGGATCAATGGTAAATGGAGTGGTAGCTCCGGGCTCATGCGCAGCTCTGTGTTGCGAGCGAGCATGGTCCGGACGCAGGCCCCTATGCCGGGCCACCGCGCAAAGTACGCGTCACTGCGCGATCAACGCGCGGCTTTGATGTGAAATGTGATTGGAGGCCCGAGCCGGAATCGAACCGGCGTAAACGGATTTGCAGTCCGGTGCGTAACCACTCCGCCATCGGGCCCCGATGCGCATCAGCGTGGAACGGCGCGGTTAGCCGAGCGCTGCGGCGCCCGCAACGGGATTCTTTGAAAGCGCCCCGCCTTCCGGCTCAGGGATCGACGAAATCGGCGGCGCGCTTCTCCATCCCGGCCTTCACCGCCTCGATCTGGTTGCGTGAATACATGAGTTCGTGCTGGGCCACGCTTTCTGCCATGAGTATCTGGTCCTCGTCCATATGTGCGGTGCGGCCCGTCAGCAGCTTGGCTCCGCGCACGGCAGTGGGGCTCTTGCCCGCAATCTCCTTTGCCAGCGCCATGGCGCGGCCAAGCGGATCGGCATCGACGTGAGTGGCAAAACCGAAGGCTGCGGCTTCGGCGCCGTTGAATTCGCGGTGCGTATAGGTCAGCTCGCGCAGCACGTCGTCGCGCACATTGCCGCGCCACAGTGCGTAGCCGCCCATGTCGGGCACGAGGCCCCACTTCACTTCCATGACGGCCAGACGCGCTTCGGGGTGCGCGATGCGGATATCCGCGCCGCTTGCTACTTGCAGGCCGCCGCCGAAGCAGACGCCGTGCACGGCTGCGATCACCGGCATCGGCAGGCCCCGCCAGACCATCGCAGCATATTGCGCGCGATTGGCATTGCCGTGGGTGCGATCGGTCAGGTTGCCGCCGCTTCCCCAGCGATCGGTGTTGCCCATGCTGGAAAGATCGAGCCCGGCGCAGAAGGAACGTCCCGCGCCGGAGAGGACCACGCAGCGCACGCCCTTGGCAGTGTGCAGGTGGCTCCCGGCCGCGATGATCCCCTCAAACATCGCATCATCGAGCGCGTTCATCTTGTCCGCCCGATCGAGCAGGACATGAGCGACGTGATCTTCGATGGTTATGCTGACGCGATCGTGGAACTTCATGGCTTGATCCTGCTCCCGGTCTCTTATGTTCAGGCGGCGCTGGCGTTGACACCCATGCTGCTGAGGTAGCGGCGGATGTTGCGCGCGGCCTGGCGCAGGCGCTGCTCGTTCTCGACCATCGCGATGCGCACATAGCCCTCGCCATCCTCGCCGTAGCCGACGCCCGGCGCGACCGCGACTTCGGCATGGGTGAGAAGCTGCTTCGAGAACTCGAGGCTGCCCATCTCGCGCAGCGCCGGCGGCAGCGGTGCCCAGGCGAACATCGAGGCGCGCGGGCTCGGGATTTCCCACCCGGCGCGGCCGAACGCCTCGACCATCACGTCGCGGCGCTTCTGGTAGAGCAGGCGGTTGGACTCGACGATGTCCTGCGGCCCGTTAAGCGCGGCGCAGGTCGCGGCCTGGATCGGTGTGAACGCGCCGTAATCGAGGTAGGACTTCACGCGGGTCAGCGCGGCGATGAGCTGCTTGTTGCCCACCGCGAAACCAACGCGCCAGCCGGCCATCGAGAAAGTCTTCGACATCGAGGTGAACTCGACCGCGACATCCTTCGCACCCGGCACTTCGAGGATCGAGCGCGTCGGGTTGCCGTCGAAATAAAGCTCGGAATAGGCGAGATCGGACAGCACCCAGACCTTGTTCTCGCGCGCCCAGGCGACAAGGCGCTCGTAGAAGGCGAGGTCGACCGTCTCGGCCGTCGGGTTCGAGGGGTAGTTGACGATAATGACCGACGGACGCGGCACGCTGTAGCGCATCGCGCGGTCCAGCGCTTCCCAGTAGCGTTCGTCGGGCGTGGTCGGCACCGAACGAATCGTCGCCCCGGCGATGATGAAGCCGAAGGTGTGGATCGGGTAGCTGGGGTTGGGCGCGAGCACGACATCGCCCGGCGCGGTGATCGCGGTGGCGAGGCTGGCGAGGCCTTCCTTCGATCCCATGGTCATCACGACCTCGTTCTCGGGATCAAGCTCCACATTGAAGCGGCGGGCGTAATAGTTGGCCTGCGCCTTGCGCACGCCGGGAATGCCCTTCGACGCGGAATAGCCATGCGCGTCGGGTTTCATCGCCACTTCGCACAGCTTTTCGATGACATGCGCGGGCGGCGGGAGATCGGGATTGCCCATGCCGAGATCGATGATGTCCTGCCCGCGGGCGCGTGCGGCGGCCCGCATCGCGTTCACTTCGGCGATGACATAGGGCGGCAGGCGCTTCATGCGGTAGAATTCTTCGGTCACGGTGGTTTCTCGCACTCCTTTGACGCAGCAAAAGCGCCGCGCCATCAGGCCCCTTACGACAATCGTCGGCCCGTGGGAACCGGAAGGGATCACAAGCACCGCAATCGGCGCTATAAGGCGCGCCTAGCGCAACAGGGACACTGACAACCATGGCCGAAGCCACAACGCCCCCCGCAGGCCCCAACGATACGGCGGTCATCGAGGATCTGATGCGCCAGCAGGGTGAGGCGGTGCAGGCCTTGTTCGCGCCGTTCCTGCCCACCGCCTCGACCCCCGTACCAAATCTGGCCCCCGATCCGGCAGCGATGCAGCATTGGGCGATGTCGGCCGCGAAGCTGCAGAAGATGTGGCTCGACTTCGGGGCCGAGCAGGCCGGGCAAGTCGAGCCGGCGATGGCGCGCATGGCCGATCCGGCACGCTGGACGTCTTTGTTCAGCGACTGGTACGCGGCGCTGCCGCTTTCCCAGACAGAGACGCAGGCCAAGCTCTGGGAAGACGGGCTGGAGCTGTGGACCAAGGTACTTGGCCGCTATGGCATCGGGCCGGCGGCGAGCAAGGAAGAGGCAGCGCCTTTGCCGCGCAAGGACCGGCGCTTTGCCGATCCGCGCTGGGCCGACCAGCCCTGGTTTGCCCTGCTCCACCAGACTTACCTGCTGCTCGCCGAGAAGCTCGCGGCGATGGCGTCCGACGTCAAAGGCCTCCCGCCGGAGCGCCAGCATCAGGTGCAATTCTTCACCAAGCTGGTCATCGATGCGCTGAGCCCCGCCAATTTCCCGATGACCAACCCGATCGTGATCGAACGCACGCTTGAGACCCACGGCGAGAACCTCGTGAAGGGCGCCGAGCACTTGCTGGCGGACATCCGCAAGGGGCAGCTGACCCACACCGATCCCGAAGCCTTCGAGCTGGGCCGCAACATCGCGATCACGCCGGGCAAGGTGGTCCACGAAACCCCGCTCTACCAGCTGATCCAGTACAGCCCGGCAACCGACGAAGTGCTTGCCGTGCCGCTGCTGATCTTCCCGCCGTGGATCAACCGTTTCTACATCCTCGATCTCAACCCCAAGAAGAGCTTCATCCGCTGGGCAGTGGAGCAGGGGCTCACGGTGTTCGTGGTTTCGTGGAAATCGGCCGATGCCTCGATGGCCGATATCGTGTGGGACGACTACGTGAGGGCGCAAGTCGAGGCGATCGACGTGGTGCGCGAACGGCTTGGCGTGCCGCAGACGCATGTGATCGGCTACTGTGTCGCCGGCACGACGCTGGCGGCAACGCTCGCCCTGATGGCGCGGCGCGGCGAGGCGGACAAGGTGCGCTCGGCCACGTTCTTCACTGCGCAAGTCGATTTCGAAAAGGCAGGCGATCTCAAGTCGTTCATCGACGACAAGCAGATCAAGATGCTCGAGAGCCTGTCCACCGACGGCTACCTCGACGGGCGCTACATGGCCGCCACGTTCAACCTGCTGCGCGGGACCGACCTCATCTGGAACTACGTCGTCAGCAATTATCTGCTGGGCGAGGACTACCCGGCCTTCGACCTGCTGCACTGGAATGGCGACACCACCAATCTGCCGGCCAAATGGCACAAGTCCTATCTGGAGGACCTCTATCGCGACAACCGGCTGGTCATGCCCGATTCGCTGGAGATTGATGGCACGCCGATCGACCTCAGGCTGATCGCGACACCCTGCTATATCCAGGCCGGGCGCGAGGATCACATCGCGCCGCCGGAAAGCGTGTGGAAGCTGACCCGGCTGCTCTCGGGCCCGTCACGCTTTCTGCTTGCGGGATCAGGCCATATCGCCGGCGTGGTCAATCCGCCCGATGCGGGCAAATACCAGTATTGGCGCAATGACGGTGCACCGACGACCCTCGCCGAATTCGTCGCCGGCGCGCGCGAGACGAAGGGCAGCTGGTGGCCCGACTGGATCGAGTGGATCCGCGCCTCCGACTCCGGCACCGTCCCCGCCAAGGGCAAGCGCGTGCCGGGCGGACGCAGCGACAAGGTGATCGAAGATGCGCCCGGGCGCTACGTGAAGACCCGCTAAGGCATCCCGCAGGCGGGCAAAGCGCCCGCCAAACGGGACAATCCGTGAAATGGTGCAGTGCACAATAGGACTTGACCTGACGGGACGCCGTGCCTATTTTGTGCACTGCAACACGGTCCGCTGCTGATCCAAACTCTTGGGTTTTGTTGATGGGGCGTGTCCGGCGCAGGAGCAGTCAGGTCATGGAAGACGACGTCAAGGATATCGCAAGCGCAGCAATCGCTGTGCCGAGCGCCGAGGCTGAAATCGCCGCGGCCGAGCCGCTCGCGCAGCCGGCAGGGCTTGAAGCGGAAGCCGTCCCGGCTGCCGCCACCAAGCCCAAGGGCAAGCCAGGCCGTCCCCGCAAGGTGGCCGTGCCTGCTCCCGCAAAGGCTGCGGAAGCACCGGTGGCTCCGGCTGCAAAGCCGGTTCGGAAGGTGAAAGTAAAGGCTGCCAAGCCCGCACCCAAGCCTGCCGCGAAGACCAGCACACCACTCGTCAAGACCAACCAGAAACAGGCCGTCTCCGTGAAGAGCGCGGCCGCCAAGCAGAAGGACTTCAGCATCATGAACGCCATTCCCACCGAAATGACCGAGACCATCCAGACCGCGATGAAGGAAGCTGCCGAGAAGGCGAAGGCCGCTCTCGAAAAGAGCCAGGCCGCGCTGGGCGACATGGGCACCTTCACCAAGGGCAACGTCGAGGCAGTCGTTGAATCGACCAAGATCCTCGCCTCGGGTCTCCAGGAAATGACCAAGAGCTACGCCGTCGAGACCAAGACTGTGGTCGAGACGATGCAGGCCGAAATGAAGGAACTCGCCTCGGTGAAGTCGCCGGCCGAATTCTTCGAAAAGCAGAACGCCATGCTGCGCAAGCAGTTCGACGCCGCGGTTGCCGCGACCTCGAAGAACAGCGAAGCGATGCTCAAGCTCGCCAGCGAAGCGTTCCAGCCGATCTCGAACCGCGTCAGCCTTGCGGTCGAAAAGATCAAGCACGCCGCCTGAAACGGCGTGGTTCGCCGGCGCTGAGGCGCGGGCGGGCTCTGAAATAGAAGCGGGCCGGACGGGATACCCTGTCCGGCCCGTTTCCGTTTCGCTCCTGAAAATGCGCCTCCCCAACTGGACTTTCAGGCCAAGTGTTCACCCGCCTCTTGTACGCACGGGCCTGCGATGCGATATTATGACCACGCCATGAGCATGAAAGCCAACCTCGGCGCCCCAAAGGGCCCTGCCGCCTTGTCGACCGCATTCGCGGTTCATAGCCCCGTGCGCGCGGCCGATGATGACGAACCCAAGGGCCCCGGCGGCGGTGGCGGCGGTAGCGACGATCAGGTCGGCATTGCCACCAAGACACGGACCCGGCCCAAGAAGCCCAGCATGTTCAAGGTGCTGATGCTCAACGACGATTATACGCCGATGGAATTCGTCGTGATGGTGCTCAAGCGCTTCTTCAACATGGATCTCGAGCAGGCGACGCGGGTCATGCTCCATGTCCACCAGAAGGGTGTCGGCGTCTGCGGGATTTTCCCTTACGAGATCGCCGAGACCAAGGTGAATCAGGTCATGGATTTCGCCCGTCAGAACCAGCATCCGCTGCAATGCACGCTCGAGAAGGCGTGATTCGCGCCTGAGCGAGCGCCTCAGTCGGCAGACGCCCGTCTCGCCCGGCATTTTCACCTTCCGCCCCGCCCTGAACCGGGCTAACCCCCGGCCTGTTCACACCGTCCATCCGGTCCAGCGAGCCGCCCAGCCTTTGCCACTTCTCACCGCCACTGACCGATACATCGCCCGGCTCGTGTTTGTGCCGATGTGCGCGGTTTTCGTGATCGCGGCGTCGCTGCTCGTGCTCGACAAGATGCTCAAGCTGTTTGACTTCGTGGCGACCGAGGGCGGGCCGGTCAGCATCGTGTTCAAGATGCTGGCGAATCTCCTGCCTGAATATGCCAGCCTCGCGATTCCGCTGGGGCTGATGCTTGGCATCCTGCTTGCTTTCCGGCGGCTCGCCACCTCATCCGAACTCGATGTGATGCGCGCGGTCGGGCTTTCCTACACGCGGCTGCTGCGGGTGCCCTACCTCTTCACCATGGTGCTCGCCGCGCTCAATCTGGTGATCGTCGGCTATCTCCAGCCGCTCTCGCGCTACTATTACGAGCAGCTCCAGTTCGACCTGCGCTCGGGCGCGCTTGGTGCTTCGATCAAGGTGGGCGAGTTCAACACGCTGCAGGACCGCACCGCCCTGCGCGTCGATTCCAGCCGTGATGAAGGGCGGGACCTCCGCGGGATCTTCGCCCGGATCGCCGCCAAGGATGGACAGGTCCTCGTGATTTCCGCGCGCGAGGGCCAATTCTTCGCCAACAAGGAAAATCCCGACACGGTGATTCTGCGCCTTTCCGAAGGCCAGATCGTGCAGGATGGCCCGGGCATCAATTCGCCGCGCGTACTCACGTTCGCGACACACGATTTGCCGATCGACCTGCCCAAGATCGAACAATTCCGCAGCCGAGGCGAGCGCGACCGCGAATATTTCCTGCCCGAATTGCTGCGCATCGGCTGGAGCAAGGATTCGAGCCAGGCCGCGCGTTACCAGAGCATCGCCAGTCTCAACTACCGCCTCGTCGAAGTGGCGATGATGTTCCTGCTGCCGCTGCTGGCGGTTGCTCTTGCGGTGCCGCCCAAGCGTTCGAGCTCGGCGCTTGGCGTGTTCGTCTCGATCGTGATGGTGGTCGCCTATCACAAGGTCAACGAATACGGGCAGGACGTCGCCAGCCTTGGCCGGGTCGATCCAACGCTCGCGCTGTGGGGGCCGTTCGTGCTGTTCTCCGCGCTGATCGTGGCGATGTACTGGCGGCTTGCCTATGTGCCCGGCGGCCAGCCGATCGGCGCGCTGGAAACCGGCTTTACCAAGGTTTCGCGCTCGGTGATGAAGCTGTTCGCCGCGCGCCAACCGCGCCCTGTCGAGGTTTCCGGAGCGGTCGATGCAGCTTGATTTCTTCCCTTCGCGCACGATCACGCTCTACATCGGCCGAATGTTTGCAGTGCGGATCATCGCCGTTCTGCTGATGCTCGTGCTCGTGCTGCAGATGCTCGATCTGCTCAGCGAAAGCGGCCGCATCCTGGCCGCGCCGGGCAATGGCCAGGGTGAGCTGCTGACATATGTGGGCCTGCGCGTGCCCCAGCTGATCAGCCGCTTCCTGCCCTATTCGGTGCTGCTGGCGACGATCATCACGCTGATGACACTCAACCAGAACAGCGAGGTCATCGCGCTCAAGGCTGCCGGGCTTTCCGCGCATCAGGTGCTGGCGCCGCTGTTCCTTGTCGCCGGGCTGACTTCGCTGGTGACGCTCGGCTTCAACGAGCGCGTGGTCGTGCGCTCTTCCGCGACGCTCAAGGCCTGGCAGGCAGTCGAATACAAAGCCATCCCGCGAGACAGTGCGGTCAAGACCAACGTGTGGCTGCAGGACGGCGGCAACCTGCTGTACGCGCGATCGGTCACGGGTCAGGGCAATCAGACCCGCATGAGCGATGTCAGCTGGTATCGCCGCGATCCCGCCGGCATGGTGACCGAGATCGTGCGTTCGCCCGAGGCGACTTACGCCCGGCCCGGCTGGCACTTCAGCAAGCCCGGCGGCTTCGATGTGCAGAGCGCACGCCGCCTCACCTACTCCGCCGGCCAGATCTTCGCCAAGAGCGTCGATCCGGCGCAAGTGGTGATCCGCAAGGCCGATGCCGACGGGGAATCCATCTCGCAGCTCTCAGGCTCGATCGACGCAATTCGCAACGCGGGCTACCGCACCAGCGAGCTTGAGGGCAAATGGTGGCACAAGCTCTCCGGCCCGCTTTCAGCGCTGCTCATGCCGCTGCTCGGCGCGGTCGCCGCGTTCGGTCTGGCGCGCTCGGGCATGCTGTTCGTGCGTGCGGTGATCGGCATGGCGCTGGGCTTTGCCTACTTCGTGGTCGACAACGCCGCGCTCGCCATGGGCAATTTCGGCGGATACCCGCCGCTGCTCGCGGCTTGGGCGCCGTTCTTCCTGTTTCTCCTGATCGGCGAGACGGTGCTGGTCAGGACAGAAGAGTAGCAGCCCCCGCATCGCTTGCCCGCAGCGGCAGACGCAGCGCGCGAACCCCTGCCGCATCGGCAGGCGGGAAACGCCCCGCGCGGATGTTCACCTGAATCGAGGGCAGGAGCAGGCGCGGCGGCGCGAGCGTGGCATCGCGGGCCTGCCGCAGCGCCACGAAGGCCGCTTCATCAATGCCATCGTGCGCCTGCACATTGGCCCGGCGCTGCTCGCCAACCGTGGTTTCCCACGCAAATTCGGTTCGCCCCGGGCCCTTGTAATCGTGGCACAGGAACAGCCGCGTCTCGTCCGGCAGTGCGAGCAGGCGGCGGATCGACCGGTAGAGCGCATGGGCATCGCCGCCGGGAAAATCGCACCGCGCGGTGCCGTAGTCCGGCATGAACAGCGTATCGCCAACGAAGACCGCGTCGGCGATACGGAAGCTGATGCAAGCAGCGGTATGCCCCGGTGTATGCATGACAGTGAAGGCAAGGTTGCCGAGCGGGACCACCTCGCCATCATGCAGCAATCGGTCGAAATCACCGGCCTCGGGCAGCAGGTCCTCCGCTCCGAACATTGGCGCGAACGTGGCCTGAACCTCGGTGATATGGACGCCGATGCCGATCCAGGCCCCGGTCCGCGCGGCGATCAGCTTCGCCCCGCTCAGATGATCGGCATGGGCATGGGTTTCCAGCACCATCTCGATGCGCCAGCCGCGCGCTGAAGCCGCAGCCAGCACCGCCTCGACCGATACGGAACCGATACGCGCCGCGGCCTGATCGAAATCGAGCACCGAATCGATCACTGCTGCAGCGCCGGTTGCGGGGTCGGCCACGAGATAGGTCACCGTGTTGGTAGGCTCGTCGAAGAAGGCGAGAATTTCGGGCTGGGCAAGCATGGCAGAGGTCCTTTCGAGACTGCTATATATTAGGTATTGCTAAATTAGCAAGTCATGATATATAGGGTCCATGACGATCCACCCGCCCCTCGATACCGCCACGTTCGAAGCCAACGCCACCACGGTCGCGGCGATCCTGCGCGAACTTGCCAATCCGCATCGGCTGATGGTGCTGTGCTCGCTGGTCGAGACAGGCGAAATGAAAGTGGGCGACATCGCGCAGCGCGTCGGGCTCTCGCAGTCGGCGCTCTCGCAGCACCTCGCCCGGCTGCGTGAGGAAGGCCTCGTCGCCTTCACGCGCGAGGCGCAGGTGCTGCGCTACCGCATTGCCGACGCCCGGATCGAAGCGCTGCTCGCGACCCTTTACCAACTCTACTGCGCCCCAACTCAGTTGCACCAAGGATTGAAGCCATGACCCTGCCCGTTATTTCCCCTGTCGAAGCGCGAAAGATGGTCGCCGGCGGTGCGCGCCTGATCGACATTCGCTCGCCGGACGAATTTGCCCGCGCCCGCATTCCCGGTTCCGAAAATCGCCCGGTCGATGCCATGGGCCGTGTCGGCGACGCGCCGGCCGTGGTCTACCATTGCCGCAGCGGCATGCGCACTGCGGCCAATGCCGAGCGTCTGGCCGCGGCTAGCGAGTGCCCGGCCTATCTGCTCGAAGGCGGGCTCGATGCCTGGCGCGCAGCGGGGCTGCCGGTGGCAGAAGACCGCAAGGCGCCGATCGAGATCATGCGGCAAGTGCAGATCGCGGCCGGATCGCTCGTGGTGCTTGGCATCGCGCTTGGCCTCATGGTCCAGCCGGCATTCCTTGGCCTCTCCGCCTTTGTCGGCGCGGGCCTCGTGTTTGCCGGCACCACCGGCTGGTGCGGCATGGCCAAGCTCCTCGCGGCCTTGCCGTGGAACCGGCGCGCGGCGGCCTGATCCCGTGCCGCTGGCCATGATCCTGGCGGCGCTCGGCAGTGGCGGGCTGATCGGCCTGATCCTTGCAGGGCTTGGCGCGGGTGGATCCATCCTGATGACTCCGCTGCTGGTCTACGGCGTCGGCGTAGGGTCCGCCCACGCCGCCGTCGGGACCAGCGCGGTTGCCGTCACACTCAACGCGTTGGTCAGCCTTGTCGGTCACGCCCGCGCGGGCACGGTCAAATGGCGCTGCGCCGGCGTCTTTGCGGTTTCGGGGGTGGTCGGCGCAGGCATCGGAGCAGAGGCCGGCAAGGCGCTCGACGGGCGGCATCTGCTACTGCTGTTCGGCCTCCTGATGATCGGTGTGGGCCTTTCCATGCTGCGCCCGCGGCGCGGAGAAGAGCGGGCCGACGTGCGCCTGACCCGGACCAGTGCGGGGCAGCTGCTGCCTCGGCTCATCCCCATCGGCTTTGGGACCGGCCTGCTGGCAGGTTTCTTCGGGATCGGCGGCGGGTTCCTGATCGTGCCCGGTCTGATCGCGGCAACCGCCATGCCGATGCGCAATGCGACCGGCACCTCGCTTGTCGTCGTCGCCGCATTGGGAGCCACGACCGCGACGTCCTATGCGGTTTCGGGCCTCGTCGCCTGGCCGCTTGTTGCCGTGCTCGTCCTGGGCGGCCTCGGCGGCGCAGTGCTGGGCCTTGTCGGCGCGCGCTATCTCGCGGCCCGGCGCGGCCTTGTCGAGCGCGGCTTCGCGCTATTGGTCATCACGGTCGGGATCTACGTGGCGGTGATGCGCTAGCGCGCGGTCATCGTGCTGCGCACCAGCCGCCCGAGCAGCGGGAACAGCCCGGAATAGCTTGAGCGCACATATGTCGATCCGGCGCCCAGCTCCGCGCTCAGGCGGCGATGCGCCTCACCCAGTGCGTGATACGGCACGCTTGGCAGCAAGTGGTGCAGCGCGTGGTAGCGAAGGCCGACCGGCGCCCACAGCGCCGTCAACCAGCCCGGCGGCGGCACGTTGACCGAATCGAGGTACTGCCCCGTCACCGTCATCGTCTCGCCCTCGTTCTCCCACAAGTGGGCGACAAGCGTGCGGGCCTGATTGAGCACTGCGCCGAGCGCGATGACGGCAATGCCGATAAGCAGCGGCCGCCAGCCGTGCGTGGCCGACCATGCGAGCAGGAACCACGCCCACGCAGTTGCGCCCAGTTCCTGCCAGAACACCATCCGCGCAAATTCGCCTTCGGGCGGGCGGCGGCGGAAGGCCGGGTTGATCGCGAGCGCCGAGGCGCGCGCCCAGACCAGCCGGCGCAGCGGCGGGATGACCACACCGAGCGGCACCAGCACGGCAGAGCGCACCAGCAGCGCCACAGGCAGCAGAATGGCCGTCAGCAGGAACACCGGCAGCGACCACGGCTTCATCAGTGCGAGTGGCAGGTACTCCGGATCCTCCACCGTACCGTAGCGCGTGCGCGCGTGGTGCAGCGGGTGGACACCTTCGTACATGAACGAGGGCGTGAGCATCGGAATGCCCACGACCAGGTTCCACACGAAGCGGAAACCGGGCAGGGCATTGCGGTGGATATGCGAAAGCTCGTGAATGAACAGCAGCGCGCGGTAAAACGCCAGCGCCGAAAGCACCCCGAAGGCCGCCGCCGCCCACATGTTCCCGGTCAGGATTGCGCCGGCCAGCGCGGCATAGCCCGTCAGCGCCGAGGCCAGCATATCGGGCCAGAACACGGCAGGCTTCGCCTCGCCAAGATCGCGCGTGAGCTCTACCGCCGCGCGGAGCATCGCCTTGTCGTCCGGCGTGCGAGCGAGGATCGCGGCCTCTGCAGACGCAGCGCCAGCGGGCCGGGGTTCCGGCGCGGACGGCGTTTCGAGGGACGGAGAGGCAAGCATTCACTGATTCCTGATTGAGCCGCTAAGTTTTTTCGGGGGCGTGCCTCGCTCCGTCCGGCTTGACAATCCGGCCCGGGCCAACGCAGGCAAGCCCTTCGTTTGTTCAATACCTTCAAACAAAGGCAAGATCGTGGCCGGGACCCCAGACACTAGTGGCGAAGTAAGCATCACCCCGGTTTCCGGCAAGGCCGATCGCACTGCCTTTGTGGACCTGGCCTATAGCATCAATGCCAGCGATCCCGCCTGGGTGCCGCCTCTGCGGATGGAAGCGGTGGAGCTCGTCACGCCGGGCAAGAACCCGTTCTTCGAACATGCCGACGTGCAGCTGTTCCTCGCCCGCCGCGGCGGGAAAGTGGTGGGGCGCATCTCGGCGCATATCGATCACCTCGCCGTTGCGATGGATCCGGTGCAGGGCATGGGCCCGGGCACGGGCAACTGGGGCCTCCTCGAGGCGGAGGACGAAGCCGTGGCCCGCGCGCTGATCACTCGCGCAGAGGACTGGCTGCGCGAGAAGGGCATGACCCGCGTGCTGGCACCCATCTCGATGTCGATCTGGGAAGAGCCGGGCCAGCTCGTGCGCGGGTTTGAACAATCGCCCACGGTGATGATGGGCCACCAGAGCAAGCGCTATCCGGCCTATATCGAGGCACTGGGCTACAGCCACGCCAAGTCGCTGCTCACCTACGAGCTCGACATCAGCAAGGATTTCCCGCCGCTGATCCAGCGCATCGTCGCCTCGGGCGAGAAGAACCCGCGCATCCGCATCCGCGGCGTGGACAAGAGCAAGTTCGATGCCGAGGCCAAGCTCATCCTGGACATCCTCAACGATGCCTGGTCGGACAACTGGGGCTTCGTGCCCTTCACCGACACCGAGATCGCCTACGCCGGAAAGAAGTTCAAACCGATCGTGCGTGAGGATCTCATCATGATCGCCGAGTACGACGGCGAACCGGTGGCCTTCATGATGACGCTCCCGGATCTCAATGAAGTGATCAAGCCCATGGGCGGCTCGCTGTTTCCGTTCAACTGGGCCAAGCTGCTGCTCTGGCTCAGGAAACCGCGCGTGCGCACCATGCGCGTGCCGCTGATGGGCGTGCGCAAGCGGCTGCAGTCCTCGCGCCTTGCCAGCCAACTCGCTTTCATGATGATCGAATACATCCGCCGCAATTCCGTGACGCGCTACGGCGCAACGCGCGGCGAGATCGGCTGGATCCTCGATGACAATCAGGGGATGGTCGCCATCGCCGATGCGATCGATAGCAAGGTCAACAAGGAATACATGATCTACGGCAAGGGCCTCTAAAGCGGCAGCAACCGCGAAACCCGCGTTTCGCAGATGAATCGGCGTCGGTTCGCCGACGCCGCCTTGATCCGGCCACACGCGAGGTCCAGATAGCGGCCCAAGATGGCCGACATGCCCGATCCCGAACTAGAAACCGGCGTTGCCGTGCCCCGCCTGCCCGATGAGTGGGCGGGCGATACGCGCGCACGGCTGCAATCGGCGATCGTGCTGCTGCTGATGGTCGGGCTGTTCCTCGCCCTGCCCTTCGTGCTTTCGATCGGCGCGGTGGTGTTTCTGCCGCCTGTCACTGCGGTCGTCATCACCATCATCCTTGCTCCGATGGCCGACCGGCTCTGCCGCTTCGGCTTTCCGGACATGCTCGCGGCGCTCATGGCCATGCTGACGATGGCGGGCGTGATCGTGCTCGCCCTCGCGCTGATCCTCCAGCCGGCCTTTGCCATGGTCGATCAGGTGCCGGACATGCTGACGGTGGTCAGTCGCCGTTTTGCCGAATGGCGCGGCAACCTTGCCTGGATCAACGATTTCAACCGCCAGCTCGCCCGTCTGCTGGGCCACAGCCCGCGCGAGGTCGTGCTCGCCACCCCTTCGGTCATCGAGCAGGTTGCCTTCGCGACGCCGAGCCTGGTGCTCGAAACGCTGGTCACCCTGCTGATGACCTTCTTCATGATCGAGACGCGCCTGCGCGTGCGCCGCCGCCTCGCGCGCGACGGGGACAGCGTGAACGCCTCGGTGCGCATTGCCCGCGTGATGCGCGATGTGCAGGACCGCGTGGCAGGCTATCTGCTCACCGTCGCAGTGATCAACCTCGGCGTCGGCGTGATCGTCGCGGCGGGGGCCTGGGCGTTCGGGCTCAGCGCGCCGATCATGTGGGGCGGCCTCGCCTTCGTGTTCAACTTCCTGCCCTATCTCGGCCCACTGGCGATGATGGCGCTGCTGGCGCTGGTCGGGCTGGGCACCGCAAGTTCGGTAGCGGTCGGCGTGGTCCCGGCGCTCGCTTTCCTCGGGCTCCACGCAATCGAGGCGAATTTCGTGACACCGGCGATCCTCGGCGCGCGCCTCACCGTGAGCCCGGTCTCGATCCTTGTCGCGATCAGCTATTTCTCGTGGATCTGGGGCGTGCCCGGCGCGCTGCTGTCGGTCCCGATCCTGATGATCATCGAGGCCATGCTCGACAATCTTGGCCGGCCCAACGTGATCGGCTTCCTGCTGGGCGAACCGTTGTTCCGGCCCGGATCCGGGCTCAGTCGCTAGCGAGTTCCGGCGCGTCGTCCAGCCCCGGCATCGCATCGACCACGGCAGTTACGGCCACATCAAGCGTCACATTGCCCAGCGTGCGCATCAGATCGGGCAGCACTTCCACTGCCACCAGCAGCGCCAGCGGCCCGACCGGAACCCCCATGGCAAGGGCGATCGGCCCGCACGAAGTGACGAGGCTGATGGCGCCGGGCAGGCTCACCGCGCCAAAGCTCATGACCGAGGCGACGGCGAAGCCCGCCAGCATGTGCCAGCCATCGACCGGCACGCCGAGCCAGTGCGCGAGGTAGATCGCGACAGCGAAGTTCATCGCAGGGCCGGTGCCGCGAAACAGCGCGACGGCGAGCGGCAGAGTGAACTCGGCGGCGCGGTCGCGAATGCCGAGCTGGCGGCAGGCGCCCAGCATCGCGGGGAGCGAGGCAAGCGAAGACTGCGTCGAGAGTGCCAGCGCCTGCGCCGGAATCACAGCGCGGGCAAAGGCGCCGAGCGACTGGCGGCCGAACAGCACGGCAATCGGATAAGCGCTGAGGAACATCACCGTGCCGGTCAGCGTCACGATCAGTACGTAGTGTGCCAGCGCGCCGATGGCTGCGGTGCCGGTATGCGCCGCAACCGCAAAGCTCAGCGCGAAGACGCCGGCGGGCGCGGTCCACAGGATCCAGCCGACGACGACCAGCGTTGCCCCGCCGATGGCTTCGAAAAACGTCAGCAGGCTTTCGCGCTGGCGGGCGGCTAGGCGGGCGGCGGCCACAGCGAAGATCGCGGTGAACAGCAGCAGCGGCAGGATCTGGTCAGAGGCGGCGGCAGCAAACACGTTTGCAGGCACGAACGAGGCGACGAAATCGCCCACGCTCGGCAGCGGGCCGGTCGTTTGTGCGTTGCTGGCGGCCATGCCCGCGCGCAGCGCATCGGCGGCGCCGGGCGGACTGGGGATCAGCGCCAGCAGCGCCGGGACGACGAAAGCCGCCATCGCCGAACCACCCGCAAGGATGAGGTAGAACCAGCCGAGCGCACGCCGCGCCATCGCCCCGGCCCGCGCCGCCGCAACCGTCTGCACCACGCCCATGAACAGCAGCGAGACGACCAGCGGAATGATCGTCGCCCGCAGCGCGCGCAGCCACATGTCGCCCACCGGCTCCGCCACCGCGAGCAGCGGCGTCAGTGCGCCAGGCGCGCGCATCGCCACGGCAAGGCCCAGCCCGAGGCCACCGACCAGCCCGACAAACGTCCACAGCGTAGGCACTTTGGTGATTTCGGGCAGCGGGCTCGGCGAACGCGCAGAGTCGCCGGATGACGTATCGTTAATCGCTTGGTTCATGGGGCGGTGACATTAAGCGTGTAGGGGCATATGGCAATCCGCGCCGCGCAAGCGCTTCTGACAAGGATTAGTTTCAGGCAATGGCACGAAAATTTTTCGGCACCGATGGCATCCGGGGCCGGACCAACGCCGGGGTCATGACGGCTGCAACCGCGATGAAAGTGGGCCAGGCGGCCGGCACCTATTTCCTGCGCGGCGATCACCGCCACCGCGTGGTGATCGGCAAGGATACGCGCCTTTCGGGCTACATGCTGGAAAACGCGATGACCGCGGGCTTCACCAGCGTCGGCATGGATGTCGTGCTGCTGGGGCCAATGCCCACCCCGGCGGTCGCGCTGCTCACGCGTGAGATGCGCGCCGATGTCGGCGTGATGATTTCGGCCAGCCACAACCCGTTCGAGGACAACGGGATCAAGCTGTTTGGCCCCGATGGCTTTAAGCTTTCCGACGAGGACGAGCTCGCGATCGAGGCGATGCTCGAGCAGGATCTGCCGCTCGCCGATGCCAATGACGTGGGCCGCGCCCGCCGCATCGAGGATGCGCGGGGCCGCTACATCCACGCCGTCAAGGGCTCGCTGCCTCACAACGTGCGGCTCGATGGCCTGCGCATCGTCGTCGATTGCGCCAATGGCGCGGCCTACCATGTCGCGCCGTCTGCGCTGTGGGAGCTCGGCGCCGAAGTGATCGCGATCGGGGTCGAGCCCAATGGCAAGAACATCAACGCCGGCGTCGGCTCGACGCATCTCGATGCGCTGAAGGCCCGCGTGCGCGAAGTGCGCGCCGATATAGGCATTGCACTCGATGGCGATGCGGACCGGCTGATCGTGGTCGACGAGAAGGGCCAGACGGTCGATGGCGACCAGATCATGGCGCTGATCGGCGGGCGGCTCCACGAAGCTGGCGCGCTGCGCGGCGGCGGCGTCGTGGCGACCGTCATGTCGAACCTCGGCCTTGAGCGGTATCTGAATAGCCTCGGGCTCGATCTGGTCCGCGCCTCGGTCGGTGATCGCTACGTGCTCGAGAAGATGCGCGAGGGCGGCTACAATGTCGGCGGCGAGCAATCGGGCCACATGATCCTGACCGACCACGGCACGACCGGCGATGGCACCGTCGCGGCGCTTCAGGTCCTTGCCGCGCTGGTCGCCTCGGGCAAACCCGCGAGCGAGACGCTGCATCTGTTCGATCCGGTCCCGCAGCTTCTCAAGAACGTGCGCTTTGCCGGCGGCAAGCCGCTCGAGGCCGAAAGCGTCAAGGCCGCAATCGCCGCTGCCGAAGCGCAGCTGGCGGGGCGTGGCCGCCTCGTCATCCGCCCCTCGGGCACCGAGCCGGTAATCCGCGTGATGGCCGAAGGCGACGATGCGCGCGAAGTGGCGCAAGTCGTCGATGCGATCTGCGATGCGGTGCGCAAGGCCGCCTGAGGAGAGCCTGCCATGCTGGAAATGCGCCCCGACTGCGAACGCTGCGGCACCGATCTTCCGGCAGAGGCACCGGGCGCCTTCATCTGCTCGTTCGAGTGCACCTTCTGCGCCGAATGCGCCGAAGCACTGGACGACCGCTGCCCCAATTGCGGCGGCGAACTGATGGACCGCCCCAGCCGCGCCAAGGCGCTGCATGCGAAGTTTCCGCCTTCGAGCGAGCGGAAATTCAAAGGCTGATCCGCAAGGACCCTTCGACAAGTTCAGGGTGAGCGGTAAAGTGGGGCATGACACAAACATCCGCTCGTGCTGAGCTTGTCGAAGCACGCAAACCGCCCCGCGTGCTGTCCATTGCCGGTTCGGATTCGGGCGGCGGCGCGGGTATTCAGGCCGATATCAAGACGATCACGATGCTCGGCGGCTATGCCATGACCGCCGTGACCGCTCTGACCGCGCAGGACACGACCGGAGTCCATAGGGTCGAGGCTGCCAGCCCCGCGATGGTCGCCGCGCAGATCGATGCCTGCGTGAGCGATCTCGGTGTCGATGCCGTAAAAATCGGCATGCTCGGTTCGCCCGAGATTGCCGCTGTCGTGGCGGAGCGGCTGGAGCGGCTCTCCGTCCCGATCGTGTTCGATCCGGTGATGATCGCCACCAGCGGCGCGGCGCTGGCGGATGCTGCTACCATTGCCGCGTTCGAACGGCTGATGGCGCTCGCCACCCTGACCACGCCCAATGTGCCCGAACTCGCAGCGCTCGGCGGCGAGGCAGGCTTGCGCGCACGCGGAATTGCGTGGCTGGCCAAGGGCGGCGATGCCGAAGGGCCCGAAGTGACCGACCGGCTGGCCGTGCCGGGCGAGGCAGAGGTAGTCTGGACCGCATCGCGCATCGAAACGCGCCACACCCACGGTACCGGCTGCACGCTCTCGAGCGCCATTGCGACGCATCTCGCGCGCGGGCTCTCGCTTGCCGATGCTGTGACCGAGGCCCGCGATTTCGTGCGCGCCGCATTGCTGGCGGCACCGGGATTCGGCGCGGGCAGCGGCCCGCTGGGGCACCATGCAGTGCGGTGATCAGCGGCCGGAGACTTTCTCAAGAACGGGGTAAAACACAGCGAAATTCACCGCCAGCAGCACCAGAATGATCAACGGCATGCTGATCTGAACCCATGGTCTGCGCACGAGCAGCGCGACGACAGCAGGTGGTAGCATGGCACCAACTAGCAGATTTTGCCGCGCGGCGTTTTCAATAGAATACGCCAAGCTCTCCAGATAGTTGACCGCCATGGCAGCGATCACCAAAATGGGGATTACGCCGATATAGGTAACGCTTTCGCGTTCATGGAATGCCCGCATGTCATAGCTTTCACCTTCCTCGAAGTCCGGACTGACCAGCGCGCATTGAAAATACATGAGGATGGAAAAACCGAGGCCGATTGCAATCGTCGGCAGCGGCAACTTCTCGACATTATGCAGGTCGTAGCCCCCAATCCAGTTGCCCATGAGGTTCGCGAGCGCCACCAGCATCCACAGGAAGTGGGGCCACGAAAATATCAGCGAGCGCCGATGCCGCAGCATCCGGGTCATGGCGAAAAGCAGGTGGGTGAGACCAATGGTATAGATAAACGAAATGAACAGGATCATGTATTCAAACGGACCCATCCCGCTTTCCCCCTTTGCGTTGCGTCCCGCTCAGTCGAAGTCCAGCCCGTAGAACGCGGTGATATGCCCCCAGGCCTCTTCCGCCGTCTCCACGATGTGGAACAGGTCAAGGTCCTTCGCGCTGATCACGCCTTCCTCGGCCAGCGCTTCGAAGTTCACCACGCGGTTCCAGAAATCACCCCCGAACAGCAGGATCGGGATCGGCTGCATCTTGCCGGTCTGGACCAGCGTCAGCAGCTCGAACAGTTCGTCGAACGTACCGAAGCCGCCCGGAAAGGCCGCAACCGCCCGCGCGCGCAGCAGGAAGTGCATCTTGCGCAGCGCGAAGTAGTGGAACTGGAACGACAGGTGCGGCGTGACATAGGCATTGGGCGTATGCTCGTGCCGCAGCGTGATGTTGAGCCCGATCGATTCCGCGCCGACATCTGCCGCGCCGCGATTGGCAGCTTCCATGATCGAGGGGCCGCCGCCCGAGCAGATCACGAAGTGGCGCTTGCCATCCTCCACCACCGCGCTGCGGCTGGCGATTTGCGCAAGCTTGCGGGCTTCCTCGTAATAGCGCGCCTTGGCGATCAGCCTTTCGGCGACCTTCTGCTTCTCCGGCGTCGCCGCCGCCGCACGGACCGCCTCCACTTCCTCGGGCGCTGGAATCCGCGCCGAGCCATACATCACGAGAGTGGAGCCGATCGCCGCCTCGTCGAGCAGCATCTCGGGCTTGAGCAGCTCGAGCTGAAAGCGCACCGGGCGCAGTTCCTCGCGCAGCAGGAAGTCGATATCGCGGAAAGCCAGCCGGTACGCGGGATCCTGCTGCTGCGGCGTGACGTATTCGTGCGATTCGACAAAGCTGGCTTCCTGCTCGGCCTTGTAGAATTTGCGGCGGCCCAGCTCGTGGGCGATTTCTTCTTCGGTCATATCGCCAGCATGTCGCAAGGGCTGCGCCAAATCGCAATGAAAGATGCCTCCGGTTCAGTGATTGCCGCGATAAACTGAGCCAGTCTTCCGGCCGCGATCACCTCAGCTTGCGCCGGGCTGTGGAGGCGCGGCTTCCCACTGGAATTTTTTTGCGGCACCCCGGAAGGAAATCGTCGGAGCCGGACTCTAAGTGGCATAATTGAAAGAAACTCCGAAGCTTATGGAGGATGGGACGAGACCGGATTTGCGAGCTGAGCTCGAACGCCGCCGCGCACTTGCGCAGTGGGTGGCGCGCGAGATCATGCCGCACGAACCCCGCATTCGCGCGTGGTTCCTGAAGCGGCGCATCGCCCACGATGTGGTGGATGAGCTGGTTCAGGACGCTTACTGCCGCGTGGTGATGCTGGAGACGGTCGATCACATCGAGTGCGCGCACGCCTACTTTTTCTCGATCTGTCGCAACCTCCTCGCGCGGAGGCTCAAACGGCAACAGATCGCCCCATTCGACGCGATCAGCGAGATCGAGAGTTACCGTGATACTGGTACGCCAACGCCCGAAGAGCAGGTTGCAACACGCATGGCGTCCGAACGGGTGCGCGCGCTGCTGGCAGAGTTGCCCGAACGCTGCCGGCGCATCGTCGAACTGCGCAAGATCGAGGGCTGGTCGCAGCGCGAAATCGCTGCGCACTTCGGGATCACCGAAAAGGCCGTCGAAAAGCAGGTCTGGGTTGGCGTCCGCGCCATTCGCAGCGGCTGGGCTGCCATTGAACGCGAACCCGAAGCGACCGGCGACAGCCGGCGGGTGGTGTAACGATGGCGTCGGATAGAACCAGATCAGCGGATCATGATGCGGCAGCGGAGTGGGTTGCGCGCATGGATTCGGGCAACTGGAGCGAGGCCGACGAGGCCGCGCTGCAAGCCTGGCTGGCCGCCGATCCACGCCGCCACGGCCTGCTCCTGCAGACGCAGGCGGCTTGGCTGCTGCCCGATGCCCTGCACGAGCCGGAGTCCGTTGAAGCGCCTCCACCCGCAAACGACACCCGCGGCAAATGGATGCGGCGCGGCGTACTGGGCGGCATGGTCGCGGCGAGCGCGGCGGCTCTGGTCACCTTGCGCGTCGGCTTCTCGCGCGATGCCGAATTCGTGACGCGGGTCGGCGAGATCAGGCGGGTCCCGCTTGACGACGGTTCGATCATGACGATCAATTCGGGCTCCGAAATCAAGGTCAACCTCTCCCGCCGCGCGCGCGAAATCGAACTCCTGCACGGGGAAGCCTGGTTCGACGTGGCGAAAGACGCCGAGCGGCCCTTCATCGTCGCTTCCGGCCCGGTCCGCGCAAGAGCAGTCGGCACAGCGTTTTCGGTGCGCAAGCGCGAGGAAGGCGTCGAGGTGCTGGTCACCGAAGGCGTCGTGGAAACGTGGTCCGATCAGGATGCCAGCCGGCGCCTGACTGTGGTCGCGGGCGAGCGCGCCGTGATCAGGGAACGCACGCTGGTCCACTACCGCGAGGGCGATACCACGCCGGTCGACCGGGCCCTTGCCTGGCGCAACGGCATGATCGACCTCAACGGGACAACGCTGCGCGAGGCGGCGGACGAGTTCAACCGCTACAACCAGCGGCAGATCGTCATTGCCGATCCGGAGATCGCTGGTGAGCAATTCGACGGTCTGTTCAAGCTCGATGATCCCGAGGGATTCGCCCAGACACTCAAGGTTACGCTGCCGGTCGCGATCAACACCAGCGATCCCACCACGATCCGTGTCGAGCGTGCCAGTGAAACAACCGAAGACAAATAAATTGCGCAAAGTGAAGAAGGAATTCCAACGCCCGCGTCTCTAGGGACATGCAGGTCAAGAAAGACCTGAAACGGGATGAAATCCTTTTGGGAGGGATGAGTGATGACGACCACTTTACGTGGCATTCTCTTTGCGTCAGCAAGCGTTGTAGCCGTTGCATCAATGCCGGCTGTAGCACAGGCCAACGCTGAACTGCGCCAGTTCTCAATTCCTGCCCAGTCAGCCGAATCCGCAATTGGCTTGCTTGGTCATCAGGCCAATGTCCAGATCATCGCCTCGCGCAAGCTCACGCATGCCGTGCGCACCAACGAAGTGCATGGCCGTCTGACGGTCAACGAAGCGCTTGACCGGCTGTTTGCCGGCACGGGCCTGGTCGTGCGCCAAACCGGCCCTGCCACTTTCGCCGTAGTGGGCCGCCCGATCGCCGCGCGCCAGCCAGTGAGCGGCGCCCCGGTCGCGCTCGCCGCGCAGGCCGCCGAACCCGCTCCCGCAGGGGTTGCCAGAGCAGCCGAACCTGAACCCGAACCCCAGCCCATCGTCGTGACCGGCCTGCGCGGCAGCCTTGATAACGCGCGCGGGATCAAGCGGGCCGCATCGGGCATCGTCGATGCGATCTCGACGCAGGATATTGGCAAGCTGCCGGACGCCAACCTCGCCGAATCGCTGCAGCGCATCACCGGTGTCTCGATCGACCGCTCCGGCGGCGAAGGCGCGTTCATCACCGTTCGCGGCTTCGGACCCGAGTTCAACACCGTCCTCGTCAATGGCCGGCAGATTGCCACCCCGACCGACCCGAGCCAGGCTTCGGGCCGGGCCTTCTCGTTCGACACGCTGGCCTCCGAACTGGTCTCGGGCGTCGAGGTCTACAAGTCTGCCACCGCGCGCTACCAATCGGGCGGCGTGGGCTCGACGGTGAACATCAAGATCGCCCGCCCGTTCGACTACAAGGAGCGCAAGATCTCGGCCTCGGTCGACGCCAACTACGACCGCAATTCGCGCAAGTTCGCGCCCGATGCGTCATTCCTGTTCGCGGACACCTTTGCCGACGGCAAGTTCGGAGTGCTGCTTTCGGGAACCTACCAGCACCGCTACACGTTGCTGAAGCAGGCCCAGACTGATGGCTGGCTGGTCAATCCGGCCGTCCCGGCCGGAGAAGTCAACGGCGGCAAAGGCACCGTCAGCGACAGCAATCCGGCGGGCAACATCTTCGTGCCCCAGAACTTCGACACCAAAGTCACGCGCGAGGACCGCGAGCGCATCGGCGGGACGCTGGTGCTGCAATACCGCCCCAGCGATGACGTGACCGTCACGGCCGACGCGCTCTATTCCAAGTTCACCAACAAGACCGACGCGCGCTCCTACGGGCACTGGTTCACCGCCTCGAACCTGACCGACGTGACCACCGATGCCAACGGCACGGTGACCGACATCACGCAGGCCAGCGGCGTCGCGACCGACTTTCATGACAAGAAGTTCGACAAACGGACCAACACCCGCGAATTCGGGCTCAATGTCGAATGGAAGGTCTCGCCCAACCTGACCGCCACGGTGGACGGCACCTATTCGCTGGCCAAGGAAGATCCCAACGGCGGCCGGCAGGCGTATCTCTCGCTGCTCGGCTATCTCACCGGCTCCTCGCGCTACCAGTCTGACGGTTCGATCCTGCCTTGGCAGACCGAAACGCTGCCCACTTTCGCCAATCCCGCCAGCCCCTGCGGCAGCGCGGTGACGAATTCGGGCACGCCGGGCAGCACGACGCCCGTGGGCGGCGGGGAGCCGCTTTGCCAGCACGTGATGCTGCTGCGCGGCTACGGCATCCGCGATGAAGTGGGCCAGGGCCGCGCCGATCTTGCCTACAAGGCCGATTCCGATGTGGGCCTCGTCAATGCCAACTTCGGGCTGTATTATTCGCATGACAAGAAGGACACGTCGCTCTTCTCGAACGATGGCGGCACGGGCTGCACCACGTGTGGCTACAATCTCCCTGCACCGCCGGGTGTGGCGATCAGCACCTACAATGCGGGCGACAAGTTTCTCTCAGGCATCAGCGGTTCGGACCGCCTGCCGACCCAGTGGCTGACCTTCGACGGACCCGCGCTGTTCGATGCGATCACCGCGCAGCAGCGCGTAAACAACCCGAACTTCACGTTCGCGCCGCCGCTGGTGAACGACACGATCGTGACCGAGCGCGTGCTTGGTGCCTACCTCGAGACCGAGTTCAAGGGCGAGCTTGCCGGCAACCCGATCGCGATCGTCGGCGGCGTCCGCTTCGAGGACACGCAGACCAGCATCAACGGCCTCGCCACGGCCTACACTGCGCTGGTCAAGCTCGCCAACGACCAGACACAGTACGGCTCGACCTCGTCCGGCACTACGCGGACGGTGGGCAAGGCCCATTACCTCGATATCCTGCCCAACATCGCGCTGAAGTGGCAGGTGAGCGACAAGTTCACCGTGCGCTTCGCCGCCTCGCAGACGATCACGCGGCCGACGCTGGAGCAGCTCTCGCCGGTCACCACGCTGGTCACGCTGCGGCCCGGCAACTTCGCCGCAAGCCGCGGCAACCCGGACCTCAAGCCGTTCAAATCGAACAATCTCGATATCTCGCTCGAATACTACTACGCACCCGGCAGCTACATTTCGATCGGCGGCTACCTCAAGAACGTCAACAACTTCATCGTGCTCAACCAGACGACGGGCACGGTGGCCGATGCCAACGGCGCGCCGCTGATCGACCCGGGCACGGGCCTGCCGGCGCAGTTCACCGTGACCGCACCGGTCAATGGGCAGGATGCGACGGTCAGGGGGATCGAGGCGGCCTGGCAGTATTCGATCGGCGATACCGGCTTCGGCTTCCAGCTCAACGGCACGCTGGTGGGTTCGAACCGCAAGCTCGACCCGCGCAACCTGACCAACAAGTTCGCGCTGACCGGCCTGTCCAACTCGGCCAACGCCGTTCTGTTCTACGACAAGAACGGGATCGAGGCGCGCGTTGCCTACAACTGGCGCGACAGCTTCCTCCAGTACCTCGCGCCGCCGCCGCTCAACGGCGCCGGTCAGGCGGTAACGCAGGTCAGGCCCTACTCGCAGGTCGATGCGAGCGTGACCTACCACATCACGCCGCAGTTCGCGGTCTTTGCCGAAGGGGCGAACCTGACCAACTCGCGAACATTGAAATACGCCTACTATCAGAACCAGTTCCTCTATGCGGAGGACAGCGGCAGGCGCTTCAAGTTCGGGGCGCGGGTCAACTTCTGATCGCTGTAAACAATGGGCCGGGGCGTGCATTGCGATGCGCGCCCCGATCCGCGTAGAACCTGACCGGGGACCAACCAGGCGGGGATGGGAAACAGGAAAGGCGCATGGCCGAAAACGGCGCAATTCGTTCGGTTTGCATTGTCGGTGGCGGTTCCGCCGGATGGCTGACCGCAGGGCTCATTGCCGCCCGGCACGGCCGCGATCTCTCCGTGACGCTGGTCGAAAGCGTGCGGCGCGGCATCATCGGCGTGGGCGAGGGAACCTGGCCGACGATGCGCAACACCTTGCGCAAGATCGGCATTTCCGAAACCGACTTCATGCGTGCCACCCATGCTTCGTTCAAGCAGGGGGCCAAGTTCGCCCGTTGGCGCACCGGTGCCGCAGATGATTTCTACTACCACCCGCTCGTGCTGCCCGAGGGCTTTCCCGATCTCGATCTGGCGCCCTACTGGAATGCCGAGCCGAGGCAGAGCTTCTCCGATGCGGTGTGCTTCCAGGAAGCCCTGTGCGAAGCATCACTGGCCCCGAAGCTGATCACTTCGCCAGACTATGTGGGCGTCGCCAACTATGCCTATCACCTCGACGCAGTGCGGCTGGGCGAGCTTCTCTCGCAGCATTGCACCGGCCAGCTCGGCGTGCGCCATATCGACGACGATATCATCGACGTGAAACTTACCGAGACCGGCGATGTGGCGGCCGTCGTCGGCGAGCGTCACGGCGCCATCGAGGCGGACCTGTTCGTCGATTGCACCGGCTTTGCCTCGCGGCTGCTGGGCGAAGCGCTAGGCGTACCGTTCGTCGATCGCTCCGACGTGCTCTTTGTCGACCGGGCGCTGGCGGTTCAGCTTCCCGTCGAGGAGGACAGCCCGATCGCCTCGCACACCATCTCCACCGCGCAGCGCCACGGCTGGATCTGGGACATCGGCCTGCCGACCCGGCGCGGCATCGGCTATGTCTGGTCGAGCCGTCATGCCGGGGCCGAGCGGGTCGAGGAGGAACTGGCAGCCTATGTCGGCCCCGATTTCGCCAAGCTGACCCCGCGCGAGATCACCATACGTTCGGGCCACCGCGCGCAGTTCTGGAAGAACAACGTCGTCGCAGTGGGCCTCGCCGCCGGATTTCTGGAGCCGCTCGAGGCATCCGCGCTCGTGCTGATCGAGCTTTCGGCAGACTATATCGCCACCGCAATGCCCGCGACGCGGGGCGCCATGGATTTCGTCGCGCGCCGCTTCAACACGATGACGCGCTACCGCTGGGACCGCATCATCGAGTTCCTCAAGCTGCACTATGTTCTCTCCGAGCGGGAGGACAGCGCGTTCTGGCGCGACAACCGCGATCCCGCGACGATCCCGCAGGACCTTCAGGACCAGCTCGAACTCTGGCGCGACACGCCGCCGGGCGAGCACGATTTTGCCAGCGCGCACGAGATGTTTCCCGCCGCAAGTTACCAGTACGTGCTTTATGGCATGGGGTTCCGCACCCGCCCGCACACAGGCCGGCTCGCTGATGTCGACGCGGCGCAGGACGCCTTCGACCGCACCGCCGCGCTCAAGCGCAAGCTGACCGCCGCGATGCCCACCAACCGCGCCTTGCTCGACCGGCTCGCGCAGTACCGCTTCCCTTCCCTCTGAAGGCATGAAGGCCGCCATGACCATCGTCCCCCTCAATCGCGCCGTGCATGCCGGGCTGCGCATCGATCCCGCCCGCGCGGCAGAAAGCGCGGCGGCGGTCCACCTCGTCCCGCTCGTCGCGGACGAGATCCGCCAGGTTGCCGGCCAGTTTCCCGTGTTCCTCGCCAAGGATGGCGAAACCGGCCAGTTCTATCCCGCCGCACTGATGGGGCTCGAACCGCAGGAGAACCTGTTCTGGAACGGCGCGGCGCTCGAGGCCGATGTCCTGCCGCTCAACTTGCTGCGCCTGCCCTTCTTCGTGTTCGGCGATGGCGCCGAGGCGGCAATCGGCATCGATGAGGCAAGCCCCGCGATCGCGCCGGAAGGGCCCTGCGCGATCGTCGACGGCGATGGCGGCGAGACCGACTATTTCCGCTCGGTGCAGGCGATTCTCGGGCGCTTGCTGCAAGGCCGCGAAGCAACCCGCCGGCTGGTCGATCTGATGCTGGAAGCCAGGGTGGTGCGCGAGATCAAGCTCGACCTTGCCTTCCACGACGGCAGCACCAGCGTGCTCACCGGGCTCTACGGCGTCGATGAAGTCGCGCTCGGCCGCGCTCGGGATCGGGTCACTGCGTTTGAGGACCTGATGGTCCTTGCCGCGATGGCGCTCTCGCTGGACCGGGTCGCGGCGCTGGTGCGGCGCAAGAACGCCCGGATCGACGCGCAATCGGCCTGGTTCACACCGGGCAGCTGAGCGCTTGGACGCGCAGCCGGTCATCGCTCTGGGCCGCGAAGGCGTGCCCATCCGGATCGCGGACGAAGCGCATCCGGAACCAGCCGCGCTGGTCGAAGCCGCACGATCTGCGCATTTCCTGCGCAGCGAAGATGATCTCTATCCCGGTATGCGCGCGCCCGCCCCCGAGCGCTGGAAAGCATGGCTCGCCGGCGCGCTTGCCGTCTGGCCGCAGCTTTCCGGCGCGGCGATCCTGCGCGCCGACTATGCGATAGCCAGCCAGGATCCCGCCACGCTCTCCCCGGTGCAGCGGATCCCCCATTTCGACACGACCGATCCCGCCGTCCTCGCGGTCATCCACTATCTGTGCGACGCGCCGCACCGCGGCACCAGCTTCCACCGCCATCGCCGCACCGGATTCGAACAGATAACCCCTCCCCGCGCGCCGCTGTGGCGTCAGGCGCTGGTTGCAGATTCCGCGCGCTATGGCCTGCCCGGCAGCCGGTATCATCAGGACGATACCGCGACCTTCGAACGCATCGGCACAGCCGCGCTTCGCTTCAATCGTCTGGTGGTCTATCCCGCCAATTGCCTGCATTGCGGAGACATCGCCGAAACCTGGGCGCGCGGCGACCGGCTGACAATCACAGCGCTGATCAAGGTATGCGCCGCCTGAAACACCGCGCCTGAGGCGGCCGCAGCTCACGCCCAGGGGGCAGGCATGCCCTGCTCTACCAAGGCGGCGGACCGGCGTCGCGGGCTTGTTTTCTTGGCGGAAATCTGGATGCCCCGCGAGGACTATGACCTTCTTCCGCAAGCTTCCGAATGCTTCCATACAGACTCTGATTTTCCTAGTTTTTTTAGAGATCTCTGAGGATATCTTTCGCAGACCTGCGTTGACTTCCACCGACTTTCGTCACAAAATGTGGGGAAAGAAGTGGGGAAGCTATGGGCCAGCTCACGGTGATGCAAGTCAGGAATGCGAAGCCGAGCGTCGGCCCGGACGGTAAGCGCCGCAAGCGCGTGCTTGTGGACGGTGCTGGCCTGCTCCTGATCGTTGCGCCGACTGGTGCGCGCAATTGGGTCCTTCGCATCAAGAACGGCCAGCGCCGGCGCGATATCGGGCTTGGTGCGGCCGACATCGATGGCGCAGGTCGCAACGCATTGGGAGGCAATGGTAGCCAGCCGGATGAAACGCCCCTGATGCTGCGCCGGATCCTTTCACTTGCAGAGGCGCGCGAGAAAGCAGCCGCACTTCGAAAGCTAGCAAAAGCTGGCGGCGATCCGATCGCAGAACGCGATCGCGAGCGACGCGCAACCCCTTCATTCGCGGTCGCCGTCACCGAGGCGCACGCGGCGCTAAAGTCGGGCTGGTCGGATCGCACGGCCAAGGCGTTTCTTGCGTCGTTGGAGGAACATGCGGTGCCCAGGCTCGGCACCGCCAAGGTCGACGTCATTGGCAGCGCGGACGTGATCGCCGCCTTGGCACCGATCTGGACGACCAAACCTGTAATGGCCCGCAAAGTGCGCAGCCGCATCGGCCAGGTGCTGGCCTTCGCAAAGGCACGCGGCTGGCGGCGGGACGCCCTGCCGGACGCACGGGAACTGCGCTCTGGTCTCGCAAAGCAGGAGCAGAGCAAGAACTTCGCCGCCATGCCGTTCATACAGATTCCCGCCTTCTTCACGGATGAGCTCGGCAAGGACGCCACGGCCAGCCGATTCGCCGTGCTGTTTGCAATCCTTACAGCCGCCAGATCCGGCGAGGTGCGCAACGCAACATGGGCACAGATCGATCTCGAGGCGCGAACATGGACCCGGCCAGCCTCCATGATGAAGATGGCCAAGGGCCATGTCGTCACCCTTTCGGATGCGGCCGTCGCGCTGCTGAAACAATGGAAGCCGGACGAGGCTCTGCGGGATGGTCTGATCTTCCCCGGTCTGAAAGGTAACCCGCTCTCGGATATGTCGCTCACCAAGGCGCTGCGGACGGCTGGGCGGAATGAAACGGTGCACGGCTTCCGCTCTGCCTTCCGCGACTTCGCCGCAGAGCGCTGTCCGACAATCCCCGCCATGGTCGCCGAGATGGCACTCGCGCACAAGGTTGGCACCACGACTGAGCAAGCCTACCTCCGCAGCGACCTGCGCGACCTGCGCCGCTCGTTGATGGACGCCTGGGGCCGATTTGCCGCGCCCTCACTGTCGAGCGTCGCGCCGAACGTGACAGCAATCAGGAAGACGGAGGCGAGATAGGTTTTTAGCGGGCATTGATCCCGATGGAAGCTGGCCAACCTGAAAAATTGGGCGAAGCGGCCGCACGGTAAAGCAAGTCACCAGATCTGCCCACTTACGGGCCCCAAAAGGCCCAGGATTCCGCCGTTTCCTGTCCAAGACCATGCACACTGCGCAGCGCGGCAGGCCCTGAAGTCACTCTACCTGAGTTGCAACATACAGCAAAAACAAGCTAAAACCTCAGTGTTTTCATATTCTTAAGTCGGGCGACAAGTCGCGTAGGGTGTGCCTGAATCTCTTCCTATTTTGTGCGCGTTGTATTCGAGAAATCCCGCCCTTTTCTCTCGGAGACATGGGCCTCAATCCCGCAGGATACCTAGCCCATCAGGCGCCTGAGGGGAAGCCACGCCGGTTCCCGCTCTGCGCTAATGTTCCGCTCCGCGGAAACAAACGGCCGCTTGGGAGGCACCATCTCCGGCAGATCGCAGCCCGCCGGACTATTGCGATCCCGCAGCCATCAACCGCTGTTTCACCGGTCGGCGGCTGCGCGGGCACAGCGTGCTGGCGGCACCGGGGAAGCCGAGCGCGGCAAATCGGCCCAGTGCCGGAAGGACGGATCGCGGCGGAGCAACCATCCTTCCGGCCACCAACAAGTGCGCCGCATAGTCAACTGCGGCTACGCGGCGGCGTATACCAGATCGGTGAGGACCAGGCGCGCTGCTGGATCGTGGGGGCGACTTCCTTGGGCAGTGGCAGGCCGAACTCGATCGCGCGCAAGGTGGACCAGCGCGGGGTCGGGATTTCGAGCACGCGGACGTAGTAGACTGCCGCCTGATCGGCCTTGAACGTCGGGTCGGTCCAGACGGTACTGAGTTCGCCCGCGCCGATCGAGTTGTCCCACTTGCCGGTCTTGAGATCGACCGTGCTGCCCACGGCGGGCAGCTTGCCGGTGGCGGGATCGATCTTGCGGCTGCCCGACCAGACGATATCGAAGATCTTCTCGGCCTGCTTGCCGCCATCAAGGTAGACCTTGACCACCTGCACCCGGTCAAGATTGCCGCTGAGCGGGTCCTTCACCGCCTGCACGGCAAAGCGCGCAGCCTTGCCTGCGGCACCTAGCGAGAGATCGCCGCCCATCGGCACACCGATTTTGTAGGCCTGATGGACCCAGCCCGGTTTGGCGACGAAGCTGGAGGCAAAATCCCAGCCGCCGAAGAAGCGCAGTTTGATACGGCTGCCAGTGGTCCCAAAGGTCTCCTTGCGCCGGAACGCATTGTAGATCGCCTCGCGGGTGTTCGCTTCGGCCCACACGCCCGTCAGCGTGCCGGGGCTGAGGATCACCGGGTTGAGCCCCGAGACGGCACCGGTTGGTGAGGCAGGGTTGAGCGCGCTGGGGGCCTGTCCGAGCGCCGCGGGTGCGGTGGCCTTGGTCAGCTTGCCGCCGCCGAGATTGGGCGTCGCGATGCCGCCGTATTCCTGCGCGGTGCTGACCTGCAAGCCGGAGTGCAGATCGCTCGAGGCGCTGGCGCCATCCTTATAGGGGTTCACGCCAAGCTTGGCCTGCAGCACGAGCCCGCGCCCGAGCGCGTCGCGCCAGTAGGAGCCACCGGGCTTGCTCGATGTGTTCCCGATAAGCAGTTTGTCGAAGATCTCGTAGTTGGCAAACTCATCGTTGGCCGAGAGAGCCGGGTGCGTTTCCGAGGTGCCCTTGTTCTGCGAGATTTCGGACAAGGGCTCATTGGTCGCGCGAAGCTGCGCATAGGCCTCGTCGATCGGCTTGCCATCGAGCGACGTCCAGTCATACATCAGCCCGTTCGAGGCATTACCATTGTGCGGAATGGCGAGCGCTTCGTAGCCCTGTGCCCGGATTTTCGACAGCCATGTCCACAGGTCCTTGGGGTCCTTGGAATCGATCGAGGTGAAGGGCGCAGGCGCGGTATTGCCTTTGAAGATCACGTTGCGGTGCAGGTTCTGCCCGCCCGGCATCGACGTCCATTCATAGGCGAGGAACGTGGTGAACTTGCCCGGCTGGTTGTTTGCGTTGGCGGTGTCGATCTCGCGCTGCCAGGTCGAGGCGGAGACTTTGGCCGCCTCCGCGCCAAGGCTGACGCCACCCGTGATCAGCCCGACGATCTTGAGGAAGTTGGTATAGCCGCCCTGCCGCGCCAGCTTGCCGAGTTCGGAAAGCGAGAAGGCACTGTTCGGGTCATCAAGCTGGTTGAATACGCCGAGGTTTTCGGAGTGATCGGTCACTGCCTGGAAATCGAGTGGGAAGGCGCGCTTGATCGGTTGGCCGAGGTAGTCGATCGTCTCGCCAGCAGAGAAACGATAGGCATCCTCGGGCGTCGTGCGCGTACCCATGAGCACATAGGCGTCGAACGAGTTGGTCGTGTGCAGGTGGAGGTCGCCGTAGAACGCTTCCTTGTCCGCGAACGTCGGCACGCCAGCGGGGGGCGCCGTGGCTGCCTGGACCGGTTCGGCGGCAGAGGCGGCACCGAAGCCGATGATCACGTGATAGGCGAGCGGGGCGGCGATTGCGGCGCCGATCAGCCACTTGTTGCGCTTGGTCATGGGAAGTGTCCCTCCTGTCAGATTAGGCAAAGTCGATCACGGCGTGGAGCCGCTCGAGAAACCAGAAGAATGAAAACGAGCCGATGGCGTAAGTTGCGGCCATCCATGCGAGCCGCGGGGCGGCGGCGGGCCATTTGAAGCGCGAGAGCAGCCACAGCGCGGCCATGACCACGCCGACGAATGTCAGCTGGCCGATTTCCACGCCGACGTTGAAGAGGAACAGCGAGGCCGGGATATTGCCCTGCGGCAGCCCGATCTGGTGAAGAGCACCGGCAAAGGCCGCGCCATGGAGCAGGCCGAAACCGAACGCGACGAGCCAGGGCTGGCGCAAAGTCAGCCCATCCTCACCGCGCGCCTTGCGCACCAGTTCAACGGCGAGGAACAGGATCGACCAGGCGACCATCGCCTCGACCAGGCCGGGGTTGAGCGCCATGACTTTCAAAGCGGTGAGCGCCAGCGTGATCGAATGCGCGACAGTGAAAGCGGTGATCGTGCGAAGCAGTTGCTGCCAGCCCGAGCTCAGCAGGAGTAGCCCGAACACGAAGAGCAGGTGATCGACGCCGGTCAGGATATGTTCGATGCCAAGCAGCAGATAGGCGGGCACCGCCGCGCCGGCATGGGCGTCGATGGTCGTTGCCGGCTCCCCCGGGCTGAGCACGCGGCTTTCCTCGTCGCCGTTCCTGAGGTGGATCAGCAGCAGGGTGTCGGTGATGGTCTTGTCGAGCCCCTCGATGCGCACTTCGCGGCCATTCAGGCCCTGCGCGCCAAGATCGATCCCATCCCAATGGCGGATCTCGAAGTTCATCGCGCTTTCGACGCGGCCCGCGGGGCGATCGATCAGCCCGCCCGAGATGCGCGGCCTCAGCGGCACAACGAGCATACCCATGCTCGGCTGCTTCCACAGCACATCGGCGCAGCCATCGGCGCGCTCGGTGATTTCGAGGAACGCCGGGCGGACCTCGTGCGCCGCCGCGGTTGCCAGCGGCGCGAGGATTGCCAGCAAGGCAAGAGCGAAGCGCAGCATCATTGCGCGCCCGGCAAGGTCACAGCGTAGCGGGCGCGCAGGGTCTGCCAAACGGCGTCGTTGCGCTTCCGCCGGTCGGCCTCGATCCAGTCGCGGCGCACATCGTCGCGGGCTTCGTCGAAACTGCGCGGGTGCGCTGGGCGCGCTTCGGTCACCCGGATCACGTGCCAGCCGAAGCCGGAGCGCAGCGGCTGGCTCCACTGCCTGACCGGCGCGGCAAAGACTGCCGCGCCGAAGCCTGTGCCGCCGAACACGCGCTCGACTTCGTCGGCAGCCAGCGCGACCACGGTGCCGGGACCGGGAAAGCTGTCGCCAGAAGGGGCGGTTTGCCCGCTGCCAAGCCCGTTGGCCGCGCTGGTCGCTAGCGCCTTGGCGGCGGCATCACCGCGTTGGTCGGGGGAATAGAAGCGCTGCTCGAAGCTGCGGCGTGCAGGCTCGGTAAAGCGGGCCCTGTTGCCATCATACCATGCGCGGAGTTGCGCTTCCGAAGGTTCGCGCGGGGCGGCCTGGTCTTGCTGCAGGAAGTCGAACTTCTGCGCGATGCGCCGCCGCACGATCTCATCGTTCTTGTCGAGCCCGAGCGCGAGGCCTTCGCGCAAGTAGATCTCTTCGCGCACCTGATTGTCGACCATTGTGCGCATTTGCTGGAGCGAGGGCGGCGCGCCGTATTGCTGGGTGTAGGTGTTGGCGATCCGCGTGAGATCGGCATCGGAAACCGCGATATTGTAGCGCGATTGCCGTTCCTCGATGACATGCGAGATACCGAAGATCGCGATCCCGATCGCCACGAAATGTGTCAGCGGCTCGCGCAGGATGCGCGCCAACAGAGGGCGGCGAAGAGCCGGCGTCGCAGCATCGCGATTGGGGGTCACAGAGTCCCAGCCGTTGTCGGAAAGGGGATCGCGGTACATCGGGTTTCCTTGGGGTGATGGAGGGTGGCGGCTCCGCGCCGCCACCCTCGCCAGAGCAGGATCAGGCCGGTTCGTATTGCTTGGCCTTTTCCTTCTTGACCGTGCGGCTGCGGCGGCCATCGATGCCCACCGGCACCTCGCCGTTCACCGTCGCGCGGCGCAGGGTGCGACGCTGCAGGCCGAAATCGGCGATGGCGCGGTGCTGGGTCGACTGGTTGTCCCAGAACGCCACATCGCCCGCGCGCCAGCGCCAGCGCACGACGTTTTCGGGCCGCGTGATGTGATCCTGCAGGATCTGGAACAGCCGCGCCGAATCCGCCTGATTGAGCCCGACGAACTGCTTGACGAAGTGCCCGAGCAGGAGGCTGCGCTGGCCCGAGACGGGGTGCACCCGCACCACCGGGTGCTCGGTTTCGTAGACGGTCGAGGCGAACACGTTCTGCTGGAACTGCGAGCGGCTCTTCTCCGCCTCGTCGTTCTTCGGTGCGTTCTGCAGCACGGCGGCGTAGTCATAGACGTTGGTGTGCGTGGCCCAGAGATTGTTCACCAGCTGGCGCAGCGCTTCGGGCAGGCCTTCATAAGCCGCCTCGCCATTGGCCCAGAGCGTATCGCCCCCGGCCTCGGGGATCGTGATCGCCCGCAGGATCGAGCCCTTGGGATAGGCATCGGTGAAGGTCACATCGGTGTGCCAGCTGGAGGCGGCGTAGCCTTCCTTGCTGTCCAGCTCGAGCAGGTAGCGCGAGCCTTCGGCCACCGGCACCGTGGGGTGCGCGACGGGATCGCCAAAGCGCGCGGCGAAGGCTTCGTGGCTGGCGTCGGTCAGATCATGCTGATCGCGGAAGAACACGACCTTGTGGCGCACCACGGCGGCTTTGATGGCATCGATCACGCTTTCATCGAGATCATCCGCCAGGCTGACCCCGCGGATTTCCGCGCCGATCGTGCCGGTGACGGGGTGGATTTCGAGCGGGGAGCTGGGGTCTTTGGCATTCACGTAGGTATTGATCGCAGTCATAGGGGTTCTCCTGAGGGATGGAGCTTTATTCGGCGGGCACGAGAGCGGCAGCGGCAACGCTGTCCCGCGCTTCGAGCTGGCGGCGAATTTCGGAATGGCGTTTGGCGTCGAGCGGGAAGCCGATCATCAGCCCGGCGGCGACGGCATGGGCGAGCGCCGGGCCAGCTGCGAAGACCAGCAGCAGGCCATGCAAGGCTTCCGGTGTGTTGACCGCCGCTTTGGGATCGAATCCGAAGCTGGCAACAAGCGGCAGGGCAATGCCCACGGCAAGCGCGCCGCCAAGCTTGACCGAGATGCTGAACACCGAGAAGTAGAGCCCGACGCGGTCCTCTCCGGTCGCCAGCCTATGCTGGTCGGCAATATCGCTCACGATCGAGCGGAGCATCAGGTTGCCTGAGCCTTGGCTGAGGCCCTGCAACAGCGCGAGCACCAGCATCAGCCAGAAACGGTCGGTGTTGAGGAACAGCAGGCCCAGATTGATCGCGGACTGCACAAGCTCAGCCAGTACCGCCGCACGCGCCTTGCCTAGCGCGAGGCCGACACGCTGCCAGATCGGGGCGGAGAGGATGCCGAACGAGTACTGGAACAGGAACATGCCCGCCGCCCATTCGGGCCGGCCGAGGTAGAACGTGACGATAAACAACAGCAGGCCGGTGCGCACGCCTTGCCCCGCCGTCACCGCCGCATCGGCGGCCAGCACGCGCAGCAACAGCGCGTTGCCCAGGACCGCCGCGAGCGAGGCGCGAAAGGACAAGTGGCGTTCCAGAGCGGGCGGCGAGCGATCCGGCATGGCGGTGAGCGAAAGCCACAGGCCGGGCACCGCTGTTGCCAGCACCAGCGTGCCGAACAGGGTAAGGCGCAGCGGCCCGTCGCCCGGACGAAGCTGATCGACAATCGCGGGCAACACCAATGCCACGACCAGCCCGCAAGACGAGAACAGCGTGAACATCGAAGCGATACGCGTGCGCTGGTGATAATCACCACTGGCCTCGCCCGACCAGGCCATGAACGTCGTGCCCATGGCCGATGTGCCGAGATAGTAGAGCAGCACGCCCGCCCCGACCCAGACGGTGCTCACTCCGACGGGTGGGAAGAACAGCATCGCGCTACCAACTATAAAGAGCACCCCTCCGCCCAAAATCCACGGACGGCGGCGGCCGAAGCGGCTTTCGGTCCGGTCGCTGAGCGTGCCGATCAGCGGATCAAGCAGCGAATTGATGACTTGCCCCACGAGGAACAGCATGCCGAGCGTGGCGAGGGGTATCCCGTAATGGCGTGAGAGCAACGCGGGCACATAGGCCATCATCGGTTGCGCTGCGGCGGCGAGGGGCACAACCAGCGCGGTGAAGCGCAAGAGCCGCGCCAGCGAGAGATCAGACTTCGAAGCCGGGGCCGTGAATGCAGATGGGAGAGGATGGTATGTCACGGCCCCGGCTCCTTCAGAACCGGGTGCGGAGCGTTGCGCCGAAGGTGCGCGGTTCGCCCACCTGACCGGTCACCACGCCGGTCGCTGCCGGGCTGAGGCTGAGGTAATAGTCCTTGTCGAGCAGGTTCTTGGCCCAGATCGCCAGGTCCCACAGGCCGCTCTGGGCGCGCACACCGAGCCGGGCATTGATCAGGCCGTAACCTGCAATTTGCCCCAGCGCCGAATTGCTCGACGAGGTGTTGAAGCTCGACCGGTAGGACCAGTCGATATGCGAATAGGCGCTGATCCCTTGCGCCACCGGCAGGTTGCCGTCCGCGCCCAGCGTATAGGCGAACTTGGGCACACCCGGCAGCTGCTGCCCGCTGAGGTCCGCCGCCACGAGGTTGGGGAGCCCCGCGCGCACCGGGTTGATCTCGGGCGCGAGCGGCGCGTTGGTGTAGGTCACATACGTCGCTTCGGTATAGCTGGCCGAGGCGTTGACCGCGAACCGGTCGCTGGCGGCAAAGCGGAAATCGCCTTCCACACCCTTTGACCGGACCTTGGGAATGTTCGCGATGTATTGCCGGGTCACACCGACCACGACCGGATCGGTATCGGTGATCGCGGTCTGGTAGTCGCTGATATCGGTCCAGAAGCCCGCGAGGTTGAGCGTGGCGCGCCTGTCAAGGAACTGCGATTTCACACCGATTTCGAACGAGTCCACCTTTTCCGGCCGCACGCTGGGATCGGTGATCGTAATCGGCAGCTGTGTGAGATTGAGCCCGCCCGATTTGTTGCCGCGCGAATACGTGCCGTAGACCAGCACATCGGGCGTGACTTTCCAGCTCAGCGAAGCGAGGCCCGAGAGACTGTCATCGGTCAGACGGGTTGTAGTGAGCGGCACGACCCGGTTGAAGTTGTTGCGGATGGTCTGGATCGCGGTCTGCGCCGGTACCGGAAATGCCGAGATATCGGGCGCACTGGCTACGTACTGCTCGAACGTGCCGGTCTTCTCCTCGTGGGTGAAGCGCAGGCCCGTGGTCAGCGTAACGGTTGGGGTGATGTGCCAGTCGGTCTGACCGAACGCGGCGATCGTCTTGGTGCGCGGTTCTGAGCGGGAATTGACTTCAAAGCCATTGAGCGCAGCGTTTGCGACGGCAGCAGGCACGGCCGGGATGAACCAGGTCGGCGCAGCAGAGCCATAGCCGGTTGCGCCATAGCCCTTGACCGTCTGCCAGAAGTAGTAGGCACCAACGACATAATCGATCGTGCGGCTGCCCTTGGACGAGATGCGCAGTTCCTGGCTGAACTGGCGCTGGCGATTGGCCTGCTGTGCCTTGACGATGACAGGAAGCGAGGTGCTGTCGCCATCGTTCGCCGGATCCCAGTCCCACCAGCGATAGGCCGTGATACCGGTGAGCTCGGCACCGCCGAGATCCCAGTCAAGCTGGCTGGACACCCCGTATCCGGCCATGTTGGCCTGATAGTGGCTGTCCGCCTCGCCAATCCGGTCGAAGGCGTTGAACGACGGCTGGGTATAGCCCGCAAAGCGCGCGGTGCGGATGCTGAAGCTGTTGGGGATGGGATTGCCATCGGTGTAAGTCGCGGTGTTCGAGACGAACAGGTTCAGCACGTTGTGCTGCTTCTGGCGCGAATAGTCGCCGATCACGCGCAAGGAGATGTCCGGCGTCGGCGTGAACAGCAGCTGCCCGCGGATCGAGGCGTTGTAGTAGTCCTGCGCGCGCGAGTTCTGCGTCTTGTTGAAGGTGAAGCCGTTGTTCTGGCTGATCGCGCCCGAGAGACGGACCGCAAGCTTGTCGTCAATCAGGCCGCCGCTCGCCGAGGCGCGGACCTGATAATAGCCATAATTGCCCACATCCGCCCAACCGGTGAACTCCGGCGTGAACGACGGCTTGCGGCTGGTGATGTTGATTACGCCAGAGGTGGTGTTTTTGCCAAACAGCGTGCCCTGCGGCCCGCGCAGCACTTCGACGTTATCGAGATCGACCAGGTCGAACTGCGAGGTACCGACGCGGCCATAGTAGATGTTGTCGATGTAAAACCCGACCCCGTTCTCCAGCCCGTCGTTGGTCAGCGCGACATTCGAGCCGAGGCCGCGGATGTTGATATTGGTGTTGCGCGGATTGAAGCTGAACACCTGCAGGCTGGGCACCTGCTGCTGGATCTGCGCGAGCGTAAAGTCGCCCCGCCGTTCGAGCGCGGCGGCGCTGACCACCGAGATGGCGAGCGGAATGTCCTGCACCTTTTCCTCGCGGCGGCGGGAGCCGGTGACGACAATGGCGGCATTGCCGTCTGCCGAGCCCACGGCGACGTCATCGGGGGAGGCCTGCGGGGCTTCCTGCGCGAAGGCAGTGGGAGCGAGTACCAATGCTGCCCCTGCGGCACTGGCGAGAAGAAGGGAGCGCGTGACGAATGACATTTCAAACTACCTGAATTGGGGGTCAAAGCCGCCCGACACGCAGGATTGCACCGCGCGCACAGGGCAGCCGAAAGGGTCTGTGGCAGCGCGGGCGGAAAGCCCGGCACGCGCACAGGTTGGGGAGACCGCGCAGGTGGTCCGGTCGCCTGGAGGCGTGCGGAAGCGCAGCAGGAAGATACTGTCCGACCCGTCAGGCGCCGCGGGGAGTCCCGTCCGGCGGCCAGCGGTCGATCATGGAAATGGCGCTCAGCGGCGCGTGGTCATGAAACGCATCGTATCACCTCATCATGGAGGGGATCACGAAGCCTGGCGGTGTCGCCCCAGCATCGCGCGCTTTAGCGGTTGGTAACGCGGAGCAAGCTGCATCCCGATCAAAGGCCGCGGATCAGGACCCTTGGTAAAAGCGGCTGGCCTGATCACCATCTCCACTCGGGTAATGTCTACTTATTAAGTTGAGTCGACTGCGTCAAGCAGAAGGTTTTCTGTATGGCGCATGAGCGGAGCTATCTGGCGATATTTCAATCAAGGTCGGCGAACCCGCCAAAAGAGGTATTCCTATACCCCTTACGAAGCCCCCGACAGTCAACCACATTCCATAGCGGAATGTCGGGCGCATTTGCCTCTTACTCCACCAACGTCCGTCGGCTTGCACTACCAATCAGGGTGAAAAGTTGGGAAGAAGGTGGGGAAGGATCGCCCAGCCATCGCTTAAATAGCTCATAAAGCGAAGTTATTTTTTGAAGAATGGATGCCCCGCGAGGATTCGAACCTCGATAGACGGAATCAGAATCCGTAGTCTTACCATTAGACGACGGGGCAATGAGGGCGGGCCTTTAGGCGGGGCTCTGCCTCAAGTCAAGCGAGGCAGGCACCCTCCCCGCGCCATACTTGCCCCGGAGCCGCAGGAACGCTAGAGTGCGTGTCAAGTACCTGCCGGGCAGTCCCTTGGCGGGAAAACATAAGCGATTGGGTGACATGGCGGAATTCGATCCGCCGGCGCAGCAGCGCAAGACGCGGCCAGGCAAGCGGCGGGGACACAGGGGAGCGTCTCGCGGCAAGCCCAAGGGGACCCGTCCTGCCCACGGAGCGCCGGCCAGCAACCTTGCCGGACCAATGGCGAGGCCGTGCGCCGGGCCCGAAGCGCAGCCCGCTGCCAGCCCTGCGGCCAACCTCGAAACCAGCCCTGAAACCAACCTGCCCGTGAGCGCGCCCCTGCCTGACGTGTCGGTTGCTCAGCCGCCGCTCGAAGCGCCGCGTCCGCCCTGGCAAAAGACCCTGCCGTTCCACCGCCAGGCCTATGCCGCGATCGATCTCGGGACCAACAACTGCCGCCTGCTGATTGCGCGGCCCTCGGGCGATCACTTCATGGTGATCGACGCATTCAGCCGCGTTGTCCGGCTGGGCGAAGGCCTTGCCCAATCGGGGCGTCTTTCCGATGCAGCCATGGACCGCGCGCTCGGCGCATTGCACATCTGCGCGGACAAATTGCGCAAGCGCGGCGTCCACCTCGCGCGCTCGGTCGCGACGGAGGCCTGCCGCCGCGCCACCAACGGCGAGGCGTTCATCGAGCGCGTCCACCGTGAGACCGGGATCCGGCTCAACATCATCACCGCCGAGGAAGAAGCCCGCCTCGCGGTGCTTGGCTGCCATATCCTGCTCGAACCCGGCTGCGGCCCGGCGATGATCTTCGATATCGGCGGCGGCTCGACCGAGATGGTCCTTGTCGATACCAGCGAGGCGGTTCCGCGCATCCTCGATTGGCAATCGGTGCCGTGGGGCGTGGTCTCGCTTACCGAGAGCATCGGACCGATCGAATTGACCGCAGAAGCCCGCGCCTCGGCCTACAGCGAGATGCGCAGCCGTATCACCGATGGATTTGCGCGGTTCTCCGAACGCGTCACCCCCGCCCGCGAAGCGGCAGCAGCCGACGGCGGGCTGCGCCTGCTCGGCACGAGCGGCACTGTCACAACGCTTGCCAGCCTGCACCTCGGCCTGCCGCAATATGATCGCAGTGCGGTCGACGGGTTGATCGTGCCCACCGCCTCGATGCGCGAGATCAGCCAGCGGCTGGCCCATATCTCCCCGGCCGAGCGCATCGCAGTGCCCTGCATCGGGCGCGAGCGGGCTGACCTCGTCGTGGCCGGGTGCGCGATCCTCGAATCGATCTTCGACATCTGGCCTGCAGAGCGGCTCGGCATCGCCGATCGCGGCATTCGCGAAGGCATCCTGCGCAGCCTCATGGCCGCAGGTGGGCTGGGCGACCGGCGGGCGGAAACGGCGCAGGGCAAGTTCGCCAACGGAGGGATCACCTCGTGAGCCGCAGCGGCCGCGACCCGGGTGAACGGGTCAAGAGTGCCAAGGGCCGCACGGCCTCGTCCAACCGCTGGCTCTCGCGCCAGCTCAACGATCCATACGTCAAGCAGGCCAAGGCCGAAGGCTGGCGCAGCCGCGCCGCGTTCAAGCTGATCGAGCTCGATATCCGTTTCGGCCTGCTCAAGAGCGCGCGCCGCGTTGTCGATCTGGGCATCGCGCCCGGCGGCTGGGCACAAGTCGTGCGCAAGCAGGCACCGCAGGCCGAAGTGGTCGGCATCGATCTTCTGCCGGTCGAGCCGATCGAAGGCGTGACCATTTTCCAGATGGACTTCATGACCGACGAGGCGCCCGCCGCGCTCACCGGCGCGCTTGGCGGCGCGCCCGATCTCGTCATTTCGGACATGGCCGCCAACACCGTGGGGCACAAGGCAACCGACCATCTGCGCACGATGGGACTGGTCGAGACAGCGGTCGATTTCGCCGTCCAGACACTCGCCCCCGGCGGTGCGTTTGTTGCCAAGGTCTTTGCCGGGGGAACCGACGGCGAGCTGCTCACGATCCTCAAGCGCAACTTCAAATCCGTGAAGCACGCCAAGCCGCCCGCCAGCCGCAAGGACTCCTCCGAGTGGTACGTGATCGCCCAAGGCTTCAAGGGCCGCGGGGAAGAGTAAACTTTCCACAGGCAGGGTTTTGCGCGAATCGGCATGACCGCCCTAACGGTCGCAACCTTTTCTGACCGGAGACCTTACCCCATGGCCGATTCTGCCGACGACCGCCTGCGCCTCCTGATCGAGCGCATCGAACGCCTCGAGGAAGAAAAGAAGGGCATCGGCGACGATATCAAGGACGTTTACTCCGAAGCCAAGTCTACCGGCTATGATCCCAAGATCATGCGCCAGATCGTCCGCCTGCGTAAGCTGAAGCCCGACGATCGCCGCGAAATGGAAGCGATTCTCGATACCTACAAGAACGCGCTCGGCCTCGAATAGGATCACTGGACGCGGGGCGGTGAGGCGCTAGGCTGCAGCGAAACGTTCAGCCGGAGTTGCCCTCGATGCGTCTTTCCCGCCCCGCCTTGCTTGCCGGCTTTGCCGCGCTTGTCGCCTTTGCTGTTCCGGCGGCAGCCGAAGCGCCCGCAAATCCGCAGCCCAAAGTGATCTACCTGCACGCCGGGCGGCTGCTCGATCAACCGGGCAAGCCCCCGCGCGGCGCCTCTACCGTGGTGATCACCGATGGCGTGGTCACCAGCGTGAGCGACGGCACGCTGCCTGCGCCGGCCGGAGCCGGCACTGTCGAACTGGGCGATGCCTTCGTGCTCCCCGGCCTCACCGACATGCACGTTCACCTGTTCAGCGACGGCGACCCGATGCGCGAGCGACTGGAAGCCTCCACCCGCGACCGGGAGGATGCGGCCTACCTCGCCGCCCAGCACGCGCGGCAGACCCTTGAAGCCGGTTTCACCACCGTGCGCGATCTGGGCGGACCGCCGCGCGGCATCCGCGCGCTGCGCGATGCCATCAATGCGGGCGAGCTGCCCGGTCCCACGATCATCAACGCTGGCCAGATGATCTCCGTTTCGGGCGGCCACGGCGACAACGGCGGGCTCAACGAGGAGAGCTATGGCGCCTTTGCGCCGCACGATTACAACAACCTCTGCAACGGAGCGGACGATTGCCGCCGCGCAGTGCGTGAGCAGATCCGCCTCGGCGCGCTCGTAATCAAGTTTGCCGCGACAGGCGGCGTCCTCTCCAACGTCGCGGGCGGGCTCGGCCAGCAGATGACCGACGAGGAAATGAAGGCGCTGATCGAAACCGCGCACAGCTTTGGCCGCAAGGTCGCGGCCCACAGCCATGCCGCGGCTGGCACGATGGCGGCCGTGAACGCCGGGGTCGATACGATCGATCACGGCACATTCCTCGATGAACCGACGATCAAGGCGATGATCGCGCATGGCACCTGGCTGGTGCCGACCATGCTCGCGCCCGAAACCGCCGTGGCGCAGGCCCGTAGTGGATTGTTTCCCCCCGCCATCCTGCCCAAGGCCGAGGCGGCGGGCGCTGCCGAGCGCAAATCGCACGAACTGGCGATCAAGATGGGCGTGAAGATCGCCTTCGGAACCGATACCGGCGTCTCACGCCATGGCGACAACGCACGCGAGTTTGCGCTGATGGTACGTGCCGGGATGACCCCCATGGCGGCCATCGCCGCGGCCACCGTCAATGCCGCAGAAGCGCTCGGCCGCAATGACAGCGTGGGCCGCATTGCGCCGGGCATGCCGGCGGATATCATTGCGGTGCACGGCGATCCGCTCAGCGATGTCACCCGCCTCGAGCACGTCGATTTCGTGATGAAGCACGGGGCAGTGGTAAAGCAGGTGCCCTGACCGCATGGCCGAGGTTTTCACGATCCGCGATGCCTGCGCCGATGATGCCGGGCCCTGCGCCGCGATCTACCGTCCGCACGTGACCGATAGCTGGGTGAGCTTCGAACTCGAGCCACCCGATGACGGCGAAATGGCCCGCCGCATCGCGGATTATGGCACAAGCCACGCCTGGCTTGTCGCGACACGCGGCGGCGCAATCGCCGGCTATGCCTATGGCAGTCCGCACCGGACCCGCGCTGCCTATGCCTCCTCCTGCGATGTGGCGATCTATGTCAGCGCCGCCTTCCCGCGCTCGGGCGTGGGCCGCGCGCTTTATGGCGCGCTGCTGGCGCGGCTGAAGGACAGGGGCTTCCACGCAGCCTTTGCCGGCATTGCCCAGCCCAACCCGGCAAGCGTCGCGCTGCACGAAGCCTGCGGCTTCACCCCGGTGGGGATTTACCGGGAAGTCGGCTGGAAGATGGGCGCTTGGCGCGATGTCGGCTGGTGGCAGCGCCTGCTCTAGACGCCGAGCAGCGCGAGGCTCACCGATATCCCGTTCGCCGCCGCATGGATCAGCATCGAGCCGACGATGCCGATCCGCATCCGCGTGTAGCTCAGCGTCATCCCCGCCCAGATCTGCGGCAGCACCATCGGCAGAAGCGCGAGTGAGAACTTCGGATAGTTGCTGAGGTGCGAGAGGCCGAACACCGCGATCGAAAGCCACACCAGCACCGGAAAGGCCCGCTCGAACCCCGGCAGCACACCGCGCCGGCGCAACAACCACCAGCCGGCCGGGGCCACGATCCCCATGCCGAGCACGGCAAAGCTCGCCGGCACTTCATAAACATGCAGGCTCACCATGGCGAGGAACCCGGCGGTCAGGAACCCGCACAGCACCAGCCACAGCGCGCGTACCCGCCCGGTCAGCCAGCCGCGAAAGGCCAGTTCCTCTGCCACCGGGGCCAGCAGCACGACGAAGGGCACCAGCATCGCCTTGGAAACCTGATCGAACGCTTCGGGCGAGGGAAGGCCCATGGCTTTCTGCCAAAGCCCCAGCAGCGGCAGGAGGACGAGGAGCAGGACCACGAGGTGCAGCCCCAGTATTGTCCGCCAGGCCCGCCACGCGCCGCGCGCGCGAAGGCCACTGGGGGTGAACATCCAGGGTCGGGCCAGCCAGGCGGAAAATTCTTCGAACAGAGCGGTCATCCAGCACCTGATGCCGCATGGCCGGTTAAAACCTCGTGTGCGCGCCCGATTGCCGTACCGCTGCGTCTCGGCTAGGGGAGCGGCCAAAGCCAACCCCGAAAGCCAAGCACGAAAACACCATGGCAGGCCATTCCAAATTCAAGAACATCATGCACCGCAAGGGCGCGCAGGATAAAAAGCGCTCGGCGATGTTCTCCAAGCTCTCCCGCGAAATCACCGTCGCGGCCAAGATGGGCATGCCCGATCCGGACATGAACCCGCGCCTGCGCGCCGCGATCAACGCGGCCAAGGCGCAGTCGATGCCCAAGGACAACATCCAGCGCGCGGTCGACAAGGCGAGCAAGGGTGACGGGGATAACTACGAAGAAGTGCGCTACGAAGGCTACGGCCCCGGCGGCGTTGCCATCATCGTCGAGGCGCTCACCGACAACCGCAACCGCACCGCCACCAACGTGCGCACCGCCTTTGCCAAGAACGGCGGCAATCTTGGCGCCTCGGGCGCGGTGAGCCACGGGTTCGAGCGGCTCGGCCTGATCGAGTATCCGGGCAAAGTGGGCGATGAGGACACCGTCCTCGAAGCCGCCATCGAAGCGGGCGCGGAAGACGTCGAATCCGATATGGGCGACGGCGACGAGAACCCCGGCAGCCACCAGATCTGGGTTTCGATCGAGCAGCTCCACCCGGTCGCGCGCGAACTCGAAAAGACGCTGGGCGAGGCCGAGGGCGTGAAGCTGGCGTGGAAGCCCAACATGACGACCACGGTCGATGCCGAGACGGCGGCGACCCTGCTCAAGCTGATCGACGTGCTCGAAGATGACGACGACGTCCAGACCGTCTGGGGCAACTACGAGATCCCCGACGACGTGATGGAAAAGCTGGGTTGATGAACTGCAGCCGCCCATGATGCCACTGGCCATCAAGGCGCTGCTCTCGGGCATCCTCATCGCGCTCATTTCGGAAATCGGGCGCAAGCTTCCCACCGTCGGCGCGCTGGTCGCTTCGCTGCCGCTCGTCTCGGTGCTCGGCATGATCCTGCTCTGGCGCGCACGGCCCGATGCGGAAAACATGGCGATTCATGCCGAGGCGACCTTCTGGTACGTGCTGCCCAGCCTGCCGATGTTCCTCGTGATCCCCGCGCTGCTGCGCCACGGCGTGTCGTTCTGGATCGCGCTGATCGCAGGATGCGCGCTGACAGTGGCGCTCTATCTCGGCATGATGCACTTAGGGCCGCGTTTCGGGCTGAAGCTGTGATACCGCTCGACCCTACCCCCTCCCCGTTTGTGTCGAGCGAAGTCGAGACACCAGACGCCGCGCCCGGTGTCTCGACTTCGCTCGACACGAACGGAGGGGGGTATCCAAATACCCGCAGGCTGACATGATCCTCCTCGGCATCGATCCCGGCCTCACCTGCACCGGTTGGGGTATTGTCGCCAAATCGGGCAGCCGCCTGAGCCACATTGCCAACGGCCAGATCCGCACCAATGCCAAGGCCTCGATGGCCGAGCGGCTCGTCGAACTCGATGCAGGCCTCGCCGCCGTGATCGCCGAGCACCGGCCGGATGCGGGCGCGGTGGAGGAAGTCTTCGTCAACATGAACCCGCAGTCCACGCTCAAGCTGGGCCAGGCGCGCGGGGTTGCCATGCTGGCGGTGGCGCGCGCGGGGATCCCCGTCGCCGAATACCCCACCAAGGTCATCAAGAAGGCGCTGGTCGGCACCGGCGGGGCGGAGAAGGCGCAAATCCAGGCGATGCTCAAGGTGCTGCTCCCCGGCGTCGTGCTCGCGGGCGAGGACGCTGCGGATGCGCTGGCCGTGGCGATCACCCACGCCAACATGATCGGCAGCCATAGGTAGGCCTTACCGAACCTTCATTTGACTGCGCCCGCGCCAAGGCGTCAATGGCGCCATGGAAATCGAAGTCAGCGCCGAAGCCAAGGACAAGCGGCTCAACCGCCTCGTCGCGATGACGGTGGTCGTCCTTTCGGTCTTCACCGGGCTCTGCGGCATCAAGGACGGCAACATCGTCCAGGCGATGCAGGCCGCGCAGGCCGCATCGGTCGATACGTGGAACCAGTATCAGGCAACCAAGACCAAGCTTCACCTCGCCGAAGCCGAGCGACAGCAACTGGCTCTGCTCGCCCCGCCCGGCAAGGCTGACGCTGCGATTGCCGGGCTCGACAAGGACATCGCCAAGTACAAGGCCGAAGCGCCCGATCTCGCCAAGGCGGCCAAGGCGCAGGGCGACCTCTACGACGCCCTCAATGTCCACGACGACCAGTTCGACGCCGCCGATGCGGCGATCTCCACCGCGATCTCGCTCGCCGCAGTCGCCGCACTGGCCGAAACAGCGATGCTGCTTTGGGCGGCCTGGGCCTTTGGCGCATTCGGCCTGTTCATGGGAATCGAAGGCTTCGCGGGCGGCAGTTTCCACCCCGGAGTACTGAGCACCTTTCTCGGGTAAAGCCGCCGCATGGGGGCTGGCGGACGACGACGTTCGCTGCCATAGAACAAACCATGATCGCCAAGCTCACCGGCCTGCTCGACGATTTCGGCCCTGACTGGGCGATTATCGACGTGAACGGCGTCGGCTACCTCGTCCATTGTTCCGCCAAGACGCTGGAGCGCCTCGGCGTGCGCGGGGACAAGGTGGTCGTCCACACTGAATTGCAGGTCTCCGAAAACGACCAGCGCCTGATCGGCTTTACCAGCGCAGGCGAACGCGGCTGGTTCCGGCTGCTGACGGCGGTGCAGGGCGTGGGCAGCAAGGTGGCGCTGGCGATACTCTCCGCGCTTTCGGTCGAAGACCTGCAGCGCGCCTGCGCCAGCGGCGATGCCGCGATGGTCGCCCGCGCGCAGGGTGTCGGCCCCAAGCTCGCCGGGCGCATCGTCAACGAACTCAAGGACAAGGCGGGCGGCATTGTCCCCATCTCCGCCGGCGCCGGCAGCCCGCCAATCGAAGGCCTCGGCGCCGCGCCCGCTGGTTCAGCGAGCGCAGACGCGATCTCCGCCCTCCAGAACCTCGGCTTCAAGCCCGCCACCGCGAGCATGGCCGTGGCAGCAGCGGTGAAGGAACTGGGCGATGATGCGCCGCTCAACGATCTCGTGCGCGTCGCGCTCAAGCGGGCGGCGGGGTGATGGGCATGTATTGGCAAACAGTGCCGATATCGGCCGTCCTAGTGGCTCTGACATGCGGGCAGGCCCAAGCTTGCGACTACCCGGTTAGTGTCCTTGAAGGATTTGCTCCCACAAGGCGGACTATTCCTTCAGATGGCCATGAAGACGTGCGTATACGCGTGTCCGAGGTGCTCGTTTCGGATCGGGATCCTCTCAACTGGTTTGGGATGCGTGGAGAAGTTCTGGCCTCGGATGACCCGTCAGTTCTCAACCGCACAATTGAGGTTCGCGGTCATTGGAATGCACGATGTTTCGTGCCTGATCTTGGTTATGAGATGAGCACCAATCTACAACTTAAAGGCTGGGTGGTCGGCCAGTTCGTCCCTGCAAATGGTGATACCAACACAGTCTTGTCTTTTTCGAGCGAAACCCATCCTGCGCGCAGCAGCACCACGAAACTACGTTGGCAGCGTTTGCGCTGGGCAGGACCGTCATGACCGACACCCCATCCTGATCACCGACGGCGGCACCCAAACACGCTTGCCGCCCCCGCCAAGTTGGAGGATAATCGCGAGATGACCGACCTCAGTTTTTCCCTCCCCTCCTCGCTCCAAAGCTGGATCGAAGCCCAAGTGGCGCAAGGGCACTACGCGGATGCAGGAGACTACCTGCGCGATCTTATCCGGCGACATCGCACCGAAGCCGAGGATGTGGCGCGGCTGCGCGCTCTGATCGAGGAAGGTGAGGCGTCAGGCTACATCGATGCCGATCCGGCAACACTCATCGAAGAGATCATCGCAGAACGCCGCGCCCGGCGTGCCTAGCTTCAGAATCACCGTCGCCGCGCGGTACGATCTGGCGGATATCGACGACTACAGCGTGGAGCGGTTTGGCGAAGAGGCTGCCGAAGCCTATGCTCGCGGCCTCACGGAAGCGTTTCTGTTCCTGACCCGGTATCCTCTGTCTGGCAGGCTGCGCCCTGAACTGCCCGCCGACACCCGGTGCAAGACATATCGCAGCCACCTGATTTTCTACCGCTTTACCGACGACACTGTTTTCATCCAGCGCATCCTCCACCACTCGCAAGACGCAGCGGCGCACCTGAGGCCATGACCGACAACCCCATCCTCACCCCCCGCCGCCAGACCGATGATGCAGACGCCGCGTTGCGGCCCAAAACGCTGGCCGAATTCGTCGGCCAGGAGGCTGCGCGCGAAAACCTCTCGGTGTTCATCGAAAGCGCGCGGCAGCGCGGCGAGGCGATGGATCATGTGTTGTTCTATGGCCCGCCCGGGCTCGGCAAGACGACACTCGCGGCGATCATTGCGCGCGAGATGGGGGTCAATTTCCGCGCCACTTCCGGCCCGGTCATCGCCAAGGCGGGCGATCTGGCGGCGCTTTTAACCAATCTGGAAACAGGCGATGTGCTGTTCATCGACGAGATCCACCGCCTCAATCCCGTGGTCGAGGAAGTGCTCTATCCCGCGATGGAAGACCGCGCGCTTGATCTCATCATCGGCGAGGGGCCCTCGGCACGGTCGGTGCGGATTGATCTGCCCGCCTTCACCCTGATCGGCGCGACCACCCGCGCAGGGCTGCTCGCCACGCCCTTGCGGGATCGGTTCGGCATACCGGTGCGGCTGCAGTTCTACACCGTGGAGGAGCTGGAGCGCGTCGTCACGCGCGGTGCGCACCTGCTCGGCATCGGGATCGACGGCGGCGGCGCCGGCGAGATTGCTCGCCGTTCGCGCGGCACGCCGCGTGTTGCGGGCCGGCTGCTGCGGCGTGTGCGCGATTTTGCGCAAGTGGCTGGGGCAGAGGTGATTTCACGCGAGGTGGCCGACCGTGCGCTCACCCGGCTCGAGGTCGATTCGCTCGGGCTCGATCTGCAGGATCGGCGCTACCTCGGCATGATCGCGGATATCTACAAGGGCGGTCCTGTGGGCGTGGAGACGCTTGCGGCGGGCCTTTCCGAGCCGCGCGATACGATCGAGGATGTGATCGAGCCCTATCTCATCCAGCTCGGCCTCGTCGCCCGCACTGCGCGCGGGCGCTGCCTCAACGATCGCGGCTGGCGCCATCTGGGACTCGCCCCGCCCTCGGCGGATCTGCCCGGCCTATTCCTTGACGACGGCGCCTGATGGTAAACGCCCGTAGCGTAACGGCTGGGACCAATTCGGTTCCAGTTTGGTACAGACTTGCCGGGACGCCCCAAATTGACCCATTTCGGGGCCCCGAATGGGGGTGAAATGCGGTTAACAGCATTGCCGCAGCCGGTCTGATCTGCGTTGTTCAATCTGTCAGGAGAGGGTCTGTCCACCTTTGCGGGGATAGAAGCCGGCTCCCACGGAAATAGAGAGCAACGATCATGTCGGTTCGGATGGCATTGGCAAAACTGGCGGCCTGCGCAGCAGGCGGTGCAGTGCTGGGCGGCGGTGCGGTGCACGTTTCGGAAGCACCTTCGGCTGCAGAAATCCATCATGTGAAGCCGATCAAGGTCAAGCAGGTGAAGCGGCACTACGCCAGCGTGGTTGCGCCGCGGCCGGTCCACCGCATGCGCCGTGTGGTCAAGACCACCATCATCAGGTCGTGCCAGGCGCCCCAGCAGATGGCCTATGCCCCGGTGCCCTACATGGCGCCGATGCCGCCACAGGCGGCGGGCGGAGGCGGCGGCGCCGTTCCGGTCGTGATTGGCGGCGGCGGGATCGGCGGCTTCGGCGGCGGGTTCTTCGGCGGCTTCTTCGGCGGCAGCAGCGGCGGCGGCAGCGTGGTGGTCTCCTCGACCAGCACTGGCTCGACCTCGACTTCGGGCGGTTCCACCTCCGGCGGCTCGACTTCGACTTCGGGTGGCTCGACGTCTTCGTCCGGCGGTTCGACCTCCACGTCGAGCGGCAGCATCTCAACCTCGACGTCGAGCGGCAATGTCTCGACCAGCTCGGGCGCGGTGACGAGCAGCACCTCGACCTCGTCGGGCAACGTCAGCACGTCATCGGGCAATGTCTCCACATCGTCGGGGAACGTCTCGACCAGTTCGGGCAATGTCTCGACGAGCTCCGGCAATGTCAGCACCTCGTCGGGCAACGTCTCAACCAGTTCGTCCACCTCGACCAGTTCGGGCAACGTGACGAGCAGCTCCTCGACATCATCGTCGTCGTCGACCTCTTCGTCGACGTCCTCCTCGTCCTCTTCGTCGACGTCCGGCTCGAGCAGCACCAGCAGCTCGACGTCCTCGAACGGCGGCAGCACTTCGACGACCTCGTCGAACGGCGGCACGCCGGTGCCGGAACCTTCGATGGTCCTGCTGTTCGGTGCAGCTGCGGCGGGCCTCGTCGGGCGGCGGCGCCAGGGCCTCAAGGCCAAGGAAGCCGCGGCGGCCTGATCAGACGTCCGCGGGCCGTCACGTACGGTGCAAACGAGGGCGAAAGGAAAGGGCGGCTCCGGGGGGAGCCGCCCTTTCTGATTCCAGCAACAGCTGGCGGCGATCAGGCTGCCAGGTTGCGCAGCACGTAGTGCAGGATGCCGCCGTTGAGGTAGTATTCCAGCTCGTTGGCGGTATCGATGCGGCAGAGCGCCTTGAACGTGAAGGTCGAGCCGTCCGCGCGGGTGACTTCAACCTCGACGTCCTGACGCGGCTTGAGGCCGGCAACGCCGCGGATGGTGAAGGTGTCGTCGCCCGTCAGCCCCAGCGTTTCGCGCGATTCGCCTTCGAGGAACTGCAGCGGCAGCACGCCCATGCCGACAAGGTTCGAGCGGTGGATGCGCTCGAAGCTTTCGACGATTACCGCGCGCACGCCGAGCAGGTTGGTGCCCTTGGCGGCCCAGTCGCGGCTGGAGCCGGTACCGTATTCCTTGCCCGCGATGACGACGAGCGGCGTGCCATCGGCCTTGTGCTGCATCGCCACGTCGTAGATCGCGCCGACATCACTGCCGTAGCGGCTCATGCCGCCTTCGATCCCGGGCACCATCTCGTTCTTGATGCGGATGTTGGCGAAGGTGCCGCGCATCATCACTTCGTGGTGGCCGCGCCGCGCGCCGTAGGAGTTGAAGTCCGCCTTGGCGACCTGATGCTCCATCAGCCACTTGCCCGCCGGGCTGTCGGCCTTGATCGAGCCGGCCGGCGAGATGTGGTCGGTGGTGATCGAATCGCCCAGGATCGCGAGCGGCTTGGCCTCGATGATGTCGCTCACCGGCGCCGGGGTCATCGTCATGCCCTCGAAGTACGGCGGGTTGGCGACATACGTCGAACCCGCGCGCCACTGGTACGTTTCCGAACCGGTGACGTTGATCGCCTGCCAGTGCACGTCGCCCTTGTAGACGTCGGCATAGCGGGCCTGGAACATCGCGCGGTCCATGCAGCCGGCCATCGTCGAATAGACTTCGGCGTTGGTCGGCCAGATGTCCTTGAGATAGACGTCCACGCCGTCCTTGCTCTGGCCGATCGGGGTCGAGATGAAGTCCTCGATCACCGTGCCCTTGAGCGCATAGGCGACCACCAGCGGCGGGCTGGCGAGGAAGTTTGCGCGCACGTCGGGCGAGACGCGGCCTTCGAAGTTGCGGTTGCCCGAGATGACCGCCGCAGCAACCAGCCCGTTGTCGTTGATCGCCTTGCTGATCGGCTCCGCAAGCGGGCCCGAGTTGCCGATGCAAGTGGTGCAACCATAGCCGACGAGGTTGAAGCCGACCGCGTCGAGGTGCTCCTGCAGCCCGGCGCGGACGAGGTAGTCCGTCACGACCTGCGAGCCAGGCGCAAGGCTGGTCTTGACCCAGGGCTTCGGCCGCAGGCCCAGCTCGTTAGCTTTCTTGGCGACGAGGCCCGCCGCGACCAGCACGCCCGGGTTCGAGGTGTTGGTGCAGCTGGTGATCGCCGCGATGGTCACATCGCCATCGCCGATGTCGAAGTCCTTGCCCTCGACCGGCACGCGCTGCTGCGCCTTCTTGTAGACGTTCGCCATGTCGGCGTTGAACACGTCATCGACGTCAGGCAGCGAAACGCGGTCCTGCGGGCGCTTCGGCCCGGCAAGGCTCGGCACCACGGTGCCAAGGTCCAGCTCCAGCGTCGAGGTGAACACCGGCTCGATCGTGGGATCGATCCAGAAGCCCTGCGCCTTGGCATAGGCCTCGGTCAGTGCGATCTGGTCTTCCTCGCGGCCTGTCAGGCGCATGTAGTCGAGCGTCTTGTCGTCGATGCCGAAGAAGCCGCAGGTCGCGCCGTATTCGGGCGCCATGTTGGCAAGCGTCGCGCGGTCCGCCAGCGTGAGCGAGGCAAGGCCCGGGCCGTAGTATTCGACGAAACGGCCAACCACGCCGTGCTTGCGCAGCATGTTGGTGCAAGTGAGCACGAGGTCGGTCGCGGTGACGCCTTCCTTGAGCTCGCCGGTGAACTTGAAGCCGACCACTTCGGGGATCAGCATCGAAACCGGCTGGCCGAGCATCGCCGCTTCGGCCTCGATCCCGCCGACGCCCCAGCCCAGCACGCCGAGGCCGTTGATCATCGTGGTGTGGCTGTCGGTGCCAACGCAAGTATCGGGATAGGCGACGGTCGTGCCGTCAGGCCCCTCGCTCGTCCACACCGCCTGCGCGATGTGTTCGAGGTTGACCTGATGGCAGATGCCCGTGCCCGGAGGCACCGCCTTGAAGTTCGCGAGGCTCTTCGAGCCCCACTTGAGGAAGTCATAGCGCTCGCCGTTGCGGTAGTACTCGATCTCGACGTTCTGTTCGAAGGCCTTGGGATGTCCGAACTCGTCGACCATGACCGAATGGTCGATCACGAGGTGCACGGGCACCTGCGGGTTGATCTTGCTGGTATCGCCGCCGAGCTTGGCGATCGCATCGCGCATCGCGGCAAGATCGACCACGCAGGGAACGCCGGTGAAATCCTGAAGCAGCACGCGCGCCGGGCGGTACTGGATTTCGCGGCTGCTGGAGGGATCCTTCTGCCAATCGACCAGCGCCTTGATATCGTCTGTCGAAACGGTGAAGCCGCCATCCTCGAAGCGGAGCAGGTTTTCGAGCAGGACCTTCATCGAAAAGGGCAAGCGGGAGACATCGCCATAAGCCGCCGCGGCTTTGCCGAGCGCGTAATATGCGTAGTCCTTGCCACCAACGGTTAGCGTGCTGCGCGCGCCGAGCGTGTCCTGTCCGACCTGGGTCATGGCTTAGCGTAATCCCTTAAAGTTGATGCCGTTTGCCGCGCCGGAGCCGCCCCCGCGACACGCTGCCCGATGCGCCGAGACGGCCCCCGCGTCAAGGCTTGCACTGCGCATGAAATGCGTAGCTCCATCGGCGGCCATTCGCTCGCGCGCAGGTGATGGTTACAGGGCCCCGTCCAGGGGATTTGGCTCACCCGCGATCAGGCGCGTTCGGCAGCAGCCTCGGCGGCGGGCTTGCGCCTGAGCGCGATGAGGCAGCCCGCGACGATCAGCACCACGCCGGCCAGCGTGCGCAGTGTCAGCGGCTCGGAGAAGACCACCCAGCCGGTCAGCGCTGCCCAGATGAAGGCCGTGTATTCGAGCGGGACCAGCACTTGTGCCTCAGCCCGCGCATAGGCCCAGCCAAGCAGCATCAGCGAGCCGGTCGAAAGAACGGCCGAAGCAGCCAGCACCAGCCAGATATGCGCCGGCGGCATCGGCGCGAACCACCAGGCGCCGATGCCGAGAAGGCAGAAGATGAAGAACGTCTGGAAGAACGAGATTTCCTCCGGCCCGGCGAGTTGTGATTGCCGCCGCTGCAGCACGAGGTTCCATGCATAGAGCACTGCCGAAAGCAGTATCGCGATCAGGCCGTGCACGCTTTCGGTGTTGTACTGCCCGCCGAACTTGCCCGCAGCGATTACGCCGACACCGCTGAGCGCCAGGACCGATCCCGCCACGCCGCGCCGCGAAAGCTCCTCGCCCAGCGTCACCGCCGCAAGATAGAGCGCCAGCAGCGGTGCGACGAATGATAGCGCCATCGCTTCGGCCACCGGCGTGCGCGCAAGGCCATAGAAGAACAGCACCGCCATCACGCCTGAAACGCCCGAACGCATGAGGTGCAACCGCATGGCATCGCGCCCGGGCAGGCGGCGGCGGCCATCTTTGTTTCCGCGCGTGAGCCAGACCGGAAACATGATCAGCGAACCGACCAGATTGCGCCAGAACAGCGCAGCGTAGGCTCCCACCGCCAGCGACGCGATCTTCATGAATCCGTCCATCACGCCGAAGCAGGCAAGGCCGGTCAGAGCGGATAGTATCGGGAACAAAGAGGCGGAGCGCTTCATCGCCCGCCCATAGCGACCCTGCCGGCCAAGCGCAAAGGCCCGTCTGCTCATGCAGGCACGGTCACCAGCCCAATTCAGCAATCAGACAGCCGGCTTGCTTGATTGCAGCGCCGGCTTCGGGCAGGAATCATCCCGTGGCCGGGCGGCAATCAGGGAAAGACTTAGACACATGCGTATGATCCATCGGGCCAGTCTCAGCGGCATGCTCTGCACCGCGGCGATCGGCTGGGCCGTGCTTGGTGCACCTGCCTCCGCCGCCCAGCAGGGCCCGGTCGATCTGACCGCCGCTGCCCAGCCGGCCAAGCCTGCCGCCAGCGTCAATGGCCCCAAGCCCGCGCCGACGCCCAGCGCGTCCGCCCCGGCGGCAAGCCCGTCCGCGCAGGCCGCCGCGCCGGGCACACCGGCGCCGGTGCCCGTGTTCCAGCCGGTGCCGCCGCCTCTGGCGCACTGGACCCTTGCCGATGCGCAGGCGCTGCTCGCCGCGATCAAGGACATTGGCCGTGAAGGGCTGACCCCGGCTGACTATGAACCGGCCAAGCTTGCCGCGCAGATCGCCAAGGGCGAGGGCGATGATCTCGATACGATGGCCAGCCGCCTGTTCGTCTGGCTCGCCGAAGACCTGCGCGACGGGCGCACGCCGATGCCCGCGCGGGTGCAGTGGTTCGCGATCGATCCCGATCAGGACCTCCACCCCAATTCGCAGCTCCTCGCGCAGGCGACCGAGACGCATGACATTCCCGGCGTGCTCGCCTCACTCGATCCCACGCACCCCGATTACGGCCTGCTGCGCGACATGCTCGCCAAGGCCAAGGATCCGCGCCAGATCGGGATGATCAAAGCCAACATGGACCGCTGGCGCTGGCTGGCGCGCGACATGGGGCTGCAGTACCTCATCATCAACGTGCCCGAGCAGGAGCTCCGGCTCACGGTGAACAACAAGATCATCCGCACTTACCGCGCGATTGTCGGCAAGCCGGGCAAGACCGCCACGCCGCAGCTGGCCGAGCAGGTCAAGAACGTGGTGTTCAACCCGACCTGGACGGTGCCGCAGTCGATCGTGGTGGGCGAAGGCCTTGGCCAGAAGCTGATCGCCAGCCCGGCGCTGGCCAAGCGGCAAGGCTATGTCGCGACCAAGAACGCAGATGGCACGATCACCGTGGTGCAGCAGCCGGGTGACAACAACTCGCTCGGCCGCGTGAAGCTCGACATGCCCAACGAGCACGCGATCTACATCCACGACACCCCCAACCGGAACCTCTTCGCCCTCCCGGCCCGCGCGCTCAGCCACGGCTGCATCCGCGCCGAACGCGCGACCGAACTGGCGATGACCATGGCGATCCTCGGCGCCGACCTGCCGCCCGAAACGGCGGTGCAGTACAACCTCTCGGGCAAGTACACCAAGGTGCCGATGACCAAGCCCTGGGCGGTCTACATCACCTACTTCACCGTCGCGCGCGACGTGAACGGCCTGATGCGCAGCTTCCCGGACATCTACGACCGCGACGCGCCGGTGATCGCCAGCTTCACCAAGCCGCGCGAACTCCACACCACCCAGCGCAAGAGCACCGAGGCGATCATCAAGCTGGACAATCCGCTGTAGGGCGCGCGCTTGCCTCCTCGCCTCCCGGCCCTCCCCTGCCCCCAACCCCACCCTTCTCTTCGCCCTCCCCTGCCCCCAACCCTTCGTCATCCCCGCGCAGGCGGGGATCCAGGGCCCCACAGCGCAATGCCGCCCTGGATTCCCGCCTGCGCAGGAATGACGAAGAGTTAGTTCGAGAATGAACGGAAACCGGCAGGCGCCATTCCGGAGCAGGCAGATGTTCCGTAGAAGCGCAGGGTGCACCAAGACTTCCAGCCAACCGTCTATCTGCTGGCATCCCGCCGCAACGGCACGCTCTACATCGGCGTAACTTCAAACCTCATCCAGCGCATACACCAGCACCGGGAGGGGGCCTTTGGCGGCTTCTCCAAGAGACACAGCACCCACCGCCTCGTCTGGTTCGAACAGCACGCCACGATGGAACACGCGATCATCCGCGAGAAGCGCCTACAGAAGTGGGAGCGCGCGTGGAAGCTCAACCTGTTTGAAGCAGATAACCCAAAGTGGCGCGATCTGGCGGAGGATTTCGGGTTCCCGCGATTGCCGACGGATTGACCAGCGAGCAGGCAACCCACGTTCGTGATCCCCCACCCCACTCGCTATCCCCAACCCCCACCTTCGTCATCCCCAACACCCACCTTCGTCATCCCCAACCCCCAACACCTCGTCATCCCCGCGCAGGCGGGGATCCAGAGCGGCCAAGCGCCACCCGGCCCTGGATTCCCGCCTGCGCGGGAATGACGAAGTGTTTGGAAGAAGCGAACTGCATACCTGCACACGCGGGAACAGCGAGACGCTCAATAAATCCCCAGCCGGTCTGCATACAAAAGCCGCCCGCCCGAAAGGTGCCACAGCGCCTCGTTGAAATCCGCCTCGGCCATGGCGAAGCAACCGTCGCTGCGGCCCAGCTTGCCCCATTTTTCCAGCATGTCGGGGTTCGCATACCACGCCGGATGCATCACGATCGCGCGGTCGAGCGTGTTGCTGTTTTCGGGGTCGATCCCGCCGAGCCGGATCGAGGTGCCGTACTTGCCCTTGTACCACTCGTAAGTGATGAACGCGCCGCGCGAAGTGGCGAGGCTGCCGACGTCGTTGGAGAAGGTCTTGAGGAACCCGTCATGCTCCGGGTCCGAACCCTTCCCGTGGGCGACGAGGAACGAACGCACTTCACCCTTTTCGAGATCGGCGAAATGGAGCCGCGGCATCGCCGAGGGCAGCGCGAAATCGGCGATGCCCACGATATCGGTGCGCCACAGCACCGAGCCGATGCGCTGCACCTGCTCGCGCGCTACGGCGAGGATACGGCGGTTCTGTTCGGAGACGCTATAGGGCTGGGCGAAGACGCGGGCCGGCACAGCGGCGGCAACAACCGTTGCCGCTGCGCCCTTGATGAGCCCGCGCCTGTTCACCAGTCCCGTCATAGGGCCTGCTTGTACGCTGTTTCAGGCGGATTTTCCACCCTCTACGCCCGGTTCCGCGCCCAGCCGCGCGAGATCTGCGCCGTCCACCCGCATCACCGTCCACTCGTCCATCAGCCGGGCGCCGAGCTTCTTGTAAAAGCCGATTGCCGGCTCGTTCCAATCAAGCACCGACCATTCGAGCCGCGCGCAGTCCCGCTCCACCGCAAGCGCCGCGAGCCGCGCCAGCAAGGCCTTGCCGAGCCCGCTGCCGCGCGCCTCGGGCCGCACGAAAAGGTCTTCGAGATAGATGCCCGGCTTGCCCTCGAAGGTCGAGAAGTTGTGAAAGAACAGGGCAAAGCCCTGCGCGGTGCCATCCAGTTCGCCGATGATCACTTCGGCATAAGGGCGTGCGCCGAACAGCTTGGCGCCGAGCACCGCGTCGTCGAAGCGGACAGCATCTGCCAGCTTCTCGTAATCGGCTAGCGCGCGGATCAGATCGGCGATGAGCGGCAGGTCTTGGGGCGTGGCGGAGCGGATCGAAAGCGTCATGGGCGGGCTCTTAGCCCGCAATGGTCAGCCGGTCACCCTTCAAGGTCACGCTCCCCAGCCGCCGCAGCGCCGATTGTCCGAGCAGGCTGACGGGCAGATCCGGGACCACGACCGCCTCCACCCCGTTCAGGTCATGCCCGCCGATGGTCAGCCGATCGATTTCCACCGGCGCGGCCATCCCGGTGCCCGAGGCCGTCTGCAGCATCGGGCGATATTGGGAGGGATCGGGCTTCAGCCCCAACCGGTCAGCGTCGTCCTCGGTCAGCGCCACCACATCGGCGCCGGTATCGACGAGAAAGCGCACCTGCTCCCCGCCGACGTCGACATCGAGGTGAAACTGCCCCTGCGAATCGCGCACGATCTCGACCATTTCGGCCGGCCCGCCGCGCTTTGGCGGGGACGCGTCCTTGCTCCAGGGCGAGACATGCGCAGGCTTGGCATGCGGCTCATCCGCCTCCGTATGGACCTTCAGCCGCGGCGCCAGCAGCGCGCTACCGGACAGCACCAGGCCTGCGATGAAGAAGTAACGGTTCATGACGGACAACATTCTGCCCGCCAAGGAGTTAGCGAATCGCCAAGACGCCCGGCGCAAGCAAGGTTCAGGCCGGCACTTCGGCCTTCCCCGCGTCGGTCGTGGCCGCTTCCATCTCGGCCGCCTTGGCTTCCACCAGCGCGACGATGTGCTCGAGCATCTCTTCGCTCTGCACCGTGTGGTCGGTCACCCCCGAGAGGTAGACCATGTGCTTGCCATTGCCGCCGCCGGTCAGGCCAACATCGGTCTCGCGCGCTTCGCCGGGGCCATTGACCACGCAGCCGAGCACCGAGAGCGAGATCGGCGTCTTGATATGGCTGAGGCGGCTTTCCAGCGCCTCCACCGTGCGGATCACGTCGAAGCCCTGCCGCGCGCAGCTGGGGCAGGAGACGACGCGCACGCCGCGCGTGCGCAGGCCGAGCGACTTGAGGATCTCGAAGCCGACACGCACTTCCTCTTCGGGCTCGGCCGAAAGCGAAACGCGCAGCGTATCGCCGATGCCCGCCCAGAGGAGGCTGCCGAGGCCGATGGAGGACTTGACTGTGCCGCCGATCAGCCCGCCCGCTTCGGTAATGCCGAGGTGCAGCGGGCAATCGACCGCTTCGGCCAGACCCATGTAGGCGGCGACCGCGAGGAAGACGTCGGAGGCCTTCACGGCCACCTTGTATTCGTGGAAATCGTGGTCCTGCAGCAGCTTGATGTGATCGAGCGCCGATTCCACCAGCGCCTCGGGGCACGGCTCGCCGTACTTTTCGAGGAGGTCCTTTTCGAGGCTGCCGGCATTCACCCCGATGCGGATCGCGCAGCCGTTGGCCTTGGCTGCGCGGACCACTTCGGCGACGCGCTCGCTCGACCCGATGTTGCCGGGGTTGATGCGCAGGCAGGCCGCGCCCGCGTCTGCCGCTTCCAGCGCGCGCTTGTAGTGGAAATGGATGTCCGCCACGATCGGGATGCGCGCCGCGCGCACGATCTTGCCCAGCGCTGCGGTGCTTTCCACATCGGGGCACGAAACGCGGATGATATCCGCCCCCGCGTCCTCGCAGCGGCGGATCTGGTTGATCGTGGCGACGGGATCGCTGGTCAGCGTGTTGGTCATGGTCTGCACCGTGATCGGCGCATCACCGCCAACGGGAACGGACCCAACCATGATCTGGCGGCTCTTGCGGCGCGCGATATCGCGCCAGGGGCGTACGGATGACATGAGGCGGCTTATACCTGTTCGGCCCCGGCAAGGCCATGGTCTTCGCGTACCAGCGGCCTGGCATAGAGAAATTCCGGATCGCAGTGATTGCCCACCCAGAATTCGATGTCCGCGATCTTGGCAAAGCCGTAGCGCTGGTAGAACCGCTGCGCCTCGGGGTTCTCGCTGTAGACGGTGAGCTGTATCTCGTCTGCACCCACCTCGTGCGCCGTTTCCAGCGCCCAATCCATCAGCCGCTTGCCCAGCCCGCCGCCGATCCGCTCCGGATCGGTATAGAGCTGCTTCAATTCCAGCGGTGCGCTGGCCTCGCTGTACTCGGCGGGCAGCGTGCTCTTGAGCACCAGCTTGCAGAACGCGACCAGCGCTCCACCTTCCTCGATCACCGCCACGCGCATGCCGGGATCGGCGATTTCCTTCGCAACCTTGGCATCGCTGTGCGCGCTATCCATGAAGGTCGCGAAGTCTTCCGGCTTGTAGAGATGCTGGAATTTCGCACTGACCGCGCGCCGTGCCAGATCGGCAAGGGCAGCGGTGTCTTCAGATATGGCGAGACGCAGGAGCGGTTGGAGCGAGGCTGTCATGCCTGGCTCCATACCGCCGGCTGCGTGCCAGAATCAATCGGGCGAGATCAGTTCGCCAACGCGACCTTGGCCGGCCGGGTATAGGGCACGAACTTGTCCAGCCCGACGAACCCGCGCCAGAACCCGCCGTTGCGATCGCGCAGTTGCACCGTATCGATGCTGCACAGCTGCGAGGTGGTCAGCTGGGTGACGAGAATATCGTTCGAATCGAGCGTTTCTGCGCCGGTCTTCGGCCGCTGCACGTAGATCGTGCTGCCGCTGCCGTAGACGATCGCCGTCTTGTCGATCACGCTCGACGACTGGACATTGGGCAGCGTGATGCAATCGACCGGCTTGCCGGCAACGCGCCCTTCGAGCAGCTTGGCGAGCTGTTCCTCGCCAGTAAGGCGGGGGCGGGCATCGACGGCGGTGCCAGCCAGCATCAACGCACCGGCAGCGGCAGCGAATCCTAGCTTGGTGACAATGCGGTTCATGATGTTCCCCTTCTCGTTCTGGTCATCGACCAGCTTGCGCCGCGCCGTCTTAACCGTCGCTGACTGTAGTTTTCCTGAGGGCTGCGTAAACCAAGGCGCGGCTCTTTCGCCAATTACGTAGTTTCCCTAGGGTCTCATTGTGAGACTAGCGGGCGAACCGGCGGTAAGCCCGTCAGGCCGTGCCGCCCACGGTCAGCCCCTCGACCAGCAGGGTCGGCTGGCCGACGCCGGCCGGCACGCTTTGCCCGCCCTTGCCGCAGACCCCCACGCCCTCGTCGAGCGCCATGTCATGGCCGATCCCGGTCACGCGCGTCAGCACGCTCGGCCCGTCACCGATCAGGGTTGCGCCCTTGATCGGCGCGCCCAGCTTGCCGTTCTCGACGCGGTAGGCCTCGGTGCAGGAAAACACGAACTTGCCGCTGGTGATATCGACCTGACCGCCGCCGAAGGCCTTCGCGAAAATGCCGTTCTTGACGCGCGAGAGCAGCTCAGCCGGATCATCGCCGCCGCCGCGCATGAAGGTGTTGGTCATGCGCGGCATCGGCGCATGGGCATAACTCTCGCGGCGCCCGTTGCCGGTGGGGGCAAAGCCCATCAACCGCGCGCTCATGCGGTCGTGGATATAGCCCTTGAGGATCCCGTCCTCGATCAGCACGGTTTCCTCGGTCGGCGTGCCTTCATCGTCGATCGTCAACGAACCGCGCCGCCCGGGGATCGAGCCGTCGTCGACCACGGTCACGCCCGGCGCCGCCACCCGCTCGCCGATCCGGCCCGAGAAAGCGCTGGTCCCCTTGCGGTTGAAATCGCCTTCGAGGCCGTGTCCGACTGCCTCGTGCAGCAGCACGCCGGGCCAGCCGGGGCCGAGCAGCACGGTCATTTCGCCCGCCGGAGCATCGACCGATTCAAGATTGACGAGCGCCTGCGCCAGCGCAGTATCGATCGCGCGGTTCCAGGTGGCCGGCTCGAACAGATCGTCATAAAGCCGCCGCCCGCCGATGCCGAAGCTGCCCGTTTCGCGCCGACCGCCCGATTCCGCGACGATCGAGACATTGAGCCGCACCAGCGGCCGCACATCCTGCGCGATCATGCCATCCGCGCGCACGATTTCGACCACCGACCAGCTTGCGGAAAGACTCGCCGAAACCTGTACCACACGCGGATCGCGCGCCCGCGCCGCTGCATCGATCGTCTCGAGCAGCTTGACCTTGGCCGCGAAGGGGATCGCATCGAGCGGCGAGGCATCGGTGTAAAGGTGGCGGTTGTTCTGGCGCGGCGGCGCAGCGGCTGCGCCTTTCGCCGGATCGAGCAGCTTGAGCGTTTCCCCGGCGCGCGCGATCGCGGCGGCGGAAATCTCGTTCGCATGAGCAAAGCCGGTCATCTCGCCCGAAACCCCGCGCAGACCGAACCCGGCATCGCGCGAATAATCCGCGGTCTTCAAGCGACCATCATCGAAGCCGAAGCTCTCGCTGGCGATGAACTGGAGGTAAAGCTCGCCATCCTCGCAGGCCCCGAGCGCCGTGGCGGTCAGCCGCTTTGCCTCATCAGGGGTCAGCAGGCCGGGGCGATAGAGCAATGAGCGGGGATCAAGCAGGTTCGTCATGGGCAGGGATATAGGCAGCCCCGCCACGCGATGCCAACGGGATTAATCAGCCGACGTCTGCCCCATGATCAGCTGGCCCGCCCTTCAGCACGAAACGGCGGTCGCAATAGCCGCATTCCGCATAGCCACGTTCGTCGATCTCGATCCACACGCGGGGATGGCCCAGAGCCGCGCCGCCGCGGATACCGTCCGCGCCATCGCAGCGCACACGCGTGCTGGTGGTCAGGACAGTCTCGGGAGTGGTGCCAATGGCGTTGGGCGTGCTCATGGCCCCGGCGGATAGCAAACCGCCGCCGCGCCGACAAGTCGGTGGTTTGGCGAGTGGTTGCACGCGCACTGCCCTGTCCGCTTTGAATTGGGCCCCCTTTACGCCGCGCGCATCAAGGGGCAGGGAGAAAGCCATGAGCACCATCCCCGCCATCCGCATCCGTGATCTCGTCAAGCGCTACGCGCCCGCCGGCAGCAAGTCGGGCGAAGGCAAACTCGCCTTGGGCGGAGTCAGCTTCGATGTGCCGCAGGGCCAGATCTTCGGCCTGCTCGGCCCCAACGGCGCGGGCAAATCCACGCTGATCAACACCCTTGCCGGGCTCGTGATGAAATCGTCCGGCACGGTCGAGATCTGGGGTTTCGACATCGACCGGGAGCCGCGCAACGCCAAGGCCTCGATCGGGATCGTGCCGCAGGAGATCGTGTTCGATCCGTTCTTCACGCCGCTCGAGGTGCTCGATATCCAGGCCGGCCTCTATGGCGTACCGGCCGCTGCACGCCGTTCGCTCGAACTCCTGCAGTCGGTTCATCTGGCGGACAAGGCCAATGCCTATGCCCGCTCGCTCTCCGGCGGCATGAAGCGCCGCCTGCTGATCGCCAAGGCGATGGTTCACACCCCGCCGATCCTCGTGCTCGACGAGCCGACTGCGGGCGTCGACGTGGAACTGAGGCGCCTGCTCTGGGAGCTGGTCGTCGATCTTAACAATCAGGGTGTTACCATCGTCCTTACCACGCATTACCTCGAGGAAGCCGAGCAGCTGTGCGATCGCATCGCGATCATCAACCACGGGCGGCTGATTACCGACAAGCCCACGCGCGAGCTGGTGGGCATGATGCGCGAGAAGATTGTGGTACTTACGCTCGACCGCGCGATTGATGCTGCGCCGCAACATCCGGACTTCGTCAAGAGCGTCGTTTCGAGCGAGCGCGAACTGCGCGTGACCTATAACAAGGACCGCATGAACGCAGGCGATGTACTCGCGCTCGTCCAGTCGCTGGGCTATGGGATTGTCGATGTTTCAACCGACGAGGCCGACCTGGAAGATGTCTTCGTCAAGTTGACGAGTGCCCCGGCAAGCGCGATCCTCTGAAGGCGCATCGGGGGCTGGTTTTCCAGCTAACTATCTGATTTCAGGCATCTACCTGATCGCTGAAAAGCTTCCAGTAGCCCCGGCCGGACCTGCGGACAGATCGCTTGCAATCGCGGCAGATTCCCACATGGCGGCTGCCGTTCCACTTCACCGTGGACGGATCGGAACGGTGTCGATTGAACAGGCAGAAGGGCAGGCGCCAGAACATTTCCGGTATCCCTCAGGAGAGCGCTGGGTCGTTAAAGAGATACCATTTCGCAGGTGCAGAAACAAACGCTCAAATTGGTTTGGTACTAAGGATTTACCTTTAGGGGCGATTCGCTTGAGGCTTCCCAAACGCCGCGCGGACGGGCAAGGAAGGCGCGTGATCGATCGTATTCCTGATGCGCCCCGGGCTGGGTCATGAGCACCGCCGACATGTCCAGCCCCGATGTCATGCCCGATGTGCTGATCGTCGGCTCCGGTGCTGCCGGACTAACCGCAGCACTGGTGCTGGCCGAACGCTGCCGCGTCCTCGTGCTGGCCAAAGGCGCGCTTGACGGCGGATCGACGGCCTGGGCGCAGGGCGGCATTGCCGCCGTGCTCGACGAAGGCGATACCTTCGACGATCACATCCGCGACACTATGGTGGCAGGGGCCGGCCTCAACCGGCGCGACACGGTCGAGTTCGTGGTCGAGAACGCGCCGGAGGCGATTCGCCGGCTCGCCGATCTCGGCGTGCCGTTCAATGCCGATTCGGGCGCCCTGCACCTGACGCGTGAGGGCGGCCACTCGCACCGCCGCATCGTCCACGTTGACGATGCCACCGGCTGGGCGGTCCAGCAGGCGCTGATTGCCGCCGCCAAGGCCCACCCCAACATCACCTTGCGCCCCGACATGGTGGCGATCGACCTCGTGACCGACCGGCACCGCGCCGACCACACCAGCGACCAGAACGGCAGCGGCCGGGTCTGGGGCGTCTACGCGCTCGATACCCGCAGCGGCCGCGTTGAATGCTTTGCCGCGCGCGCGACGATCCTTGCCACAGGCGGCGCGGGCCGCACCTATCTCTTCAGCACCGCCCCGCGCGGCGCGACCGGAGACGGCATCGCCATGGCCTGGCGCGCGGGCTGCCGCGTCTCCAACATGGAATTCATGCAGTTCCACCCGACCTGCCTCTACAACCTCGAGGTCAAGAACTTCCTGATCACCGAGGCCGTGCGCGGCGAAGGCGGGCACCTCAAGCTCCCGCCGGGCGTGCCGGGCGGCGGCGAGCGCTTCATGCCGCGCTTCGACCCGCGCGAGGAACTGGCCCCGCGCGATATCGTCGCCCGCGCGATCGACCATGAGATCAAGCGCCTCGGGCTCGATTACGTCCACCTCGATATCAGCCACAAGGACCCGGAGTTCGTCCGCGGCCACTTCCCCAACATCTACGAGCGGCTGCTCGGCCTCGGCATCGACATGACGAAGGAACCGATCCCGGTCGTGCCTGCGCAGCACTACACCTGCGGCGGCGTGCTGATCGATCTGGCCGGCCGCACCGATCTCGACGGGCTCTATGCCGTGGGCGAATGCTCGGAGAGCGGGCTCCACGGTGCCAACCGGCTTGCTTCCAACAGCCTGCTCGAATGCTTCGTGTTCGGCGATGCCGCCGCGAACGACATCCTCGCGCGGTGGGACGCGTTTCCGCCGCCGCCCGCGCTCAGGCCGTGGGATGAAAGCCGCGTGTCGGATTCCGATGAGGAAGTCGTCATCAAGCAGAACTGGACCGAGCTCCGGCGCTTCATGTGGAACTATGTCGGCATCGTGCGCACCAACAAGCGCCTCGAACGCGCGGCGCACCGCATCAAGCTGCTCAACGGCGAGGTCAACGACTACTACGGCAATTTCCGCGTGACGGCGGACCTGATCGAGCTGCGCAACCTGCTCCAGACTGCCGAACTCATCGTGAAAAGCGCGCGCGCCCGGCGCGAGAGCCGGGGGCTGCACTTCAACGAGGACTACCCCCAGACCCAGCCCGCCGCGCGCGACACGGTGCTGGTGCCGGACTGAGGGCGGGCGGAGGGCCTGAGCCCGCCCGCCCGACCCTCGTCATTCCCGCGCCCTACCCATCCTTCGTCATTCCCGCGAACCTACCTACCCTCATCATTCCCGCGCAGGCAGGAATCCAGAGCGGTCAGGCGCAGCCCGCCCCCCCTACAAATGCCGCCCGATGAAGATCAGCACCATCGCCCCGAGCACCGAGGCAATGCATCCGGCGCGGCTCACGCCGCCGCCATCCTTGCTGCCCCAGCCCGCCGCCAGCCCCGCCACCAGCGAGCCGGCAATGCCAAGCAGGATCGTCCGGCCAAGGCCCATCGGGACAGTGCCGGGATAAAGGTACCGCGCGGCGAGGCCCACCAACAAGCCGCTGACAACGATCGAGATAAGCTTGAACACGCGTCTTCTCCACCATTGCAACCGCTGCGACGCATATCGCGCGCGGTGCCCTACGCGCCAGTGGATAATCGAGTGGCAAAGATGGTGAAGGGTATGGACAGCGATCTTGTCCACAAGATCGGTTGAAGGCCCGGAATTTTTTTTGCGAGCGCCGATTGGGACTTGAAATGACGGTTTCCGCACGCGTCGCTGCGCTGCAGCATGACTGTCATGACGATGAAACGAATCGTACGTGCGACGAGCCGAATCGATAAGTGGGTGTTTACCCTCTTGTGTCTGATTCCGGTTGAGGCACTATAGGTAGTGGTCGGGTCCCGGGGGAACCTCTAAACCTAGTTTCAGTGGCGCAGCGGGCAGTTAGCTCGCGGCAACGGTGGCTGTCCTGCCGCCGCCTCTGGTCTTGACCTTGGTGACGGGCGCCCGCGCGAGGCCCGAGGGGAATGAAATATTCTCCTTTTGTTCCGCGAGGCGTATGATGGATTTCGCGGGCCTGATTCGGTTGATCCGGAGGGCCCCTCAAAGATGAACAGGGGTTGTGGCGTGGATTTCAGGACTGGTGACGGCGTCGTGGAGCAGGACGGTACGGGTCGTGAAGATTTCGGCCAGAGCGAGCTGGGCCTCACCAGCAGCCCGGCCCCTGCAGGTGGAAAGGCAATCGGCATGAGTGCGGAGGATAAGGGCAGCGAAGCGCTGGTGGCGGCGATGACCGCAGGTGCCGCAAGCGCGCTCGCCGCGGCGGTGAAGCCCGTCTCGGATTCCAAGACAATCAACGCGCGCCGTTTCACGATCGCAACCGATCATGCCCGCGATGCCCTGCTCACCGATTTCGGCAAGGACACGCTGGACGACCGCTATCTGCTGCCTGGCGAGCGCTATCAGGATCTCTTCGCGCGCGTTGCTGATGCTTATGCCGATGATCAGGACCACGCGCAGCGGCTTTACGACTACATCTCGAAGCTCTGGTTCATGCCGGCCACCCCCGTGCTTTCGAACGGCGGCACCGGGCGCGGCCTCCCCATCTCGTGCTACCTCAACTCGGTGTCTGACAGCCTCGAAGGCATCGTCGGCACCTGGAACGAGAACGTCTGGCTCGCCAGCCGCGGCGGCGGCATCGGCACCTACTGGGGCCAGGTCCGCGGCATCGGGGAGAGCGTCGGCCTCAATGGCAAGACCAGCGGGATCATCCCCTTCGTCCGCGTGATGGACAGCCTCACCCTTGCGATCAGCCAGGGCTCGCTGCGCCGCGGTTCGGCTGCCTGCTATCTCGATGTGTCGCACCCGGAAATCGAGGAGTTCCTCGAGATCCGCAAGCCCTCGGGCGATTTCAACCGCAAGGCGCTCAACCTTCACCACGGCGTGCTGCTGACCGACGAGTTCATGGAAGCGGTGCGCGATGGCACTGAATTCCACCTGCGCAGCCCCAAGGATGGCTCGGTGCGCGGCACCGTCGATGCGCGCTCGCTGTTCCAGAAGCTCGTCGAAACCCGCCTCGCCACGGGTGAGCCCTACATCGTGTTCAACGACACGGTGAACCGCATGATGCCCAAGCATCACCGCGATCTCGGGCTCAAGGTCTCGACCTCGAACCTGTGCTCGGAAATCACGCTGCCCACCGGGCGCGACCACCTCGGCAATGATCGCACCGCGGTGTGCTGCCTCTCCTCGCTCAACCTCGAAACCTGGGACGAGTGGAACAAGGACGAGAGCTTCATCGAGGACGTCCTCCGCTTCCTCGACAACGTGCTGCAGGACTACATCGACCGCGCGCCGGACGAGATGGCCCGCGCCAAGTATTCGGCGATGCGTGAGCGTTCGGTCGGCATGGGCGTGATGGGCTTCCACTCGTTCCTGCAGCAGAAGGGCATCGCCTTCGAAAGCGCCATGGCCAAGGCGTGGAACCTCAAGATGTTCAGGCACATCGCGTCTCGTGCGGATGAGGCTTCGCTGCTCCTCGCGCAGGAACGCGGCGCATGCCCCGATGCGGCGGACATGGGCGTGATGCAGCGCTTCTCGTGCAAGATGGCGATTGCGCCCACCGCGTCGATCTCGATCATCTGCGGCGGCACGTCCGCCTGCATCGAGCCGATCCCGGCCAACATCTACACCCACAAGACGCTTTCGGGCAGCTTCGTGGTGAAGAACCCCTATCTCGAGAAGCTGCTCCAGACGAAGTCGAAGGATTCGACCAACGTGTGGAACACGATCCTCGAGCGCGGCGGTTCGGTCCAGCACCTCGATTTCCTCTCGCCGGAGGAAAAGGCCGTCTACAAGACCAGCTTCGAGATCGACCAGCGCTGGCTGCTCGAATTCGCGGCGGACCGCACGCCCTACATCGACCAGGCCCAGTCGCTGAACCTCTATATCCCCGCCGATGTCGACAAGTGGGACCTGATGATGCTGCACTTCCAGGCGTGGGAAAAGGGCATCAAGTCGCTCTACTACCTCCGCTCGAAGTCGGTGCAGCGCGCTGGCTTTGCCGGCGGTGTGGAGGCGGACAACACCGCCGTCGCCCCGGTGATCGAACTCGCGAGCCCGACCGACTACGAGGAATGCCTCGCCTGCCAGTGAGGCCCCGCCTCAAGCGTCACGCCCATCCAGTCCCCAAAGGCACATCATGCCGGATCGTCCGCCCTTTCTCGAAGCCCGCCGCGCCCTCCCGGCGCGGTGCGTGCAGCAGCGCTTCGGGCGGCGTACAATTCGCGACACGATGCCTGCTTGCGCAATGATCCATCGCCCTTCTATTGTTGCGAGTGAATTGCAATATCAGGAAGGCTCTATCAATGCGCAAGTTTCACCGCTGGATCTCGGTGTTCTTCGGGGTGTTCCTGCTGTGGATCGCGGTGACGGGAACGCTCAGCCAGATCGTGCCGCTGTTTGCGGGCGGCGAGGGCGGGAAACCCAAGGCAGAGCAAACCGCCGCGAAGCCCACATTCGTCTGCCCGCCAGACTACCTGTGCCGGCCCAAGCCCAGGCCGGGCGATCCGCGCGCGCTGGTCGGGCTGCTGCATCACCTGCATTCGGGGGAGAGCTTCGGGCCGGTGGGCGTGGTCATCGCCACGCTTTCGGGCTTCGCGATGATCTTCTTCAGCTTATCAGGCCTGTTGATGTATATCCAGATGTGGCGCAACCGCGCGGGTCGCGGCCTCAAGCCCACCTGGTTCTGGAAATAGCACACCGCCCGGCCGCAACCTCGAACGGGGCTGCGGCCGGATATGCGGGATCCTCAGCCTTCCTCTTCCATCGAGTAAGCCACATCGCCATTGGCGGAGAGGCGCACCTTGTCGCCCTCCACTCCGGCAACCAGCCCGAGCGAGAGATAGTGATGGTGGCCCTGATGGGCTTCCCCTTCGATCCCGGCGCTGCTGTCTTTCTTCGTCAGCTTGATGCGGTCACCGTCGACATGATCGACCGTGCCGACATGCACGCCGTCTGCGCCGATGACTTCCATGTGCTCGCGGATTTGTGCGGCGATGGGATTGGACATGATGGTTCTCCGGGATTGTGGTCGGGCCGCGCAGCCGGAAGGGCACGCGTCCTCAGACGCATAACGCGCCGCCAGCCCGGTCGTTCCAGGCGCCGTACCGCGACTTTGCGCTATTCCATGCGTTTACCCTTTGGCGCGGCTTACGCCGCAGCGCCGCGATTCCCATATCAATCTCTTGCCCAACAGGATCTGTCCCATGTCCCTTCTTGAAGCCCGCAGCTCCTACAAGCCCTTCGAATATCCCTGGGCCTACGATTTCTGGAAGCGCCAGCAGCAGATCCACTGGATGCCCGAGGAAGTTCCTCTGGGTGAGGATTGCCGCGATTGGGCGCAGAAGATCTCGGACCACGAGCGCAACCTGCTCACCCAGATCTTCCGCTTCTTCACCCAGGCCGACGTCGAGGTGCAGGATTGCTACCACGACAAGTATGGCCGCGTGTTCAAGCCGACCGAGGTCAAGATGATGCTCGCCGCCTTCTCCAACATGGAGACGGTGCACATCGCCGCCTACTCGCACCTGCTTGACACCATCGGCATGCCCGAAAGCGAGTACGCGATGTTCCTCGAATACGAGGAAATGCGCGCCAAGCACGATTACCTGCAGCAGTTTGGCGTCGATTCCGATGAGGATATCGCCCGCACGCTCGCGATGTTCGGCGGCTTTACCGAGGGCCTGCAGCTCTTCGCCAGCTTCGCCATGCTGATGAATTTCCCGCGCTTCAACAAGATGAAGGGCATGGGCCAGATCGTCTCGTGGTCGGTGCGCGACGAATCGCTCCACTGCGAAGGCATCACCAAGCTGTTCCACGCCTTCGTGCAGGAGCGCGGCTGCCTCACCAAGGCGGTGAAGGAAGACATCATCGATTGCTGCCAGAAGACCGTCCGCCTAGAGGACGCCTTCATCGATCTCGCCTTCGAGCAGGGTCCGGTCCCGGGCATGAGCCCCAAGGAAATCAAGAAGTACATCCGCTACATCGCCGATTGGCGCCTCGGCCAGCTAGGCTTCCAGCCGATCTACATGATCGAGGAACACCCCCTCCCCTGGCTCACCCCGCTGCTCAACGGCGTCGAACACGCCAACTTCTTCGAAACCCGCGCCACCGAATACTCCAAGGCCGCCACCCGCGGTGATTGGAACACCGTCTGGTCGAGCTTCGACTCGCGCCGCAAGGCCAAGTCGGCGGAGCCGGCGAACGAGCTGGTGGAAGAGCCCGAGGCGGATATGTTCAAGGCGGCGGGGATCGCGGCGGAGTGATAAGTTTGCCAGCTCGTCTTTCGAAGAGTCAGATTGATAGAGCTGGTCAAGCTATCGCGCGACCACCAGATCCGGAAACATTTGAATTCCTTCAACTTGAGGAGGTATTCGACCAGTATCGGGCTCGCCATCTTTCTCCTCTTACCGAAACGACTTCAACAATTCAAAGATGGCTAACTGAATACGGTAAATCATATTATATTGCACAACGCCTTAAGCGCAAACCGCAGATCGCGCGAAAGTTGCGCCGTCTAAGGACGCGCTTGAGTCAGCTGCAAGATATTGGTGGACTCCGAATTATCGTAGCTGATAATAAAGCCGTCGATGATCTGAACAATTTTTTGGATGATCAGATACGAAGTTCGTCTAAGATATCGGTCAAGAGAACAACTGATTACCGTGAACGCGGCCGTGACTTGACGGGCTACAGAGCCGTTCACAAATTGATATTGTGCGAAGAGGCGACTCTTGAACTACAGATTCGCAGTCGAATTCAGCATTACTGGGCTGAAAACATTGAGAAGACATCAATCATCACCCAAACATTTCTCAAAGAGGGAGAGGGTCCTCCAGAACTCCTTGAGTATTTTCGATTTCTTTCAGATATATTTTATGAAGTTGAAAATCACAACTCTATCGCTGGTATAAATAGACTGGATTTTGAGAAAAAAAGACTTGATGCAGAGGCAATTGTCAACTCTCACAAGCTCTCAAGGTCACTGTCAAGTTTCATTGATGAAGATGTTATTAAGACGCTTGGTTCAGTAGAAAAAGGCCGCCGTCAAAGTTTAAATAATTGGATACTTATATTTGACTGGAATTCTGGAAATTTCGTTCTATGGGATGAGGTGGACAGGGATCCCGATATAGCGATAAAGAAGTATGCTGACTTTGAGAAGATTTACAAATCAGAAGATGGTTATGAAGTTGTTCTAATCGGATCATCTGACATCTCTACGGTGAGAGAGACACACAGCCATTACTTTGGTATCTCACCGCCCGAAAATATCTTGCAGAGCCTTGATGACTCTCTAATTGGCATATCATCACATCTAGATTTGAATGTCGATGCACGCCAAATACTTGCAGCGATGTATCGAAAAAAATTTTGGAATACAAAGGCGACTTCGCCTGAAACATTGAAGAATCACTTTTGCAAGAACGTCGCCAACTTCGACACAGCTCTCAGGGCCCTTATAACGAAGGGATTTGTTGTCGAGAGATCACTTGGTGGAATATCACTGGACTTAAAGAAGAAGGCTACGATGGAAGGTTATATCTGAACTCGTGTCGCATCGGTCTCGGTGTCTCACCAAATAACTGAGAAGCGGCAACTCGTTCGGCCCGCTTGACAAAACAAACCAAATAGGTTATACGCCCCACCCAGATCGGGAGCAGGCTAGGCCGGCCTTGCCCTCGCTCCTCTGGTCCGAAGCCACGCGCATAGGGCCAGCGCGACCGGTGCGGGCTGCGGGTTAAAGGCGGGACGTTCTCCCAAGACCTTGGCCAGGCATCTACCGCGCCAGCGCAATCAGTGCCCATGGGTGTGAAAACACCGCAGGATGCCGGCTAGTATGCGAGCCGCCCCCGGTATCCGGACGCTGATCTTCCCAGGCTGAGCCGGGTCAGGACCTGCCCCATCCGGCCACTCGCAAACGATGCAGCACCCGGCGTCCCATCCCGCAGCGAATTCCTTCAAGGAAGTCATGCAGGCGCCGCACCGGTCGCGCGATCTCCCCTCGCTGCCAGCCGCTGCTCCCCCGTGCCCCCAAATCCAACAGGCCCGGAAATCCGGCAGACAAGCCTACTCCGGCAACCACCCCAGCATCTTCGCCAGCAGCACCGCGTCCAGCCCCGCCAGCAGTGCATAGACCGCAAGCCACAAGAGCGGCCGCGGCACTTGCGCCAGATCGGGGCGGCCGGCGGGATGGCAGAGCGAGACGCCCGTACCCACCGCTGGCTTCTTCACCGGGCCGTAAATTGCCTCGATCACCTCGTGCTCGCCGCCCTCGCTGGTAAAGCGATAGACCGGCGCATAGCTGCACGCGCCTTCGTCCCAGATCGAGCGATAGCCCGCCACCACCCCCTCCACCCGTAGCGCAGGGCGCGTCAGCCGCACGAAGTCGCGGCGCGCCAGCACCCACAGGCAGAAGAGGCACAGCGCCTGTCCGGCAATGAGGAAGACCATTTCCATCGCCACACAAATGGCATCAGAGAATTAAATCCGGGTTGCCCCTCATCCCGTTCGTGTCGAGCGAAGTCGAGACACCTCACGCCGCGCTTAGTGTCTCGACTTCGGGGCTTCGCCCCGCAGTTTATCCCGAGCTTGTCGAGGGGCTCGGCACGAACGGGTTTAGGTGGTGCGTAAATCCCTAAACGCCCGGTGTGCAAGGGCGATGGCCCTTGCGTCTACTCTGCTTCCTTGAGTCTCTCCGCCAGCACCGCGATCTCTCCCGGCTCCAGCAGCCACGTCCGCGTCGCCCGGCCCTCGCGGTGGACCGGCACCGTCAGCAGCAAACGCGCTTTCTCCCGCGCGTGCGGCTTGTAGAGCGCGAAGTGCATCGCGCATTCGCGGATCGTGCCGATGATCGGCACGCGGCCTTCGAGGTCGATCATCGTCGCGGCCTGATCCCACGGGATCTCGGCCAGAGTAGCGCCCGCCATCAAATGTCCAGGTTCGCCACGTTGAGTGCATTTTCCTGAATGAAGTCGCGGCGCGGCTCGACCACGTCGCCCATCAGGCGGGTGAAGATCTCGTCGGTCACGTCGGCGTCTTCCATCTTCACCTGCAGCAGCGAGCGCTGGGTGGGATCGAGCGTGGTCTCCCACAGCTGATCGGCGTTCATCTCGCCCAGACCCTTGTAGCGCGAGATGGAGAGGCCCTTGCGGCCCGCCGCCAGCACTTGCGCTAGGAGTTCGGAAGGCCGGGTGATCCCCGCCCCTTCCTTGGCTGCGGCGCGCACCGGTGCGGCAGTTTCGGCTTCGCCTTCCTGCTCTTCGGCGCTGACTTCGGGCTCCGGCTCGGCCGCGACAGCGCTGCTCCGCACCAGCCGCGCCGGGGTGGCATAGACTTCGGCGTGCTCACCGGCGAGGCGGGCGAGCTTGCGCGCTTCGGCACTGGCGAGGAAGCCCGCCTCGATCGTGTGATTGTCGGTCACCCCGCGCCACAGCTTCTCGATCTGGTAGCCGCCGTCAGGCGCCACGCGCGCGGTCCAGCGGGCTTCGCGCTCACCGCGGTCCATCCAGCGCACGCTGGCCGCGAGCGCTGCCTCGCGCGCTTCTGCCGTCATCTCGGGATCGAGCGCGCCTGCCAGCGCCAGCGCCTCGATGATCGTGGGATCGTAACGCTTGGGCGCGAAGGCCATCAGGTTGCGCAGCCGCAGCGCGTGCTCGACAAGGCCGGCAAGGTCCGCCCCGCTGCGCGCGCCGCCCGCGGTTTCCAGCATGCGACCCGCCAGCCCCGCCTCGACAAGGTAGCGATCGAGCGCCGGGCCGTCCTTCAAGTAGACCTCGCTGCGCCCCTTGGCCACTTTGTAGAGCGGCGGCTGCGCGATGAAGAGGTGACCTTCGCGGATGATCTCGGGCATCTGGCGGTGGAAGAAGGTGAGCAGCAGCGTGCGGATATGCGCGCCGTCGACGTCGGCGTCGGTCATGATCACGATCTTGTGATAGCGCAACTTGCCGAGGTTGAATTCATCGCGGATGCCGGTGCCCATGGCCTGGATCAGCGTGCCGACTTCCTTCGAACCGATGATCCGGTCAAACCGCGCCCGCTCGACATTCAGGATCTTGCCCTTGAGCGGCAGGATCGCCTGGAAGTGCCGATCACGCCCCTGTTTGGCCGAGCCGCCGGCGCTGTCACCCTCGACGAGGAACAGCTCGCACTTGGCGGGATCGCGCTCCTGGCAATCGGCCAGCTTGCCGGGCAGGCTGGCAATGTCCATCGCGCCCTTGCGCCGGGTCAGTTCGCGCGCCTTCTTGGCGGCTTCGCGCGCGGCGGCGGCGTCGATCACCTTCTGGATCACGGCGCGGGCGTGGGCAGGGTTTTCCTCCAGCCATTCGCTCATCTTGTCGGCCATCAGGCTTTCGAGCGGCTGGCGCACTTCGGAGCTGACCAGCTTGTCCTTCGTCTGGCTCGAAAACTTGGGGTCCGGCAGCTTGACCGAAACGATCGCGGTCAGCCCCTCGCGCATGTCATCGCCCGTAAGGCTGACCTTCTCCTTCTTCAGCATGCCCGAACGGTCGGCATAGCCGTTCAGCGTCCGCGTCAGCGCCGCGCGGAAGGCAGCGAGGTGCGTGCCGCCATCGCGCTGCGGGATGTTGTTGGTGAAGGCGAGGACGTTTTCGTAGTAGCTGTCGTTCCACTCGAGCGCGACATCGATGCCCACGCCGTCGCGGCTCGCGGAAATGGCGATCGGCTCGGGCATCAGGGGCGACTTGTTGCGATCGAGGTACTGCACGAACGCGCCGATGCCGCCGACATAGTAGAGATCGTGCTCGGCCACTTCCTCGTGCCGCTTGTCGCGCAGCAGGATGCGCACGCCGGAATTGAGGAACGCCAGTTCGCGGTAGCGGTGCTCCAGCTTGTCGAAATCGAACTCGAGCACGTTCTTGAACGTGTCGTGGCTGGCGGCAAATGTGACACGGGTGCCCTTCTTGACGCCGCCCTTGCCGTCTGCCGGAGCGGGGCCAAGGACCTTGAGCGGGGCGACCGCGTCGCCATGCTCGAAGCGCATCCAGTGCTCCTCGCCGTCGCGCCAGATCGTCAGCTCCAGCCACTCGCTGAGGGCATTGACCACCGAGACGCCGACGCCGTGGAGGCCGCCGGAAACCTTGTAGGCATTATCGTCGCTGGTGTTCTCGAACTTCCCGCCCGCGTGGAGCTGGGTCATGATCACTTCGGCGGCAGAAACGCCTTCTTCGGCATGGATGCCGGTGGGGATGCCGCGGCCGTTGTCCTCGACCGAAACCGAACCATCCGGGTTCAATTCGATGAGAACGAGATCGCAGTGCCCGGCCAGCGCCTCGTCAATCGCGTTGTCGGAAACCTCGAACACCATGTGGTGCAGGCCCGAGCCATCGTCGGTATCGCCGATATACATGCCGGGGCGCTTGCGCACCGCATCGAGCCCCCGCAGGACCTTGATGGAATCGGCGCCATATTCGTTGGCGTTGGGGATGTTTTCGTTCGTACTGGCCATCATTCCGACATAGGCATTAAAGGCCGATTTCCCAAGCGAATCCGGCCTGTTTTGCACAAGGGCGAACCCCTTTTCACGCATCGAACCGAGGGGGGCTGGCGGCGGCTCGCCAATCGTGCTGAAACGCGCCTCGCAACTTCAATACAAAGGACTTTGTGCCCCATGCGCAAGCTGCTGACCGGCGCCATTTCAGCCGCCCTGCTCTCTTCGCCAGCGCTCGCCGCGCCGACCGCGAAGGCCGATCCCTATGGCGGCGAGGCAGCGTTCCGCAGCCTCTACAAGGAGCTCGTCGAAACCAACACGACCCTCTCGTCCGGCAGCTGCACACTGGCGGCAGAGCGCATGGCGGCGCGGCTCAAGGCCTCGGGTTTCACCGATGATCAGCTGACCGTGTTCTCCACGCCCGAGAAGCCCAGGGAAGGCGGCCTCGTCGCGGTGATGCCGGGCACTTCGAAGACCGAGAAGCCGATCCTGCTGCTCGCCCACCTCGATGTGGTCGAAGCCAAGCGCGAAGACTGGGTGCGCGATCCCTTCACGCTGATCGAGGAGAACGGGTACTTCTATGCGCGCGGCGTTGCCGACGACAAGGCGATGGCGGCGGCCTGGGTCGATACGCTGATCCGCCTCAAGCAGGAAGGCTTCAAGCCGAAGCGCACGCTCAAGCTCGCTTTAACGTGCGGCGAGGAGACAACTTACGCGTTCAACGGCGCAGAGTGGCTGGCCAAGAACAAGCGCGATCTGATCGACGCGGCCTATGCGCTCAATGAAGGCGGCGGCGGTCGCACCAATGGCAAGGGCGTGTCCGAAGGCGGCAAGCTCGTCGTCGAATCGATCCAGGTCGGCGAAAAGGGCGTGCAGAACTACCGCCTCGAAACGCGCAACCCGGGCGGCCACAGCTCGATTCCGGTGCGCGACAACGCGATCTACGAACTCGCCGCCGCGCTGGTGAAGCTGCAGAACTACGATTTCAAGCTTGAGCTGTCCGACACCACCCGCGCCTTCTTTGCCAGGGCCGGCGCCGCGCGCAATGACGATCTCGGCAAGGCCATGCAGGCAATTGCAACCAACCCGGCGGATAGCGCGGCCGAAGCGGTGCTCAACAAGGACCGCACGTTCCATTCGATGCTGCGCACCACCTGCGTCGCCACCCTGATCGATGGCGGTCATGCCAACAATGCGCTGCCGCAGCGCGCCGGGGCCAATGTCAATTGCCGCATCTTCCCCGGCCATTCGATTGAGGACGTGCAGCAGGAACTGCAGGCGGTCGTCGCCGATACGGGCGTGACGATCACACCGGTGCCGCCGCTGCGCCCGCTGGCCAAGACGCCGCCGCTGGATCCCGCAATCATCGGCCCGATGGAAAATCTCGCCGCAAAGTACTTCCCCGGCGTGCCGGTGGTGCCGACGATGTCGACCGGCGCGACCGACGGGATCTTCCTCGCCGCGGTGGGCATCCCGACATACGGCGTGCCCGGCGCGTGGGGGAACCCGGACGGCAACGGCGTCCACGGCCTCAACGAACGGATCGAGATCAAGTCGCTGATGACCGGCCGCGCCTATCTCTACGAACTCTTGAAGGCCTACACCAAGTAGGCACCCCGCTGTAATCGCTCGCTTTAGCCGGAATTGTCCCCATCCTGTCCGCAGGTCTATGCACCTGTGGACAGGATGGCATGCCTCCCCTTGACGCATGTCTTGGCCCTGTGGTCTTTTTACGGCCATGCGTCACGAAGCGGTCATCCGCATCCCTCAAATCGCACCCGGCAGGCGCCTCGCGCCCATTCCGGGCGGGACCGTCGGCGCATTCTTGCGAAAGGGCCGAACGGAAGCATGCTTCACAGGTCGCTGATCGAACGGGCGGCTGCGGCCAGGCCCCATAGCGGTGAGACCGCCTTGCTCGGGCATGATCGCCATCTGTCGAACTGCCCGGCGCTGGTGCTCAATGCCGATTACACCCCGCTAAGCTATTATCCGCTGAGCCTCTGGCCGTGGCAGACCGCGATCAAGGCGGTGTTCCTCGAGCGGGTCGATATCGTCGCCACTTATGACCGCGAGGTCCATAGCGCCTCGCTCGACATGAAGATCCCCTCGGTCATCGCGCTGCGCCAGTTCGTCAAGCCGAGCGAGTTTCCCGCCTTCACGCGCTTCAACCTGTTCCTGCGCGACAAGTTCCAGTGCCAGTATTGCGGCAGCCCGGACCAACTGACCTTCGACCACGTCGTCCCGCGCCGGCTTGGCGGGCGCACCACGTGGGAAAACGTCGCCGCCGCCTGCGCGCCCTGCAACATGCGCAAGGGCGGGCGCACTCCGGCGCAGGCGCAGATGCGCCTGATCACCGAACCGATCCGCCCCACCTCGTGGCAATTGCAGGACCGCGGCCGCCTGTTCCCGCCGGGCCACCTCCACGAAAGCTGGCGCGACTGGCTCTACTGGGACGTCGAGCTCGAAGGCTGATCGCCCGCGCCAAGCAGGCGCGCACCGTTCAGGAATAGCAGCATCGCCACCACGGAAATGGCTGCAGCCAGCAGCATCGTCACGCCGGGCAGGTTGATGATCGCAGCGGGACCGCTGAAGTGCGCCAGCGTCTGGGTATAGAGCGGCGGGCCGATGATCGCCGCGATCGAATTGATCGATTGGGTCGCGCCCTGCAATTCGCCCTGGCTGCGCGCATCGACCGCCTTGCTGTTCATCGCCGCGATCGAAGGCTGCACCATTCCGGAGAGCGCACCTACGGCAATCGCGAGGTAGACGACCCAGGTTGCTGTCGCGACCGTGTAGAGCACCGCCGCGGTCGCCAGCGACGCGACGCCGAGCATCACCGTCCGCTTCTCGCCCAGCTTGGGCATCACCAGCCGCAGCCCGAAACCCTGCACCAGCGCGCTGGTGATCCCGACCATGGCGAGCGCAAGGCCCACATCGCGCGTCGAAAAACCGTAGGCCGCAATGGCGAAATAGGCCCAGGTCGAAGGGTAGACGATATAGGCCAGCTGCCACACCGCCAGCGCGCCGACGAACCACAGCACGGTCTTGCTCTGTTTGCGCAGCGCGCGCAGCGAAGCAAGCGCATTGGCGCGGCGCCAATCGAACGGGCGGCGACTTTCGGGTGGCAGCGATTCCTTGAGGAACACGAGCCCGAACAGGAAGTTGGTCAGCGCCAGCACCGCAGCTGCCTCGAACGGCAGGCGCTGGTCGATCGAGCCCAGCACTCCGCCCAGCGCCGGCCCGATGACGAAGCCGATGCCGAAGGCCATCCCCATCAGGCCAAAGCTCGCCGCGCGCTTTTCGGGCACGGTGACATCGGCAACATAGGCATAAGCGGCGGAAAAGCTCGCGCCCGTAGCGCCCGCGACAAGGCGCCCGATGATGAGCCACCAGAAGGCCGGGGCCATGGCCTGGAGCAGATAATCCAGCCCCATCGCCAGAATCGCCGCCAGCAGCACCGGCCGCCGCCCGAACCGGTCAGACAAGTTCCCGATCACCGGCGCGCACACGAACTGCATCACGGCATAGCCCGCGCCGAGCCAGCCTGCATATTCCGCCGCCACCGAAATCGGCACGTGCGCCAGAGACATGATCAGCCCGGGCAACACCGGCAAGGCAATGCCGAAGCCCAGCATGTCGATCAGCACGATGGCAAAGACGAAGCCGATAGAGGCCCGATGCGGCATGGGCTTTGGCACGGCGTTTACCTTTATCGATCCGCGATCAGCCGCGCGTGAGCGCGGCCTCGCACTCCGTCATCAGTTCGTCCATGATCGCGCTCACGGGCTCTTCCTTCGTCACCATGCCGACCGACTGCCCGGCCATGACCGAGCCGCGTTCGACATCGCCGTCGATCACCGCACGGCGCAGCGCGCCTGCCCAGAAGTGCTCGATCTCGAGCTGCGCCTCGCCCATGTCGACCACGCCTTCATCGAGCCGCCGCGCGACTTCGACCTGCTTGGCGTTGAATTCCTCGCTGCCCTTGTTGCGCAGCGCGCGCACAGGGATCACCGGGAGGCGCGGATCGATCTGCACGCTCGCCACCGCATCGCGCGCATTGGCGCGGAAGAACGCGGTCTTGAACGCCGGATGCGCGATGGATTCGCTGGCGCAGGCAAAGCGAGTGCCCAGCTGCACCCCGCTCGCACCCATTTCGAGGTAGCTCGCGATCATCTCGCCCCGGCCGATGCCGCCCGCCACGAACACGATGTGGTCCTGGGCCAGCGCGGGCAGGAATTCCTGCGCCAGCACCGAAGTCGAGACCGGGCCGATATGTCCGCCGGCTTCGGAACCCTCGATCACCAACGCATCGGCGCCCGAGCGGAACAGCTTCCTGGCCAGCGCCAGCGTCGGTGCGAAGACCAGCACCTTGGCGCCGAATGCCTTGATCGCCTCGACCGCGCCCTTGGGCGGAATGCCGCCTGCGAGCACGACATGGCTCACCTTGTGCCGCGCGCAGACCTCGATCAGATCGAACAGGCGCGGATGCATCGTGATCAGGTTCACGCCGAAGGGCTTCGTCGTCAGCGCCGCTGTCGCGGTGATTTCGGCGTCGAGCAATTCCGGCGTCATCGCCCCGCAGGCAATCACGCCAAATCCCCCGGCATTGCTGATCGCAGCGACGAGATTGCGTTCGGAAACCCAGCTCATCGCGCCGCACAGCACGGCATGTTCGGTGCCAAGGAATTCGGCGCCGCGCGCCATGAGCGCAGCGGTCTTGGGGTATGCGGTCATCAGAAAGCTCTCGTCCAGCGCGGCCTGCAAGGGAGCGCCCTTAGGGCCGCTTCGTGGCGGCAACAAGGCGGGATCTTCGCGGCCTGATCGCCAATCTCGATTTCTGTGCGCAAGGTTTGTCGTTTCCCCGATGGCCGTACAGCGCGCAGAAAGGTGGCATCAGCCAATTGCGCCAAAGCCGAGAGCCGGTCCAGCAAGGCCCGGTCCCGGGTCGCACCCCGCCTTCCGGTCCCGCAACGGCACCGGGAGGCGGGACTTCAGGCCGCGTCCAGCTCGTAAGCGGTATGCAGCACGCGCACGGCGAGTTCGACTTCGTCGGAATCGATCAGCACCGAGACCTTGATCTCGCTGGTCGAGATCGCCTGGATATTGATCCCCCGGTCCGCCAGCGCCTTGAACATGGTCGAGGCGACGCCCGCGTGGCTGCGCATGCCGACGCCCACCACCGAGACTTTAGCGACCTTGCTGTCCGCGATCATGCGGTAGTAGCCGATCGTGTCCTTGCGCTCTTCGAGCAGCGCCTGCGTGCGGGCGAGGTCCGCCTGCGGGCAGGTGAAGGTCACGTCGGTCTCGCCTTTGTCCTTGGCGATATTCTGGATGATCATGTCGACGTTGATGTTCGCTTCAGCGAGCGGCCCGAAGATCGCGGCGACCGCACCCGGGCGGTCTGGCACGCGGGTCAGCGTCACCTTGGCCTCGTTCTTGTCGGCGGCAATGCCGGTGATCAGCTGGCGTTCCATCTCTTGTCCTTCTTCGCTGTCGGCCAGAATGCGGTCCAGTTCCTCGTCGGAAACGATCATCGTGCCGGGGATGCTGTCTGCCGGCGGCGCGCTTTCATCGATGAACGAGGAGAGCACCTGCACCCGCACCCCCTCCTTCATCGCGAGGCTCACCGAACGGGTCTGCAGCACCTTCGAGCCGACCGAGGCGAGCTCGAGCATTTCCTCGTACGTCACGTACTTGAGCTTGCGCGCCTTCGCCACGATGCGCGGATCGGTGGTGTAGACGCCGTCGACATCGGTGTAGATGTCGCAGCGATCCGCCTGCACCGCCGCTGCCACCGCCACCGCCGAAGTGTCCGAGCCGCCCCGGCCCAGCGTGGTCACGCGGCCATCGCCGTCCATGCCCTGAAAGCCCGGGATCACCGCAATCTCGCCCGCCGCCATCGAGGCGAGGAGCGCAGGCGAATCGATCGTTTCGATGCGCGCGGCGGCATGCGCATCATCAGTGCGCACCGGCAGCTGCCAACCGAGCCACGAGCGCGCCTTGCAGCCGAGCGCCTGCAGATGGAGCGCGAGGAGACCCGAGGTGATCTGCTCGCCCGCCGCCACGACAACGTCGTATTCGGCGCGGTCATAGAGCGCGTTGGCCTCGCGGCAGAAGGTCACCAGCCGGTCGGTCTCGCCCGCCATGGCCGAGACGACGACGGCGACTTCATGTCCCGCTTCCTGCTGGCGCTTGACGATGCCGGCCACGCGGCGGATGCGCTCGGTCCCGGCCATCGAAGTGCCGCCGAATTTCATCACGATCCGGGCCACGTCACCTCCCCCGCAGCATTGCTGAACATTCCCACACGGCCCCTCGACCGTATGGACGCGGCGCTTTAGAGTCGCCGCATGAGCAATGCAACCACCGCCACGACAATGACGCCAACGATCAGGGCCGAGGAAGCCGCCCATTTCGGCAAGTTGGCGGCCGAATGGTGGGATCCCAAGGGCAGTTCGGCCATGCTGCACAAGCTCAACCCGGTGCGGTTGGGCTTTCTGCGCGCGGCCATCGATTCGCATTTCGCGGCCGATCCGCGCAGCTTGCGGCCGCTTGCGGGCCGCCGCGCGCTCGATGTCGGCTGCGGCGCGGGCCTGCTGGCGGAACCGCTCGCACGGATGGGCGCTGGCGTTACGGCGGTGGATGCAGCCGAGGAAAACATTGCCGCTGCCCGTGCCCATGCCGAAGCCGGCGGCCTTGCCATCGATTATCGCCACGGCGAACTGGCAGCGCTCGGCCTCACCGGCTTCGATCTCGTTACTTCGATGGAAGTCATCGAGCACGTGGCCGACAAGGCCGCCTTTGTTGCGGCCCTCGTGGCGACGGTGGCCGAGGACGGTCTGCTGGTGCTTTCCACCCCCAACCGCACCGCCGCCTCGCGCTTGCTGCTTGTCGGCGCGGCGGAAACGGTCGGCATGGTGCCCCGGGGCACGCACCACTGGGAGGACTTCATCACCCCGCTGGAACTAAGCGACCTGCTGGCCGAAGCCGGCTTCGCGATGGGCAATCCCAAGGGCATTTCGTGGAGCCCGCTCAAGGGCCTCCACCTCTCGGATGACTTGTCGCTCAACTACATCGTCACCGCCCGCAAGGCAGATGGGGAGCAAGCCTGATGGCCACCGGCAAAGTCTTCGAACGGCACAAGCAGGCCTGGACCACCGACGAAGTGCAGAAGCTGCATATGCTGGCAAAGAAAGGCATGGCGCTCAAAGGCCTCGCCAAAGCGCTCACCCGCAGCGAGGAATCAATCAAGATTCGCGCCAAGGCGGATGGATTGGCAATCGAGAAGCTGCGCTGAGGGAAAGGGGCCGTCCCCCTTTTCAACCACCGTTCGTGTCGAGCGAAGTCGAGGCACCTGGCGCAAACGCGTCGCCTCGCCATCCCCGCACCAAACGCCTCGTCTTCCCCGCACCAAACGCCTCGTCATCCCCGCACCAAACGCCTCGCCATCCCCGCACCAAACACCTCGTCATCCCCGCACCATACCCTTCGTCATCCCCGCGAAGGCGGGGATCCAGAGCGGTCACAGCGCCGCAGCTCACGGGATTTCCGCCTGCGCGGGAATGACGAAGTGAGGGTTACGAAGCGTTCAGCCCGCCGAAGCAGGCAAAAACCGCTCCACCAGATCACGCGCCAGCCGTGCCGGGCGCAAGGTGGCGGCATCGAGGCAGCACCAGCTCGATTTCACTTCAGCCAGCACGACCTCGCCGCGCTTGATGATCGTCTCGTAGAACGCCCGCGCGCCCTGGACGCGCTCCAGAATCACGTGGGCGATCACCGGATCGTTGAGGAACGTCGGCCGCCGGTAGGTGATGTTGTGATTGGTCGCGACCCAGACATGATCGGCAATCGCCTGCGCCGGCGCAAAGGCGCGCCAGTGCCCCACTACGGCATCCTGCACCCAGCGGAGGTAGGACGCGTTGTTGACGTGCCCCATGAAGTCGATGTCAGCAGGATCGACAGTGATCGCATAAGCGAAAGGAACGGTGGTATTCACATTGATGTAGATAACACGGAAGCGCCTCTTTGAACAGGGCAGCTCGCGTTTCTTTTCATGTCCATTCAACCCAGAATGGAGCTCCATTCGGCTTCCTTGAACCCCACCAGCAGCCCGCCCGGATGCTCCACGATCGGCCGCTTGATCACCGAAGTATTGGCCGCCAGCACTGCGGGCGCACCATCGCCGGTGAGCGCGGCCCGATCTGCTTCGGAGAGCTTGCGGAAGGTCGTCCCCGCCCGGTTGACCACCTTGTCGCGCCCAGCCGCCGCGATCCACTCCGCAATCCGCGCCGGGTCCGCGCCTGCCTTCTTGTAGTCGTGGAACGCGTAGGCGATTCCCTGTGCCTCGAGCCAGGTGCGGGCCTTCTTGACCGTGTCGCAGTTGGGCATGCCGTAGAGCGTGATGGTCATGCGCCGGTCCTCGAAAAGCGGTGCACACGGCTGGGCGTGCCAGCAAACAGCGTGTAGTCCTCGTAATAGGCCTCGCGGCCCTTCGCCTGCATCTCGGCATGTTCGGCCACCCGCCGCCACGCCAGCGCCGCCGCTTCGTCCACCCATTCGCTGATCGCCACGACTTCGCCATCATCGGCGGTGTAGCTCTTGAACGAGAGGTAGCCGGGCTGTGCAGCGGCGAGCAGCTCCATCGCATCGGCATCGGCGGAATAGGCCGCCGCATCGATATCGGCGCGCTTGCGGTTGCGGAAGACGACGAGGAACATGGGGCGAGCCATAGCGCCAGTTTCCACCACCCCCAACCCCCTCCTCTAAAGAGGAAGGGGCTTTTTGCTGCTGCTCCCCCTCCTCTTTAGAGGAGGGGGCCGGGGGGTGGTGCCCGCCGCAGAATGGACATTTCCGCGCGCTTGCGACAAAGCGATGAGCCATGAGCTTCAACACCTTCGGCCACGCATTCCGCTTCACCACCTGGGGGGAAAGCCACGGACCCGCCCTCGGCGCGGTCGTCGATGGCTGCCCGCCGGGCCTTGCCATCAGCGAAGCACAGATCCAGCCCTTCCTCGATGCGCGCCGCCCCGGCCAATCGCGCTTCACCACGCAGCGGCAGGAACCGGATCAGGTCCGCATCCTCTCGGGCGTCTTCGAAGGCAAGACGACCGGCACCCCGATTAGCCTGATGATCGAGAACGTCGACCAGCGCTCGAAGGACTACGGCGATGTCGCCAAGGCCTATCGCCCCGGCCACGCCGACTATGCCTATGATGCGAAGTACGGCTTTCGCGACTATCGCGGCGGCGGGCGTTCCTCTGCGCGCGAAACCGCCGCGCGTGTGGCGGCGGGCGCAGTCGCCCGGCTCGTCATCCCCGAAGTCAGCGTGCTCGGCTGGGTCAGCGCCATCGGCGGCGATGCGATCGATCCGGCCAACTTCGATCCTGCCGAGATCGCCCGCAACCCCTTCTTCTGCCCCGACGCCGCAGCCGCCGCGCGCTGGGAGAAGCTGGTGGATGACGCCCGCAAGGCCGGCTCCTCGCTTGGCGCCGTCGTCGAATGCACCGCTACTGGCGTGCCCGCCGGTTGGGGCGCGCCGCTCTATGCCAAGCTTGATGCCGAACTCGCCCACGCGATGATGGGCATCAACGCGGTCAAGGGTGTCGAGATCGGCGATGGTTTCGCTGCCGCTGCCAACACCGGCGAAGGCAATGCCGACCCCATGCGGCCCGGTGCCGACACACCCGAATTCCTCGCCAACCACGCGGGCGGCATCGCAGGCGGCATCTCCACCGGCCAGCCAGTCCACGTGCGCGTCGCCTTCAAGCCGACCTCCTCGATCCTCACCCCGGTGCCCACGATCACGCGCGCCAATGAACAAGGAAAGCACGAGGCGACCGAGCTCTTCACCAAGGGCCGCCACGACCCCTGCGTCGGCATTCGCGGCGTGCCGGTGGTCGAGGCGATGATGGCGCTGGTGCTGGCGGATCAGAAGCTGATGCACCGGGGGCAGTGCGGCGGCTGACGGGGCCCGCCCTTCCTCAACGTCGCCACCCCCGCGAAGGCGGTGATGACTAAGGAATTGCGGCGGTCCCTGGCTTGCCTAAACCATCCGCCCCGCTAGTCTCGCGCGCCAAACCACACGGCCAACAAATACTCGGGGAGCCGAACACTTGGGCAAGCGCCTGACCCTCTATATCCTGATCGCCCTGTTTGCCGGCATCGGCGTGGGCTACGCGCTCAATGTCTCCTACCCGGCGGGGGACAAGCAGCTGGCGGACATTGCCGATCTCCTCAAGCTGCTGCCCGAGGTGTTCCTGCATCTCATCAAGATGATCATCGCCCCGCTGATCTTCGCGACCCTCGTCACCGGCATCGCCAGCATGGGCGATAGTTCCGCGCTCGGGCGCATCGGCGGGCGGGCGCTTGCCTGGTTCATCACTGCAAGCCTGATCTCGATCGGGCTCGGCCTCGTGCTCGTCAATCTGTTCCAGCCCGGAGCGGGGCTCAACATCACTTCGGCCACGCCGGTCAGCGATCTGGCGACGGCTGACTTCACCTTGCGCCACTTCGTGCTCGAGGTGTTTCCGACGAGTGCGCTCGACGCGATGGCCAAGAACAACGTGCTCCAGATCCTCGTGTTCTCGATCTTCGCCGGCCTTGGCCTCTCCGCAATGGGCGAGGAGGCGGCACCGCTGGTGCGGGGCGCCGAGGCGCTGGCGACGCTCATGCTGACGATCACCGGCTATGTCATGCGCGCCGCGCCCATGGCGGTGTTCGGCGCCATGGCCTCGGTCATCGCGACACGCGGGGTGGGCATCATTCTGACCTATGGGGCGTTCGTCGGCGAGTTCTATTTCGGGCTGCTCCTGCTGTGGACGCTGCTGCTTGGCATGGGGGGGCTGTTCCTCGGCAAGCGCGTATTTTTGCTGGCCCGCTATATCCGCGAGCCGATCCTGCTGGCGTTCTCCACCGCGAGTTCGGAAAGCGCGCTGCCCAAGCTGTTCGAACAGCTCGACCGGTTCGGGGTGCCGCGCCGCATTTCGGGCTTCATGCTGCCGCTGGGCTACAGCTTCAATCTCGATGGCTCGATGATGTACACGAGCTTCGCGACGCTGTTCATTGCGCAGGCCTACAACATTCCGCTTTCGGCCGGGCAGCAGATCGCGATGCTGCTCACGCTGATGGTCACCTCGAAGGGCATCGCCAGCGTGCCGCGCGCCAGCCTCGTGGTGATCGCAGCAACGCTCACCCAGTTCGGCCTGCCGGTCGAGGGTGTGGCGCTCCTCCTCGGCGTCGATACCTTCCTCGACATGGGCCGCACCGCGACCAACGTGGTGGGCAATGCCGTGGCGACTTCGGTGATCACCAAGTGGGAAGGCATGCTGCAAGTGCCGCTTGACCCCGACGCGCCCGAAGCGACACCCCCGCACGACACGCCGGAGCAGGGCCGGCGGGGGCTGCATCTCGATCCAGAGGCCTGACGCCTACTTTTTCGCCTCTTTGTCCAGCGTCACCGGCTGAAACATCCCCAGCCCGCAGGCATTGAGCGGGCCGCGCGGGCCGCCGCCACTGGGGATGACCCGGATGATATCGACGTTGCACAGCTGCGACAGCGAGGTCGCGTAGGAAAACGCCCGCTCGAAGCCGAGCGACGAGCAGCGGTTGGGCAGCGTGTTGCGATACCACTTTGTCCCGCTCACGCGGAAGTCGACGGTCCAGTCGTCGCGGACCCTGCTTTCCTGGATCGAGGTGATCGGAATGCAGCTCACCGCAGGGCCGGTCGTTGTGGCGAGCGGCACGTTGGCGGCATGGCCGTTGTTGTTCGATGCATCGCCAGGCCGCGGCGCGCAGGCACCGAGCGACAGGGCGGCAGCGGTCGTGACAGTCAGGAAGGCGGCGATCCTCAGGGTAACTGGCCTCAAAGCACTCATGGCTTTTTCTCCTTGGCTTTCCGCGCTCCGCCCCCCCGAGTCGCAGGCTTCGTTGCGGATTTCGCCCCCTTCTCGAGAACTTTCTCCTTGAAGCCGCAAAGGTCAACCACCTCGCAGCGCCAGCATTCCGGCTGCCTCGCCTTGCACACATAGCGCCCGTGCAGGATCAGCCAGTGATGCGCGCCCACGCGAAACGGCTGCGGCACCTTCTTCTCGAGCTGCTTCTCCACCGCCAGCGGGGTCTTGCCCTTGGCGAGGCCGGTGCGATTGCCGACACGGAAGATATGCGTGTCGACCGCGAAGGTCTCCGCCCCGAAGGCGCAGTTGAGCACGACATTGGCGGTCTTGCGGCCCACACCGGGCAGAAGCGTCAGCGCATCGCGGTCACTCGGCACCTCCCCGCCATGCTCGCGCACGAGGATTTCGGCCATGGCGATCACGTTCTTCGCCTTGCTGTTGAACAGGCCAATCGTCTTGATGTGCGCCTTGAGGCCTTCTTCGCCGAGCTCCAGCATCTGCGCCGGGGTCTTCACTCTGGCAAACAGCGCGCGCGTCGCCTTGTTGACGCCGACGTCAGTCGCCTGCGCCGAAAGCGTCACCGCCACGAGCAGTTGATAGACATTGCCATATTCAAGCTCGGTCTCCGGCGCGGGATTGGCCTCGGCCAGCCGGCGGAAGAACTCGAAGACTGTGTCCTTCTTCAAAGCCCGAGCACCTCCGGCATCGTATAGCGCCCCGGCTCCCTGCCGAGCAGCCAGAGCGCCGCACGCACTGCCCCGCGCGCGAAGATCGCGCGGTTCTCGGCGAGATGCGAGAACGAGAGGCGCTCGTTGTCGGCAAGGAAATGCACCGTGTGATCGCCCGCCACGCTGCCACCGCGCAGCGCCGCGAAGCCGATTGTCCCGGCCTTGCGCGCACCGGTCACCCCGTCGCGCCCCGCGACCCGTTCCTCGGCCAGCCGCACGCCCCGGCCTGCTGCCGCCGCTTCACCCAGCAGCAATGCGGTGCCCGAAGGCGCATCGACCTTCATGCGGTGGTGCGTCTCGACGATCTCGATGTCCCAGTCCTCGCCCAGCCGGCTCGCCGCCTCGCGCACCAGATGCGCGAGCAGCGTGACGCCGAGCGAGGTATTGCCCGTCTGCAGCACCGGCACGCTCACCGCCGCGGCATCGACCAGCCAGTGATGCCGCTCGGCAAGGCCCGTCGTGCCGACCACGATAGGAATGCCGGCATGGATCGCCGCGTCGAGATTGAATTCCAGCGCCGCCGGCGCCGAGAAATCGACCAGCACATCGCTCGCCTGCGCGAGCGCCACCGGGTCACCGCCCTGATCGATCCCGCCCGCATGTTCATGCCCTGCCGCGATGATCGCTTCGACCAGCGCCTGCCCCATGCGTCCTGCGCTGCCGATAATGCCGATGCGTGCCCCAGAGTTCATTATTGCTCACCTCGTGTCTGGCGTGCTTCATGGCCGCGATGCGCAACCTTCGCAACATCGTCATCCTGACAGGCGCCGGGGTCTCTGCCGAAAGCGGGATCGATACCTTCCGCAACGCCGGGGGCCTGTGGGAACAGCACCGCGTCGAGGACGTGGCGACGCCCGAAGGCTTCGCGCGCGATCCCGACCTTGTCCTGCGCTTCTATGACATGCGCCGCGAAGCCATCCAGACCAAGCTGCCCAACGCCGCCCACCACGCACTGGGCCGACTGGAGCGCGAATGGCCGAAGAAAGTGCCCGGCGGCAGCGTCACCCTCGTCACACAGAACGTCGATGATCTCCACGAACGCGGCGGCGCGCTCGGCGTAATCCACATGCACGGCGAGCACCTCACCGTGTGGTGCATCGCCTGCGACACGCGCCACCGCTGGACCGGTCCGCTGATCGACCGCCCGCCTTGCCCCGCCTGCACCGCGCCCTTCCTGCGGCCCGATGTCGTGTGGTTCGGCGAAGTCCCCTACCGCATGGACGAAATCTTCGCGGCGCTTTCGGATGCCGATCTGTTCGTCTCGATCGGCACTTCGGGCGCTGTCTATCCGGCCGCCGGTTTCGTGCGCAGCGCCCGCGAACTCGGGGCTGCGACACTCGAACTCAATCTCGAACGCTCGCAAGGTTCCTCGTGGTTCGATGAAACCCGCCTCGGCCCCGCGAGCGAGATTGTCCCCGCGTGGGTCGAGGAACTGCTAGGCGGCTGAATGGGTTCGCGCAGGGGCCGCAGAGAACGCCGAGAAAGATGCTCCGCAGGAGCAGTCCTCGTTCACTGGACCGAAAAAGTATCGGCTCCGCCGAAACTATCGGCAACTCTGCGGTCTCTGCGGCCTCTGCGCGAACCTTCAATCGCGGCAGGCCGAACACTCCGGGTCCTTCGCAATCCGCATCGTGCGCAGCGCGGGTTTCAGCCCGTCGAGCACATGGACCTGCCCCCACTGCGGATCGCCCAGCGTGGAAACGCCTTCCAGCAAGACCCGCATCGCCGCCATCGCGCCAAACGCGCCCACCATGCCGACCATCGCGCCCAGCACCCCGGTATCCGCGCAGGTATCGCAATCCTCCGCATCGAACGCATCGCCGACGAAGCAGCGATAGCAGGCGTGGCCCTCGCGGTGCCCGGCAAAGTTCGCCACCTGCCCCTGAAACCGCCCCAGGGCCGCACTGGTAAGCGGTACGCCCGCCGTGACGCAGGCGTCGGAAACCGCAAGCCGCGTGGCGAAATTGTCGCAGCCATCGAGCACGACGTCAGCATCGGCGATCAACTCTGCCGCATTGGCCCGCGTAAGCCGCGTGACATGCGCCGCACCCACCAGCGCCGGATCAAACGCGCGGAGCCACTCCGCAGCTGCCTCGGCCTTCGGGCGGCCAATGTCACCCGTCGCAAAGATGGTCTGGCGCTGAAGGTTCGAGGCATCGACCACATCGTCGTCGATCAGAGTCAGCCGCCCGATCCCGGCCCCCGCCAGATACTGCAACGCCGGGCTGCCGATGCCGCCAAGCCCGACAAGTACGACATGACTTGCCACCAGCTTCGCCTGCCCCGCGCCGCCCACTTCGGGAAGGACGATATGGCGGGCGAAGCGGTCGAGGCGGTCGGGGGTCATGGATTTGCAGTTAGGGAGGAAGAAGGAGAAATGCGAGGGCCATCGCCCTCGCGCTCCCGGTCATTGGTGCATGACGGATCGGTTGTGCATCCCGGCGAAGCCGGAGGAATGAAGCCGCTTCGCGGAATCTGCGCAACCGCTGGGCGTTACGCCGATTCCCGGGAGCGCGAGGGGCAATGGCCCTCGCACCTTCCCTTAATCTTCCAGCTGCCGCAGCAGCGTCCGCACATCGCCGTCCATATCGGCATCGCGTGTGCGCAGTTCCTCGATCAGGCGCACCGCGTGGATCACGGTCGAGTGATCGCGCCCGCCGAACTTGCGGCCAATCTCGGGGTAGGAGCGCGGCGTGAGCACCTTGGCGAGGTACATCGCCACCTGGCGCGGGCGCACGACCGCGCGGGCGCGGCGCTTGCTGGCCATTTCGGTGCGATCGACGCGGTAGAACTGGCAGACCATGCGCTGGATCTCGTCGATCGTGATCCGGCGGCGGTTGGCCGAGAGGATATCGGTGAGCTGCTCTTCCGCCAGCTGGAGCGAGACCGGCTGGCCGGTAAGCTGGGCATAGGCGATCAGCTTGTTGAGCCCGCCGACGAGTTCGCGCACGTTGCGGTTGATCGTCCGCGCAAGGAACTCGATCACGTCCGCCGGGACTTGCGTGCTGGTGAAGCGCGCGAGGCGGTGTTCGAGGATCTTGCGGCGCAGGTCGATGTCGGCCGGCTGGATATCGGCAACGAGGCCCATCGAGAGGCGCGAGAGCAGGCGCTGCTCGACGCCGTCCAGCGCTTGCGGCGCGCGGTCGGCGGCGACGACGAGGCGCTTGCCCGCGCTCATCAGCGCGTCGATCGTGTGGAGGAATTCCTCCTGCGTGGAGGCTTTGCCGATGATGAACTGGATATCATCGACCAGCAGCAGATCGAACCCGCGCAGCCGCGCCTTGAATTCCAGCATCTCGTTCGAGCGCATGGCCTGCACGAACTCGATCATGAAGCGTTCGGCCGAGCAGTAGAAGATACGCGCGCCCGGGCGGGCGGCGGCATAGGCGTGGCCGATGGCGTGCAGCAGGTGCGTCTTGCCCTGCCCGGTCGCGCCCTTGAGGTACAGCGGCGAGAACTGGGGCGTTTCGAGCGCCGCCATGCGCTGCGCGGCGTTGACCGCGAGCACGTTGGCCGAGCCGCTGACGAATTCGGCGAAAGTCAGCGAGGGATCGAGCCCGGTGACGGCCGCATCGGCGCTGAGCGGCACCGCGGACTGGCGCTGAACCGGCGCAATCGGCCCGGTGTCGTTGGCGGGCATGCCGCCCATGCGCAGTTCGGGCATGGCGCGGCGGCGCGGATGCACGGTGATGCGCACCTGACGCACTTCCGAGCGCGCAATCTTCCACGCCAGCGAGAGCCTGTCAGCAAAGCGGTCTGCGACCCAGTTCGCGGAAAACTCGGTCGGCAGGAACAAGTCGAGCGTACCGGTTTCCTTGCAGAACGAGCCGACCTGGATCGGCTTGATCCACTGGCTGTGCAGCTGGGGTCCGAGGTCCTTTTTCAGGCCCTGACTGATGTCGGCCCAATCTGCTGCAAGATCGAGCGCTTCCTGGTCCTCGATCATCGCGCTGTCCCGTCCTTTCCGACCCGGCGCGGCATCAGCCGCCTGGGCCGCGGCGCCCCGTCCGCCGCTGCCTGCAAATTCATCCGTTTTCACGCTTCGCTGCCCTCACCCGATTGCCTGCACCAGCACCCCCTGCCGCAGGCATAATTCTACCCCGTACCGGGAAAGCACCCCTGCTCCCGGTCATGAAACTTGCGATTGTCGTGACCCCGAATTGGCTGCCGGACCTGCTGAGGCAGGTGCCGCGTCGCATCGGGAATATCTGTCTATTGGCCTTGGGGAGGGATTCGCAAGCACTCGATCGCAAAAAAACTGAAATAAAGAATCTTGACTAAGCAAACGTGGCGGAAATCAATCAAATCATTGAATTTGTTGGATTTTGCCTGGAAGCGCCTGCGAATCGGCAGAAAACTGCGACTTGTGCGTGACAAGTCCAACCCCGGACACTGCGACATGTCTTGTAACGGGGGTGAAACAAAACGCGGCCGGTGTCAGAGACACCAGCCGCGTTCCGTTATCATACGTAGCACTGGCCACCGAGGGCCCGTGCAAAACGAATCAGAGTGAAGCGACTCGCTTCGACAGGCGCGACATCTTGCGCGCGACGGTGTTCTTGTGGAGCACACCGCGAGCCACACCACGCGCCAGCTCGGGCTGGGCAGCCTTGAGCGCATCGGCAGCCGCCGTCTTGTCACCGCCCGCGATCGCGGCCTCAACCTTCTTCACGAAGGTGCGGATGCGCGAAAGACGGTTGCCGTTGATCTCGGCACGGTTGGCGTTGCGACGGATGCGCTTACGGGCTTGCGGCGTATTGGCCATGTCTGTCCTGTTTCAAGAGCTCTGGCAGCCCGCTTGCCACGGGCCGCAAACAATCTGGTTCACCCCGGCAAGGCGGCAAGCCTCCCGGGAAAGCGCGGCCCATAGCTGCGGCATGGCGAATCGTCAACAGTTTGAGACGCCGACCCGCTCAAGCCAACCGCACGAATGTCACCGGCAGGCCATCGCGCGGCTTCGGAATTGGCCAGGCCTGCCATGCGGGCGTGTAGCCCGGCTCCACCTCGATCCGGTAGCGGGTGAGGATGTGGTGCACCAGCAGCTTGGTCTGCATCGTCGCGAAATGGAGGCCGAGGCACATGTGTGCGCCGCCGCCATAGGGGATCCATGCGTACTTGTGGCGCGAAGCCACCGCTTCGGGCGTGAAGCGCATCGGATCAAAGCGCTCAGGATCGGGCCACAACGCCGGATCGGCATGGACCGCGGAAGCGCTCACGTCGACATCGGTGCCGGCCGGAATCCGGAAACCGCGGAACGTGAAATCCTTCAAGGCCCGGCGCGGGGTCGAAGGCACCGGCGGCATGATCCGCAGCGCCTCCTTCATCGCCATTTCCGCAAGCTCCAGCTTGCCGAGCGCATCAAACGCCAGCGGCACGCCGTCACCGCCCGCCGCCGCACGTGCCTCGGCGCGCAGCTTTTCCTGCCAATCGGGGTTTTTCGCGAGGTGCCAGATGAGCGTGGTGAACGAGCTGGTGATCGTGTCGTGCGCGGCCATCATCAGGAAGATCATGTGATCGACCACGACATCTTCGGGCAGCAGGTCGCCGTCGCCGTCCTCTCGCCGGGCGAGTGCGAACTGGCTGAACATGTCCTGCCCCGGATTGGCGCGCCGCTCGCGCAGCAAGCCAGTGAAATACTCGACCATCAGCCGGCGCCCGGCATAGCCCCGGCCCATCGCGGTGAACGGCAGCGGCCGGCGGATCGGCGCGACCGCGGCCTGCACCATGTCGACAAAGGCCTTGTTGAGCCGGTCTGCTTCGGGGCCGAACGGCAGGCCAAGAAAGCTCGTCGCCGCCGTCTGCAGCGTCAGCGCCTTGATTGCGGGATAGAACTTGCGGGGCCCCTCCCCCCAGGCTTCCACGCCGGCCGCGATATCGACGTTGAGCAGATCGCAGTAGTGCCGCATCGGCTCTGGCTTGAAGGCGATCGACAGCGCCTTCCTGTCCGCGCGGTGGGCTGCGAAATCCATCAGCATCAGCCCGCGCGGGAAAAGCAGGTTGAGCACCGGCCCCCAGCCCTGCTCGGAAGAAAAGATCTTGTCGCGATCGAACAGCACAAGCTCGTTGGCATCGGGCCCGATCAACACGACCTGCCGCCGCCCGAACCCGCGTGTGCGATAAACGTCGCCATGCTTGGCGCGCATCCGCTTTCCGAAACCGATCGGATCGGCCAGCAGCTGGAACGTCGTGCCGACAAGCGGCCAGCCGTCCTCGCCGGGAATTGCATCGAGTTCGCTCTCGTCCTTCAGGCGGATCCAGTGCGGATTGCCGCGCTCGGACTGCGCATCGTGCGGGCGGATGGACCGCGATGGGGGTGCTGCCAGACTAGCCAAGGCTGTACTCCTGCGGACATTAATCGAACGATTAATGACACGCATGTCAGCAGAAAGTCAAATCCAGCCAGCCAGCTCGCGCCGGATCAGTGCCTCGAGCATGTCCATGCCCGCCTCGCCGGTATTGAGGCAGGTGAGCGCGGCGAAATGCGTGCCGCCCGCCGCTTCAAAGTCTTCTCGTCCGCGAATGCCGAGTTCCTCGATTGTCTCGAGGCAATCAGACGAAAAGCCGGGCGCGGCGACGACCATGCGGCGAATGCCGTTGGCGCCTTGCACCTTGATCACATCGTCGGTCGCGGGCTCGAGCCACTTGGCCCGGCCGAAGCGCGACTGGAAGCTGGTCGCCAGCTTGAGCTCCGGATGCGATCCGGCAAAGCGCTCGCCCAGGAGGCGCGCGGTCTTCTGGCAGTGGCAATGATAGGGATCGCCGAGCCGCAATGTGCGTTCGGGCATGCCGTGGAAGCTCAGCACCAGCAGTTCGGGCTCGAAATCGAGCGCGGCGATCTGCGCGGAAAGATCCTTGTGCAGGGCTGTGATCGCCAGCGGATCATCGAAATAGGGCGGCAGCGTGCGCAGCGCGGGCAGGCGGCGGCGATCCTTGATCCAGTTCGCCACGGCATCGAGCGCGCTCGCCGTGGTCGCACCCGAATACTGCGGATAGAGCGGCGCAACGAGGATGCGCTCGCAGCCATCGGCGAGCAGCTTGTCGAGCTCCACCGCCATCGCGGGCTTCTGGTAGCGCATCGCGTAACGCACGATGGCGGCATCCCCCAGCCGGGCCTGCAGCGCGCGGGCCTGCGCGGCGGTGTGGAAAGCAAGCGGCGAACCGTCTTCGGTCCAGACCTGGCTATAGGCATGCGCCGATTTGCGCGGCCGCGTGCGCAGCACCAGTCCGCGCAGGATCGGCTGCCAGAAGATCTGCGGAATTTCCACCACGCGGCGGTCTGACAGGAACTCGGCCAGATAGCGCCGCACGGCGCCTTCATCGGGCGCGTCAGGCGTGCCGAGGTTGACCAGCAGCACCCCGATCTTGCCGGTGATGATCCGGGGATGGTCGGCAGGTTGGTCCATGGCGCTCGTTACAGCCCTTCGGAAAGCAGCGGAAGGCGGCGGAAGCGCAGTCCTGTGGCAGAAAACAGCGCATTGGCAATGGCCGGTGCGACTGCGGTGGTGGCGAGTTCGCCTGGATCGAAGGGTTGCTCGTCCGATTCGGCAAACGCAATATCAACCTTCGGGCAATCGGCAAGCAGGGGCAGGCCCAATTGTGCAAGCCGGCCCGCAGTCGGCAGGCCCGCGGCATAGCCGGTGCTGCCGCCAATCGCCTGCGCCAGCGCAAAGAGCATTCCGCCCTCGACCTGCTGGCGCGCCAGATCGACGTTCACGATGCGCCCGATATCGACCCACGCCGAAAGCTGGTCGACCCGGATCGCGCCTTCTTCCTGCCGCGCGGTGGCGACCACGGCGATGAACCCGCTGCGCAGGCCTTCGGGCGCGGCCAGATCCATGCGGTGGCAGGCAATGCCTTGCCCCGAAGCATCCGCCCCGCCGCCCCACATCGCCATCCGCGCTGCCCCGACAAGGCACGCGGCGAGCCGCGGCTGCCCCGAAAGCATGCCGATCCGGTAGGACAATGGCTCGGCCCCGCCAAAATGTGCGCATTCATCGATGAAGCTCTCGGTGAAGAACGCCCCGTAGCCATGCGCATTGCCGCGATAGCGCGCCGTGGGCAGCGGCAGCGCGGTCGGCACGTGATCGACCGCGCGTTCGGGTATCCCGTAAAGCGGCATCGCGCCCTCGCACGCGAGCGGATCGGCGCGGCCTTTTGCTGCGGCCTGCGCGTCCACGGCTTCCATATCGTCGAGCAGCCGCGCGCCCGCCTCGATCGCGGTGGCCGGCAGCGCCATGCGCGTGCGCCATCCGAGCAACTGGCGCTTGTCCGGCCCGATCGAGGCGGAAAGCAGCGCGGAAACCGGCGTGCGCGGATAGCCTGCGAGCGCTTCCTCCCAGCGCGACCAGGTTAGCTGCACCGGCCGGCCCAGCGCCTTGGCGATGGCCACGGCCTCAACCGCGATCCGCGAATCGAGCCGCGCATCGAAACTACCGCCCGCATGCATCGGATAGACCACGACATGGCCGCGCGGCACACCCGCAGCGCGCGCCGCCTGCCGCCGCACCAGTTCGGGTGCCTGCGTGGCTAGCCACAGCTCCAGCTTGTCGCCGGTCAGCCGCGCGGTGGCAGTCGCCGTCTCGAGCGGGGCGTGGAGCGCGGGCTCTACATCATAACGGGCGGTGAGGCTGGGCTTGGCGAGCAGCGCATCGGGATCGCCTTCCGCCATCACCCGGGCGCCCGCGCCTTTGCGCAGGGCCGTGTCGATGCGGTTTTCCAGCGCGGCGGAATCGGCGATTCGGCCCGCGGCGTGAAAGCGCGGCTCCATTGCGAGAACCGCCTTGTGCGCGGCATGCCAGGTCTTGGCCGCGACCGCGACCCAGCGCTTCGACTGGACCACGCCGACCACGCCCGGAACCTTTTCCGCCGCCTTGCGGTCGAAGCTCGAAAGCACGGTATCGCCCTGCGGCCCATGCACGATCGCGGCATGGACCATCCCCGGCACGCGCACATCGCCCGCAAACACGAAGCTGCCATCGGCCTTGGCGGGCAGATCGAGGCGGGGGAAGCGCGGCCTTGCGCCATCGGGAAACTGGCCGGGGCGCTCCGAGGCCGGTTCGGCGCGCAAGGCGGGTGGATCGGGCGGATCGTAGGTCACAGCATCCGCGATCAGAGCCGCGAAGCCCAGTTTCTGATAATTGGGCCGCTGCTTGCCGTTCACCACGAAATGTTCCGCAGTATCCAGCGTCTCCCAGCGGACATTCCAGCGCGCCGCCGCGGCTTGCATCAGCATCGCCCGGAGCCCGGCGGCCGCCCTGCGCAAAGGCGCCTCGAACGCGGCAAGCGCGGTGCCCTCTGCCGTCATCATCATCGGCTCGCGCTCAGCGTGCATGCGCGCCAGCCAGTCGTCAGGGCTATCGGCGAGCGCGGGCAGGAGGCGCGGCGACCAGAGCGGCGCCCAGCGCGCGGCGAGTACCGGATCACCGTAGACCGGGCTGGGCGGCGCGGGTTCCACCCCGACACGCTTCCAGTCCGCACCAAGCTCGACCGCGACGATCTGCGCCATCAGCGTCGTGATGCCCTGCCCCATCTCGCAGACCGGCACGGCCACGCTTATCGCGCCATCGGCGGCGAGGCGGATGAAGCTGTCGAACACATGCTCGCCCGGTGCAGCGACCAGGGCGCTGGCATAGCGGCGCGGCGAGAGCGCGAAGGCCACGAGCAGCGCGCCCGCGCCGCCCGCGCCGATCAGCAGCCCCCGCCGGGTCAGCCTCATGCGCCCAGTCTCATCGTTTCAGTCTCATCGTTTCGACCTCATCCCTTCTGCGCGTCGAGCCAGGCAAGGACGCGCTGCGCGATACCGGCAAAGATTGCGGCCTCCGGACCGTCACCGGCGGCAGACGGCTCGCCCGCGTCGCTCGATTGGCGGATCGCAAGGTTGAGCGGTACGCGGCCGAGGAAGGGCAGGCCCATCGTCCTGGCCGCCGCTTCCGCGCCGCCCATGCCGAACGGATCGCTCGACTCGCCGCAATGCGGACAGACATAGCCCGCCATGTTCTCGACCATGCCGATCAGTGGCACATCGCCCTGCTCGAACAGCCGGATCGCACGCGCTGCATCCATCAGCGCGAGATCCTGCGGGGTCGAGACGATCACCGCGCCCGCCGGCTTGTGCTTCTGGAGCATGGTCAATTGCACATCACCGGTCCCCGGCGGCAGATCGACGACGAGGATTTCGGCATCCCCCCAGTGGGCATCGATCAGCTGGCCGAGCGCATTGCCCGCCATCGGCCCGCGCCAGGCAATCGCCTGCCCGGGCTGGACGAGGTGCCCCATCGATAGCATCGGCACGCCCCACGGGCTTGGTACCGGATGGATCTTCTGGTTCTCGGCCTCGGGCTTGCGGCCTTCGGTCGCCAGCAGGCGCGGCTGCGAGGGGCCGTAGATATCGGCGTCGACGAGGCCAACCTTGCGCCCGAGCCGTGCCATCGCCACCGCGAGATTGGCCGAAAGCGTCGATTTGCCGACGCCGCCCTTGCCCGAGCCCACCGCAATGATGCGCCGCGTGACGCGCTCGGCGGTCATCCCCACGCGCACTTCGGCAGCGCCGGCAGCGCGCGCCGCTTCGCGCACCTTGGCTTCAAGCGCTTCGCGGTCGGTGCGGTCCAGCCCGCTCACTTCGAGGATAATCGAGGCGGTCTCGCCCTCTGCCCGCGCGGTTTGCAATCGCGCGCCGGCAGCCATCCGGACTGCCTGTTCCAGTGCCAATTGATCGAGGCTCAATGCCAACGTCCCATGTCTAGCGAGCATATGCCCTAACGGACGCCCCCTAGCAGAGGAAATTTGGCAGGGAGACACTGTTTTTAACCGCAGAGCGTACCTATAGTCGGTCGCATGAATTCTTTTGTCGGACGAATGTCGCGGATCGGCCTAGCCATGGCCGGCAAGAAAAGCCCCTGGGGTGGAGGCGAGGCGGAGAGCGGAGAGCCCTCGGGCCAACCTGCCGCCGATGGCGGAGACGCTTCTCCGGATAGCCCACCCCCGCCGCCGCGCGGCAACGGGCCGCGCAATCCGTGGTTGCCGCCTTCATCGGGCGAGGGGCGCCGCGGGCAGACCCTCGAAGACCTGTTCAAGCGCCGCGGTGGCGGCGGTGGCGGAAGCGGCGGCCCCGGCTTCCGCCTGCCCCAGCTCCCCGGCGGTGGTTCATGGGCTCCGGTGGCGATCGGGATCGTCGTTCTGCTCTGGCTCGGCACCACGATGGTGCACCGCGTCTCCCCGCAGGAAAAGGGCGTGGTCACCACCTTCGGTGCCTATAGCCACACCATCGATTCCGGCGTCTCGCTCACGCTGCCCTGGCCGATCCAGGCCGTGACGGTCGAAGACGTTACCTCGATCCGCCGCGATTCGATCCCTGAAGGCGATGGCGAGCGACTGATGCTGACGGGGGACCAGAACCTCGTCGACCTGACTTATCTCGTGCGCTGGAACATCAAGGACCTCAAGCTCTACACCTTCCAGCTCGCCGAGCCTGACGCGACGGTGAAGGAAGTGGCAGAGGCGGCGATGCGCCAGTCGATTGCCGAGGTAACGCTCAACGATGCAATGGGTTCGGGCCGCGCTTCGATCGAAGCCAATGTGCGCGAGCGGATGCAGCGCATTCTCGATGCCTACCGTTCGGGTGTGAAGATCCAGGGTGTGGAGATCAAGAAGACCGATCCGCCCGCCAAGGTCGTCGATGCATTCAAGGAAGTGCTCGCCGCCCAGCAGGACGCGCAGAGCGAGGTCAACCGCGCCGAACAATGGGCCAACCAGCTGACCCAGCGCGCGCAGGGTGAGGCGACAGCGTTCGACAAGGTCTACGCCCAGTACAAACTCGCCCCGGAAGTGACCCGGCGGCGCATGTATTACGAAACGATGGAGCGCGTGCTGAGCCAGACCGACAAGGTCATTCTCGAAGCGCCCGGGGTCATGCCCTACCTGCCGCTGCCCGGGCTCAAGCAGACACCGCCTGCCGACAACACCACGGAGCGCCGCTGAGATGGAACAGACCCTGATCCGCCTGTGGCAAGAACAGAAGGCAGTGCTTGTCGCGCTCGCCATCGGCATCGTCTTGCTGCTCAGCTGCGTGACCGTGGTGGGCGAAGAGGAGCAGGCGGTGATCGTCCGGCTCGGTGAGCCCAACCGGGTCGTCAACCGCTTCCGCCCCAATGCCGATTTCGGCCAGACGGGCGCCGGCATCGTGCTGCGCATTCCCTTCATCGAGCAAGTCGTGCGGATCGACAAGCGCGTGCTCGATGTCGATCTCGAACGCCAGCAAGTCACTTCAGCGGACCAGCGCCGCCTTGAAGTCGATGCCTATGCGCGCTTCCGCGTGATCGATCCGGTGAAGATGTACGAAACCGCCGGAACGGTCGACAAGGTGGCCGAACAGCTCCAGCCGATCCTCAACTCGGTGCTGCGTCAGGAACTGGGCAAGCGCACGTTCGGCTCGTTGCTCACCGCCGATCGCGGGCAGGCCATGGTCAATATCCGCAAGGGTCTGGACAAGGAGGCGCGCGAATACGGCGCGCAGGTGATCGACGTGCGGATCAAGAGGGCGGACTTGCCCGATGGCGCTCCGCTCGAAAGCGCGTTCACCCGCATGACCACCGCGCGCCAGCAGGAAGCCGCGACGATCCGCGCGGGCGGGCAGAAGAACGCCCAGATCATCCGCGCCACTGCGGAAGCCACCGCTGCCCAGGTCTATGCCGAAAGCTTCGGCAAGGACCCGGACTTCTACGACTTCTACCGCGCGATGCAGAGCTACGACGCAACCTTCGCACAGAAGGGCAGCAGCACGCAGATCGTGCTTTCTCCCGACAACGCCTACCTTCGCCAGTTCAGGGGCGGCAAGTAACCACGCTCGTTTCCGGGCGAACATGTTATTCAATCCCGGTTCAGGCGCTCGGATGTGAAAACGAGGCGCGCGGAATCGGAACAGGGGACCAGGTGCGCGGGCCACTCGCGTTCCGCCGCTGATATGAAGAGGATTTGCCACGTGCGATACGCTTACGGAGTGACTACGGCGCTGCTCCTCGCCGGCAGCGCGCTGACCCTGACAACGGGCTTCCCGGCCGGAGCCCAAGTGGCGCAGAACGATTCGGCGCAGATGCAGTCGGTCGTTCCGCGCGGCGGTGCCCCGGCCAGCTTTGCCGACCTCACCCAGCAGCTTCAGCCGGCGGTGGTCAACATCTCGACCCGCCAGCGCGTGAAGGTACAGAACAACAATCCCTTTGCCGGTACGCCCTTCGGCGATCTGTTCGGCGGGGGGCAGGGCGGTGGCGGCGGCCAGCCGCAGACGCGCGAGGCGCAGTCGCTGGGCTCGGGCTTCCTCGTCTCGTCGGACGGTTATCTCGTCACCAACAACCACGTGATTACCGCCGAAGGGCAGGGGGAGATCGAATCGATCACCGTCACCATGACCGACGGGACCGATTATCCGGCCAAGCTGATCGGCCGCGATGCCGCCTCCGATCTTGCGGTGCTCAAGATCAGCGGGCCCAAGCCCTTCCCGTTCGTGAAGTTCGGCGATTCGCGCCACGCCCGCGTGGGTGACTGGATCATCGCCATCGGCAACCCGTTCGGCCTTGGCGGCACGGTGACGAGCGGCATCATCTCGGCGGTCTATCGCAACACCGGTTCGGGCTCTGCCTATGACCGCTATCTGCAGACCGACGCATCGATCAACCGCGGCAACTCGGGCGGCCCGATGTTCGACATGGCCGGCAACGTGATCGGCATCAACAACGCGATCTTCTCGCCCACCGGCGGCAGCGTCGGCATCGGCTTCGCGATCCCCGCCGAAATTGCCGCCCCGATTGTGGAGAAGCTGCGCAATGGTCAGCCGATCGAGCGCGGCTACCTTGGCGTGCGCATCCAGCAGCTGTCCGACGATCTCGCCGCCAGCCTCGGCCTGGCCAAGAACCGCGGCGAATTCATTCAGTCGGTCGAGCCCAATCAGGGCGCGGCCAAGGCGGGGCTGCAGCCTGGTGACGTTGTCGTGCGTGTCGACGGCAAGGACGTGACGCCGGACCAGACCCTGTCGTTCATCGTGGCGAACACCGCGCCCGGCAAGCGCATTCCGATCGACCTCATCCGCAACGGCCAGCGCCTCACGGTGCAGGCGGTGGTCGGCAAGCGGCCGAGCGAGGAAGAGCTTGCGCAGCAGACCTTCGATCCCGATGCGCAGCAGGGTGACGACAACAGCTTCGGCGCCGACGGACAGGCCAAGCCGAGCAAGCCCGCCGGCCCCGTGGTCCAGCAGGCACTCGGAATCGCCGCGATCCCGCTAACCCCGCAGATCGCCCGCCAGCTTGGCGCGAGCGAGGATACCAAGGGCGTGGTGATCACCGCGGTCGACGATTCGGCGGACGCGGCGGCCAAGGGTCTGCAGCGCGGAGACATCGTGCTCTCAGCCAACTACAAGCCGGTGACCACGGCGACCGAGCTCGAAGCCGTGGTTCGCCAGGCCAAGACCGAAAACCGCGAGGCTGTGCTGCTGCGGATCCAGCGCCGCGGGCAGCCGCCGATCTACTTGCCGATCCGCATCCGCTGATCGTTCAGAGCTGCGAAAAGGGGTTGGCGGACACACGTTCGCCAGCCCCTTTTTTGTGTGCATTCAGCCGGTCGGCCACTGCGCCAGGATCGTCGCCGCATCGAAATAGTCGCGCCAGTAGGTGATCTTGCCGTGGTGGACTTCGAAGACACCGGTCACCGGCAGTTCGACCCATTTGTCCGCGAGCCGGTGCCGATCGAGCCGCTCCAGCACCACGAGATGCCCCGCGGCCAGTTCGCGCAGGATGCGGAACTCGTTTTCCAGCGTCGGTGCAAAGAACGGCTCCAGCACTGCGCGCACCCCGGCGGGGCCAGTTACGGTGCCGATCGGCGGCGGGTTCGTATACTCGCAGGTCTCCGCCACGTGCCGGAGCGCGGTATCGTAATCGAGCGGCTCCATCGCCTTCATGAAAGCCTTGACGATTTCGAGTGGTGTCATCGGTCCTCTCCTTGTCCTTGCGTCAGGAGGAGCATGAACCGGCTATGGAATGCTGCCAATTACGCCGCAGGTTATTGCGGCGGGTACTCGGGGCGGACCGGCGGCAGCGGCAGCTGGCGAAACAGCGCTTCGGTTTCTGCGTCGGCGGGAAACAGCGTCTCGATGCGCAGCTCGTCGGTCGTCACGTCCTGCGCGGTGCCAAAGGTGGCAATCACCGCGAACAGCGCAATCCGCTGCTCCCCCACTGCCAGCTTGAACGGCACCACTGGCAGCAGAGCGCTGTCCATCGCCGACCACAGCACATCGGGCTCCTGAAACGGCGCGAGTTCACCCAGCACCGCCTGCATGTCCGCCCCGCCCAGCTCATGCGCCTCGCGCGTGGCGCGCTGCCACAGCAGGGGGCCGACTGCAGCCCAGTTTGTCACCAGCGAACGTATGCCTTGCGGGTGGAAGAACAGGCGCATCAGATTGCGCTCGATCCCGCTTTCCGGCCCGCCCACCCGTTCCCAGATGTCCGCGCCGAGCAGCGCGGACAGCGCCTCGAACGGGCGATTCGCGATCAGCACGTTCCATGCCCGGTCGAGCGCCAGCGCAGGGTACGGCTCGTGCGCGCCCAGCATCATGCGCACCGCGCCCATCACTTGCGCCATCTGCGGATCGTCGAGCGCACGGGCGGCGTAGAGCGGCGCAAAGCCCGCTGCTGTCAGCCACAGGTTGCGGGTGCGCAGCGGCACTTCAAGCGCCTCACCCAGTTGCAGGATCATCGCCCGGCTGGGGTTGGCGCGCGCGGATTCGAGGAAGCTGATATGCCGCTGCGAAACGCCCGCAGTCAGCGCGAGGTCCAGCTGCGACCAGCGCCGCTTCTGCCGCCATTCGCGCAGCAGGCGTGCGAATCCATCCGGGCTCATATCCATGGCGGTAGTGTCGCAGCCCGGCGGAGCAGCTTCAATAACCCCTGAGGTAATTGATCCTAGATCGGCTTGGGACTCGCTGCCGGTTTCGGGCGGGGCCGCGGCGCCGGATCGGCTTGCTTGCCGGTTGCGCGGCTGAGGAAATCGTCGCCCGCCGCCGGCGGGCCATCCGGCACCGGAACGCCCTGCTCACCGCCCGGCAACGCGCCGTCACCCGCCGGGGCGCGGTTCTGCGCGCCGTTCTGGGCACCGGGTTCGACGATATTGCCATCGGGATCGGCATAGAAATAGCCATCCGGATTGGCCTGCATCACTTCGTCATCCGGTTCGAGCTGCCACTGCGGCAGCTTGAGATCGGTGTCGAACTTCTCGGGCGGCCGCTTGGCAGTGGCGATCTTCATGTAGGCGGCAAAGGCGCGCGCTGGCGCGGTGCCGCCTTGCAGGCCGGGCACGGGGTGCGCATCATCGCGGCCCATCCATACCCCGGTGGTGATCCCGCTCGAGAAGCCAAGGAACCAGCCGTCCTTGTTCGAGCTCGTCGTGCCGGTCTTGCCGGCCACGGGCCTGCCGATCTGCGCGGCGCGGCCGGTGCCGATGCTGACCGCCGATTGCAGCAGATCGGTGATCCCCGCCGCAACGAAGTTCGGCACCAGTTGCTGCGCCGGATCGGGCCGGTGGCTGTAGAGCACTTCGCCCTCGGTCGAGGTGATCTTGCGGATGCCGTAAGGCGTCACCGCCATGCCCTTGGCCTGCACCGCCGCGAATGCGCGCACCATGTCGATCACGCGGACATCGGAGGAGCCCAGCACCATCGAGGGCAGCGTGTTGATCGGGGTGGTAATGCCGAAGCGCCGGGCCATTTGTGCCACCGCGCCGAAGCCGACTTCGTTGCCGAGCTGCGCCGCCACCGTGTTCTTGGAATAGGCGAAGGCACTGCGCACGTCGATTTCGCCGGCATAGGTCCCGCCCGAATTGCGCGGGCTCCAGCCGTCGATCGTCACCGGCTCGTCCTTGACCTTGGCGTCAGGAGTATAACCCGCTTCAAGCGCGGCCAGATAAACGAACAGCTTCCACGCCGAACCCGGCTGGCGCACGGCATTGACCGCGCGGTTGTAGTTCGAGGTCACGTAATCCGTGCCGCCGACCATCGCCAGCACCGCGCCGTCGCGGTCGAGGCTGACGAGAGCGCCTTGCGCGCCCTTGGGCACATTGGCCTGAATCGCATCGGTCGCCGCATGCTGCGCGGCGGGATCCAGCGTGGTCCACACCTCGATCGGCTGGTCGTTCTCGGGCAGCAGGAGATCAAGCTGCGGCAGCACCCAATCCGTGAAGTAGCGCGCCGAATTCTGGCCCTGCTCCTGCGCCAGCTTGACTGTCTTGAAATCGGTCGCGGCGGCTTCGGCCGGGGTGATCTTGCCAGCCTCCTGCATGGTCTGCACGACGACCTTGGCGCGGTCGACCGCAGCGGCGGCATCCGCGGTCGGCGAATAATGCGAGGGCGCCTTGACGAGGCCCGCAATGATTGCAGCTTCGGCAAGGGTCAGCTGCTCGCCCGAATGGCCGAAGAACTTGCGCGCCGCCGAATCGACGCCATAGGCACCGCCGCCGAAGTAGACCTTGTTGAGATAGAGCTCGAGCACCTGGTCCTTGGTGAACTTCTGCTCGATCGCCATGGCCAGCAGCGCCTCACGAATCTTGCGATCGAAGGTGCGGCTGTTGTTGAGGAAAATGTTGCGCGCCAATTGCTGCGTGATCGTCGAGCCGCCCTGCCGCCAGTGCCCGCTCTGGATGCGCACCATCACCGAACGCACGATGCCGATAGGATCAACGCCCCAGTGTTCGCGGAAACGCCGGTCTTCGACCGAGATCATCGCGTCCTTGAGCGTCTGCGGAATGCGCTCGTAAGGCACCCAGCGCCCGTAGCTCGGCCCAAGCGTGACAATCTCGGACCCATCGCTTGCGCGCACGACGATGGTCTGCCCGGTCTGCGTCGTTTTCATCCGCTCGTAGCTTGGCAGCGAACGTTCGGTAACGAACACCGCCACCGCCACCGCCATCGCGCCGAGCAGTGTGAGTGCTGCGCCCCAGATCAGGATGCGGCGCAGCCAGCGGCGGACGAACGAAGGCTCCTGCGGATCGCGCGGGCGCCGCGAAGACGAGCGCCCCGATTCGGAGCGGCGGGGGAAATCCCGTCTGGCCATCAGCTTTGCGTCAGCTCCCTCATGCAACCCGCCCCTGCGTGACGACGGGCGCGCCTCCTCGCGGCGCGTGATGCATAGGCGATTCGGAACGCAGGGTTAACCCGCAGGATGCGATTGGGCCGGGGACAAGCGGCAAGCGGTATTTTTTCAGTCTTCGGGCGTGAAATCGAGCGCGGCGCTGTTCATGCAGTAACGCAGCCCGTTCGGCCCTGGGCCATCGGGGAACACGTGGCCGAGGTGCCCGTCGCAGCGCGCGCAGCGCACTTCGGTGCGGATCATGCCGTGGCTCATGTCGCGGTGCTCGTCGACCACTTCAGGATCGACCGGCGCGGTGAAGCTCGGCCAGCCCGAGCCGCTATCGTACTTGGTGGCGGATTCGAACAGCGGCGCACCGCAGCCGGCGCAGTGGTACTGGCCGGTGAGCTTGTTCTTCTCGTACTTGCCGGTGAAGGCCCGCTCGGTACCGCCCTGGCGCAGCACCTGGTACTGCTCGGGCGAAAGCCGCTCGCGCCATTCGGCTTCGGTCAGGTTCATCTTGTCGGGCATGAGTCGGATCGTCCTGTCTCGGGGAGGAAAACGGAAGGTTCGGGCCAAATATGGGAAGCCCGCGCGTACTCGGCAAGCAGGCTATCGAGGCATCTGCCGCGCGCGGGGCACGGTCAGTGGAGATGTTCGACGACGAGCACGGTGCCATCCGCCGCGGTCACCCGCATCCGCGTGCCGGGCTGCGCATCGGGCCCGCGTGCGAGCCATTCCGTATCGCCATGGCGCACGCGCCCGCTGCCGCCTTCGATCACATGGGTGACAACCACGCTCTGCCCGACAATCTGCCCGCCCCGGTCGTTGAGCATCGGATCGGCGCTTGCCACCGGATGCCGCAACACCCAGCGCCGCGCCGCCGCCAGTGACAACGCGCATAGGATGACGAAGAGCAGGATCTCCCCCTCGAGCCCCACCGGCATGCTCGCCGCCACGAGCCCGGTGACGAGCGCGGCCGCTGCCAGCCAGATCAGGAAATAGCCCGGCGCGAGCAACTCGGCGATGGCGAGCGCGACGCCCAGCGCCATCCAGCCCCAATGCCATCCAACGGGCAGGCCGAAAAGCTGCGTCACAAGCGCCATGGCCTCAGCCCTGCACCGGCGGTGGGGCGGGCGGCGGAGGTGATACCACACGCGGCACGCGGGGGCTGGCGGGCGGCGGAGGCGGCCCGCCGGGCCGTGCACCCACTGCATCGTTGATCAGGTCGCCAATCCCGCCAAGCGCGCCGACAAGCTGCGTCGCCTCGATCGGGAAGAGGATCGTCTTGGCATTGGGGGAGGTGGCGAACTCCTTCACCGCCTCGACGTATTTCTGCGCGACGAAGTAGTTGAGCGCCTGCGTGCCCGAAGCGGCGATCGCTTCCGAAACCACCGCCGTCGCACGCGCTTCTGCCTGGGCAGAGCGCTCGCGCGCCTCGGCATCGCGGAAGGCGGCTTCCTTGCGGCCCTCGGCTTCCAGGATCTGCGCCTGCTTCTGCCCCTCGGCCTTGAGGATTTCCGAGGCGCGCGAGCCTTCGGCTTCAAGGATCTGGGCGCGCTTCTCGCGCTCGGCCTTCATCTGGCGGGCCATCGCGTTGGAGATATCGGCAGGCGGGCGGATGTCCTTGATCTCGACGCGCGTGATCTTGAGGCCCCATGGCGAGGTCGCGTGATCCACCACATTGAGTAGCCGGGCGTTGATCTCATCGCGCTTCGACAGCGTCTCGTCGAGGTCCATCGAGCCCATCACCGTCCGCAGGTTCGTGGTGGTGAGCTGCATGATCGCAAGGTAGAGATTCGAAACCTCGTAAGCCGCCTTGCCCGCATCGAGCACCTGGAAGAACACGATCGCATCGACACCGACCATGGCATTGTCGCGGGTGATGATTTCCTGCCCCGGAATATCGAGCACCTGCTCCATCATGTTCACCTTGTGGCCGATCCGGTCGATGAACGGCACGATGAAATGGAGCCCCGGCTGCGCGGCGAGCGAAAAGCGGCCGAGCCGTTCGACGGTATAGACATGGCCCTGACGGACCACGCGGATCCCCATCGCCAGATAGACCACCGCCAGCCCCACGATCAGGATCAGCACCGCTTCCACGCCCAGTCCCCTCAAATGCCGTACTTGCGGTCCCAGACTACCGCAGCCTCGGCGTATTAGTAGTGCGATTTCGCATCCGGCGCGGCGAGATCGTAGCAATGTGCGATATCGTAGTTGTCCACTCCGCCCGGGCGGCTCGCCGCCTCGGCGCGCATCGCATCGCGCGCTGCCTCTACCGCCGCATCCGCGCTATCGCCGCTCTTGCCGCTGGCGATGATGGCGCCGCGTGCGCGGGTGGAGAGCACTTGCGCCAGGGTCTGGAGATCGCGCACGCCGGTCCCGTCCGGCCCTTTCGCGCGCTCCTCTTCCCACGCCAGCGTCAGGATCGCGGCGCATTGCGCGAGATCGGGGGTCTGCAGCGGCGGTACCGCGGCATCGAGCCGGGCAAGGCAGGGCCTGACTTCGGCGGCGAGTTCGCGGTCAGGATCAGCAGCCGCGCGGCGCTGCATTGCGGTCACCTCGGCCACAAGCAGATCGCGCACCGCGTCCTGCGTCATCCCGCCCTGCGCCACCGCACGCGCGCCGACATCGGCGAAGAAGCGCTTGCCCCGCACCGCAAGCGGCGGGAGCGCGAGCGCCGCCGCGCTGCCCCGCGCCTGCTCGGACGCGGCAATCGCGAAGGCCGCCGCGCAATGGAGGTCTGCCTTCAGCGCCGCGTCAGGCGCGGCGGATGGGGACGGTGCAGCCGCCACTGGGGCAGTCAGAAGCGCCAGGATCAGCGCAGCGGGGGTGAGGGAACGCAGCATCGCCCGCAGCATAGGGACAGGGCCACTAACCGTCAGCAACTATCGAACCGGGCACAAAAAAACGGCTGCGGACGATCCAGGGAGATCGTGCCGCAGCCGTGTTAGGGGCGCGCTTCAGGGTGTGGGTGGAAGGCGCGCTGAAGAGACGTGTAATCCGGTTGGTTCAGGCCTTGGGCGTGTTGCAGCGGGCCATGTCTTCGGCCGCCAGTTCGCCCTTGGGAGTGACGAAGCGGCTGATCGTGCCGACCTTGGCGGCCAGCTTGGTGCACAGGACGACCGGGCGGGCGGTGTCTTGCCCTGCCGAGCAGGTGTCACCAGCGCAGTTCCACAGCACATCGCCCAGCATCAGCTTGGCAGGCTTGGCGACCGGTGCCGCGAGCGTCACCGAATAATAGGAGTTGCCGTCGGCCGCGCGGGCCGGGTTCGCGGTAACCGCGAAAGTGGCAGCGGTGCCGACGAGCGCGAGCACAGCCGGGAGCAGCTGGCGCCACATGGTCGAACCGGCGGCGCTGTTGCGGATGGCAATCATGATAGTTCCCCTTGGTCTTGTCAGAGTCTGGTTAGGACCCCCGTGATTGGCGAGGGCCTGCTCGGAAACTGCGGGGTTGGCGGTCCGGGCCGATGCTTGCGGCGCTGGTCCGGACCGCCGGGTGGAGAGGATGCGATTTCCGTTGCGAATCGATACCTACTTCAATAGGTTTCGAGTTGCAACTAGAAACTTATATTGCTCTCAAGAATGAGGTATGTCACAAAGCGTCATGGGAAAACTCCGCGAATCCCTCGCCGACCTCGTCGTCTGTGGCCTCCCCTGCGCTTTGGAGGCGATGGGCGAACGATGGTCCTTCATGATCTTGAGGGCTGCCTTCAACGGGGTATGCCACTTCGAGGAGTTTCTCGATTCGCTCGGAATCGCGCGCAATATCCTTTCCAACCGGCTTTCCCGGCTGGTCGAGGCAGGCATTCTCAAGCGCGAGCATTGTGCGGATGACCGCCGCCGCATCGAATACCGCCTGACACCCAAAGGCATGGACCTGCTCCCCGCCATGCTGGCGCTGCGCCAGTGGGGCGAAAAGTGGGAAATGAACGTGCCGGCCAATCCCGTCCTGTGCGACAGCCGCGACGGGTTGCCGATCCTGCCCATCACCATTCGCGCGCACGATGATCGCGTGCTCGAAGGAGCAGACCTGATGTGGCGCGAATGGTCCGATGTCGAGGCGAGCAAGAAGGAAGCTGCCGCGCATCTGCGCGTGGCGAACTAACCCCAAAAAAGCGGGCTGCCACCTGACCGGTCCCGGGGGCAGGATTATCGGTCTGGTGGCAGCCCTCAACGTCGGCAGCGGCTGGGACTGGATGCCGGCTGCATCACACGTCTCTTGAATTCGGAACCTTCAGCGCGCGGCGACCTTGACGGTGCTGAACCGCATACCGCGATCCGCCATGGCGCGCTGCGCGGACTGGATTGCATTGCGATAGCAGCGGCGCGCTTCCATCGTTTCAGCCAGCGGGTGCGGGCCATAGTTGGCTTCGCAGACCGCCGAAGCGGCGCGGCGGAGGCGGGAATCGAACGCGGACTGGCCTGCGGCGGTCGCGAGATCGAGATCGGTGTACTTCACCATCCGGTGCTGGACCTGCACATCGGCTTCGGCCGAGGTGGCGGAGTGGGCAAAGGCGGGCTGGGCGGCAAACACCAGGCCAGCAAGGCCAGTTGCGATCAGAGCAGTCTTGAACATGGCAAGTTCCTTAGCTTGGGTTGCACTTGGTGCCGGGTCGCTGTGGGCGGCCTGGCGGGGAGCGGTGGTTGGGCTGGCTGGTCCGATCCGGAAGCCTTGCCACCGCCGCATGCCCATTTTGCTAGGCGATTCGCGAACGCGCCGCGCGCCGTGGTCGACCGAGCCGTCCATCGTGCCGACAAACCGCCGCCGCGCCCGACCAACGGCTTATCCGGCTCCACGAGCGACAAGTCCGCCGTTCGCCGGCGTGACAGAGCGGTGCCGTCCCCCTATCCTCGGTCGGCATGGCGATTCTGATCATCTTCCTGCTCGGCGTCGGAAATTTCGCGCTGCACCGGGCAGTCACGGACAGTGGCCATCCGCTGCTGGACCGGCTGCCCTGGTACTATCACGCGCTTAGCAGCCGCTTTTCGCTCGCCGTGGAGTTCCTGATGCTGCTCGGCGGGTTGTTGCTCGCATCCGAAGGGATCGCGTGGGGCGCGCTCGGCTATCTCACCTACAGCCTGCTCAATGCGATTTCGGCGTGGCTAATCCTGTCCGGAAAGGTTTAGGGCACGGGCCATGATCCGCCTGTTCCACATCAGCGACGTGCACTTCGGGCTGGAAGATACCGCCGCGCTCGCATGGGTCGCGGAGTGCGTCGCGCGCGAGCGGCCTGATGCTGTCGCCATCACCGGCGATCTCACGATGCGGGCACGACACCGCGAATTTGCCGCCGCGGCCGCGTGGATCCACAGCCTTGGCGTGCCCGTCACGGTCGAGGTCGGGAACCACGACCTCCCCTATTTCAATCTCGCAGAACGCTTTCTCGATCCCTATCGGCGCTTCCGCGCGCTGCAGGGGGCGGTAGACCAGGGCATTGCCTTGCCCGGACTTGCCATTGTCCCGCTCAAGACCACGGCGCGCGCGCAGCTACGGCTCAACTGGTCGAGGGGTCACGTCAGCGAGCGGAGCCTCTCCACCTGCCTCGCCGCGCTGGACGCGCTGGCGCCCGGCACCCGTGCGCTCGTCGCCTGCCATCACCCGCTGGTCGAGACCGGGACGCGCGGCAAGGCGCTTACTCGCGGCGGTTCACGCGCGCTTGCGGCCCTCGCCCAGCGCGGCGTCCTGGGCGTGCTGTCCGGCCATGTGCATGATGCGTTCGACATCATGCACCCCACCGCAAACGGGCCCGTGCGCATGATCGGCGCCGGCACCCTGTCACAACGCCTGCGCGCGACCCCGGCGGGTTTCAATGAACTGATCGTCGACGGAAGCGAGCTAACTGTGAAGGTGCGGCATGAGGCATCAGCGCCCGCAAACCGGTGAAAACTCATAATTATAGTTATGATTTTCTGTCTCTAGTTCGTTATATTTTTTCCAGCATCGTTCATTGTATTTTGGCCGTTTCTTTACCTTTACGACGGTTCCGCGGCTGAATCGCGGGATCACCTTGAGTCGATCCATCTTTAAAAATTAACGGGTCACTGACCTGCAACCGCTACCTTGTAACGCCTATTTTAGGGCTAAGCGAAGGCTTGTGCGTTTGCGGCATTGCTCCGCCGACGCAGGCGCTTCGCAAAACAACAATCATAAAAACTCCCCCTATGGACATATATGTCTTCCTATAGTTCGATAGGGGAATCGCCGGGTGCTCTGAATGGGCTACCAGCCGCCTTACTCACGCAGTTGGAGGCCTCGTTGCCCACCACCGCCTCAGTTTCCGATGATCGGTACTTCATGCAAGCGAGCGCCGGACAGGTCCGCTACCTGTCAATGAATGATCTCCATCGCGATGCCCGCGATAACTGGCTGCAAAGCGCCTTGCCGGGGCTGGAGCAGCACACCTTCGTCGATCTGGAAACGCGGTTTCTGTCGATCGCGGAGCAGGATTACGACGCGCTGGTGATCGGCGGCAACGATCCTGTCCGCGCGGCGCGCTTCCTGCGTGTCAATCGGCCGATTCTTGCGCGCAAGGTCAAGATCGCACTGATGCACGGCAGCCTTGCCAGCAAGCGGGCCAAGGCCCTCAACGCCGGCTTCGACGATGTGTTCGACAGCGCACGGATGGCGCCCGAGGAGGCAGCCGCGCGCTGCACCGTTATCCTCGCCCGCTACCAGGCGGCGGCACATCAGGCGCGCGCCGAACAGGAACTGGCAAGCTCGCTCGATCGCATCGCCCACCTGCATCTCCTCGGCAAGCGCGAGCGGCATCTGCTGACGCTGCTGGCCAACCGACTCGGTGAGCCGGTGTCGCACTACAAGCTCAGAACCGAGCTCAGCCATGGCAATGACGAGCTTTCGTACAACTATCTCAAGGTCCTCGCCTCAAACCTGCGAGCCAAGCTCAAGCCGCCCTACGTCCTTGTTCCCGGAGGGCAGGGTTCGTACAAGATAGCCAGCTTGTAAGAGACCCGCCGCCAGAGCAACATTGACTTTCCGGCAGCGACCACCCATATCGGCGAGGCTATCGTCGCCTGCGACGGATTTTCATGAACCGGATTTCTGTCCGGGCCGAATTTTCCCCTCTCACGCCACCAGCACCGGCCGCACTGTTTGCTGCCGCGTACCCTGTTCATGTGAAAGGGGCCCTGATGCCCGCAGAATATCGTCCACGTCCCGCCGCCACTCCTGCCCATAACAAGGTGGGCTGAGCCATGGCGAAGGAAGACGTGATGACGCTTGATGGCCAGATCGACGAGATCCTGCCTGATGGACGCTTCGGCGTGATGCTGGAAAACGAACACCGCATCATCGCCTATACCGCCGGCAAGATGCGCAAGTTCCGCATCCGCTCGATCGTGGGAGACCGCGTGAAAGTGGAAATGACGCCGTACGACCTGTCCAAGGGTCGCATCGTCTTCCGCGAAAAGGTCGCGGGCGGCGGCGGCGGCGGCGCTTTCAAGAAGCGGCGCTAGCACTCCGCAAAACTACCGAGGCCGCTTGAGCGCGCAGGCTTTCCTGCCGCGCGCCGGCTTCGCATATTCTCAACACATCGGCGCGCGATGCGCGCCAGGGATTTTCATGACACCGATTTTGAACACCGCGCACGCCTACACGATCAACCACAGCTTTCTGCCCCGCAGCCGCGTTTCCCGGATCGAGCGCATCACCGCGCCGCCACGGCGAACTTCATCCGTGCTGACCCCGCAGGAACTGCGCCAGCTCGTCCAGCAGATGGTCGACTGACCCGGAAACGAAAAAGGCCCCTACCTCCGCGCATTCCGGCGCGGAGGTAGGGGCCTTTTTTTGTAAGTTCGCTCTACGCTTACTTGGCGGCTTCGCTTGCCGCGGGCGCGGCCGCGCTGGCATCGGCCGCCGGGGCGGATGCATCGGCGGCAGCCGGCGCAGCAGCCGCTTCGGCTGCGGGAAGCGGCAGGTTGCTGCCCTGCGAGTTCAGGTACAGGATCACGTCAGCACGCTGCTGCGGATCGCCGATGCCAGCGAACGACATCTTGGTGCCGGTCGCGTACTTCGCAGGCGAAGTCAGCCATTCATCGAGGCTGGCGAAATCCCACTTGCCACCCTTGCCCTTGAGCGCATCCGAGAAGGCATAACCACCGCGGCCCTGCCCCTGGCCTTCGCCGACCACACCCCACAGGTTCGGACCGATGCCGTTGGCCCCGCCCTGTGTGATCGTGTGGCAGGCCTTGCACTTGGCGAACGTGGCTTCACCCTTGGCGACATCGCCCTTGGCCAGACGCGTGGCGATCGGTTCGACCGCAGCGGCGGCGCCGCCCTCGGCTTCGACGCCCTCGATCACATAGCCCATCTTGGCCGGACGGTTTTCCTTGTCAGCCAGAAAGTAGTGACCCGAAAGGCTCGAAAGCCCCAGCGCAACGATGCCGCCGAACAAGGTCCAACCGGCAATGGTATTGAAACGATCGTCCATTCCGAGCCCCATATGGAGTTGCGCCGCCTGCGTGGCATGCGCCAAATTGCGCCGCCGCTCTAGTCACGCCCCCGCCACCGCGCAAGAGTGATTGCAATAGGTTGAAGGACAAGAATCGCATGGGCGCATGACCTTGCCCTTTGCAAAAGCGCCTTGCCCGGTCCTTCGCCGGAGCCTAAGCGCCTCGGTCCATGGCCAGCTACCCCGTTCCCGCCGCACGCATCGTTGCCGAAATGACCGAGGCCGCCGCCGCCGATCCGGCGCGCGCGGTCGCGTTTCAGGGTGCACCGGGCGCCAATTCGCACCGCGCCGCGCTCGAAGCGCTGCCCTATTGCCTGCCGCTGCCGTGCTTCTCGTTCGAGGATGCGCTGGAGGCCGTGAAGGACGGACGCGCCGGCCAGGCAATCATCCCGATCGAAAACTCGCAGCACGGCCGGGTCGCCGATATCCACTTCCTTCTGCCCGAAAGCGGCCTGTCGATTGTCGGCGAGCACTTCATGCCGATCCAAGCCTGCCTCATGGGCCTTGGCACCGGGCCGTTCACCAGCGCCTGGAGCCACCCGCAGGCGCTTGGCCAGTCGCGCCACTACTTGCGCGAGCGGGGCATTGTGCCGATGTCCTATGCCGATACCGCGGGCGCAGCGGCCTATGTCGTCGAGCTGGGCGATCCCGCCGCCGCCGCCATCGCCCCACGCATTGCGGCCGAGCTTTATGGTCTCACGCTCGTCGAGGAAAACATCGAGGACGCGCACGACAACATGACCCGCTTCGTCATGCTGGCGCGCGAACCGCTCGATCTCGGCACGATCACTGGCCCCGCGATCACCACATTCATCTTCGAGGTCCGCAACATCCCCGCCGCGCTCTACAAGGCGCTCGGCGGTTTTGCGACCAACGGCGTCAACATGACCAAGCTGGAAAGCTACCAGCGCGGCGCCAGCTTTGCCGCCACCGCGTTCTTTGCCGATATCGTCGGCGCACCGGGTGAACCGGCGGTGGACCGCGCGTTCGAAGAGCTTACCTTCTTCGCCAAGGACTTGCGCATTCTCGGCACATATCCGCTCGAACGGGCGCGCGGCTGACCACTCTCTCGCCGATCCGGCGCGATAAACGCTTGCTCCTTGCGGGCAGGCCATGCGACCACTTGCATTGTGGCAGCAGGACCAGGACCGGATAGCGCCAATGCAGGCGAACGCGCCTGGGAAGCAGCGCGCGCGATGCGCGAAATCCAGTACGCCCCCGTCCCGCCCTACAAGGTTCCCCAAAACGAGCCGCCCGAATGGCTGGTCGCGATCTTGCGCTTCCTGGCAAAATTGTTTGAACCGCTCGGCCAGCTGATCGGTGCGCGGTGGAGCGGCTTTGAAGTCGTGCTGGTCGCTCTTGCCGCCGTGGGCGCGCTCTGGATCCTGTGGACGCTATACCAGCGCTGGAGGTTCACCCTTGCGCTGGCCGTGCCCACGGCGGACACGCCGGTAATCGACCGTGCCGCTGCGCTGGCGCTGCTCGAAGATGCCGATGCACTCGCGGCCGAGGGCCGTTTCGACGAGGCAGTCCACCTCCTGCTCCAGCGCAGCGTGCATCATATCGCCGCCGCCCGCCCCGATTGGCTTTCGCCATCGAGCACCGCGCGTGAGATCGGCTCGATCCCCGGTTTGCCCGCTGCTGCGCGGCAGGCCTTCACGCTGATCGCACGCGAGGTCGAGCGCAGTCTCTACGCCCTGCGCGCACTCGCCGCCGAAGACTGGCAGCGTGCCCGCGCAGCCTATGCCTCCTTCGCGCTGCAGAACTTCGAGTCCAGCCGATGAGCGGCCCCATGAGCGGTTCAGCTTCCTCGCAACCCTTCAGCAAGGGCACATCGCTCGGCATCGTGCTGATCGGCGCGCTTGCCTTCATCGCCGTGCTCTACTGGCTCGGCACCGGCGGCGGGGCGACCAATAACGGCGGCGGCCATGCCGCAGGGCGCGGGCTCAATGGCTATGCCGCGCTCGCCGCGATGATCGAAGCCGATGGTGTCACCGTCCGCCGCGCGCGGAGCAAGGACGCGCTCAAGCAGCCCGGCCTCCTCGTGTTGACGCCGCCAGCCGAGGCCAAAGGGGGCGACATTGCCGAGATCGTGGAGGCGCGGCGCACGATCGGCCCGACGCTCGTCGTCACGCCCAAATGGCGCGCCTTCCAGGATATCGCCAACCCGGCGAGCAAGCGCGGCTGGACCCAGCTTGACGGCACGGCGCCGCCCGAATGGAGGGGCTATCACGACGATCTTGGCGTGGGCTTCATCAAGGGCGCGGCGCACGGCTGGCAAGGCGCGGGGGCCATGTCCGCGTCTCGCGGCCGGTTGCCCGATGATCGCACGGTCCAGGCTGGCACCGGCCCCGGCCTTGAATCGCTGATCGAAACCCCCGATGCCGCTATTCTGGCAGGCTATCTCACCGCCGATGGCAGCAACGCTGTGCTGGAACAGTGGATCGGGATGGAGCGCCATCCCGGCAGCGATCCCGATGAAGCGGACGCCAACAACAGCTTCACTTCGAGTTTTCCCGTGGTGTTGGTGTTCGAACCGGACTTGCTCGACAACTGGGGCCTTGCCGACAAGCAGACCGGCCTGATGGCCCGCCGCCTCGTCTATGCCGCGGCGGGCGGCAAACCGGAAAGCGTCACCTTCGATCTCACGCTCAACGGCCTTGGCGCGAGCCGCAACCTGCTGACGCTTGCTTTCGAGCCGCCGTTTCTCGCCGCCACGTTGTGCTTCTTCATGGCGCTGTTCGCCGCCGGCTGGCGCAGCTTCAATCGTTTTGGTCCCGCCCGCGCGGCCGGCCGCGAGATCCCGCTCGGCAAGACCATGCTGGTGCGCAACACGGCCGGCCTGATCCGCCTTGCCCGGCGGCTGCGCCTGATCGCCGCGCCCTATGCGGATGCTTCGCGCGAACGGCTGGTCCTCGCGCTCGGCCTCCCGCGCGGCCGCCCACCCGCCGAAACCGAAGCCGCGATCGACCGTCTGCAGGCCCGGCTCGACCGGCCGGGCCCCCGCTATTCCGAACTTGCCGCACGCTTGCGCGCGGCCCGCCGCAGCACCGACGTGGTGCAGCGCGCGGCTGCGCTTCAACGTCTTGAAAGGGACCTGACCGAATGACTCTTGAAGAAGTCCGCACCATGGCCGGCGCCATCCGCGCCGAAGTGGCCAAGGCCGTCGTCGGGCAGGACAGCGTCGTCGATCACCTGCTGATCGCGCTGCTGGCTGGCGGCCACGTGCTGCTCGAAGGCCCGCCCGGCACCGCCAAGACGTTGCTGGCGCAGAGCTTTGCCACCTCGCTCGGGCTCGATTTCGGGCGCATCCAGTTCACGCCGGATCTGATGCCGGGCGATATTCTCGGCTCCAATCTGTTCAACTTCCAGACGAGCCAGTTCACCCTCACGCGCGGGCCGATTTTCCACGAACTGCTGCTCGGCGATGAAATCAACCGCACCCCGCCCAAGACCCAGGCCGCGCTGCTCGAAGCCATGCAGGAGCGCCGTGTCACGCTCGATGGCGAGACTTATGCGCTGTCGGACCGCTTCATGGTCGTCGCCACGCAGAACCCGATCGAGAGCCAGGGCGTCTATCCGCTCCCCGAAGCGCAGCTTGATCGCTTCCTGTTCAAGCTCCTCGTCGATTACCCCTCTGCCGAAGAGGAAGCCCAGATCGTCACGCGCTTCGGCGCCGGTCGCGGTGCGCCAAGCCCTGCCGCGCTGGGTGTCTGCGCCGTCACGGCGGGCGATGCGATTGCCGCTGCAGTCACCGCCGTCACCACCGTCACGATGTCCGAGACCGTAGTCGACTATATCGTCCGCCTCGTGCGCGCGACGCGCGAGAGCGCTGATCTTGCCGCCGGGGCCAGTCCGCGCGCGGCGGTGGTGCTCGCCGGTGCCACCCGCGCCCGCGCCGCGCTTGATGGTCGCGACTATGTCATCCCCGACGACGTGAAAGCGCTCGCCATCGCTGTGCTGCGTCACCGCATGCTGCTCAGCCCCGCTGCCGAAATCGAAGGCCGCGCGGCGGAAACCATCGTCGCCGACCTCATCCAGCGCACCGAGGCGCCGAGGTAAGCCATGCGCCTGCGCTGGCCCTTCCCGGTGTTCTACCCCTCGGCGCGCACTGCCCTGCTGCTCGCGCTCGCCGCGCCGCTGGCAGTGGTGCTCGCTGCTGCCGCGCCCCGGGCGTGGATCGCTGCGCCCGCACTCGGCGGTGCGCTTCTGGTAATGGTCCTGCTCGATGCCTTGCTCGCCCCTGCGCTGGCAGACCTGCGCATCATCGTGCCGGAGGACGGCGAGGTGGGCGAACCACTGCGGCTCACCGTCCTCGCCGATTTTCGCATCGATTCGCCCCGCGCCGCGCCGGTCGCGGCCTTGGCGCTCGATCCCCGGCTTGCCTTTGGCGGTCGGCTGATCGCGCCGCTTCGGCGGACCAACGGCGTGTGGAGCGCCGAGGTCGAAACGACCCCTACCCGGCGCGGTACCGGCCCGGTCAGCGCGGTATGGCTGCGCTGGGAAGGGCCGCTCGGGCTGGCCAGCCGACAGGTGCGGCAGGACATCGATGCCACCATCCGCATCCGCCCCAATATCGCGCCGGTGCGCAGCCCCGCGCTCCAGTTGTTCCTGCGCGATGCCCAGTTCGGCATGGTCGCCCGCCGCATCCGGGGCGAGGGCACCGAGTTCGAAGCGCTTGCCGAATACGAACCTGGCATGGACCGCCGGCGCATCGATTGGAAGTCGTCGGCCCGCCACGCCCGGCTCTTCGCCAAGGAATACGAGACAGAGCGCAACAACCAGATCGTCTTCGCGTTCGATTGCGGGCAAACCATGTGCGAACCAATCGCCGGCCTCCCGCGCATTGACCGCGCCGTCACCGCCGCACTGACCACCGCGTGGATCGCGCTAGGTGCGCAGGACCGCGTCGCAGTCTATGGCTTTGCCCAGCGGCCCCAGGTGCTGAGCCCCTTCGTCACCGCCCCGCGCGAATTTGCCCGCCTGCAGGAAGCCGCCGCCGCGCTCGACTACACTGCCGAGCAGCCCAACTTCACTCTTGCGCTCTCCACGCTCGCGGCGCGGCTGCGGCGGCGGTCGCTGGTGGTTGTCTTTTCCGAATTCACTGATCCGACCAGCGCCGAACTGATGATCGAATCGATGCGCCGCCTTGTCGAGCGCCACCGCGTGATCTTCGTCGTCATGGCAGATGCCGAACTCGCCGATTTTGTCAGCGCGCCAGTGCAGACAGCGCAGGATGCCGCCATGGCCGTCACCGCCACAACCTTGCAGCACCAGCGCGCGCTCGTGCTCCAACGTCTGCGCCGCGCGGGCATTCTCGTGGTCGAAGCGCCGCACCAGCACATCGGCAACCGGCTGCTCGATGCCTATCTCGCGGTCAAGCGCGCCGGGAGCCTCGGATGAGCGAAAACGCACCCACCCTGCTTGGCCGGCTCGGCGGCTGGTTCAGCCCCGCCGCCAGCGCCCAGATCGCCGCCGCCGAAGACGCGGCGCTGCGCTCCGACCGTTTCCGGCTCGAACGCGAAGGCGAATGGAAGCGGCTTGAGGCCATCGTCACGCGGATCGAGCGCGGACGGTTGCGGAGCGTTTCTGACGAAGACCTCCTCGCGCTTCCCGCACTCTATCGCACGGCCGTCTCCAGCCTTGCCGTAGCGCGCGAAACTTCGCTCGATGCCGAAACGCTGGCCTGGCTCGAAGTGCTCACGCGCCGCGCCTGGTTCATCGTATATGGCCCCCGCGCCGGGTTGGGCGACTGGCTCCTGCGCTTCTTCGGTGGCGGCTGGGGCGCGAGCGTGCGGGCGATTGGCCCGGAGATCCTGATCGCACTGGCGCTGATGGTCTGCGGCACGGTGGCCGGATGGCTGCTCGTCGCCAGCGATCCTGATTGGTACTACGCGCTCATCCCCGGCGACATGACCGATGCCCGCGTACCCGGCGCCAGCCGCGCGGTGCTGCTGGGTACGTTGTTCGGCCAGCAGAACCAGCACGGCCTTGCAGTCTTCGCCGCCGCGCTGTTTTCCAACAACGCGCAAGTCTCGATCCTCGCATTTGCGCTGGGGTTTGCCTTCGGGCTCCCGTCCGCGCTGCTGCTGATCCAGAACACCACCATGCTCGGCGCGCTGCTCTGGCTCTACCACGGGCAGGGACTGACGCTTGAGCTCGTCGGCTGGCTTTCGATCCACGGCACGACCGAGCTTTACGCGATCCTGCTGGCCGGTGCGGCGGGCCTCCATATCGGCCGCGCGATGGCTTTCCCCGGCGAAGCAGCGGTGCTCGATGCCGCCGCTGCCGCCGGTCGCCGCGCCGCGCAGGTCATGGTCGGCGTCGTCCTCATGCTGATCGTGGCCGGCCTGCTTGAAGGCTTTGCCCGCCAGCTGATCGACAATACTGCCGGCCGGCTGATCGTCGGCGCGTTCATGCTGGTGTTCTGGACCGCGTATTTCTTCGTCTGGCGCGGCGCGGGGAAAGACCGGTAATGGCCCGGCGCGAGCCCCGCACCCGCAACCGCACGGTGATCACTCCCGAAGGCGTGGCGCTGCCCTTTGTACTTGCCGCGCGCGGCGCCCGGGCGGCTGCGCTGCTGCTCGATCTGGCGATGATCGGCGCAGCCATGATCGTCACATCGCTCACGCTGATCTGGATCGCGGGCGGTCTCGGCATCAAGATGGCAGATATCGAGGCCGACGTGCCCAAGGCCCGCGCGTTGCAGGCCATCGTCATCGTATGGATCATCGCGATGTTCCTGTTTCGCAACGCATGGTTCCTGTTCTTCGAGCTAGGCCCCCGCGGCGCGACTCCGGGCAAGCGCATAACCGGCATCCGTGTCGCCGCGCGCGGTACCGAGCGGCTGACCACCGAGGCCGTGATCGCGCGCAACATCGTGCGCGATATCGAGCTGTTCATGCCGATCGTGTTCATCGGCGGCGCTGTCGCTTCGGGCAGCGACACCGATCTTGCGGGCTGGGCCGGGGCGATCTGGTTCGCGATCTTCGTGCTGTTTCCGTTCTTCAACCACGATGCCCTGCGCTGCGGCGATGTGATTGCGGGCACCTGGGTGGTCGAAGCGCCGCGCCGCAAGCTTGGTGAGGCACTTTCCGTCAGCGCGCCCACTGCCGCGACCGATCAGGCCTATACCTTCACGGCGCAGGAGCTGGCGGTCTACGGGGAGTTCGAGCTCCAGACGCTCGAACGAATATTGCGCGAGGGCCAAGGTCCGGCGATGGACGAAGTCGCCGATGCGATCAGCCGCAAGATCGGCCGTCCTTATCCCTACCGCGCCGAGCGCGTGTTCCTCGAATCCTATTATCTCCAGCTCCGCGCCCAGCTGGAGCAGGGCCTGCGCCTTGGTCGACGCAAGGCCGACAAGTACGCAGCCTGAGACTTTCCGCGCCGAACGGTCCCACGGCGCGGAAAGAGTCAGCAATCCGTCAGTTGCGCCATTTCCAGCTGCGCAGCAGCTGCGAACCCATCTGGTGGCGATACTTCGCCCGATCCGCCGATGCAGCTTCCATCTGCGCGTTGGTCGTCGCCATGTAGGCGTTGTAGGCGTCCTCGCGCTTCTGTTCCTCGGCCGGATCGCCAAACTTCGTGAAGCGGGTGATGAGGTAGTAGTCGGGTTCACCCGGCCGCCGGAACTCGTTGGAGAGGATCTCGTAGCTGGTGATCCAGCCCTGCTTTACCGCGAAATCCTGCCCCTTGCGCCACATGCCGGCGAGGTGATTGATGTAATCGAGATCATGGCCGTCATCGACGCTGATCATCGAAACCGTCACGTAATCGCCCGGAACGACCGGGACTTGCTGCGCGCTGACAGCAGCGGGTGCCGCGCAAGCGAGCGCGACCGCGGCCATGGCGGCAAATCGAAGAGATTTCATGCGTAATCCTCCTGAGACTGCGCACGAAAGTGCGCGTCGGGTTGCTGCCTGATAGTCGGGCGAACCGTTATATCACAACGTCGGGCGGGCGGAGGCTGCGCCCCTCACGAAGGATAGTCAATCAGCCGAATATTCCGATCTGGCGCAATCCGTCGCTGCTCGCACGGCCGCGGAACATGCCCGGCGTGGTAAAGGCGAAACCGGTCTCGCCAGCGGGCGTCGCGTAGATGACCCCGCCGACCCCGCCCATCGCGCCGACTTCGCCGAGCACGGCCTCGGTCGCCGCCTGCGGTCCCTCGCCGCCGATCCGCATGCGCGCGCAGATCTCGTGCGCCACGGCCGCGCGGATGAACTGCTCGCCAGAACCCGTGCAGCTGATCGCTGCCGAGCGATCGTCGGCATACGTTCCTGCGCCAATCAGCGGCGAATCTCCGATGCGCCCCCAGCGTTTGCCCGTCAGGCCCCCGGTTGACGTGGCCGCCGCCACATGGCCGCCTGCGTCCACCGCCACCGCGCCGACCGTGCCGTACTTCAGCCCCGCATCGAACCAGCCGAGCTTCTTCGCCTTGAGCTCCTGCAATTGCTGCCACCGTGCTTCGGTCGCAAACCAATCCGGATCGACCTGCTCCACTCCCTGCTCGCGCGCGAACTCCTCGGCCCCCGCGCCGCTCAGGAACACATGCGGGCTCTTCTCCATCACCGCGCGTGCGAGCTGCACCGGGTTGCGCGTATGCGTCACCCCGCAGACCGCGCCAGCCCCCCGCGCCTGCCCGTCCATCACCGCCGCATCGAGCTCGTTGGTCCCATGATAGGTGAACACCGCGCCGCGCCCCGCGTTGAAATGCGGATCATCCTCCAGCGCCGAGACCGCGGCGCACACCGCATCCAGCGCACTCCCGCCTGCCGCGAGCACCGCGGTCCCGGCATCGAGCGCCACGCCCAGCGCCGCTTCGTGCGCGGCAACGGCGGCGGCGTCCATCGTCTCGGGCGTCATCGATCCGGCCCCGCCATGAATGGCGATCGCCCAGCGGCTTTTGCTTGTCTCGGTCATGGCCCTGTCGGTACACAAAGCTGCGCGAATGCCAAGGCGGGAAGCCCTCTCCCCTTCAGGGGAGAGGGCCTGCGAGAGGGAAATGATCGAAGGTCTGGAAATCGCGGAAGACGACCTTTCCGGGGCGGACGTGCAAGCGCTGGTGGCCTACCACCTCGGCGGCATGCACGCGGAAAGCCCCGCATGCAAAGTCCACGCCTTGCCGCTCGACAAGCTGCGCCAACCCGGCGTGACGTTCTACACCGCCCGCATCCACGGCGCGCTTGCTGCAATGGGCGCGATCAAGCACCTCGACGCATCCCACGGCGAACTCAAATCCATGCGCGCCGCCCCTGAATGGCGCGGCAAGGGCGTGGGCGAGGCGATGTTGCAGCACCTCCTCACCATAGCCCGCACGCGCGGCTACACCCGCGTGAGCCTCGAAACCGGGCGGACCGAGGCCTTTGCACCTGCGGTGGCGCTTTACCGGAAATATGGCTTCGAGGAATGCCCGGCCTTCGCCGACTACGTGGTGGACGATTTCAGCCAGTGTTTGACGCTGATGCTGTAGTGGTCAAGGGCCGCTGAACCAGTTGATGGCATTGACATAGTAGCTCGGAACAGGTCTTCCGGTCGCATCTTGCGCAGGTTTGAATCTGGCGCGCTCAAGCAGCAGCCTGCAGGTCAGTGCACCCAGCCCCGCAACGGACAAGGGCCTCTGTATGTAGCAGGCAGTCGGTTTGCCCTTCACATCGATCATGAGCCGGAACCGGGCCTGCACATTCATGCGTTGGCGCCGCATCGCTGGCGGCATATCAAAGTCGGTGGCCCACGTACCCGGACTGCCTAGCGGCTCCACCTTGTGTAACAGCGCGGCCTGTTGCCGAGGATCGAGTCCCCAATCACGCACTAGGGCGTCCGTGCACTCGCGCATAGCAGCCATGGGTGCACCCAGCGTATCGATCTGAAAGGTCCTTGCCTCATCGCCCACAACAAGCGTCACGGCGCTGATGACCTTCTCCTGCGCTGGAGAAGGTGCAGGTACGGAGAATTTCCCGAATGGCTGCGCCGAGCGATTGAGCAGATCCCACTTTCCAAAGAGGATCAGCACCGTTCCATCGGGTTCCGACGTCCCGATCATAATTTGCCGGGCCGCCGGCCGGCTGCCATCTGGGCTGAACGAGACGAGACCTTGTGCGAACACGCCACTCGAACTCGTGTGAAATGCAGGGCCCGCCAGAAGAACGTCGACCTGTTCATCCGGCCGGAATCGTTCAAATATCAGCGTGGTGGTTCCGGTATCCGAGATGAACTCGCGCGATATCCGGCAGCTGTCGGACGCGTGGTTCATGGTCCACGGACCGCGTGACGGGGCCTTGTCCGTCTGAGCCTCAGCAGCAGCCGCGAGGCTGAGGGGGAGCAGAAGTGCCGAGCAAATAAGGAGCCATCGGATCATTCTGAAGAAGTATCAGCACTAGCCAGCAGCATAAACGAGAAAAGGCCCCACCGAGGTGGAGCCCTTCCCGTGTTTCCGTCCTGAAGCGAAGTTCAAAGCTTGCCGGTAAGCTCCGGCACCAGCGTGAACAGATCGCCGACGAGGCCGATATCCGCGACCTGGAAGATCGGGGCGTCCTCGTCCTTGTTGATGGCGATGATGGTCTTCGAATCCTTCATGCCCGCAAGGTGCTGGATCGCGCCCGAGATGCCGACCGCGATGTAGACTTCCGGCGCCACGATCTTGCCGGTCTGGCCGACCTGGTAGTCGTTGGGCACGTAGCCCGCATCCACCGCCGCACGCGATGCACCCACACCGGCGCCGAGCTTGTCGGCGAGCGGGATGATCACGCTCTGGAAGGTTTCCGCGTCCTTCAGCGCGCGGCCGCCCGAGACGATGATCTTGGCCGAGGTCAGTTCCGGGCGCTCGCTCTTGGCGATTTCCGAACCGAGGAAGGTCGACGTGCCGGCATCGCCCGCAGCCGCCACAGCTTCCACCGCCGCCGAGCCGCCGGTGGCGTCCGCCTTGGCAAAGGCCGTTCCGCGCACCGTGACGACCAGCTTGGCATCGGTCGATTCAACCGTCGCGATCGCGTTGCCGGCGTAGATCGGGCGAGTGAAGGTCTTGGGGCCTTCGACCGAAAGGATGTCCGAGACCTGCATCACGTCGAGCAGCGCGGCGACGCGCGGCGCGATGTTCTTGCCGGTCGTCGTGGCAGGCGCGACGAACACGTCGTAATCGGCCATCAGGCCGGCGACGAGCGGCGCGACGTTTTCGGCCAGAGCATTGGCATAAGCCGCGTCATCGGCCTTGAGCACCTTGCTCACACCGGCGATCTGCGCAGCGGCGGCGGCAGCGGCATCACAGCCCGAGCCTGCAACCAGCGCGGTCACTTCGCCGATCTGCGCGGCTGCGGTCACGACGGCGAGGGTGGCGTCCTTGACGGAGGCGTTGTCGTGTTCGACCCAAACGAGAGTTTTCATGGCATTTTCCTCCGGGGGTTCAACCCCTGATCCGTCCACCCTGAGCTTGTCGAAGGGCTGTCCTTCTCTTGCGCCGCAGCGCCAACCTTCAAGAACAAGGACAGTGCTTCGACAAGCTCAGCATGGACGGGGTGGGATACGAGAAATCAGGCGACGCCCATTTCCTTGAGCTTGGCGACCAGCGCATCGACGTCAGGCACCTTGATGCCCGCGCTGCGCACCGGCGGTTCGGTGACCTTGAGCGTCTTGAGACGCGGCGCGATATCGACGCCGTAGTCTTCCGGCGTCTTGCTCGCGAGCGGCTTCGACTTCGCCTTCATGATGTTGGGCAGCGAGGCATAGCGCGGCTCGTTGAGGCGCAGGTCGGTGGTGACGATCGCGGGCAGCGCCAGCTTCACCGTCTCCAGACCGCCATCGATCTCGCGCTTCACGACGACGCTGTCGCCCTCGACCGCGATCTCGTTGGCGAAAGTGCCCTGCGGACGGCCGAGCAGCGCGGCGACCATCTGGCCGACCTGGTTCGCGTCATCGTCGATCGCCTGCTTGCCGGTGATGATCAGGCCCGGCTGCTCTTCATCGGCAATCGCCTTGATGATCTTGGCAACCGCCAGCGGCTCGACTTCGGTTTCGCTCACGACGAGGATCGCGCGGTCCGCACCCATGGCAAGCGCGGTGCGCAGCGTTTCCTGCGCCTTCGCTGGCCCGACCGAAACCGCCACGATCTCGGTGACCACGCCCTTTTCCTTCAGGCGGATGGCTTCCTCGACTGCGATCTCGTCGAACGGGTTCATGCTCATCTTGACGTTGGCGAGGTCAACCCCCGTGCCATCCGCCTTCACGCGCGGCTTCACGTTGTAGTCGATCACCCGCTTCACGCAGACCAGGGCTTTCATCGTGTCAGGCCTTTCTCAAACTTGTGGCGCGCGCATAAGTCGCCTTTACGTAAACGTCAATCTCGCCGCAGGTGCGAATGCAGGAAAGTCAGCCTCGGCATCAGCCGCGCTACTACTCCATTTCAAGGATGATCGCATCCACTGCAAGGCTTTCGCCCTGCGCGGCGTTCACCGCCTTCACCCGGCCCGATTTTTCGGCGCGCAGGATGTTTTCCATCTTCATCGCCTCAACGACCGCGAGCGGCTGCCCGGCCTCGACGGTATCGCCCACACCGACAGTCAGCGCCACGAGCAGCCCGGGCATCGGGCAGACGAGGTACTTCGACATGTCCGGCGCGACCTTGGCGATCATGTGCTGCGTCAGCGGCGCGATTCGCGCGGGCAGCACGCGCACATCATGACTGCAGCCGCGTGTCGTCAGCTTGAAGCCCGCCGCGCGCGCGGCGACTTTCACCGTGAGCGGCTTGCCGCCCACTTCGGCCATGACCACCCGGTCCCCCGGCGTGTATTCCAGCGCGAGATCGATTTCCGCGCCATCGACGGTGATCGCATCCTCGTCGACCGAAACGGCATACTCGGCCTCGCCGATCCGCACCGCCCATTCCGACGGCGGATCGAGCGTGACCCCCAGTTGCCCATCGACCTGCCGCGCCCGGTCGGCCCGCGCCGTGGCAAGGAAGCCCGCCAGCGCTGCGAGCGAGCGCAGCGTCTCGTCAGACGTCGCCGCACCGTGGAACCCCTCGGGATATTCCTCAGCAATGAACCCGGTGGTCAGCTCGCCCGAACGGAAGCGCGGGTGCTGCATGATCGCCGAGACGAAATCGATGTTGTGGCCCAGCCCCTCGATCTCGAACGCATCCAATGCCTCGATCTGGCGGTCCGCCGCTTGGTCGCGCGTTTCGCCCCAGGTCACCAGCTTGGCGATCATCGGATCGTAGAACATCGAGACTTCGCCGCCTTCATAGACGCCGTCGTCCACGCGCACCCCGTCCACGCCGCGACGGCCATTCGCCGCGCCATCATCGGTCCAGCCTTCCACCGGCGGATCATAGCGCACCAGACGCCCGGTCGAGGGCAGGAACCCGCGATAGGGGTCCTCGGCATAGACGCGGTTTTCGATGGCCCAGCCGTCGATGCCGATATCGTCCTGCGTGAAGGCCAGCTTCTCACCGGCGGCCACGCGGATCATCTGCTCGACCAGATCGATGCCGGTGATCGCCTCGGTGACGGGGTGTTCCACCTGCAGGCGGGTGTTCATTTCGAGGAAGTAGAAGCTCTCGCCGCTCGGGTCCGCGCCCGAAACGATCAGCTCCACCGTGCCCGCCGAATAGTATCCCACCGCGCGGCTGAGTGCGACGCACTGCTCGCCCATCGCCTTGCGCATCTTCGGCGTCACGAACGGCGAGGGCGCTTCCTCCACCACCTTCTGGTGGCGGCGCTGGATCGAGCATTCGCGCTCGTTGAGATAAAGAATATTGCCGTGCTGATCGCCGAGAATCTGGATCTCGATGTGGCGCGGATTGAGAATGAACTTCTCGATGAACACGCGGTCATCGCCAAACGAGTTCAGCCCCTCGCGCTTGGTCGCCTCAAACCCCTCGCGCACGTCCTTTTCGGAGTACGCCAGCCGCATCCCCTTGCCGCCGCCGCCGGCCGAGGCCTTCATCATTACCGGATAGCCGATCTCGTCCGAGATTCGCACGGCATGCTCGGTATCCTCGATCTCGCCCACGAAGCCGGGGACGACGTTGACGCCCGCCGCCTTCGCCAGCTTCTTCGATTCGATCTTGTCACCCATCGCGGCAATCGCATTCACCGGCGGCCCGATAAACGCGATGCCTTCCGCCGCCAGTGCCTCGGCAAAGCTCGTGCGCTCCGAGAGGAACCCATAGCCCGGATGGACCGCATCGGCCCCGGTCTGCTTGCACGCCGCGATGATCTTGTCCGCGATCAGGTAGGACTGCGCAGCAGGCGAAGGCCCGATATGCACCGCCTCATCCGCCATCTTCACGAACGGCGCGCGCGCATCGGCATCCGAATAGACCGCCACGGTCTGGATACCCATCCGGCGCGCGGTCTTGATCACGCGGCAAGCAATTTCGCCACGGTTGGCGATGAGGATTTTCTTGAACATCAGAGGTCTACACCTTCAATAATGAAGAGGCGCGAGGAACTGGTCTTGTGGCGGATGGCCCCGATGGGTGCGTACTCCGGAGAACGCAGAAACGCTTCCGCCATGGCTGCACTTGCGAACTCGATGATCACGATCCGGCCCCACGGCGCATCGCCTTCCATGCCGATCACATTGCCTCCGCGGACAATGTAGCGGCCGCCAAATTGCTCGAGCAGCGGTGTCACTGCATTGCGATAGTCGGCGAAGCCAGCGGGATCATGAACGTCGATCTCGCCGACAATGTAGCCTTTGGGTGTATCAGTCACGTCCTCACTCCGCCGCCGCCAGTTCTTCGCCCGCCGGCGGCATGTTGTGCCCCAGCAGGCGCAGCATATCCGCTGCTGCCTCAACCACGTTGGTGCCCGGGCCATAGATACCCTGCACCCCCGCCTCGCGCAGGAAGTCGTAGTCCTGCGGCGGGATCACCCCGCCTGCGACAACCTTGATATCGCTGCGGCCCGCTTCGCGCAGGTGGCGGATGAGTTCGGGGATCAGCGTCTTGTGACCTGCCGCCAGCGAAGACGCGCCGACTGCGTCGACCTCGTTCTCCAGCGCCAGCTTGGCGGCTTCCTCGGGCGTCTGGAACAGCGGGCTGCTCGTCACGTCGAAGCCCATGTCGCCGAACGCAGAGGCAATCACGTTCGCGCCGCGGTCATGCCCGTCCTGGCCCATCTTGGAGACGAGCATACGCGGCGCACGGCCCAGACGGCGCGTCACGGCTTCCACACCGTCCAGCACCTGCTGGTAGCGCGAATCGCCTGCATAATAGGCGCTGTAGACGCCCTTCACCGGGGTCGGGTGCGTGCCGTGGCGGCCGAACACGATTTCCATCGCATCCGAAATCTCGCCCAGCGTGGCGCGGTGCCGCGCGGCCTCGACGGCGAGCTCCAGCAGATTGCCGCCGGTTTTCGCGCCTTCGGTCAGCGCATTCAGCGCAGCGCGGCACTTGGTCTCGTCGCGGTTCTCGCGCACCCATTTCAGCCGCGCGATCTGGCCTTCGCGCACCGCCATGTTGTCGACTTCCAGCGTATCGAGCTGGTCCTCGCTGGCGAGGCGGTACTTGTTGACGCCGACGATCACGTCATCGCCCTTGTCCACCCGCGCCTGACGGCCCGCCGCCGCTTCCTCGATCATCGCTTTGGGCCAACCGGCCGCCACGGCCTTGGCCATGCCGCCTTCGGCTTCGACCCGCTCGATGATTGCCCACGCCTTGTCGACCAGTTCCTGCGTCAGCGCCTCGATGTAGTACGACCCGCCCAGCGGATCGACCACCTTGGTCATCCCGGTCTCTTCCTGGATCACGATCTGCGTGTTGCGGGCGATGCGTGCGGAAAAATCGGTCGGCAGCGCAATGGCTTCATCGAGCGCATTGGTGTGGAGCGACTGCGTGCCGCCCAGCATCGCGGCCATCGCCTCGATCGTTGTGCGGATCACGTTGTTGTAGGGGTCCTGCTCCTGCAAGCTCACGCCCGAGGTCTGGCAATGCGTGCGCAGCATCTTGGAGCGCTCGTCCTGCGCGCCCAGCTGCGTCATCACGCGGTGCCACAGCACGCGCGCGGCGCGCAGCTTGGCCACTTCCATGAAGAAGTTCATGCCGATGGCGAAAAAGAACGAAAGGCGGCCCGCGAAGGCATCGATATCGAGGCCCGAGGCGACGCCGTACTTCACGTATTCCATGCCGTCGGCGATGGTGAAGGCAAGCTCCTGCACCTGCGTCGCCCCGGCTTCCTGCATGTGATAGCCGGAAATCGAGATCGAATTGAACTTCGGCATCTCGCGGCTGGTGTAGCCGAAGATGTCCGAGATGATCCGCATGCTCGGCTCGGGCGGGTAGATATAGGTGTTGCGGACCATGAACTCCTTGAGGATGTCGTTCTGGATGGTCCCGTCGAGCGCGGCGCGCGGCACGCCCTGCTCCTCGCCCGCCACGATGAAAAACGCGAGGATGGGGATCACCGCGCCGTTCATGGTCATCGAAACGGACATCTGATCGAGCGGAATCCCGTCGAACAGGATCTTCATGTCCTCGACGCTGTCGATCGCCACGCCCGCCTTGCCGACATCGCCCACCACGCGCGGGTGATCAGAGTCGTAGCCGCGGTGCGTCGCGAGATCGAACGCGACCGAAAGGCCCTTCTGCCCCGCCGCCAGATTGCGGCGATAGAACGCGTTCGATTCTTCGGCAGTGGAGAAGCCCGCATACTGGCGGATCGTCCACGGACGCCCCGCATACATCGAAGCCCGCACCCCTCGCGTGAACGGCGCGAAGCCCGGCAGGCCCGGATCCACCGGCGCGTCCTCCGCCGTGTAGAGCGGCTTCACGGCAATGCCTTCAGGGGTCTGCCAGGTCAGGTCTTTCCCCTTGACCTCCTTGGCCGCCGCCTTCTGCCAGTCTTCGATATTCGCCATGATCTTGTTCCTAATGCCGTTCAGTGCGCGCGAGTGAAGCGGATCAATGCGCCTCTTTCGGCGTCTCCATGATCTCGGTCAGCACCCCGCCCATGTCCTTGGGGTGGACGAAGAAGATCAGCGTCCCATGCGCGCCGATGCGCGGTTCACCCAGCACGCGCTTGCCCAGTGCCTCGAACGCCGCCTTGGCTGCGTGAATGTCCGGCACTTCATAGCACATGTGGTGCTGCCCACCCGCCGGGTTCTTGGCGAGGAACGCGGCGATCCCGGCATTGCCCGGCAGCGGCTCGATCAGCTCGATCTGCGTGCCGTTGAGCGCACCATCTGCGCCGGGTGTATCGACGAAGCACACCTTCACACCCTGCTCGGGCAGGTCGAACGGCTCGTGGATCTTGGTCGCGCCCATCACGTCGCGCCAGAACACAATGCTGTCCGCAATCGAAGGCGTCGCAACGCCGATGTGGTTGAGCCGTCCGAGTTTCATCTTCAAACCCTCTCGATCACCATGGCGATACCCTGACCGCCGCCGATGCACATCGTGATCAGGCCATACTGGCCCCCGGTGCGCTGCAACTCGTAAGCCGCCTTGATCGTCAGGATCGCGCCTGTTGCGCCAATCGGATGGCCGAGCGAAATGCCCGAGCCGTTGACGTTGGTCTTGGCCGGATCGAAGCCCAGCTCCTTGGCCACGCCGCAAGCCTGCGCCGCGAATGCCTCGTTGCTTTCGATCACGTCGATCTGGTCGAGCGTCAGCCCCGCGCGCTTCAGCGCCACTGGCACGGCCTTCACCGGGCCGAGACCCATCACGGAGGGCTCCACGCCCGCATGGCCCCACGCCAGAATCTTGGCGATAGGCTTCAGGCCATGCTCGGCCACCGCTTCGCCGCTCGCCAGCACGACCGCGCCCGCGCCGTCGTTGATGCCGCTGGCATTGCCTGCCGTCACGGTGCCATCCTTCTTGAACACCGGACGCAGCCCCGCCATCCCCTCAAGGCTGGCATCGGCGCGGAAATGCTCGTCGGTGTCGAACACGGTCGTGCCCTTGCGGGTCTTGATCTCGACCGGGACGATCTGCTCCTTGAAATAGCCCGCAGCCGTCGCGGCAGCAGCGCGGCGGTGGCTTTCGACCGCCAGCGCATCCTGCGCCTCACGCGTGATCTGGTGCTGCTCGGCGATGTTCTCCGCCGTCACGCCCATATGGATGTTCTCGAACGGATCGTGGAGCGCGCCGAGCATGACATCCATCATGATCTGATCGCCCATCTTCTGGCCGCTCCGCGCTGTCAGCACCATATGCGGCGCATTCGACATGACCTCGCAGCCTCCGCCGATGGCGATCTGCTGCTCGCCCAGCGCAATGCCCTGCGCCGCCGAGACAATCGCCTGCAGGCCCGAACCGCAGAGCCGGTTCACGTTCATCGCCGGGCTTTCGATGGGAACCCCAGCATTCACCGCCGCGACGCGGCTGACATAGGCGTCCTTCGGCTGCGTCGGCACGACAGTGCCGATCACCACGTTCTCGACCTTGTCCGCGCTGATCCCCGCGCGGGCAATCGCCTCCTTGATCACAATGGTGCCCAGATCCGCCGGACGGAACGAAGCGAGGCTGCCGCCGAACGTACCAATGGCCGTGCGCGCGCCGGAAACGATGAAGATGTCAGTCATACCTACTTGTTCCTCTTGAAGCGATCCCAGAAACTGGGCTTCGGCGCGGCGCTTTGAGCCTTCATAGCTTCCCGCCATCTGTTCCAATTGGCCAATTGCTCTTCTACCGTTGTGACTGCGTCGATCGGAGCAGGGTCAAAAGTATTCAAGTTTGGCGGACCTTCTGGCGGGATCGGATACAAGACAAATCCCCGTCCCATGTCCCTGCACATGCCTGACGGATAAGCATCGCGCCGGGCACCGTTGCACAATGCTCTCCATCCATCGCGCTCAATCTCTTTGCGCATCAGCTCGAGTGCATGAAATGCATCTCGACCGTGCCAGATTGATTTGCCAAGCGTGGAACTTTCAGACCGCATTACAACCGTATGCGGTCCCACTTCGAAGTCCAAGCGACAGGCCTCTGCTCCTCCGTCGGAATCGACTATTGTGATTGTTATGGTTTCAGGGTGTGGCATGCTCACAGCGGGATATTGTCGTGCTTCTTCCAGGGGTTCTCGAGGCTCTTGTTCCGCAGTTTCCGCAGCCCCAGCGCAATGCGCCGCCGCGTCGAATGCGGATGGATCACCTCATCGACGAAGCCCTTACTCGCCGCCACGAACGGGTTGGCGAAGCGGTCCTCGTATTCCCTGGTCTTCACCGCCTGCTCTTCGGGCGAGAGGCCGCGGAAGATGATCTCCACCGCGCCCTTCGCGCCCATCACCGCGATTTCGGCGGTCGGCCAGGCGTAGTTGAGATCGCCGCGCAAGTGCTTGGAAGCCATCACGTCATAGGCGCCGCCATAGGCCTTGCGCGTGATCACGGTGATCTTGGGCACGGTTGCCTCGGCATAGGCGAACAGCAGCTTGGCGCCGTGTTTGATGATGCCGCCCAGTTCCTGCGCGGTGCCCGGCAGGAAGCCCGGCACGTCGACGAACGTCACGATCGGAATTTCGAAGGCATCGCAGAAGCGCACGAACCGCGCGGCCTTCTTGGAGGAATTGATATCGAGCACGCCCGCCAGCACCATCGGCTGATTTGCAACCACGCCCACGGTCTTGCCCTCGATCCGCCCGAAGCCGCAGATGATGTTCGCGGCATGCTTGGGCTGGATCTCGAAGAACTCGCCCTCGTCGAGCGTCTTGGCGATCACCTCGTGCATGTCATAGGGCTGGTTGGCTGAAGCCGGGATGATCGTGTCGAGGCTCGGCTCCAGCCGGTCCCACGCATCTGCCGTCGGCCGCTCGGGCACGCCGGAGCGGTTGGTCAGCGGCAGGTAATCGAAGAACTCGCGCGCCATCAGCAGCGCTTCGATATCGTTCTCGCACGCAAGGTCGGCCACAGACGTCTTGGTCGAATGCGTCACCGCGCCGCCCAGCTCTTCCTGCGTGACGATCTCGTTGGTCACCGTCTTCACCACATCCGGCCCGGTGACGAACATGTAGGAGCTGTCCTTCACCATGAAGATGAAGTCGGTCATCGCGGGGGAATAGACCGCGCCGCCCGCGCAGGGGCCCATGATGAGGCTGAGCTGTGGCACCACGCCCGAGGCGAGCACATTGCGCTGGAAAATCTCGGCATAGCCGCCAAGGCTGGCCACGCCTTCCTGAATGCGCGCGCCGCCGCTGTCGTTGATGCCGATTACTGGCGCGCCGACTTTCAGCGCGGTGTCCATGATCTTGCAGATCTTCATCGCGTGCCGTTCAGACACCGCACCGCCGAACACGGTGAAGTCCTGCGAAAACACATAGACCAGTCGGCCATTGATCGTGCCCGAACCGGTCACCACGCCGTCACCCGGCACGGTCTGCTCGGGCATCCCGAAATCGACGCAGTTGTGTTCGACGTAAGCGTCGGTTTCTTCGAAGCTGCCTTCATCCAGCAGGATATCCAGCCGCTCACGCGCGGTCAGCTTGCCCTTGGCGTGCTGGGCATCGATGCGGCGCTGGCCGCCCCCCATACGAGCCGCCTCGCGGCGCTTTTCCATCTCGGCAATATTGGCTGACATTCAGGAAACCCCGGATTCAGGAAAGGATGGCCTGCGCGGATGCCGCATCGCAACAGCGCTGTCCAATGCAATTCAGCAAAGTTGCAAAGCTTCACTTTGCAAACTACGCTGATGAAACTTGGATTCCTCCCAACCCCGCTCACCCTGAGCCTGTCGAAGGGTGCTGGCGCGACAGTGGCTCATGATGCTTCGACAAGCTCAGCATGAACGGGCGCGGGAATTGATCAGGACGTAGCGCAAACCCATGGCAAACCGCCGCATCTTTGCAGGACAGGCCCTGCGCACGCTGCGCAACCGGCGCGGCCTCCGCCAGTCAGAGATGGCCTCGGCGCTCGGCATCAGCGCGCCCTATCTCTCGCAGCTCGAAACCGATGAGCGCCACCTGACGCCTGCGCTGGCCGAACGCCTGCGCGCGGCCTTCCCGATCGACTGGGCCGATTTTGCGCCGCCCGATGCCGATGCCCTAGCGGAATCGCTGCGCGATGCCCTTGCCGATCCACAATTGCCCGGCGCGATCCCCGCAGAACAGGTCGAGCGCCTCGCCCGCCAGTTCCCCATGTTCGCGGAGAGCTTCGTGGCTCTCCACGGCTTGTTCGCCAAGGGCCGCCAGCGCCTCGAAATGCTCGACGAAGCCATCGGCGCGGACCTTGGCGGCTCTGAAATTGCCGGCGGCCGCCTGCCGTGGGAGGAAGTGCGCGATTGGTTCCACCTCGCCAACAACTATGTCGACCGCATCGACCGCGATGCCGAAGCCCTCGCCCACCAGATCGCCGGGGACGAGGCCAGCCCGCGCATTCGCACCATGCAGCAATGGCTGCGCCGGGAAGGCGTCACCATCGAATGGGCAAGCGGTGCCGCGCTCCGCCGCTTCGATGCCGCGCGGCGCCACTTGCAGCTCGATTCCGCGCAGCCCAACGAGTCGAGCCGCTTCCAGCTCGCCTACCAGGTTGCCGCGCTCGCGCTGTCCGGCCAGATCGCCGAGATCGTCGCTTCCGCACCGCTGCAGACCGAAGCCGCGCGCCACCTCCTCACTGTCGGCCTCGGCAACTATGCCGCCGGCGCGTTGCTCATGCCCTACGAACGCTTCCGCAGCGCCGCGCGCACGCTGCGCCACGATATCGACCGCCTGCGCCAGCTGTTCCACGTCAGCTTCGAGCAGTGCTGCCACCGCCTCTCCACGCTGCAGCGCCCGCAAGCGCGCGGCATCCCGGTGTTCTTCGCCCGCGTCGACATGGCCGGCAACATCACCAAGCGCCACTCCGCAACACGCCTCCAGTTCGGCCGCTTCGGCGGCGCGTGTCCGCTGTGGATCGTCCACGAAGCGGTCGCCATCCCCGACCGCATTCACGTCCAGCTCGCCGAAATGCCCGATGCAGTCCGCTATGTCTCGATCGCCAAGGGCCTCGTGAAGCCCAGCGGCAGCTACTACCGCCAACCCCGCCGCTACGCCGTGGTGCTGGGCTGCGAGGCCGCCCTCGCCGACGAATTCGTCTACGCCGACGGCCTCAACCTGACCAATGAGGACGCCGTCACCCGCATCGGCATCAGCTGCCGCATCTGCCCCCGAGACACCTGCGACCAGCGCGCCTTTCCCCCCAGCGACAAGGCCATCGCGGTCGATCCCAGCCAGCGCGATCTGGTGCCCTACCGGATCGTGGAGGGGTAACCGCTACCCCTCCGTCAGCGCTGCGCGCTGCCACCTCCCCTGTTCGGGGAGGATCTGCATCACTCCTGCCCCCGCACCCGCACCACGATCTCCACGACCGCCCACACCAGTGCGATGATGCCGATGTAGAACAGGAAGAACGGGATCAGGTTCGTCACCGGAGCCGCAAATTTCAAACCCCTGCTATCCTTGAACAGCGCGTCGAACAGCGAGGCGATGGGGAAGCACCATGCCGTCAGCACCAGCATCCGCGCGATGCGCCGCGCTGTTTGCACCGGCAGCGCCATGGCTGGTTGCAGCGCAGCCACCAGCCACAGCATCAGCCCGTTCAGCACGCCTTCCATGTGGGTCATGCGCCAGGCCTTGTCGCTGCCCGGCAGTTGCAGCGCGATCTTGCCCGGGATCGGCCAGAGCTCGATGCTGCCGATCAGGTAGAACACGAAGCCGAACCCCGCGACAAAGCCCAGCAGCATGACAAAGCCGCCCTGCACGATCAGCATCCGCTGCACCGGGCGCAGTTCCAAACCGTCCATCGTCAACTCCTCCTCAGAACGGCACCGGCATTGCGGCGCTAGTCGTATCGATCAGCGCCATCGGCGCGCCGCGCTCTCCCGCGTACGCATGCGCATGCGCCGCAATCCACTCCCGCACCCATGGATGGTCCTTCACTGCGCGCGGATCGTGCCCCGGGACCATGGCGCGCAGCAGGGCGGGGACCGTCCCCACGAGGAACCGCGCCGCCCACCACCACACGCGCAGCCGCGAGGCTGGCTGCCGCCAGCGCCCGTCCTTCAGCAGCAGGGCGCGGTAGCACTTGCGGCTCCATCGGATCACGTCGAGCGAGCCATGCATCACGCCGAACGCGCGCCGCCAGTACCCCGGCGAGACCGCCTGATAGACATCATGCGCCACCAGCTTGTGCTCGGTCTCCTCGACCATGTGCCACAGGATGAATGAGGTAACGCCCGCATCCGCACCGCGAAACAGCTTGGTCCGGTTGCCGACCAACCACTCGGTGAGCCCCAAGGTCATGGCCTCGAAGCCCGCGGCATAGGCCAGCTGCACCGCCAGCGGACGCTGCAGGAGCTGCGCATAAGCCTGCGCCATTTCCGCTTCGATCCCCGCGAGCGCCTCATAGCCCTGCGCGAGGATCACATCGTTGAAGCGCCGGTGCGTGCGGTAGTGCTGCGTCTCCTGCATGCAAAAGTCGCGCGCCTCGCGCCGCACAGCGGGATCCGCGATCAGCTTTGCCGCCTCCCCAAGCGTGGCGACGAGGAACGGCTCCAGATGCGGCATCACGAACGAGGCCCCGTTGATCATTTGCGCGAGTTCGGGCGCGTGGGGGATCCAGTGCGCCGGCGTGTCATCGGCAAATGCGAAGGCGCCCTGCCGCACGGTGATCGGCGTGATCTCGCCCGCCTTGCTCTCCACGCTCATCGCCCACACCCCCGGCCTCGCTCCATAACAGCGTTATACCCCTAGTGTTCGCCCATACAAGCGCTCATGCAATCAACCATGCCGAATCGCCGTTCCTCCGTGGCCGAACCACCCCGCGAAGACCTCGCCGCCCGCCTCCTTGAAGAAGCCGAGGCACTGGTGCGGCGCGACGGGCCTGACGGCATTGCCCTGCGCGAACTGGCCCGAGCCTGCGGCTCCTCGACCATGGCGATCTACACGCTCTACGGCGGCAAGCCCGGCCTCATGCAGGCGCTCTACGCGGTCGGCTTCGCGCGGCTCCACGCCTATGCGCTGTCTGCCGAGCACCGTGAGGCTCCCTTGCGCTGGATGGTGCGGCAGATGCTCGCTTACCGCCGCTTCGCGCTCGAACACACCGGGCTGTACCGGCTCATGTTCGGCGGGGAGAAACGCTTCGCCCCCACCGGCCGCCACAGCAGCTTCACCTCGCTTGCCGTGCCGGTCGAGGATGCCTACCCCGCCTTCGCCGCGCTGGTCGATGCGGTCGGCACCTGCCTCGCACACCACCGGGCAGCCGCGCCGGAACCGGCCGAAGTGCAGGACCTCGCCTTCCTTGTCTGGGGCCAGATGCACGGCCTCGTCGGCCTCGAGATCGCAGGATACGCCGATCCGGCTGACGCACTCGCCCGCTATCAGTCCGCCGTGCGCTTCATCTGCAGCCACTGCGGCGCCGATCCGGCCGAAGTGAACGCCGAACTGGCGGCAGCGGGCTGACCCCCACACCACCACCGGCGAGCCCCAACGAAAAAGGCCGGAGGTTTCCCCCCGGCCCTTTCCTCAAACCAAAGACCGAAAACCTCAGCCCTTCAGCACTTCTGCCAGCGTCTCGCCCAGCAGGCTCGGCGAAGGCGAAACGCGGATGCCCGCAGCTTCCATCGCCGCGATCTTGCTTTCCGCATCGCCCTTGCCGCCCGAAACGATCGCACCGGCGTGGCCCATGCGGCGGCCCGGAGGCGCCGAGCGGCCCGCGATGAAGCCGGCCATCGGCTTCTTGCGGCCCTTCTTCGCCTCGTCGATCAGGAACTGCGCAGCCATTTCCTCAGCGTCGCCGCCGATCTCGCCGATCATGATGATCGACTTGGTCTCGTCGTCCGCCAGGAACAGCTCGAGCACGTCGATGAAGTTGGTGCCGTTCACCGGATCGCCACCGATGCCGACGGCCGTCGTCTGGCCAAGCCCGATGTTCGAGGTCTGGAACACCGCCTCATAGGTCAGCGTGCCCGAGCGCGAGACGACGCCGACCGAACCCTTCTTGAAAATCGAGCCCGGCATGATGCCGATCTTGCATTCGTTCGGGGTCAGCACGCCAGGGCAATTCGGGCCGATCAGGCGCGACTTCGAGCCCTGCAGCGCGCGCTTCACGCGCACCATGTCGAGCACCGGAATACCCTCGGTGATGCAGACGATGAGCTCCATCTGCGCGTCGATCGCTTCGAGGATCGCATCCGCCGCGCCCGGAGGCGGCACGTAGATGCAGCTCGCGGTGGCGCCGGTTGCGGCCTTGGCTTCCGCCACGGTGTCATACTGCGGCAGGCCGATGTGGCTGGTGCCGCCCTTGCCGGGGGTGACGCCCGCGACCATCTGCGTGCCGTAATCAAGTGCGGCCTGCGTGTGGAACGCGCCGGTCTTGCCGGTCATGCCCTGCGTGATGACCTTGGTGGCCTTGTTGACGAGAATGCTCATGGATCAGGAAACCTTCCGGACTTCGGCCACGATCTTCTGCGCGGCATCGCCAAGGTCGTTGGCGGGGACAATGGGGAGACCCGAATTGGCAAGGATGTCCTTGCCCTGCTGCACGTTCGTACCTTCAAGGCGCACGACCAGCGGAACCTGCAGGTTCACTTCCTTCGCCGCCGCGACGATGCCGTCGGCGATGATGTCGCACTTCATGATGCCGCCGAAGATGTTGACGAGAATGCCCTTCACCGCCGGATCCGAAAGGATCAGCTTGAACGCCGCAGTCACCTTCTCGGTCGTCGCGCCGCCGCCCACGTCGAGGAAGTTGGCGGGAAATTCGCCGTTGAGCTTGATGATGTCCATCGTCGCCATGGCCAGCCCTGCGCCGTTGACCATGCAGCCGATGTTGCCATCGAGCTTGATGTAGGCGAGGTCATACTTGCTCGCTTCGATCTCCGCCGGATCCTCCTCGGTCTCGTCGCGCAGCGCGACGACATCGGGGTGGCGATAGAGCGCGTTCGAGTCGAAGCTCATCTTGGTGTCGAGGACGAGCAGATTGCCGTCTTTCGTTTCGACCAGCGGATTGATCTCCAGCATGTCGCAATCAAGCGCCATGAACGCGGCATAGAGCTGGCTCGCGATCTTGGCGGCCTGCTTGTTGAGCTCACCCGTCAGCTTCAGCGCATAGCCCACGGCGCGGCCGTGGTGCGGCATGAAACCCTGCGCGGGATCGACAGTGATCGTGGCAATCTTTTCAGGGGTCGAGTGCGCCACCTCTTCGATGTCCATGCCGCCTTCGGTCGAGACGATCATGGCGACGCGGCCAGTGCCCCGGTCCACCACCATCGAGAGGTAGTATTCCTTGGCGATATCGACGCCGTCGGTCACGTAAAGCCGGTTGACCTGCTTGCCCGCGGGGCCGGTCTGCACCGTCACCAGCGTGTTGCCGAGCATTTCCTTGGCGAACGCCTCGACTTCCTCGACCGACTTCGCCAGCCGCACGCCGCCCTTGGCATCGGGGCCGAGTTCCTTGAACTTGCCCTTGCCGCGCCCGCCCGCGTGGATCTGCGCCTTCACCACATAAAGCGGCCCGGGCAGCTGCTTCGCGGCGGCAACCGCTTCTTCCACGGTCAGGGCAGCAATGCCCGCCGGAATGCCGACGCCGAACCGGCTGAGCAATTCCTTGGCCTGATATTCATGAACGTTCATGCGTGATCCCCGCAAAGAGAGAATGAGAGCAAGCGGTTTGAACCCGGCTAGTCGCGCTGCCTTAAGCACACGACTAAGGGCTTGAAAAGGGTTCGCACACCCCATTTCCGCCTGCATGGATGCATTATCGACCTGCACGGCCGAATACGAATGCATGGCCGGGTCGCCGCGCCCCGCGCCACTTGCGCTCAGGGCCCCAAACCCGCATCGCGGGAAGCAATGATCGACTTCGACCGCTTCCGCCACATCATGGCCGAAGCCGGACGCCTGGCCCTCGCCAGCTGGCCCGGCCACGGCCACGCGCTCGATGTGTGGGACAAGTCTCCGAACAACCCGGTCAGTGCCGCCGATCTCGCCGTTGATGCCTACCTCAAGCAGGAACTCGGCGCGCTGCTTCCCTCCGCTGGCTGGCTTTCCGAGGAAACGGCCGACGATCCCGCCCGCCTCGACAAGGGCCTGTGCTGGCTCGTCGACCCCATCGATGGCACGCGCGATTTCGTCCGCGGCCGCCCCGGCTGGGCCATCTCCGTCGCGCTCATTTCCGAAGGCCGCCCCCTCATCGGCGCACTCGACGCCCCCGCGCGCGGCGAATACTGGCAAGCCATCGCCGGGCAAGGGGCCACCCGCAACGACCTCCCCCTCACCGCCAGCAACCGCCTTGAACTCACCGGCGCCCGCGTCCCCGCCGACGCCCTGCCCCGCGTCGACCACGACCTCGTACTCGTCGACAAGCCCAATTCGATCGCGCTTCGCATCGCCATGGTCGCTGCCAATGAAGCCGATCTCCTCGCCACGCTGCGCTGGGGCTACGAATGGGACATCGGCGCGGCCGCGCTGATCGCGCGAGAGGCAGGCGCGGCGGTGAGCGACGCGTTCGGCGCGCCGCTCGCCTACAACAAACGTGATCCTCGCGCGTTCGGGCTGCTCGCAGCTGCGCCCGCAATCCACGCGGCGGCGGTGGACCGGCTGGCGGAGCGCGCGAGCCGGATGGCTTAGGAAGAGGCCTTCGGTGGGCAAGGGCCATCTCCCTGCCCGCCGAAGGCACAAAAGCAATCCTAAGCCGCCTCGAACTCTTCCGTATCGATCGTCGCCTGCATCACCGGGCCATAGCGGTGCCCCGCCACGGTCTGGTGATTGACCAGCGCATCCACCTCGGCCACCAGCGCCGCCGAAGGTTCCCATTCCCACCGCGCGATATTCTCGGCCAAGTGATCCTGCCGCGATGTGCCCGGGATCGCCACGACATGCGGACCGCGCGCCAGCACCCAGCCAAGCGCCAGTTGCGCCGCCGTCACACCCTCACGCGCCGCCAAGGCTGAAAACGCCTCGGCCAGCGAAAGGTTGTGCGCCCAGTTCTCACCCTGGAAGCGCGGCATGTTCGGCCGGATATCACCCTTGGGCATTGCCGCCGGATCGGGCCGCTCGTCCACCAGCAGGCCCCGGCACACCGGCGAGAACGCGACGAAGGTGATGCCAAGCTCGCGGCAGGTCTCCAGCACCGCGATTTCGGGATTGCGCGTCATCGGCGAATATTCGGTCTGCAGCGCGGCGATGGGATGCTCGGCATGCGCGCGGCGCACCGTCTCGGCAGACATTTCCGAAAGACCGATCCCGCCGATCTTCCCTTCACGCACCAGATCACCCAGCGCGCCGACCGATTCCTCGATGGGCACGGTGAAATCGCGGCGATGCAGGTAATAGAGATCGATGTGATCTGTCTTGAGCAGACGCAACGACGTTTCGAGAGCGCCGCGAATCGTATCGGGCTTGCAATCGATCCGCCGGGCCTTGCCGTCGACAATGATGCCGGTCTTGCTGGCAAGGAAGAAGCGGTTCCGCTGGCCCGAAAGCGCCTCGCCGATCAGCGTCTCGTTGTGGCCATCGCCATAGATCCGCGCGGTATCGAGGTGGTCGTAGCCAAGATCGAGTGCGCGGGCGAGCAGGCTCTTGCCATCCTCGTCGGAGGGCGGGGTGCCATAGGCCCAGCTCAGCGACATGCAGCCAAGGCCGATGGGGTTGGTTTCGCGACCGGCAATCGTGCGGCGGGTGAAAGTCATCGAAGCGCTCCTTTGGATGGAGCGATGCCAGCCGGGTCAACGTGGCGTCAACCCGGCTGGAGTGCACTATTTCACTCTATCACTGCCCTTGGCGTGCGCGGGCAACGTCATCCTGCGTCACCGGCACGATCTTGATTTCCACGCGGCGGTTGGCCGAACGGCCTTCCTCGGTGGCGTTCGAGGCAACCGGCTGCGTTTCGCCGAAGCCCTGGCTGCGCAGGCGGCCCGGGTTCACCCCGCGCGAGGAGAGATAATCTGCCACGGCCCGCGCGCGGTTTTCAGAAAGCGTCTGGTTGTAAGCGCTCGAACCGGTCGAATCGGTGAAGCCGTAAACGTCGATCAGCGAATCCGGATACTGCACCAGGCTCTGCGCCACCTTGTCGAGCGTGTCGCGGAAGCCGGGCTTGATCACCGTGCTGTCGGTATCGAAAGTCACGCCGTTGGGCAGGTTGACGAGGATCGCCTTGCCGCCGTCGACCGGGCTCACGTCCACGCCGGTGCCTGCGGTCTGCTCGCGCAGCTGCTTGATCTGCTTGTCATACGTGTAGCCGACCGCTGCGCCGGCGACGCCGCCGATGCCCGCACCGATGATGCGCCCGGTGCCGCCGCCGATCAGGCCGCCCAGCAGCAGACCCGCCAGCGCGCCGCCGCCCGCACCGATCGCGGTGCGCGAAACTTTCTGCTGACCTGTGTTAGGATCGGTCACGCAGGCCGAGAGGCTGACGAGCGAAACAGCGCAAAGGCTGGATACAAGAACGCGCCGGATTTTCATGGTACTTCCCCTGTGAACGGACTCTCCCGAGAGTGTCCCTTTAAGTGAACGACTGCCGCCTCTTGCGGTTCCGGCCCGTCTATTCGCCTTACCATCCTGAACGCCAGCCGAATAGCAGGCCTTCATGCGGCACCGCAAATCTGCTAGCGCCTTTGCTGTGACCCCTTATCCTTGGCCAGACGCCTTCATCATCCTTGGGCTGGTCCTTCTCAACGCCCTGTTTTCCATGACGGAACTGGCGATTGTCTCGGCACGTCCCGCCCGTCTGAAAGTCGCGGCCGAAGCTGGCAGCAAGGGCGCGAAACTGGCGCTCGAACTCGCGGGCGATCCCGGCAAGCTCCTTTCCACCGCTCAGATCGGCATCACTTTGATCGGCATCGTCGCCGGTGCCTACTCCGGCGCCAGCCTCGGCGGGCCGACCGGCGAGCGGCTTGCCGCGCTCGGCCTGCCCGGCGAATGGGCTCCTATCGTTGGCTTCGTGCTGGTGATCGCGATCACCACCTTCCTCAGCCTCGTCGTCGGAGAACTGGTGCCCAAGCAGCTTGCCCTGCGCGCGGCTGAGCCGATTGCCATCGTCGCCGCCGCGCCGATGCAGTTGATGGCCCGCGTCACCGCCCCGTTCGTGTGGACGCTCGACAGCTCCTCCTCGCTGCTGCTCCGCCTGTTCGGCGTGAACCGCACCAAGGAGCAGGACGTCACTGCCGAAGAACTCCACATGATCTTCGCCGAGGCGACCCGCTCCGGCGTGATCGAGGAAGACGAGCGCGCGCTGATGACCGGGATCATGCGCCTCGCGGACCGCCCCGTGCGCGAAGTGATGACCCCGCGCACCGAACTCCACTGGATCGAGCGCCGCGCCCCCGAAACAGACCTGCGCGCCGCAATTGCCGACAGCCCGCACTCGCTCCTCCTCGTTGCAGACGGTTCGGTCGACAACGTGGTCGGCGTGGTCAAGGTCCGCGATGTGCTCTCGGTCCTCCTGCGCGGCCGCAAGGTCATGCTCACGCGGCTGATGAAGAAGCCCGCGATCGTGCCCGACCAGCTGGATACGATGGACGCGCTGCGCGTGATCCAGCTGGCGGAAGTCGCCATCGCGCTCGTCCACGATGAATATGGCCACCTCGAAGGCATCGTCACCCCGGCAGACCTGCTCGATGCCATCGTCGGCAATTTCGTCGCGCATGGTGACGAAGGCGACGGGCCGATGGTGGTGGAACGCGAGGACGGCTCGCTCCTGCTATCGGGCGCGCTACCGGCGGATGCGCTGGCAGACAGGCTCTCTATCGATCTCCCCGAAGACCGCGATTTCGCGACCGCCGCAGGCTTCGCGCTCTCGGTATTGAAGCGCCTGCCATCCGAAGGCGAGCACTTCCACGATCAGGGCTGGCGCTTCGAAGTTGTCGATATGGATGGCCGCAAGATCGACAAGTTGCTGGCCAGCAAGATCAAGCCGGCCCATGTAGCGCCAGTGCTGGACGGCTAAGGCCCGGCTTCTCCCCATTTTCACGAAGTGCAAATGGGGAGGTGGCAGCCTGAAGGGCTGACGGAGGGGTTAGCTACCCCCCACCACCCGCTGCGCGGGCGGTCCCCCTCACCGTTTGGGCTTCGCCAAAACAGGGAGGAACGGAATGGCTCAGCCCGGAATCTGCGCCTGCGCCTCGCGCCCGTCGCCTTCCGGCGCGGCGAGAATATCGCGCACTGCGGCGCCCTTGGCCACGGTCTTGGTCTTCGGATCGCCGACCACGCTGCGGATGCCCACAGCCGATGCGCCCGCCTTGCCGAGCGTATCCGTTTCCACGGCGCTGCGCGGTGCCGGGCCCCCGAACAGGGCATCGAGCGCCTGCTTCGAGCTATCGACATCCTGCGGGCGCGGCGCGCCGGGGTTGGGCGGCATCAGCGAGAAATCGGGCGGAACCACCAGCGGCGCCTGCCTGGTCACGGCGAACTCGTCGGGCCGGATGCGGTTGAACAGCGAGCCTCCCTGCGAGCACGCGCCCAGAAGGGTAGCGCCACCGGCAAGCATCAGGATCGTCGTGGACTTACGCATCAAACAGTCTCCGTGGCGGTATCATTGTCAGCATCCGCCGGCTGGGCGGGCTTTTCGCGCGAAAGCAGCGACCGGGCAAGCAGTATCAGCACACCAAAGGTGATCGCCGCATCGGCCAGGTTGAAGATGAGGAACGGGCGCCACTGGCCAATATGCAGATCGGCATAGTCGATCACATAGCCGCGCGAGGACCGGTCGTAGATATTGCCGAGCGCGCCGCCCAGCACGAGCGCGAGCGCGGCGATCTCGCCCATAACCTTCTCGCGCAGCATCCACACGGCCACGCCGCACGCGATCAGGCCGGTCATAGCCAGCAGCACGAGCTTGGTCTCGCTCGAATCCGCGGTGAACATGCCGTAGGAGACGCCGTAGTTCTCGGTCCAGCGCAGATCGAAGAACGGCAGCAGCTTGATGAGGCCAACCGCCTGCAGATCGAGCGGCCCCGCCACCAGTTCCTTGATCCCGCGGTCCAGCGCAAACACGCCGAGCGCGAGGGCAAAACCCGCCGCCCGCGAGAGCGCAGGGCTCCTCATGCCGGCAGCCCCGCCACCACGTCGTCGCACCGGGCGCAGAGCGCGCCGTCTTCGGTCACTTCGGGCAGGTGCCGCCAGCAGCGGCCGCATTTGTGAAGCGTGGTTGGCGTGATGGTCACTCCCTCGCCCTGCCCGCGCGTCACTGACGCGGTGATGAACAGTTCGGCGAGATCGGCCTCAGGCGCGCCCGCCGGAACCGTCACTTCCGCCTGAAGGCTCGATCCGATCACCTTGTCGCGGCGCAGCGGTTCGATCGCTTCGGTCACCGTGGTGCGCAGCGCCCGCAGTCCTTCGAACCGAGCCGCCAGCGCTTCGTCGCACCACTCGGCCGGCAATTCGCGCAGTGCGCCCAGATGGACGCTGCCACGATCCGGGAACCGCGTGGTCCACACTTCTTCCGCCGTGAACACCAGCACCGGCGAGGCATAGCGCACCAACGCGTGGAACAGCACATCGAGCACCGACCGATAGGCGCGCCGCTTGGGGTCCGTCGGCGCATCGCAATAGAGGCAGTCCTTGCGGATATCGAAGTAGAACGCGGACAAGTCCTCGTTGCAGAAATCGATCAGCACGCGGGTGTAGGTGTTGAAATCGAAATCATCGATCGCGCGGCGCAGCGTAGCATCCACCTCGCTCAGCCGGTGCAGCATATAGCGCTCCAGCTCCGGCATTTCCGCCGCCTCAACGCCTTCGGCATCCCAGTCGAACCCTTCGAGCGCGCCCAACAGATAGCGGAACGTGTTGCGCAGCTTGCGGTACTGGTCCGCCACGCCGCCAAGGATTTCCTTGCCGATCCGGTGGTCCTCGGTGAAATCGACCGACAGCGCCCAGAGCCGCAGGATATCCGCGCCATATTCCTTCATCAGGTCGATGGGCGAGATCGTGTTGCCCAGGGACTTGGACATCTTCATGCCCTTGGAATCCATGGTGAAGCCGTGGGTCAGCACCGCCTTGTAGGGCGCATGGCCGCGCGTCGCACAGGCTTCCAGCAGCGAGGACTGGAACCAGCCGCGATGCTGGTCCGAGCCTTCGAGATAGAGATCGGCATGCGGGCCGGTGTAGCCTTCAGGCCGCAGCAGATCTGGCCACTTGCCCGATTCGAGCACGAAGGCATGCGTGCTGCCACTATCGAACCACACGTCCAGAATGTCGGTGACGCGCTCGTAGTCCTCAAGCCGGTACTCGGCCCCGAGGTACTCCTGCGCGCGCTCCTCGGACCACGCATCGACACCGCCAGCACGCACCGCCGCCACGATCCGCGCGTTGACGGCGGGATCGGCGAGGTACTGGCCGGTCTTGCGATCGACAAACAGCGTGATCGGCACGCCCCACGCGCGCTGGCGCGACAGCACCCAGTCCGGCCGCCCCTCGACCATCGCGCCGATGCGGTTGCGGCCCTTTTCGGGCACCCAGCGCGTTTCGGCGATAGCCTGCACCGCGATCTGGCGAAGCGTCGCGTTCGGATGCTCCAGCGCGCCGCCCTCGTTGTCCCAGCGGTTTTCCGCCCGGCTTTCGGCGTGCGGCATGTCGACCGGTCGGTCCATCGGCACAAACCACTGCGGCGTGCAGCGATAGATCACCTTGGCCTTCGAACGCCACGAATGCGGATAGGAATGCTTGTAGTCGGCAGAGGCCGCCAAGAGACCACGTGCCTCGCGCAGGTCGGCGCAGATCGGTCCATCAGGAGCGTTGAACTTGGGGTTGATAACGCTGCCCTGCCCGCCGAGCCAAGCCCAGTCAGCGCGGTACTTGCCGTCGCCCTCGACCGCGAAGACCGGCTCGATCCCGTGCGCCTTGCACAGCGCAAAGTCGTCCTCGCCATGGTCCGGCGCCATATGGACAAGGCCCGTGCCGCTGTCGGTCGTGACGAAATCGCCGGGAAGGAACGGACGCGGACGCAGGAAGAATTCGGCCAGCGGCGAGTTCACATCCACATTCCCGTCACCCCGGACTTGATCCGGGGCTTGGCTTTCCCCTTCCGGCGCGGCGCTTGAAGAAGAGCCCAGCCCCGTGTCAAGCACGGGGCGACGGAAAAGGTTGGCCATCGGGTGGCGGCAGATGGTTCCGGCGAGGTCGGAGCCTTTGCCCGACCATTCTTCAAGATCAACAAGTCCAGCGCCGGGCCATGTCCGCCTAAGACGATCTTCAAACTCAGAGCGAAGAGCCGCATCGGCCGCCAACACAATCTTATGTTCTTGCAGCGCTTTTACGCTGGGGTGTTCAAAGATGTCGCCTTCGTACGAGCCTGGCACCGTCACAATGATAGTGAAGAGCCTGTACTCAACCTCCGGCCCATAAGCCAAAGCCTGGTTCACCGGGATCGTCCACGGCGTCGTCGTCCAGATCACCGCATGGGCGCCGACCAGTTCGGAAATCGGCGACTCAACGATCTCGAACGCGACGTCGATCTGGGTCGAGACGATGTCCTCGTACTCGATCTCCGCCTCGGCCAGCGCGGTCTTCTCCACCGGGCTCCACATCACCGGCTTCGCGCCGCGATAAAGCTGGCCGCTTTCCGCAAACTTCAGCAGTTCGCCGACGATGGTGCCTTCCGCTTCCGGGTCCATCGTCAGGTACGGATGGTCCCAATCGCCATTGATGCCCAGCCGCTTGAGCTGCTCGCGCTGCACGTCCACCCACTTCTGGGCATAGGCGCGGCATTCGGCGCGGAATTCGACCGGCGGGACCTCGTCCTTGTTCTTCTTCTTCTTGCGGTACTCTTCCTCGACCTTCCACTCGATGGGCAGGCCGTGGCAATCCCAGCCGGGCACATAGGGCGCGTCCTTGCCGAGCAGGCTCTGCGTGCGGCAGACCATGTCCTTGAGGATATGGTTCAGCGCATGGCCGATATGCATGTCGCCATTGGCGTAAGGCGGGCCATCATGGAGAATGAACTTCTCCGCCCCGGCCCGCGCCTCACGCAGTTGCCGATAAAGCCCCTCGTCCTGCCAGCGCGCGAGAATGCCCGGCTCCTTCTGGGGGAGGCCGGCCTTCATCGGGAAATCGGTCTTCGGCAGGAAGACGGTCGAGCGAAAGTCGCGGGTTTCTTGGCTAGGAGCTTCGGTCATGATCGGCGGGCCTTAGCCTCGCTGCCCGGTTTGCGCAATTTCTGGTTCGCTCGGTGGCCAAACCTGCCCACTCCCCCGTTCGTGTCGAGCGAAGTCGAGACACCTGGCGCGGCGTATGGTGTCTCGACTTCCGGCCCTACCGGCCGGAAGTTTATCCCGAGCGAAGTCGAGGGGCTCGACACGAACGGTCTAAGGTGGTGCAATCCGACTTCATGCCCCGCAAAGGACAACTCCATGCCCGCCCCCAATCTTAGCACCGCGTTCCTGAGGGCCGAAGGGCGCGGCGCGCTGGCCATGAATGTCGCCGTCCTGATCATCGCCACCATCGTGATCAACGGCTTCCTCTTCGCCATCGGCTGGGCGCGGCCGAGCGGGCGGCAGATGCCGATGATCCCGCCCGGCGCAATCGTCGGCCTGATCTGGACCGTGCTGCTTGGCCTGATGGGCGCGGCGCGCTGGGTCTATGTGCGCGGCAGCGGGGATTCCGGCTGGCGTTCGTGGACGCCCTTCGCGCTGGCCGCACTGTGCATCGCCTATCCGTTCTACACCAGCGGACTCCAGCGCAACGCCGCCGCGTTCTGGGGCACGGTGATCACGCTCATCGTCGCGGTTGCCGTCATGCTGGTGCTGCGCGGGCGCGAGCGCCGCGCGCCCTGGCTCATCGTGCCGACCGCATTCTGGGGCGGCTACGTCCTCAGCGTGATGATCGCCTACCCGCCAGCCTGATCGAGGAGCCGCTTCGCCTCATCACAATCGCGCTCCATCTGCGCCACCAGCGCATCGAGGCTATCAAACTTCGCCTCGCCGCGCAGGAAATGGTGGAACGCCACCTCGATCTCCTGCCCATAGAGATCGCCGCTGAAGTCGAAGAAATGCGGCTCGAGCAATTCCTTGGGCGGATCGAACGTCGGGCGAATGCCGAGATTTGCCGCGCCTTTCAGCACGCGCCCGTCTGGCAAGTGCCCCGTCACCGCATAGATGCCGTAGCGCGGCCGCAGATAGGTCCCCACATCGAGGTTCGCGGTCGGGAAGTTGATCGTGCGCCCCACCTTGTCGCCGTGCTGGACCGGTCCGCGGATCGCAAAGGGCCGCGTCAGCAGGCGTGCGGCCTCCTGCGGATCGCCCGCCACCAGCGCCTCGCGAATGCGGCTGGAGGAAACGACCTCACCGTCGAGCAGCACCGGGCCCACCGCGCGCGTCGCCAGCCCCACTTCGGCGCCGACTTCGCGCAGCACATTGATATTGCCGCCCCGCGCGCGGCCGAAGGTGAAGTCCTCCCCCGTCACCACCGCCGCCGCACCCAGCCGCGCCGACAGCAGATCGCGCACAAACGAATCCGCCGTCGTCGCCGCCAGCGTGCCATCAAAGGCAAACACCAGCATCGCATCCGCCCCGGCCTCCGTGAACAGCGCCTCGCGCTGATCTAGCGTGGTCAGGCGGAACGGCGGCGCATCGGGCTTGAAGTGGCGCACCGGATGCGGATCGAACGTCGCGATGATCGCGGGCCGACCTTCAGCGCGCGCCCAACGCACGGCCTCTCCGGCAACAGCCTGATGGCCAAGGTGAAACCCGTCGAAATTGCCCAGCGCGATCACCGCACCGCGCAGCGCTTCGGGCATCGTTTCGCTGGCATGGAGGCGCATCACGCCGCGCCCCGCTCGAAGGTCACGAAGTCGTAGGCGGGATAGCCGCCCTCGGCCGGAAAGCTCTCCCGCGCCGTCTCGCGCCACGGTGCCGCCGGGTAGGGCAGCCGCGTGTCGCCGCCGTATTCGCCGTGGACTTCGGTCAGCTCGTAGCGCTGCGCGAGCCCCTCGAACTGCGCAAGCACATCCGCGCCGCCGATCACCGCGACAGGACCATCCCCCGCCAGCGCCAGCGCGCCCGCGACGTCGTGCACCACTTCGGCCCCGGGTGCGGACCACCCGGTATCGCGCGTCAGCACGATATGGCGCCGCCCCGGCAGCAGCCCCGGCAGCGAGGCAAAGGTCTTGCGGCCCATGATCATCGGCGTGCCCATGGTCAGCGCCTTGAAGCGCTTGAGGTCCGCGGGCAAGCGCCACGGAAGGGCACCCCTACCCTCGATGGTGTCGCCAATCGTGCCATCGCTGGCCCGCGCCACAATGAGCATCACCTGCTGCGCCATCTACAGCACCAGCCTCGTCACATGGCCCATCTTGCGCCCGGGCCGCACCGCCGCCTTGCCGTAGAGGTGCAAGTGGTTGGCCGGATCGGAAAGCAACGCCGGCCAATCATGCGCCTCGTCGCCGATCAGGTTATCCATCACCACGCCCGCCGCGCACAGCTCGGTCGAGCCGAGCGGCAGCCCGCAGATTGCGCGGACGTGGTTCTCGAACTGCGAGGTGAGCGCGCCCTCGATCGTCCAGTGCCCGGAATTGTGCACGCGCGGGGCCATCTCGTTGAACACCGGGCCATCGGCGGTCGCAAAGAATTCCAGCGTCAGCACGCCGACATGGCCAAGGCTATCTGCCACCTGCTTGGCCAGCCCACGCGCCGCGTCCATTTGCGCACGTACCGACGCGCCCGCCGGCACTACCGACTGGCTCAGGATCCCCGCCTTGTGCGCGTTCTGCGCTGAATCCCAGAAGCGCACGTCGCCATCGGCCCCGCGCACGAGGATCACCGAAAACTCGGCGTCGAACGTCACGAAACCTTCGTAGACCAGTGCCGCGTCCGGCAATTCCAGCGCTTCGGCATCAGCGGGCGTCATGATCCGCCACTGGCCCTTGCCGTCGTAGCCGTCTCGCCGCGTCTTCAGGATGCCCGGCGTGCCGATTGTCGCAATCGCCGCCGCCAGATCCTGCGCGCTGTCCACCACCGCCCAGGGCGCGGGCCGCCCGCCGAGCGCCTCGACGAAGCGCTTCTCCGCCGCTCGGTCCTGCGCCACTTCAAGCGAGCGCGTCCCCGGATGCAGCACCGCATCACCGAGCGCAGCGAGCGGCGCGACCGGCACGTTCTCGAACTCGTAGGTCACCACCGCGCAGGCCTTGCCGAACGCTGCCAACGCCTCGGCATCATACCAACCGGCGCACGTGAACCCCGCGCAGACGTCCGCCGCGATCGAATCCGCCTCGGGCGCATAGACATGGCAGCGATAGCCGAGATTCGCCGCCGCAAGCGCGATCATCCGGCCGAGCTGCCCGCCGCCGAGGATGCCGATAGTTTCGCCGGGTGGGATCATCCGCTCACACCGGCCGTTCCGCGACCGAAGCGGTCTGCGCCGTGCGCCACGCCACGAGCCGCTCGCTCAGCGCAGGATCCGAGAGCGCGAGGATGGAGGCCGCCAGCAGCGCCGCATTGGTCGCCCCTGCCGCGCCGATGGCGAGCGTGCCGACGGGAATGCCGCCCGGCATCTGGACGATGGAAAGCAGGCTATCCATGCCCTTCAAGGCCTTGGACTGCACCGGCACGCCCAGCACCGGCAGATGCGTCATGGAGGCGATCATGCCCGGCAGATGCGCCGCGCCGCCTGCGCCCGCAATGATCACCTGAATACCCTCGGCCGCCGCGCCCTTGGCAAAGGCCACCAGCCGGTCCGGCGTGCGGTGCGCCGAGACAATGCGGCACTCATGCGCCACGCCCAGCTTTTCGAGCACGGCCGCGCCGTTCTGCATGGTCTCCCAGTCAGACTGGCTGCCCATCACGATAGCGACTTTTGCCGCGCTTTCAGTCATCCCCACGCATCCCCTCTCGTCCGGCGCGCTTCAGCGCTCCGAAAGATAGTACCGCTCGATCTCGGCGAGATTGTCGTCCAGCTCATAGACGATCGGCTGGCCGGTCGGAATCTCGAGCCCGGTGATATCGGCGTCCGAAATGCCCGAAAGGTGCTTCACCAGCGCGCGCAGCGAATTGCCGTGCGCGGAAACCAGCACGGTCTCTCCCTTGCGCAGCGCCGGGGCGATCTTCTCGTCCCAGCACGGCAGCACGCGCGCGATCGTGTCCTTGAGGCTTTCGGTGTTCGGAACCGCGATCCCGGCATAACGCGGGTCGCTCGCGAGATCGAACTCGCTGCCCGCTTCCAGCGGCGGCGGAGGAATATCGAAGCTGCGCCGCCAGACTTTCACCTGTTCGTCGCCGTGCTTCGCCGCCGTCTCGGCCTTGTCGAGACCGGTCAGCCCGCCATAGTGCCGCTCGTTGAGCCGCCAGTCCTTGTCCTCGGGTATCCAGATCCGCCCGGCGGCTTCCAGCGCCAGATGCAGCGTCTTGATCGCGCGTTTCTGGAGCGAGGTGAACGCGGTCGTGGGCAGGATGCCCTTCGCCTTGAGCAGCTCACCCGCGGCAAAGGCCTCGGCCGCGCCTTTTTCGGTGACGTCCACGTCCCACCAGCCGGTGAAGCGGTTTTCAAGGTTCCACTGAGACTGACCGTGGCGGATAAGGATCAGGCGGGGCATCGAAGGTCCTGCATGTCTGCGTTTCGGTAAGCGCGCGGACCTAGCGCTCCCCTCGCTGTTTGGAAAGCCCTGCCGCACCAGGCCGCGCGCTACGTTTCCGAAGGCGCGTCCTCTGCCGCCGCGCCCAGGGCCCGCGCCTGCGCCTTGCGCCGCCGCAGGTTCTCGCGCAGCCGCAGCGCCAGCCGCTCCTCGCGGGTCAGTGCGGGCTTGTCGTCTGCAAGTGGGGTCTTGTCGGCCATGGCGCGCTTCTCTGCCGCGCCGGCGCGCGGCCTGCAAGCCCGTCCTTGACAAACGCAAGCCCCGCCGCCAAAGCGCGCGCCTGCCCGCCCCGGCATTGCCGGGCTCGGGTGCAAGCAGAGATGCTGGCGGAAATGGTGTGCTGCTGTAGCTCAGTGGTAGAGCGCATCCTTGGTAAGGCTGAGGTCGGGAGTTCAATCCTCCCCAGCAGCACCATTTCGTTAGGCGCGCACGTCGATTTTGAGACGTGCGCGCGTTGGGCTGGAGTAAGCCCGCATTCCTGCGCCATTTCGTCCCTGTAGTCTGCTCTACTCAGGACAGAGACAGCGAGCCGAACCTCGAAAACAGACCCTTTCTGGCCTTGAGTCTCAAAGCGGACTGTTGGTGTCCTGAGGGCAGATTTGGCGGGAATTCAGGCGGTCTTGTTGTCGGCAGAGAATCCCAGCGCAGTGCGCTGCTCCGTCCAATCCTCAGGCAATTCGCTGACGCGCAGAAGCCGCCGTGCGGTCAATTCGATGGGCTGGCGGCCGTCGATGATGGCTGTAACGATGTCGGGCGCGAGGAAGCGCAGCCGTGCAAGCCTGCAAAGATGGCTACGCTTAGTGGCATCCTCAATCCAAGGTTCGGTGTTGATTTGCTGCCATGCCGCCCAGCCCTTGCCTAGAAGTTCGATCAGCTTGCCATCCCGATTGACAGGACGGGCGTCGGGATTGCTGTAGACGAGCCGCAGTTCATGACCGCGCCGCCGGAGCGAAGTTGGCACCTCGATGTCGATGCAATCCGTGATGCCCGATGCGGGAAGCGAGATCGCGAATAGATTCGCAAGTTCGCTCCGGCCGATTTTGATTCGGAGTGTGGCAGCGCTCATGACGATGCGTGCATCGAGCGCTTCAAGCATGGCCGCAAGCGCACTCGGTCGCCGCAGGTTGGCGATGACATCATCGTGCCGCGCAGCGATGGTCAATCTAGCGTCCGCAGCACCAAACTCGGCAGCAAGACGGAATGGATCGTCGAGCAGGCTATCGATGGCCCGGTGGACCATTGTTTCGAGATCGCCTGCCGGAAGGCGCCAGGCGTCAGCGCTGGCTGATGATTTGGTCGTGTAATAACGGTAGCGGCGCCCAGAACGGTTGGCATGTGCTGCGATCAGCGGATTGCCATCGGCGTCCTTTATTCGCCCTGCCAACGGGCTCACAAGACCTGAGCGTGGCCGGGTGCCAAGGCTGGTAAGTCGTATCTGCCCCTCCTCCCATACCTTGCGATCAACGATCGCGTCGTGTGCACCCTTGTAGACTTTGTCGCCGTGACACGTCTCACCGAGGTATATGCGATTCTTCAAGACGTGGCGGATTGCACCCGGCTTGTAGGGCTTGCCGCCCACAATGCGACCGTCGCGCATCATGCGGACCCGCGATTTGATGCCGCGCCGTTCCAGTTCGGAGGTTAAGGCCGCCAGCGTCGGGAACTCGCTGTGCAGTGCAAAGATCAGCCGAACGGTGGCAGCCTCGGCTTCGTTCACGACGAGCACTCGGTCTCTGACGTCATAGCCGACTGGGATGGGCCCACCCATCCACATGCCTTTCTTCTTCGAGGCCGCAATCTTGTCGCGAATGCGCTCGCCGGTGACCTCGCGTTCGAACTGGGCAAACGAAAGCAGCACATTGAGCGTCAGGCGGCCCATTGAATTCGTGGTGTTGAACGCCTGGGTAACGCTGACGAAGCTGGCACCAGCACCGTCGAGCACTTCGACGATCTTGGCGAAGTCCGCCAGACTCCGGGTCAAGCGGTCAACCTTGTAGACAACAATCACGTCTACGTTTCCCTGCTCCACCGCGTCGAGCAAGCGTTGCAGCGCCGGGCGATTTATCGAGCCGCCCGAGAAACCGCCATCATCGTAAACATCGGGCAGCATCGTCCAACCTTCGTGCTGCTGCGACAAGATATAGGCAGCGCATGCCTCGCGCTGCGCGTCGAGGCTGTTGAAGGCTTGCTCCAAACCTTCCTCGGTCGACTTGCGAGTGTAGATCGCGCAGCGAACTGCCCCAGTCTGCACGCGGGGGCCGCCTCGGGTATTCCTACTGGCCATGGCGCGGCACCTGGACTGGAGGTGCTGGCGGGCGGCGCAAGCCGAAGAAGCGAGGGCCTGACCAGTGCGCGCCGGTGATTCGTTCAGCGATTGCCGAGAGCGAAGCCCAGGTGCGGCCATCGAACTGGAAGCCCTCCTCCGTGACCAGTACCGAGTGCATACGGCCGTTCCATTGTCGCATCAGCCGGGTGCCGGGCTTTAACCGGATCGGCAAATCGTCGGCCGTGACAACGCCATTCTTGGCAACTGCCTCTAGGGTCCGCCGGGTCACAGTCGACAAACCGCCCAAGGAGCGCTCTTGCAAAGCATGCGCAATGCCGCGGCGGAGCATTGAATGGGGCACTGCAGGGACTGTCCGTCCACACACCTCAGCCCACCGATCGCGCAGCTGAGCTGGCGACAAGGTCGCCAGCTCAGCAAGGTCGATATCGATTTTGGACATCAGACGGTTGTACGTTCGTCGGTTTGGGCGGTCGCAACAGCGGCTGCAGCTAAACTTGGACCTGCCTGGGCGCCGCCGAAGTCTCCAACCGAGTGGGAGGCATCGACTGAAACTACCGCCGAGGCGGGGACGATGCGATAGCGAGTTGCTTCATCGCTCTTGAAACGCTCGATCGCATGACCTTGTTTGCGCAGGCCCGACAGAGCGGCGCGGGCAGTATGAGGCAGCCAACCAGAGGCATCGATGATCTCCGCAAGCGAGGCGCCACCTGCCCGACTCAGCATATCAATCAACGCGCGCTGCCTCGTCGCTCGCTCGACTTTTGGAGGGGACAAAATAGCCGGTGTATTCGCGGAACCGATTGCCACCTCGCAGCCCATAAGTTGAGGGTCACGGGCCATGCGGCGAGGCTTGCGCGTAGAATTCATTGGGTGGTCTCCTGTTCGGAGCAGCGCCGTGCCGCTCCCACCACCCAAGGCCCCGCCGGTCCGCCGGTCGGGGCTGGTTGTCGACTCAATTCCGGCTAAACCTGACGAACAGAGCAATGCTCGGTTCTGGCATGAAGTCGAACATTATCTGCTCCTCAGTAGCGAGCTGTTTGCCGGACTACGAAGAGATGCGTGACTGCGTGCCGGAATGTTGGTCCTAGCGTTCAAATTACCGCCACTCTGGGTTCACAGGACCAGCCATGCGAGCAAGATCGAGGTCGCGCTGCCAGAAAGGTCAGAATATGGGACAAACTCGCCGTTCCCGCGCCGACGATTACGCGGCAGGTTCGTCACCAAAACCCGACACTCGGCGAGCGCAAATTTTGGTTGGACTGCGACTGCAAATGGGCCGGAAGCCGACAGGCAGGTCCCGGGAGGCGATACTGGCTTAGCGGACGTTCAACGGGCCCAAAAGGCTATGGCAGCAGTCGACCACAAATGGCCGTTTGCGTTCATTGCGGCGAACGTCTGATCCCGACATTAGCTGCCGTTCAGCCCGATCAAGGACCGCGATCGGAACATGCCGAATAGCCGATTGAATACGAGGCCTTCAACCCTTGGGCCGCAAACCGGCACGTCGGAACACTGGTGGATACCAGCCTGACCGCTCTGGGGGGGGGCGAAGTGAGATAAGCGGCTCTTCTTTCATCTTGCTTGTGGCATCCGCTAAGGGCGCTGCTTGCGGAAAGCACTCTCATGCGACGTCACTGCCCGCACCTGATGATCAACTGAAGCTTAGTTCATCGATCCGACAGATGCCTCGGCGCAAAAAGCTCTCGGCCGATGTCGATGCTCCGACAGCGAGGCATTCCCGAAGCAGCTTCAAGAGTATCGGAAGATCAAAGGTCGCATCAGAGGGCATGGCCTGGATGGCCTGACCGATGTGCCCTGCAACAGTTGGGCTGGTGACGGCCGGAAGATTGCCTGCCAGGATATTGGTTAGATAGCCCTTCGGCGTGCCGACCGCCGCATGAAAGGCGGCATCGGGTTTGGTCCAGTCGATATACCGCTTTTTCTTGATGGGTGTCGCCGAAGTCGAATCAATAAAGGCGACAAGCGCATCGCGCGACATGCCGGCCAAGCCTGCAAAATAGTGGAGGGGCAACCGCTCATTCTGGCCGACCTCAAGAGCGAATCGGATATAGTCCGTCGGATCGTTGGGGTGCGTCTGATCGAGGAACGCCTCGAGGATGTGTGCCCGTGTCAGCATGCCAAAATGGTTTGCCGGCTTGCCGTCAGTCTCCAACGCAGTGACATCGCCCACCAGACGAAGCGTCGGCGCTCCCTCAACCTCGCTAAACTGTCCTTCCTTCACGAAGCTCAGCTTCTCAAGCAGTGCCTTGTCGATCTGCAGGGTTCGGCCACCATCGGTCAGCATACCGCTGTCGAGATCGGCGACCATCGAACGCGCCGGGCCCAATTGAAGCAACTTTTCCACCATCGGCAGGATTTGGGCGCGGGCTTCCGCGTCGCGAGCATCTAGAATAGCACGTAGATCGCTGTATTTGATCCGCGATGACTGACCAGGATAGCGATAGAAAATGTCGCCTTCCTTGATTGAACCGACCTGCTTCACCGCGATTACCGGTCGGCTGGCATGCTGCTGCACATGTATCACGCCAATCGTTTTCCCGTCGACGGTTGCCGTCGCGATTCCGAAAACGGGCGTGGGATCGAACATGGCTTTCACACTCGTGGAGAAATCTGCGGGGTCGGCATCGGCAAACTCGCCGGAATCCAAGCCGCCGACCGCGTGACTCCAGTCCTCGCCATTCGGTCCCTTGGTATCCTTGTCATGGACCCCGAAGAACAAAAGACCGCCAGCATTGTTCGCCAAGGCAGCTATCGCGCGAAGCCATTTGTCCTGATGCTTGAAGCCGAAGTTTGCCTTGCATTCGCATCGATCTGTTTCACCACCGCCGAGCCGCCACACCCCATCACTGCCCTTGGAGAAATAGCCGACGATGTTGGCCTGTGACAACGGATTGTCATCTGGTTGAGCAGATCCAGCTGGCGTAAGAGCGGGCGGGTTTGCGAGAAAAGCGTCTACCTCAGATTGTGTCGCCGCAACGATTGCCGTTGAGTTACTGTAAGATCCGTTGCCAATCCCGGTGATCCGGCCACTGTTCACTTTGCGATCGGGCCTGTTGAAATACAGCTGAATATCGCTGTTCTTCATCTTCCGGCCGAGCATCGCTTTAATCAGGGCGATCTCGGTATCCGTGATACTACGCTTCCCCATAGTGCAGTTCCCCCTCTGCCCTGCAGCGTAGTCGACGTTGGCTAACGGGACCATCCTCGCGCGACCATGATAACGAGATAGCGATCAACAAGCCGGGAGGCTGATACGGCAGACGGGTCGAAATTAGGTTAACAGGTCGAGCCGGTTCACCCGTTTCATTTCCTTGCGCACCCAATTTTTGTAGGGCTGTGCGGCTCCTTCGAGTTCTTCGGCCATGTGAATTTCCGTTACCGCGAAATCGTCAGGAACGGTGAATTTCAGGCCGGAGCGCAACAACGCGCCAACGACGTAGTCGTAGCTGACGCTGTGATCCTCATGATATTCGATCGCATACAGGCCAAACGCGTCGGCTATTAGTGGGTCGATGATCGTGTAAATGAATTCCCGCGACAGGGCCTGGAAGTCTTCCCGCGCGGGGACGCAAAAATGCTGGATGGCGTTCCGCGCCAGCCGAAGCCGCTCAAAGCATTTCGGATTGGGGATGCGCTTGCCCGTGGTCGCCCACAATATCTGCGGCAGGCGTTCGAAATCATGTGTGCGCCCGCGCTTTATGAGCGTTTCGATATCGAGTATGCCGCCACGATTATCGTCGAGCCCGAATATATCCTTGAAAATCAGAAGCGGATGTTCTCTGGCGATGATAGCCTTCAGGAACAGCTCCCCCGCATGGGCAGCGTTGAGGACGCAAATATGCTGCCAATGCTCGTTTCCGGGATCGAGATAAACGGCGTGGGTATTGGCTTGCGTCAGAGCGCCGATAGCCAGATTTAGGATACGATCGGGAATCTGTAGCAGCGCAGGGTTCATGTCCGCCACGCTACCGTGCTTCCGTACGCAGCACCATGTCCCCTGGCGCTGCGGATCAACATTACCTCATCTGATCGACTGTTCGGGAATAGGAATGGGTGCCATGAATGGCCGGGAATGGGTCATTCCGCCGTCAGCGGCTTGGCTGGTGCTGACCGGAGGTGGATCCTTAATGGTCCAATTTGCAAACGTCGGCTCTTGTCTGAAACCGCCGTTTAGCGAGCCGGCCGTCAACGACTGCTTCGTACCAAGTGCAGACCTTTTTGTGCGCGACCGCGAGCGCGCATAAACGGCGGCTTTTAGGGAGACCGGTCGTCACGCTGAACGGCCGAGAATGGGGCGCATTGCCTACTAGCAGCGTGGGCCTAATGCCGGTTCAGTTGCGTCTGGGCCCTAGGCTGTATGGCAGGTTCAGTGCGGCATGGCCTCTGCCACGAGCGCCAGCGCGGCTTCGATCCGAGCAATGCGGACCAGCAAAGCCGCTTCGCGTGTCTCGCGCCGTGCCAGCACACTCAAAACGCGCGCCAGACGGAGCGCAAGGTCGCCAATCGCCTCGCGCTCTTGCGCGTCGCAAAGGCTGCCATCAGGGCGCGGTCCGATCTGCAGTGTGGTAGCGTGATTCAATGGCACACGAATCGGCCAGGTTGAGTCGTGATGATCGATCGACATGGCAAGACCGTGCTCGCCGGCTGCGGTCTGACGCACCACCACAGCCGCGCGCTGGACATGTAGTCGCTCGACCAGCAGCTCACAGACAGCATCGATAAGGTGTTCGCGGCCGCCGGCTTCGGCCAGGTCGTCGATCAGGATTGGGCCGTCGCGGCGCAAACGGACGAGGTCGGCGCGAAAGCGATGTTCGACAAAGTGGCCAATGCGATGGTGTAGCGGGCCAATCGCCACCGCAGCAAAGGCTGCGCCCAGTCCGCCGGCCAGCGCACCAATGCTCTCGCCAAACCATTTCTCACCCACGATCTCGATTATCTTTTCGGTGCCGGCAAAGATCGCCACCAACGCCAGCGTCATGCCGCCATACAGCAGCGACCGGCTGATCACCACCGGCGCATCATACAGCCGATAACGCAACAGCGACATCACCAGCCCGCCGGTAATCAGAAGCGCGGTGATCGCATACAACGCCGGGGTGGTAATGAATGTCCAAGGCCCGATCACCGCAGCGGGAAACGCGGGATAGATGATACTGTCCAATATCCATCCCACACCCGCAAACCAGCCGAACGCGAGGACGAACCCCAGCATCGCCCAGCGCCATTGCCGCCGCGCATCGCGGGTTTCGCTGCGATACCGCTGCACCAGCGCACCCAGTGACAGCACCGCGACAACTACCACGATCGGAAAAACCGAGGCAGGCAGCAGCACCATGCAAACGATAAGCGGCAGCAAGGCAAGCGCCAGCCAGCCGGTCCAGCGCGGCCTGAATTCGCCAGTGGGAAACGACAGACACGTGGTGACCAACGCGGCAAAGGCCAGCATGGCAACCGCTTCGAACAGCCACCAGGCACCGTTGACCATAAAGAACCACGCCTGATTGCCCGCAATCGCGGCCAGCGCCAGCAGGCCGACCGACAGCAGGGCAGCCACCGGTTCGGCTCGGCGCCGAAACAGAAGGAGCGCACCGCCTGCCAAGACCACCGGCGCCAGAGCAAACAGTCCGACGCAGAGCCAGGTCATCACTGCGGGTGACAATCCTGCAGGCGCTAGCATCCGCTGCGCCGTGCGTTCGCGGTGGACCAGCTCCACCCGCCGCGCCGCGCCGCCAGGATGGCGCACAGTCAACGTCACAGGCTGGCCCTCGTTGACCAACAATCGACGGTTTGCCTGCTCGGCGGCGATCAGATCGTCATCGTTGTGGCGCGGCACGGCGACGCCATCGATCGCTTCGATCTGGTCACCCACCCGCGCCCCCGCCGCGACCGCCTCCGGCAGGGCAGTTTCAATCCGATTGGCAGAGCTGTCGAAGGATATGCCCAGCGGCAGCCATGCGCGTGACGCCGCAGCGCCAAAATCGAGCATGATCCGGGCCGCGCCGACCGTGCCAACCACCAAAAACACCGCCAACAGGCCCCACGTGGCGGCAATCACGATTTGCTCGCCTCGGCCCATCGTGGGCAGACGCCAGACCGTCGATGTTTGCGCCACGCCCGATACCCCCTTATGACTTGCCTCGCATCAAACGTAGCGCCGGGACATTGGCTGACAAGCCGCGTTTCGGGCAACGTCCCGCAGCACGGGCGCTTGCTGGCACGAACGGGCCTCCGCAAAGTTCGCGGTATGCACGTCGCTGTTCAGAGATTGCCCCGTATCCGATCCAACTGCAGTCGGTGGCACCATGTTGAATCGCGGAATGTGGCGCGAATTCAAACGATATTTTCCAAAAGGACTCCTAGAAAAGCCCGGTTGAAGGCAAGATTGCAGCGCGATTCGGTGTTGCGCAAACCGATTTTGGCGCGGCGTCGAGTGACGCTGACAGATGACCAAACGGCAGCCAATTCGGTTTGTTGCTGTAAGGTGCCGGTCCGGGCCGTCCCGCGTGCGGGCCCAGGCCAAACAATCGTAGGCGGCTCAACCGCAATGACCGGTTTCAGGAACTGGCCCTCAATGCTGGAATGACCAAAATTAGGGCGCATACCTGACGGTCCGCTTCGGCGCGTCTGATTGGCGGCATCTGTCGGGAGCGGACGTTCGTAGTGTTTGATGCGATTGACCGAAGGTGGTCGACACCGGAAGTTCGAACGCTGTCCAATGAGTCTCGCTCAGCGGCCGCAATAGGGCTGTAAGCTGCCTGGCAAGTCCTAAGCTAAGATTCCGCAAAAATAGAATTTCGCCGTAATTGCACCCGGAACAGCTATTAATGGGTAGGTTGCGAATTCAGTGGGTCGAACGGCAGACAGCGAAATCAGCCGTCAAGCAACTATTCAAGCTCTTGCTGACGAAAAGGTCGTTAGTCGCAGCGGTCTTACGAAGCGGCTGACCCTACGCCGGCGCTTCGACACGCTCGCAATTTGGCCCGGATCGTCTAATGTGAGCCAAGCATGGAGCACAGCGGAGTTCGTTCGTCAGAGAAATGACGAACCGGAGGGGGTAAATGGGCAGCTTCCGATTTCTGCATGCGGCCGACGTGCACTTGGACAGTCCGCTTCACGGCCTCGCGCGCTACGAGGGCATTCCGCTCGAGGACGTCCGCGGCGCGACCCGTGCGGCCTTCGACAACCTGATCGACCTGGCGCTCCGGGAGCATGTCGACTTCATGGTGATCGCCGGAGACCTATACGACGGCGAATGGAAGCACATGGGGACGGGCCTCTACTTCGCGCACGCCATGGGCCGACTGGACCGAGAAGGCATCCCGGTCTTTCTGCTTGCGGGCAATCACGACGCGGCCTCGGTGATAACTCGTCAGATACCGTGGCCCGCCAACGTACGGCTTTTCAGCAGCCGCCAGCCTCAGACGCACCTGCTGGAAGATCTCGGCGTCGCGGTGCACGGCCAGAGCTTTGCCACGCCTGCAGTCACGGAAAACCTCGTGGCAAAATACCCCGACGCCATCTCGCACGCCTTCAACGTAGGCGTGCTCCACACCGCTCTTTCCGGCGCTCCAGGGCACGCGCCCTACGCCCCCTGCGACGTTCCCGACCTGATGGCGAAGGGCTACGACTATTGGGCCCTGGGACACGTCCACGCCCAGCAGATCGTCTCCACAGAACCGCACGTCGTCTACCCTGGCAACCTTCAGGGCCGTAACATCCGCGAGACTGGTCCGAAGGGCGCAGTGCTCGTGGAGGTGGCCGACAGGCAGGTGAGCTCCGTTATACCCGTCGAGCTCGACGTGCTTCGCTGGAGCAGGATCGAGGTGGACTGCACGGATGCCCGGATGGACGGTGTTACTGACCTGATCCGTTCCGCCCTGGGGTCCACATTGCCAAGTGAAGGCGCAGGCCGACCGCTGATCGTCCGTGTGGCGCTTTACGGATCCTCGGAGATCGCGGGCACGCTGAAGGACCGCGCGGCGGAACTCCGCGACGAGGTTTGCGCGATCGCCACATCCATCTCGCCCGATCTCTGGATCGAGAAGGTGGTCAGCGAGGTAACCTCACCGCCTGCCGCTCAAGGGCCGGAAGCTGGCCTCGACTTCGCCGAGATCATTGACGAGGCGCCTTCCGATCCAGATCTTATCGCGGAGCTGAGGATTGAGCTCGAGCCGTTCCTCGTGTCGGCCAAGTCCTCACTTGGAGAGCCCGAGGAGGACGAGCTGCGTGCGCTCGCCGAAGCCGGTAGCTGGGACCGCATCCTAAAGGCGAGCGCGACCGCACTGCGGGCTCGCTTGTTAGGGGACGCCTGATGCGGTTCGCCACACTCAGTCTGGAGAAGTATGGCCACTTCGAGGATCGCGTCCTCGAGTTTCGAGCGGGCGCCTCCGACCTCCATCTTATCTACGGCGCGAACGAGGCCGGTAAGAGCACGTCGATGGCCGCGGTAAGGGATCTTCTGTTCGGAATCCCCATGCGGTCGCCCTACAACTTCCGCTTCGACTACCCCGCCAGATCGGTCTCAAGCGAGCAATGGGCATGATCTTGACTGCCCGGCAAGTGACCGCCGCCGAAGGGCTCGAACTGGGATTTGTTCACGAGGTCGTACCTGCTGATGACTTGATGACGACCGCGCGACGCCTTGCGGACGCCATGCTCGCGCTGTCGCCAATGTCGCTCCGCGCCTCCAAGCAGGCTGTCCAAAAGGGACTCGATGAGCCAACACTGGCCGCAGCTTATGCTGGTCAGGAGCGGTATCCGGCAGTCAAGGCCCTGTTCCGGTCGAAGGACAGCCGCGAAGGGCCTTTGGCCTTTGCCCAGAAGCGTCCGCCGAAATGGACAGGGCAGTAGGTGATCGACGCAAATGTGCTAGGCGCGCAAGATCGGCTGGAGTCCGCCTACCCTATTCAGAGTAGGTACTCCCAGCGCCGCGCTAGGTGCCCGCTGCCGCCGCCTTGTCCTGACCGCCGGCTATCGCGTCAGCGTAGGTGCCCGGATCGATTGGCTCAAGCACGCCTGCTTGGATCAAGGCAAAGGTTTCGTTTGGCCGATCGATCCAGTCCGTAAGGACCTGTTCGCTTTGTTCACCCATCAGTGGAGCTGGCCTATCCGGCACATCCGCCGCATTGGAAAGTTTGGAGGACCATCGCTCGGCTATAACAGGCTCAGCCAGATATGGATGGATTTCTGTGCGAAATAGCCCACGCTCGCGGAAATAGGCAAAGTCTGGCAGGTCCGCGACGCGCAGCATCCGCGCAGCGGGCACGCCGGCGCCCTGAAGCTCCAGCATGGAAGCCTCTGCTGTCCGCGCCGCAATCCAGGGCGCGAGAACCGCATCGATTTTGTCGCGCGCCGCAATTCGCTGTGCTGGCGATCTGAGTTCGGAGCCTTCGGCCAGCCCGATTTTTTCGCAAAGTCGTTGCCAATCGTCATCGTTGCGCACGGTGACGACACACCATTCATCGTCGCCGGCTGCACGATAGACGCTCCAGGGCCAGTCGGGAGTCTCGTCGCTGACAAGTCCGGCTGAAGCCCGAGCCACATCCTTCGCAAAATGAGCCAGCATGACTTCTGCCTGCGATACGCTGACAGTCCCGCCCCTCCCGGTGCGAAGCCTGCGGATCAGCATTGCAACGACGGCGGTTGCACCGATCCTGCCGGCGACATGGTCGGGGTAGATAGTCACGGAATCGGAAAAGCTCGCGGGATCATCCGGATAGCGCCACGCCAGCGTCATCCCGGTTGCGGCGCGGACGAGTGGACCATAACCCATGCGGACGCTCCATGGCCCCGACGTCCCGAACGCGGAGCTGTCGGCAACCACAAGCGCTGGATTCATCGACGCGAGCGTATCGAAATCCAGACCGAGCGATTCCATCGTTCCTGGTTTGAAGTTCGACAAAATGATATCGGCCTTGGCAGCCAGCTCCAGGAAGAGGGCGCGACCGACGGGATTACGCAAATTGATCCCAAGGCTCCGCTTGTTGCGGTGTCCTGCTGCAAAACTCGCGGACAAGCCGTAAGACAGGTACGATTGTCGGCTGCCGTCAGGGTAAGCCCGCGACTCGACTTTGACGACATCCGCACCGCCGTCGCCAAGCAATCTGCCCTGCTCGGCACCGACCACGATTACCCCGAGGTCAAGCACGCGAAGCCCTGAAAACGGAAGCGTCTCGCTCGCCATTGGCTTCGGCCAGGAAATCGCAGCGCCCTCATTCTTGGCCGGAGCGGGCCCCATGCGGACGCCATCAATCGTGACCACCCCGTTGGGAATTTTCACTTTCCGGCCCGACGGTAGCATCGCCGGAGCAAACGCTTCCCTTGCCAGCATATGGTCTGACGACAGGCATTCATCAAAAGTCAAAACTGCTGCAATCGGAACCCCGTGTTGCTGACCTTCGCGTTCAAGATCGGCACGCTTGCGATCGGCAAAAAAGGACGCAATCGCAGGCAGAAGGTCGGCTGACTTGTAACGATAGGCCGTATTCTCGAATTCAGGACCGGCAAAGGCCTCGGGCTCTCCCATCCACCGGAACATGCCCTGCCACTGCCGCTTGGCGAGCAGGCATATTCGGACGTACCCATCAGAACAGGCAAGGATCGGGTATTGAATTCCTTTGACGGGCCTGTCGCGCGACAGCAGATGGATGGGCCTGCCCATAGTTGCGCTGCCGTTGATACCGTACCCGGGATCAAGCGCCTGAACCGCGCCATCGAGTGCAGAAAAGTCGATGTGGTCGCCCATTCCGGTCTTGAACGCCCGATAGAGTGCGGTCACGAGCACAAAGGCGCCTTGCGACGCTGCGCATTGATAAGCCAGATCACCGGGCGGGAGCAGCGGCGGCTTGCCCCGAATCCCGGACCGCGAAAGTTCACCTGAGAGGGCATGCAGAACGGGATCTGAGGCAGACCATGCTCTAAAAGCGGTGTCGGTCCCGAAGTCGCTGACTGTCATTGTGACAAGGGCTGGTCGCGCAGCCCGCGCCGACGAAAGGTCAAACGTCGACTTGGAATCCACAACAACTGCATGGGCGGTTGCGATGTGATCAGCGATGGTCGCGCTATCCGGACAGCGCTTTCCGACATTTGAAGCTAGGTCAGTGATTTCGTCTGAAGAAGCGCTTGCTACTATACGCAACACGTCTGCGCCCAGCTCTGCCAGGTACCGGGTGAGCGGCGCCAAGGGGCCGCTCACGGCATCGATCACGACGACTCCAGTGAGCGGCTTGGTGCAGGCAGCGGCTTGCTTCATGCTGGCTGACCCTGCTCGAACGTGGGCAGTCCCTCGGGTATTACGACCCAGGGAAGTTTTGAAGCTGTCCAGATATGAATTGCGGGCGCATGGGCCGATGGGTCGTCGAGCGTTCCCGCCTTGAGCGCCACCATCTTGGGTGTTGCGGACGGCACCGATCGAATTGGCGAACCGCAGTTGCCGCAAAATTCACGCGCGAGTGCTGCGCCGCTGGCTGTCCCGCGGTCATCCCACGACGCCAACTTGCCTTCGATCTGCATTGTGCTGGCCCGAATGATCAGGTTCACGGAATAGGCTGCGCCCGATTGGCGGCGGCACTGGGTACAATGGCAAGCAGCCACGACCAGAGGTGGCGCACTGACCGTATACCGGACAGCCCCGCAGTTGCAGCCGCCCTTCAGCTCGACATCGTCAGCCATTGTCCGTCTCCCAGATTTATGCGCAAGTTTCCATTGCATCACTTACCTAACGTCATTAGATTGTAAATACGCAAAAACTTGTCGAGGCTGAATTGGCCTCAAGGGAGAGTGGTGATGGCGACGTTAGCGCCTGCTGAGTTCAGCATGACAATCGACGGAAAAGCGGTGACAAGCGCCAAGACCATTCCGGTCATCAATCCTGCTACCGGGGAGCCCTTTGCGCTTGCCCCTGAAGCAAGCGCCGATCAGTTGGAGAGCGCCGTCGAGGCAGCAACGCGAGCCTTTCCTGGTTGGCGGGATACGCCCATGGCCGAGCGCAAGGCCGCTTTGATCACGGCGTCCGACATCATCGCAGCGCATGTGCCGGAACTCACCGCGCTTTTCACTCGCGAACAGGGCCGCCCGACAGAGGGCGCGAGGGCCGAGGTCAGTGGCGCGGCGATGTGGCTCAAGGCGACGACTCTTTTAGATATTCCTGTCGATGTCACCGAGGATAGCGAGACACGTCGCATCGAGGTTCATCATGTTCCACTGGGCGTTGTGTGCGGGATTGTGCCCTGGAATTTCCCGGTTTTGCTAGCGATCTGGAAGATCGCTCCGGCGCTGATGGCGGGCAATACGCTTGTCCTCAAACCATCGCCCTTCACGCCCCTTACCACGCTGCGCATCGGCGAGCTAATCCGCGATTGTTTCCCGGCCGGGGTTCTCAACATCATCTCGGGCGGCGACGAACTCGGGCCGATGATGACCGCCCATAAAGGCTTTGCCAAGATTACGTTCACCGGATCGACCGCAACCGGCCGGCGGGTCATGGAAACGGCTGCCAAGGACCTCAAGCGGATCACCCTGGAACTGGGTGGTAACGATGCTGCGATCATCATGCCAGACGTGGACGTCGATGCGATCGCAAGCGAGCTTTTCCAGGGAGCCTTCCACAATACCGGCCAGGTCTGCGTAGTCACAAAGCGGATGTTCATTCACGAGGATATATACGATCAACTCCGCGACCGGCTGCATCAGCTGGCCAAAGAGACTGCAGTCGGCGACGGGGCGCAGCAGGGCAGCACCTACGGCCCGATCCAGAATGCCATTCAATTCGCCAGAGTGCAGGACCTGCTCGCCGAAGCCCGCGCGAGCGGACTGACGATGCTCGAGGGCGCACCGGTTCCCAAACGGGGATATTTCATACCTTTGACGATTGTCGACAATCCCCCGGATAACAGTCGCGTGGTGGTCGAAGAGGCATTCGGTCCGGTTCTGCCTTTGCTCAAGTTCGCCGATGTCGACGAAGTCGTCAGGCGCGCCAACGACACGGAATATGGTCTTTCGGGTGCGGTCTGGTCAAAAGACATAGAGCAGGCAACCGCCATCGCTCATCGGCTGGATACGGGCACTGTCTGGATAAACCAGAATCTCCAATCGACACCCTTCACTCCGCTTGCGGGCGCCAAGCAATCCGGGTTTGGGCAGGAGAACGGCCTTCCTGGACTTCTGGAATTCACGCGGCCAAAATCTATCTACATTCCCAAGTCTGGAGCACTGGCATGAGCGTAAGGTTATCGCCGGCTGACGAAGCCTTTCGCAGCGAAGTGCGGGAATTTCTCGAAACGTCGCTGACACCGGAGATCCGTCGTGCCGGCAGTCGGATGACAAGCGTCTATGCCGACCATGAAGCGCAGATGGCCTGGCAGGCCATTCTGCATGCCAGAGGTTGGGCTGCACCGGGCTGGCCCAAGGAATACGGTGGTGCTGGTTGGAGCGCAGTGCAAAAGCACATCTACGCCCGCGAGCGTGTCGCGGCGGGTGCACCGCCGACCTCGCCGATGGGGATCAACATGGCCGGCCCGGCGATCATAGGGTACGGCACGCCGACTCAGAAGGCGCACTTTCTCCCGCGCATGCTGTCTGGCGAGCACTTCTGGTGCCAGGGCTATTCGGAGCCGCAAGCCGGATCGGATCTCGCGGCGCTGCAGATGCGTGCAGTGCGCGATGGCGACGAACTGGTTTGCTCGGGCTCGAAGATCTGGGTGACGCATGCGAACGTCGCCAACTGGGTATTCTGCCTGGTTCGCACGACGCGTAACGAGCGCAAGCAGCAGGGGATCACGTTTCTGCTGATCGACATGACGTCGCCAGGAATCGAAGTTCGCCCCATAGTGATGAATTCGGGCGAATGGATCCAGAACCAGATCTTCTTCGAGAACGTCAGGGTTCCGGTCGCCAATGTCCTGGGCGAAATCGACCAAGGCTGGACCGTCGCCAAATACCTGCTCGAATTCGAGCGCGGCGGAACGGCTTATGCACCCGAATTGCGCGCAAACCTGGATGCGCTGCGCGAGCAAGTCTCAGCTTCGCGCGCTGAAGGCCGGCAGCACTCCCCCAGCGCACACTTCGATGCGCGCCTAGCCGACGCCGCCATCCAGATCGAAGTTCTCGACGCGCTGGAGATGGAAATCCTCTCGGCACTGTCAAATGGCCGTGCTGCCGGAACCGATGCTTCGATGATGAAAATTCTCGGCACCGAACTCCAGCAGCTTGTCACTGAACTCGCACTCGAAGCAGCCGGTCCTATCGGCAGGGCCTGGCAACCCGGGGTTTCCATGCCCGGCGGGCCACTCCTGGGCTATCCCGGGTCTATCGAAGACTACGCGAGCGGCGAGCCCTGGCAGGCGATCGCGCCGCTCCGCTACATCAACGAACGCGCAGGCACGATCTACGCAGGAACCAACGAGATTCAGCGCGGAATAATTGCCAAAGCGGAATTGGGGCTTTGATCGAGTTCAGGAATCATGCCCTCTCAAGTGACTGTCGATTATTCCATCGAGATTGATCAGGCCGACATCGTGGCGGAAAAACGTTCGAGGTGCTGATCGGCATCGCCAAGTTCGCTCTCGATCACGGTCAGGCGCTTGAAGCAACGTCCAATGGGCAGTTCTATCGTCATGCCCATACCACCATGGAGTTGGACGGCCTGCTGCCCGATGAAGCGTCCCGCCTGCGCCACAGTTACCTTTGCTGCGCTGACCGCTCGCTCACGTTCGATCTGCGGCCCGGCCAGGGCAGCCATTGCCTTTCGCGCGATCGCTCCCGATCGACGGGCCTGGATATTCATGTCAACGAGGCGATGTTGAATTACCTGAAAGCGTCCAATCGACTGACCAAATTGCTCGCGCTGCTTTGCATAGACGACCGTGTCATGGACGAGCCGGCACATTAGAGAAGAGGCTTCAATGGCCAGACAAGCGACTGCCTCGTCGGAAACGATCTCAAGGATGCCCGTCGCGTCTGTCGCGATGGGAATGACAGGGGTCTGGTGGAAGGAAAGATCGGCAGCGTTTCGGCCGTCTATTGTCGGAAAGCCGCGCCGCTCGAATTGAGATTTCTCCGGAACAAGGAATATGGCCGGTTTGCCGTCATATTGAGCAACAACGAGTATGGCGTCTGAGACATCCGCGTCGAGCACGATTGGCGCAGATCCATCGATCATCCAGTGTCCGTCGCTGCAATGTGCCCGCACATTGCCTCGCAAGCGGGCATCAAGTCCCGCTACCGCCACGCGCCAATGATCGGTGGCAATTCGGCGCAAAATCTCGTCCCCCGCGTCGGTGCGCGAAAGGCCAAGAAGCCTGGCAGCGATGATCGACGTTTCGAGAAAACTCGATGCTGCACAGCACTCCCCCAAGGCGTCCAGGACCGGCTCGGCGTCCGCAACGCCCAATCCTAGGCCGCCAAGGTCTACTGGAACACAGAGCGGCACAACGCCGCTATCGCCCAACGCCGGCCAGATGGCGGAAGGCTCCTTTTGAGATAATCGTCCGATGATGGCAGCGCGCAAAATTGCGTGATCTTCGCCCATTTACCAGGCCCTCATGTTTCTGCTTCCTTGGGCTAGTTGCAACAGATGAAGCCAACGATCTACCGGCGCGCCCTCTGCATCTGCAGGCTAAACGGAGATTGAATGCTGCATTAGCAAACAACGCCATAGGAGTTTGCGAAAACTGCTAATAGAGCAATTTTTCAATTGCTTGATAATAACGAATGATATTTTCCTCAAGTCCGCAATACACCAGATTTTCCGGCGTTCCTGCATTCAGGCCTGCGTGCGTAATCTCTGCGGCACGGAAATCTTCATTGCCGAAGACATTGAGGATCATCTCATACGATCTCTGGAAGACCTCTTCGGCTTTTTGGGTCGTGGCCGGACCGGGCGTGAGCATGAAGTAATGGACTGTTGTATGGGCAACGTCGCGTGGCATCAATATCATAACGCTGATATAATACTGACTGGTAACAACGACGAGATTGGGAAAAGTCGTATACGCATGCGTAACTAACTTGTGGACGTTTTCATCAATATTTTCGTCAAGCATGCCGGGATAGTAGCCAATTCGGCCAGAAACCTGCCGAATATTTGCCCCAAATGAACTAACAATACTCGGCGCGTCGACGAAGAGTCCACCAATCGACGCTGCGTGAAGCCGCTGAACGTGGTATCCCTCAAGGAACGGCTCAAGGACCAACTTCCAGTTGGCCTTCAGCTCGAACACCTTGTGGCCATAAACATGGGAATCGGGGATCCCGAGTGCATCAAAATCATTGGCGATCTGGTCGGACACGTTTGAGAAGTCGGGATCGCTACCATCAAGTTGTGCGTAGATCACGCCGCCAACGGTTCGCGATGGGAGCTGCTTCAAGCCACGCTTGGACTTGTCCAACCCTTTGAACATGTCCGCGCGGGCAACGCCGACGAGCTTGCCGTCAAGTCCATAGGTCCAGGAGTGATAGGGACAAGTCACACGACCCTGTATGTGAGGTTCGCAGTCCTCGACGAGCTTGGAACCTTTGTGCTGGCAGGCGTTGATGAAGACCCTGAACTCACTGTCACGCGCGCGCGAGATCAGAAGCGGCACCCCATATGCCTCAACAGCAAGGATGGACCCAGGCTCGGAGAACGACGCCACAAGCGCGACAGGAACGGGAAACCGACGAAAGATGTGCGCCTGCTCGGCCTCAAAGCGCTCGCGACCGGTAAAGTTGCTATTTGGACGCGTTGCTTCCAGGGGAACGTTTACCGCATCCTTTTCAGCTGGGATGAGCCGAATGTCGGCTTGCTGGCTGGAGGTTAAGTCGGCCAACCGGGTTATCCGACGCTCGGCAGGCTTAGGCATGTTTGCGACGTCGTTCATGACTCGTCGATCTCCCATTTGCAGTGCAACGCTAATACCAACCCAACCTAATGGCAATAGATTTATTTCAAGCGGCGCAATTCGACGGGCGTCGCTGCGCCGCGCCAATGTCTGACCCGCAGACATGACGCCTAACCAATCGCTTATTGATGGGAGTGGATGGGAAGGTTGCGCCAGAGAAAATCGATCACACTCGAATTGAATGCATCATTTCTGTCACCGGCTACCATATGTCCAGCACCCGCCACGTCAGAAACTTCCAGGCTCGGCAAGATTGCCTTGAAGGCCGCAACCCCGGCGTCAGTGACCACGTCACTTTTCAAACCACGGACCAGCAGGACAGGAAGATCTGGTCGTTTTCCCAGCACCTTGGCGGAATGGGTGATCAGTTCGAGCTGCTTTTCCGGTTCTGCGTCAACGATCCGGGGATCCCAATGCCAATGCAGGCGCCCGTTCGTTTGGAGCCGCAGATTTCGCATCAGGCCACTCGGACTGCTCGGGCGCGCGCGCTCGGGATTGTATCGCGCCACGGCCAAAGCCGCATCGTCCAAGTCAGCAAAGCCATCGGGATTACCCCGCATGAAGCCAACGATGCGGTCAATCCCCACCCGATCCGGGTGAGGCACTATATCCACCAGCACGACCGCTTCCGGGTTCGTCCCGGTTGCTACCGCATGAATTGCGGTAGCTCCGCCAAGCGAGGCCCCCACAAGAGCGAACGGCGCATCAAGAGTCGAGACGATCACATTGAGATCGGACACTCTGTCGTCCAACTCGTACGCGCCCGATTGCGACCAATCGCTATCACCATGGCCTCGAGCGTCGAAATTGATGACCCGATAACCTCGCATGATCAAAGCATTCATCGCCCCTGACCAACTGTGCCGTGTCTGCCCTCCTCCATGAAGCAGAATGACGGCTGGCGCCGCAAGCGGCCCCGCATCGTCAGCGACAAGCTCTACTCCGTCAGGGGTTTGGTAGCGACGGATAGCCTTCGTTAGCGCTGAAGCGCCGATTCGGGCGTCCTGCTCGAATTCTTTATGTTGCACGACCGTTTGGCCCTTTCCATACCCTCCAATCTAGGGATAATAGATTTTTGCAAATTGCGGCGCCGCGGTCAACGGCTAGCGCCGCTGGTCAAATGGCAGTAGCAACAAGTTGACTATGCGGCCGCCAGAAGAATTAAGGACCGATTGATGCCAGGAAAGTTAGCCGGCAAACTCGATGGCCAGGCCGTTCCAGTCGCGAAGCGCCGCGTGCCACGCGCGGGGCGGCCGACTACCGCTCTGATCACGCGCGACGCAGCCGCCGATGCTGCCCTTTCAATGATAGACCAGAATGGTCTGGAAGCCTTGAGCCTCCAAAGCGTCGCGCGCGTGCTCGGTGTTAGTGCTCCGTCACTCTACCATCACTTCCGCGACAAAGACGAATTGCTCGCCCTTGTTGCACGCAGATTGCTGCAGGAAGTCGGTTCCGAGCAAGCAAGCTGGTCCGTCGACTGGGAAGAGCGGATGATCGAGCTAAGCCTCGCGACGCGCCGCGTCATGCTGCGGCATCCGAACGCTGCGTCGTTGGCACTGCGCTTCTTTCCACGGCAGGTCATGCTCCCCGCATATGAACATTCCTTGGCAGATTGCCCATATCCGGCGGAGTTTCATGTTGTCGTGAGCGATCTGACCGAGAAATTCACGTACGGATCGGCGCTTTTCGCTGCGGCGGCAAAAGCGCACCACATTCCGGCAATGCCACCTGTCGATCCTGCGCATTTTCCCTATCTGGCGAATGCGCTCGAGGTAGCGCCCAGCGACGAGGACGTATTCATCGAAGGCCTTCGCACTCTTCTTGACGGAATGCGCACGCGTTTTGGTAAAACCCGCTTGAAAGCAGTTTAAAGGGGAGCCTTTACAGCTCCCCACTTTCAATATTTAGAACTTGAAGCCGACTTCAACAAAAAGTTCGCGCGGATTCTCAACATATACGTTGAGGTCGGCCCTATTTCCGGCCGGAGTACCTGTTCCGGTCCCGCCGGTAAACGGAATGTCGTTCGAAGTGGTTACGACGAGACGGTTGGTCAGATTGCGCCCGATCAGAGAGATATTCCACCGCTTTTCGGGCCCAAAGAGCGCAATCGAAGCATCAAATTTGGTGTAGGCGCGCTGCACCGCATCAGGGTTGAGTGCATCAGAGAAGTTATACGACGAGGTGTAGCTCATGTCCCCGTTGAAAGCCGCGCTCAGGCCCGACGAGGAGACCGGGACTTCCAATGTCGCGCCGAGCCGGCCTGAGAAATGCGGAGCCTTGGGAGCGATCCGGCCTTCGTAGTCCTGGGCATTGAACGCACCATTGGCAAACTGCAGGTTGCATCCGCCGGCTACGGTCTGGCCTGAATAGCAGGCTCCGACGAAGTTGTGGAATTTGGCGTCGTTATAGGCTCCCGCACCTCGTAAGCTCAGCCCCGCGATGCCAGGGACGCGATAGTTGAAGTCGCCTTCGACCCCTCGGGTTGTCAGCTTGCCAGCGTTGCCTGCGACCTGACCGAGGGTTGATGGATTGAAAAACTGCACCTGCAGATCGGTGTAGTCGTAAGTGTACGCCGTCAGGTTAAGGCTGAGATGGCGATCCATCAGCAAAGTGCGCAGGCCAATTTCGCCACCCTTTGCCTTTTCGGCACCGTAGCGGCCGCTCGCATCGTTCGCCCCAGGAACGATCGATTGCGAGATGTTGAATCCGCCAGCCTTGAAGCCTTGCTTGTAGGCGGCATACAAAGTCGTATCCGCGTTCGGCTTGTAGCGCAGTGTTGCTTCGGGAGAGAGGTTGTGATCGCGGTATCGGTCATCAATCCGCACGTTTGCCGGAAAGAATGCGGCGAACGCGATGTGAGCAGGAAGCGACTGCTCGTAGGAATTGCGCGATTCCAGACTGTAACGTGCGCCTGCCGACAATTCGACCTTCCCTCCGAAATTGTACGTGCCTTGCGCGAAGCCGGACATTGAATCGCTCGAGAAGCCGTTACTCCGGCTGAACGTGATATAAGTTCCTGTTGTCGGATCGAGAGGCACCGGGAACACGTAGGCATCGGTGTTGAACACCATTTTGCCATGAGCGTAGTAGAGTCCTGCTAGGACGTTGAACGGTCCTGCCAGCTTGGACTGGAAGCGAATTTCCTGTGAGAATTGCTTGAAGTCGCTTAATTCGGAAAACCCGGCTGGGTAAGCCTCACCCGAGACGTTGTTTAAGTCTGTCTGTTTGAAATGGTAGTATCCGGTGATCGTCGTCATATCGATCGCGCCACCCGTGATGTTGCCAGTAAGGACCGCGTACTGCGACTTGAAATCGCCATAGAGCTGGCCGTCGCGTGCATAGCGATAGTTGGCCTGGGCGACCTGAATCGGGATGTTCGACTGGTCCGAACGTCCGTTGACCGTGCAGTCGGCGTTGGGGCTAGGAGGGATACCATTGGCGGCAAGTGGTGTGGTGCGGCCACCACCACATAGCCGTTCGATGATGTCGGTTGGCCCACGGTCCTGCAGGCTCGAGTAGCCGCCCTTCAGTTCAAATTTGACCGCCTCTGTCGGTGTCCAGTCGACAGTGCCTCGAACACCGATCGATTCCCCGCCGCCGCGTCGATCAGACGTGATCGTGCGGAACTGACCAGGAATGTAGTTGGTGTAGGTCGGCGCCGCGGTATTGATGAAGGCACCATCGCTCTTCGAATAGCGGCCTGCGAGCCTGGCACTCAACGTATCGGAAATCGGCCCTGAAACATACCCTTCCGCATACTTCTCGCGAGACTTGAACTCATATCCACCGCGCAGTCCCAATTCGAAATGATCGGTTGGTCCATTGCTGACGATGCTGATCAGACCACCAGTTGTGTTCTTGCCGAAGAACAATGCCTGCGGGCCCTTGAGAACCTCCACGCGCTGAATATCGAACTGGGGAAGACTAATTTCGCGGCCGCGGCTCATCGCAAGCCCGTCTATCACGAACGAAACCGACTGGTCGAACCCGGCACTCAGCGCGGTCGAACCGACACCGCGCAGGAAGATGCTCGACGAGGATCCCGACGAAGCCTTGCCGGCAATCAGTGAGGGCACCTGGCTGCTGAGATCTGAGACGGTCGATACCTGGTACTGGGCAAGCCGCTCGCCAGTGACCGCGGTGATGGCGACCGGCGCATCGAGCAGGCGTTCACTGCGTCGACGGGCGCTCACGATAATCTCGTCCGGGGCCGCTGCGCTGGAGGCCTGTTGATCGTCGGCTGGGGCACTCGTCGCGGGGGCAGATTGGGCAAGTGCCGCTACCGGCACCAGAGCAGTGGTCGTCAGGGCAACAAGTGCGAGTTGAATCCTACGAGACATTGGCAAAGTCCTCTCCCTGTGATCCGGACACATTAATGCGTCAGATATCAAAACCTGATCTTGTTAGATTAACGTACCCACGCCCAACCTAATGTCAATAGATTGATTGCTCATTTATGCCGCTGCGTGATCGCGTAAAATGATATCGGCTGCGCGCCAGGCCATCGCCATTGTAGGCCCTTGGGTGTTGCCGGCCGGAATCGCGGGCATAATCGAGGTGTCCATCACACGAAGCCCGACTACCCCGCGCACACGCAGCGCCGGGTCGACGACCGAGCTTGCGTCGTTGCCCATGCGGCAACTGCCAACTGCGTGGTATGCGCAAGTGCCGAACCGATCATACGCCGCCAGTATCTCATCGTCGGTCTCAAATTTTGGTCCGGGCATCGTTTCTTCGCCAATAAGCTCGGCGAGCGGCGCCTGTTTCACATATTCGCGGACGACCCTGACCGCTCCAATCATGGACTGCCGATCGGCATCGTTGGCACGGTAATTTGGCTGGAAACTCGCAGCGGCATCCGGATCAAGCGTGGTGATATGGATGCTTCCACGCGAAGTCGGGCGTAGCGAGTACACCACCACATGCATGCCGGGAAATCGCTCGACATCCTTGCGCTGCTTCGCGAAATCAAAGGAGAAAGGTGCGATCAGGACCTGTGCGTCTGGCCTGTTCAGACCTGGGCGAGACCTGAACCATCCGCCTATCTCGTAAGCGGCTGCGGACATCGGACCGGTCCGCGACAAATAGTAGCGCAGCGTTGAGCGCAGCAGACGCCAGCCATGAAATTCCTTGTTCTGCGAGATGTCACGCGTCAATTTCCATTGCATGATCAGGCCGCGGTGCTCGATAAGCCCCTCACCAACCTCGGGGTTGTGATGAACGACCGGAATACCGAGCGCTTCAAGCCGGCTGGCATCTCCAATTCCTGACCGCTCGAGGACGCCCGGGCTGGCCATGGCGCCACCGCATACGATGACTTCGCCTCGCACTTCCACGCGCTCGCGCGCGCCTGCACGAACATATTCAACGCCATTGGCGCGTGTTCCATCAAAGGTGACCCGGTCGACTGTGCAGTCAGTCAGGATAGTGAGGTTGGAGCGCTTCTCTGCCGGGCGCAGGAATGCGACTGCAGCGCTTTGCCGTTTGCCGCCAGCGATGGTGCGCGGCGCGAAGCCGATGCCGTCGCCGTTGTCGGGGCAGTTGACATCATCCTTGCGCGGCCACCCGAGAGCCTCGCCCGCTTGGATCATGGCAGTAGACAATTTATCGCTAAGCGTCGGCATCGTAATCTTGAGCGGGCCGCGATCGCCGCGCGTCTCTGCCGCTCCCAGTTCGTGGCTTTCGAGCGCGGCGTATGCTGCGCCAATTTGCTGCCAATTCCAGTCGTCGCTGCTCAGTTCAGCGATCGCATCAAAGTCTGCGGGCTGACCCCGGACATACATCATGCCGTTAATCGAACTCGAACCTCCCAGTACACGCCCACGGACCCAGACCTCGGATTGCCCCTCGGTGCAGTCGGCGGGCTCGCTCGCGTATGCCCACAAGTGCTTGGGATCGCTCATCACCTTGGCGAGGCCCTTGGGCATGGCAATGAAAGGGTGGCTGTCACGCGGGCCGGCCTCCAGCAGGCAAACCTTGACCCTTGGATCTTCGGATAAGCGATAGGCAAGGACGCAGCCGGCGGCCCCCGCGCCCACGATCACGTAGTCAAAGCCGTCCATGCATCCTCCTCGGGCGCAGCGCGCCGTTATTCTATTATCGCTAGATAAGCTGTAACCGGCTCAGGCCACAACCCCCTTCAGAGAAAACTATTGCCATTAGGTTGGATCTCACTTAGCCTGCGGGCAAATGAGGGTTTTCGCCAGCCTTATGGCGCTCGGAGAGGCATGAATGTCGCAAACACTGTCGAACGCGCTCGCGTGGTGGGCCCGCATGCGCGGGGAGCAGCCGGCTGTGGTCCTGCGGGGCGAGCGACTCACTTATGCAGAATACAAGGATTGGTCGGATCGGATTGCAGCGATGCTGATCGCCAAGGGCTTGCGCCCTGGAGACAGGGTTGCCGTCTGCTCCGCGAATAGCCTCGCCTACGCAGCCCTGATCATGGGAACAATCCGCGCCGGCGGGATCGTGAATCCGGTCAACTTCCGTTACACGGCACGCGAAATTGCCGACTTGTGCGAATCGACCGAACCCAGGTTCGCTTTTGCAACGTCCGACCATGCGGCCCAGATGATCGATGCAGGGCTCGCCCCGCTCGAAATGACCGAGATTGAATCGCTCCGCGAAGGGCAACCGGCCCAGATCGATCATGATCCCGACCCGGACGCTCCTGTCGTCATCATTGCGACATCGGGTTCCACCGCAAAGCCCAAAGGCGTCGTATTCACAAACCGCTCGATGACGGCCTATGCGGCGAATTGGGCCGTCGAGGAAATCAGCACAGCACCCGGCTCTCGCATCATTAGCCTCGCCCCGCTCAACACATCGGCCGGTTTCGTCCAGCTGATGCATTACGCAACGCAAGGCTGTACAATTTACATGGAACCACAATTCGATGCGCTACGTGCTCTTAGATTGATCGAACAAGAACGAATCACGACCTTCGCAGCCGTTCCCGCATTTTTCGAATTTATCGCGGCCCTTCCTGAGTTTGCAACTGCGGACCTGACTTCAATCAGGCTAGCTACAGCCGGTGGCTCGCGGGTGAGCCGCCAATTGCTCGATGCCTACAAAGCCAAAGGCATCATCATCCGCCAGATCTATGGACAAACCGAAGTCGGCGGGAACGCAACGATCATGCCCGAGCATCTCGCCCTCGACGCACCCGACAAATGCGGTTGGGGGGGCGTGTTTATCGACATCCGCGTCGTGCGGCCCGACGGAACGGACTGCGATCCCAACGAGCCAGGCGAAATCGTGATGCGAGCGCCCGGCATGATGAAGGAATATTGGCGCAATCCGGTAGAAACCGCGAAAACAATTAGGGATGGCTGGCTCTATTCGGGTGACATTGGATCACTGGATGAAAGCGGCATGCTAACCTTCATAGACCGGATGAAGGATCTGATCATCTCGGGTGGGCTGAATATTTCTGCTGCAGAAGTCGAAAAAATCGTCTGTGAATTTCCTGGTGTGATTGAGGCCCTTGCGATTGCGGCGCCAGACGCAAAGTTCGGCGAAACCCCGTTTGTCATCTATCACGGACCAAGCGAAGTCGATGTCGCTGCGTTGATCGCGTACTGCAACGACAATCTCTCCAATTACAAGGTGCCGCGCTACGTCGCCTACTCTGCTGACCCGCTGCCACGCCTTGCCACCGGTAAACTGTCAAAGCCTGCTGTCCGTGAACGCTATGCCGGTGCTCATGAACACCTCGCGCGCGTCCGCTAAGGAGCAACAAAATGAACATTCAATCAACAATTTCTGCTGCTCCTGGCCATGTTCCGGAGCACCTTATCTTCGATTTCAACATCCATGGTGATCCTCGGATCAACGAGGATGTGCAAGGCAGCTATGCTGCCGCGCTGGCTGACGCACCGGACATCTTCTGGACTCGGCTTAATGGCGGTCACTGGATCATCAAGTCGTTCGAAGGCATCTCACAGATCGTAACTGATCCGGAACATTTTTCGGCGCGCGAGATGCAGATACCACGCGTTCCCAATCCTCCGAAGTTCATTCCGCTGAACCTCGATCCGCCTGAAAATCTGCCGTATCGCCGAGCCATGGCGCCGATGTTCGGCCCCATTGCCATCAAGGCCCTCGAGCCGGGCATGCGCGAACTGGCAACCAGGATGGTATCGGCAGTTGCCAAGCAGGGTGGTTGTGACTTTCAGGCCGAAGTGGCCAAGATTTACCCGGTTACCGTTTTCATGGACCTCATGGGAATGGACCTTTCGCGGCTTCATGATTTTCGCGAGCTTGCCGAAGGCTTCTTCAATACGCACAGCGATCCTGCCGAACTGGAGCGCTTGAGTGGCTTGATCCTTGGCGAAATGAAGACCTTGATCGATGCCAAACGCGCAAATCCCGATGACAAGCTGATGTCCCATTTCATCAACGTGGATATTGGCGGGAGAACAATGACCGAGGGCGAAATCCTTGCGATGAGTTTTCTGCTGTTTCTCGGCGGAATGGATACGGTGACCAATGTTACCGGGTTTGCATTCCAGCAGCTCGCACAGATGCCGGACGTCCAAGCGGAGCTCGCTGCCGACCCTTCGCTCGTCAGTGCATTTGCCGACGAAGCAATCCGGCTGTTCGGGGTCGTCAACACGCCACGGCTGGTCGTCAAAGACCAGACAATCGGCGAGGCGAATTTTCGGCCGGGCGAAATGGTCCTGTGCATCCTGTGCCTGGGCAGTCGGGATCCTTCAAAATTTGATCGACCAAACGCGTTCGATCTCCATCGCAAGCGCACCGCACACCTGACGTTCTCGTCGGGTCCTCACTTGTGCATTGGTCACGTCCTCGGTCGCGCCGAGCTCAGAATTCTGACCGAGGAGTGGGTCAAATCCATCCCGGCCTTTTCGGCCACCGCAAACGAGAGCCACGCATTCCGGATGGGAACGGTGATGGCACTGGAGAATCTGCCTTTGGAATGGAAAATAGCGTGAGCCGGCATGATGGCGCCGATGCGCCCTATTGGGACGGCCTTCAGCAGGGCAAGCTCGTCCTCCCTCGTTGCAGCGGGTGTCATCGCTGGGCGTGGCCAGCAGGCCATCGATGCGGAGTGTGCGGCAACCTTGGCAACAGTTGGTTCGAGCTTCCGATGCGGGCGACAGTGTTTGCCTGGACCCGCACATGGCATCGCTTCGGCATGACTGAATCGCTCCCACTCCCCTTCACAAGCGTAGTGGCCGAAGTGGACGATTGCGGCGTGCGGTTACTCGGCCGGTTCGAAGATCAGGACGATGCGACACCGCGAATTGGCGAGTCCCTCGCAGGGCATCCCGGCACGACAACAGTGGGCGACGACCACATCCCGACGATTATCTGGAGTCGCTCACGATGAGCCCGCTGTACGGCAAAACCGCAATCGCGGGGGTTGGCTTGCGCCAGTACAAGCGCGGGAAGTCTCCCTTGCCCGAACGCAGCGTGCTGGTCGATGCCATCCTGGCCTGCTGCGAGGAGGCTGGCTTCGACCCTGCGGACGTGGATGGCTTCGTCTCTTATGGTGACGACCACAACGAGCCGGTGCGCCTGATGCCCGAACTTGGCACCAAGGAACTTCGCTGGTCCGCCGCGGTCTGGGGTGGCGGCGGTGGCGGGATCGCTGGCGCATTCGGGGTTGCGGCGAGCGCCATCCTGACCGGACAGGCCAAAGCCGTCGTTGTGTTCCGGGCCCTGGTTGAAGGCGCAAGCGGTCGCTTGTCTGCCGCCGTGATGGCGCACCACCTCAACGATCACCTGCTTGCGGCCGGCGTAGTCTCGCCCGCGCAATCCTGCGCCATTCGGGCAAACCGGCTGTTCGAATATCACGGTGTGTCACGGCAACTTGTCGAAGAACTGGTTCGCGCTTCGTATCACCACGGCTCCAAAAATCCCGAGGCGGCGAGCTACGGTCAGGCTTTCGACGTCGAAATACTGCGCAATTCCAGAAAGATCGCAGAGCCATTTCGATTGTTTGATTGTTCACGTGAGAACGATGGCGCTGGCGCCCTGCTCATGGTGTCCGCAGAGCTGGCGCGTGACCTCAAGAAGCTGCCGGTCTATCTTCTTGGCTGCGCACAGGGGGCAGACGCCGGGTGGGGCGACCTTCTCGAAAACGATGCGGCTGATCTTTATGCAACAGGCGGGTTCAGGACCATTGCGCGTCGGCTTTACGCTGACACCAACCTTTCGCCCGCCGATATCGATGTCGTCCAGTTGTACGAAAACTTCGACGCGCAGGGTATCATGTCATTGATCGACCACGGTTTCTGCAACTATGAAAATGCCGGCGAAGTCATCCGGTTTTCCAACCTGATTGCCGACGGCGGCAATCTTCCAATTAACACTTCGGGCGGCAACCTCGCCCAGGGCTTTATCCATGGCATTGGTCTGCCGATCGAGGCGGTGCGGCAGTTGCGCGGTGAATCGTCGAACCCGGTCGCGGGCGCGCGAACATGCCTGCTGGCTGGTGGGCCAGGTGCTCCCACGGTCAGCTCGGCCATTTTTGCCAATCAGATCCCGTAAAGGACTACGAACATGCACCACGCTCACCAGATGTACATCGACGGTGCATGGGTTGACCCAGCTGCGCCGCGTCGCATGGACGTGATCAATCCCGCTACCGAAGAGCCAGCTGGACAGGTCGCGCTAGGAAGCGCCGCCGATGTCGATCGAGCGGTCGTCGCTGCTCGTCGTGCTTTTGGCAGCTTTGGTCGAACGAGCCGTCGCGAGCGGATCGAATTGCTCGAGGCGATCATAGCGTCGTACAAGGCACGGCGCGCCGACGTTGCTGCTGCCATCACGGCCGAGATGGGGGCACCGGCCGAGCTCGCAGACAAGCTTCATGGCGCAATTGGCCATATCCACCTGAAAATCGCGCTGAACGTGCTCAAAGATTTCGAGTTCTCGCGCCTGCGCGGTTCAACCCGTATCGAGTACGAACCAATCGGTGTCTGCGGCCTGATCACGCCATGGAATTGGCCAATCAACCAGATTGCCGCGAAAGTCGCGCCTGCGCTCGCGACCGGGTGCACAATGGTGCTCAAGCCGTCTGAACTATCGCCCTTCTCCGCCCAAATCTGGGCCGAAGTGCTGGATGCCGCTGGCGTTCCCGCTGGCGTGTTTAATCTTGTGCAGGGCGATGGGCCGACCGTCGGTGCGGCCATCGCCGCGCACCCCGATATCGACATGGTCTCGTTCACCGGATCGACGCGCGCCGGGATCGAGGTGGCCCGCGGCGCCGCGCCGACGATCAAGCGCGTCCATCAGGAGCTTGGCGGCAAGTCAGCCAACATCATTTTGCCAGATGCCGACGTTGGCGCGGCGGCGGCGGCGGGCTTCCGGGCGATCGTCGCCAACGCAGGCCAGTCCTGCAACGCGCCGACACGAATGCTCGTACCTCGTGCCCGGCGCGACGAGGCAATAGCTGCGCTGGCCGAGACCGCAGCATCGATCACGATCGGTGATCCCCTTAGCAGCCCCGACATTGGCCCGGTCGTCAGCCGTGGCCAGTTCGACAAGATCCAGCGACTGATCGCAGCAGGCGTGGCGGAGGGCGCGACACTCGTGGCGGGCGGACCGGGCCGGCCCGAGGGGCTTGACAAGGGTTTCTATGTCCGCCCAACCGTCTTTTCCGATGTGAGCAATGCCATGACGATCGCGCGCGAGGAGATCTTTGGGCCGGTGCTGTGCGTGATCGCCTACGACACCGTCGATGAGGCGGTCGCCATTGCGAACGACAGTGAATATGGCTTGGCCGGCTATATTCAGGGCGTAGATGAAAGTGTGATCGCAGACGTTGCGTCGCGATTGCGCGTCGGCCAAGTGCTGGTCAACCAGCCCCACCCCGATGGAATGGCGCCGTTTGGCGGCTATAAGCAATCGGGCAATGGACGCGAATGGGGTGATTTTGGCTTCGAGGGCTTCCTCGAAGTCAAAGCCGTCCTGGGCGCAAAGCCGCCAGCCGTGGCGCCGGGCCGGCCTGAACCAGCGACGGTCCTCGCCTGATGGCACGCATCGCGTATCCCGACCTTGCCAGCCAAAGCGACGAAGTGCTGGACCGCTTGCGACGCACCGGGTCGCTCAACGTAAACCGCATGATGAGCCATGCAGAAGGGCCCATGCTCGCCTATTCGAGACTTGGGGTCCAACTTTTGCTCAAGGGCAAACTTGACCCGGTCCTGCGCGAGATTGTCATCCTGCGGGTTGGGCAACTTTGTGGATCTGCATACGAATGGCACCAGCACGTTGCCGTTGCCCGCGCTGTGGCCATGGATGAGGCCACACTTCAGGCCGTGAGTGAGCAAGCGTTCGACAGATTGAGCGATGTCCAACAGATAGCCGTCACGATTGCGGAGGAAATCAAACGTGAAAGCGGTGCGCGAGCCGAAACCATCACAAGAGCTCAGTTACACCTGACGTCGGAGCAATTGGTGGAGCTGATCCTCGTGGCTGGATACTACATCATGACGGCAGGCCTGTTGCTATCGCTCGACGTCGAGATCGAGGATGGGCCGTCACTCGGCGAAACTATGGCAACTTCCCGGTAGACTGGTCCAGTCTGATAGTATTCGTCACGGTCTGGGGCACCAGGAAGGCCGGCGACACAAACTGCCCAACGAGGGCAGACAGTGTCTGCTCGCTGCAATCTGTTTCGACCACCAGACGCCCGAGAGAATATTGCTGAACGATCAACCACAGACCGATGTCTTCTGGAGCTAGCGCGCACGTCGCACCGCCCTGAATTTCATGGTTATTGAGCACCGCACTCCAAGTTGCGGTCGCAGTGAGATGGATGAGGGAGCCTGCATGGAGAAACTTCATGCCGCCCCCAGCCCATCTCCTTGAAACCGGATTGTTTTTTGAAACACTCGTCGAGGCGATCAGGTAGTCCTTAACGACATTTGCAAGCGACCTGCTCAAGTCAGTGCGCGCAAAGAACTGCTCGTCGAAGGTCATCAGCCGAAAGGCAGCGACCGCTTCCATCAGCGTGCTCCGGTCACCGAACTCCCGATACAATGTAATGCGGGTTACGCCGGCCTCTTTGGCGATGTGGTCCATCGTGACGGTTTCGAGCTTATGATCGGCCATGACCGCCATAGCCGCGTCCAGCAGGCGCCTCCGGCGCTTGTTTGGTACGATCCTGGAATAGTCCGCCGACGCGGCAAGGGGCGCCAACATGCTCTATGTTTCCTTACGATTGATCCTGGCAGCCTAAGTATGCAGAAGTGCGAACTTCAAGTGCTCCACTTGATGCCCAACTGCAAAAAAGCTGTCATCGAACCGATCCGTACTTCGCGAGGCACATTCGGATTCAGCGAGAATTGCGGCACAAGACGCAACCATTCCTGAAGCAGGATCCGAAGTTCGAGGCGAGCGAGGAAGTGGCCGACACACAAGTGGGGCCCTGTCGCAAACATAAGATGAGCAGGAGATTTCCGATCCAGCTTGAATTCGAGAGGGTCGGAATTCACGCGATCATCCATTCCCGCAAGGGCCAGCGGGCATAGGACCATATCCCCTTTCATCAGGACCGCTTCACCAAGCTTGCAATCCTGTGTCACGAGCCGGGCCGTCGTTACTACACCCGACGTTCGCAAAACTTCGTCGATGAACGGATCGACGAGCGCGCTGTCCTCGCGCAGGTTGCGTTGCAGTTCTGGCATCCGGGCCAGACGTGCCATCATGAAACCGGCTGCATTCGCCACGGTGTCCAGGCCGGCAAGAAAGAGCAGAAACGCCATCGACTCGACCTCATCCTGCGACAATGGCCGCCCCTTGATGGACTCACTCAGGAGTGCAGTCATCAGATCCTCTTGCGGCGTGGCTTTGCGTTGATCAATTACCTCGCGCAGATGGCCAAGAATGGTGCCCGCCAGAACCTGCCTGCGGGGGCCATTTGGCGTTGCGAACCATTCGACCACGATCGCGCGGAACACGTCGAATTTTTCTGCCGGTAAGCCCATCATGTCCATGAAGACCTGAACCGGGAGCGGCATGCCGACCTCGTTCAGAAAGTCGCACGATCCGCGTTCGCGAACCTGCTCGATGAGGCCGATTGCCCGCATGCGAATATCGTCCGCCATGCGGGAAATCCGCTTGGGCGCAAAATGTTGCATCAGAATGCGGCGGTAGGGCGTGTGCTGCGGCGGATCGAGCGAAAGTGGAATGAGCCTCGATTGCGTAGCAGTTTTTGGCACACCAAGCTGTGCCGATGAGAACCTGTCGGGGTTCATGAGCACTTCGCGCATCAGGTCGTGGCGCGTCGCTACCCAATGACCGCCATTCTGCGGCGTAAAGAAGACATCGGGCGCGCCGCGATGGAGGAAAGTTAGTCCCGCCTGGGTGTCATCAGCCAGCCGGGGATCGTCGCTCAAGGCATATAGGTCAAACGGGAATACCAGACTTGCCGGGACATGGTCGGGGATCGGATCGGAAAGGGCTTGGTTCATGGCCATCCTCACAAAATCTACTGACATTAAAATATCGCTTGCCGGGAGGCCATAGCTGGGTTAGCGAGCCGATGATACAAAAAAGCGTTTTTGTTACATCAGCAGATTCGAGACGACCGTGGCGGCCGCCCCGTCGGGCAAGCCAGCGTGGGACAGAGGAGTTGTGAAGATGGCAGTTCAGAGCGAGACGAAGGATTTCATCGCGGATCCTGTCGAGTATTTCGACTGGTCCACCACGCAGCTGTGGTCGATGCCGAAGGCCGATCGCGAAGCTAAGCAATGGGAAGGACTCAAACTTCGCTTCGAGCAACTCCGCAATCGGATCGGCTATCTGAAAAAGTTGGCGGATCGCGACGGGATCGATTCTCTTGATACCTTAGAAGACGTGATCCCGCTTCTGTTCGAGCACACTGTCTACAAGTCGTACCCGGCTTCGCTTCTCGAAAAAAGCCGGTTCGGAATGATCAATTCGTGGCTCGAGAAGTTGACCACGGTCCCGCTCAAGCATGTCGACGTTTCGCTGTGCGACAGCATCGACAGCTGGATCGCCGTGATGGACGCGCAAACCGACCTGTGCATTCATCACTCGTCGGGCACGAGCGGCACCGTCTCGCTCTTCCCCAAGACCAAGAGCGAGCTTGCCACATTCGGCAAGCTTTACCCCTTGCGCTTCCAGAAATTCGGCGATCCTCGTCCGAACGAGGTGCAACCCAAGGCGCATGTCATTTCTCCGTCGTTCCGGAGTGGCAGTTCCGCGCATTTCCGGATCAACGAACAGTATTTCGAGCGGATCGCGCATGGCGACGAAACGTTCATGCACACCGCCTTTCCCGGACACATGAGCGCGGACGTGCTTTACCTTGCTGGTCGTCTGCGCGCGGCGAAGGCGCGCGGGGACCTTGACCGGCTCGAAGTACAACCCACACTGCTTGCACGGCTCACCGAATTCGAGGCCAGCAATTCCCAGCGGGCCCAACAGATGCAGGATTTTCTCAACGAAGTAACGTCAAGCCTGGCTGGCCAGCGCGTCTTCATGGCCTGCGCGCCGACTTATCTCTGGCCTTTGGCTGAAAAAGGTCTCGCAAGTGGACGCGATCATATCTTCGCGCCGAACTCGGTCATTTCGACGGGCGGCGGCGCCAAGGGCATGGTGCTGCCCGACGACTGGATGGACCAGGTCATGAAGTTTGCTGGCGTTGATCGCCTGCCCTTCAACTACGCCATGACCGAGATGAACGCGAACAACATGCTGTGTGAGAAGGGGCACTATCACATTGCGCCCTGGATCATCCCGTTTGTCCTCGACCCCGACACCAGCAAGCCGCTGGCGCGTACCGGCACCGTTACGGGCAGACTCGCGTTCTACGACCTGCTTCCTGACACGCATTGGGGCGGCTTCATCAGTGGCGACGAAGTCACGATGACTTGGGACCGCGAATGCGGCTGCGGCCGTGAGGGACCGTTCGTTGAAAAATCGATCGCTCGCTACACCGAAATGCGCGGTGGGGACGACAAGATCAGCTGCGCCGCGTCGACCGAGGCGCACGAAGAAGCAATGGATTACCTGTCCGAAGTCCACGCGTCCGCAGCCGCTTGATAGATCCGAAAGGCACCTGAGATGGCAACCGTTCTTCAAACCAATCCCAACCTCGAAATTGCTCCGGCAATTATCCGGGGTAAAGTCATAGAAACCGATCTGGTGAGCTTCGGCGGGCGAAATGGAGATCTAGAGTTTCTGGCTCCCGATCCCATGTCGATCCTGGGTCGTCTGCCCTTGGGCAATCCAAATCGCCTCAGGGACGTCTATGAGCTACGTGTCGACGAGATTATCGAATATCTCGAGAACTTGGGCAAAGCCCTCGACATCCGGACCAATGTCCATTTGCAGCACGCCCTCGCCCTCACCTTGCAAACCACGCCAATGACCGAATCTCTGCTGCGCAATCAGTATGAGCGGCTCCCATCGTTGTTTGCGCGCGAAGAGCTGGAAGACATGGTCTCGCAGATCGGCCGCGAATATCTGGAAGGATGGGTTCACGAGCGGACCACGTCGCGCGGCTCGAAGCGCTACGTGCGCGCTTTCGGAGCGCGCGCTCTGCATATCGTTGCCGGTAACAGCCCGATTTTGTCGGCCGTCACGGTCATCCGGAACTCGGTCGCGCGCGGCGACGCTATCATCAAGGCGCCCTCGAACGATCCCTTCACCGGGATCGCGGTCGCTCGCACAATGATCGACATGGCACCCGATCACCCGCTGACCAAGCACATCAGCATCGCGTACTGGAAGGGCGGCGACGAGGCGTTCGAGAGCAAGCTGTACCAACCGCACAACGTCGAGAAGATCGTTGCCTGGGGTGGGTTTTCGTCGGTCAAACACGTGACGAAATATATCCAGCCGGGCCTCGAACTTGTCTCTTTCGATCCCAAGAGAAGCATCAGCATCATCGGTCATGAGGCGTTCGCGAGCGAAACCACCATGAACGAGGCGGCGCAACGGGTCGCGACCGATTTCGGAGCGCATAACCAAGAAGTCTGCGCAAGTTCGCGGATCGTCTTCGTGATGGCCGGGTCGGACGAAGACGGCATCGCCAAAACCGAAGACCTTGCCAGACGGGCGTATGCCAAATTGATCGCCTTGCCGGACAAGATCAGCACCCCTGCCAAATTCGGGATCAACCGCGACCTGATGAGCCATCTCGATGCCGCTTCGCTTTTGGACGACTTCTACACCGTCGTCGGCACGCGCGATGGCGAAGGTGGCGTGATCGTCTCGAAAATGCCCGAGCCGGTCGATTTTGCGCCGACGCTTACCAACCGCGTCGCCAATTTCGTTCCGGTGGACACGCTCGAGGATATCCTGCCCAGGGTCGATGCCTACTGCCAGACAATCGGCATCTATCCCGAGTCACTCGTCCCCCAAATCCAGGATCAGCTTGCGCTTGCCGGCGGACAACGGATGGTGACGCTCGGCTACGCAGGTGCAGGCGTTACCGGGTTTGGTGCGCCACAGGACGGCATCGAACCCGTCAGGAGGCTCTGCAAATGGATTTTTCGCGAAGAATCTGATCCCGCCGTCACTCCGGCATTGTGGCAATAACGTAAAATTTGGGAGCGAATTATGGCCACGAACGCGGTCAAGGGTGCCGAAACGACGAGCCACGAGATCATGCGTGGCGTGGACTTGAGCGGCAAGTTTGCAGTTATCACAGGGGGAAGCGGCGGGCTCGGCTACGAGACGGCGCGAGCGCTGCTGGCGGCAGGTGCTGATGTCTTCATTGGGGCCCGCACGCCCGCCAAGCTGGCGGAAGCGGCCAAGGCGCTGAGGGAATCCTTTCCTGAACGCATTATCGCATCGATCCCGCTCGATCTCGCCGAACTGCCAAGTGTCGATACGTTTGCGGACGCTGTTCTGGCAATTGACCGTCCGATTGACCTTTTGATCGCCAACGCGGGCATCATGGCGTGTCCGCTGGAACGCAACTCGGCCGGCCTGGAAATGCAGCTAGCGACAAACTACGTTGGCCATGCTGCGCTGGTCAGTCGGCTCGCACCCGCTCTGCGCCGAGCCGGCATGGCAAGGGTCATCGCTGTGACATCGAGCGGGCATCACTTTTCGGATATCCGCTTCGAGGATCCCAATTTCGAGACGAGCGAATACGACAAATGGATTGCCTACGGCCAATCCAAGACAGCCAGTTCGCTGCTCGCCCGCAAGGTTCACGGCGCGATGTCGGCGGACGGCGTGACCGGCCTTGCTGTCCATCCTGGCTTCATCCAGACGGACCTGATGCGGCACCTGTCGCGCGAGGACTACCTTGCGATGAAAGATCGCACCGACATCGAATTGCCGACATCCCGGACATATAAGACGGTCGAGCAAGGCGCGGCGACGACGCTGTTTGCCGCCACCGCCCCGGAACTCGCAGGGCAATTTGCCTACCTCGAGGATTGCGGAGTTGCTCCCCCGGCCACACGTCGAGATACGCTCAATGGCGTCATGCCATGGGCGCTCGACGAACAATCGGCCGAAAAACTCTGGAACCAGATGGAGCTGCTTTCCAAGCGGACGATGCCGCTCGGGTGATTGCCGTTGTGTATTGGACAGTTCAGTTGGTTGCGAGGGCGCCAGCTGACAAAATTGTTGGGGGTGGCAAATGGCCGACGCAGATATCATTCGATCCGACAGCAATGGTTTGGCCACGCTAACCCTCAACAGACCCGACAAGCTGAACGCGCTCAACACGCGCATGTTCGAATTGCTAGGTGAACACGTCGCAGACATTGCGAAGTCGGTCGACACGGTTGGCTGTGTCATCGTGCGCGGCGCCGGGCGATGCTTTTCGGCGGGGCACGATCTCGGCGCCATTGGAGAGGGCGAAAGCGGGGCGCAGCTCAATCTCCAGGCAACGGTCATCGAGCAACTTGCGAACCTTCCGCAGCCCGTCATCAGTGCTGTGCACAACCATTGCTATACTGGCGCACTGGAACTGGCCCTTGCGGGAGACATCATCCTCGCTTCGGCCAACGCGCGATTTGCCGATACCCATGGGCGTTGGGGACTGACCCCGATCTGGGGGATGAGCCAACGGCTGCCCCGCCGGATCGGCACATATAAGGCCCGCGAATTGATGTTCACCTGTCGCAACGTCGATGCACAGGAAGCCTTGTCGATCGGGCTTGCCAATGTCTGTTTCGCCGACGCGGATTTCGACAACGAAGTCCAGAAGTTTGCCGATACGATCCTCGCCAACAGCTGGTTCAGCGCGCGTGCCAACAAGCGCCTGCTGGTCGAAACCGACGGACTGCCACTCAAGGCGGGGCTGGCGCATGAAACCTACCGTAACGAAGGCCATGCCCCCGACGTCGATGCCCGGATCGCCGCATTTGCGGCGCGCAAGGCCTGACGGATGAACCTCGAGTTCAGTCCCGAAGAACTGGAGTTCCGCGACGAGGTTCGCGCTTTCCTAGCGGAAAAGCTCACGCCTCGGTTTGCGGAAGCTGGCCGCAACTGCGCCGGCATCTATTGTGAATTGCCGCTCGCGCGGGACTGGTTTCGCGTTCTGGCCGAGAAAGGGTGGAGCGTTCCCCATTGGCCGGTTGAACACGGCGGCACGGGCTGGAGCCCGGCCCAGCACGTCATTTTCAAGCAAGAGCTGGCGATGGCAAACGCCCCGCCGCTTTCGCCGAATTCGACCCACATGGTTGCGCCAGTGATCATCGCATTCGGCACGGCAGAACAGAAGGCGCATTACTTGCCGCGGATCCGATTGGGCGAGGATTGGTGGGCGCAAGGCTACTCCGAGCCCAACTCGGGATCGGACCTCGCCTCGCTTGCGCTGAGCGCGGTGCGTGATGGGGACGTCTACGTTCTCAACGGGTCCAAGACCTGGACGACCCATGCGCACTTCTCGAACAAGATGTTCTGCCTCGTGCGCACCGATCGCACCGGCAAACCGCAACAGGGCATTTCCTTTCTGCTGTTCGATCTCGATTTGCCGGGCATCGAAATCCGGCCGATTGTCTCGATCTCTGGCGACCATGAATTGAATGAGGTGTTTTTCACCGACGTGCGCGTGCCGGTCTCGGGCATTGTTGGGCAGGAAAACGACGGGTGGACCGTCGCCAAGTATCTACTTCGGCACGAACGCTCCACAATGTGGTCGCCCCTTCTTCGCGCGCGTCTCGAGCGGATCAAGGCGGAGACAAAAGGATGCAGCCTCGCCATGAGGCAAAGAATTGCAGATGCCGATATCCGGCTTTCGGCGCTCGAAATCAGCGAGCTTCGCATGCTGTTCAGCGACATGGATGAAACGCGCGCTTCGCTCATGTCATCGATATCCAAGGTCAGCGGAACCGAATTGCGCCAGCACATTACCGAACTAGGCTTGGCTCTGGCTGGCCGAAGCGGCCTCGTCATGCCCGACAGGCCCGAGCAGACCGGTCGGGGTGTCGCCGTCGCCACCTATCTGAACGATCGCGCAGCTTCCATCTACGCCGGCACGAATGAGGTTCAGCGCGACATCATCGCCAAGATCATCCTGCGCTGAAGGACGACAGACGATGGATTTCAGGTTTTCAGACGAACAACAGATGCTTCGCGACGGCCTGCGGCGCTTTCTCGACGATCGCTACCCCTTCGAACTGCGCGCCACCGCATCACGGAGTGAAACGGGCCTGCTAGCCGGTGTATGGAAAGCCTTGGCTGATGAACTCGGTATACTAGGCGCCGGGTTTTCCGAAGACCAAGGCGGCACCGGTGGGGGCCCGATCGAGCACATGATAATCATGGAAGAGCTCGGGCGCGCGCTCATGCTCGAGCCCTACGTCGAGACCATTGTCTTTGGTGCAGAAATCCTCTCGCGCTGCGGCGGTCAACCGGCTCGACAGTCGCTCAAAGCGATTCTCAAGGGCGAGCTGATCCTCGCATTTGCCTGGGCTGAGCCGGGTTTGGACATGGATTTTACCGGAATTGCAACCCGAGCTGTGCGAGATGAAAAGGGCTGGCGCCTCTCTGGCGCCAAGACAATGGTAACGGCAGCACCCTGGGCATCACACTTGATTTTGCCGGCACGCACGAGCGGCGCGCCGGGAGATGCGTCAGGTATCTCGCTATTTCTGGTCGACAAGGCCCAGGACGGGATCAATACTCAGGACTTTGCGACGATCGACGGACGGCGCGCTACCGACATGACGCTTGATAATGTCAAGATCCCGAGCGATGCGCTGTTGGGTCAGGAAGGGAATGCTTTGCCCCTCCTCGAGGAGATCATAGATCGCGCGGTCGCGGCGTTGTGCGCCGAAGCTTTGGGGATCATGTCCCGGCTTCTCGACGCGACGATGGCCTACACGAAGCAACGCAGCCAATTCGGCAAAGTCCTGGCATCGTTTCAAGTACTCCAGCACCGCATGGCGGACATGCTCATGGAGATCGAATTGGCAACTTCAGCGGTTTATTTGGCGACCCTCAACCTTGACGCACCTTCAGATGTGCGCGCTCGGGCAACGTCCGCAGCCAAGGCGATCATCGGCGCGGCTGGGAAGTTCGTGGGCCAGAATGCCATCCAGCTTCATGGTGGCATGGGAATGACCGACGAGCTTGCCGTTGGCCATTACTTCAAGCGCTTGATGGCAATCAATTTTGAGTTTGGCGACGAGGAACACCACCGCCAGCGGTTCGCCGCGATCCTTTCTTAATCGCGAGATGGCTTGGAACGCTCCTTTTGACTACACAAGCACAGGCTTGGCGGAACGAAAGTTTTGACGATCCAAAGTCTGCGATTGGTCGAATTCTTATTCAGCGATTCCGCTATCCGTTTGCCCGCCCTTCGTTTTGTTATGCAATTTGGACGGTTTGCGATGACCCTGATTGAAGCTGACATCCGGCCTCCGGCCTGCTTGCTAGTTGCGTCGCCAAGACAGTTTGCGCCAGCGCGCAACTGGTCGGCTCTGTCCAGCTGCTGACAACCGAGCCGGAGACCGGTCAGCGACCGGTCAGTCTACCTTCTCAAAACCGAGACCTTGGCATATGCCACCTCAGGTCATCGAGCACCTTATCGCTGATCACCATCGGCGGCTTGAACGGCGCGAACGCCATGATGAACGCGTCAGCGAGGTTGGGAGAGGCTATATTGCGCTTGGCGAGATCCTGCTTGCTCTCGACCTTGACCCGGCCCGCTGCATCAAAGTCACGAAGCGGCATTGTCAGCTCATCGATAAGGCGATCCAGATGGGGCATGGCTGAGTCGATGAAGATCAGCTGATCGGGGTCGAAGGCCTCACCCTTGTGGATCGCGTTGTACGTATTGCGTAGGCGGTCTGCGACCAGCCACCAGGCCTGGGCTTTGAGATTTGAAAAATGATCCTTGTTCTTGGTCTGCGCCGTGTAAATGGCATCCGGGCGGAAAACTGAACCGCCGGCGTTGAACTTGTCATAGCGGACATGGAAACCGCGCTGGTCGCATAAATCTCTGAGCATGGCGCCAACTCCGGCGCCAACCCCGATTGAGTCGTAGATGACATGCGCATTGCGCTGGCGCGCGGTATTAAAGACCCGTGCGGTTGACGCCAGAAGTTCATCCTCGCGGGCCTGCCACATGTCGGCCCAGCTCACGAGCGGGCCATGGGCAAAGACCAGCGCACACTTATCGGCGCCGCAGTCCGCGACATCAAATCCGATCCGATGCCGACCGGCGGGCTCGATGTCGAGCGTCTTGTGCGCATCGATCGCAGCCATGATGTGTGCGCGCTTGATGACCGCATTCTCGTCGTCGCCACGCGGCTCGCCCAGATAGATATGGCGGTAGTCGTCTTCACTAACCGCCCGGCAGGCGGCAATCTCGTGGAGGATGGTCCTGCTGACGAAGGGATTTTCGCTGTAATTGACCTTGCGCTTGATGGTGTTCGGCGGGGTATTGAGGACAAAGTACTGATAGACGAAGTCTGTCGCCAGGCGCGGGTTGAACGTCAGCCAAAATTGGGAGCCTTGCTTGCGCAAGGTGGGGTTGAGAATCTCCCATTGATTCTTGGTCAGGTTGTGCGCTTCCTCGATCCAGCAAACGTCGATGCCCTCCATCGATTTGATCTCGTCGATGTGGCGATTGAGGCCGTAAAATACAAACTCGCTTCCGGTCAGTCGATGAGTGATGCGCTCGCGATGAATGATGAACTGATTACGCAAACCGAATTCGAAAATCCGATTCCTGATGAGCGTATAAACCGATTCTTCGATCCTGTTCTGAAACTGGCGGGTGCACAGGATCTTGGCCTTGGACCGGCACGCGAAGAGCACGGCAACGCCGGCCGCATCCCAGGACTTGGATGCCGCACGTCCACCGTACAGCACCCGCGTGCGTGCAGGCGTTTGCCAAAACTGCTTAAGCGCCGGGTTAAGACGAGGACGGCCGGCACCCACTTGCGGCTTCACCTGCACTTTCATGGCGCAGCGTTATCGCCGCCGCCCAGACCCTCTGAGGCATAACCGTCATAGAATTGGTCGAAGTCAGGTACGGCTTGAACCGGGGGCGCCCCTCCATCGCTATTTTGCCTTTCGATCTGCAGTCGATTGATCAGGCTGGTGGTATTGGCCGCGATGTTGAGTTTGGCCCGACGGGGAATATCGCGCTCGATATCCGCAGCCGAGGCGCTGAGTATATGCAAAGCGTAGACGCAATCAGCACCATCAGGCGAAAGAATTGCAAGATTGATTGTGCCACCGCCGGGATCCGCGATTTCCAGGGCTCCGGTCGGGATCTCCCCTTCAAGCGACTCCAGTTGCGCCTCAAAGCTGGACGGCAAGTGGAAGCGCACAACACCGAGCAAGCGTTCAACGCTGACAACGGCAGTGTCGTAGAGCAAAAGCAACTCACCCGCAGCCTGGTTCGCCCGACTTTGCAGGTGCTCGTGGCGCGCCTGCCAAATACGGTACTCGCCAACGAGCGCGTCAAAGGGCTCTGCCTGCCCTGCATCGATCGGCCCCCTCACCTCGCCCCTGAAGCTGGCGTAATCGAGCACCACGTCGTTAGGGCGTGGCCACACCGGCGCAGTATCGGACGGCGGCGAGACTGCTCGAGCGACGCTCTGCTCGGTCACATATTGAACCAACAAGCTGAAGCGACCCATCGTCTCCTTCTGCTGGCGTTCCACCGCCGACTGCACGTGATCAAGATAGCGCTTGATCGCCGAGGGCTCGCCCTTCACCGCACCAATCGCCAGCTTTTTAATGATCGCTTCGTGCGTGGTGATTTTTGAGCGCACGCCGTTCTCATTGATGGCGATTTTATGGCAGGCTGCCTTCAGGATAATCTGATCGAACGGCGAGATAGTTGCGTCAGACTTGCGCGCCCGGACCTTTTTGGACGCGCCGCCAGGGTTGCCCGACCGGCCTTTCTGAAATTGGCTCGCCTTGGGCGGCTTGGCGTAGCCGACCGGATAGTCTGCTGCGGCGTTTGGCGCGATCGGTGATGACGCCTTCGTTAGCTTAGCCATGAGTGGCCTCCCGCTTACGCGTGGCAGCAGGTCGCTTGGCTTCCGCGGTGCACCTGGTCGCGATCAACTCATTCTGGATAGTCTCGAACCGCTCGCCCGAAGCAACAAGCGTCGAGTCTTTACCTGTGTAGGCCTGCCAGCGCCGGATGATGGTGTCGCAGTAGACTGGATCGAACTCGATCAGGCGCGCAGCGCGCCCGGTCTTTTCGGCGGCGATCAAAGTGCTGCCCGAACCGCCGAAGCAATCGAGCACGATTTCGCCGCGGCGCGAGCAGTCGCGCAAGGCATCAGCGATCATGGCGACGGGCTTGACCGTCGGATGCATTGCCAGCTCTTCGGCTCGGCCGACGCCGATGCTGCTGATGCCGGCGTAGTCCCAGACATTGGTGCGGTAGCGGCCCGTATTGCCGAGGCCAAAGCTATTAGTGTGCGGCGCTGTGCCCTGCTTGAACGCGAAGATCAGCTCGTGCTTTGAGCGATAGAACGCGCCCATGCCGCCGTTCGTCTTGTTCCACACGATGAGGTTCTTGAACTCGGTGAATGCCAGGCGCCCGGCGGTCAGCAGCTCGCCCATGTGGCGCCAATCCATGCACACGAAAGAAATGGCGCCGTCTCGCATATGCACTGCAACATTTCCGAGTGTGACGGCCAGGAAGGTCGTAAACTCGCGCTCGGACATCTCGCCGCTCGCGAAAGCAAACTCCCGGTGCTTGACCTTCCCGAGCCCGGTGACATTGCCATCGATCTTCACATTATATGGGGGGTCTGTGAACACGATGTCGGCGCGCTCATCCCCCATCAGTGCGCGAAAGTCATCGCGGTCCCGCGCATCACCGCACAGCAGCTTGTGCCGACCCAGCTGCCACAGATCACCGCGGCGGCTGACTTGCGGCCCACCAACTTCCAGCGTCGCGTCTTCCGGTGCGTCGTTGGCACCGGGGTCAGAATCGGCCGCCCGGTCTAGCGTCAGGTCGATCTCAGCAAGGCTAAAGCCGGTGAGTTCGACATCAAAATCCATGTCGATCAAACCCTGCAGCTCAATCGCCAGGATCTCGACGTCCCACCCGGCATTCAACGCGAGCTTGTTGTCGGCCAGCACGTAGGCTCGTCGTTCGGCGTCCGAGAGATGTGACAGCGCCAGCGTTGGCACGGACTTCCTGCCCAACAGCTTTGCGGCTTCAACCCGTCCGTGCCCGGCGACAATCTCGCCGTCGTCCGAGACCAGCACCGGGTTGACGAACCCGAACCGATCGATCGAAGCCGCGATCTGTTTGATCTGCTTCTTGGAATGGACCCGGGCATTGCGCGCGTAGGGACGAAGGCTCGCCACATCGCGTTCAATCAACTGGCTGTGGATACCCATTTTTGCGGCCTCCGATGCGATCCCGCTAAGCCTCTTGCATAGTCGAGTTGGCCTTAGGGTGAATGCACTCCAACTATATGTCAATCCTAGGTGCGCATTTTTCTCCAAACGTCCGCTACATCTCGCCAATTGGATATCAAGTTGTTCGCAGTCTTGACGGTACCGTCAATCTTAAGAAGTTACGACGTCGTAATCTCCATTCGTTGTTGTTGACGATACCGTCAACTCTCTAATTTGCGATCCGCTGGTTCATTGACTGCATCGTCAATTTCTACAGATCCGAATCTTCCATCTCGAATCTTGGCGCCACCGGAACCGAGCGAACACGGAGTCCCTTCCGATCGCTTCAACAATCCCTGCAGCGACCGAGAAAATTCCCTGCTGTTGAGTTTTGAATTCCCTGCTCATTTTCCTCCCCGCAAGCGCCCACAAATGGCGGAATTTCGGGGCGAAATTGATCAAATGCGCTGAAAATGGCCCCCAGAATTCGCTGCAAATTTGTATGAGCAGGGAATTTTAGCTAAATCCGCCAACGAGACTGGTACGCCACTGACTGCGTCGCGCACCATTTCCCCTTAATCGCGCCCTGTCTGGCCCAGCGCCGCTTTCGGATCGATCCTGAAAAGATTGCCGGAGAGATAGTCGGCCAGCCAGATCGCCCCATGGCCGAACCGTAGCGAATCTCCACCAGGCCCCTTCCATTGGACCAAGGGTCGGTTCAACTGCGCGTCGATGATGGTCAGCGGCACGTCCACTGCGGTCACCACCACCAGCCCTTTACCAGCAGGTCCGACGCCATAGGCGATGTCGCCGCCGCGGCCTGGCAGCCCGAGCGCAATCGTCGCGAGCACGGCATGATTTTGCGCGTCAATGCGGGTCACGCTGCCATCGCCCTGGTTCAGCGTCCAGATTGCACCGCCGCCAGCCGCAAGGAAGTGCGGCTTGGGACCGGTCGAGACTGTTCCGACGACCGCCCCGGTGCGGGCGTCGACTGCAGTGACAAGATCATGCGCGGTGCTGGTTACCCAGACCGTATCACCGTCAACCGCTGGTACCTGGGAACCATCGACCAGCGTTACACGCCGCGCGGGCTGGTTGGTGGCCGGATCGATGCCGATGAGCGTCTTGCCATCCACCACGAACCACACGGCATCCTTGCCTGCCGCGATCCCGGCTTCAAAGGGTGGCCCCATCGGGATCGTGGCCACAATTGCCCCGCTCACGGCATCGACCCGCAGAACGGAGTTGGCCTTCTTGCTGCAGATCGGGACCCACAGGCTGCCGAAGCCGGCGGCAAGACCAGCGCACGCTGTGCCCGGCAACGGTACGACCATGACCTCGCGGTTGGTTTGGGGATCGATCTTGCGCAGCGGCCCCTGGCCGGCCACCCACACTGCATCGGGTCCGATCAGGACCCAGTCGGAATCGGAATCCGCTACCTTGAACGTTGCGGCACGGGGCAGCGCGGCAAAGGGCTGCTGGATTTCCGGCAGGCCAGGCTTCTCCGCCGGCTCTGCCAGCGCGCCGTGGCTCGGGATCATCGCGGCGAGCAAAAATGCTGCTGCCCGGCTTAAGCGAATGCGCCGGGTGTTGCGGTGCCGTGTGAAGCGATCGTCAGGCATGTGATCCATCGATTTCGCGAGAAACATCGACGAGCGGCCTATCACACCCCCAGCATGCGCGAAATCGGCAGAAACATCCACCTGGCTCCCAGCCTTCGATTGCCTAGGCCAGCCGGGGATAACCAAGCGCCGCCGCATCGCGCTCCAGCGCGAGCACGGCATCATAGTCGCACGCCTCCAGCGCCGTGAAACCCTCCAGCCCCAGCACATCGCGCAGCTCTGCCGTGGCCGGATCACGCGCAAGATCCGCCAGCGCACCCCGCAGCTGATGGACTTCCGCATCGCTCGCCGCGCTCCGCGTGATCAGCGGCAGCCCCGGCGTCTTTGCGGTCTCGGCCAGAATGCGCACGCCTGCGACAGTCTCGGGCGCAAAGCGCGCCAGATTGCCGAACGTCACGCAATCGATCGCGGCCACATCGGCCTCGCCCCGAGCGACCATCGCAATACTCGCGCGGTGGCTGCCGCTTCGGGCCACGGCGGCAAGGAACCGCCCGCCCACTGCATGCGGCGCGAGCGTGTGGCGCAGCAGGTTCATCCCCGAGTTGCTGCCCCAGTCGTTGATCGCCGCCACCGCGCCGCGCAGATCGGAGACAGCACCAACCCCGGCATCCGCACGCACGATCAAGAAGCTGCCGCCCAGCGCCTCGATGCAGCCGGGATGGCGATAGAGCGGCGTTGCCACGAGGCGAACCCGGTTTTGCAGCTGGGTCATGAAGGGATAGCCGCAAGTCTGCGCCAGCAGGAGCCGCGGATCGAGCCACGCCGCATCGTGCGCGATGCTCTCATCCAGCGCCGCCGGCACATCCGCCATTCCCGCCGCCGCAAGCCTTGCGCCGAGATCCGCCCACAGCGCGCGCGTCGCCTCTGCGATCACCGGCGGATCGCGGTACATCGCAAGGCTGGCGAGGCGCAGGCCCTCAGCCAAGTTTGAGCCCCCTCACAAAGTCCGCCGCCTCGTGCGCATGCACGCGGGTGTGGCGAATCAGGCCCTCGAACTGGCGCTGCATGGTCCGGATCGTCTCCGCGTTGCTGAGCACGAGATACATCTGCCCGGCGAAGATCGCGACGCGGGTCGACCCGAAGATCGTATAGGGGATCGAAAACCGCTCGCGCCCGTCGAACAGGAACAGGCGGAACGAGGGATAAAGCTCCTCGATCAGCGCGCCCATGTGCTCCAGCTGCGCTTGTCGGCCCGCTTTCGAAAGACCGCTCCAGATGCCCGCACCGGCCGCGAACTGCTCGAGCGTCTGCAGCGGCATGCAGCATTCCATGTCGGTCCCCGCCGCGCGGTTGTACTCGAGCCGGAACGCGGCATCCTCTACTTGCGCCAACGGGCTCTGGTGGGCGGCCGCCGCTTCATAGGCGATCACTTCGGTGGTGCGCAGCAGATCGGGAATGCGTGCGGGCACATAGCGGATCTTGGCCCCCGCTGCCTCGGCATGCCAACGCATGAGGAGGCTCGCCCCGTCTTCCTCGGTCGTTTCGATCGTGCCGGTCGAGAGCATGGCCCCGGTCACGCCCTCGTCTTCCGAGAGGCCCAGAAGCCAGTCGATCGTCACCGCATGACGCTCGGCAATGGCGAGCAGCGTTTCCACGCGCGGCAGCCGCACCGTGCGGCCCGAAAGCAGTAGCGAAAGCGCCGAACGGTCGATGCCGATGCCCTGCGCGAAGGCAGCCTGGCTGAGCCGCGAGCGCTCGAACACGCTTTGCAGCCGCGCACGAAACACTTCCGCCAATGCGCGCTTGTCCATGACGGCCCTTGCTGTGACTTAAATCAACATTTGCCGCATTTGGTGAACAAATGCAACGCCCCGTCACCATTGTCTCCTTGAATCTCTACTTTTTGGGTTTGATATTCGGACACAGGGGGCAGTTCCGAAATCATGAACGAGCACAGCCGCGCCGAGTTCGAGCAAGTCCTGCGGCGCGCGACCACTTCAGCCATCGAATGGCCGACGCTGGCGCTGATCGCCGCGTGCCACGCCGCCTGGCTGGCCGCAGGCATGCTTCACGCCGCTGCGCCGTGGCTGGCAACCGGGCTGCTCGCGCTGCCGATCGCGCTGCATTCCTCGCTGCAGCACGAGGCGATCCACCGCCATCCCACCCGCAGCGCCGCGTGGAACGAGGCATTGGTCTTCCTGCCAATCGGCCTGCTGATCCCTTATCGCCGCTACCGCGAAACGCATCTTGCGCACCATATCGATATCCGGATCACCGATCCGCACGACGATCCCGAAAGCTTCTACTGGACGGCGGCAGAGCATCAGCGACTGCCCCGCGTGCTGCGCCTGCTGCTCGCGTGGAACGCCTCGGTCGCGGGCCGGCTCGTGATCGGCCCCGCCATCGCAACTGTCCGCTTCCTGCTGGCCGAAGCGCGCCTCGGGCTCAGCCTGCGCGGCGCGGCGGCGCGCGCCTGGCGCGAGGCCTGGGCGCTCCACGCGCTCGGCTTGATGGCGGTTCTGGCCATCATCCATTTCGTCTTCGTGATGCCGTTCCTCGCCTATTTCGGCGCGGTCTACCTTGCCATGGCCCTGCTCGGCCTGCGCGGCTTTGCCGAGCACCGCTGGGCCGAAGCGGTGGATGCGCGTACCGTGATCGTCGAGCGGTCGTGGCTGGGCTGGCTGTTCCTTCACAACAACCTCCACCTCGTCCACCACAAGCAGCCTCACCTGCCGTGGTATGACCTCCCCGAAGCCTTCCGCGCGCACCGCGGCGAATGGCTGGCGCTCAATGAGGGCTATGTCTTCCCAAACTACCGCGCCGTATTCGCCGCCCATGGGCTGCGCGCAAAGGAACCGGTGGTCCACCCTGAGCACCATGGCCTTGCGCCGACGGGCTCACGAAGTCAGACAAGCACCTGAGGATTCGGCCCCGCGCAGGAGAGACCGTGATGAAGGCAACCATGGCCCGCAGGCTCCGGCTTCCCTTGCTGGTCATCGCGGCCGCCGCCTGCATCGGCGCGGCCAAGCCGCAGATCGGCGAACCGGGTCCGCCTCTCGAAATGACGATGATCGACGGCACCAAAGTCACGCTCGCACAGCTTCGCGGGCAGGTCGTGGTCCTCAATTTCTGGGCCACCTGGTGCGGCCCCTGCAAGAAGGAACTGCCGCTGCTCGACGCCTACTACGCTGTCCAGCGCGAGCACGGCCTGCGCGTCTTTGCCGTCACCACCGAGAGTTCGGTCCCGGTAAGCCAGCTCAAGAAGCTCTTCGCCGTCCTGCGGCTCACCCCGCTCCGCTCGATCAGGGGCAAGTACGCCCCGATCAACAATTCGATCCCCACAAACTATGTCTTCGATCGATCGGGCCGCCTGCGCTACGCGCAGGCCGGTGCTTTCGAACTCGACGATCTCAACCGCGAACTGGTGCCGCTGCTGCGCGAACCGGCGCCCGCAGACCTTCCCTCCACGACCTGATCATCCGCCCCTTACCGCGCGGCGCACTGCAAGGCATCGAGGCTGCTTCACGTGCTCTGCGGCGGAACCAGCCCCGCCACCAGCGCCTGCACCGGAGCGCTTGCGGCCAGCAGTCCATGCGCCGGCTGCGCCAGAAAGACGATGGCCGCGCCCCAGGCGAAGGCGGGATGCACCCGGCGATACCGCACCAGATCATGTAACGGCCCCAGCAAGGCAAGGACCAGCACCAGCGAGACCGAAATCGGCACGATCATGTCTATCCCGAACTGACGCACCAAACCCATGCGGGCTATGGCCGGATAGGTCAGCAGCACCAAGGCGCTCACCAGAAGCCGTTTGTGCCATGCGGGTGTCCGGCGCAGGATCAGCGCCCATGCGTAGAGCGCGGCAAACACGAGAAGATCGAGCTGGTCGGTGGCGAAGAGCTCGGCGGGGGTGAAGAACGGCGGGATTGCTCCGCGCGCGATGCACAGCACATTGGTCGCGCTTCCCAGCGGCACCATGATGGCGACGAGTGCGATGGAGAGCAGCCCCAGCCGCTGGTGCAAGGCCCGCGCACCGCTGCGGATCAGCACGCCCTGCACCACAAACAGCAAGACCCACGCAGCCATAACCAGACCATGGATGTGAACCCAAAGCGGCAAACCTTCCGGCGAGGTCACATTCCGGGCGTAGGAGGGACCGAACCCCGCCACGAACACCGCCGCCAGAACCACCGAAATCATGGCCATGAACGGCCGGTCGCGCTCACTGCTGAATCGCAGCGCACCTTCATGCTTGGTCAAACAGCATCCTCCCCGAACTCCCCGCGCCGGAAACCGGCACGCCCCCTCAGGCCAGCAGGTCAGCCCATTCCGGATGGCGCCGGAACGCGGCAGCGACATAGCTGCACTCCGGCACGATCTTCCAGCCTTGCGCCCGCGCATCGGCGATCAGCGCCTCGACCAGTTTGCCGGCAATCCCGCGCCCGCCGATCTCGGATGGCACCAGCGTATGCTCGGTCGTGAGCACATCGCCGCGGCGCACCCAGGTCAGCCGTCCCACCGCACCGCTGTCTGTGACGCGCGCCTGATATTCGCCGTCGGAGCCCTTGTCGATCAGGGTAATCGCTGGATCATCCATCGCTTGTCGCCTCCAAAGGCAAGGTTGCTTCCCCCCGCGCGCCATGCCGGTTAAAGGCAGCGCCCATGAAGTTCTTCTCCGACAACGCCGCCCCTGTCCACCCTCGCATCTGGGCGGCCATGCAGGCCGCCGATAACGCGGACACCGCCTATGACGGAGATGCTCTCTCCGCGCGCCTCGATGGCGCCTTCAGCGATCTCTTCGGCGTTCCTTGCGCCGCGCTCTGGGTGGCGACCGGGACTGCCGGCAATTGCCTCGCGCTGTCGGCCATGGTCCCTCCGCATGGCGGCGTGGTCTGCCACCGCGAAGCGCATATCGAGATGGATGAAGGCGGCGCGCCCGGTTTCTTCCTCCACGGCGCCAAGCTTCTGCTCGCGGATGGTGAAGGTGCCAAAGTCACGCCCGCGACGATCAGCGCTGTGCTGGATGCGATCCGTCCGGGCGTCCATCAGGTCCAGCCGCATGCGATCTCGATCACGCAGGCCACCGAATGCGGCCGCGTCTACACGCCCGCCGAAGTCGCCGCCATCGGCGCGCTGGCCAAGGAACGCGGGCTTGGGCTCCACATGGACGGCGCGCGGTTTGCCAATGCGATCGCGCATCTCGGCTGCCATCCGGCGGACGTCACGGTCCGCGCCGGGGTCGATGCGCTTACCTTCGGCTGCGTCAAGAACGGCGGGATGAGCGCGGAGGCAATCGTGTTCTTCGCGCCCGATCTGATCGACGTCGTCCGCTACCGGCGCAAGCGCGCCGGGCACCTGCAATCGAAGGGCCGCTACCTCGCCGCGCAGATCCTCGCGATGATCGAGGGCGATCTCTGGCTGGAAAACGCCCGCGCCGCCAATGCCGCCGCGCAAGCCATCGCGGCAGCCTGCGGTGATCGCCTGATTCATCCGGTCGAAGCCAACGAACTGTTCGTCGCGCTCGCCCCCGCCGAAGCGGCTGCCTTGCGCGCGCAGGGCCTCGATTTCTACGACTGGCCAGTAACCGACGACGCACCCGCGGGCACCCCGGGCGCCGCCCGCCTTGTGACCGCGTGGAACAGCCCGCCCCATGAAGTGGAGGCGCTCGCCCGCGCCCTTTCCGGGCTATGAGCGTCGATCACCAGACTGCCGAGGCACGGTTCCTCGAGCCGCGCATCCTCGCGCCCTTCCTGATCACCGCGCTGATCTGGGGCTCGACGTGGATCGCGATCAAGTACCAGTTGGGCGATGTGCCGCCCAGCTGGTCGGTTACCTGGCGCTTCACCGGTGCGGCGATCGGCATGTTCGTGTTCGCCGCCTTCAAGCGCTTGCCGCTCATGCCCGACACGCGCGGCCTGATCGTCGCGGCGGTGATGGGCTGCAGCGTGTTCAGCCTCAACTTCCAGTTCGTCTACCGCTCCGAACAGTACATTACCTCAGGCCTCGTCGCCGTGCTCTTTGCGCTGCTGCTGGTGCCCAACACGGTGCTCTCGCGCGTGTTTCTCGGCCAGCGCATCACCCGCGGGTTCATGGTCGGCACTGCTATTGCGCTTGTCGGCATCGGGCTGCTGATGCTCCATGAATACCGTCTGGCGCTCGCGCAGAACGCCGCCATGGGCGCAAAAGTGCTGATCGGCGGCCTGATGGTCATGACCGCACTGCTGTTCGCCTCGGTTGGCAACGTGGTGCAGGCGAGCCCCGCCGCGCGCGGCCAGCCGGTGCCGACGCTGCTCGCCTGGGCGATGATGATCGGCGCGCTCGTCGATGGCACGATTGCGTGGATTCTTTCGGGCCCCCCGCGCTTCGATCTGACGCCGTCTTATGCGGGCGGGGTCGCATACCTCGCCATCGTCGGCACTGTTGTCACCTTCCCGATGTACAACGGCCTCCTGCGCGCGCTCGGGCCCGGCCGCGCCGCCTACAACGGCGTGCTGGTGCCGGTCGTCGCGATGCTGATCTCGACCGTGTTCGAAGGCTACCGCTGGTCGCTGCTGGCCGGTTCGGGCGCAACCTTGGCGATGATCGGACTGGTCGTGGCATTGAGGGCCCGCAACCCCTCGCGGTAAGTCGGATAGGCCGGCCGCCAGCCGAGCACGCGCTTCGCCTTGCCGTTCGCCACGCGCCGGTTCTCTGCATAGAACGCCAGCGCCATCGGTGAGAGCGCGGCTTCCTCCAGCGTCTGCAGCGGCGGCGGGGCGATACCCATCAACCGCGCCGCTTCCTCGATCACCGCATTCTGGCTCAAAGGCTCGTCGTCGGCGAGATTGTAGACGCCCGCCGGACCTGCCATCCCCGCGATCACGCCTGCGGCAATGTCCGAAACATGGACCCGGCTGAACACTTGCCCCTCCATCGCGATGCGCTTCGCCGCACCATCGCGCACCCGGTCGAGCGCGCTGCGTCCGGGGCCGTAGATGCCCGGCAGGCGGAACACCCGCACACGGCTATCGAGGGCCTGCCACGCAAGGTCCGCCGCGGTCCGCGCCGAGCGCCGGCCGCCGCCGACCTCGGCAGTTTCATCAACCCACGCCCCGCCAGTATCGCCATAAACGCCGGTGGAGGAGAGGTAGCCGATCCACTTCGCGGGCGCGGCCTGCAGCGCTTCCCCATAGGCATCGAGCACCGGATCGCCCCCTTCGCGCGCCGGAGGAACCGACGACAGCACGTGGCTCGCCCCGGCGAGCGCCGCGAGGACCGCATCCCTGTCCTCGAAGCGCACCGTGCCATCCCGGCCCGTGCCTTCCACGTCCCAGCCCGCCGCCCGCAACTGCGCCGCGAGGACCTTCGAGGTATACCCCATGCCGAAGATGAGCAGCCTCACGGCTTGGGGTCCGGCATGGGCGGCGGCACGACTTCGCTGGCGTTCGGCACGTGGTCCTTCTTCCATTGCATCGCCATGCGCACCCGCGTCTTGCCCGAGGGGTGATCGAAGAACAGCATTTCCTCAAGCGGCCCCGGCGCGATCTTGCGATAGTCTGAAAGCTTCATCGCCGTCCCGGCAAAGCCATCCGGCTCGCGCGCGGCATCGAGCCCGAAGGCATCGGCCTCGCTCTCCTCCACCCGCACGATCGTGTTGATCACGGGCGTCGCGAGCAGCACCAGCACGCTCATCACCCCGCTCAGCACCGGCAGCGAGGCGGGATCGCCGATGCCTGCAATACCCCACCGCCGCCCGCCATAGCGGATCAGCGGCGAGGTGATCCGTCCGGCCAGCCACAGCAGCGTGCCGAAAACGAGCGTGAACAGCGCGATCCGCTTCCAGATATGGCCCAGTGCATAGTGCCCGATCTCGTGCGCCATCACCGCTGCCGTCTCGGCAAGGCTGGTCTTGCGATAGAGGTTGTCGTTGAGCGAAATCCGCACCGTGGGGCCGAGGCCGGAGACGTTCGCGGAAATCCGGTCTGATTGGCGCGAGGCGTCGATCAGGTAGATATGCTCGGCCGGGACATGGCTCGCCGCAGCGATCTGCACGATCCGTGCGCGCACCGGCCCGGCCGGCAGTTCGGTGGAGGTGTTGAACAGAGGGAACAGGAAGATCGGCGCAAGCAGCATGATGGCCGTCATCGCAGTGGCGACGACCCCGGTGCCGATAAGCCACCAGCGCACGGGGTATTTGCGGATCACCGCATAGATGATCAGCAGAAACAGGCTCCCGAACACCGCGCTCAACACCAGCCCGATCACCTGATCGCCCAGCCAGGCCGCCAGCGACTGGTTCATCAGCCCATACTGCTTTTCGCGCCAGAAACCGGTGTAGACCGACCAGGGCAAGCTCAGCACGCTATCGGCAAGGAGGAACACCATCGCGCAGGCCATGATCCCCAGCCAGGGCCGCCAGCCGCGCCGATGCATACCGTCGCGCACCTTGGGCAGCAGCCGCAGGCGCAGCAGCAGCCAGCACAGCCCGACCGAAAGCAGCGTCCCCCACAGCTGAAGCCATTCGCCCCCTTCGAAGTAGGCATCGGACCGGGCCTTCGCCGGGGCGCTCAGCGTCGCCAGCCACAATTGCGTCGCATGATCGACATCGAACGCGGCGGCATGAGCAAGGCCGGGCACAGCCGCGAGCAGCCCCGGAGAAGCAAGTGCAATCAGTCTTGTCAGCGGCATGGTTTGCGACCCCGTCCCCTTGCCATATCCCATGGCGCATGGGTGCGGCCCGGTCGCGGCCCCGTCAAGCGCTCTTGCCGGGAACTTTTAGACGCCCGCCGATTTTGCGCTTTCCCGCAGGCGCAGGCTCCCTACATTGGGGACATGAACGATCTTTCCCACGCCCCCGCCGTCGCCGCCCCCGTGATCCAGCGCGCGGATTACCGTCCGCCCGAATGGCTGGTGCCGGGAATCGCGCTCGATTTCGCGCTCTCCCTGACCGCCACGCGGGTGCGCGCCGATCTGGTGGTGGAACGCAGAGGCGCGGCGCGGGGGCCCCTGCGGCTCGATGGCGATGGCATTGCCGCCAGGACGGTGCTGGTCGACGGCGCCGCGCACAACGATTGGCGCATGGACGGCACCAGCCTGGTGATCGACCTGCCCGGCGACCGCCACACGGTGACAATCGAGACCGAGATCGATCCATCCGCCAACACCCAGCTTTCCGGCCTCTACGCCTCGAACGGCATGCTCTGTACCCAGTGCGAGGCCGAGGGCTTTCGCCGCATCACCTTCTTCCCCGACCGACCGGACGTTCTCAGCCGCTACACCGTGCGGATGGCGGGCGACAAGGCGGCCTTCCCGGTGCTTCTCTCCAACGGCAACCCGGTCGCTTCAGGCGAGGATGCTGACGGCACCCACTGGGCCGAATGGCATGATCCCTGGCCCAAGCCTTCCTACCTCTTCGCGCTCGTCGCGGGCGATCTCGTTGCCTCGCGCGATAGCTTCACCACCCGCTCGGGCCGCAAGGTGGACCTCGCCATCTACGTCCGCGCCGGAGACGAGACGCGCACCGGCCACGCGATGAAGGCGCTGATCGATTCGATGCGCTGGGACGAGGAAGTCTATGGCCGAGAGTATGATCTCGACCTGTTCAACATCGTCGCCGTGGCCGATTTCAACGCGGGCGCGATGGAGAACAAGGGCCTCAATGTCTTCAACACGCGCTACATCCTTGCCGATCCCGAAACCGCGACCGACGGCGACTACGACGCGATCGAAGGCGTCGTCGCGCACGAATACTTCCACAACTGGTCGGGCAACCGCGTCACTTGCCGCGACTGGTTCCAGCTGAGCCTCAAGGAAGGCTTCACCGTTCTGCGCGACCAGCAGTTCAGCGCGGACATGGGCTCGGCCCCGGTCAAGCGGATCGAGGACGTGCGCATCCTGCGGGCCGCGCAGTTCCCGGAGGATTCGGGCCCGCTCGCCCACCCGATCCGTCCAGATTCCTATCAGGAAATCAGCAACTTCTACACCGCGACGGTCTATAACAAGGGCGCGGAAGTGATCCGCATGATGACCGTGCTGGCGGGCCCCGAACGCTTCCGCAAAGGCACCGATCTCTACTTCGACCGCCACGACGGCGAGGCGGCAACTTGCGAGGATTTCGTCCGGGCCATCGAAGACGGTGCCGGGCTCGACCTCAAGCAGTTCCGCCGCTGGTACGAACAGGCCGGCACCCCGCGCGTGACCGCCAAACTGGTCCATGCCGAAGGTACTGCCACGCTCACCCTCTGCCAGACCGTGCCCGCCACCCCCGGCCAGCCGGACAAGCAGCCGATGGTCATCCCGCTGCGCACCGCACTGTTCGATCGCGCCACCGGCAAGCACCATGGCGAGCAGCTCCTCGTGCTGACCGAGGCCGAGCAGACCTTCACGTTCTCCGGCTTCAGCGCGCCGCCGGTCCTTTCGATCAACCGAGGCTTCTCGGCTCCCGTCGCCATCGACATGCCGATGCCGACCGCCGACCTCGTCTTCCTCGCCGCGCATGATGACGATCCCTTCGCGCGCTACGAGGCGATGCAGCAGCTCATGGTCCGCCACCTCGTCGCTGCTGTCTCTGGCGAGCTGGCCGACGAGGCGCGCGGCGAAGGCCTCGCTGCCATCCGCGATGTCTACGCAGCGGTTCTGGCCGATACCGCGCTCGACGATCTCATGCGCGGCGAACTCCTTATCCTCCCCGGCGAAGGCTATATCGCCGAACAGCTCACAAAGGCCGATCCCGCGCGCATCCACGCCGAGCGCGAGGCGCTGAAGCGCTGGCTCGGCAGCGAGCTCGCCGCGCAGTGGCGTGCGCTCCACGATCGCTGCACGGCCGTGCCCTACAGCCTTGAGGCAGCCGCACGCGGCGCGCGCAAATTGAAGACGCAGGCGCTTGTCTATCTCGCCGCCAGTGAACCCGCTGCAGCCGCGCACCGCGCCAAGGCCCAGTACGACGCGGCAGACAACATGACCGATCGGCAGGGCTCGCTCATGGTCCTGGCCGGGATCGGCGCTGCGGAGTGCGATGCAGCCCGCCGCGCCGCGCTCGCCGATTTCCGCGCGCGCTTTGCCGGCAATGCGCTGGTGATCGACAAGTGGTTCTCGATCCAGGCCGGCGCGCTTCACCCCGATACCCTCGCGCATGTCACCGCGCTTGCCGATCACCCGGATTTCACGTTCACCAACCCCAACCGCGTGCGCGCGCTTTACATGGCCTTTGCCGCCAATCCGCAGGCGTTCCATGCCGCCAGCGGCGCAGGCTACCGGATGATTGCCGATCTCATCCTCAAGCTCGATCCGATCAACGGCAATGTTGCGGCGCGCTTCGTGCCGCCGCTCGGCCGCTGGCGCCGGATCGAGCCTGTACGCGCCGCACTGATGCGCGCCGAGCTTGAACGCATCGCCGCCGCCCCCGGCCTCTCGCGCGATGTGCGCGAACAGGTGAGCAAGAGCCTGGAAGGATAAGGGATTGGGGATGAACGAGCCGGTTGAAGCACTGGCCCACCCGGCGCTGGCAGGTGCGGCGCATGGGTTCCTCGGTCGGCGCGGCGGGGTCAGCACAGGCCTCCATGCCGGGCTCAATGTCAGCTACAGCGAGGACGATCCCGCACACACCGCTGAAAACCGCCGCCGCGCCGGCGCTGCGGTGCTGCCAGGTGCGCGGCTTCTCACCTGCTTCCAGATCCATTCGCCCGACGTCGTCACCGTCACGGCGCCGTGGGATGATGCGGACCGGCCCAAGGCCGACGCACTCGTCACGAACCAACCCGGCCTGCTCCTCGGCATACTCACCGCCGATTGCGCGCCGGTGCTGTTCCATGATCCGCACGCGGGCGTGATCGGGGCCGCGCATGCGGGGTGGAAAGGCGCCATCGGCGGCGTGACGGACCGCACGGTCGAGGCGATGGAAGCGCTCGGCGCAGACCGCGCGCGCATCGCTGCCGTAGTCGGCCCCTGCATTGCGCAGAAAAGCTACGAAGTGGATGCCGCCTTCGAAACTCGCTTCGCGTCCGAAGACGCAGACAACGCCCGCTTCTTCAAGGCGGGCCGCGCCGGGCACAGCTGGTTCGATCTCGAAGGCTATGTCGCCGCGCGGCTCGCCGGATTCGGCGTCGGCACTGTCGCCATGCTGGGCGAGGACACTTACTCGCAGACAGAGCGCTTCTACTCGTTCCGCCGCTCAACCCATGCCAGTGAAGTTGCCTATGGCCGCCAGATTTCGCTGATCGGCCTGCGCTGAGTGCAAGACAGTCCCTGTCCCCCTCGTCCCCTGTCCCCTTCGTCATTCCCGCGAAGGCGGGAATCCAGCGCGAACAAACGCTAAAGCAGCCCCATCCCGCGCAGATCCGCTTCCAGCGCCCCGGCCCCTCGCGTGAAGTGATGCACCCGCCAGCCGAGCGCCGCGGCGCTGGCGATATTCGCGGCGTTGTCGTCGATGAACAGCATCCGCTCCGGAGCATGGCCAAAGCGGCGCGCGGCGAGGTGGAAGATCGCCGGATCGGGCTTGGCCAGCCGTTCGACGCCGCTCACCACGACATCGCCCATATGATCGAGCACGGGGAAAGTAGGGCGGAACATCGCCCAGGTATCTGCGCCGAAATTGGTGATCGCAAACTGCGGCACGGCGTTCGCCGCCAGCGCCTCGACCAGCGCGGGCGTGCCTTCGATCGGCCCGGGGATCGTATCCAGCCAGCGCGGGGCATAGGCCTCGATCAGCGCGCGGTGCTCAGGGAATGCCGCCACCTTCTCCGCGATCAGGTCCGCCAGCGGCTCGCCCCCATCGTGGCGGAAGTGCCACGGCACGGTGACGACATGCGCGAGGAACCAGTCGAGCTCGGCCGGATCGTCGATCAGCTTCTCATAAAGGTAGCGGATGGACCACTGCACCAGCACGTGGCCGATATCCCAGACGACCGCATCGACCTTGTCGCTCACGTCGTTCATCCCTTCCGCACATGCAAAAAGCCTCCGCGAGTGGCGGAGGCCTTCTGCCGGTTCAAGACCGTGCGATCGCAATGCCCCGCCGAAGCAGGGCCAGCAATCAGCCCTGGCGCGCCTTGAAGCGCTTCTGGGTCTTGTTGATGACGTAGGTGCGGCCGCGACGGCGGATCACACGGTTATCCCGGTGGCGATCCTTTAGCGACTTCAGGCTGTTGCGAATCTTCATGGCGAATCCTTATGCCCGAGCCGACCGGGCCGAAATTGGAACGCGGCGGTTATGCGCGAGGAACAGGAAAGTCAACCGTCCCCGCGGATCTCGCCAAGTTTCCGTTCCCACGCCAGTGCGTGGCTCACGATCACGTCCAGATCGGCATAGCGCGGCACCCAAGGCAGCGTCGCCTTGATCCGCCGGTTGTCCGAAATCAGCGAATCGGGATCGCCCGCACGGCGCCCTTCCAGCTTGCGCTCGATCTTGAGGTTGGTCACCCGGTCCACCGCATCGAGCACCTGAAGCACCGAGAACCCCTGACCATAGCCGCAGTTCATCGTCAGGGAGCGATCAGGCTCTGCGATCAGGGCCTCCAGCGCCAGCACATGCGCAGCTGCCAGATCGGAAACGTGGATATAGTCGCGCACCCCGGTGCCGTCTGGCGTATCGAAATCGGTGCCGAACACGCCGACATGGCTGCGCTTGCCAAGGGCGGCTTCCACCGCAACCTTGATCAGGTGCGTCGCCCCGGCAGTCGATTGGCCGGTGCGCGCTTCCGGGTCCGCACCGGCCACATTGAAGTAGCGCAGCGCGCAGTAGTTCAGCGGATGCGCCCGCGCGGTGTCCGCCAGCATCGTCTCGGTCATCAGCTTCGACATGCCATAGGGATTGATCGGCGATTTGGGGCTGTCCTCCGTCACGGGCGAGACTTCCGGGATGCCATAGGTCGCCGCAGTCGAGGAGAAGATGAAGTGCTTCACACCAGCCTCCACCGCCGCCGCGATCAGCGCGCGGCTCTTGGCGGTGTTGTTGTGATAGTACTTGAGCGGGTTCTCGACTGATTCCGGCACGATAATCGAACCGGCGAAATGCATCACCGCGCCGATCTTCTGCTCGGCAAAGATCCGCGCCAGCAAAGCGCCATCCTCGATATCGCCTTCATAGAGCGGCACGCCGTCCGGAATCGCGAAGCGGAAGCCGGTGGTCAGATTGTCGATCACCACAACCGGCCAGCCCGCATCCTTCAGCGCCAGCACCGCGTGGCTGCCGATATACCCGGCGCCGCCGGTGACGAGAACGGGAACCTGGCCCATGCGAATCACTCTCCTCTGGTAATGCTGCACTGCACTAGCAGCCTCCTCATGCGTTGGAATCGACAAACGAACCGTTCATGCGCAAGACAGGCCGCAGGACGTAGTTTCCGCGTTCGTCCGTCCCGAAAGGCCTCTGCATGAAGTTCACCACGCCCCTGTTTGCCGCGCTCCTCGTCTGCAGCGCGGCGCCGGTGCTTGCGCAAGGGATGCCGGGTGAGGGCCGCTGGGGCGGGGGGTGGCATGACGAAGACCGGATGGATCCCGATCCGCGCTATCCGTCCTCGCGCCAGAGCGTGCAGCCCTCGAAGAAGATCGATGTCACCGCCTACCGCTCTGCCGATGCCGAAGCGCTGCTCGGCAAGGGCCGCATCGTGATCAGCCGCTTGCCCACCGATGCGGGCGACAACGACGACGGCAAGCTCCCGGTCTATGAAGCCGCGGTGATCGACGAGCTCGCCCGGCGCGGCTATGATACGGCCACGGCGATGGACCCGGGGCAGATCGCCGAAATCGGAGTGAGCCACAGCGTGGCCGTCCCCGAAGAAGCCCCGCGCAAGAAAGTCAGCGGCGCCATGAGCACCACCATCAGCAATCGTGGCAGCGGCTTCGGTCTCGCGCTCGCGGTCGATCTCACCAAACCCGCCAAGGCCATCGTCGCCACCAGGCTCGATCTGCGCATCCGCGACAAGGCCAGCGGGCGCGTCCTCTGGGAAGGCCATGCCGAAGGCGAAGCGCGCGAGGAAGACGGCGGGATCAACAACAGCCAGATGGCCGCCCGCCTTGCCACTGCGCTGCTCAAGAAGTTCCCCGATGGTCAGGTCGTCCAGCCGCTTGCGGCGATGACGCCGTGAAGGCGCGCTTCCTCCTCGCCGCGCTAGCGCTTGTCGCTGCGCCAGCGCTCGCCGCCCCGGTCGAAGTCACGCGCTTCCACACCCCCGAAAGCGTGACCGCGCTGGGCCGAGGCGCGGTTTCCGTCGTCGCTGCGACCGGCATGGACGCAAACAGCCTCGAAACCCGCGTCTGGCTGCAGGCCGTGGAAGCCGAATTAGCCGCACTCAGGTTCGGCACGGCGACGCCGGGCGCCGCCGATGCCGTGGCCGAAGTGCGCGTCGAGCGCGAAGTCCAGCGTACCGAACGCCAGCGCGGCCCCGTCTCGGTCGGGGTCGGCGGCGCGACGGGCGGGTGGAACAGCGGTGTCGGGCTTGGCCTCGGCTTCAGTCTCGGCGGGGGTCCGAAATCGCGGGTCTATACCCGGCTTGTCGTCACCATCCGCAGCCGCGCCACCGGGCTTTCGCTGTGGGAAGGCCGTGCGGAGAATGTCGAAAACGAGAAGGCCAAGGCCGCTGCCGTCGATCAGGCCGCGCCGCGTCTGGCCCATGCGCTGTTCTCGGGCTTCCCCGGGACGTCGGGGGCGACTATCACGGTCAAATGACCCCAGAATCCAAACGCACCGCCATTACCGTCGACGCAGGCTTTGACAGCGGCAATATCGAAGTCCTCGGCGTCGACGGCGCCACCGCACGGCTCGCCATCCGGCGCGATACCAGTTCCGAATTCTTCCAGTGGTTCCACTTCCGCGTCAGCGGCTGCGCGGGCCGCGCTTTGGAACTCAGGATCACTGGCCTCGCCTCGGCCGCTTACCCTGATGGATGGGTCGGCTACCGCGCCTGCGTTTCGGAAGACCGCGACATCTGGACCCGCGCCGAGACCCGCTATGAGGCGGCGGTGGATGGCGGGACGATGACGATCCGCTACACGCCCGAAGCGGCCACTTGCTGGTTTGCTTATTTCGCACCCTATTCGATGGAACGGCACCACGATCTCGTCGCCGAGATGGCCGCGAGCGATGGCGTCACCCACCGCGTGCTCGGCACCAGCCTCGATGGCCAGCCGATTGACTGCCTCTCCGTTGGCGAAGGCGAAACGCAGGTCTGGCTGATCGCGCGCCAGCACCCCGGCGAATCGATGGCCGAATGGTGGGTGGAAGGCGCGCTCGACATGCTGACCGATCCGGCCGATCCGCACGCCCGGGCCCTGCGCAAGCGCTGCCGCTTCCATGTCGTGCCCAATTGCAATCCCGATGGTTCGCGGCGCGGGCACCTGCGCACCAATGCCGTGGGCGTGAACCTCAACCGCGAATGGCACGAACCCAGCGCCGAGCGCTCGCCCGAAGTCCTCGCGATCCGCAATGCCATGGACGAGACCGGCGTCCACTTCGCGATGGACGTCCACGGCGATGAGGCGATCCCGGCGGTATTCTTCGCCGGCTTCGAGGGCATCCCCGGCTGGACCGAGCCGCAGGGCGAAGGCTATCGCCGCTACCGCGCAATCCTCGAGCGGCGCACGCCCGATTTCCAGACACGGCGGGGCTATCCCGCGGCGCGGCCCGGCAAGGCCAACCTCTCGATGGCCACCAACCAGATCGCGCAGCGCTTCGGTGCGGTATCGATGACGCTCGAAATGCCGTTCAAGGACAACGACGACCTGCCCGATCCGGTGCAGGGCTGGAGCCCGGAGCGCAGCAAGCTCCTTGCGCGCGAATGCCTCGCCTCGCTGCTCGAATGGCTTAGCTGATCTCCGCAGGCTCGTTTACGGATTGTTAGGCAATCGGGCGCATGTTTGCGTTATGGCCCGTGCTATCGCCCTTGCTGCTGCTGCTCCCGCTGCCTCTCTGGCGGAACTGCTGCGCTCCGCCATCGTGATTGGCTCGGCGCTCGCGCTGATCCTCGCTGGTCGCGCTTTTCCGCTGTTCTGACAGCGGCCTGACCCCTCCTGACCGTGACCTTGACCGGCGGCCCCAGCGGCTGCCGGCTTCTGTTTGCGCGCACCATATTATCGCGAAGGATTCGCAATATCATCCTTGCATGTGCGAATGACTCGCAATAGAGAACCTCTTGAGAATGCCTCTCAAGAAGGAACTGCTCGTGAAAACCCTTGCTGCCCTGCTCTTCGCCTCCAGCGCTCTCCTGCCCATTGCTGCGCAGGCAGAGGCGGTTCCGATGGCAGCGGATGCCGGGGATGCGGGCGAAAGCACCGATCGCCATCCCATCGTGGTGACCGGCCAGGTGGAGAGCTACCGCAGCGATACCGCCGCCGGCCTCAAGGCGCCCACGCCGCTGCTCGATGTCCCCCAGTCGGTCACCGTGCTCAGCCGCGAACAGCTCGATGATCAGGGCGTGACCCAGCTCGGCGATGCCCTGCGCTATGTCCCCGGTGTCGTCCTCGCGCAGGGTGAGGGCAATCGCGATCAGATCGTGCTGCGCGGCCAGAACACCACCGCCGATTTCTTCATCAATGGCCTGCGCGATGACACGCAGTACTACCGCTCGCTCTACAACATCGACCATGTCGAAGTGCTGCGCGGCGCCAATGCCTTGCTCTTCGGGCGCGGCGGCGGTGGCGGCGTGATCAACCGCGTGCGCAAAGCGCCCTCGCTATCCGGCCAAAGCCTCGACGCGAACGCGGCAGTCGGCACGTTCGGCGATTTCGCGCTGGCTGCCGATATCAATACCCCGTTTTCACGCGATATCGGAGCGCGCCTCAACGGCACTTACGAGGAGTTCGACAACCACCGGCAGGACTTCCACGGCCGCTTCATCGGCGTGAACCCCACGCTGGCCTTCGCACCGAGTGCGGGCACCAGGATCGACCTTTCCTACAATTACGACGATGATAGCCGCACCGCCGATCGCGGAGTGCCTTCGCTGAATGGCAAGCCGCTCGAAGGGTATCGCGATACGTTCTTCGGCCGCAAGGACACCAATATCGCTGCGGTGAAAGCGCATATCGTCGAGGCGCGCCTCACCCAGCAGCTGGCCGACAGCCTCACGCTCGCCGTCGCCGGCCAGTACAGCCACACCGACAAGTACTACGCCAACATCTTCGCGGGTGCCGCAGTCAATCCGGCCACGCAGACCGTCTCGCTCAGCGCCTACAACAGCACGGTCCGGCGCGAGAGCTGGATCGGACAGGCGAACCTCACCTGGCAGGGCAAGACCGGCGGCATCGGCCACACCGTGATTGCCGGGATCGAAGGCAGCGATCAGGCTACCGACGCGGCGCGGCAGGAAGGCATTTTCCCGGGCAACAAGGCCTCGGCCACCGTCTCGCTGGCAGACCGCCTCGATATCCCCGCGATCACCTTCAGCGCGCCCAGCCGCTCGACCCATGCCAAAGTAACCACGTTCTCGGCCTATGTGCAGGACCAGATCGAACTCGCGCCTTTCCTCCAGATCGTCGGCGGCGTGCGCTATGACAGCTTCAAGATCCGCGCCGACAACCTCCTGAACAGCACCAGCGCCGGGCGCACCGACAACAAGTGGTCCCCGCGCGCCGGCGTGATCGTGAAGCCCCGCGCCAACCTCTCGCTCTACGGCAGCTATACCAGGAGCTTCCTCCCCCAGTCGGGCGACCAGTTCAGTGCGCTCGATGCGACGCAGGCCACGCTCGCGCCCGAAGAGTTCCGCAATCTCGAAGTGGGCGCAAAGTGGGACGTGACGCACGCACTGGCCCTGACCGCCGCGGCCTACCGGCTCGACCGCGAAAACTCGCGCTTCAACGATCCCGTCACCGGCCTGCCCCAGCTTTCGGGCAAGACCCGCACTCGGGGCATAGAGCTTTCCGCCACCGGCCGGATCCTGCCGCAATGGCAGGTCAGCCTGGGTTACGCCCTGCAGGACGGCAAAGTCCGCTCCTCGACCACCGCCGCCCCCGCCGGCCGCGCGCTGGCGCTGCTCCCCGAAAGCCAGATCACGCTGTGGACCCGCTACGACGTCAGCACAAAGCTCGGCTTCGGCCTTGGCGTGACGCACCAGTCCTCGGCCTACACCACCGTTAGCAACACGGTCACCCTGCCAGCATGGACCCGCGTCGATACCGCAGTGTTCTACAAGCTGACCAAGGCGGTCTCGGTCCAGCTCAACGTCAACAACCTGCTCAACGAACAGTATTTCCCCACCGCGCACACCGACAACAACATCTCCACCGCCCAGCCCCGCAGCGCGCGGCTCGCCGTGCGGATGGGATTCTGAAGACCACCCTTCGTCATTCCCGCGAAGGCGGGAATCTAGTGCCGCACACGCAGCGCTGGCCGCTCTGGATTCCCGCCTTCGCGGGAATGACGAGGGTTTTGCGGTGGTACTGACTCACGGGATGCAAGAAAGCCCCGCCTACAACCCCGGCGTGGTCGCCGTCACCGGCACTGGCAGCGGCACGCCGGGCTCCACCCCCCGCGCGATCCGACCGGCGCGCTGGATCGTGCGCACCAGCCGCGGATAGACCCCGCAGCGGCAGATATTGGTGATCGCGGCCTTGATATCGGCTTCGGTCGGATCGGTATTGTGCGCCAGGAGCGCCGCTGCCGCGATCACCAGCCCCGGGGTGCAAAAGCCGCACTGGATCGCCTGCTCAGCCACGAACGCCTGCTGCACCGGGTGATTGCGATCGGCCGAGAGGCCCTCGATCGTGGTGATCGAGCGCCCTTCCGCCTCACCCAGCGACAAGGTGCAGCTCGGCATGGCTTGCCCGTCGACAATCACCATGCAGGCCCCGCATTCGCCGGTGCCGCAGCCATACTTGGTGCCGGTCAGATTGGCGGCATCACGCAGCGCCCAGAGCAGCGGCGTGTCGCTCTCCAGCTTGATCTCGATCGGCTGGTTGTTGACGGTGAGGATGGCCATATGCAGTCGGCTCTAGCAGGATATTGATCCCAGCCCTTACTCCGCTCACCCTGAGCTTGTCGAAAGGTGCTTGCACGGCGGTGGCGCAAGATGCTTCGACAAGCTCAGCATGAGCGGTTCGTTTGGGGGGCTAGAGCGCGGACAAGATCAATCCCGCCAGGAGCGGTCGATCTGGTCGATCCGCCGCGTCCAGGCGTTGAAATCGCCGACGCCGGGGCCGCCACCCGGCGGGTTCGCCATGTTGAGATCGCGCTGGTGCACATTGATCACGTCCTGCGAGATCATCACCGGCGGCCGGCCCATCGATAGCGTCGCCATCTGGATTTCGCACGCGCGCTGCAGCGCCCACATCTGCACGAACATCGCCTGCAGGCTCTTTGCCATGACCACGGGACCGTGGTTGCGCAGCATGAGGATGTTCTTGTCGGCAAGGTTCGCCAGCAGCCGCTCGCCTTCCTCGGCGCGGACGGTGATGCCTTCGAAGTCATGGTAGGCCAGCCGTCCCATGAAATTGCAGGCGTAGAAGTTGATCGGCATCAGCCCTTCCTCGAGGCTGCACACCGCCATCGATGCCGTGGTGTGTACGTGGCAGATGGCGTGGGCCCAATCGAGGTGGCGGTGGAAATAGCCGTGCTGGGTAAACCCGGCGAGGTTCACCGGGTGCGGATTGTCATCGAGCTTGTTGCCGTCGATGTCGATCTTGACGAGGTTGCTCGCGCAGACTTCGGAATAGAGCAGCCCGAACGGATTGATGAGGAAGGCGCCTTCCTCGTCCGGCACGCGCAGCGAGATGTGGTTGTAGACCGATTCGGACCACCCCATCAGATCGAAGATGCGGTAGCAGGCAGCCAATTCCTGCCGCGCCTGCCATTCGGCATCGCTGCAGTTGATGTTGGGGCGGATTTGGGTGGCCATCGCATACTCTCCCGCTATCATTCTCGCAGATGTGCAATCTCTATCGCATGACCAGCAACGCGCAAGCCATCGCGCAGCTTTTCCGGGCCGATGTCGCCGGGCGCAATCTCCCGGCACTGACCGAGGTCTACCCGGACAGCCAAGCGCCGGTGATCGTTGCGGAAGGCACGGGACGCGCCCTCACGATGATGCGCTGGGGCTGGCCCCCGTTCGGTGAGGTGAAGCGCCCGATCACCAACGTGCGCAATCTCGCCTCCCCGATGTGGCGCAGCGCGCTCGCCGATCCCGCGCGGCGCTGCCTGGTCCCAGTCACCGCGTTTTCCGAATGGTCCGCCGCCCCCGATCCGCTGACAGGCCGCAAGCGCAAGCACTGGTTCGATCTGCGCGCCGACTCTCATGAGGGTGAGCCGCTCTTCGCGTTTGCCGGCCTCTGGCGCCCCACCGAGGAAGGCCCCCGTTTCGCCTTTCTGACTTGCGCCCCGAACGAGATTGTCGGCCGCATCCACCCCAAGGCGATGCCGGTGCTGCTGCATACGGTCGAAACCTTCGACCGCTGGCTCAGTGCAGACGCCGCAGGTGCCGCTGCCATGCAGTTGCCACTGGCCGATGCCCTGATGCGCGAAATCGCCGGGGAAGCGCCCATGCCGCCACAAGGCAGCCTGTTCTGAAGGCTCACACTTCCCCGAACAGCGCCCGCTGCGATTTCTCCAGCTCGTCGAGCGTCCGCCGCCGCGCATGGCGTTCGGTGACGACGCCGACGACAACGCCGCTTTCGTCGACCACGGCCAGTTCATCCGCGCTGAGCCGGTCGAACATGGCGATGACCGTGTAGGCATCATCGCCCGGGCGGAGCGAAACATCGGTCATCCCGGCGAGCGCCGCGATCGGCGCATCGGGCGCAAGGTCCGGGGCATAGGCGGCGGCGGTCGGCACGATGCCGCGATAGCGCCCTTCGCCGTCCACCAGCAGCGCCTTGCTCGCGGAGCCGAGCGGCACGCGCGCCCGAAAAACGTCCACCGGGCAGCTCTCCGGCACTTGCACCCAATCGCGCCGCATCATGCGCGCGGCGGTGAGGCTCGCCGCCCAGCCGATATCGCGCGGGCCACGGATCGTGGAGCCGCGCACATGCAAGCGCCATGTCGAGAAGGAATAGCCGAACAGTTCGCGGGTCGTCGCGCTCGAAAGCAGCGCCGCAGTCAGCACGACCCCCATCAGCGCAAAGTCGTGCGTCGTCTCCAGCATGAGCAGCGCGAGCGTCATCGGCCCGCCCACGATCGACACGCTGAGCGCGGCCATGCCGACCAGCGCAGCGTCGTTGGGGCTGACCATGAGACCGATCCCGGCGGCATTGACCAGCCCTGCAAAGATCTGCCCGGCCAGCGAGCCAATGAACAGCGAGGCAAAGAACAAGCCGCCGCGAAATCCGAAGCTGAGCGAGATGATCGAGGCAGCGATCTTCAGCCCCATGATGATCAGCAGCACCTGCACGACCGGCTGCAGCACGAGATTGAGATGCAGCGCGCCATGGCCTGCAGACAGGGTCTGCGGCGAGGCAAGCGCCAGCGGGATCAGCAGCACACCGCCTGCCACCGGTTTCCACCGGCCGAGCCAGGCCCAGCGCTGCACACGCGATTCGGCGAGCGTCACCAGCCGCATGATCACGATGCCAAGCAGCGCGCAGGCAAGGCCAAGCGCGGCGTAGAGCAGATAATCGGTGAGCGTGATCGCCGTGTCATCGCTCAGCGCGATGAGCCATGGCTCGCCCCCCAGCGCCTTGGCGGTGTAGACCCCGGTCAGTGCCGCTGCGATCACAGGGGCGATCGCAGCAGGGGTGTAGCTGCCGATGACGATCTCGAAAGCGTAAAACGCGCCCGCCAGCGGTGCCCCAAACGCGGCCCCGATCCCCGCACCCGCACCGGCCCCGACCAGCGTGCGCAAATCATTGCGGCGCAGCTTGAGCCACTGGCCGAGCATCGAGGCGAAGCCGCCGCCCATCTGCGTATAGGCCGCTTCCAGCCCGACCGAGGCGCCGGCGCCATTGGACAGGATGGTCTGCACCGCGATCACGATGTTGTCCGCCGGTGCAATGCACCCGCCGTGGAGCGCATTGGCCTCCACCACGTCGACCGGCGTGCGCACGCGCTTGCCCAGCGCAAGCGTGAAGAGCACCAGCGCCAGCCCGCCCAGCGGCAATGCCAGCAGGCGCCAGGTATGATGGATCTGCCCCAGCGCGCTGAGGCGGTTGAAAGTCACGCCGTAAAGCACTTCCTGCAGACCGTGCGCGAGTGTCTGCTGCACGCGCGTGAGCAATCCTGCGCCGCCTCCGGCCGCGGCAGCGAGCAGGATGAAGGCAGCCTCACTCTGGCGCAGGCGCTGGCGGCTGCGGATGATCCGCGGGCGGGCCCACCCCATCAAATCGTCAAGCACAGGCGCGCTCCTCGATCGCAGGGCCGAACCGACTCGGAGAACAATATCAAACAGATGGCCATGGCAGGATCAGTCCGCAATGGTCCCATCTCGCGCCGTTCGCAACCCGGTCCTGCTGGACTTTGGGCATTCCACGCTTCACACTCGGACCAAAACTGGGGCCACGGAACAGGGGCGAAATGGCAAAGCATCTCAAAGTCGCATTCGCAGGTCTGGCCGCGTTGGCTGCCCTTGCCAGCCACCCGGCGGCGGCGTCCGAAAAGGCAGACCGAGCCAAGGTAGCAGCTGCCATCAGCGCCGATCACGACGCTGCGGTGGAGCGGCTGCGCGCGTGGATCAAGCTGCCCACGATCGCCAATATGGGCATCAACCACAAGGAAGGCGCCGAATACATGCGCCAGCTCGCCCTTGATGCCGGGTTCCAGACCGCCAGGGTCATTCCCACCGACGGCGTTCCGGGGGTATTCGCCACGCTCGACGCCGGCGCGAAGACGACGCTGGCGATCTATTTCATGTACGACGTGAAGCATTACGATCCGAAGGAATGGTCGTCTCCGCCGCTCGAAGGCCGGATGGTCGATCGCCCGGGCGAGGGTAAGGTCATCGTCGGGCGCGGGGCGGTCAACCAGAAGGGGCCGGAAACCGCGTTCCTCACGGCCTTGCGCGCCTTCAAGGCATCGGGCGTGAAGCTGCCGGTGAACCTCGTGCTCGTGGCCGAGGGCGAAGAGGAAATTTCCTCGCCGCACTTCTCGCAGATCGTCACGCATCCTGACGTTTTGCCAGCCCTGTCCAAGGCGGTGGGCGTGATCATTCCCGATGCGGGCCAGTCGGTTGACGGGCAGGTAACGCTACTGCTCGGCGCGAAAGGCGCGGTCGAGCTGCAATTGATCGCAAGCGGCGAAAAGTGGGGCAAGGGGCCGACGAAGGACATCCATTCCAGCCTGATGGCCAATGTCGATAGCCCGGCGTGGCACCTCATCAAGGCGCTGAACACGCTCGGCGCGGACGATGGCCACACCCCTGCCATCGATGGCTGGTTCGACAACGTGAAACCGCTGACCGAGCGCCAGAAGCAGCTGATCGCCGCCGATGTCGCGGCCGGCAATGAGGCGGACGACAAGAAGAGCCTAGGCATCAAGCAATGGTACGCCGGTGAGGATTATCTCACCGCCTCATACCGTCTCGCCTCGCAGCCCACCGTCAACATTCAGGGGCTGGTCAGCGGCTATATGGGCCCCGGCGGCAAGACCATCCTGCCCGGCCGAGCGGAAGCCAAGATCGACCTGCGGCTGGTGCCGGACATGACCAAGGACGAAGTCGTCGAAAAGCTGAAAGCCCACCTCGCCAAGCGCGGCTTCGGCGATATCGAGGTCAACGTAAGCGGCGGCTACGGCCCGACCCAGACCGACGAGAACAGCGCGCTGATCAAGGCCGAGCAAGCGGCGCTGGCCGGCGCAAAGATCCCGCAGACCATGTCGGCGCGGTCTGCCGGCAGCTGGCCGGGGGTGATCTTCACCGGGCCGCCGCTGCGCTTGCCCGCAGGCTCGTTCGGTGCCGGGCGCGGCGGCGGTGCCCATGCCCCCGACGAATGGTTCCTGATCGACAGCAACAACCCCAAGGAACTCGGCTTCGACCAGCAGGCGACCCTCTTCGCGGACTTCCTCTACGAAGTCGCGCGGGGCGGTCCTCAAAAGCCCTGAACTGCAATTGGCAGGAAATCACCATCACTGAAGAGCTTGATGAAACACTGGGCAGGCCGGAGCGGCGCTTTCTGCGCCGGATCTTCAACGGTCGCACCGTGCCCATTTGTGCCGATGGCCGGCCATTTCTGACCTACAAGGAGGCCAGCAGGTATCTCTTGTCCTTGGCACCCGAGGCGCGGGAGCAGGCCTATTTGCAGATGAAGAGCGCCGCCGCCCCCGAAACCGCAGACAGCTGAGGACCGCCTACGAATCGCTCGGCATGTCTGCGATCTGATCCGCAGCAGCGGTCGCTTCAGCGCTGAGCTCGCGCAAGGCCTTCGCGGTGTGCGCCAACAGACCGTCGCTGATCGGCCGCTCGCCATTGATGAACCGCCGGATCGCGCGCTCGTCGATCCTGAGGCGGCGCGCAAAGGCCGTGGTGCCGCCAAACAGCTGCACACAATAGGCGAAGTGATCCTGTCGATTCTGCATGGCGGCTCTCATAGATCGTCCTGCGGCTCAGGCAATGCAGGCCCGGCACCGCCGCACTTACTGAAAGCGCAGCGTATTCTCGAACCCTTCGCCCGCCTTGGTCATCTTCGCCAGTTTCCTGAGCATGGCCCTGACATAGCGCTCGAACCGGCGATCATCGTAGATCCCCGTGACCGGGTATTCCTCCTGGCCGAGCAAGTCCTTGAGGCGATCGGCCAATGCGGCCCGGTCATCCTTGCTGGCCGCGATCCGCAAGGCCCGGCAGACCCATTCCTCCGCTGCCGCCTTGTCGTAATCGTCCTGCGCGGAATAGCCGCGCTTGTCCGCCACCACCTGATCGAGCCGTGCGGCTTCCTGCCGGCATTCCAGCCACTTGCGGACCTGCGCGCCGTCCCATGACTTGGCTGCAGCGCTCAACCTAGTTGCCGTCCGCATCGACCATGAACACCACCGTCTTGCCGCGCGATTCAGGCTCCCATCCGGCATCGAGTGCAGAGCGGATACCACGCATCACAACCGCATCGCTGACCTGTAGCCGTCCGCGCGGCAGGCCTTTCATCAAGCGCTTGGGCGCGGGAAACTCCAGCATGGCTTCGCGCTGCGTGTCTTTGCGCCGCAAGCTGATCGTCATGCCCTTCCAGCCATGATTTTCGCTCCACTGCGGCTCGCTGCGCAGCTCCCATTCGTAGGGTTGCCCATCGACATCGACGGTACCGGATAGCCTGTGGATCTGGGTCATGCTGGCACGCCTAGCAGGTTTGGCTGGCCACTACCGCCACATTATCGATCAGACGTGCCTTGCCGAGATGCGCCGCCACGAGCAGCCGCGCCGGACTGCCATCCCAGTTGGCCAAGTCTTCCAGCGTCGCCGCATCGCGCAAGTCGGCGTAGTCCACCACGCGGAAGCCTGCGGCGAGCACTTCGGCGGTGAGGTCGGCGAGGATGCCGGCCACCGCCTCCCCCGCGATAATCCGCGCCGCGGCCGCACGCATCGCCCGGTTCATTGCCGGAGCGGCGGCGCGCTCCTGCGCCGTCAGATACTTGTTGCGGCTGCTCATCGCGAGGCCGTCCGCCTCGCGCACTGTCGGCACGCCGATGATGTGCTCGGCCCGCGGGTGTGTCATATCCAGATCCCGCGCCATGCGGCGGATGATCGCGAGCTGCTGCCAGTCCTTCTCGCCGAACAGCGCGATATCGGGCTGGACCTGGTTGAACAGCTTGGTGACGACCGTCGCTACACCGTCGAAATGCCCGGGCCGCGCCGCGCCGCACAGCACCGCATCGAGCCCGCCCACTTGCACGCTCGTCGCATAGCCCGGCGGATAGATTGCCTCGACCGTCGGTGCCCACAGCACATCGACACCCTCCGCTTCGAGCAGCGCGGCATCGGCCTCGAGCTGGCGGGGATAGGTCGCGAGGTCCTCGTTGGGGCCGAACTGACGCGGATTGACGAAGATCGAGACGACCACATGAACCGCCCGGGCCTTCGCCTCGCGCACAAGCGTCAGGTGGCCTTCATGCAGCGCGCCCATCGTGGGCACGAGTGCCAGCACCGGTCGATCCATGGGCTGCTCCGGGGGCCGATCGGAATTGTCCCCCGATTTCAGCGCAGCGAGCGCGGTGCGCAGCGGTTCCAGAGCAGTCAGGATTTGCACGCGCCACGGCTCTCCAGTAATCCCCGAAACGGGGCTGACAGTCCCCGAAAGGGAATGGCCCTCTAGCCCCGAGCGCTGCCCGGCGGCAAGGGGGGCCGCCACTCACAGAAAGGATGATCGCTTGTCCGCCGCCCCTTATCGAATCGTCTTCGCCAACGAAAAGGGCGGCACCGGCAAGTCCACCACGGCTGTCCATGTCGCGATCGCGCTGGCCTATCAAGGCGCGCGGGTGGCAGCGATCGATCTCGATGCCCGCCAGCGCACGATGCACCGCTACTTCGAGAACCGCGCTGAAACGATGCGCCGCCGCGCCATCACGCTGCCGACCGCGACTTTCGCGGTCAATGACGGCACCAGCACCGAGGATCTCGATGCCATGGCCGGCGAACTGGGTGCGAGCCACGATTTCATCGTGTTCGACACCCCCGGCCGTGACGATCCGCTTGCCCGCCATGTGGCGACACAGGCCGATACTCTCGTCACCCCGCTCAATGACAGTTTCGTCGATTTCGACCTGATCGGGCAGGTCGATGCCGAAACCTTCAAGGTCCGCCGCCTCTCCTTCTATGCCGAACTGATCTGGGAAGCCCGCAAGAAGCGCGCGATGGCGACGATCACGGACGCGCGGAAGGAAATGGACTGGGTCGTTGTGCGCAACCGCACCGGCTACACCGAAGCGCGCAACCAGAAGCGCATCGATCAGGCGTTGATCGAGCTTTCCAAGCGTGTCGGCTTCCGTATCGCCAGCGGCCTTTCCGAACGCGTGATCTACCGCGAACTGTTCCCGAGCGGCCTCACCCTGCTCGACAAAGGGCATCTTGGCGAGCTTGGCACCAGCCACCTTGTCGCGCGGCAGGAGCTGCGCACACTGGTCGCGGGCCTTGCGCTCAGGATCCCGGAGCGGGGCCAACTCGCGATGGAACCCGTGCTTTGAAGTTCCTGGTCCTCGCCGCACTCGCCTGTCTTGCGGTCAAGATGCTGGCAGGCCGCTGGCCGTGGGAACTCTGGGGCCCGGGCGCGAAGGAAGCATCGGAAAAGCGCGCGCGCAACTTGCTCGGCCTGCGGGCCGACGCGGGTTATGACGAAATCATCGACGCGCATCGCCGCCTGATGATGAAAGTCCACCCCGATCGCGGCGGCACCAACGATGCCGTGCACGAAGCCAATGCCGCGCGCGATCTTCTGCTTGCGCGCATTTCTGCGCGCGGGCCCGATGCACGGGGGTGATGACCCCATTTTCACCGCGCTGAGCGGCTTGCGAGGGTGAGCCACCAGTTTCACCCCAGCGTGCTGCGCGAATACGATATCCGCGGCACGGTCGGCAAAACGCTCGGGCCCGGCGACGCCTACGCCCTTGGCCGCAGCTTCGCCACGCGCGTCCTGCGGGATGGACGGCGCACAGTGGCCGTCGGCTATGACGGCCGCCTCAGTTCACCCGCGCTGGAAGAAGCACTTGTCGCCGGGCTCTGCGCCAGCGGTGTTGATGTCTGCCGCATCGGCCTCGGCCCGACACCGATGCTCTACTACGCGGCGGCCTCAATGCCAGAGGTGCAGGATGGCATTCACATAACTGGCAGCCACAATCCCCCCGATCAAAATGGCTTCAAGATGGTATTTCACGGGGGTCCGTTCTTCGGTCCAGATGTACTCGATCTCGGCCGCCTCGCTGCCAGGGGGGATTGGGCGCAGGGCAGCGGGACGGCCGAGTCCGTCAACATCATGGATGCTTATGTCGAGCGACTGCTCGCCGGGCTCGAGGGCATCGCGCCGGACGCCTTGGAGCGCCTCGCGATCGGCTGGGATGCCGGCAACGGCGCCGCCGGCCCGGTGATCGAGCGCATTTGCGCCCGTATCCTTGGCCGCCATGTCCTGCTGCACACGCATGTTGATGGAACGTTTCCCAGTCATCATCCCGATCCCTCCGTCGACGCCAATCTCGCCGATTTGCGGGAGGCCGTCGCGTTACGACGGCTCGACTTCGGACTTGCATTCGACGGCGACGGGGACCGGCTGGGAGTTGTCGACGCCAATGGCCGCACGCTGGCGGGCGACGAGCTGGTCATGCTCTTCGCCGAGGATGTGCTGAAAAGGCAGGCAGGCGCGACAGTTATCGCGGATATAAAGGCCAGCGGCGCCTTGTTCGAGCGGGTCCGCAGGCTCGGCGGCACCCCGCTGATGTGGAAAGCCGGGCACAGCCACATCAAGTCCAAAATGAAGGAGACTGGCGCGCTGTTGGGCGGCGAAGTGACCGGCCACGTGTTCCTCGCGGACGATTACTACGGATTCGATGATGCGCTCTACGCCGCCGTCAGGCTCATCGCGGCGACTATCCGCCTTGGCCAGACTGTGACGGAGCTGCACGATGCCATGCCCGTGATGGTCAATACGCCCGAGCTGCGCTTCGCGGTGGACGAAGCGCGCAAGTTTGCCGTGATCGACGAAGTGCGCGCCCGGCTCGCCGCTGATGGCGCAGACATGGTGGCCATCGACGGTGTACGAGTCACGACCCCCCACGGCTGGTGGCTGCTGCGCGCCTCCAACACCGAGGCCATGCTCACTGCCCGCGCGGAGAGCGCCAGCGAGGAAGGCCTCACCCATTTGCTCGCTGCCCTCGACACGCAATTGGCGGCATCCGGCATAAGGCGCTAGTGTCTGGCGGGTGACCGGCAGCGCTATCCCTCCCGAAATCGAGGCCTGGTTCACCGGGCGCGGCTGGCGCGTGCGGCGGCATCAGGCCAAGATGCTGGATGCTGACGACGCGGGACGCCACGCTCTGCTCGTCGCCGATACCGGCGCGGGCAAGACGCTGGCGGGCTTCCTCCCTACCCTCGCCGCCTTCACCCCCTCACGCCTTGGCGAGGCACCGCCGCCCGAGGGGCTGCACACGCTCTACGTCTCACCGCTGAAAGCGCTGGCGCATGACGTGCAGCGCAACCTGCTCACGCCGATCACCGAGATGGGCCTCCCCATCACGGTCGAGACCCGCAGCGGTGATACACCCTCCGACCGCAAGGCCCGTCAGCGCGCGCGGCCGCCGCATGTGCTGCTGACCACGCCCGAATCGCTTTCGCTCCTCCTCAGCTATCCCGAGAGCGCGCAGCTGTTCAGCACGCTGCAGCGCGTGGTGATCGATGAGGTGCATGCCTTCGCCACCTCCAAGCGCGGCGATCTGCTCGCGCTGGCGCTGACGCGGCTTCAGGCCCTCGCGCCGGGGCTGCGCCGCGCTGCGCTTTCCGCCACGCTGGCTGATCCGGAGAGCTTCCGCGCCTGGCTTGCGCCGTGGGGCGATCTCGATAGCACCGTGCTGGTCCAAGGCGAGGCCGGGGCGCCGGCCGAAGTCGAGATCCTGCTCCCGGACGATGGCCAGCGCGTGCCATGGGGCGGGCACGCGGCGGCGTGGGCGCTGCCGCAGCTCTACGAAGCGATCCGCCGCAACCGCACTACGCTGGTCTTCACCAACACGCGGTTCCTGGCCGAATACATCTTCCAGCTGCTGTGGGATGCCAACGAGGACAAGCTCCCCATCGGCATCCACCACGGCTCGCTCTCCAAGGAGGCGCGGCGCAAGGTGGAAGGTGCAATGGCGCGCGGCGAGCTGCGGGCGCTGGTCTGCACCGCCAGCCTCGATCTTGGCGTCGATTGGGGCGATATCGACATGGTCGTGCAGATGGGAGCGCCCAAGGGTTCCTCGCGCCTGCTCCAGCGGATCGGGCGCGCCAACCACCGGCTCGATCAGCCGAGCCGCGCGATGCTCGTACCCGGGAACCGGTTCGAGTTTCTCGAGGCCATGGCCGCGCGCGATGCCGTGAACGAGGGCCAGCGCGATGGTGAGGACTTCCGTGCCGGCGGGCTCGATGTGCTGGCCCAGCACGTCATGGCGATTGCCTGCGCGGGCCCGTTCGGCGAAGCGGATCTGCTCGCCGAGGTTCGCTCCTCAATGGCCTATGCCTGGGTCGATGAAACGATCTGGGAGCGGGTGCTGCAGTTTGTCGCGACCGGCGGCTATGCGCTGCGGGCCTACGACCGGTTCCAGCGCATCGTGCGGCTCAAGGATGGCACCTGGCGGCTGACCCATCCCCAGCAGGCTGCGCGGCACCGCCTCAACGCGGGGATCATCGTCGATTCCGAAATGCTTGAAGTGCGCTTCCGCAACGGTCGTTCACTGGGGAAGGTGGAGGAAAGCTTCGGGGCAGGCCTGAAGCCGGGCGATACCTTCCGCTTCGCCGGGCTGGACCTCGAGGTCGAAGGCGTCCGCGATCTCGAGCTGATCGTGCGCGGGGCGAAGTCTGCCGGGCAGATCCCCAGCTACAATGGCGCGCGCATGCCGCTGACCACCCACCTCTCCACCCGGGTGCAGGCCATGCTGGCCGACCGCACCGGCTGGGGTCGCTTTCCCGACGATGTGCGCGAGTGGCTGGAAGTGCAGGACTGGCGAAGCCGCTTGCCCGCGCCCGGCGAACTGCTCGTCGAAAGCTTTCCGCACGGCGGGCGGGCCTATACCGTCTACTATACGTTCGAGGGGTGGAACGCGAACCAGTCGCTCGGCATGCTGATCACCCGGCGCATGGAAGATGCAGGGCTCTCGCCGATGGGTTTTGTTGCCAACGACTACGCCCTCGGCGTCTGGGGCCTGCGCCCGGTGAAGGATCCGGCGCGGCTCCTCTCGCCCGATATCCTCACCGATGAATTCGTCGAATGGGTGCAGAACTCTTACCTGCTGCGCCGCGCCTTTCGCGAAGTCGCGGTGATCTCGGGCCTCGTCGAACGTCAGCAGCCGGGCGCGCGCAAGAGCGGGCGGCAGGTCACTTTCTCGACCGACCTGATCTACGATGTACTCCGCAAGCACGAGCCTGAGCACTTGCTGCTCGAGGCGGCCTGGGCCGATGCCCGCGCGCGAATGACCGATGTCGGCCGCCTCGGCGCGCTGCTCGACCGCGCGGCTGCCGAACTGGTCCATGTCGAGCTCGACCGCGTAACGCCGCTGGCCGTGCCGCTGATGGTGATGATCGGGCGGGAATCGGTGCCGGCAGGCATGGCGGATGAAGAACTCCTGCTCGAGGCCGAAACCCTCGCTTCAGCGGCGATGCGGCCGGAGTGAAGAGTGGTTTCGCGCAGAGGCGCGGAGACGCAGAGAGAAGCCAGCACGAGGAGTTGGCCAGCGGCGCAGCCGCATATCTGGATGGCCAGATGATCTGCCCGCAGTTACGCGTCACGAGGCAAATTCCCGGCAGCGTTGCACGACGCCGCGCACTATTCTTCTCCGCGCCTCCGCGCCTCCGCGCGAAACCCTTCACTTTGCGGACGCTGCGATCTCCGGGCAGACCTGATTTGAAACTGCGTTTTGCCACGAAAAAGGGGCGGATCGCTCCGCCCCTTGGTCGTCTGTGGCTGAGAGCCCGCGTCGTTACTTGCTGAACGTCGCGAAGTTCTCGTTGCCCACGAAGCCGAACTTGCTGACCTTCACCTGGGTGATGATCTTGAGCATCCGGTTCGCGATTTCGTACGAGGCATATTCCTCGGGCTGGAACTGAAGTTCCGGCTCGGGGTTCATCGCCTTGGTCGCCTGAAGCAGCGAGACAAGGTTGCCCTCGGTGATCGGCGAACCGTTCCACAGAATCACGTTCTGGGTGGTCAGGACCAGCTTGTTCTTCACCGGGTCGACATGCGGCTTGTCCGTCGGCGGAGTCGCCTGTGGCAAGTCGATGTTGACCGAGTGCGTGGCCACGGGGATGGTGATGATGAACATGATGAGGAGCACGAGCATGACGTCGATCAGCGGCGTCGTGTTCATTTCCATCATCGGCGAGCCATCGTCTTTGCCGCCGCTCATTGCCATAGGGGGTACTCCTGTTTGGTCTCGTTGGCCCGGGTTAAGTCGCGCCAAAACTGACTAGCGTTAGCCGTTCGGATCAACCGGGGTGGAGATGAAGCCGACCTTCGGATAGCCCGCGATCTGCACGTTGTAGATCGTACCGGCGACGCACTTCCAGGGGACGTTCACGTCGCCGCGGATGTGCACTTCGGGGATCTTGTCGGGCTCCATGTTCTGCGCGCCGCCGGCCCGCTTCACGATCGCATCAAGCCGGTCGAACGCCATCTTGTAGAGTTCGTTGTTATCAACCGGCGTGACGTTGTTGATGTAGACGCGGCACTGGCCGGTCCGCGAGGAGCCCTCATAGCCGCCCTGGCCCGGGCTGCGCCCGCCGGCATCGGTCGACACCACCGTCACGAGCAGGTTCTCGACCTTGTCCTGCGTCTCTTCAGACGGCAGCACAGGGACCTTGAGCTTCTCGACGGTCTGGATCGCGACCGGAACCGCGATGAGGAAGATGATCAGCAGCACGAGCATCACGTCCACGAGCGGCGTGGTGTTAATGTCCGACATTGGGCGTTCTTGGCCGCCCGCGCCGCCTGCAGAAATTGCCATTGGTTAGTTCCTATCCGATCATTCCACGGTGAACCGGGTCTTTGCTGGCTTCTGGAGCCCTCTTAGCCCCGGCTGGAACCCGCGTTGTTCCCGAAGAGGGGAGGCAGGCCAACTTGTTACAGATTGGCCCACCGATCCCCGCTTCGCCTCCGCGTTTTCGGGTCTTACTTCTTGGCCGGAGCCGCAGCCGGAGCGGCGGGCTTGGCAGCCGGCGCAGCCGACACGGCAGGCTTGACCACGCCCTTCGAGGCGAGGTTGGCGAGCACGTCGGTGCTGAAGCCGGTCAGCAGTTCGGCGATGCGCTTGTTGCGGGCCTGCAGGTAGTTGTAGGCAAGCACCGCGGGAACCGCGACGAGCAGACCGAGCGCGGTCATGATCAGTGCTTCACCGACCGGACCCGCGACCTTGTCGATCGAAGCCGAACCGGCGATGCCGATGTTGATGAGCGCGCCGTAGATGCCGACCACGGTACCGAACAGACCGATGAACGGCGCGGTCGCACCGACGGTCGCGAGGAACGGCAGGCCGCCTGCGAGCTTCGAGTTGATCGTCGATTCCGAACGGGCGAGCGAACCGTGCATCCAGTCGTGACCTTCGGTCTCGTCCATCTTGCCGGCAGCGTCTTCGGCCGAGAGACCGTCGTCGACGATCTGGCGCCATGCCGAGTTCTTCTCGAGCTTGGTCGCGCCTTCACGCATCGTCGGAGCGCGCCAGAAGGCCGCAAGCGACTGATACTGCTTCATGAGCTTGGCCTGCTCCGCCCACTTCGTGAAGAGGATGAAGAACGAACCGACCGACATGATCAGAAGGATGGTGAAGGTGGTCAGCGGAATCCAGGCGGGCTTGCCACCAGGAAACAGAACTTCCGCGATACCAAACTTGTTCTGGGGCGCGGCAGAAGCGGCAGCTGCGGCGAGCGTGTGGATGAGCATTCGGGTCTTCCTCTTCAATATATCGTAAACGGGGTCAATTTAGGTAAGCTCGGGCGCCGCGGCCCTCCCCGAGGGAAGGCCGCGCCTGTAAGGTCAGTCCTTCGGAATCACCCACCGGATCGAGTTGGTGTACGAACCGGTTGTGGGATTGCCTTCGCCGTCGGTCGCCGGCGCAAAGCGGGCGCGGCGGCGGACGTTGTCGCACGTTGCCTGATCGAGATCGGGGCTACCGCTCGACCTGGTGACTTCGCACGACGTGACCTTGCCGTCAGTACCAACGGACACGCGGAAGCCAGTCACGCCTTCCCGCTCTTCACGCAGTGCGCGCGAAGGATAGTCGTTCGACGTCGCCCAATTGCCGGGGCTGCCCTTGGGGGCCGGGCCCTTCGGCTGGAACTTGGGCGGCGGCGGCGGAGGCGGCGGCGGGGGAGCCGACGTCGTGAACACCGGAGCCGGAGGCGGTGCCTGAGTCACCGTCTCGATCTGTGGCGCAGGCGCGTTGAACGAGATCGGCGGCGGCGGCGCCACGATGGGCGGCGGCGGCTGATCCTTCGGGGGTGGGGGCGGCGGGGGCGTTTCCGGCGGCTTCTCGGGCTCGATGTTGACCGCCGAGGTCACCTCTTTGACCTTCTTGTACGCCTCGTAAGCCAGCCCCGTTACCAGAGCGTAGCCCAAGGCGACATGAAGGATCGCAACGATGATGAGCGCGGTGATCTTGTTACCGCTCATCTGTTGGTCAGCGTATGCCATTCAGCTCCAAAACTCCTGATACTCCGCAACGTCACACATCCGGTGGATGCTTACGTTCACGGAATCGCGCATGGAATCACCCATCCAGCGCGATTGGCCAATCCAGCGATTTCATTCCACCCTGCCGGCAAACCGGACCGCCGACATCGGGTGCAAGGAACCCGGCGGCGGCTTTTGCGGGCTTTCATTGTTGAAATCCCCGACAACGGCGAGCTTTAACGCCGAAGCCAAAGGGGCGCAAATGCTTTATCGGTTAACCCTCAATTCACGGTTTCGCTGCCTGAAACACGTCTTGGCACAGCCGCCATCGCCTTTCGGCGCCAGCGATTCTAAGGACTCAACCATGCCCCGCACCAGATGTTCCCGCCGGAAACGCACATTCCTTCCATTGTGGGCAGGGCTCCTCGCCGCAGCCACGCTCAGCCTTGGCGGCGCAGCCGCAAGTTACGGACAGGAAACGGCTTTGTCCGTTCCGATGGCGCCAGGGCTCGAGGCGGATCCCGACCTTGCCTACGCCGATCTCGTCGATCTTGCGCTGCCCGCGCAGGTCGTGGTGAAGGCCGAAGTGCGCAAGGCGGTGCGCCTCAAGCCCGAGGAAGCGCCCGGCCTCCCCGCCGGCCGCGCCCGGCTCTATATAGAGGCCCGAACGCAGGCGCTGCTGATCGGCGACAATATCGGCGAATCGATCCGCTTTCTCGCCGATGTCCCGCTCGATGCCCGCGGCAAGCCGCCCAAGCTGAGCAAGGCGCAAGTCCTCGTGCTGGCGCGCGCTGTGCCGGAGAGACCGGGCGAACTCCAGCTCGTCGCGCCAGACGCCATGCTGGCGCTCACACCGGCGCGCGAGGCGACGCTGCGGGCGATCCTGACCGAGACCACCCGCCCAGATGCGCCGCCTGCGATCACCGCACTGCGCGAGGCGCTGCACGTCTCAGGCAATCTCGCCGGCGAGGGTGAAACCCAGCTGTTCCTTGGCACAGCGACCGGCGCACCGGTCTCGATCTCGGTGCTCAGGCGCCCCGGCCAGCCGACGACCTGGGGGGTGAGCTTTACCGAAATCGTCGATTCGGCCGCACGCCCACCGCTCCCCTCCACGCTGGCCTGGTACCGCCTCGCCTGCGGCTTGCCCGCTCGCCTGCCGGACCGGGCAAACATCTCCGCCACGCTCGCCGATCGGCGAATCGCGGCAGAGGATTATGGCCAGGTTCTGGCCGATCTCGGCCCCTGCGCTCGCAAGCGCGCCGCACCCTGATACGCACTCGCTACCGGCGGTTGCGGGGTGGGATCAGCTACCCTAAGGCGCGCCATAAGAATTTACGGGGATCATCATGAGCGAACCTTTGCGCATCGCGCTGGCAGGCCTTGGCACCGTCGGAGGCGGCGTTATCCGCCTGCTTGAGGCCAACGCGGGCCTCATTACGCGCCGTGCCGGCCGCCCTATCACGATCAGCGCGATCAGCGCCCGCAATCGCGGCAAGGACCGCGGCGTGGATCTTTCTTCCTATGCGTGGGAAGACGACATGGTGATCCTTGGCGAGCGGCCTGATGTCGATGTCGTGGTCGAGCTTGTCGGCGGTGCCGACGGCCCGGCGCTGGCGCTGGCGCGCACGACATTCGAGGCAGGCAAGGCGCTCGTCACCGCCAACAAGGCGATGATTGCGCACCATGGCCTCGAACTTGCCACCAAGGCCGAGGCGGCGAAGGTCGCCTTCAAGTTCGAAGCGGCGGTGGCTGGCGGGATCCCGGTGATCAAGGCGCTCAAGGAAGGCGCGGCGGCCAATCACATTGACCGCGTTTACGGGATCCTCAACGGCACCTGCAATTACATCCTCTCGACCATGGAAGACACCGGCCGCGATTTCGCCGCCGTCCTGGCCGAGGCGCAGGCCAAGGGCTATGCTGAAAGCGATCCCACTTTCGATATCGACGGGATCGACGCGGCGCACAAACTCGCAATTCTTTCGAGCATCGCATTCGGCACCGCAGTCGATTTCGGCCCCGTTGCGGCTACCGGCATCCGCCGCGTGCTCGCTGCCGATATCGCGCAGGCCGATGCGCTGGGCTACTACATCCGCCTGATCGGCATGGCCGAGACCGAGATCGACGCCGCCGGGCAGCGCCGCCTGTTCCAGCGCGTGCACCCCATGCTGGTCCACCGCGATCACCCGCTCGCCCATGTCGACGGGGCAACCAATGCAGTCGTCGCGGAAGGCAACTTTGTGGGCCGGCTGCTGTTCCAGGGCGCAGGCGCGGGCGATGGGCCGACTGCGAGCGCCGTCGTTGCAGACCTTATCGACATCGCGCGCGGCGATATCGGCGCGCCGTTCTCGATCCCCGCTGCCGAACTGGAAAGCGCTGCTCCGGCGGATAGCGGCCACCGCACCGGCAAGGCCTATCTGCGCTTCACCGTGGCCGACCGCCCCGGCGTGCTGGCGGAGATCACTGCCGCGATGCGCGATGCCGGGGTTTCGATCGAAAGCCTGATCCAGAAGAGCCGCGCCGCGATCGGCAGCACCGAGTCCGTGCTCGTCGCCATGGTGACGCACGAAGGCCCGGAAAGTGCGATCGCCGAAGCGCTGCGCCTGCTCGAAGGCTCGTCCAGCCTCGCCGCACCGCCGCTGGTGATGCACATTCTCGAGGATTGATCCGCCTTGACCGGAGCCGTGAGTGATCGGGCCACGCCCAACCTGCCTTCGCGCAGCTTTGAGGCAACGGCGCGGTTCTACGCGGCGATCGGCTTCAGCGAATCATGGCGCGACACGGGCTGGATGATTCTGAAACGCGGCGGCCTCACCCTCGAGTTCTTTCCCTATCCCGATCTCGATCCGGCCACGAGTTCGTTCGGCAGTTGCCTCAGACTGGCTGATGTCGAAGGCTTCTATGCGGAACTCGTCGCTGCGGGCATCCCGGAGAAGACCTCCGGCTGGCCGCGCCTGCACCGCCCGAAGCGCGAGGCCTGGGGCGGGCTGGTCGGCGCGCTCATCGATCCGGACGGCAGCCTGCTGCGGCTGATCCAGGAGCCGTAAGCCCAACCGTCTTTGCGATCACGGCGCCCTGATCTCTCCGCGCGCGATCCTGTCCGCATCCGAATCGGGCGGTGCCTCGGGCAGCTTGGTGATATCGAAGAAATACATCGGCGCCGGGACCGAACCGAAGCCGATGCAACCCCGGCTGCAATCGGGCAGCCCGCTGACATTGGGCGCGCGCGGCAGTCCATCGCGGGTGGAGTGCGCCGAATCAAGCTCGCCCCGCAGCGGCAGGCGCTCCTTCTCGTTCGCCTCGCGCCCGCCGCAGACGACGATCGCGCCGTCCGGTCCGGATTTCTCGCATTTCTTGGGCTGGCCTGCGGTCAGCAGCCGCTGCGCGATCTGGGCATTGGTATCGGCAGCCGCAGAATCAGCCGGTGCGGCGGCACTTGCCGCGGGCGCTTGCGCCGCATCTGAAGCCGGTGCGGACTGCGCCCGCGCCGTCCCCATTGCCATGATCGACAGGTTTACGCATAGGAATGCGCGCAAGATCAACTTGGGCGCGTACTTGTAGACCATTCCGCGCCTCGACAACCCTGCATACTCCCGTCTAGGGCGAGGGGTAGCTTCCGCCAACGAGCCTCAGGAGTCAATGTGACCGACACGCGCCCCGCCCCAGCCGCCTCGCAGGTTCTCGACCGCGTCCTCGTCCTCGAGATGGTCCGCGTCACCGAAGCCGCCGCAATCGGGGCCGCCCGCCTGATCGGGCGCGGTGACGAAAAAGCAGCAGACGCCGCCGCGGTTGAAGCCATGCGCGCAGCCTTCAACGAACTCTATATGGACGGCACCGTGGTGATCGGTGAGGGCGAGCGCGACGAGGCGCCCATGCTCTACATCGGCGAAAAGGTCGGCGCCGCACCGGGCAAGGGCCCCAAGATCGACATCGCACTCGATCCGCTCGAAGGCACCACGATCACCGCCAAGGCCGGGCCCAATGCGCTCGCCGTGCTCGCCGTTGCGGAGGAAGGCGGCCTGCTCAACGCGCCGGACGTCTACATGGATAAGCTCGCGGTCGGCCCTGGCTATCCCGATGGCATCATCGATCTGGGCCGCTCGCCCAGCGAAAACGTCAAGGCCGTAGCTGCTGCGAAGGGCGTCGAGCCTGAAGATATCATCGTTTGCGTGCTCGACCGGCCGCGCCACTCCGACCTTATCGCCGAATTGCGCGCGCTGGGCTGCGGTATCAGCCTGATCCCGGATGGCGACGTTGCCGGCGTGATCGCGGTGACCAACGAGGACACCGGCATCGATCTCTACATGGGCACCGGCGGCGCGCCCGAAGGCGTTCTGGCGGCGGCAGCGCTGCGCTGCGTCGGCGGACAGTTCAAGGGCCGCCTGCTGTTCCGCAACGAGGACGAAAAGGCCCGCGCGCGCAAGTGGGGCATCACGGACCTGAACAAGGTCTACGACCTCAAGGAACTCGCCAAGGGTGACTGCATCTTCGCCGCCACCGGCGTGACTGATGGTTCGCTGCTCGCGGGCGTCAAGGTCAACAAGAGCGGGGTGATGACGACCGAAAGCGTCGTGATGCGCGCCAGCTCGGGCACGGTGCGCTGGGTCAAGGGCGAGCACCGCAAGCCGCGCTGATCGCACAGGCTCCTGCTGAAGGGAGCCGGCGGACAAACTGGGGGAAGAGAGATGAAGGGCATCGCCGAATTCGAGGCCGTTGTTGCGGCTGCCAACCTGCCCGGCGCTGTCGCGCTGATCACCGACAGCAAGGAAACGCGCTACCAGCACGTGTCCGGGATGGCCGATGCCGTGAACGGCGTGCCGATGCGCGAGGATACGCTGTTCCAGATTGCCTCGATGACCAAGGCGCTCACCAGCGTCGCGGTGCTGCAGCTGGTCGAACGCGGCAAGCTCGATCTCGATGCACCCGTCGGACCGATCCTGCCCGAACTGGCCGAGCCGCAAGTGCTGGACGGGTTCGACGCTGATGGTGCGCCGATCCTGCGCCCGGCCGCAACCCCGGTTACGCTGCGCCACCTGCTGCTGCACACGTCGGGCTGCGGCTATACCTTCATGGATGCCGATCTGCTGCGCCACGCCATGGCCACCGGCAAGATGGCCGCCGGCAAGCGCGCCAGCCTCGATCTGCCGCTATGCTTCGATCCCGGCACCAAATGGCAATACGGGGTCGGGATCGACTGGGCCGGCCTTGCCGTTGAAGCCGTGACTGGCATGACCCTGGGCGAATGGTTCGAACAGGAGATCACCGGCCCGCTGGGGATGACCCAGACCCGCTTCCGCGCCGAATGGGATGCTCATGAGGCGCAAGTCCATGTGCGCGAGGCCGAGGGCGGCTTCAAGACGCAAGGCATGGTGCTTGGCGGCGGTGAATATCACAACGGCGGCGGCGGCCTCTCCTCGACCGCAGGCGATTATGCCCGCTTCCTGCGCATGATCCTGCGCGGCGGCGAACTCGACGGGGTGCGCGTGCTGTCAGCGGAAATGGCCCGGATCGCGCGCGAGGATGCGCTCCCGGCGCACCTCTCCGCGGGCGAGATGACCACCGCGATGCCCAGCTTCGCCAGTGCATTCAATCCGCTCCCCGGCCAGCGCGGCGGCTGGACGCTGGGCGGCTTCCTCGTCAACACAGAAACCGGCCCCGCCGGCCGTTCGCCGGGCAGCCTGCACTGGGCTGGCATCTTCAACTGCTATTACTGGATCGATACCGACCGCGATCTCGCTGGCGTGATCCTCGCGCAAGTAGCGCCGTTCGCCGATCCCGGCGTGCTCGACAGCTTCGCCGCGCTGGAACGGATGGCCTGCGCGAACGGCTGACCGGTCAACTCGCCAGCGCGAGCGGCAACCGGCCGGACGAACCCTTGATCACGGACTTGCGTCGCATCGTAGCGGGCGCGACGACCGCCGCCGGCCGGTGCGCCCTATCGCGGGTGCGGAACGTCGCCACCAGTTCGTTGAGGCGCAAGGCTTCGGCGGCGAGGTTGCGCGTCGCGGCGGAGGATTCTTCCACCATCGCCGCGTTCTGCTGCGTCATCCGGTCCATTTCGCCCATCGCCGTGTTGATCTGGCTGAGGCTCGCGGCCTGGCGTGTTGCAGATCCGGCGATGCTGCCCGTCAGCGCACCGATTTCGCTGATTCGCCGCAGGATCGCCTCGAGCCGGGTGCCGCTATCCCGCACCAGTTCGACACCCGCGCCCACTTGCTCCCCGCTGGCGGTAATCAGTGTCTTGATGCTCTGCGCTGCATCGGCGCTGCGCTGGGCGAGCGCCCGCACTTCGGTGGCGACCACCGCGAAGCCCTTGCCCGCCTCCCCGGCGCGCGCCGCCTCGACCCCGGCATTGAGCGCGAGAAGATTGGTCTGAAACGCAATTCCGTCGATCACACTGATGATCTGGCCGATTTCCTGCGCGGAATGCTCGATGGCCGCCATCGCCTCGATCGCCCGCCGCACGACTTCGCCGCCCTCGCCGGCCTCGCGGTCGGCCTGCGCGATGGTCTGGCTCACGGCCTGCGCGCCGCTCGCTGTCTCGTGGACGATGCCGGTCACGGCGTTCATCGCGCTTGCGGTCTGAGCGAGCCGCGCGGCCTGCGCCTCATTGCGCGAGGCCAGATCCTGCGCCGCCGCGCCGATTTCGGAGATGCTGCCCTGCACGCTCGCCGTACCGACTCGCACGATACGCAGCGCTTCCGCCAGCGAGGCCACGGCCGCGTTGTAATTCTCGCGCAGCGTCTCATAGGCGGGCGGGAAAGACTGATCGAGCTGATGCTCAAGGTCCTTGGCCGCAAGCCGTGCAAGCCCCGCCGAAAGGGCCTCGACCACGGCTGTCTGCTCATTCGCGGCTTGCCGGCGCCACTCCTCCGCCTCGCGAAATACCTGCATCGCACGGGCGACCTGCCCGATCTCGTCAGGCCGCGCAGTGCCTTCGATCGGGACGCTGGTGTCGCCATCTGCCATGCGCTGCATCGCCGCTGCAGTGTCCACCAGCGGCGTTACCACCAGCTTCTGCGCGGCGCGTGCGCACCACAGGATCAGGCCGACCATGCCTAAAGCCAGCACGGCAAGGCCCGTCAGCGCCAGACCGGTCATCTTCACGTTGTTACCGGCCGTTTCGGCGCTGTACGTGCGGCTCAGCGCAACGATGCTGCGCACCTGGTCGCGCTGCACGCGGTAGATCGGCGCGATATCCATGGAGAAGGCCTCTTCCATCGCCGTGCGATTGCCGCTCGACACGGCGGGGAGGAACTTGCTGTCCATGACCTGCCAGAACCTTTCGGCCGCGGCGATCGTGTCGTTCAGGGGCTGGCGCAGCGGCCCGGGCACCGGCGCGGTCTTCCAGTAGGCCTTGCGCGCCTCGAACTCGGCACGCTCATCCTTGAGTTCGTCCAGATAGGCTCCGGCGCGTACGGGATCGCGCAAGATCAGCGAGGCGTTGAGATAAGGTTCGACTACGAACGCCGGCGGCGGCAGCACGTCCGCAAGCATCTCGGCCTGAAGCGCGCTGTCCTGCGTCATCGGACCATCGGCGCGGATGGCGTAGACCACGGCCGAGGCGAGCGCGATGATCGCCAGGAGCAGGCCAATCAGAAGCCGGGCGCCGATACGCGCCTTATCGCTGAGCATGCAGATAACTCCGATTCGGGACTGCCGGAGAAAGGCGTCCTTTGCCGGAGCTCTACGCACCAAGGCCTTGCCACGAGCCGCTCGGTAACCCTGCAAAAACTACGTACGACCTTGCCATGAAACCAAAAACCCCGCCGGCAGGGCCGGCGGGGTCTTCAGTTCAAGCACCGGGGTGGTTCAGCCGATCAGGCCTCGTCACCCTCGATCAGGTAATCACCGGCATCGGCGTCGAGACCGTGGGTTTCACCCTCGACGGCCGCGAGCGGATCGTTGCCGATTGCCGCTTCCGGGCCCTGTGCCAGCTCTGCGGCATGCTCTTCGGCTGCCGAAGCGGGCGCGATGAGCGATTCCTGCAGCTTGCGGTACGAAGCGCGCAGCGCGGCATCGCGGCTGGTGGCCGCAACGCGCAGACGGTTCATGCCCGCACCCGTGCCTGCCGGGATCAGGCGGCCGACGATCACGTTCTCCTTGAGGCCGATCAGCGAGTCCCGCTTGCCTTCGACCGCCGCCTGCGTGAGCACGCGGGTGGTTTCCTGGAACGAAGCCGCCGAGATGAACGAACGCGTCTGCAGCGAAGCCTTGGTGATGCCCAGCAGCACCGGCTTGCCTTCGGCCGGGGCCATGCCCGGAGCCAGCTTGGCGTTGTATTCGTTCATTTCTTCCAGATCGACCTGCTCACCAGCCAGCAGCGTGGTATCGCCACCGTTGGTGATCTCGACCTTCTGCAGCATCTGGCGAACGATCACCTCGATGTGCTTGTCGTTGATCTTCACGCCCTGCAGACGGTAGACTTCCTGGATTTCCGCAACGAGGTACTCGGCCAGCGCCTCGACCCCCATCACTTCCAGAATGTCATGCGGGTTGGGCGAACCGGAAATCAGGTTATCGCCCTTCTTGACCCAGTCGCCTTCCTGAACGTCGATCACCTTGGACTTGGGGATCAGGTACTCGACCGGCTCGCCTTCCTCGGGGATGATCGCGATCTTGCGCTTGGCCTTGTAGTCGCGAACGAATTCGATGCGGCCCGAGATCTTCGCGATGATCGCGTTGTCCTTCGGGATGCGCGCTTCGAACAGTTCGGCCACGCGCGGCAGACCGCCGGTGATGTCGCGGGTCTTGGCGGCTTCGCGGCTGGCACGCGCCAGCACGTCACCTGCCTGAACCGTCTGGCCATCCTCGACCGAAAGCGTGGTGCCCGGCGCCATCAGATAGCGGCCGGTTTCACCCGAGTTCTCGTCAAGCAGGGTCAGGCGCGGACGGAGATCTTCCTTCTTCGCGCGCCCACCAGCGCGGTTTTCGGTCACGACGCGCTGGGCGATGCCGGTCGCGTCGTCGACCAGTTCGGTCAGCGTGCGGCCGTCGATGAGGTCCTGATAGCGGACCACACCCGGCTTGTCGGTGATCACCGGCAGGGTGAACGGATCCCACTCGGCCAGGCGTTCGCCCAGCTTCACCGTGGCCCCGTTCTCGTGGATCAGGTGCGTACCGTAGGGCACGCGGTGCATCGCGCGTTCACGGCCCTCGTTGTCGAGCACCACGATCTCGCCGTTGCGGGCAAGGCTGAGGCGGCGACCGCGCGAGTCGGTGATTGTCGGGATATCACGGTACACCACAGTACCGTCGCACAGCGATTCGAGGTTGGACTGCTCGTTGACCTGCGCAGCACCACCGATGTGGAACGTACGCATGGTCAGCTGCGTGCCCGGCTCACCGATCGACTGCGCCGCGATGACGCCGACCGCTTCACCGATGTTCACCGGCGTACCGCGCGCAAGGTCGCGGCCATAGCAGGTGCCGCACACGCCGACTTGCGCCGCGCAGATCAGCGGCGAGCGGATGCGCGCCGACTGTGCGCCCGCAGCCTCGATCTTCGTGATCGCGGCTTCGTCGAGCAGCGTACCCTTGGGCATCAGCACTTCGCCGGTCTTGGCCTCGATCATGTCCTCGGCCAGCGTGCGGCCCAGAATGCGCTCGCCAAGCGAGGCGATCGTCGCGCCGCCCTGCACGATCGCGCGCATTTCGAGCGCCCGCTCGGTGCCGCAATCGTCGATGGTGACGACGCAGTCCTGCGAAACGTCGACAAGACGGCGCGTCAGATAGCCCGAGTTGGCAGTCTTCAACGCGGTATCCGCAAGACCCTTACGAGCGCCGTGGGTCGAGTTGAAGTACTCAAGGACGGTCAGACCTTCCTTGAAGTTCGAAATGATCGGCGTTTCGATGATTTCGCCCGAAGGCTTGGCCATCAGGCCGCGCATACCGGCGAGCTGCTTCATCTGCGTCGGCGAACCGCGCGCGCCCGAATGGCTCATCATGTAGATCGAGTTGACCTGCGCCTCACGGCCCTGATCGTCGAGCGGAGTGGCCTTGATCTCTTCCATCATGGCCGCCGCCACCTGATCGCCGCAACGGCTCCAGGCGTCGATCACCTTGTTGTACTTTTCCTGCTGGGTGATCAGACCGTCCTGATACTGCTGCTCGTAGTCGGCCACCAGTTCCTTGGTCTCACCCACCAGCGCGTCCTTGCTGTCGGGGATGATCATGTCGTCCTTGCCGAACGAAATGCCCGCCTTGAACGCATTGCGGAAGCCCAGCGCCATGATCGCGTCGGCAAACAGCACCGTGTCCTTCTGGCCGGTGTGGCGATAGACCTGATCGATGACGTCGGCGATTTCCTTCTTGGTGAGCAGGCGGTTGACCAGCTCGAAGGGAACCGTGCTGCTCTTGGGCAGGCATTCGCCGATCAGCATGCGGCCCGGCGTCGTGTTGTAACGCTTGAGGTACTGCTTCCCGCTCTCGTCGGTCTGCGGCACGCGCGCCACGATCTTGGTGTGCATGGTGACGGCACCGGCGAACAGCGCCTGATGCACTTCAGCCATGTCGGCCATCATCATGCCTTCGCCCGGCTCACCCTGACGGTCCATCGACAGGTAATAGAGGCCCAGCACCATGTCCTGCGAAGGCACGATGATCGGCTTGCCGTTGGCAGGCGAAAGGATGTTGTTGGTCGACATCATCAGCACGCGCGCTTCGAGCTGGGCTTCCAGCGAAAGCGGCACGTGGACGGCCATCTGGTCACCGTCGAAGTCAGCGTTGAACGCCGAGCAGACGAGCGGGTGCAGCTGGATCGCCTTGCCTTCGATCAGCACGGGCTCGAAAGCCTGGATGCCAAGGCGGTGGAGCGTCGGTGCGCGGTTCAGCATCACCGGGTGCTCGCGGATCACTTCATCCAGGATGTCCCAGACTTCCTTGCGCTCCTTCTCGACCCACTTCTTGGCCTGCTTCAGGGTCATCGAGAGACCCTTGGCATCGAGGCGGGCGTAGATGAACGGCTTGAACAGCTCGAGCGCCATCTTCTTGGGCAGGCCGCACTGGTGCAGCTTGAGCTCGGGACCGGTCACGATCACCGAACGGCCCGAATAGTCGACGCGCTTGCCGAGCAGGTTCTGGCGGAAGCGGCCCTGCTTGCCCTTGAGCATGTCGGACAGCGACTTCAGCGGACGCTTGTTGGCGCCCGTGATGATGCGGCCGCGGCGGCCGTTGTCGAACAGCGCGTCAACCGCTTCCTGCAGCATGCGCTTTTCGTTGCGGACGATGATGTCCGGCGCGCGCAGCTCGATCAGGCGCTTGAGGCGGTTGTTGCGGTTGATGACGCGGCGATAGAGATCGTTGAGATCCGAAGTCGCGAAACGGCCACCATCGAGCGGCACCAGCGGGCGCAGTTCGGGCGGGATGACCGGGATCACGTCGAGGATCATCCACTCCGGACGGTTGCCCGAATCGATGAACGATTCGACGACCTTCAGGCGCTTGATGATCTTCTTGGGCTTCAGCTCGCTCTTGGTGGTGGCGAGTTCCTCCAGCAGGTCCTTGCGTTCCTGCTCGAGGTCGAGGTCCATCAGCATCTGCTTGACCGCCTCGGCGCCGATTCCGGCCGAGAACGCGTCTTCGCCGTACTCGTCCTGCGCGTCGAGCAGTTCGTCTTCGGTGAGCAGCTGGTAGCGCTCGAGCGGGGTGATACCCGGCTCGATCACGACATAGCTCTCGAAGTAGAGGATGCGCTCAAGCTGCTTGAGCTGCATGTCGAGCAGCAGGCCGATGCGCGAAGGCAGCGACTTCAGGAACCAGATGTGCGCGACCGGCGCGGCCAGCTCGATGTGGCCCATGCGCTCGCGGCGCACCTTGGTGACGGTGACTTCGACGCCGCACTTCTCGCAGACGACGCCCTTGTACTTCATGCGCTTGTACTTGCCGCAGAGGCACTCGTAGTCCTTCACCGGGCCGAAGATGCGCGCGCAGAACAGGCCGTCACGCTCGGGCTTGAACGTGCGGTAGTTGATCGTTTCCGGCTTCTTGATTTCGCCGAAGGACCAGCTGCGGATGCGCTCGGGGCTCGCCAGACCGATCTGGATCTGGTCGAACGTCTCGGGCTTGGCGATCTGGTTGGTGAACTTGGTAAGGTCGTTCATTCTTCATTCCTCGCTTGGAGGGAAACTCTAAGGGCGATCAGTCAGTTGGCCGGCGGGCAGGTGCCGCGCCGGCCATTCGACTGTCACTCCGCCGCCATCGGCATCCCGTCATCGTCGTCCGGCTCGTCGATCGACGAAAGTTCGACGTTGAGACCCAGGCTGCGCATTTCCTTGACGAGCACATTGAAGCTCTCGGGAATGCCGGCCTCGAAGGTGTCGTCACCCTTGACGATCGCTTCGTAAACCTTGGTGCGGCCGACCACGTCGTCGGACTTCACCGTCAGCATTTCCTGCAGCGTGTACGCAGCGCCATAGGCCTGCAGCGCCCAGACTTCCATTTCGCCGAAGCGCTGGCCGCCGAACTGCGCCTTGCCGCCCAGCGGCTGCTGGGTGACGAGGCTGTAGGGCCCGATCGAACGTGCGTGGATCTTGTCGTCGACAAGGTGGTGGAGCTTGAGCACGTACTTCATGCCCACCGTGACCTTGCGGTCGAACGCCTCACCGGTGCGGCCGTCATAGAGCGTCACCTGGCCCGATTCGTCGAGGCCTGCGAGCCGCAGCATGTCGGTCACGTCCTTTTCGACCGCGCCGTCGAACACCGGCGAACCCATCGGCACGCCCTGGCGAACCGACTGGGCGAGGTCGACGATCTGATCATCGCTGCGCGCGTCGATCTCGGCGGTGTAGTTATCGCCGTAGATCTCCTTGAGCAGGTCGCGGACCGCTTCAGGCGGCTGCCCGGCTTCGGGGTTCGGATTGGCTTCGCGCCACGCATCGAGCGCCGCGCCGATCCGCTTGCCGAGGCCACGCGCGGCCCAGCCGAGGTGCGTTTCGAAGATCTGTCCGACGTTCATGCGCGAAGGCACGCCCAGCGGGTTGAGCACGAAGTCGACCGGCGTGCCGTCCTCGAGGAACGGCATGTCTTCCTGCGGCAGAATGCGGCTGATGATACCCTTGTTGCCATGACGGCCGGCCATCTTGTCGCCCGGCTGCAGCTTGCGCTTCACCGCGACGAAGACCTTGACCATCTTGAGCACGCCGGGCGCCAGTTCGTCGCCGCGTTCGAGCTTCTCCTTGCGGTCCTCGAACTTCTCCTGGATCGCGCGGACGGCGGCGTCGTACTGTGCCTTGACCGCTTCCAGCTGCTGCTGGCGCGCGTCGTCGGCGAGGGCGAACTTCCACCACTCGTGGCGCTCGACATCGGCGAGCACCTGCTCGGTGATCTCTTCGCCCTTCTTCACGCCCTTGGGTGCTGCGGCCGAAACCTCACCGACCAGCATTTCCCTGAGACGGTTGAAAGTCGCGCGGTTGAGGATCGCGCGCTCGTCCTCGCGGTCCTTGGCGAGGCGTTCGATTTCCTCGTTCTGGATCGCGCGGGTACGGTCGTCGATCTCGATGCCGTGACGGTTGAACACGCGCACATCGACGATCGTGCCCGAAACGCCCGGCGGCAGACGCAGCGAAGTGTCGCGCACATCGCTCGCCTTTTCGCCGAAGATCGCGCGAAGCAGCTTCTCTTCCGGCGTCATCGGCGATTCGCCCTTGGGCGTGATCTTGCCGACGAGAATGTCACCGGGGTGCACTTCGGCGCCGATGTAGACGATGCCCGCTTCGTCGAGGTTGCGCAGGGCTTCCTCGCCGACGTTCGGGATGTCGCGGGTGATGTCTTCCGGCCCAAGCTTGGTGTCGCGGGCCATGACTTCGAACTCCTCGATGTGGATCGAGGTGAAGACGTCTTCCTTCACGATGCGTTCGCTGATCAGGATCGAGTCTTCGTAGTTGTAGCCATTCCACGGCATGAACGCGACGAGCACGTTCCGGCCGAGCGCCAGCTCGCCGAACTCGGTCGAGGGACCGTCGGCGATGATCATGCCCTTTTCGATCAGATCGCCCACCTTCACCAGCGGACGCTGGTTGATGCAGGTCGACTGGTTCGAACGCTCGAACTTCTGCAGGCGGTAGATATCAACGCCCGACTGGCCGGGTTCGATATCGCCCGAGGCGCGGATCACGATGCGGGTCGCGTCGACCTGATCGACCACGCCCGAACGCAGCGCCGAAATCGCCGCGCCCGAATCGCGCGCAACGGTTTCTTCCATGCCGGTGCCCACGAACGGCGCGTCGGCCTTGACCAGCGGCACCGCCTGGCGCTGCATGTTCGAGCCCATCAGCGCGCGGTTGGCGTCGTCGTTTTCAAGGAACGGAATGAGCGAGGCGGCAACCGACACCAGCTGCTTGGGGCTGACGTCCATGAGCGTCACGTTCTCGCGCGGGCTCATTACGAATTCGCCGTTCTGCCGCGCCGAGACGAGCTCTTCCTGGAACGAACCGTCCGGATTGAGCTCGGCCGAGGCCTGCGCCACGGTGTGCTTCTGCTCTTCCATCGCCGAGAGATAGACCACGTCGCCGGTGACCTTCTGGTCCACGACCTTGCGGTACGGCGTCTCGATGAAGCCGTACTTGTTGACGCGGGCGAAGGTGCTGAGCGAGTTGATCAGACCGATGTTCGGGCCTTCCGGCGTTTCAATCGGGCAGATGCGGCCATAGTGCGTCGGGTGCACGTCGCGCACTTCGAAGCCGGCGCGCTCGCGGGTCAGACCACCCGGCCCGAGCGCCGAAACGCGGCGCTTGTGGGTGACTTCCGAAAGCGGGTTGGTCTGGTCCATGAACTGCGAGAGCTGCGAGGAACCGAAGAACTCGCGCACCGCGGCCACAGCGGGCTTCGCGTTGATGAGGTCGTTCGGCATCACGGTCGAGACGTCGACCGAGCTCATGCGCTCCTTCACCGCGCGCTCCATGCGCAGCAGGCCGACGCGGTACTGGTTTTCCAGCAGCTCGCCCACCGAACGGACACGGCGGTTGCCGAGGTTGTCGATGTCGTCGACTTCGCCCTTGCCGTCCTTGAGGTTCACCAGCTCCTTGACCACGGCGAGGATATCATCGGTGCGCAGCGTGGTGATGGTGTCCGGGCAATCGAGGCCAAGACGCATGTTGAGCTTGACGCGGCCCACCGCCGAAAGGTCATAGCGGTCCGGATCGAAGAACAGGCCGTCGAACAGCGCTTCAGCGGTTTCGCGCGTCGGCGGCTCGCCGGGGCGCATCACGCGGTAGATGTCCGAAAGTGCCTGGTCGCGGTCCTCGGCCTTGTCGGCCTTCATCGTGTTGCGGATCCACGGACCCGTGTTCACGTGGTCGATGTCGAGCAGTTCGAGCACGTCGACACCAGCGCGGTCGAGCACTTCGAGGTTCTCAGGCGAAACTTCGTCGCCCGCCTCGATCCAGATGCGACCGGTGCTTTCGTCGATCATGTCCTTGGCGGCATAGCGGCCGAAGATTTCCTCGGTCGGGATGAGCAGATTCTGCAACCCGTCCTTGGCCGCCTTGTTGGCTGCGCGCGGGCTGATCTTGGTGCCGGCGGGGAACACGACTTCACCCGAAGCGGCATCGACGATGTCGAACGCGGGCTTCGTACCGCGCCACTGGTCGAGCACGAAAGGCACCTTCCAGCCGCCCTCGGCACGCGCCCACACGACTTTGTCGTAGAAGAAGTCGAGGATCTGCTCGCCGTTGAGGCCGAGCGCATAGAGCAGCGCCGTCACCGGCAGCTTGCGCTTGCGGTCGATGCGGACGTTGACGATGTCCTTGGCGTCGAACTCGAAATCGAGCCACGAACCGCGATAAGGAATGACGCGTGCGGCAAACAGATACTTGCCCGAAGAGTGGGTCTTGCCGCGGTCATGGTCGAACAGGACGCCCGGCGAGCGGTGCATCTGGCTGACGATGACGCGTTCGGTCCCGTTGATGATGAAGGTGCCGTTGTCGGTCATGAGCGGGATATCGCCCATGTAGACGTCCTGCTCCTTGATATCGATGAGGCTCTTGGTCTCGGTCTCGCTGTCGACTTCGAAAGTCGCGAGCTTGAGCGTCACCTTCATCGGCGCGGCATAAGTGATCCCGCGCTGGCGGCACTCGTTGACGTCGTACTTCGGCGCCTCGAGCACATAGCCGTCGCGCTCCTTGATATCGAGGCTGGCGGTGCCGGCGAAGTCCTGGATCGGGAAGACCGAGCGCAGCGTCTTCTCCAGACCCGAGACATAGCCCGTGGCCGGATCCGAACGCAGGAACTGCTCGTAGCTTTCGCGCTGAACCTCGATCAGATTCGGCATCTGCACCACTTCGTGGATGTCGCCGAAGATCTTGCGGATGCGCTTCTTGAAACCGGCGCGTGCCGGCTTGGCCGAGGGAGTTGCCTTGGTAGCCATGGAAGGTTCAACCTCTTGTCTGTCACTCAGGCCGGGCAGGAAACCCGGCGGAAACCACACGCGGCGTGTGGTGCCAACGCACGAAACGCCAAACGCCACCCATGGATTCCAGCTGGATTCCCGGTGGTAATTGGCATCATCGCGTCAGACGAAACCCGGACCGCTTCCTTCCTGGGCAATCCCCCGCGTATGGGACCGCCTTGCTCGAAGTGGTGGGCAGAGCCGGCGAAATAGGGGTGATGGGCACCATTGTCAATGTGCGACGACCGGTTAGGACGGTCGCGAACGGCGGTAGCACAACTGGAGAGTGCACCGTGAAATACCGGAACGACGTGCGGTTCAAGCCCCACCCGTCGCTCACCTCTGTTGGCGCCTCAAGTCAGAAGTACGCCCCGGTTTGCTTGACTCTTCGCCGCGCTTGCGCCAATGCGCCCGCCGACCAGACGGGCTTCGGCTCAGAAAGTCATCCGTCCGAGACAGCTGGCGCAGGCTTCCTGCTTAATCTCCAGCCTAGACGGGGAAAAGAGATTCCGGGCGCCAAAAGCGCCCACGGCCTGATGATCCGCTCCTATGCGGAACGCCAGCCATTCGTGCGGTTTTCCGCACGCTCCTTCCCCCCTCAACGGACTCGCCCGTGGTGCCCCTGGTGCCATGGACATACGTAGCCGGTCGTCGGGGGCATGCCCCCTTCGGCCACATGTGAAGGAGTATGGCATGGATCGTTCGCAGAAAGCCGAATCGGTCGCCTTCCTGACCGAGGTGTTCAACGAGGCAGGCACGGTGGTTATCACCCGCAACCTCGGCATGACGGTGGCCCAGTCCACTGCCCTGCGCATCAAGGTCCGCGAGGCGGGCGCTTCGTTCAAGGTTGCGAAGAACAGTCTGGCCAAGATTGCCGCCAAGGGCACCGCGTACGAGGGCATGGTTGACCTCTTCACGGGTCCCACCGGCATCGCCGCTTCGGCGGATCCGGTGGCGGCCGCCAAGGTCATCGTCGATTTCGCCAAGACCAACGACAAGCTCGAAATCGTTGGCGGTGCAATGGGTTCGGTGGTTCTCAACGTCGATGGGATCAAGGCACTCGCCACGATGCCCTCGCTCGACGAGATGCGCGCCAAGCTCATCGGCCTCATTCAGGCTCCGGCGACCAAGATCGCCCAGCTCACGACCGCTCCGGCGGCCAAGCTGGCTCGTGTCTTTGCTGCCTACGCCGAGAAGGATGCCGCGTAAGCGCCAAAAACCGGCGAACGCAATCTTCGGACTGTTTTTCCAATCATTCGCCCGTCCGGGCAAATCACATTGAGGAGTTATCATCATGGCCGATATCGCCAATCTCGTTGCAGAACTTTCGAAGCTCACCGTTCTCGAAGCCGCTGACCTCGCCAAGGCTCTCGAAGAAGCATGGGGCGTCAGCGCCGCCGCTGCTGTTGCCGTTGCTGCGCCCGCCGGTGGCGGCGAAGCCGCTGCTCCGGTCGAAGAGAAGACCGAATTCGACGTCATCCTGACCGGCGACGGCGGCAAGAAGATCCAGGTCATCAAGGAAGTGCGCGCGATCACCGCCCTCGGCCTGACCGAAGCCAAGACCCTTGTGGAATCGGCTCCGAAGGCGATCAAGGAAGGTGTCAACAAGGCCGAGGCCGAGGACATCAAGGCCAAGATCGAAGCCGCTGGCGGCACCGTCGAGATCAAGTAAGATCTTGCAGTTTCGCGGGTGTCTTGAAGCATCCGTGTGACGGAAAGGGCGGGCCGCAAGGCCTGCCCTTTTTGTTTGCGGCCTCAATGAATGTCGATCTGCCGCACCGGGGGCAGGGCAAACTGGAACAGCAGCGCGCCGACCGCGCTCACCCCGGCGACAAAGAGAAACGCGCCGACGTAGGAGCCCGTCGCATCCACGATCGCGCCGGTCACGATCGGTCCGATGATTCCCGAAATGCTGGCTATGCCGGTCTGCCACCCGATCCAGCTGCCGGCGAGACGTGGCCCCGCGTAAATCTGGCCCAGCGCGAAAACCATCGTGGGGCCGATGCCCATTGCCGCGCCCGTCAACAGGAGCCAGCCGAGCACGGCCGCCGGCGAAGCTGCATAGGCGATGCCCAGCACCCCGATGACCATGCCGATCTGCCCGAGAACGGCAAACCGGCGTCGCACCAAACCTTCATCGAGTCCGCGCCGGATCAGAAGATCCGAAACCTGGCCGCAGCCCACCGATGACAGGGCCTGAACCACGTAAGTCGTGGTGGCGAAGGCAGACATTGTCGCAATCGAAAAGCCGCGGCTGGTGGTGAGATAGAGCGGCAGCCACACGACGACAAAGAAGGCGCAGAAGTTCGCCGTCGCATTGCACAGGCCCATCAGCCACAGCGCGCGGTGCGAAAGCAGCTGCAGATAGGGCATGTGCAGGCTGGCCTGCGCGGGTTCGCGGCCCTGCGGCAACGCACGCACGGCGGCAAACCACGGCGCAAGCCAGAGCAGCGTGCCCGCGCCGAACAGGATGAAGATTGCCCGCCAGCCCCAACCACCAAGAATCGCGCCGCCCGCCAGCGTGCCGACGGCCGGCCCCAGCGCGATGCCGACGCCCACGACCGCATTGGCCAGGCCGCGCCGCTCCGGCGGGACATGGCGGGCGATCATCTTCGAACTTCCCGAAAAGGCGCAGCTTTCGCCCAGACCCAACATCATGCGCAGCAGGATGAGGCCGGTGAGGCCGCTGGCAAAGCCCGTCAGCAAAGTGCTGGTGGCCCACACCGCCACACCCATGGCATAGAGGCGGTAGACCGAGACCCGGTCCGCCAGCCACCCGACCAACGGGTGTGCTGGGCCATAGAGCCAGAAAAAGGCCGAAACGGCGATGCCGAACTGCGTGGCGGTGAGGTGCAGGTCCGCCTTCATCAACGGCGCCGCGATGCCGATCGCGCCGCGATCGACGAAATTGAGCAGCACCGCGAGGCCCAGCAGCGCGACAAGTACGGTCACTGCCCTGTTATCGGCCCTGTTATCGGCCCTGTTATCGGCCCCATTGCCGACCCGTGCCTCCTGCGCCCCCGATGCCGCCATTCCGCCGCCCTCCCCGATCCGGCCATGAGGGTAGGGGCGCAGCCGCAGGCCGACAACACCTGTTCTTTGCGCGCCACAACCCCTATGGGCCTCCCCATGTTCGAGGCAGCCCCCACCCGCTGGAGCGATGAATGGCGCGCGACGCTGCATCTTGCCGCGCCGCTCGTTGGCGCGAATCTGCTGCAGATGGCGGTCTTCGCGGTCGACGTTATCTTCGTCGCGCGGCTCGGCCCCGTGGCGCTTGCCGCCTCGGCGCTCTCGGTCTCGCTGTTCGGCCTGCTCATCTGGAGTCTCACCGGCCTTGTCGGCGCGGCCTCCCCGCTGATCGCGGCAGAGATCGGTGCTCGGCGCCACGCCGTGCGTGAAGTGCGCCGCACCGTGCGCATGGCAGGCTGGGCCGGATTCATTGCCGCAGTTGGCGCGATGGGTGTGTGCATGCTTGGCGGACCGCTGATGCGGATCACCGGGCAGAGCGAAGACGTCATCGCGCTCGCCGTGCCGTTCCTCAACGTGCTGATGTGGGCCTCGATCCCGGCCGTAATGGCCGCGCTGCTGCGCACGGTGGTGTCCACGCTCGGCCGCCCGATGATCGGTACCGCGATCAACGGCCTTGCCGTCGCGGTCAACGCGCTGGGCAACTACACCTTTGTCTTCGGCCACTTCGGCGCGCCCGCCATGGGCCTGACCGGCTCGGCGCTTTCAAGCATCGTCACCAGCGCCTGCATGCTGGCGGCCTATGTCGTCGTCATCCGCCGCGATCGCCGCCTCAAGCGCTACCGCTTTGGCGGGCGCTGGTGGCGGCCTGACTGGACGCGCTTCGTCGATGTGCTGCGCATCGGCCTTCCCATCACCGCCACGATCATTGCCGAGGCGGGCATGTTCAATGGCGCCGCTTTCCTGATGGGCCGCATCGGTGAAGTAGAACTGGCCGCCCACACCGTCGCGCTGCAGTTTGCCGCATTCACCTTCCAGGTCCCCTTCGGCATTGCCCAGGCCGCGACGATCCGCGTCGGCCTCGCCTTTGGCGCGCGCGACAAGGCCGCGATCACGCGCTCCGGTCAGGTCGCGATGGTCCTCGGCATCGGCTTCATGGCCGCGATGGCGACGCTGATGCTGGTCTTCCCGAACCTCATCCTCGCCGCCTATATCGACCCGGCAGACCCCGCCAACGCACGGCTGGTGCAGCTTGCCACGCAGTACATGGTCGTCGCCGCCGCCTTCCAGATCTTCGACGGCGCGCAAGCGGTTGGTGCGGCGCTGCTGCGCGGCCTGCAGGACACGCGCGTGCCAATGGGCATTGCCCTGTTCGGCTACTGGATTCCCGGCATCGGCACCGCGCTGTGGCTCGGCCTGATGACCCCTCTGCAGGGCCTCGGCGTATGGATCGGCCTTGCCGTCGGCCTCATCGTCGTTGCCGCGCTGCTGCTCTGGCGCTGGCATCGCCGCGCCGCACTGGGACTCCTTCCGGCCTAAAAAACTTGCGCGCCGGAGGTTGACCTCCCTTCTCCCCCCACCCATATGCGGCATGCTGGCACTCTCCCCCCGAGAGTGCCAAGTGCCAATTCATTTTCATGGAACAAGGGAGATACCCATGACCTTCCGTCCGCTGCACGACCGCGTGCTCGTGCGCCGAGTCGAAGCCGAGGAAAAGACCGCCGGCGGCATCATCATTCCCGATAGCGCCAAGGAAAAGCCCGCCGAGGGCGAAATCGTTGCCATCGGTTCGGGCGCCCGCGCCGAAAACGGCACGATCACCCCGCTCGACGTCAAGGTCGGTGACCGCGTCCTGTTCGGCAAGTGGTCGGGCACCGAAGTCAAGGTCGGCGGCGAAGACCTGCTGATCATGAAGGAAGCCGACATCCTCGGCGTGATCGGCTGATCCAGCCGGGCCTTCTTCCTCAACTTCATTTCATTCAAAGGAAATCATCATGGCTGCCAAGGACGTAAAGTTCGGCCGCGACGCCCGCGAACGCATTCTGCGCGGCGTCGACATCCTCGCTGATGCCGTCAAGGTCACGCTGGGCCCCAAGGGCCGCAACGTCGTGATCGACAAGAGCTTCGGCGCGCCCCGCATCACCAAGGACGGCGTTACCGTCGCCAAGGAAATCGAGCTCAAGGACAAGTTCGAGAACATGGGCGCGCAGATGCTGCGCGAAGTCGCCTCGAAGACCAACGACCTCGCGGGTGACGGCACCACCACTGCCACCGTGCTGGCCCAGGCGATCGTGCGCGAAGGCATGACCGCGGTTGCCGCCGGCATGAACCCGATGGACCTCAAGCGCGGCATCGATATCGCCGTCGGCAAGGTCGTCGAAAACCTCAAGGCGCGCTCGACCCCGGTCGCCGGCACTGCGGAAATCGCGCAGGTCGGTATCATCTCGGCCAACGGCGACGTCGAAGTCGGCCAGAAGATCGCCGAGGCGATGGACAAGGTCGGCAAGGAAGGCGTGATCACCGTGGAAGAGGCCAAGGGCCTCGAATTCGAACTCGATGTCGTCGAAGGCATGCAGTTCGACCGCGGCTACCTCTCGCCCTACTTCATCACCAACCCCGACAAGATGACGGTCGAGCTCGACAGCCCCTACATCCTGATCCACGAGAAGAAGCTCTCGTCGCTCCAGGCGATGCTGCCGGTTCTCGAGGCCGTGGTGCAGACGGGTCGTCCGCTCCTCATCATCGCCGAGGACATCGAAGGCGAAGCGCTCGCCACCCTCGTCGTCAACAAGCTGCGCGGCGGCCTCAAGGTCGCGGCCGTCAAGGCTCCCGGCTTCGGTGATCGCCGCAAGGCCATGCTGGGCGATATCGCCACGCTGACCGCCGGTGAAATGATCTCCGAAGACCTCGGCATCAAGCTCGAGAGCGTCACGCTCGCGATGCTCGGCCAGGCCAAGAAGGTCACCATCGACAAGGACAACACCACCATCGTCGATGGCGCCGGTTCGGCTGACGAGATCAAGGCCCGCGTCGAGCAGATCCGCGCCCAGATCGAAGTCACCACCAGCGACTACGACCGCGAGAAGCTGCAGGAACGCCTTGCCAAGCTTGCTGGCGGCGTGGCCGTGATCAAGGTCGGCGGCGCTTCGGAAGTCGAAGTCAAGGAGCGCAAGGACCGCGTTGACGACGCGCTCCACGCGACCCGCGCTGCGGTCGAAGAAGGCATCGTCCCCGGCGGCGGCACCGCGCTGCTCTACGCAACCAAGGCCCTTGCCGGCCTCAAGGGCGCCAACGACGACCAGACCAAGGGCATCGACATCGTGCGCCGCGCGATCATGGCCCCGGTTCGCCAGATCGCCACGAACGCCGGCCACGATGGCGCGGTCGTCTCGGGCAACCTGCTGCGCGAAGGTGACGAGAGCCAGGGCTTCAACGCTGCGACCGACACCTACGAGAACCTGAAGGCTGCCGGTGTCATCGACCCGACCAAGGTCGTGCGCACTGCCCTGCAGGACGCAGCCTCGGTTGCCGGCCTCCTGATCACGACCGAAGCCGCGATCAGCGAGAAGCCCGACGACAAGCCCGCGATGCCCCCGATGGGTGGCGGCATGGGCGGCATGGGCGGCATGGACTTCTAAGTCCGGCGCTTACCAGGCACCAAGAATTGGGGCCGGAAGGGAAACCTTCCGGCCCTTTTTCTATGTTTGGGTTGATTCAGGAGACTGAGAACTAGTGAAGCTTCGAGGACGATAGCCATCGGATCTTCACTTCCATTTCTCCCGGCCCGCTATCGCGCCAATTCTATCGCAATCCCCAAATCCAGCCCGACCCACGCCCCGTCCGTCGTGAGCGCTGTCGCCCCCTGCTCTGCGGCGAGAGCGAGGCAAGCGCGGTCGCCGAAGGAGAGGCTGTTGGCGCGGGTGGCGGGGCGGAGGGCCCCGGCGCGAAGGGCGGCTTGGGTATCGAAGGGGCGCACGTCCAGATCAAGGTCTGCGAGGCTTTCGACGATAGCCTCTTGCGGCACGCCGCGCTCGGCCAGTTTGGCGACGACTTCGGAAAGATTGACCGCGCTGATGCAGGCCTGCCCGAAGTGCGCCTCGACCGTTTCAGCGCCGCGTTCGCCGAGCATGGCGGCGAGGAGGGCTGAGGCATCGAGCACGTAGCGCGGGTCACTCATCGTCGGCGGCGTGTTTGCGATCTGCAACCAATTCGTCTGACAGGCTCACGCCAACAGGAATATGTGCGCGCAGGCGCGCCTGCACCCGGCTCAGCACGCCGCGCACCGGGCGCACGTGCAGTTCGCCATCGACAATGCACATGATCACCGGATCGCCATCGGCAAGCCCGAGTTCGCGCCGGATATCGGCCGGCACTTGCAGACGGCCCCCGCTCACCAACTTGCCCCGCTGTGCATTCATGTCGAAATACCCGCTTAGTGTCGATTTTGAGCTATTATACATTTTTGCCTGATCTGTCGATTATGCTGCGACCTGTCGCCGCAACGCCGTAGACAGCCGCCATCGCATCGCTAACCTCACGCACCAAAGCAAAGGGGGGATGCAGGATGCGCAAACGGACGGTTGCATTGATCGGCGCGGGGGTTCTGGGGCTCGCCGGGATCGGCTGGTACGCCAGCCTCGATGCAGAAACACGGGGCCTGCTCGCCGCCTTGCCCACCAATCGCGATGTTCTGATGTGGACGGTCCCGCAGCGCGATGCGGCGTTCAGGGCGATGGACCGCTTGCCCGTGCTCGCCGAGGCGCGGGAAATTGCGCCTTCGGATCACCCTCTGCCGCTGCCGTCGGGCAAGCCGCTCGTCATACCCGGCGTCGAAGCCTACATGGCCAGCCAGCGCGCGGCCGGGTTGGTGATCGTGCAGGATGGCAAGGTGCGGTTTGAACGCTACGGCCTCGGCTTCGGACCCACAGGCCGCTGGACCAGTTTCTCTGTGGCCAAGTCTTTCACCTCCACGCTCGTCGGCGCGGCGATCAAGGACGGCTACATCAAGAGCCTCGATGACAAGGTCAGCCGGTATATCCCGGACCTCAGGAGGTCGGCTTATGACGACGTGAGCGTGGCGCAGCTCCTCACCATGAGCTCGGGCGTGCGCTGGAACGAGGACTACGAAGATCCCAGGTCCGATGTCGCCTCGTTCAACAACGCCGAGCCCGAGAAGGGCATGGACGCAACGGTGAGCTACATGAGGAAGCTCCCGCGCGCGCATCCGCCCGGCACCGTCTGGCACTACAACACGGGCGAGACCAACCTGATCGGGGTGCTCGTCTCCTCGGCCACGAAAAAGCCACTCGCGCAGTATCTCGAGGAGAGGATCTGGAAGCCCGCAGGCATGGAAGCGAAGGCAACGTGGCTGCTCGGCAAGACCGGCCACGAAATCGCCGGCTGCTGCCTCCAGGCTGCGACACGCGATTTCGCGCGGATGGGGCTGTTCGTGCTGGCGAACGGCAACGCGGGCGGCCAGCAGATCGTACCCGCCGACTGGTTCGCGGCAGCCACGCACAAGCAGAAGGACATCGGCGAGCCGGGCAAGGGTTATGGCTATCAGTGGTGGACTTATGACGACGGCACGGTCGCCGCGCAGGGCATCTTCGGCCAGGGCATCTTCATCGATCCCAAGCGCCGGCTGGTGATCGCCAGCAATGCCGATTGGCCCCGCGCCGATGCAGGACCGCAACCTGCCGCGCGCGAGGCCTTCTACCGCAAAGTTCAGGGGCTGATCGACGCGGGGGAGTGATTACGGCTGTCCTACAAGCGCCGCACCGGGATAGGCGGGCAGCATGTCCCCGCAGCCCGCCTTCATCTTCGCATCCCGCTACCTCAAGGGCCGCCGGGGCGGGCCGCGGCAATTGCTCTCTGGACTGTGTCAACTGTGTCAACTTGACCTAAATTCATCGCGAATCCCCCAAGGGCCAATGGACAAAACCTGTAACCCGAACTTAGAGGCAACGACTCGTATGGGGGGAATGGCGATGCGCAAGGCGGTATGGGGCACGGCCCTCGGGATACTGGCATGGGCCGGCACCGCGCATGCCGATGGCACGAAGCTTGCGCCCGTGCCTGCGGCACAGAAAGCAGGATTCGACCAGATTCGTGAAGCGGACTTGCGCGCTGACCTCACCTTCATCGCTTCCGATGCGCTGGAGGGCCGCATGTCGCTCCAGCCCGGTGATGATGCAGCCGTCCAGTGGATCGCCGCCGAATTCGCCAAGGCCGGGCTCCAGCCAGCCGCCACCGATGCAAACGGCAAGCCGAGCTACCTTCAGAGCGTGCCGCTTATCGAGTATCGCTCAAACCCTGCCGCCAATTCGCTCACGCTCCGGCTCGGCAATGCCGAGCAAAGCTGGAAGGCGCCCGAACTCATTGGCGGCTACCGCGACGACGTGGACCTCACCGCCCCGCTCGTCTTCGCGGGCTTCGGCATTACCGCGCCGGGCGTAGGCTACGACGATTACAAGGGCCTCGATGTGCGCGGCAAAGTCGTGCTCGTGTTCGAGCATGAGCCGCAGGAAAACGATCCTGCCTCGCGCTTCAATGGCACCGGCAACACGCGCCACGCCACCAATCGGGTGAAGGCGCTCAACGCCCAGGCTCACGGTGCGCTGGCCGTGCTTGTCATGGCCGAACCGAACCGCAAGCACCCGTCCAACCTCGAACGCTACAACCGCATCGGCGGCAGCGCCAAGCGCGTCCCCCCGCTTCCGGGACAGGCGCTGCTCGACGATGAGTTGCACATTCCGGTGCTGACTGTCTCGGATGTTGTCGGCTCTGCTCTGCTCGCCAAGGCGGGGATGACCCCGCAGGCGCTGCAGAGCGCCATTGATGGGTCGTTGGCGCCGCAGTCGCGTGCCCTCGCTGATACGACGGTTGCGCTCCATCTCGAGAACGTGTCGCGCAGCCGGGGCGTGTCGGCCAATGTCGTCGGCTTGCTGCCCGGCTCCGATCCCTCGCTCGCACCCGAAACGGTGATCATCAGCGCGCACCACGATCACGATGGCAGCAACGGGCCGGAGATCTGGCACGGCGCTGACGACAACGGTTCGGGCACCGTCGGCGTTGTCGCGTTGGCGCGTGCCTTCATGGCGAATTCCGTGAAGCCGAAGCGCTCGATTCTGTTTACCGTGTTCGCGGCGGAGGAGCGCGGGCTTCTCGGCAGCTACTACATGGCCATGCATCCACTGCGCCCGCTCGCCACAACGCGCGCCCTGATCAATTTCGACATGATCGGCCGCAACGAGGAACCGAGTGACCAGACCACCGGGCTACTCGATATCCCGAAGGACACCACCAACCGTCTGAACCTCATCGGCGCGCCCTACAGCCCCGATTTCAACCGTGCCGTGCAAACCGCCAATCGCAGCGTGGGCCTCGATCTCGATGATCGGTTCGACCACGAAAATGCACTCAACGTGTTCTTCCGGAGCGATCAGTTTCCCTTCGTTCTGAAGGATGTACCGGCGATGTGGTTCAACACCGGCTTCCACCCCGATTACCACCACACCACCGACACTGCAGACCGGATCAACTACATCAAGATGACGAAGATCGTGAAGCTCGCCTACCTCTCCGCCTGGCGGTTCGCCAGTGAGGCAACGCCACCGGCTTTCGTGCCCGATCCCGCGGGCCACTGACATCCCAGCCGCCGCACACCTGTCCCCTGAGGCCTAGTGTGAATTCAGTTTGACAGTCTATTTGTAAAGACGGATTGTCACTCATCGGGCAGCGTCGCTGCCAGCCATGGAGGGCCGCCTATGCCCGACCAGTTTCCCCTTGAGCCTACACCCAGCCTGTCAGTCGAGACCGTCGTCTCGGTGCGCCACTGGAATGAGTTCCTGTTCTCCTTCACCATCACCCGCCCGCCAAGCTTCCGCTTCCGGTCGGGCGAATTCGTGATGATCGGCCTGATGGGCGACAACGGCCGCCCGCTGCTGCGTGCTTATTCGATGGCCTCGCCCGCCTATGACGAAGTCCTCGAGTTCCTCTCGATCAAGGTGCCCGATGGCCCGCTGACCTCGCGCCTCCAGACGATCAAGGAAGGCGATCACATCTATCTCGGCCGCAAGCCGACCGGCACGCTGGTGGCAGACGCCCTGCTGCCAGGCCGCCGCCTTTTCCTGCTGGGTACGGGCACCGGCCTTGCGCCGTGGATGTCGCTGATCCGCGATCCCGATATCTACGACCGGTTCGAACAGATCGCCGTGGTCCATTCGGTGCGCGGCGTCTCCGACCTTGCCTATCGCGATATGCTGGAAGCACGGCTGGCCGACGACCCGCTTGTCGGCGAAATGGCTGTCGAGCGGCTGACCTACATCCCCACGGTGACACGCGAGGCGTTCCACACCAGCAAGCGGATCGAAGGTCTGATGCTCGACGGAACGCTGTTTCAGGGAACGCTGGGCGAGCCGAAGAACTTCGATCCGGTGCACGACCGCGTCATGCTCTGCGGCTCGATGACGATGATCAAGGAAGTGGCGGCGATGCTGGAGGGCTTCGGCTTCACCGAAGGCGCCAATTCGCATCCCGGTGAATATGTGATCGAGCGCGCCTTTGTCGGTTAGGCCGGCCGTTCGAGCAGGATCAGCGTGGTGTCCCCGTCTACCTGCTCGTCATAGCGGACGAAGCCGAGCTTGGCCGCGACCGCCAGCGAGGGCAGGTTGGTATCGTTGATCATGCAGCCCACGCGGCGCCCCGGGAAAGTGGCGTCGAACCATGCCAGCGAAGCGCGGGCCGTTTCGCTGGCGATACCCTGTCCCCAGGTCTTGCGCGCGAAGATCCAGCCGATCTCCGGCGTATCGTCCAGCCCCTTCCCAAACCCGCGCCACGAATGGAATACCCCGCAGATCCCGAGCACTTCATCGCTACCCCGTGCGCGGCAGGTGAAGATGCCATAACCGAACAGCGCCCACGAACCGGCGTTACGGCAAAGCCGATTGAATTCCTCGACAGTACCGGTTGGCCGACTACCGAGATGCTGGCGGACTTCCTCATCGGCAAGCAAATCGATCAGCGCTTCATGGTCGCGCGCTGCGGGCCGCCACAGATCGAGGCGTTCGGTCGAGAATTCAGGTCCGCTCATAGCGCGACGTCTACCGCGTGGATCGCCACACCGACAAGTCCGCCGACGAGTGTTCCGTTGATACGGATGAATTGAAGGTCGCGGCCGACCGCACCCTCGATCCGGTCGGTTACGGTCCGCGAATCCCAGCGGCGCACCGTCTCGGACACCAGCCGGACGATCTCGTCCCCATATCGGGTAACGACACCAACCAGAGTACGCCGCGCGAACCGGTTGACCAGCACCTGCAGGCGCGAATCCTGCTGCAAAGCGCGGCCCAGCTCCGCCAGCGAGGCCCCGATCCGGTCGCTGCCCTCACCGCGCGCAGCGCCGCCGGAACGAACTGCCCGCAGCAATTGCGCCCTGCCGCGCTCCCACAAGCCATCGAGCCAGGCGGCAAAGGCAGGGTTCGCCAGCACATCACGCTTCATCGCTTCTACCCGTGCATGCATCGCCGGGTCGTTCACCAGAGCATCGGCCAGTGCGCCGAGGCTTTCCTCGATCTTCAAGCGCAGCGGATGATCCTCGATCACCACGGTCTCGGCGAGAAGCTTGTAGAGACCATCAAGGATTCCGCTCGCGAGCCGCTCATCAAGTCCCGTCCAGCGCATGACGGTATTGGCCTTGTCATGGATCATCCGGCGCACGAGATCCTCATTGGCCTCGAGCGCTTCGGCTGATCGGCGGATCAACGCCTCGATCAGCGGCATGTGCCGGCCTTCCGCGATCATGGCAGCAAGCAGGTTACCAAGCAGCGGAGCCAGCGCGAGCCGCTCGATCCGGCTACGCAGCGCCGCCTTGGCCATCCCGCCGAGCTTCTCCTGATCGAGCGATCCAAGCACATCGGCGATGAGGCTGGCTGCACCGGCCCCGAGCCGACTTTCCCCCTGGCGCGGATTGGCGAGATAGTTCCCGGCAGCATTCGCGGCGTTCAGGCTGCGCAGGCGGCGGGCGACGACCGGCGGGGTCAGAAAGTTCGCGCGCAGGAACGCCGCCATCGAATCGGCGATGCGGTCCTTGTTGACCGGTATGATCGCAGTGTGCGGAATGGGCAGGCCGAGCGGATGGCGGAACAGCGCGGTAACCGCGAACCAGTCGGCGAGGCCGCCCACCATGGCGGCTTCGGCAAAGGCGCGCAGGAAACCCCAGCCGGAGTGGTGCACTTCAAGCTGCCGAGCCGCGAGGAACAGCAGGGCCATCAGGAGCAGCAATGCGGTGGCGAACAGCCGCATCCTGCGCGCAGGATCAGTCATTCGCCGCGCGAGGGCCGAGGGATACGCCGGGTTGGCGGCGGAAGGAGCACTTCGCGTCGCGCTCACTCCGCCGGGAAGGCCTCACCCGCAGCATGTCCGTGCCTCTCACGCGCGGCCTCACGCGGGTCGTACGAAAGTACCCGTCGGCCAATCCACGGACCGACCCGCTTCTCGACACCGTCCGCAAGGCTGAACCCGGCAGGGACAAGCAGCAGTGTGAGCAAGGTCGAGAGAGCAAGTCCACCGATCACCACAATACCCATCGGGGCTCGCCAGCCGGCATCGCCGCCGAGCGAGACAGCCGTGGGCACCATGCCCGCAATCATCGCCACGGTGGTCATCACGATCGGCTGGGCGCGCTTGTGGCCGGCCTCGATAATCGCCTCCAGCTTGGGCGTTCCCTTGGCCATCTCCTCGATCGCAAAGTCGATCAGCAGGATCGAGTTCTTGGCAACGATCCCGAAGAGCATGAGGACGCCGATAAAGACGGGGAGCGACAATGCCTGACCTGTCGCAAGCAGCAGCAGCAGCCCGCCCAGCGGCGCCAGGAACAGCGAGCCCATGTTCACCAGAGGCGAAATGAACCGGCGATAGAGCAGGACGAGGACCGAGAAGACGAGCAGCACACCGGCAGCCAGCGCCACCATGAAGTTGTAGAGCATCTCCTGCTGCCAGCGATCCTCACCAGCAGGGGCGTTGGACACGCCCTGCGGCAGGTTCTTCATGATCGGCAGCGCCTTGATCGCCGCATCGGCAGTGCCTTTGACCACGCCTGGAGGGAGGTCGGCACCGACAAAGACGCGGCGGTTCTGATTGTAGCGCTGAATGCTCGTCGGCCCTGATCCGAACCCGATGGTCGCCACGCGCGAAAGCGGGACCGAGCCGCCCGATGTGGTCGGCACGGGAAGGTTCTGCAACGTGGACAGATCGCGGCGTGAGGAAACAGGGAGCTTGACCCGGATCGGCACCTGACGGTCCGAAAGCGAGAACTTGGCGCTGTTCTGATCGATTTCGCCCTGGGTGGCGATGCGGATGACCTGGCTCAGTTCCTGCGTGGTCACCCCCAGGGATGCGGCCAGATCGAGATGCGGCGTGATCACGATCTCCGGCCGCCGCAAATCGGAACTGATGCGCGGTGCGACCACTTGCTTAAGCTGGCTCATCTGCTCGACAAGCGTCTGCGCTGTCTTCTGCAGCAGGTCTGGATCAGAGCCGGAGAGCATGACGCTGATGGCCCGGCCCGAACCGCCGCCGGGACCGCCGCCATTCTGGTTCATGAAGCTGACGCGCGCATCGGCAACCTTTTGCAGGCGCGGCGTCAGCGCGCGTTCGAAAGCCATGCTGGACCGCTCGCGGTTGCGCTTCAGTTCCAGGAAAATGCGGCCATTGCCTTCATTGATGCGCTCAAGCGCAACGTCGATCTCAGGCTCATCCTTCACGAGCGCGAGGATTTCATCGACCTTTTGTTCGGTCTGCTCAATCGTGGTTCCAGGCACCATCTCGATAGTGATGCGGCTGAAATCGCCGTCCGTCTCAGGGAAGAACTGCGACGGAATGACGAAGAAAAGGACCACAGTGAAGGCGAGCGCTCCGGTTGCGACGCCCATCATCCACAAACGGTGATCACGCAGCCGTGCACGGAACCAGCGCCGCGGGAAGCGTTCGCGGTAGGCGGCAACGCCGCTGGTATCGAGCGACCACTGGAGCACCCGCATGTAGCGCTGCATCCAGGGCCCGTTGCCATGCTCTGCCTCGCCGTGCGCCTTCAGGAAGTAGGCAGCTATCATCGGTGTGATCATGCGGGCCACGAGCAGCGAGAACAGCACCGCAATGACCACGGTCAGGCCGAAGTTCTTGAAGAACTGCCCCGAGACGCCGGGCATCAGCGCCACGGGGAGAAACACCGCAACGATCGAGAAAGTCGTAGCAACGACCGCCAGACCGATCTCGTCGGCCGCGTCGATGGCGGCCTGATACGCCGATTTGCCCATGCGCATGTGGCGCACGATGTTCTCGATCTCCACGATCGCATCGTCGACGAGGACGCCCGCGACGAGGCCCAGCGCGAGTAGCGACATCGTGTTGAGCGTAAATCCGATCAGGCTCATCAGCCAGAACGTCGGGATCGAGGACAGCGGAATGGCGATGGCAGACACGATCGTCGCACGCCAATCGCGCAGGAAGAAGAACACCACGATAACCGCCAGCACGGCACCCTCGACCATCGCCGACATCGAGGACTTGTACTGATCCTTGGTGTAGCCGACGCTGGAGAACAGCTGGATGAAATGCACCCGGCCGTTCTGTTCCTTCTCGATCTTGCCGAGTTCCTTGACCGTATCGTCAAACACGCTGACGTCGGATTGCCCGCGTGCACGAGCGATGCTGAAGGTCACGACGGGCTTGCCGTTGTGCTTGGCGATCGATGTGATCTCGCTGAAGCTGTCTCGAACATCGGCAACATCTGAAAGCCGGACGGTACGCCCACCGGAGATGCCCACCTCGGTGCGGGAGAGCTCGAAGGCGCTCTCGGCATTGCCGAGCACGCGCACGGCCTGGCGCGACCCTGCCACTTCGGCGCGGCCGCCCGCGGCGTTGAGATTGACTTGACGCAGCGCGGCATTGATCTGCGTGGCGGTAACGCCTTGTGCCTTCATCCGCATCGGATCGAGGGTGACCGCGATTTCGCGGCTCACCCCGCCATTGCGATCGACTTCGGCCATGCCGGGAACCGAGAGCAGACGCTTTCGCACGGTATCGTCGATAAACCACGAGAGCTGCTCGATGGTCATGTCATCGGCAGACACCGCAAAGTAGGCGATTGGGTCTGACGACGTTTGCGCCTTGACCACTTGTGGTTCGAGGATGCCTTCCGGCAGATCTCCGCGAACCTGATCAACCGCGTTCTTGACCTCGTTTACCGCGGCATTGATGTCCGTCCCGATGACGAACTGCACCATTGTCTGACTGGAGCCTTCGGTCGCCGTCGATGTCAGCGTATCCACCCCGGCAATCGTCCGGACCGCAGATTCGATGCGCTGCGTGATCTGGTTCTCGATCTCAGTCGGGGCAGCGCCCGGCTGGGAAATCGTGACAATGACCATCGGAAATTCAATGTCCGGCTGGTCCTGCACCTTCATGCTCATGAAGGCCACGATCCCCGCCAAGGTGAGACCGAGGAACAGGACTATCGGCACTACCGGGTTGCGGATCGACCAAGCGGAGATGTTGCGGAAGTTCATGCGCGGCGCCCCTCGCTCACGAGCCGGGGCGGGGGGTGGATGCGGCAGCACTTGCCACGACCGGCCGCACGACATCCCCCGGGTTGAGGAACCCGCCAGCGCGCATCACCACCCGTTCGTCGCCCGAAAGGCCTTCGGCAATCACGATGCCTTGCGCCGTCACGTCGCCGGTCTTCACCGCCCGCCGCTCGACCTTGTTGCCCTGACCAACCACATAGACAAAGGGTCCCGTCTGATCGGACAGGATGGCCGATTCCGGCAACATCGGTGCCGTGACCGAACCACTGCGGATCTGCGCGCTTGCAAAGCCGCCGGGACGGAGCGCGCGGTCATAGGCCAGCGCGATGCGGGCGATGCCCTCACGCGTTTGCGCATCGATCGTTGGCGAAAGCTGCCAGATCTGGCCGGTGAAAGGACTGCTCGTGCCGACCGGTGTCACTTCAGCCGCCTGGCCGACCGCGAGCCGCGCGAGATCATTCTCGGCGAGGCGCGCCTGCATTTCGAACTGGCCATCCTTGGCGATCCGGAACAGGACCCCGCTGCCGGGGCTGACGATCTGGCCGGGCTCGACCCCGCGCGTGAGCACGAGACCTGCAGCCGGAGCAACGATGTTCAGCCGCGCACTGCTTGCACGAAGCTGGCCTAGTTCAGCGGCCGCGACCTGGACCTGAGCGACGGCGGCGTCACGCGTCGCGGTGAGGCGATCGACATCCGCCTTGGAAATGAACCCGCGCTCGACCAGCTTGAGTGCGCGGTCGAGGTTCGCCTGCGCGATCCGCGCGTTGGCGCGCTGAACTTCGATATTGGCCGCCTGGCCGGCGATCTGCTGCGCCTGGACTGAACGATCAACCACGGCAAGAACCTGCCCGGCCCGGACCCAATCGCCCGCATCGACCAGCACGCTGATGACGCGGCCGCCTTCGCCGGCGATGCCCACCGGCATTTCGCGCCGTGCCGCAATCGTGCCGCTGGCGGTGATCGTGCCGGTTACGCTGGTGCGGCCAGGGGCAATGACGCTGACCGACTGGGCCTGTGCATTGCGGGCAGACGCTGCGTCTGTCGCCGCTGGCGCCTTGTGCATCAGGTACCAGCCGAGAGCGAGTACAAGCGCGACGACAACCGCCACGATCGCCATGCGACCGCGCCCGCTACCGCCTGATCCGAGATCGACATCACCCATCGCCGGTTCAATGGCGGGCTGGATCCCGGTTCTGATCGTCGCTTCGTAATTCATCTCGTTCACGTGCCTTAGTCCCGGTCGGGCGACGAACTGCCGAAGACGACGACCGATCCCCATCCTGGCGGAAGTGTGTTATCCGACTATATCACTTCCCGCAAGCGCGGGAGCTTCGCTGTTGCCGCACGCAAGCTTTGTCTTAGCGCTGCATCCGACGAGTGACAATTGCGGCTCGACGAAGCGCATGAACTAATGATTTGAGCGTGGCGAGGTTGCAACCGCATTCGCGCCGCGAAGCCCAACCCTTCGGGGCAAACCAAAGCAAATGGCCGCCCCGGCGATCGGGACGGCCATTGCATGACGCAGAGCGCGTTCCTGGCAGGCGCCAGAATTTCAGAACTTCAGCTGGCGCTCGTAGAGATCGCGGTAATGTTGAATACGGGTCACGCGCAGGCCCTGCATGCCCGAGCGGTCGACGGCACGCTGCCAGGAGGCGAACTCCTCGAGCGTAAGGCTATAGCGTTCGCAAACCTCGTCAATCGTGAGGAGGCCGCCGTTGACGGCCGCGACGACTTCGGCCTTGCGGCGCACGACCCACCGGGTGGTCGAGGGCGGCGGAAGGCTGTCGAGCGTCAACGGCTCCCCGAGGGGGCCAATGACTTGCGAAGGCTTGATCTTCTGGTTCTCAATCATGTCAATTCTCGTCTGGTCGACGTTGCGGGGCGACTTCGGGAACTGACCCCTTTGTGGCGTCCACATCATTTCCAATCGTTGAAGAGGCGGGGTTAACAAGCTCTTCAACTTCCGTTTCAACGCTCCTGAGCAACACCGCAGCCGGTTCATGGAAACTGGAACCAGTCCAACCGTGAGGTCCGGATGTGTTGCTATTCGAACCCGAACTCCGGGCAACTACCGATCCTGCCTCTGCCCCTGGCAGCACACCACGGGTATCGTGCGCCGCCACCAGCCGGGCGCACAATTCGCTCCAGCCGAGCGGGCGCAACCCGCGGTTCGAATCGCCAGGAGGTGGCGGCCATGAATCGGAAAATCTCATCTCCATGAGCCGGGCTCTAGCCCACGGTCCTATAAGGGAGGGTAAAGCCCGCCTTCACCAAGAGTTAGCTTTTGCCTCCACGGGCTCAAGCAGGACTCGTGCCCATTTTGATCTGCCACTGGCGCACGAAAGGCCCTATGGGGCGGGAATGCAAAGCAAGTTGGGCACAAACGGGATGGTCGCGACTCCCGGCAGCGAGACTGATCCGGCCGCCGGGCTGAAGCTTAGCGAGCGCGATGTCGCACAACTTTTTTCTCTCCCCACCGGAAAGGGACCACGGCGAATCGTCGTCGCCATGTCCGGTGGTGTCGACAGTTCGGTTGTCGCCGGGCTTGCCGCTGCGAGCGGGGCCGAAGTGATTGGCGTGACGCTGCAGCTCTACGACTACGGCGCCGCTACCGGTCGCAAGGGGGCCTGCTGTGCCGGCGACGATATCCGCGACGCCCGCGCGGTCGCTGATCGGCTCGGCATCGCGCACTATGTGTTCGATCATGAATCGCGATTTCGCGAGGACGTGGTCGAGCGATTTGCGGACGACTACCTCGCCGGGCGTACGCCGATCCCGTGCATTCGCTGCAACATGGGGCCGAAGTTCACCGACCTGCTCACCATGGCGCGCGATCTTGGCGCAGACTGCCTCGCCACGGGTCACTATGTGCAGCGCATCGAGACTGCGCAGGGGCCCGAGCTTCATCGCGCGGTCGACCCTGCCCGTGATCAGTCGTACTTTCTCTATGGCACGACCGCGGAGCAATTGGCGTTCCTGCGCTTTCCACTCGGCGGTCTGCCCAAGCCCGAGGTGCGCGCTATGGCATCGGCGCTGGGCCTCGGTGTCGCCGCCAAGCCCGACAGCCAGGACATCTGCTTCGTGCCGGATGGCGACTACGCAGCAATCGTCACCAAGATCCGGCCGGAAGGTTCGGCACCGGGCGAGATTGTCCATGCCGAAACCGGCGCCGTTCTGGGAACGCATCGCGGCGTGATCCACTACACTGTCGGCCAGCGCCGCGGGCTCGAGATCGGCGGGCAAAGCGAACCGCTTTACGTGACGGCGCTGGACGCAGCGGCACGCCAGGTGATCGTCGGGCCCAAGGCCATGCTCGCTGTCGGTTCGGCCCGACTGGGCGAAACCAATCGCATCGGCCCGATGCCGAGCGGGCCATCGCTCACGGCCAAGGTCCGCTCGCTGGCCAAGCCGGTGCCCGTCGAAGTCGATGGCTCGCTGGGCGAGGGGCAGTCCTGCGTGATCCGCTTCCTGCAGCCGGAATACGGTGTCGCTCCCGGGCAAGCTGCTGTGCTTTATGACGGCGAGCGGGTGATCGGGGGCGGCTGGATCGAGGAAACGACGCCCTGGGCCGGGGGCAATTGAAGCTTCAGTTGCCCCAAGGCTCCAGCACGCAGCCCCAGCCTTCACGGTAGCTTGCGGTCTGTCGCGCGATCAGCGGAAAACGGGCCGTGACGCTGCGCGTGGACGTATCCTCGGACAGCGTGATGAGATCCATTCCAGGCTCGAAATCCTTCCGGCAATCGCCCAGCGATCTGCCACCGACAAAACGGCAGGAGCAGGCGACCCGTGCGCCGTACGCAGTCCCGGTGACCGCATAGCCGTGAAGCTGGGGCCAGATAAATGCCCCGGCTGCGACCATGACGGCAAGCACAAGCAATCCCCAGCGCAGGCGCCGCCTGCGCGGCTGCGTGGGAGGGGAGGCCGGTGTGGGGGATGCTGCTGGTTTGACCATTGCCATACGGGGTCGATCTGGAGGAAAGCTGGCCGCCTGATGGCCCGCCCTTTCCTTGCCCTTATCGCTCCGCTCACGCTTGTGCCAGCCCTGTTCGGCTGCAGCCCGGCTGCGCCGCCCCCGCCCCCGCCCGTATCCGCCGAAGCGCTGAAAGCGGTCTCGGAAAATCCCGGTGTGCCGCGCGAAGAACTGGCGCGGCGCGTCGACGCGCTGTTCAGCGAGAAGGACGCAGCGGAAACCCGTGCCCTGATCGTCATGCAGGGCGGGCGCGTGATCGCCGAGCGCTATGCGCCGGGCTATCACGAGAACACCCGCTTCGTGAGCTGGTCGATGGCAAAATCGATCACCGGCGTCATGATCGGCATGCTCATCTCGGACGGTCGGCTGCGGCTGGACGAGCCTGCGCCGATTCCCGCCTGGCAACGCCCGGGCGACCCGCGCGGCGAGATCACGCTGCGCCAGTTGCTCCAGATGCGGTCTGGCCTGCGCCATGCCGAGGCCATCTCGCCGCCGTGGAAATCGGACGAAGTTCGCATGCTGTTTCTCGACGGGCGCGATGCGATGGCTCGCTACGCCGAGGATCAGCCGCTGCAGTATGAGCCGGGACGCAAATGGGTCTATTCGACGGCCACCAGCGTGATTCTCGCCGATCTCGCAGCACGCGTGCTCTCTCCGGCACCGGACCCCGAGAGCCGCCGCCGCGCCGTGTCGGAGTACCTCCGAACGCGGTTGTTCGACCCCGTCGGCATGCACTCGATGCTGCCCGAATTCGATGCCTCAGGCACCCTCATCGGTGGCAGCCTGATCCATGGCTCGGCCCGCGACTGGGCGCGCTTCGGCGAGTTCCTGCGCAATCGGGGCGCGGTGGCGGGCGCGCAGCTGGTCCCGCGCCAATGGATCGACTTCATGGTGACGCCCTCCCCGCGGGAGACGCAGTATGGCGCACAGATCTGGCTCAACCGGACGCCGACGACGGGCAAGCCCGCCCTCTTCCCGGAGCGCGGGCCGCGCGACCTGTTTGCCTGCCTTGGCCACCTTGGCCAGTTTGTGCTGGTATCCCCATCCCGGCAGCTGGTCGTGGTCCGCCTGGGGAAGACGCAGGAGGACCGGCTCGATCCAGTAACGGCGCGGCTTGGTGAACTGGTCGCGCTGTTTCAGCGATCCACCTAGGGCCACTCAGCGCCGGGGAGGCCCACCCTGCGCCAGAAGCGCCGAGCTGGTCCCATCGGCCGCCGGCGCGAGCAGGTCATGCGCGCCGAGGTCTGCCTCATCGACATGGCCATCCGGATCGGGGTGGATCAGGATTTCAACGCCGGGGAATGCCTCGAGCAGCTTTGCCTCGATCTCGTCCATCACCCGATGCGCTTCGGTTACGGTCATCCGTCCATCGACCCAGACATGGAACTGCACGAAATCCCGGTTGCCGCTGGTGCGGGTACGCAGATCGTGCAGACCCTTGAGTTCAGGATGCTGGGCCACAACAGCGAGAAAGCGTTCGCGCTTTTCGAGTGGCCATTCGTGATCCATCAACTGCTCGATCGCAGCCTGCGATGCATTCCAGGCACCCCAGCCGAGCCAGAGCGCAATGCCGAAAGCGAACAGCGCATCCGCACCGGCAAGCCCCAGCCAGTGATCCAGCGCCAATGCGGCGATCACCGCAATGTTGAGCACAAGATCGGAGGCATAGTGCAGATTGTCCGTCGCGATGGCCAGGCTGCCGGTCGCCCGGATCACGCGGCGCTGATAGGCGAGGAGCAGAAGCGTTGCCCCGATCGCAACCAGCGACACAAGCATGCCCGCTTCCGCCTCGCCCGGGCGTCCGCCGCCCATGAACTCGTCGATCGCGCGCCAGGCGAGGCCCAGCGCCGATAGCGAAATCAGCACGACCTGGAACATGGCGGCGAGAGCTTCGGCCTTGCCGTGGCCGAACCGGTGATTCGCATCGGCAGGCTGTGCACCGATCCATACGCCAAGCAATGTGGCCATGCTGGCAACAAGATCCAGCCCCGTATCGGCAAGGCTGCCGAGCATCGCGGTGGAACCGGTCGCCACGACCGCATAACCCTTCATCGCCAGCAGCAGCGCCGCGACGGAAATGCTGGCATAAGCAGCGCGGCGGTTGAGATCGCCGTGATCAGGGCTGCGGGTCATATCCATCGAAGAACCTCGCTATCGCTCATGGGTAGAGCAGCGAGCTAGTCCAATCGCCGCCTTCCAGCCGCGTGAAGCGGCGGCGTTCGTGGAGGCGATAGGCCCGATCCTGCCAGAACTCGATGGCATGCGGCGTCACGCGATAGCCGGACCAGTGCGCGGGGCGCGGGACGGATCCATCGGGATACTGCGCACGCAGCGCTTCGACCCGCGTCATGTAGACATCGCGTGATGGCAAGGTGCGAGATTGATCCGAGGCGGCAGAGCCGAGGCGCGACTCCGGATGGCGGCTCGCAAAATAGGCGTCCGCTTCGGCCGGAGTGACTTCCTTGATCGTGCCTTCGATTCGCACCTGACGACGCAGGCTTTTCCAGTGAAACAGCAGCGCGACCTGGGGATTCGCTGCCAGCTCACCACCCTTTCGGCTTTCGAAATTGGTGTAGAAAACAAATCCATCGGGCCCGTGGCCCTTGAGTAGAACCATGCGGACCGAGGGAGCCGCGCCGGGCGTGGCTGTCGCCAGCGCCATGGCATTCGGATCGTTGGGCTCGCTTGCCTTCGCCTCGGCAAACCAGTCCTCAAAGATGGCGAAGGGATCGGACTCGGGAATGGCTTCATCTTGGGCATCGGTGGGCACGGCTTGGGTCCTGTCCATTCCAGATCGCGGGCATTCGGTCGCCGTTGCCCTAGCTTAGCCGAACTGCAGTGCAAAGCGAGCCTTGCGGGTAAGCGGGCGCGACCCTAGCTAGAGGTTATGGCTGATCCTTATTCCATTCTTGGCGTGCCGCGCACTGCGAGCGAGAAGGACATCAAGTCCGCCTATCGCACGCTTGCGAAGGAACTGCATCCCGACCGCAATGCAGGAAAGCCCAATGCAGCCGAGCGCTTTGCCGAAGTGACGCAGGCCTATGACCTGCTGTCCGACAAGGACAAGCGCGCCCGGTTCGACCGCGGGGAGATTGACGCGGACGGCAACCCCGCCGGCCCCTTCGGTTTCGGCGGCGGCGCGGGAGGCGGTTTTGCCGGGGCGCAGCGCGGTTATCGCCATGACGGCTTCGAAGGCTTCGGCGGAGCCGGCAATGAAGGCATAGATCTCGGCGACATCTTCGAAGGCCTGTTCGGCGGGCGCGGCGGAATGGGGGCTGGCGCAGGCGCAGGCGCGGGTGCGCGGCGGCGCCCGGCCCCGCGCGGCGCGAACGTAACCTACGCGCTGAAGGTTCCTTTCAACGAGGCGGCCCGGCGCGAGCCGCAGCGGGTGACTCTGGCTGACGGCAAGACAATCGACCTCAAGCTTCCACCCGGCCTGGTGGATGGGCAGCAGGTCCGTCTCGGCGGCAAGGGAGAGCAGGGCCCGGGCGGCTTTGGCGATGCGATCGTCACCATCGAGATTCTGCCAAGCCCCTATTTTCAGCGGGACGGTGACAACATCCTGCTCGAGGTACCGATCAGTCTCGACGAGGCAGTTGGAGGCGCAAAGGTTCGCATTCCGACGGTCGAAGGCCCGGTGATGATGACCGTCGCGGCGGGGAGCACCAGCGGCAAGGTACTACGGCTCAAGGGGCGCGGCTTCACGCGCAAGAACGGCGAGCGCGGGGATCAACTGGTAACCCTCCTGGTGGACATTCCCGCAGAGGATCCCGATCTCAAGGCGCGCCTCGAAGGCTGGCGTGACAGCCGCGATTTGCGTGCCCGGTTCGCAGTCTAGCATCATGGGCGGCGACGCCTCCGAGCGCACGCCGCCCGGGCCTGCCGAGCCGAGCCTTCCGGTGGCCGACCTTTCCCCTGAGGCCCGGCGGCGCGCAGCGGTGGCTCAGCGCCGCGGGCTGGTCGACCTCGACACCAGCCGCGCATTGCGCCTGCGCGCGCTCGAAGTGCTGCGCCGGGTGTGGACAGGCGTGATCCTCGACGGCACGATCCACGCGGGCAATTTCGCCTACATGGTGCTCATTGCGCTATTCCCGTTCTTCATCACCGGAGCTGCGATGTTTTCGTTGGTGGGGGAGGCGGACGATCGGACGGCCGCGGTAAACACCGTGTTGATGGCCATGCCGCCTGTGGTTGCAAACGTCCTTTCACCCGTCGCCCATGCCGTGATCGAGGCCCGCACCGGCGGCTTGCTCTGGATTGGCGGCCTTGTGGGCCTGTGGACCGTCGGCAGTCTGGTCGAGACGATCCGGGATATTCTGCGCCGCGCCTACGGAACCAGCGTGGTCCATGGCTTCTGGCGCTACCGGCTCATGTCGACCGGACTTATCATCGCGTCGGTCGTCCTTATTCTGGTGTCGATCGCTGCGCAGGTGGTCATCGGCACGGTGATGGAGACGGTCACGACGTTTCTGCCGAGGGCGACGAACCTCATCGCCGCTCTGGCACTATACCGTGTGATCCCGGCGCTGGTGCTGTTTGGCTCGCTGTGGCTACTGTTCATCTCACTGACGCCGCGCGCTTACAGTTCCCGGGTCTATCCAAAGTGGCCAGGTGCGCTCTTCGTTACCCTATGGTGGCTGGCGGTTACCACGGTACTGCCCAAGCTTCTGCGGCACCTGTTCGTCTACGATCTGACTTACGGAAGCCTGGCCGGGGTGATGATCACGCTTTTCTTTTTTTGGCTGATTGGCCTAGGGATGGTCGTAGGAGCCGAACTCAACGCTGCTCTGGCTGAAACGCCGGAGGAGCAGGACCTGGTTGGGCAGGCCGACAACCGGGCTCGCGCCGCGAAAGCAGGCGCGGCCGTCCAGATGCAACAGGATGAGTGAAGCAAGAGGTCGCATGACAGGACTTATGGAAGGAAAGCGCGGCCTGATCATGGGCCTCGCCAATGACAAGTCGCTCGCTTGGGGAATCGCTCGCAAGCTGCATGAACAAGGCGCCGAGCTCGCCTTTTCCTATCAGGGAGAAGCGCTCGAGAAGCGCGTTCGTCCGCTGGCCGCCAGCCTCGACAGCGATTTCCTGATTGAATGCGACGTCTCCGACATGGCCGCGCTCGATACGGCATTCGACACGTTGGCTGCGCGCTGGCCGACAATCGACTTTGTTGTCCATGCCATCGGCTTTTCCGACAAGACGGAGCTGCGCGGGAAATTCATGGACACCTCGCTCGACAACTTCCTGATGACGATGAACATCTCGGTATACAGCATGGTGGCCGTGACCCGGCGCGCCGCCGCGATGATGCCGCAGGTCGAGGACGAAAACGGCGTCATGAGTGGCGGCGGATCGATCCTGACGCTCACTTACTATGGCGCCGAGAAGGTCGTCCCGCATTACAACGTGATGGGGGTGGCAAAGGCCGCGCTCGAGGCTAGCGTGCGCTACCTCGCCAATGACTGCGGCCCCGAGGGCATTCGCGTCAATGCGCTGTCAGCTGGCCCGATCAAGACGCTCGCCGCGAGCGGGATCGGCGATTTCCGCTATATCCTCAAGTGGAACGAGCTCAACTCACCCTTGCGGCGCAACGTTACAATCGAAGACGTTGGCGGAGCCGGGCTATACCTGCTGTCCGACTTGTCTTCAGGCGTGACCGGCGAAGTGCATCATGTCGATTCGGGTTATCACACCGTTGGCATGAAGCAGGAGGATGCCCCGGATATCGCGCTTGGCTGATGCGAAAGCCCGGTTGATCAGGGCGGGGGCGGAGCTGTGAGGGGCGCGCCCGCCGTGGACGGCGCTGGCGCGGCAGTCTGCGTCTCGCCGTCGCGCTCGCGCTTCAGCTTGGCCTCGTATTCCTTTTCCAGCACTTCGACCCGCGCTTGCTCGGCCGCCGTATCGGCGTCGATAGTCTTGAGCCGCTTGGCGCGCTCTTCGTCGATGAGCTTGCCGAACTGAACGTCGCTGGACTGCTTTTTCTCGGCATAGGCGCTGTTGATGAGCTGCGACATGCAACCGGTGGCTCCTCCCGCTCCGATCGGCGAGCAGGAATTGGTCCCAAACGCGCCCACGGTTTCGTAGGCTTTGACCCGCTGCGTCCAACCCTGGTTGACCGAATCATTGGGGTTATCGCGCAGCGGCTTGGGGATACGGAAACGCTCGGATTCATCCTTGCGGGCGCAGACCGTGATCGAACCATCGGTCGAAGCCGGGCAGGGATCGTCGCCATAGACGATCAACTGGTTGATCTTCTCGCTCGGATTGTCCTGCGCTTGCGCGGCCGCCGGCAGCGGCATTCCGAGAAGCGCAACAAGGGCCATTGCGGGGGCAAGGGCAGCGAAGGATTGGCGCTTCATCGCGGTTAGGCTCCAGCTAGGGGTAATGCCGGGTGATATAAGGCCTCGACGGCGTGAACGATAGCTGAAGTCAGTACCTTGCGGTGGATCAAGCGGACTTCGATCAGATACGTTTCGACACCGCAATCGCCACACGGCAACCCATGCGGATTGCATTGAAAAGCAGCGGATAGGCCGGCGCGCGCTCCGCCCCGGATGCAAGCGCTGTATCGCGGTGCTCGCGCTCGTCATCCCGAAACTCGCGGATCAATGTCGAAAGCTCAGGGTCCTCATCGCCCAGCTGATCAAGCTGAGCGGTATAGTGACGGTCAATTTCGGTTTCGATGGCGGCGGTGCAGGCCATCGCCGCTTCGGGTCCGATCAGCGCCGTCGCGGCGCCAAGGGCAAATCCCGCTGCGGACCAAAGCGGCTGCAACACGGTCGGGCGTACGCCGCGCTTCACGAGTAGCGCGTCGAACCGTTCGCGGTGCGAAGCTTCCTGCTGGGCCATCGCGGCAATTTCACCGGAGATGGACGTGCGGTCGCCCATGACGGCCAGTTGCCCGGCATAGATGCGAATGGCTCCAAACTCTCCGGCCTGGTTGACCCTGATCATCGCTTCGCGTGTTTCAGTCATCGCGTAAGTCCCTTGCTGCGGCGGCTGAGGAGCACAAGGATCAGCGCCGAACAGGCTACCGAAATCAGGAAGTTGAAGCCAGCAAGGCTCACCCCGAACAAGGTCCAGGCCGGCGTATCGCACCGGATCAGCGGAGCATTCATGATCGATGCAAGCGGGTCGCTGCCGAGGCTGGTCGATGAACACGCCGTGGGCCCTTGCCACCATCCATATTCAACACCGGCGTGGAAGGCACCAATGGCGCCGCTCACGCCGATCGCAACTGCCGCCAGAACGACGAGTGCCCTGCCAAGGCGCGTTCCTCGCGTTACATATGCGGCAAGGGCAAACCCGATTGCCGCAAAGTGGGGGTATCGCTGCCACCAGCACATATCGCACGGTGCGAGGCCGAAACCATATTGCGCGATATAGACCGTCAGGATCAGTGCACTCGGCACCAACACGGCCAAGAGATATGCCCCCTGCTCGGGTCCTGTCACCGGCTTCGTCATACGATCACCGCTTGCGGGCAGCGAGCGCCTGTGGGGCGGTCCGCCCCAGCGTCTGAAGCGCATAGTAGAGCTGGAAGTCGTCGATGCCCTTGGCCTTGAGCTCCTCGGGCGTCATCTTGAAGCGGGGATCCTGCACCTTGTCGCGCTCGAGATCCTTGTCGTCCTTGATCTCGTTGATCAGGTGGCCGCGGAGGTCGCTTTCACGGTAGAACCGGAGCGCGCGCTTGCGCAGGTCCGGGTCCGAGATCTGCGGCACGGCAATATCGGGATCGATTCCACCTTCCTGCACCGAACGGCCGGACGGGGTATAGTAGCGCGCCGTAGTGAGCTTGAGCGCGGTATCGCGAGTCAACGGCATCAGCGTCTGCACACTCCCCTTGCCGAAGCTGCGCTGGCCCATGAGAACCGCGCGGTGCTGATCCTGCAGAGCGCCTGCGACGATCTCGGAAGCGGAGGCAGAGCCTTCGTTGATCAGGACGACCATCGGAATACCCTTCGCGATATCGCCAGGGGTCATCGATTCGGCGTTGTAGGTCTCGTTGTCGCGCGGATAACGCCCGCGCTGCGAAACGATCACGCCGTGATCCAGAAACAGGTCGGAAAGCGCCACCGCCTGATCAAGCAATCCACCCGGGTTGCCGCGCAAGTCTAGCACCAGCCCGGTCACCCTGCCGCCGGTCTTGGCCTTGATCTGCTTGAACGCATCGAGCACTTCGCTGCCGACGTTGGCGCTGAAGCTCGAGACGGAAATCACACCGACATTGCCGTCGACCTTCCAGTCGACCGGCTTCAATTCTATGATCTGGCGCGTGATCTTGACCTCGATCGGTTCATCGCGGCCAGTGCGGAACAGGGTGAGGCCGATCGTGGTGCCAGGAGGCCCGCGCATCTGGTCAACCGCTTCATCGAGCGTGCCGCCGTAAATCAGCTTTCCGTTGATATGGGTGATGTAGTCGCCAGCCTTGACGCCGGCGGCGTCTGCCGGGCTGCCCTTGGTGGGAGCGATGACCTTGACCGCACCATCATCCATCGTGACCGAAAGACCGAGCCCGCCATACGAACCATCGGTCTGCGTGCGCAGGTTCTCGAAATCACGCGCATCGAGATACGAACTGTGCGGATCGAGTGCAGCAAGCATGCCGTTGATCGCGCCCTTGATCAGTTTGTCGTCATCGACCGGTTCGACATAGCTCGTCTTGATCCGCTCGTAGACAGCCATCAGCTTGCTGAATTCCGGCCCGGAGCGAGCATCCACGGCGGCAAGGCCGGCGGTAGTCGCCGGAATGAACGCGACGGCACTGACAAGCGCAGCGGCACGTAGCAGGGGAACGAACTTGAACGCCATGATCGTCTTTCGGCAAAGAGTGCAGAGCCTTGGGTCCGCTTCTATAGAGCCGGGACGATTAACGCCAGATGCGCCGGAGCCATGCAGAAAGGGCAATCAGCGACCGACGAGTGCGAGCGGATTGACCGGTGTGCCATCCTTGCGGAGTTCGATCGTCACCGTAGGCCGGCCCTGCCCGGCGAGGCCCAGCGGCGATCCTTGCAGCACATTTGCCGCGACAGTAACGTCGAGCCGCCCAAGGTTGGTGATCAGCGATGTCCAGCCACCATCATGGTCGATGATGATGATCCGCCCGAAACCGCGATAGTCTCCGGCAAAGGCAACCCGGCCTGCCGCAGGCGCGACAATCTGCGCACCCGCTGCAGGTGCCAGGGTCACGCCGATCGAGCGGGTGGCGCCAGTAGCATCGCCGAACCCGCTGACGATCCGGCCGCTCACCGGCATGATCCAGGAAAGGCCGTCACCAGTTGCGCGGTCAGGCGCTCGTTGATCGACAACGAGCATGGAACCAGGCCGGTCCGGGCGCGGCACTGGTCCGGGGAGGGCAGCCAACTGGCTGCGCAAGGTCCCGTCGGCCCGGAGTCGCTCCATAAGTGCCGTAATGTCGCGCGTATCCTCGGCAAGTGCCAGCGCACGATCAGCCTCGCGGCTGGCGATGCCTTGCGCACTGCGCGAAGCAATGCGCTGGCGGCTTTCCACCGCGACGAGTTGCTGGCGCCGTGCCGTCAGCGATTCTTCGCTCGACTTGAGGTTCACGGCAGCGTGCCGCGCCCTGTCTTGCAACTGGCGGCCGCGCACGATTTCCGAACGTAGTCCGGCTGTGCGGCGCTGAACTTCGGGAAGCATCGTCTCGAGAACGGCACGGAGATAGACGGTCTCGCGAAGCGTGTCGGCGCGCATCAGACTGAAAACGAGCGGGCGGCGGGACATCAACTGCAACGCCGCGGTAAGACGCACCACCGGCTCTTGCCGGGCAGCGATACGCAGCCGTAATGCCGCGCGCTGCTGGTCGATCTCCCGCACGCTGGCCTGCGCGATTGCAATCTCGGCCTCCGATTGCTGGATCCGCGCGGCAACTGCTGCTGCCTCACTGGCGGTCCGATCTGCCGCTGCCGTCGCGCGCCGCGCAGCATCCTCGAGCGCATCGCCGCGCTGACGGGCCTCCGCCAGCGCCCGTGTTGCCGCGCGCAGGGCGTCGCCAGCCTCGTCCGCTGATTCGAACGGAGCGTCCTGCGCCACAACCTGCCATCCGGCAGCGCATGCCAGCGCCAACGTCAAGGCGATCAAGGCAGCGCGTGACGTCATGGCTTCAGTCATCGCGGTGGTAAGGGTGGCCGGAAAGGATGCTCGTTGCCCTCCAGAGTTGTTCGGTGAGCATGGCGCGGGCGAGCATGTGCGGCCATGTGGCGGCGCCGAATGCAAGCAGAAGGTCCGCATCGGCTCTCAGCGCCCCATCGTGCCCGTCCGCAGCACCGATGAGGAAGCGCGCTTCGCGGATACCATCATCGCGCCAACGACCCAGCAGCGCGGCAAAGGCCGTGGATTTTAATTGCTCACCGCGCTCGTCCAACGCCACGGTGCGCACCGGCGTGGCGGCAGGAGTCGGTATTGTACCGCCCCGGTCGGGCAACTCCGTAACCTTGAATCCCCACGTGATCCGACGCGCATAGCGGTCAACCAGCTCCGCCTCGGGCGAGCGACCAATTTTTCCGCGGGCGATGACGTGCAGCAGCATGGTCGTGCCCTAGCCCAGAATGTCTGCGCAATGAATCCCTGCGTTTCCGGACCTGTGGAGCGCAGCTCCGGGCGTCAGGCGGCGCCCTGATCTCCGAACGCCCACATGCGCTCAAGATTGTAGAAACTGCGCACTTCCGGTCGGAACAAGTGAACGACAATATCGCCTGCGTCGATCAGCACCCAGTCCGCCGCAGGCAAGCCTTCGATCCGGACATGGCCGAATCCGCCCTGCTTGATGCGCTCTGCAAGCTTTTGCGCCATGGAAGCAACTTGCCGGGTCGACCGGCCCGAGGCGATCACCATGTGATCAGCCACCGAACTCTTGCCCTCAAGCGGGATCGTGACGATTTCCTGCGCCTGATCATCGTCGAGCGAGCGCAAGACCAGTTCCAGAACGGAACCAGGCGCAGCGGCCAAAGTTCCGGAAGCAGAACTGGAGGTGATACCGGCTTCGACCGGCAAGGGCTGTAGACTTGTCATGGGTGTGTAGATGGTCTCCATGGCTGACGGTTCAATAACTCCGGTTGGAAGAGCGGCAGCTGGTTCAATGCCGCTGACAGAAAACGAGAAGGCAGACTGGCGCTCAATGCGCCCTCGCCTCGGGTGCAGGCAGAATTGCCCGGTGGGTCAACATATCGCGCTGATGCGCATGTTCGGCGCGGCGATGCCAGTACGGATCAGCAGCACGGATCGCCGTGGCTGATCGGACGTCGGGGTCAAAGCGCAAGATGATCAGCGCCGGGGCGCTCCGCTTTGCGCCGATAAAATCCTGACTGTGCCGCCGACGCCAGCGGCGCAGCCATGCCATGGCGGGGCTCGCCATAGCTTTAGCATCATACCCCGGACGGGCGATAACGGCAATCGGCATCTCGCGTGCGATTCGCCGCCAGCCCCACCATCGATGAAACTGCGCAAGGTTGTCGGTTCCCATCAGCCACACAAAGCGTCGCCGAGGGTAGCGGCGCTTCAGCTTCCGAAGCGTATCGACGGTGTAGCGGGTACGAAGTTCTACCTCGACGGTCGTAACCCGGATCGGAGCTCCTCGCGCAGCCTTCCTGGCCGACGCAAATCGCGCCTCAATCGGCGCCATTCCGGCAACTGGCTTGAGCACGTTCCCAGGCGAAACCAGCCACCACACCTCATCCAACCCCAGCGCTTCAAGCGCGAAGAGGCTGATCCGCCGATGCGCCCCATGCGCGGGATTGAAACTGCCGCCAAGCAGGCCAGTGAGCACAGGTTTCAGGGGCGGATCTGCCCGGAACCAAGAACCAGCCACTTGTAGGTGGTAAGCCCCTCAAGCGCGACCGGACCACGCGCGTGCAGGCGGCCGGTGGCAATGCCGATCTCCGCGCCCAATCCGAACTCCCCGCCATCGGCGAACTGGCTCGAGGCATTGTGAATGACGATGGCGCTATCGACTTCCGACAAAAACCGTGTGGCGACAGCTTCATCTTCGGTCACGATGGTGTCGGTATGTCCCGAGGCGTGGCGGGCAATGTGCGCGAGCGCAGCGTCCAGACCGTCCACGACCGCAACCGAGAGCACGGCATCGAGATATTCCGTTTCCCAGTCCGCCGCGTCAGCCGGCTTGATCCGGGGATCAATTGCGCAGGCCCGTGCGTCGCCGCGCAGTTCGCATCCAGCTTCAAGCAGTGGCGCGACGAGACCGTGCGGATCCGGGAATTGCGCATCGACAAGCAGCGTCTCCAGAGCCCCGCAAACGCCGGTCCGGCGCATCTTGGCATTGAGCGCAATGGCGCTCGCCATCGCGGGATTGGCCGAGCGGTCGATGTATGCGTGATTGATCCCGTCGAGATGTGCGAGAACAGGCACGCGCGCATCGGCCTGGACCCTCGCCACAAGGCTCTTGCCGCCGCGCGGCACGATCATGTCGATCAATCCCTCCGCTGCGAGCATTGCGCCTACTGCTGCCCGGTCCTGCGTTGGCATCAGTTGTACCACCTCGGCGGGCACGCCGCCTTCGATCAGGCCTTCGACCAGGGCCGCATGGATTGCACGATTGGAGCGCGCTGCTTCGCTACCTCCCCGTAGCAACGCGGCGTTGCCCGAACGGACGCAAAGCGCGGCGGCATCAGCCGTAACATTCGGCCGGCTCTCGTAGATGATCCCGATCAGGCCAATCGGCACGCGCACGCGGCGCAGGACCATGCCGTTGGGGCGATGGCTTTCATCGATGATCTTGCCAACGGGGTCCTCAAGCGAGGCCACTTGCTCGACCGCAGAGGCCATTGCCTCGATCCGCGCCGGATCGAGGCGGAGCCGGTCGACCATGGCAGACGAAAGTCCCGCCGCGATGCCATCGACAACATCATGCCCATTGGCCTCGAGAATGGCCGGCGCGGCTCGCCGCAGCGCCTTGGCGCCAAGAAGAAGCGCCTCCGCACGCCTGGCAGACGGCAAGATTGCAAGCGCGCGCTGCGCTGCGCGGCCAGCACGGGCAAGCCCTTCGACAAGGGCCGAAGTGTCGATTGCGTCCCCGGCGTTGGGGAGATCACCGACTACGGGATGGGTAGAGACTAGCGCGTTCATGGCGCGCCCTTACCATCCCGGGCGCAGGCTGTCAGCCGGAATGGCCTTGCAAGCCCGACAGCCCGCCGAGTCGCTAACATTTGCCACTTACCGGACTGACGAAACGGCCGATCACCAGCTTCTTTCGGGTCAGGACCATGCGTTTGGCACGGCTCGTCGACGCTGAGGCACGACTCATCCTGCTCGGTGAGCTGTGGATTCGACCCGATTGCCGGGGGCGACTAAGCGGCACGCTCCCGAATGACGATACAGCAACGCATAGGGACGGGGGTCGCTATCTTACCAGTAACAACTCGGTCCAAAGCGGGACCGCCAGAGGATGGCGGGCGTCCGTCATCCCGCTGGCGAGCGCTTGTGGAGCGCGTTCGCAGCTGGTTCCCCGACCGCGAATTCTTCATGCGCTCGAACGGGCATGTCCGCTTCATCCGCATTTCGGCGCAACTGCAGATGCGCGTGGCGGGAGCGGTGGCGGGAGCTGTTTTGCTGTGGGTGCTGATGATGGGGTGGATGGTTATCAGCCAAGCCATTGCTGCCTATAATCAGGCTTCGCTGCTGGAGCGTGAGGCTGCGGTCGCTACTGCGGAGAGCCGCGTCGCGAAATATCGTTCTGGCCTCGGCTCAGTCGCCAGCGATCTGGCAAAGCGTCAGGATTTCATCGAGAAAAGCGTGCAGGGCGCGATCGGACCTCTGCCTCGAACATTACCATCAGGCACGGTTTCTGACAGCACTGAGGAAGCCGGCAAGACCGTTCGCAAGATCTCGATGGAGCTCCCGGAAGTAACCGGACTGGCCAAGGTCGAGGCGCGGCAGTTGGCCTTCATCGAAACACTGACCCGCTATGCCGATGCACGTTCGGCACGCGCGGAGATGGCCATGCGGCGCCTTGGGTTGAACCCGCGCGCTGTGGCCGCAGCGGACCGCGGTGCAATGGGTGGCCCCCTGATCCCCATGGCCACCGGCTCAGAAAACAAGCTGGATCCGCGATTCGCCCGCTTTGGTGCCAGTCTCGCCCGGATGAGCGCGATGGAGCAGGCCCTTGTCCGCATCCCGAACACGCTTCCGGCGAGTCTGGATTACATCTCGAGCGGCTTCGGCTACCGCGTCGATCCCTTTACCGGCGGCGGCGCGTTCCATGCCGGACTTGATTTTCGCGGTCCGATCGGTGCGCCGATCCTCGCTGCTGCGGCTGGTACGGTCAGCTTCACCGGCGTGAAGCAGGGTTACGGCAACTGCGTGGAGATCAGTCACGGCAACGGTTTGCTGACGCGCTACGCCCACATGTCGCGAATTGCCGCCCACGTGGGAGAGGCCGTTGGCCCCGGCCGGGTGATCGGCGCGATCGGCAGCACTGGTCGCTCGACTGGACCCCATCTGCATTTTGAAGTTCGGATTGCCGACCGTCCGGTAGATCCGCGACCGTTTCTGGAGGCGATGCCGCATGTTTTCCAAAAAGCCAGTACCGGGAACGGACACGGCCTCCCGGGCGGCCGGGCAGGGTAGCGCCATGGCCGCGCCCACTTTCTCGGTGCTCGGAGCCGACCTTGCCGTCAAGGGTGACATCACGGCCAGTGCAGAACTGCACATCGACGGACATGTCGAAGGTGACATCACGTGCTCGGGCCTCGTGCAGGGCGAAGCGAGTGCGATCCATGGCGCGATTCGCGCACAGACTGCACGTCTTGCCGGGACGGTTCGCGGCGGTATCGAAGTGGGCCAGCTCGTCGTACTCAAGTCCGCCCGGATTCACGGCGACGTGAAATATGAGGTGCTGACCATCGAGCAAGGCGCCCATATCGACGGCCGACTAAGCCACGGACTTGAGACCGTCGACAACGACACCGCGCTGAATCTCGCCAGCTGAAAAGAAAAACCCCTCCCGCGAGGGAGGGGTTCTGCTGCTTCCGAGCCCTTAACGTCAGAGCGATTCGCGAAGGGCGATCAGCTGTCGGAAAGACCTTCGGCGCGGCGGGCTTCCAGCCATGCAGCCGCTTCGGCTTCCTGCGCTGCCTGCGACGCCGCCTTGGCATGAGCTTCGCGTTCGGCGCGAAGTTCCTCGATCAGGGCCTCACGGTCATTACCGAGGCGCAAGTTACTGGCCGTATCGTCTTCCTCGATCCCGGCCCGCTTCGCAGCCTTGGCGACCAGCGCATCAAGTTCGCGCTGCGAACACAGGCCCAGCGTAACCGGGTCCTTCGGGTTGATATTGGAAATGTTCCAGTGGCTGCGATCCCGAATCGCGGCAATCGTGTTGCGCGTGGTGCCGATCAGCTTGCCGATCTGCGCATCCGAGATTTCCGGATGATTGCGAAGGATCCATGCGATGCCGTCCGGCTTGTCCTGCCGCTTGGATACCGGCGTGTACCGTGGGCCCTTGGTGCGGCTTACCGAGATCGGCGCCTTCTGCATCCGCAACCGATATTCGGGAGTGGCCTGTCCGCGTTCGATCTCGCTCTGGGTCAGCTCACCAGAGTGGACCGGATCGCGGCCGGTATACTTGGCACCCGCCAGATCGTCGGCCATCGCCTGCACTTCGAGGATATGCAGGCCACAGAACTCGGCAATCTGCTCGAACGTCAGCGCGGTGTTGTCGACAAGCCACGATGCCGTGGCATGAGGCATCAGCGGAAAGGTTGACTGGTTGCTCAAGGGGAGCCCCTCCGGACAGCGGAAACAATAAGGGCCGCCCCTTGCGGAGCGGCCGTCGTGCCCGCGATGTAGGCCACGAGGCTGCTTACGGCAAGCCCATTCCCGACGATTCGCCAGACGATTCGAAAGCCAGGACCGCCTTGCAGCCTATTGATCTGCGGCGAGCACAATCTTCCCGATATGGGCACCGGCTTCCATTCTCGTGTGCGCAGCCGCTGCCTCGCGAAGCGGGAATGCCATATCCATGACAGGGCGAAGCAATCCTTCCGCCACCAGCGGCCAAACGGTCTTGTGAATCTCGTCAGCCAGCAAGCCCTTGAATTCATTTGAGCGTGGTCGCAGCGTCGAGCCGGTGAGCGTCAGCCTCCGGCGCATTACCTCAGCCATGTTAAGCTCGGCCCGCACTCCACCCTGCACCGCGATGGTCACATGCCGGCCATCATCGGCGAGGCATTGCAGATTTCGCGCCACATAGTCACCGGCGACCATGTCGAGCACGAGATGCACACCGTTACCGCCAGTGATTCGCGCGACCTCCTCGACGAAATCGCTGGCCTTGTAGTCAATCGCATGGGCCGCTCCCAGCGCCAGCGCAGCCGCACATTTGTCAGGCCCGCCGCATGTCACGATGACCTCAAGGCCAAACAGCTTGCCGAGCAGGATGGCCATGGTGCCAATCCCGCTGGTGCCGCCATGCACCAGCACGCGCTCACCTTCGCTCGCCCAGCCGCGTTCAAAGACATTGTGCCAGACAGTAAACAGCGTTTCGGGCAATGCCGCCGCCTGATCGAGGGGGAGTCCTTCCGGCACGGGCAGGCACAAGGCCGCCTCGGCCAGGCAGTATTCGGCATATCCGCCACCTGCCACCAAGGCGCACACCATCTGGCCGGCAAAGGGTGCCGTGACGTCGGCCCCGGTCGCCACGACCTGACCGGAAATTTCAAGGCCGGGGATCGGCGAAGCGCCTGGCGGAGGCGGATAAAAGCCCTGCCTCTGGATCACATCCGGCCGGTTGACTCCGGCATAAGCGACGCGAACCAGGACCTGGCCGGGCCCCGGTATAGGAACTGGCAGAGTTTCCGGTCGCAGCACTTCTGGCGCGCCCGGCGAATCAAATCCCACGGCGATCATCGTCGCTGGTACCGGCTGCATGCCTTGCCCCCTGATCCGATGCGGCTGCTTGGTATGTGTTTGCACCGCTAATTGGTAAACAGCTTGCAGCGCCAAGTACCTATGGAGCCGGTTGACAGCAAGGCTCAAGCGGCCACAAAGTGTACGGCGATGGAACTTGATGAGCGCCCGCGCCCCAAAGGCGATCTGGCCACCCAGCTGGCGCTGGAGCCGCTCGACAGTTATTCGCATCACGAACTGGACGACCGGATCGCCTTGCTTGAGGCTGAGATCGCCCGCGTGATCGCGCATCGTGGCAAGGCGGCCGCGCATAAGCGGGCGGCAGAAGCGCTGTTTGGTACGCCCTCACCACAGGGCAGTGGATCATGATCTGCGCCGCCCTTCACGTTAGCGGGCGGCGTACCCATATTGTCACTGTGGCGGGCACCGAACCCGACCAGATGTCACTTTTGCGCAGCGTCGGTTTAGCCCCGGTTAAGCGCAAGCATGTTCATCTCCCGCAAGGGAACCAGCCGAGATCGGTCATCCCACGGCCGACGAGAAAGTAGTGCCATGCCCAGTTTCGCGCAAAGCCTTGAAAAAACGCTGCATTCTGCGCTCAGCAATGCATCGGAGCGCAGCCACGAGTATGCGACTCTGGAGCACCTCCTGCTCGCACTGATTGACGACCCCGATGCGGCGCAGGTCATGCAGGCCTGCGGTGTCGATCTGGGAGACCTTGGCGAGGTCGTACGCCAGTACCTCGACCAGGAGTATCAATCGCTCAAGACTCAGGACAAGGCGGACCCGCAGCCGACTGCGGGCTTCCAGCGCGTGATCCAGCGCGCCATCCTCCATGTCCAGTCTTCTGGCAAGGACACGGTCACCGGGGCCAATGTGCTCGTCGCATTGTTTTCCGAACGCGATTCCTATGCGGTCTACTTCCTGCAACAGCAGGACATGAGCCGGCTCGACGCCGTGAGCTTCATCAGCCACGGGATCGGAAAGGGCGGTCGCCAGGTCGAAAGCCGCAGCCCCAAGGGCAGCGAGGAGGCCCAGCCGCAGCAGGAAGAAAAGGCCGACGCCAAGGGCGGCGCGAAGAAGGATTCGGCGCTCGATCAGTTCACCGTCAATCTCAATGAGAAGGCGCTGAACGGGAAGGTCGATCCGCTGATCGGCCGCGGCCCCGAAGTAGACCGCACGATCCAGATTCTCTGCCGCCGCTCGAAGAACAATCCGCTCTATGTCGGCGATCCCGGCGTGGGCAAGACCGCAATCGCGGAAGGCCTCGCGCGCAAGATCGTCGAAGGCGAAGTGCCTGAGGTGCTCAGCGAAGCTGTGATCTATTCGCTCGACATGGGCGCACTGCTGGCAGGTACCCGCTATCGCGGCGATTTCGAGGAGCGCCTCAAGCAGGTCGTCTCGGAGCTTGAGAAGATGCCGCACGCGATCCTGTTTATCGACGAGATCCATACGGTGATCGGTGCCGGCGCCACCAGTGGCGGAGCCATGGATGCGTCCAACCTCCTTAAGCCTGCGCTTTCGGGCGGCACGATCCGCTGCATCGGTTCGACCACCTACAAGGAGTTCCGCAACCACTTCGAGAAGGATCGCGCCTTGCTGCGGCGGTTCCAGAAGATCGACGTGAACGAGCCCACCATCGAGGATACGATCAAGATCCTCAAGGGCCTGCGCACGGCGTTCGAGGAACACCACAAGGTTCGCTACACGCCTGATGCGATCAAGACCGCAGTGGAACTCTCTGCGCGCTACATCAACGACCGCAAGCTGCCCGACAAGGCGATCGACGTGATCGACGAGGTCGGCGCGATGCAGATGCTGGTACCACCCTCCAAGCGAAAGAAGGTGATCACTGCGCGCGAGATCGAACAGGTCATCGCGACCATGGCGCGCATTCCGCCCAAGTCTGTCTCGAGCGACGACAAGAAGGTGCTCGAGCATCTCGACCGCGACCTCAAGCGGCTGGTGTTCGGCCAGGACAAGGCAATCGAGGTACTGTCTTCGGCGATGAAGCTCAGCCGCGCGGGCCTGCGCGATCCCGACAAGCCGATCGGCTCGTTCCTGTTCTCGGGCCCCACTGGTGTCGGCAAGACCGAAGTGGCGCGCAGCCTTGCCCAGATCATGGGCATCCCGCTGCAGCGCTTCGACATGTCGGAATACATGGAGCGCCATTCGATCAGCCGCCTGATCGGTGCGCCTCCGGGCTACGTCGGCTTTGATCAGGGCGGCCTGCTTACCGATGCGATTGACCAGCAGCCGCATTGCGTCCTGCTGCTCGACGAGATCGAGAAAGCGCACCCGGACCTGTTCAACATCCTCCTGCAGGTCATGGATAACGGCCGGCTTACCGATCATCACGGCAAGACGGTCGATTTCCGCAACGTCGTGCTGATCATGACGACCAACGCCGGCGCCAGCGACATGGCGCGGCAGGGTATCGGCTTCGGCGATGTATCCAAGGCGGATGCGGGCGATGAGGCGGTGAAGAAGATGTTCACCCCCGAATTCCGCAACCGGCTCGATGCGATCGTGCCGTTCGCCTACCTGCCGCCGGAAGTCGTCAGCCGGGTGGTCGACAAGTTCATCCTCCAGCTCGAACTGCAGCTGGCGGAGCAGAACGTGCACATCCAGTTCGATAGCGATGCGCGAGCCTGGCTCGCAAAGCAGGGGTATGACCGGCTTTATGGTGCGCGTCCGATGGGCCGCGTCATCCAGGAGAAGGTCAAGAAGCCGCTGGCCGAGGAGCTTCTGTTCGGCAAGCTCGCCAATGGCGGCGAGGTGCACGTCAGCCTCAAGGAAGAGGAAGGCAAGCAGACTGCGCTTTCTTTCGAGCTGACCCCGGCGGCGCCGAAGCTGGTCAAGAAGAAGGCCCGCAAGGGCAAGGGCGGTTCGGCCACGGCTGAGGAGCCGAACGCAGATGAAGCCTGAGAGCAGCAATGGGTAACGAAAAGGGCGGAGCCTTCGGGTCTCCGCCCTTTTTGTCTCTGGCAACCTGAAGGCAATCCCGGCATTCGTGACAGCGTGTCTGGTTGTTTCACGTGGATCAAAGCGGACCCGATGGGAATCCGCATCGTACCGGCAGATGCCTGGATCGATCCTTCACGCCCTGTCGAACGGGCCCTGATCACCCACGGGCATGCTGATCATGCCCGTGGCGGGCATGGCCGAACCACTGCGACGGCGGAGACCCTGGCCATCATGGCCATTCGCTACGGCGTAACGGATGGTGCGGTGCCGGCCGTGTATCATGAGCCGATCCGAATTGGCGGAAGTGTCACCGCAACTTTCCTGCCAGCCGGCCACGTGCTGGGCTCGGCACAAATCCTGCTTGAGCATGCAGGCGAGCGCGTTATCGTGACTGGGGACTACAAACGCAGTCCCGATCCGACCTGCATGCCATTCGCCGCCACCCCGTGCGACCTCTTCATCACCGAGGCCACGTTTGGCCTGCCGGTGTTCCAACATCCTCCAATCGCCGACGAGATCGCCAAACTGCTCGATGCGCGGCGCGAAAATCCGGGCCGCTGCGTGCTTGTGGGCGCTTATGCACTCGGAAAGGCACAGCGGATCATCGCCGAACTGCGGGCAGCCGGCTGGCGCGAGCCGATCTATCTCCACGGCGCCATGGAAGCGATGTGCCGGCTCTATGAGTCGCTTGGAGTTCCACTCGGAGATTTGCGATCCGTTGCCGGCGTACCGAAAGCTGCGCTGGCTGGTGCCATCGTTATCTGCCCACCTTCAGCGCTCAATGACCGCTGGAGCCGCCGATTGCCTGATCCGCTGACCGCCATGGCGAGCGGATGGATGCGCGTGCGTCAGCGCGTGCGCCAGCGGGGTGTGGAACTGCCGCTCGTGATCTCGGATCACGCCGACTGGGCCGAACTCACGGCGACCATAGCTGAAGTAAATCCCGGAGAGACCTGGATTACCCATGGGCGCGAGGATGCGCTCCTCCGGTGGTGCGAACTGCACCAACGCAGGGCTCGTGCCCTCGCATTGACCGGGTACGAGGACGAAGATGACTAGGTCGCAGGCATCCGCAAAAGGCAGGGGCTGATCGATGCAGCGCTTTGCCGCCCTCCTCGACAGCCTGCTGCTGACGCCCTCGCGCAACGGGAAACTTGAATTGATCGCGGACTACCTTCGCGAGACGCCTGATCCAGATCGCGGATGGGCACTTGCGGCGCTGACAAACGCGGTCGATTTTCCCGCGATCAAGGCTGGAACGGTTCGTGGCCTGATGGCGGGTCGCGTTGATCCTGTCTTGTGGTCACTCTCGCGCGACTTTGTTGGCGATACTGCCGAAACGGCCAGCCTGCTGTGGCCGGAGCCGGAGCCTGCTCCACCGCAACCTCCGCCCACACTTGGCGAGGTGGTGACAATTCTGTCGAACGCCACCCGCGCAAATGCTCCGCCTTTACTAGCGGGGCTGCTGGACCGGCTGGACACCCCCGGGCGCTATGCCCTGATCAAGTTTGCGACCGGAGCACTTCGCATCGGCATATCGGCACGGCTTGCCAAAGTGGCCTTTGCGCAGGCGTTTGCGGTGCAGGTCGACGCGGTTGAAGAGTACTGGCACGGCCAGCAGCCGCCCTATTCAGACTTGTTCGCATGGGCGGCGGGGACGGCACCGGCGCCGCGCACGGATCTGTTGCCGCTATTCCGCCCGTTCATGCTCGCCCATCCGCTGGAAAACGAGAACATCAGCCTCGCGGACTATGTGGCCGAATGGAAATGGGACGGCATCCGGGTTCAGCTTGTCCACGTCGGGGGCGAAACCCGAGTCTATTCGCGAGGCGGCGACGAGATTTCAGCAAGCTTTCCCGAAATCGCAGGCGCGTTGCACATTCCGGCCGTACTCGATGGCGAATTGCTCGTCCGGGGCACGGCGCAAGGTGGAGAGGCGGGAGGCGCAGCCAGCTTCAACGCGCTGCAACAGCGGCTCGGGCGCAAGGCCGTATCAAAGGCCCTTCTGGCCGACGCGCCGGCCTTTGTGCGGGTCTATGATCTTCTGATCGTGGACGGAGAAGACCTGCGCGAGCAGCCGTGGACACAGCGGCGTGCAAGGCTGGAGGCACTCATGCCGCGCCTTGATCCGGCGCGCTTCGACTTGTCTCAGACGATTCACGCCGAGGACATGGAGGCGCTCGCCGAAATACGCGCTGGCGCCCGAGATGCGGCGATCGAGGGCGTCATGCTCAAGCACCGCCAATCACCCTATGTCGCAGGGCGCCGGACCGGCCTGTGGTACAAGTGGAAACGCGAGCCCCTGCTGATCGATTGCGTCCTGATGTACGCACAGCGCGGCTCGGGCAAACGCTCCTCGTTCTATTCCGATTTCACGTTCGGCTGCTGGAATGGTGATCCGGATGCGGGGGCGGAGCTGCTTCCGGTCGGCAAGGCTTACTTCGGATTTACAGACGAGGAGCTCCGCTTTCTCGATCGACATGTCCGCCAGCATACGGTCGCAAAGTATGGACCAGTCCGCGAAACCGATCGCAGCCTCGTATTCGAAGTGGCATTTGACTCGGTCCACTTCAGCAAGCGGCACAAGTCCGGGCTGGCGATGCGCTTTCCGCGCATCCACCGAATCCGACACGACAAACCCGCCCATGAAGCGGATCGGCTTGAAGCCCTGCGCGCACTGGTAACTTGATCTCGGTCAAGGCGGCTCGCTTCGCAAACTGGCAGGCGTTGGCTTGCCGCATTATCATGCTGGAGTGAGCATTCTTGGCCACAACAACCGAAACGTCCGTTGCCAGCCCTTATGAACGGATCGGAGGTCTGGCCGTTTTGCGCCAGATCACCGAGCGTTTCTACGAACTTATGGAATCCGAGCAGGCATTTGCGTCGCTGCGCGCAATGCACGCTCCGGATCTGACGGCCATGCGCGAATCGCTCCCGCTGTTCCTTGCCGGCTGGAGCGGGGGGCCGCGGACCTGGTGGGAAGCCAATCCGGGCAAATGCATGGTGAGCATGCACGCGCCCTTCGGCATCAACAGGGAAACCGCCGGACAATGGGCAGATGCAATGCGCCGTGCGATTGCCGACGTTGCGCCCGGCGACACCGCCATCGCCGAAGCGCTCGCAGATGTGCTGGACCGAATGGCCAGGGGCATGGCGAAGGCTTGATTGGCGGAGATCGGGCAAACGGCTAGTGTGCCGCCATGCTGAGTTATGATCAGGATCGACGCAGGCTGGCGATCGCTCTCTCCGGCCTTGCCGGGTTCGTCGATGCTGTCGGCTTCCTGTCGGCCAATGGCTATTTCGTATCGTTCATGTCCGGCAATTCGACCCGGCTGGGCGTTGCGCTCAGCAGTGGGTCAAGCGTTGCGCTCGTACCGGCTTTGCTGATTGCCGGATTTGTCTGCGGCGTGACACTCGGCGCATTGATCGCGCTACGAACTGGCGGGCGACGGAAGCCCATGATTCTCGGCATGGTAGCGACGCTCTTGTTGATCGGTGCGACGGCGCGCTGGGCGGGCCATGAGACCGTCATGTTAGCCTCACTCGTGCTTGCCATGGGGGCAACCAACAACACTTTCCAACGCGGCGGCGAAGTGACGGTAGGCCTGACTTACATGACAGGCGCTCTCGTTCGTCTCGGACAAGGATTGGCGCTCTGGCTTGCTGGCAAGGCCGAGCCAGGATGGATACAATGGGGTCTTCTATGGGCCGGTTTGTTGATTGGCGCAGTGCTCGGCGCGTTCTTCCAAAGCCAATTGCCCTACGGCTGCCTGTGGATCGCGGCAGCATGGGCAGGAATGATGGCCTTGGTCGCGATCAGGCTGCCGGCGGAATCCTGAACAGTTTTTCCCGCGAAGTTGCGCCGCGCAACAAGGCAATATGCGAAGGCGGAATGGCCAGGGCTTGTGCCAGCAGATCGACGACAGCGGCGGTTGCCTTGCCGTCCTCGGGCTTTGCCCTCACCTTCGCCAGGACTCGGCCGGACATGATCTCGACCCCTTCGCTTCGGGCGCCGGGCGTCACACGCACAGAAAGCCTGCCTTCGCCGTCGACGAGGGACCTCAGCGCCTCGGCGGCGGGAAAATCAGTCCTTGGACGTGCCATGGCTTGCCAACGCCTCGCGATGGGCGCGCGCATTGCCCACATAGTGCGCAACACCGAGCTGCATCTCACGGATCGCGATGTCGGTCAGATCGCGCATAAGGGCCGCCGGGCGACCGCCCCATAGCTGGCGCGAAGCGACGCGTTTGCCCGGTGTGAGCAGTGCGCCGGCCGCGAGCATCCCATCGCCCTCGATTACCGCGCCGTTCATTACGACGGCACCAAGCCCGACGAAGGCGCGGTCCTCAAGCGTGCAGCCGTGCAGCATGACCATGTGCCCGACGAGGACATCCTCGCCGATCAGAGTCGGAAAACCTTCAGGATGACGCGGATCGGGGCTGTCGCAGTGGATCACGGTCCCGTCCTGAATATTGCTGCGCGCGCCAATCACGATCCGGTTCACATCACCGCGAATCACGCAATTGTACCAGACAGAGGCCTCCGGCCCGATCTCGACATCACCGATAATCCTGCAGCCCGGCGCGATGAACGCGCTCGGGTGTATGCGCGGCGCCTTGCCGTGAATGGCCGCAATGGTGACGTCCTGATGCATGGCGCTCCCCTCAGACGGCCAGTGGTGATGGCCGATGAATGCGATAGAGAATGTGGGGACGCAGCGGATCTCCTTCCGCAAGCTCGGGATGATTGAAGTCCTCAGCGGGATACCGGATCATTCCGAGCCGCTCCATAAGTCCCCTACTACGAGTATTGCCCAGATTGGTGATTGCCATGATTGCCGGGACGGGCAGGTGTTTCCAAGCCCACTCAAGCGACGCTCCGGCTGCCTCACGCGCGAAGCCCTGCCCCCAGGCGTGATAGGCCAGACGCCAGCCGATCTCATACTGGAAAATCGGCGGACGTGGGGGAAGTATCCCGCAAAAACCGATGAAGTCGCCCCGCGTCCTCCGCTCCAGCGCCCAGAATGCATGCCCCTGTTCGCGTTCGGTCGCGATCATCCGGTCAACCGCCGCGTCGCTTTCAGCGCGCGTAAGCGGAGGCAGATATTCCATGACGCGCGGATCGCAGGCCATGGCCCAGAACGGCTCGCGGTCATCGTCGCGCCAAGGGCGCAAAATGAGCCGGTCCGTCTCGATCATGGAGGAATCAGGCGCCCATCAGCCGCGCCGCATGGAGCGCATGGTAAGTCAGGACTCCCGAACAGCCGGCACGCTTGAAAGCCAGCAGGGTTTCCAGCACCAACGCATCGCGATCTCCGGCCCCAACCGCAGCCGCCGCTTCGATCATCGCGTACTCGCCGCTGACCTGATAGGCAAAGACGGGTACCTGGAAGGCCTCCTTCACGCGCAGCGCGATGTCGAGATAAGGCAGGCCGGGCTTGACCATGACACTGTCGGCGCCTTCGGCGAGGTCGAGCTCAACCTCGCGCAAGGCTTCCTCGGCATTGCCGGGATCCATCTGGTAGGTCTTTTTGTTGCCCTTGAGCAGGCCGCGCGATCCGACCGCATCGCGGAATGGGCCGTAAAAAGCGGAGGCATATTTCGCGGCATACGCCATGATCTGGACGTTGATGTGGCCGCCCCCTTCCAACGCCTCGCGGATGGCGCCGATCCGGCCGTCCATCATGTCAGACGGAGCGATGATATCCGCGCCTGCTGCCGCCTGGTTGAGGCTCTGCCCGACAAGAACGTCGACCGTCGCATCATTGAGGACATAGCCTTCGTCGTCAATCAGCCCGTCCTGGCCGTGGCTGGTGTACGGGTCCAGAGCGACGTCGGTCAGTACGCCCAGCGATTCGCCGCAGGCATCCTTGATGGCCTTGATCGCGCGGCACATGAGATTGTCAGGATTCAGCGCTTCTGCGCCATCCTCGCTGCGGCGATCCGGCTGCGTGTTCGGAAAGAGCGCAATGCAGGGAATGCCTGCAGCGGCGGCTTCGCGCGCGCGCTCAGCCACGAGATCTACCGACCAGCGCGATACCCCGGGCAAGGATCCGATCGGGTCTTCAACGCCGCGACCTTCTGTCACGAACAGAGGCCAAATCAAATCGGCAGGGGTGACAAGCACTTCGCGGTGCAGGGCGCGGCTCCACGCGGTGGCGCGTGTGCGGCGGAGGCGGATGTTGGGATAGCCGGCAGACATGTGCATGTTCTAGGCGCTACCGCCCTATTGGGCAACCGGGCCGACATGCCCGCCTAGCGCGGCGTGCCTACGATGGCACCAGGCCGAACGGAAAGAAGCGCCTGCAGACGCGCCTTGAATGCGGCAACCTGCTTCGGATCCACGGCTTGCGGGCGCTGAACCATCCGGACCGAAAGGGGATCCACTGCCTGCCCGCCACGATAGACCTCGTAGTGGAGGTGCGCACCCGTCGAAAGGCCAGTCGATCCGACATAGCCGATGATCTGCCCCCGTCGGACGGCCATCCCCGGTGCTACAGCTATGCGGCTCATATGGCCGTAGCCGGTGGCAATGCCGCCGCCGTGATCAAGGCGTACGTAGTTGCCATGCCCGCCGTGCCAACCGGCGTATTCAACGCGGCCGTCGGTCACCGCGTAGATCGGTGATCCCCACGATGCTGCGTAATCGATACCAGAATGCATGCGCACGTAGCCAAGGATCGGATGACGCCGCATGCCAAAGCCCGAGGTCATGTGCCCGGCAACCGGCGCGCCGAAGAACCCTGCATTGGTCTGTCCGCCCCCGGTCAGGTCTGCCAGCGAGGTAAAGCTGCCGTCTGGCCCCCAACGCAGCAACTGCGCCCGCGGCTGACCGGAACGAACGACCCCGGCGTAAAGCAGATCACCGGCTGCGCCTTCGCCATCCGCAGCATGCTTGTAGGAGACGACAAGGTCAAAAGTGTCCGTCGGTGCAATCTCTTCGAACGGCAGCACCTGATCGATCGCCCGCAAATAGTCCTGAACCGCGCTTGGCGGTGCACCGGCAGCCCGCGCCGAACGATAGAGGCTCGCGCCGACGAGTCCCTGAACCCGCAGCGGGGTCACATCGATAGCAATAGCCTTGCGAGCGAGGGTCAGGCCGCCAGCTTGCCGATTGATCGACAGGGCCAGATCGAAACGCGGTCGAAACCCGATGGCCATCAGCGGTCGGGGGTCAGACGCATTGCTACGCGCGCCAAGCGTTATGGAAAAGCGGGTGCCCGGTGCAATCTCCGACAAGGGGACCGCACCTGCGATCATGGCTGCGACTTGCCCGGCATCCCCGGAACCAACGCCGGCGCGTTGCAGCATGCGCGGGAGACTGTCGTTCTCACCAATCGTTGCCGATAGCTGTATCTCGGGCCGTTCCGGGGCCGCAGCAAGCCGTGTTACCGCGTCGGTCGCAGCGAAATGGCGCCCCTGCGTAGAACCGGTGGAGAATGATCGCAGCGATTGCGCGCGGAATTCGACCTGCGACGCTTCATCCAGCGCAACCAGCGGCGCTGCCTCGAGCGGCGCGAAACGCGGCCAGAACATGATTGCCATGAGGATGAGGCCGACGAGCAGAGCGAGGCCGCGAAACCATCCGGCACTGCCGACATTCTCGGCAAGATCCGGCGCAAGCGTGCGCCGATCCGCCCAAGCCTCAACGCGGCGACAGAACCGCGTCCACCACTTGGCGAGCGGATGATCGCTCTCACGAAACGTTGGGAGGGGCGGTGGCGGTGCTTCCAGCGGCGGCAGAATGGGTGTCCGGCGAGCAGGCGCCGCGCCGGGACGTGCGCGACCAAAGGTCACGTTCCCGGCCAGCCCCAATTCCTCACGCGGGCCCAACACTCCGGCAGCTTCCCTTTTCAGCGCGGAAACCGACACGCCCGGTCTGGTTTCGCATCGTGCAGACACTGCCACAGCCCTGCACCTTCAAGGTTAATTCAGCGTAAACTGGCTTACGCGGACAACTCCAACGGACTGAAGGGATTTCCAATCCGCTCCGGGCTTACCGGGTTCCGGGCATGGTCACCGGCCGAAGGATTGGCTAACATGGCACCAGTCGGATTCAGCGAGGCGGGGCTGCGGGGGCATGAGCGAAGCACAAGTACTGGGTGATGCCATCGGCGCGGGCCTGACGGCGCGCGCGTTCGAGCCCAACGCTGGTGAAGGCAGCGATGGACATACGCATGAAAGCGCTTGTCTCAATTGCAGTACGCCCCTCATCGGCAGCCACTGCCACAATTGCGGGCAGACAGCGCACGTGCATCGCACGCTCGGCGCGTTCTTCCACGATCTGCTCCACGGCGTATTCCATTTCGAGGGCAAGATCTGGCGCACGCTGCCGATGCTCATCTTCCGGCCGGGGCGGCTGACGCGAGAGTACATCGATGGTCGCCGCGCAAGCTATGTATCGCCATTGGCCCTGTTCCTGTTCAGTGTGTTTGTCATGTTTGCGGTCATCCAGCAGACCAGCGGCGAACTGAACCTGGGCAAGGACGAGCAGGTTCAGATCAATGTCGGGTTGTCCAAAGGGGCGAACGAGGTTGAAAAGTCGCTCAAAGCTTCGCGGGCCAAGCTTGCGGAGGTGGAAGCGAAAGGGGGCGATACGGACGACCTCGAAACCCAAATCGCCCAGCAGGAACGCGCCCTGGCCGCCATGCACCGACTGGGTGGAGAGAAGCTTTCTTCAACCGGCTTTTCGGTTCTCGACAACGTGATCGACGAGACCAAGGCCAATCCCAAGCTGGCGCTCTACAAGATGCAGAGCCACGCCTATAAATACAGCTGGGCGCTTGTCCCGCTTTCGGTCCCGTTCCTGTGGCTGCTGTTTCCGTTCAGCCGGCGCTTCCACCTCTATGACCACACCGTGTTCGTCACCTACTCGCTCAGCTTCATGACGCTGCTCTTCGCGGCCAGCATGGTCGCAGGAGCCGTTGGAGCTCAGCCGTTGGCCGGTCTGCTGGCACTGGTACCGCCAATCCACATGTACAAGCAGTTGCGCGGTGCCTACGGCGTCTCGCGTCCTGGTGCTCTCTTGCGCACCGGGGCGTTGCTGGTCTTCGCTATGACGGCACTGATGATCTACCTGATCTCGATCGCCGCGGAAGCTGGCGCAGGCTGAATACGCGAAACGCTCAGCAATCGAGCACAAAGGGGCCGGCTGCGCGCGCCTCTAGCGCCGCATGCGCTTCCGCCGCTTCGCCAAGCGCAAAACGTCCGCCGAGCGTAAGCGGCAATTCACCTGCCGCAATCGCGGCGAACAGTCTCCCTGATGCGGCCACTAGCGTGTCGCGCGTCGAGATATAGGGCCACAGGAATGGCCGCGAGACTTTCGCGGACTTAGCGCCCAATCGAGAAAGGTCGAACGCCGGGATGGGGCCAGACGCCTGTCCGTAGTGGACAAGGTGGCCCTTGATGGAAAGCGATGCCAGAGAACCCTCGAAGGTATCCGCGCCCACTGCATCGTAGGCCGCGCCCACACCGTCACCCTGTGTGAAAGCCATGACACGCGCAGCGACGTCTTCCTCGCGATAGAGGATAACCTCGTGGCAGCCTGCCGCCTGCGCGATCGCCGCTTTCTCCGGTGATCCCGCAGTGCCGATCACGCGCCCGCCCCTGATGCGAGCCATGCGGGCGACGAGCTGGCCGACACCGCCCCCTGCCGCCTGAACCAGAACCGGCATGCCCGGCCGAACCGGCTCGACCTCGTCAACCAGCGCCTGCGCAGTGAGCCCCTTAAGGAACCATGCTGCCGCGACACCGGAATCGATTCCCTCAGGCACTGGTACGGCAAGGGATGCGCTTATAATGCGCAGGCGGGCGTATCCTCCGTAGTTCCGGGCGATGTAGGCGATCCGATCGCCCACCGCGAAGTCCGTCACACCCTCGCCAATCGCCTCCACGGTGCCTACCGCCTCAAGGCCCGGGATGCCGGGGAGATCGAGGGTGCGGTATGAGCCCGAGCGAACGTAGATATCGTGGAAATTGACGGACGCAGCATGCTGGCGAACAAGCAGCTCGCCAGTCGCCGGCGCAGGCACCTTGATCGGTTCAAGCTTCATTACATCCGGCCCGCCATAAGCGCGGATGACGATTGCCTCACTGGCGGTGCCCATAGAGAAGGTCTGTCCTAGCTTACGCCCCGGCGGGTTGGGGGTCGCCCGATCCGGTGAAACGGCGTCCGGCGCGAGGCACCGTGGCACCCTGCGAGGTCACAGGGCGTGCAGGACCGCTTGGCGCCTCGGGACGATCAAGCTTGCCGTTTTCCATGAGCGCGCGGATTTCCTCGCCGCTCAGGGTCTCGTACTCAAGCAGCGCCTGAGCAAGCAGATGAAGCTTATCCTCATTGGACTTGAGGATATCGGTCGCCCGGGCATGCGCGCCGTCAACCAGTGTGCGGATCTCGCTGTCGATGAGCTTGTTCGTCTCGTCGGACATCATGGTGCGCTGCGAGCCACCCATGCCCAGATAGCCTTCCTGCGCTTCCTCGTACTGAAGCGGCCCCAACTTGTCGGACATGCCCCACTTGGTGACCATGCTGCGCGCCAGGCTGGTGGCATACTGAATGTCGGAAGAGGCGCCGGAGGAGACCTTGTCGTACCCGAAGATCAGCTCTTCGGCGACGCGACCGCCCATGCTCACCGAAAGGTTCGCGTGCATCTTGTCGCGGTGGTAGGAATAGCTGTCCCGCTCGGGCAGACGCATAACCATGCCGAGAGCACGGCCACGAGGGATGATGGTGGCCTTGTGGATCGGATCGGACGCAGCCTCGTTGATCGAGACGATAGCATGCCCGGCCTCGTGATAGGCGGTCATCTTCTTCTCGTCGTCGGTCATCACCATCGAGCGGCGCTCCGCGCCCATCATGACCTTGTCCTTGGCGTCCTCGAATTCCTGCATGGCGACCAGCCGCTTGTTGCGGCGGGCGGCCAGCAGCGCCGCCTCGTTCACGAGATTGGCAAGGTCCGCCCCCGAAAAACCCGGGGTGCCGCGCGCAATCACCCGTGGCAGCACGTCAGGAGCAAGCGGCACCTTCTTCATGTGCACGCTCAGGATCTTCTCGCGACCATCGATATCCGGGATCGGAACGACCACCTGACGGTCAAAGCGGCCGGGACGAAGCAGCGCGGGATCGAGCACATCCGGCCGGTTGGTTGCGGCAATGATGATGATGCCCTCGTTCGCCTCAAAGCCGTCCATCTCGACAAGGAGCTGGTTGAGGGTTTGCTCGCGCTCATCGTTCGAATTGCCAAGACCATGGCCACGGTGGCGGCCGACCGCATCGATTTCGTCGATGAAGACAATGCAGGGCGCGTTTTTCTTCGCCTGATCGAACATGTCACGCACGCGGCTGGCGCCGACGCCGACGAACATTTCTACGAAGTCCGAGCCGGAAATGGTGAAGAAGGGAACACCGGCCTCGCCAGCAATCGCGCGCGCCAGCAAGGTCTTGCCAGTACCCGGCGAGCCCACCAGTAGTGCTCCCTTGGGAATCTGGCCGCCCAGCTTGGAGAAGCGGCTCGGATCGCGCAGGAACTCGACGATTTCCTGCAGTTCCTCGCGCGCTTCGTCGATGCCGGCTACGTCATCGAAAGTGACCTTGCCGGAACGTTCGGTCAGAAGCTTGGCCTTGGACTTGCCAAAGCCCATCGCACCGGAACCGCCACCCTTCTGGACCTGCCGAAGCGCGAAGAACGCCACACCGAGGATGAGAAGGAACGGCAATGACTGCGCGAGAATATAGAGCAGAAGGTTCGGCTCCTCCTGCGCCTTGCCCGCATAGCGGACGCCATGCTCCTGAAGGAGTTTGGTCAGTTCGACATCGCCTGGGACCGGGACAGTGCTGAATTGCTGATCGTTCTTGAGCGTGCCGTTGATCCGGTCTGGCCCGACCTGCACTTCGCGGACGCTATCCTGAACGACACTGGCACGGAAATCGGAATAGGGAATCATCGTACCGGCCGGATCGGTGCGCGTGTTGAACATTGACACGACAAGCAGGAGGGCAAGGAAGATGCCACCCCAGATCAGGAGGCTCTTGATCCAGGGATTGCCCTGCGGCTGGTCGTCATTCATGGCGCGGCTTTCGATCCGGGATGATTTCTGTCCATCCAATGTAGGACGCCCATGGGGAATGGCAATATAACCCGAGGTGCGAATTTCTTGCCCCTAGGGACTTCCCGTTGACGGATCGGCTAACTGGCGCGGTTTTGGCGCAAGTGCGAACCGCCATTCGGATTTACGGCCATCGCCTCGCACCCCGGCCAGCGTGGCAATCCCACCATCGCGGAGGCGATCGTGCCAACGCGCGAGGGCGTTTCCGCGTGGCCTACCGATCCCAAAGTCTTCGACAATGCGCTCAAGCACCCTCAGCGCCACAGACCTTGGCACATCATCCGGATCCCAATACCGGATACGCCCCTCTGCTCTGACTGTGGCAAAGCAGCGCGCGGCTGCCCATTCAATGGCTTCATCCGCTTCGGCAAGATGCCGCGCGCTGGCAGCGATGACCAACGGATCGAGACCCTGGTTGCGGCTCAGCTGCGCACGCAATCTGGCTCGCTCGAAACGGACGTCACTGTTCGAGGGATCAAGCACGGGTTCGATGCCGGCTCCGGCAACAATCCTGGCCAGATCGCTTCGGCGCCAGCCGAGCAGCGGACGAAGCAGACGGCATTGCTGCTCTCCGGGCAGCGGAGAACTGGCTCGCATGGCCGCAAGACCGCGAACGCCAGCTCCGCGTGACAGTCGCATCAACAGCGTCTCGGCCTGATCATCGGCATGGTGAGCCGTTACGAGGGCGCCCAGCCCATTCCGGATGGCCCACTGGCCCAGTACGGCATAGCGGGCCTCCCGCGCGCGCTCCTGCAAGGCAGGCCCCGGGGAAAGCGCAATGGTCAGCGTTTCGTGCTGAATGCCGCGCGCTTCGCACAACCTCGAGACATATCGTGCCTCGGCAGCGCTTTCCGAGCGGAGACCATGGTCTACGGTTGCGGCCATGAAAGAGCCCGGAAGTGCGGCTTGCGCAAGCAGCAGCAGGCCAAGGCTATCCGGCCCGCCCGATACAGCAAGGCCTACCGGCTCCTTCCCGGGCCAAATCGCGTTCCAATCCGCAGAGAAGCGGGTTTCTTGCGCGGTATCAATTGCAGACTACCGGCTTGGTCGCCGCCTCGTATTGCGACTTGAGCCGCCCGGCCAGTTCCGACGGATAAGTCTGGCGGAACTCCGCGAACGCAACACACGCGCGCTTCTCCTCCTTGAGCCGGCTCATCGCGACCCCAAGATAGAGCAAGCTGTCCGCCGCCCGATCACCCTTGCGATCGGACTGATAGTTCTGGAGGAAATACTGCGCAGCAGTCCCGGGCTTTCCATCGTCCAGATAGGCCCGCCCGAGCAGATTTCGGGCATAGCTGATGCGAGCATGGCGCGGATACTGCTGCACCACGCGCAGCAGTTGCTGTTGCGCCTCGGGGAAGAACTTGGCTTCCCACAAACGGTAGCCGTAAGTGTATTCATCCTCGCCCTTGTCATCGGTCGAGGGCTTCTCGATCGCCATGACGGCCGCCACGCGATCGGGTGACGCCTCGGGCTTCACAGCCTCAAGCTTGGCAGTCACAGGTTTCGGGGCGGGTTTCGCTGGCGCCGATGGTTCTGCTGCTGGCGTTTGCGCTGCAGCTGCCGGAACTGACGAGGGCTGCGGGGTAGCAGTTGTTGCCGTCACCGCCGCAGACCCGGCCGTTTCAAGCGCAGCAAGTCGAGCATCAACCTTGGCAAGGTGATTCTGGTTTTCCTCGGTCGCTGCGGTCAGCCGCTGCAACTGCGCTTCCACAGCGTCCATGCGCGTCAGCAGGTCGGTCACGGCAGTCGGTGTTGGGGCAGGCGGAGTGGCACCCCCCGTGGGCGGGGTAATCTCTGGCCCGAACGTCTTGCCCGCACCGTCCGGAAAGACCTTGCGTTGCACCGCCCGGAGCTCGGCCTCGATCCGCTTCAAGCGAACATCGGTGCTTTCCGGTGCGGATTGCGCATGGGCAGAGGGCTGGTATCCGAATGGCCCAAGCGTTGCCGCGAGGGCAACGAGAGCCAGGGCCATCGCCGAACTTTTGCGGCCAGAGCCAAACATGATCTTCATTGTCACTCCCGTCGGATCATCGCGTCTTCCATGCGCCGCCTTGCGGTGCGCACGCAAGCATCTGGACGAGAATTGGTTGCCCGATCGATGGGTTTCTCACAGTTCGCCGCTATTTTTCGGGGCATCGCTGCGAAGTGGCGCACCGCTCGCTACTGCTCCCGATGCTGGCGCTGCCGGGCGGGCGCGCAGGCTGATCCCATCGACCGGCACGTCCTTCATCACTCTCTCGGCCTCGGCAAGGCGCGGTATCTGCTGGCCCGCGACCGTGATCGCAAGGGCGTCAGGCCGGCCGGTCCACAGCTTGGGCTCCACTGCATCGCCGGGAATGGTGTAACTTTCGCCCTTGGCAAGCTGCTTTTGCATCAACTGCTTGCCCTGCCCATCGTAGAACTTGACCCAAATGCCCTGTTCCAGCGCCGTGAAGACCACCGGGCCATTCGCCGACGGCTGGGCACCGGCTGCCTGCGGTACCGGGACCGCATTCCGTACCGGATCCGGCGCCGGTTGCTCGGGCGCGCTGACGAGCGACGGCAACGACACCGCCGGCGCATAATAGCTGCGCCAGAAAATCCCGCCCATCGCGAGAATGCCGCCTACGAGCAAAAGCGCGAGCCAGCCCACGAGTCGGGAAGGTGTCTTGGCAGGATCGCCAACCTCGAACTGGTTGAGCGTTTTCGGCTCGACGCGGGGAATGCTGCCCTGCAGTTCCAGCCGGACTGCATCGGCAATCTCGGCATCGCCAAGCCCAACGACACGCGCATAGGCCTTGGCAAAACCGATCGCATAGGGCCGACCTGGCATCGCGCTGTAGTTGCCTGCCTCAAGCGCCTCGATATGGCGAAGCGTAACACGCGTGCGAAGCGCGATGTCAGCGGTACTCAGTCCAAGCGCCTCACGGGCAGCAACGAGTCGAGCGGAAACGCCGGCTTGCGCATTGTCACCCATGTGTGAGCCCGGCGAAGTCAATTCCGCTCCGGAGCCAGCCGGTTCATGCGAGTGGTCAATCGAGACCCTGTTGCGATCGCCGTCCTTGGCCACGGCGTAGCTCCCGTCGTTCATTGTTGTTCCGGGTATTCTCTATCTGGATGCGAGCCCGTGCGGAGGCAGCATGCCCACAGCCGAAAAGTCAATAATTTTGAGTCTGTAACGGCATGATGTGACGCGTTGATGCGATGAGTTCAATCGTAGTCAATTCCACGCGCGGTAGCCCACGCAGCGATTTCAGCGCGCAGATTGGCGGGCGGACTGGCGAGCCAGCCTTCCATTGCCGCCTGGATGGCAGGTAGCTCGACCTTTCGGACAAGCTCCTTGATCGGCCCGACAGCAGCCGGCGTAATCGAAAGCCGGGTTATGCCGATCCCGAGCAGGGCAAGTGCCTCGAGCCGGCGGCCGCCCATCTCGCCGCACACGGTAACATCGGTGCCCGATGGAGCCACGGTCAGCACGACGCGGCGCAGAAACCGCAAAATCGCGGGAGAAAGCCAGTCATACCGTTCTGCAAGTTTCGGATTGGCGCGATCGGCTGCAAAAAGAAACTGGGTGAGGTCATTCGTTCCGATCGAGAGGAATGACAGCCTCGGCGCCAGCACATCGAGGCATTCCGCCAGCGCCGGCACCTCTAGCATCGCGCCATAACGTATCGCATCGGGCAGCAGCTTCTTCTGCTGCTTGAGGAACGTAAGCTGGCTCTCGAACACGGCACGTGCCGCATCGAACTCCCACGGCTCGGTGACCATCGGGAACATCACATTGAGGGTGCGTCCGCCAGCGGCTTCCAGTAGCGCGCGTGCCTGCACTTTGAGCAGGCCCTCCCGCTCTAGGGCCACACGCAGCGCGCGCCATCCCATGGCCGGGTTCTCTTCGGTCTCGCCATCGTTGTGGCGCAAGTAGGGAAGAACCTTGTCACCGCCGATGTCGACAGTGCGGAACACGACCGGCCGATCGCCCGCCGCATCTAGCACATCGCGGTAAAGTCGAGTCTGGCGCTCACGCGCGGGGAGAGTTGCCGAAACCAGGAACTGGAACTCGGTCCGGAACAGACCGATGCCATCCGCCCCGGTCAGGTTGAGCATCGGCATATCATCACGCAGGCCGGCGTTGATCATGACCCGAACGCGCTGGCCATCTGCCGAAACCGGTTCGATATCGCGCATGGCCGCATACAACGCCTGCCGTTCGCGATTTCGCGCAAAGCGCGCCTCAAATGCCTCGATGAGGGTAGGCGCAGGCCGAACATCGACGACGCCCTGGTCGCCGTCGAGCAGGAGGTGATCGCCCTCACGAACCTTTGCGCGGAGCGCCCGAATGCGCCCGACGACCGGGATGCCCATGGCCCGCGCGACGATGACCACGTGGGCCGTCAGCGATCCTTCCTCCAGGATCACACCCTTGAGGCGCCGCCGATCGTATTCCAGCAGCTCGGCCGGGCCGAGGTTCCGCGCGATCAGGATCGCATCGCCCTTGAGCCCGAGACTGGCCGCCGTCCCAAGCTGGCCGGAAACGATGCGCAGCAGGCGATTGGACAGATCCTCCAGATCGTGCATGCGATCCGCCAGCAACGGGTCGTCGATCTGGCGCATGCGCATGCGGGTACGCTGTTGCACTCGCTCGATTGCCGCCTCTGCGGTGAGACCCGAATCGATCGCTTCGTTGATCCGCCGGCTCCAGCCCTCGTCATAGGCAAACATGCGATAGGTCTCGAGGACCTCCTCATGCTCTCCGCCCATGCCGAACTCGGCCTGGCTCGCCATCCGGTCGATCTGCTCGCGCATCTTGTCGAAGGCGAGATAGACGCGCTGGCGCTCCGCCTCGGTGTCTTCCGCGACGACCTGTTCGATGGTCACGCGGGGCTGGTGGAACACCGCAATTCCGCTGGCGAGACCCTTCACCAATGTGAGGCCAGTGATCCGCTCGTGACCGGTCAGGTGCGCGTCCGCGCCCAGAACATCTTCCTCGTCGATCAGGTCTGCGTTGGCGATAAGCTCGGACAGCACCATTGCCACGGTCTGGAGCGCCTCGATCTCCACTTCTTCGTATCGCCGCGGTTCGACATGCTGCACGCCGAGGACGCCTACGGCACGCGCACGGCGAACGATCGGTACGCCGGCAAACGAGTGGAAACGTTCCTCACCGGTTTCAGGGAAGAACGCGAAGTCAGGATGAGCCGCCGCCTCGGCAAGATTGAGCGTTTCGATGTTCGCGGCGATGGTGCCGACCAGGCCTTCGCCTACCGCCATCCGCGTTACATGGACGGCCGCCTGATTCAGACCGCGCGTTGCGAACAACTCAAGCATACCTTCGCGCAACAGATAGATCGAGCAGACCTCGCTGTTGAGCTTGTCGCCAATGATGTCGACGATCTGGTTGAGCTTCGCTTGGGCACCGGCGCGCGATGCCATGACATCGTGAAGCGATGTCAGGATCGCGCGGGCAGCGGCAGCAGCGGTGATCATGGGTGAAGGCCTAGCGCAGACAGGGCGGTTTGCAAACTGCGCCGCCTTAGACGTTCATGAATTCGTATCCGGCCTGAGGGGAAGACCCTCTGAAATGTTCCTCCGAAACTTCGGTTGCGGCGGGTCGGTCGGCGTGCCCGGCCAACCCGCCGCAATCCACAGGCTAAGTGAGGTCAGTGAACCTGTTGAACCTGCGCAAGCTCTTCCTTGATTCGCAGCTTTCGGAGCTTCAGTTCCTTGAGTAACGCGTCGTTGGGCGACGGGCGGCCCTGTTCATCGGCAATCCGCCGTTCAAGACCAGCATGTTTGGATTCAAGAGCGCTGATATGCGACAGTTCCATGCGGCAACCTCCTCAAGGACACCAGCTTCGACCCACTCCGGCAGCAGGATCGCTACCGAAGCATGTGGGGCCGAAATTTCGCGCCGGCATGGACGGGTCAGCCTCGACTCGTCCGAGCGGGCGCGTTGTCATGCTCCCACAATCGCCGTATCTTGCAAGTCTATCTGCGTCGGGATGTCCAACACGCGCGTTTGTGCGTATCCGGTTGCAGGGATCTGTTAACGCATGGCGGCCTGCAATTTCGCCTGATGGTGGAACGCAGCCTGGCTGTGCAGGGTGATATCTGGGAGTGGTGCGGTTGACCGAAGACGAAATGCGCAAGCGGCTTGAAATGCTGCGGATCGAGCATCGCGATCTCGACGCAGCCATCGATGCCCTGTCCGGAACCGGCGCGCACGATCAATTGCAAGTCGCGCGGCTCAAAAAGCGGAAGTTGCGGCTGAAGGACCAGATCGCCTTGCTCGAAGACTATCTGATTCCCGACATTATTGCCTGATTACAGTTTCTTGACTCCCGCTGAACGACAAAGCCACAACCAGGTTAGGCGTATCGTTCCGGCACAGTTTCAAAACGTGGTGAACGCGCCACAGGGCACGTGTTGAAGGGGGGGCCGGGATGGGCTTAAGCGCATGCCATGGCTCTCATGCCCAACCTCAATCCGCGCATAATCGAGGCGCTTTACAGCGAGGCACTCGTGCTCGCCGAGGAAGTTCGCGCGGTATTTGATCGGCTGCGCCAAGGCCAGGACAAACGAGCGCTGGTCGGAGCGAACGACGATCCCGATGCAGATCTGGCGCATGTGCAAGTAAGCTGTGAAGCCCTGCGCACAACGACAAGAATCATGCATTGCCTGGCCTGGCTGCTGAACCACCGTGCCTATTTTGCCGGAGAACTCAGCGAGTTGCAGCTGCGCAGGCATGGTCGGCTGATTGGCAATTTCCCGCTGAGCGATCCCGTCCAGGTGATGAACCTCCCCCCGGACGGCCAGCGCTGCGTTCAAGCCAGTGAGCGGCTCTATGCCCGCATCCAGCGCCTTGAGCGTGCATGGCGAGGCGATACGGAAGCGCCTGGCAGCGCCATCGAGCGCTTGCGCCACAGACTGGCAGCAGGAGGGCCGGCCGCGTCCTGATTTTCAGCAAACCGGATCAAGCGACGCAGCGTTGCGCCGTTGCCCGAAAATCCCCATATCATCTTCATGGCTTCAACCAATCCTGCGCCGGGCGTCTCCATCCCCGATCGGTCCGAATGGAACACCGGTCATGCGGTTCTGCTCGAACCCCAGGTGCGACGCGTTCTGGCCCCAAATCCCTCGCCTTACACGTTCAACGGGACGCAGACCTATCTGGTGGGTAGCGGGCGGGATGTTGCCGTAATCGATCCGGGTCCGACTGGTGCGGGCGTGGCCGGCCATGCCGATACCAACGGCGAAGGGCATGTCGAGGCCGTCCTCAAGGCAATCGCGGGCCAGCGCCTGATGGCCATCATGTGCACGCATACTCATCGAGATCACAGCCCCGCCGCACTGCCGCTGCAAGCCGCAACCGGGGCCCCGATCATCGGCTGCGCAGCGCTCGCCATCGATGATAGCGGCGCCGGTGTCGGCGTCAGGGCTGATGCGGAGTTCGATCCACTCTACAAGCCCGATCGGGTTCTGGCGGAAGGGGAGCGGTTATCCGGCGATGGCTGGACGCTCGAAGCGGTTGCCACCCCGGGCCATACCAGCAATCACTTGTGCTATGCGCTGCTTGAAACGGGCGCGCTGTTCACGGGTGATCACGTGATGGGCTGGTCAACCACCGTCGTGTCACCACCAGACGGCGAAATGAGCGCCTACATGCTCTCGCTGCAGAAACTCCAGACGCGCGAGGATCGGGTCTATTACCCCGCGCATGGCCCGGCCGTCACCAAGCCGCAACAGCTTGTGCGGGGTATGATCGGCCATCGGCGTCAGCGTGAAGCGCAGATCCTGCGCCTTTTGGGCGAGGCCTCGTTCACGATCCCCGAGATGGTCACCCAGATGTACAAGGGCCTTGATCCACGCCTCAATGGTGCGGCTGGGCGCTCGGTGCTTGCACATCTCATCGACCTCGAGACGCAGGGCCGCATCGCGCGCGGACCAGAGGCGCCGGAGCTCCAATGGACCTTGATCGCCTGACCACCAAGGCCCCGCCACCAGGTCCGGCAAATCCGGTATCCCGGCGGCCGGCAATCCTGCCGTGGCTGCTGTTCCTGTGCGCTGCGGCGGTCGCTGCCTGGCTGGCATGGCAGATGTGGCGGCCGGCGCCGATAGGCGATCCGCTTGCCACGAGCCTGGTCGCGTTCGACAAACAGGATCGCCTCACAGTGTTCAGCGCCGAACTGGCACCGGTCGTCGCGAGTGATGACAGCCGATTGTTTGGCCTCGTCACATCTCGTCAGGTCGCGGTCATCCCGGCAAGGGTCGACTATGCAATTGATCTCGGAAAAGTCGGCCGGGACCGCATGCGGTGGGACCTGGCAAGCAGGACGTTAGCAGTGCGCCTGCCCGCGCTCGAGGTTACTCGCCCGAACCTTGACGAAGCGCGCGCGCAATATCTGCGCGAAGGCGTGTGGATTACACGGGCCGCGCAGGACAAGCTGACGCGCGACAATACCAAGCTGGCCGAAAGGCTGGCTGTGGAACAGGCGGCCAACCCGGTGCTGATGGATCTCGCGCGATCTGCGGCGAAGGACGCCATCCGCCAGAACCTTGCTATCCCCTTGCAGGTTGCCGGGTTCGGCGACGTCAAACTATCAGTTTCGATTGATGGAGAAACGGCAAGGCAATAGCTTGCCCGTTCGGGAACTGTTTCGCCCAGGCAACATGATGCGGGCGAACCATCGGAGTGGGGCAATGGACTTCGCAGCACTGCATTCGAACGATTCCTATCTTTCGGACCAACGGTTTTTCACGCGCCTGGCCCAAGTGCTTGCCGGCCTCATCGTATTCGGTTTTCTGCAGTGGGCGCTGCGCGGCTTCGTCAATCCGGTTCGGACTCCGCTCTATATTCACGCCCACGGCGTTGCCATGCTCGGCTGGCTGGGCACGATCGCTGCGCAAAACAGCCTTGCAGGAAGCGGGAATCTCGCGCTGCATCGCCGGCTTGGCTGGGCTAGTCTCGCTCTCGTTCTCGCCATCGTGGCCCTTGGCACATTCGCAGGCCGGATGGCGCTGGCGACGCACCGGGTTCCGCCGTTCTTTACCGATTCCTATTTTCTGGCCCTCACGCATGTCGAGGTGGCCGTCTTCGCGCTCACCGTCATGTCCGCCATAGCCTTGCGCAGGCAAACCCAGTGGCATCGGCGCCTTATGATCGCTGCAACCGTGGTCCTGATGGAACCCGCTCTCGGGCGGCTCCTGCCCATGCCTTTGCTGGGTCAGATCGCCGGGGGATGGATCGAGGCAGCGCTACAAGTAGGCTTCCTCGGCATCATGGCTCGCCACGATCTGAAAGTGCTTGGCCGCGTCCATCCTGCCACGCTGGTCGGCATGGGCCTCGTCGTCGCAGTGCATGCACTCATCCAGGTGCTGGCCGGGATGCCGATAATGGCATCATACGTAGAGTCTATTGCCCGTAGCTCCGGCGGTGCCTAAGTGCCGGCTCATGGAATGAGGGCACCGGCCCTCCAGCGACCAGGGGATTTCGAGGTATGACAGCCCAGCCCGCCAATCTTTCCGGTCTCGATCTGCGAGCCGAGATCGACCGGCTGCGCAAGGACCGCAATGCGGTGATCCTGGCGCACTATTACCAGAAGCCAGAGATTCAGGATCTTGCCGATTTCGTCGGCGATTCACTCGAACTTTCGCGCAAGGCTGCGGCGACTGGCGCAGACGTCATCGCCTTCTGCGGTGTGAAGTTCATGGCGGAAACTGCCAAGATCCTCAGTCCCGAGAAGATCGTGGTCCTGCCCGACATGGATGCCGGCTGCAGCCTTGAGGATTCATGCCCGCCCGAGAAGTTCCGCGCATTTCGCGAGGCACACCCGGATCACATCGCACTCACCTACATCAACTGCTCGACAGAGGTGAAAGCACTCAGCGACGTCATTGTGACGTCGTCGAGCGCGGAGACGATTCTCGCGCAGATCCCGCCAGAGCAGAAGATCATCTTCGGCCCCGACCGGCATCTGGGCGGCTATCTCAATCGCAAGTTCGGGCGCGAAATGCTGCTCTGGCCAGGCGTGTGCATCGTGCACGAGGCTTTTTCCGAAACCGAACTGCTGAAGCTGATGGCCCAGCATCCTGGCGCACCCGTTGCGGCCCATCCGGAATGCCCGCCGACGATCGTCGACCATGCGGACTATGTCGGATCGACCAGCGGTATCCTGCAGTTTGCGCGCACGTTTCCCGGCGACACGCTGATCGTCGCAACCGAGCCGCACATCATTCACCAGATGCAGCTCGCACTGCCGGAAAAGACGTTCATCGGCGCTCCGGGGGCGGACGGAAACTGCAACTGCAACATCTGTCCCTACATGGCGCTCAACACGCTCGAGAAGCTCTACGTTGCGCTGCGCGATCTGACCCCGCGGGTGGAAATCGATGAGACCTTGCGGCTTGATGCCAAGAAGAGCCTCGATGCCATGCTCGCCATGGCCAGCGGGACAATCGGCCATGGTGATCTCGGCGCGCGCAAATAAGGCAACAGGGGCGGCATGAGCACTTCCACATCGACAGCCCGTTCAGCGCCGGGCAAACGACCGGTGCGGGCGCGGGAGATGCAGGACGCGCTCAACCACTACCTTTATCACCCGCTCGCCTGGCAGCTTGCCCGCCTCCTCGCATCAACGCCGATCACTCCCAACATGGTCTCCGTTTTCGGCGGACTGATGGTTGTGGCCGCAGGTGCGGTCTACTGGAGCACGACCGGACCGCTCTGGGCCTTGCTCGGCATGCTCCTCCACATGTCATGGCATGTGGTTGATGGCGCAGACGGAGATCTCGCCCGCATCACCGGTCGCACCAGCCCGCTGGGTGAATTGGTGGATGGAATCTGCGACTATGCGAGCCACATCATCCTCTATGTGCTGCTTGCGCTGGTCCTGACCCGCACGTTCGGCTCGGGGTGGGCCTGGTTCTGGACGCTGGCCGCGGGCGCCAGTCATATCGTGCAGGCCAATCATGTCGAAGTGCAGCGCCGCTTCTACCAGCACTGGACCTATGGCACGCCATGGCTGCACAATTCGAGCGGCAACGAGCAGGTCCTGTTCAGCGACAAGCGGGGTGTCGGCTGGCTGCTGCGCGCCTTCGTGGCCGGGTACCTGCGTCTTGCTGCAGGGATGAGCCCGAACGCCCTGCGGATTGATGCCGCCGTGATCAAGGCGATGGCCAATGACCCGGCACTTCTGGCCCGGATCAGAGCCGAAGTTCAGCGCGAACAGCGGCCTCTGCTGGGCATGCTCCGGTATCTCGGGCCCAATCCGCGCGCGATCCTGCTGGGCATTTCGATGATCGCCGGCAGTCCGCTCTGGTACTTCCTCTACCTGTCGGTGGCCCTCAATCTACTGCTCATGCTGTCGGTGCGGCTTCACGATGCCGCGGCTGGCCGCGTCGTATCCCGCCTTGAGCTGCCTTAAAGCCCTCTCCCGTCAGGCAGCGATATCGCGGCGCATGCCGAATGTGCAGATAAGGATGACAGTCAGGGCCAACAGCTCGACCACGCCCCACGCCAGCCAGTTTGAATGGTTGTAAAGCCAGACGCCGATCGCCGGAGAAATGATATAGGCCGAGCCGTTGACAGCCGCGACAATCCCGGCTGACTGCCCCTGCTCGGCCGGAGTTACGGCAAGGCTCGCGCCAGACGTAAATCCTGGGCGAAACAAGCCAAATCCCAGCGAGCAAATGGCAAAGCCGGTCGCGATGGCATGGAGATCTCGGCCGGCGGCCATGCCAAGTGTGCCAACGGCCACGAGGCTCATGCCCCACAGCGTCGAAGTGCGCGGCCCAAGCTTCATCATCGGGATCAGGCCCCACTGCGCCAGCAGCGTAGCGACCGCGCCGCACATCAGGACCAGACCGATCGGCCCGGCCGCCGCGTCGGGCTGATGACGCAGGCCCAGCCGGTCGAGGAGCAGGAAGCCTACGACGCCGAGCAGGATCGACTGGGCCTGCCCGCCCAGCGTCCCGGCCGCGAGCCATGCCCGCAAACGCGGATCGCGCCAGTGCAACCTGCCCGCATTTGAGTTGGCCGAATGCCCATCGGACTCGATTTCGCCTTGGAGGTGGTCGCTGGCGCTATCGTCCGGCTTCCCCATACGCGGGCTTGAGGAAGCGCTCATGGGCTCCCCGAGGATCTCGCCGCGACCGGCAAAGCGCGGATCATCGTCGGGAAGCCGGAGCCGCAGCAGGACGAGAACGATGACAGCTGCCAGCGTAAAGCCAGCAAACGGACCAATCAATCCAAGGCCGGGCAGGATCAGCAGCGGTGCGAGCGCTGGACCCAGTACGGTGCCCAAACCGAAGCTGGAGGACACCATCGACAACGCCTGCGTGCGCTCCGTCCGGCTGGTCCGGCTGGCGACATAGGCCTGCACCGCGGGCGGGGCCGCCGAGCCGAAGCCGCCGTAAAGCGAGCGCGCCGCTGCGAAGAAGAGAATTGCGGTCAACCCGCTGACGGCCCCTCTCAATCCGGCATAAAGGGCCGCCCCGCACAAGGCGAATGAAATGGCGAAGCCGACAAGGCCCAAGGCCATCATCGCCTTGCGCCCACGCCGATCGGAGCGCCGCGCCCAGAACGGCGCGAGCAGCATCCACAGCAGGGCAGACCAGCTGTAGGCCAGGCTCACCCAGACATCGGCGATCCGAAGGTGCGTACCGATCGATGGCATGACCGACTGCATTGCGGTATTGCCCGCCGCAGTAACCAGCATGACCATGAACAGCAGTGCCATGCGGCTCCGCGGCAGCTGGACGTCAGCCTCGTCCATCGGCGTCACCGGTCGGCAGGGCCAGCCGGATCGCTGGCCAGTTGGCTATAGATGGCCGCAAGCATGGCCACGAAGTAGGTATAAGCGATGGCAAGCAGCACGCCGGCGACACCTTCGCCGAGCAGGCGCTGGGGCTCCCCCTTGAACATGAGCACCAGCACAACGCCAACGAACATCATGACCAGGCCGTAGACGACGAGAAACACGAAAGCGGCCAGACCGATGAAGAGGAGAATCCGCCCGGCATTGCGCCGCGTAAGCCGGACGCTTTCCCGGATCGCGGCAACAGGGTTCCGAACCCCGGTCCCGGCAACGACGGGCCCGACGAGCATGGTGCGCATGATCGGATAGAGCAGGAGCCCCAATGCCACTGAAACCGCAAGCCGATCAGGCAGAAGCAGGGCCAGCACGCTAGCCAGAGCCATCGAAACCGGCAGGATGGCGAGGGCTATGAGTAGTTGCGCAGCGAAATACGAGGGCAGGGCGCGGATGCTATGCCGAATGGCCTGCGCCACCGTGGGTCTGGCCGTATCGAGCATGGCGACCAGCATCGTCAGCATCCCGGCCATGGGAAACAGCGAAAGGAGCAGCAGCACCGGCAAGGAACTGGCATAGTAATCCTGCATACAGGCCAGCACCTGCGCCTCGTTCATTTCGGGCGTCATCGCTGGCAAGGGCACGAAGACGGCACTGGCAAGACCAGGCAGCACGAAAAAGACCCCGGCAATAGCCATCAGAAGGTCGCGGTTGGCCGCAACCATGCGCGTGGCACTTGCCCAAGCCGCACTGCTGTCCAACGTCGTCACGGCAGTCATATCCCTTTCAGGCGCTGCCCTAGCAGGACCGAAAGGGATGCGCACCCCCCGCTGCGGTGCAATCAACCCCTACTCACCCTTGCCAGCAAGCGGGCACGCGTTCATGCGCATGAGCCATGCAAGTTCCGGATCAGATAGAGATCAGGCAGGCTACGGACCTGATACCGTATCGTGAAGCCCTCGACGACATGACGGCTCGCAACGCCGCCGTCCATGAAGGCGCGGCAAGCGAGCTGATCTGGCTGCTCGAACACCCGCCGGTCTACACAGCAGGAACGAGCGCCGCGGCCGATGAATTGCTCGACCCTCGCTTCGATGTCGTCGAGGCCGGACGAGGCGGGCGCTACACCTACCACGGTCCTGGCCAGCGCGTTGGCTATCTGGTCCTCGATCTCGGGAAACGCGCGCGCGATGTGCGGGGGTTTGTCCATGCCGTCGAAGGTTGGGTTATCGATACGCTGGGCGAATTCGGGGTCGAGGCATGGCGGGCAGAGGGACGTGTCGGCATCTGGACGCGCGGCGCAGATGGCGGAGAAGCCAAGATCGGCGCAATCGGAATCCGCATCCGCCGCTGGGTGACGATGCACGGCTTCTCCGTGAATCTGGCGCCAGACCTCACACATTTCGGCGGAATCGTGCCCTGCGGCATCGAAGATTATGGCGTCACCAGCATGGCTGCCCTCGGCATTTCGGTTGCGTCAGAAGAATGGGATCGGGCATTGCTGGCCAGAACCGAAGCCTTTCTGACCCGGCTCGAACCGCACGTTACCGACGGCACTGCCGCCAAGGACCTTTCATGATCCGTTTGCTGCCATCACGATCATTGCTTCTCGTCCTCGCGCCGCTGCTGCTGCTTGGCGCGTGCGGCAAGTCGTCCACGCCGCAGGCAGGTCCAACCGCCAGCGGGGAAATCCTGCCGGGTTCGGTCAGTGACGCGATGCTTGATACCGATCGGTCGCAGGCTCAGGCGCCCTTGGCTCCAGTAGCCCACAGCGCTGCACCAAAGGTCGATACGAGCGCAGCGGCGGACGCGTCGGATCCCGCCACTGATGCTGCTGCGCCCACTGAAGCGGGCCAAAACGATCAGGAAGTCGCCCGGCCAAAGCCAGCCAACACGTCAAAGCCCACGACACCCTGATCGAAAGCGCCTTGCTAATCGATCCCGAGCAGCGCTTTTGCTTGCCGCAAGTGCGGCTGATCGAGCATCCGGCCGTTTAGCTGGAGCGCGCCTACCCCCGGGTTTGCCGCGAAGGCATCGACAATCGCCCGCGCGTGGGCAAGCTCGTCTTCGCTCGGCGTAAAGGCAGCATTGATCAGCGGCACTTGTGAGGGATGGATCGCCAGCATGCCGGCAAAGCCATCGGCACGGGCCGCTTCCGCCGCGCGCCTGGTGCCTTCGAGATCCCGGAAATCAGCATAGAGCGTATCGATTGCCCAAACGCCGCGGGCATGCGCGACAAGCAGGGTCTGGGCACGCACGAAGCGGAACGCATCTGTCCATTGGCCATCTGCATCGCGCTTGCGCGCTGCCCCAAGCTCGGCGGAGAGGTCCTCGGCGCCCCAGGTCAGGCCCGCCAGCCGGGGCATTGAGGCGTCCATATAGGCTGAGATCGTAAGCGCGGCGCGCGGCGTCTCGCTTACCAGCGGCAGAAGGCGGGTCTGGCCGTTCGGAATGCCATGCCGCTGTTCGAGTTCGTAGATCTGCGCCGCGACTTGCCGGATCTGCTCAGGCCCTTCCGCTTTGGGCAGCATGATGCCCTCCGGCGCGCCAGACATGACGGCCGCAAGGTCCTCCTGCCACAGGCCGGTTTCGACAGCGTTGATCCGCACCCACCGCGCCTGCTTGCGCATCGTGATCTGGCGCTTGTGCACTTCCAGCCAATCGCGCGTGATCCGGCGCGCCGCCGGCTTGGCAGACACGGCAACCGCGTCTTCCAAGTCGACGATCAGCGCATGGGCGCCCGTCTCCGGCGTCTTGAGCAGTTTCTTCTCGCTATCGCCGGGAACAAACAGCCAGGATCGCGGAATCGTGCGCATATGGTGCTCCTAGGGCCTTTTCGTGCGGTGCGGCACGCTCACGCGGTGGCGTGGGCCTGTTCCTCGGCAAGCGTGGGATAGTCGATGTATCCAGCCTCGCCGGGGAAATACCACGTTTGCGGCACGCCGACATTCGGCGCGAGCTCCGCACCGATCCGAATGCGCTCCACGAGATCGGGGTTCGAGATGTAAGGCCTGCCGAAGCTGATCGCGTCGGCTCGCCCGGAAGCGATATCGGCTGCCGCGCGCTCGGGCGTGTAGTCGCTGTTGAGCACCAACGGTCCGGAATAGTGCGCGCGGAAGACGTGATCCTGCGGCGGTACGGTCGTCGCGCCAAAGGTGCCGTCCGGCCCCGGCTGGCGCAGTTCGATGAACGATACCTTCAGCGCCTCGAGAACCCGGGCCGCCTCGGCATAAAGGGTGGCTGGATCACTATCGTCGACACCCTGGCTCTCGCCATTGGGAGACAAACGGATCGACACGCGATCGGCACCCCAGATCGCGACCAGGCGTTCCATCACCTCGCGCATCAAGCGCACCCGGTTTGCCGGGCTGCCGCCGTAGTCGTCGTCGCGAAGATTCGAGGAATCGCGAAGGAACTGGTCGATCAGATAGCCGTTCGCGCCGTGGAGCTGCACGCCATCGAACCCGGCACGCTTCGCGTTCTCGGCGGCGTTGCCATAGTCGTCTACGATCCGCGGCATCTCATCAAGGCGCAGCGGCCGGGCAACGACATTGTCCATGCGGCCTTCCGGCGTATGGGCATGGCCCGGAGCCTTCGTTGCAGAAGCGGAAACGGGCAGCTCGCCGCCAAGGAAATAGGGGTGCACGATCCGTCCCATGTGCCACAGCTGCAAGATGATGCGCCCGCCCGCCTCATGCACCGCCTCGGTAACGGGCTTCCATGCTTCGACTTGCGCTTCGCTCCAGATCCCCGGCGCGCTCGGCCAGCCGGACCCTTCACGGCTGATCCCTGTTGCCTCGCTGATGATAAGGCCGGCGCTTGCCCGTTGGCGATAATAGGTCTGCATGATCTCGGTCGGGACGGCATCGGACTGGGCGCGGCCGCGCGTCAGCGGCGCCATCACGATGCGGTTCGGCGCGGCAATCGCACCAAGCTGGATCGGCTGGAAAAGCGATTCGTGCATGGACTGGGCTCCTTCTCGGAATGGGAATGCAGATACAGATTGAGGACCTGCGCTGTGCGCACAGGACTGCAGAAAGTGGGGCTTGGGAAACCCGAGCGGGCGCTCTATGGCCGTCATCGGAAATGGGACTTCGCCTGATCGGCGTCAGCCCCCTAACCTGATAGCCTGACCCCGTCGCGCCCGACAGGGTTTCCATTTGCAATCCAGCTAGGATGCCGGTGTCCGCATGACAAGCGCGAGTTGACCTGCGGACCATGACAAGCATCGACGACCGGCGTGAGGTCACGCCACCCAATCCATGGCATTTCGTCGCGCTGCTGGGCGGCAACTTCGCCCTCGCGCTAGGGCCATGGTTCGTGCGCTTGGCCGACTCAGGCCCGGTTTCGGCCGGGTTCTGGCGCTTGTTCCTGCCGCTTCCGCTCCTCGCCGTGCTAGCGGTCCGGCAACGCGGACCCGTCAGGCCAGCGACGACGCTTGCAACCTGGCTCCTGATAGTCGCGGCCGGGGTGTTCTTTGCTCTAGATCTGGCGAGTTGGCATATCGGGATCGCCCATACGCGGCTCGGGAACGCTTCGCTCTTCGGAAACTCCGGAAGCCTGATCCTGATGGCCTGGGGCCTCATCGCCGCGCGGCGGTTACCCCGGCGAGTGGAGGTCGCCGCCATCGCCTCGGCTGTCTGCGGGGCCGCCATTCTGCTGGGACGATCGCTGGAGATCGACCGCGCCACCTTGATCGGCGACCTGTTCTGCATTCTCGCAGGGCTATTCTACGTCTTCTACATCCTCTTGCTTCAGGGCGCGCGTGGCCGGATGGAGAGCTGGGAACTGCTGTGCACATCCACCATGGCGAGCGCTCCCGTAATGCTCGGAATCGCGGTCTGGATGGGTGAACCGATCTGGCCGCACGTGTGGTGGCCATTGGTCGCCCTGGCCTTCTGCAGTCAGGTCGTTGGCCAGGGCCTGATCGTTTTCGCCCTTCGCCATTTCTCCGCCCTTATCATCGGCGTCGTCCTGCTCACCCAACCGGCCGTTTCGATCCTCGTCGGCTGGCTGGCGTTTGGCGAGACTATGGGGGCACTCGATGCAATGGGGATGGCGCTGATCGCCGCCGCACTGCTACTCGGGAGGCTGAGCGAGAGCAAAGCGCATTGATTCGTGACCAACTCCCAGCCAATTACGCGGGCTGCCACTAGGGGCAAACCCATGGTGGAGGGCGTTGGAAAGCCAATGTATGTTGCGTTGCAGCATTCGCTGTCAGGGCGTGACGCTCCCCTCAAGTTATGGTTTTTTTGTGGAAAATTAGCGCCTACGCACCACCTCACCTGCGCGCCCCTCACCAGCTTTCGCTATTGCGGTAGTGCGAGAGGGTGACCAGCTTGCTGCGACAATCTCCGCGCTTGCATGACGCAGCGGAAATATCCTTGCAATCTGGTCCTTTTGTGTGGAGTGAGGCAGTTTAGTTACAACGGCATTCCGTTTGTCCAAGGGGATCGGTTTAAATGAAGCCAATCAAGGTCGCAGTGATCGGCGTGGGCAACTGCGCAAGTTCGCTGGTGCAGGGTGTAGAGTTTTACCGCAACACCAACTCTTCCGCTGGCCTGATCCATGAGCGGATTGGCGGTTATGGCGCCGGCGACGTCGAGTTCGTGATGGGTGTGGACGTTGACGCCCGCAAGGTCGGCAAGGATATCGCCGAGGCCATTTTCGCAGCTCCCAATTGCACCGCCGTGTTCCAGCCGACCGTTCCCTCTACGGGTGCCAAGGTCATGATGGGCAAGATCCTCGACGGTGTTGCCGATCACATGACCGGCATGGGCGAGCGCGGCTTCATCATCGCCGACGCGCCCGAAGCCACGCGCGAATCGATCATCGCCGCGCTGCGCGAGACCGGCGCAGAAGTCCTGCTGAACTTCCTGCCTGTCGGTTCGGAAGCAGCGACCGAGTTCTACATGGAATGCGCGCTCGAAGCGGGCGTCGGTGTGGTCAACTGCATGCCGGTGTTCATCGCCAGCCGTCCCGAATGGGAAGCCAAGTTCCGCGCCAAGCGCCTCCCGATCGTGGGTGACGACATCAAGGCGCAGGTCGGTGCGACGATCGTTCACCGCGTCCTGTCCAGCTTGTTCGGTGCTCGCGGCGTGACGGTCGAGAAAACCTACCAGCTCAACACTGGCGGCAACACCGACTTCATGAACATGCTCGATCGCCAGCGCCTTGGTTCCAAGAAGGAATCGAAGACCGAAGCAGTGCAGGCCATGCTTGCCCAGCGTCTTGCCGACGAGAACATCCACGTCGGTCCCTCGGACTATGTTCCGTGGCAGAAGGACAACAAGCTGTGCTTCCTGCGTCTTGAAGGCACGCAGTGGGGCAATGTCCCGATGAACCTTGAGCTGCGTCTTTCGGTCGAGGACAGCCCGAACTCCGCCGCTTGCGTGATGGACGCGATCCGCTGTTGCAAGGTGGCGCTGGAGCGCGGTGAAGGCGGGGCGCTGATCGGTCCCTCGGCTTATTTCTGCAAGCACCCTCCGCAGCAGTTCAACGACGATGTCGCGGCACAGCTGGTCGATGAGTACATCTCGGAAACGGCGCTCGCTGCCGAGTAATCGTCGAACCTGAGCGAATTTGACGGCGCCGGTCCTGAAGCAGGATCGGCGCCGTCTGCGTTAAGGCAGCCTGCCTGGAAAGAGGACTCACCCCATGGATGCCGTGATCATCGCTGCCGGCTATGGCAGTCGGCTGGCTTCGCTATCGCCATCAAAGCCGCTGACGCCGGTCTGCGGGGTACCGCTGATCGAGATCGGTATCCGTCAGGCCGCCGCTGCAGGGGTGACGCGGGTCGTCGTGGTCACAGGCCACCGGGCCGAGGCAGTCGAGGGGTTCCTGGCCGACCTTGCACACCGCGTGAACGTCGAAATCGAGCCTGTGCGAGTGGCCGACTGGAGCAAGCCCAACGGGTATTCCGTCATGGCCGGTGCTGAGCGGTGTGAGGGCGACTATCTGCTGATGATGGCCGATCACATGTTCGATAGCGCGATTCTGGCCGCTCTCAGCAATGTCGGCGACAAAGCCCGTGACGTCACACTGGCCATCGACTTCCACACTGACAGCCCCCTCGTCGATCCGGACGATGCGACCTGGGTAAAGCTCAGCACAAACGGTTTCATCAGCGCCATCGGCAAATCCATCCCCACATGGGATGCGGTCGATTGCGGGGCATTTCTCGCTACACCGCGCCTGGCTGAAGCCGTCGCGGCGGCCATCGCCTCGGGCAAGCCGGGCAGTCTTTCCGATGGCATGCAATGGCTGGCCGACCGCGGCCGCGCTGCGACCTACGACATCGGGGAAGCATGGTGGATGGATGTCGATGATCCGCGCGCCCACACGCTCGCAGAGGAACTGGCTCCCCGCCATCTCACCGCCGCGTTTGCGGCGACCTGAGCAATAGGATCAGAACCGCTTCAAATTGATCGTGATGGATTGATTGGGGTGCTCGATCTTCACAAGGACCGAGCGAAGCGATGGCGGGCCAAGGAAAATCGTCGGATTGTTGGAAAATCCGACGGCTTCAGTCGGTATACCGAACAGGCCGCCCCGATTGATCGTTCCTGACGAATCCTCATCATGGTAGATTGCGATCGCGTAAGTGCCGGGACGCGGCACAAACAGGCAGAACCTGGTCTGCACTGCCGTCGCCGGGGTACTGGCAACGTAGAGCGATCCGTTCTTGACGAGGAAACGCTTGGGCTCATTCGGGTAGAGCGTTGCGGTGATAAGCCCCTTGCTATTGCGCACGCGGTCGACCGAGATGTTGATCCAGGTGTCACTTGCCGGACCGATACAGGCCGGCGCCGCGTTTGCGGTCGTCACCAGCGCGCCATGCGGCGCGATCATCAGTCCCAGCAGCATTGCCAGGGCGGTGCGCCACTTCGGCAGGATCATGGTATCTTTCCCGAGATCGGCGACTTCTGGAGGAAGCCGCGCGGACAGGGCGGGGGAATAGGCAGGCTTTGCCCCGTTCGGCAAGGCTAAGGTTGTAACAACATTTCGCAGACAGTCTGACCGTATCGGGCAAGCGCCAGCACGCTTTGCGCCGAATCGGCGCGGAATAGGGATAATCCGTGTGGAAAAGCGAGGCATTCGCGCTTGTTCCGCTGATTCGCGACCGGTAATCGCAAAGGGAGATGGTCGCCACCGCGCGTGTTAGCGCCAACTGCCGCCGATCCCTGTTTGCGAGATTTCGTAATGGCTGCGCCGCTGATTTCCCCTTCGATTCTGTCAGCCGATTTTGCCCGGCTGGGTGAGGAAGTGCGGGCGATCGACGTCGCTGGCGCCGACTGGATCCATGTTGACGTCATGGATGGCCATTTCGTGCCGAACCTCACTATCGGGCCCGGCGTCGTCAAGGCGCTTCGCCCTCACAGTGCAAAGCCGTTCGACGTCCATCTGATGATTGCGCCGGTCGACCCTTATCTTGAGGCCTTTGCGGCTGCAGGCGCGGATATCATCACCGTTCATCCCGAAGCTGGTCCGCATATCCACCGCACCGTCCAGGCCATTCATGCGCTGGGCAAGAAGGCCGGCATCGCGCTCAATCCGGCTACGCCGGCAAAGATGCTGGATTACCTGATTGAGGAAATCGATCTGGTCCTGGTCATGAGCGTCAATCCCGGCTTCGGCGGGCAGAGCTTCATCACCAGCCAGCTCCGCAAGATCGAAGCCCTGCGCAAGATGATCGAAAAGAGCGGGCGGCAGATCCACCTCGAGGTCGATGGCGGAATCGATGTCGTAACCGGCAGGCAATGCATTGACGCCGGAGCTGACGTTCTGGTCGCAGGTACGGCATCGTTCAAAGGCGGGCCTTCATGCTACGCCGCCAACATCGCCGCGTTGAAGGCTGCGGACTGACGCCATGGCTCGCCTCTTCCCCGGAACCCGTGAAGCCCCGGAGAAGGGCGCAGTCCCCGGGCCGGCGGTGGGCTCGACGCTCGATGAAGCTCAGCCCGGTCCAGCACTACCGCTTGGGCCGGAACCGGAACCACTGGTCATTGCCGCGCCGAAAGCGCGGTCCATTCCAGCGACAGAACCTTCGGAGCCCGCGCCGGGCGATGCCGATGTCGGGCCGCTCGAAACCGGACGGGCCTTGGCTCTGGCCGATTTTTCGCCGCCGCAGGTCAGCGCTGGCGAACGCCTGATCCGGCTCGCATATGGGCTTGGTCTCCCCCCGACCGCCCTCAACCCGTTTCGCAAGCGTGCCCGCCCGCGGCTCACCGCCACAGTCGCGAGCCCGATTCCCGGTGATCCGGCGTCTGGCACCGCGCTCAGGGCCGGGCACTTTCTGCTTCATGGCGTCAAACTGCCAATCGCCGATACCGAATTTACCGGCCCACGCCTCTCACCGCCGTTCGAGCGGCTGGTTCACGGCTTTGGCTGGCTCGGCGATCTGGCGAGTTGCGCATCGCGCCCGCAATGTGCGCCGGTCGCCGAACGGATCTTTGCCGCATGGCTCACGGCCAACCCGCGCCCGGGTGCGGGCCCGGCGTGGGCAATCGGCAATACCGGGCATCGGCTGCTGTCGTGGTTGATCCATGCACCCCTGCTGCTTTCGAGCCAGGATCGCAAACTCCGCGCGCGGGTGCTGACGACCTTTGACGAAACGGCTCGCTGGCTCGATCGCCATGTCGGACGGGCTGAAGATACCCTCGCCGAAGTGGCAGGCTGGACGGCCATCACCGCTGCCGGCCTGCTCCTGGCCGATGGCCGCGCGCGCAGGCTCTATGGCGAAGGCGGGCTGATCCGTGCCCTTGGCAATCTGGTCAGCGATGATGGCGGCGTGCTGTCACGCAGCCCGCTCGGCCAGATCGAGGCGATCGAACTGCTGATCGAACTGCGCGCCTGCTATGCAGCTGTGCGCAGCACACCGCCGTCTCAGCTTGATACCATCCTCGAACTGCTTGTGCCGCCTCTCCTAACTCTCATCCATGGCGATGGCAGCCTGGGCTCGTGGCAGGGCGCCGGTGCGGTGTCCGCAGAACGGATCGCCGCGCTGATCAAGGCCAGCGGTGTTCGAACCCGCCCGCTTCGCGATGCGCGTCATTGGGGATATCAGCGGGTCAGCGCGGGCAAAGCCGTGCTGCAATTTGATGCTGCCCCGCCGCCGCTCGCGCGCCATGCACGCGATGGCTGCGCATCGACGCTGGCATTCGAACTCAGTCATGGCGGAGAACGTCTGATCGTCAATTGCGGCGGTGCTGCCTTTGCCGGCGGGCTTATCCCCTTGAGGCTTGCCCAGGGCTTGCGCGCCACGGCTGCACACTCGACATTGGCGATCGACGATTTCAACTCCACCGCGGTCCTTATCAACGGCAAGCTCGGCCCGGGCGTTTCCGAGGTTGAGGTCGACAGGCGGATCCTGAGCGGTGATGGCGGCGGTGCCACGCGGATCGAAGCGAGCCACAACGGCTATGTGGGCCGTTACGGCCTTACACACCGACGCATCCTGATCATCCGCGACGATGGCAGCGAACTGCGCGGGGAAGACTTGCTCGTGCCGACCGGGCGGCGCGGAAAGCGCGGGATGATCGGCGTTGCCTTGCGCTTTCACCTCGGCCCTCATATCGAGCTCGCGCAAGGGCGTGATGGTCTTGGCGTCACGCTTGCGCTCCCCGATGGCAGCCTCTGGCAGTTCCGCTCGGGCCGCGACCCGGTCACGCTCGAGGAGAGCTTGTGGTCTGACGGCATGGGCCGGCCGCTTGCCACGCGGCAGCTGGTTATCTCGGCCAAGATTCCGCGCAGCGGCGAGTCGTTCTCGTGGCTGCTCAAGAAGATGCGCTAGACAGGACTTTCCATTGTGACTGACGTGACGATCAAACGGGCGCTGCTTTCAGTGTCCGACAAAACCGGCCTTGTTGGCCTTGGCCGCGCCCTTTCCGCACAAGGTGTCGAGCTGGTCTCGACTGGCGGAACGGCCGCTGCACTGCGTGCTGCAGGCCTTACCGTGCGCGACATATCGGACCTCACCGGCTTTCCCGAAATGATGGACGGCCGCGTCAAGACGCTTCATCCCAAGGTCCATGGCGGCCTGCTGGCCGTGCGCGACGATCCGGCGCATGCGGCCTCGATGGCAGAACACGCCATCGGTGCGATCGACCTTGTGGTGGTCAATCTCTACCCCTTCGCCGCAACGGTCGCCAAGGGCGCGGGCCGCGAGGAAGTGATCGAGAACATCGATATTGGCGGCCCGTCGATGGTGCGCTCAGCCGCCAAGAACCACCACTACGTAACCATCGTGACCGACCCGGCCGATTATCCCGTGCTCATCGCTGCGATTGAACAGTCCGGCGGGGCGACAAGCCTCGATTTCCGCAAGGCCATGGCAGCCAAGGCATTTGCCGCAACCGCTGCCTACGACGCTGCCATCGCGCAGTGGTTCGCGGTTACCGACCAGCAGCAGCATTTTCCGCAAACGCTGCTTTCCGCCAACAAGCTCGTTTCCACCTTGCGTTACGGCGAGAACCCGCACCAGAGCGCCGCACTTTATGTACCGGCCCAAGGCGGCACGACACATGGTCTGCCGCAGGCCCGGCAGATGCAGGGCAAGGAACTGTCCTACAACAATTACAATGACGCCAATGCGGCATTGGAGCTCATTGCCGAATTCGGTACGGACCGGCCTGCGGTCGTCATCGTCAAGCACGCCAACCCCTGTGGTGTGGCGGTGGCCGAAACGCCGCTCGAAGCATGGAAGGCCGCGCTCGCCTGCGATTCGGTTTCGGCATTTGGCGGAATCGTCGCACTCAACCGCCCGCTCGATGGCCCCACGGCCGAAGCGATCTGTGAAATCTTCACCGAAGTTGTCGTCGCACCGGGTGCGGATGACACCGCTCTGGCGACCTTTGCACGCAAGAAGAACCTGCGGCTCCTGCTGATCGATGAGCTTCCTGCCTCGAACCGTACCGGCCTGGTCACGGTCCCCATCGTGGGAGGCGTGCTCGTGCAGGATCGCGATAACGGCGAATTGACCGACGACATGCTGCAGGTGGTCACCAAGCGCCAGCCAACCGCGCAGGAACTGGCCGATTGCCGGTTCGCCTGGACGGTGGCCAAGCACGTGAAGTCGAACGCCATCGTCTATGCCCGTGAAGGCGTGACGGCGGGGATTGGCGCTGGCCAGATGAACCGGCGCGACAGCGCCCGGATCGCCGCAATGAAGGCGCAGGAAGCCGCTGAAACCTACGGTTGGGCCGCGCCCCGCACCGTTGGCTCCGCGGTCGCCTCGGACGCGTTCTTGCCCTTCGCGGATGGCCTGATGGCCGCAGTGGAGGCCGGTGCTACAGCAGTGATCCAGCCGGGCGGCTCAATTCGCGATGATGAAGTGGTTGCTGCGGCTGACGCGGCCGGCATCGCGATGGTGTTCACCGGGATGCGCCACTTCAGGCATTGATCCCGGATCTACCCACCGGGCGCGATTTCCTATCGTGCCCGGTGGGATAATCTCAGCGATAGAAAACGTGGTTGTCGACCCGCGCCATGCGGATCTTGCCCCATGACGGCGCGACATGCGCGGCATGGAAGAACATCGCGCCCTCTACCGGGCTTTTCCATGCACCGCTGTCGGCGATGACCGCGATCTTCACGGCCTGCTGCCACAGATGGCTGTCATGGTTCACCGGAGGCATGCCATTGGCGTGTATGAAGGAGAACTGCGAGGGCTGGTAGACCACGCCGCAGTACGAACTGGGGAAGCGGCCCGACGATGCGCGCGTAACGATCACCCGGCCCACTGCGAGCTGGCCTGCAAGCGTTTCGCTGCGGGCTTCGAAATAGATCGCGCCGGCCAGGCATTCCATCTCGTGGGAGAGTGCTGCGGGCAGCGCGGTGCGTTCAACCAGATCAGCAAGCGACGCAGCGTTGGGGAGAGCCTCCCCATTGTCGGGATCGGTCCGCTCCGGTTGGGGAAGGGGCTGTTCGGCCGGCCGGAACACGCTCTGGCGAGGTTCGACGGTTATGGCCGACGATCCGGGTGCTTCTGCGACCGGGACCTGGATGTCCTGTGCCTTGGCACCGGATCCGCCGGTGCTGACCAGGATGGTAGCAAGACTTGCGGCAATGCAAACGGCACTGGCAACGCGGAACTGAAGGCTCATGCATCTTTGTCATTAGGCGGTGAGCGTCAACTCAAGGCGCGATTGGTTCCGGTATCGCAGGTTGTTCCTGCAGGACCGGATGCCGCTCGAAGGCCTTGGCGTCTGCCCCCCGTCTGCGTGCTGGCGAGGGCGACCGCTATGCCGTCCCATCGCTGCCTACGCATGGTAGAGTGGGGCCCCTTATGGTCTGGGAACGGCAAGTCAACCCATGAATCCGGGTTTGTTCTCACTTCTAGCCAGATTCCCGATAAACCGTTCGCCTTCAGCGATGGTCAGCTCGACGACCCACAAGTCCCGGTCCTGAGCAATCCGCCGCGCCAGGTAACTTTCAAACTCCTGTTTGTTTTCAGTAACTTGGGCCTTAGACAAAGCCCATCCGCGCGTTCCGTCCGCCTTCGGCAGCCGCTCAAATGCGCGCGCAAGCGTCTGACCAAAGCCTTGATTATCTAGGATAACTATCAGGATCGTGCCGCTATCCGGCTCGCCCCGGTGCAGCACCATGCCAAAGCCGCCGCCGGTCTCCGCCAGGCGAATCAGCGCCGAGGCCTCCATCGCTGCCGGAAGGCGTCCATCGCTCATGGCAATGACGCGCCCGGAGAGGCGCTGCTGACATAGCCCGGCAATGCCGAAAGCGCGATGCGCGAGCGCTGAAACGTGCCCGTACCCCGCCCCACCTCGTTGCCCGCTGAATCGATGATGCGCGCTTCCGCGAGGATCACGCGGCGTCGCCCGGAAACCCAGCGGCCTTCCGCAACGGCCTCGCCTTGTTGAAGCGGGCGGGTGAACAGCAGATTGAATGCCGTGGTAAGCAGGAACCGGTCTGTCACCAATGTGTTGGCAGCGTAGAAGGCAGCATCGTCGAGCATCTTGAAATAGAGTGTGCCGTGCGCCGCTCCCGCCGCATGGCAATGCTCCGGCCCCACTTCGAAGCGAATGCGGGCGAAACCTTCCTCGATGATCTCGAGGTGCGAGGGAAACTCGCGATTGATCGGAGCGGAAGCATAGAGGCCCTCAAGCGCACGCCAGTGGCGCCGGGCTCCCGTTAATTCGGGGAAAGGGCCAGAAATATCGCCAGAAGCATCGGCAGTCCCTGCCGCAAGTTCAGGCGGCGTCGCGGTCGATGACATTGACGAGCAATGCGTAGATCGCATCGGCATCGGGTGCAGCGATGAGCCGTTCATGCATGCGTTCGTCGCGCATGAGGCGCGAGATCGCCGCAAGAGCCTGCAAGTGCGTCGCGCCAGCCTGCTCGGGCGAGAGGAGGCCGAACACGCAATCCACCGGCATTCCATCCGACGACGCGAAATCGACGGGGCTCTCAAGCCGGAAGAAGGCCGCAACCGGGCGTGCGAGGCTTTCAAGGCGGGCATGGGGAATGGCGACGCCGCGCCCGAAACCAGTGCTGCCAAGCGTTTCACGCTCTTCGATCCGTTCGAGCACGGTGGCGCGATCAAGCCCGTAGACCTCGCCGAAACAATCCGCGAGCGCGCCAAGGATCTGCGTCTTGGTTTCGGCACGAACGATGCGCACCGCCTGAAGATCGATCGAGAAAAGAGCGGTCATGGAAACAGTGATGCCGGAAAATGCGCTCGCGCGCCTGATGTGGAGCGGCCCATGCGCCCGAACGCGACGCGGTGCAAGCACCGAATCGCGTTCGCCGCGCCACTGATCACTACGGTGAACATCAGATCGCCACCAGTCTTGCCGCTGGGGTTACTTGGCCGGTTCGACCCAGCCTATCGAGCCATCGCCGCGCCGATAGACCATATTGTGCACGCCCGTACCGGCGTTCTTGAACAGGAGTGCATTGGTGTTGCGCAGATCAAGCATCATCACTGCATCCGATACGCTGGCAGTCGGCACGTCGACGCGCGTTTCCGCGATCACCAGTGGTGCGTCGGACGGCTCCTCGGTCTCGGTCTCTTCGACGACGAAGACCGTGTAGGCTGCATCTTCCTCGCGCCGGGCGTGATCGGCCTGATCCTGCCGAGCGGTGATCCGGCGCTTGTAACGGCGCAGCTGCTTGTCGATCTTCTCGGCCGACTGATCGAGCGCAATGTGGGCATCCTGTGCCACCGCGCTGCCCTTCAGAATGAGGCCCTGCGCGACATGCGTGACGATATCGCAGCGGAACCCGCCATGCGGCGCTTTGCCAAGCGTCACGTGCGAAGTGAGCGCGCGTGAGAAGTACTTGTCGACAATCGCGGACAGGCGCTCTTCTGCATGAGCTTCGAAAGCGGCGCCGGTATCGACCTGGTGGCCCGAAACGCGAATATCCATAAGTCCACTCTCCTTCGCTCAATCATTTGCCCGGATTGGACCAGGCAAGGCAGAATCATTGCAGCCAGATGGCTCCCTTGATCGCCTCGACAAAGGCAGCATGCCGGGCGACCTCTTCGGTGCTGGGTGCATGGGGCCGCGCCGGGCGAAGTGCGCGCGGGGACGCAGTGCGGATCGGAGCAGCGATCGCTGCGGCCTTGACCTCAATTTCAGCGGCGAGTTCCAGGCCAATCTGCCTACCGCCCATAAGTTCGACGTAGAGCTGGGCAAGCAGTTCAGCATCGAGCAACGCCCCGTGGCGCACGCGGTGGCTGCGATCGATCCCGTAGCGCGAACAAAGCGCATCGAGGCTGAGCTTTGCACCGGGATGCTTGCGGCGAGCGATAGCCACCGTATCGACCATCCGCGACCGATCGACCGGGGGCAGCTCGCACAGGGCAAGCTCTGCATTGAGGAAGCCGAAGTCGAACCCGGCGTTGTGCGCAACAAGCGGCGCATCGCCCAGAAAGTCGAGCAGTTCCTGAGCGTGCTCGGCAAAGCGCGGCTTGTCGGCCAGGAAGGCGCTGGAAAGGCCGTGCACCGCCTCAGCCTCGGCTGGCATCGAACGTTCCGGGTTGAAATAGGCGTGAAACACGGCGCCTGTAGGCACACGATTCACCATTTCGATGCAGCCAATTTCCACCAGCCGATCACCGCTTTGCGGGTCGAGGCCGGTCGTCTCTGTATCGAAAACGATCTCACGCATTTGCCGTAGTCTGGACCCGTGGGCAGGGGCTTGCAAGGCTTCACCGTGGGTTTTTTTGCCGTATCGAAGAGACCAGAGCCGAAACCTGCTCGCGGGTTTCGGCAAGCGTTACCCCTGTATCGATAACATGGTCGGCAAGGGCGCGCTTCTCGGCATCAGGCACTTGCAGCGACAGGATCTGGGCGAATTTCTCCGGGGTCATCCCGGGCCGTGCAAGAACGCGGGCGCGTTGCATCTCTGCAGGTGCGGAGACAACTGCAACGGCATCAAGTCCGGCACCGTGGCCCTTTTCATAGAGCAGCGGGATGTCGAACACCACGAGCGCTTCACCGGCATGCTCGAGCAGGAATGTGGCTCTTTCTTCCGCGACGGCCGGGTGAACGATCGACTCAAGCCGGGCTAGCGCTTCCGGATTACCGAACACCTGCGCACCCAGCGCCGGACGATCCACGCCGTGCGGTCCCGTCGTGCCGGGAAAAGCGGCTTCGATGGCCGGCAGCAGTCTGCCGCCCGGCGCTTGCAAGCGATGAACGGTCGCGTCGGCATCGAACACCGGCACACCAAGCTCTCGCATCATCAGCGCCACTGCGGATTTGCCCATGCCAATCGAACCGGTCAGGCCAAGGATGAAAGGATGGCTCATGCGCCGAGGACCTTGCGCAGGTCGGCATCCGCATCGCGTGGCGGCTGGGCGCCGAAGAAGCGGCGGAAGGCGTGATCGGCCTGGCCGATGAGCATCGACAACCCGTCGATGGTCCGAAATCCGGCAGCGCGGGCCGCCTGCAAGAACGGAGTTTCGAGCGGGCTGGTCACGATGTCGTAGAAGATCGAGCCTGGCGGGGCGTGGCTCATGTCGAAGGCCAGCGGTGGCTGCCCCGTCATCCCGAGCGAAGAGGCGTTCACGACGAGATCAAGGCACCCCTCGCGGTCATCGAATGTGAAGTCGGTGGCATCCGCAAAGTGCGCGATATCGACGGCATGGTGTTCGCCGGCCGGATCGAGTTCATCGAGCAGGGCGCGGGCCTTCTCCGGATTGCGACCGGCCAGCACGATGACAAGTTGCGCCTCGGCGAGGCCCTTGATGATCGCGCGTGCCGCACCACCGGTGCCGAACACGCGTGCCATGCGGAAGTAGTGTGTCCGCCCGAGCTCGGTGCGCAAGGGTTCGAGAAAGCCCGGGACATCGGTGTTGTAGCCGACGAGTTCGCCCGCTTCCGGCACGACCGTGTTGACTGCGCCAACCGCAGCCGCCAGCGGATCGAGCCGGTCGAGTAGGGGTATCACGGCCTGCTTGTGCGGCATGGTGACATTGCAGCCGCGCCATCTTGCGTCACCGCGGCGGGCGCCCAAAAACTCGGCAAGCGCGCCTGTGCGAACGTGGGTTGCCGTATAGGTAGCTTTTATATCAAGGTGTTGTAGCCAGAACCCGTGGATTGCGGGGGACTTGGACTGGGCAATCGGATCGCCGATCACTTCGGCATAGGGGAGGCTCATGCGGGCAGCTCGCCTTGCGTCCGGAGTGCGCCGAGGAGGGCAAGCAGCGGCATGCCAAGCACCGTGAAGTGGCTGCCTTCGATATGTTCGAACAGCTGGACGCCCAGCGCCTCGATCCGGAACACGCCCACGCAGCCGCTCACGGCCGGCCATTCCTGCGCCAGATAGCCTGCGATGAAATCACTCGAAAGGGTGCGCACACGCAGCTTGGCGGTTTCAACATGGCGCCACACCGGCACAGCATCTCGCACGAGAATCGCCGCGGAATGCAGGTGCATGGTCTGCCCGGAAAAGAAGGCCAGGTGACGCGCTGCATCTTCGCGGGTCGCGGGCTTGTCGAAGGTGCGGCCACAAACCTCGACCAGTGAATCGCCCCCGAGCACCAGCCGGCCGGGCGCGCCGACCGAAACGGCGAGGGCCTTGGCCTCCGCCAGGATCATCGCGATCTCGCTGCCGGGCACACCGATCAGCTCGCGCTTGATCTCGGCCTCGTCGACATCCGAACCGCGCGCTTCGAAGGGCACGCCGGCTGCGGTCAGCATCGCTTTCCGGCTTGCGCTCTGGGATGCCAGTATCAACATGTCCTCACCTTCAAAACGCATGCCCTCCGCCGCCCACACCGCCATCGGGGCGGCGCTCGTTATAGAGGTTGATGATCGCGGCGGCGGTTTCCTCGATGGAACGGCGCGAGACGTCAATCACCGGCCAGCCATTATCCGCGAACATCCGCCGCGCGAACTGCACCTCGCGCGCCACGTGCTCGCTATCGACATAGGCCGTCTCGGGCGCCTGATTGAGCGAAAGCAAGCGGTTGCGCCGAACCTGGATCAAACGCTCGGGACTGGTCGTCAGCCCCACCACGAGCGGGCGCCGCAAGCTGAAAAGTGCGGGCGGCGGCGGACTTTCGACCACGATGGGAATGTTCGCCACACGGTAGCCGCGATTGGCGAGATAGATCGCAGTCGGTGTCTTGGACGAACGCGAGACACCGGCGAGGACGATATCGGCGATTTCCCAATCTTCCCAGGCGATGCCGTCGTCATGGGCGATCGTGAACTGGATCGCTTCGACCCGGCGGAAATAGGCATCGTCCATCGCGTGCTGCCGCCCGGGTCTCCCCTTGGCCGCCTGCCCCAGCTGCGCCTCAAGCGCGAGGGTCACCGCATCGAGCGCGGGAACGCTGGGCAGGCCCAGCGCGGCACAGCGGCTTTGCAAGAGCTCGCGCGTTTCGGCATTGACCATGGTGAACAGCACGAGGCCGGGATTTGCGGTGATTTCCCCCATGATCCGGTCGAGGTGCTGCTGCGAGCGAACCATCGGCCAGAAATGGCGCACGACATCGGCGTCATCGAACTGCGCCAGCGCCGCCTTGGCGATCATTTCGAGCGTTTCGCCGGTGGAGTCCGACAAGAGATGGAGGTGCAGGCGCGCCATGCAAGTTCCTGATCCGCCCCGGAAAGGAGCTGTGACCCCCACGGGAGAGAACTGTGGAGAACGCTAGGATAAACCACGGGAGGAAAGCGTCGACAAGTTTGCGATGCGATTCTGCCCCCGGCTTGGGTCTGCGAGCCGCCACATTGCGAACAGGCTAACAGATCTGTCCACAGGCGGGGGACAGTGGGGACAAGTTTCGCTTGCTCCTGCAACCGTTCAGAGTCGCTGACACGCTTTTTTGTGGAGACAGCGGGACAATTCGGGCAGATGCGTGTCGTCCCCGCTTTCCACAGGGCCAACTAACTACCTCAATCTGATTCAAAAGAATCTATAGATTTGATTTGGACCGACGCACTGATGTCTAGCCCTGCCGAAAAGCCGCTTCTCGCCACCCTCAAGGGAGCCAATCTTTCCCGCCGTCCGATCTGGCTGATGCGCCAGGCGGGGCGCTACCTTCCCGAATATCGCGAACTGCGGGCCGAAAAGGGTGGTTTCCTTGCGCTGGTCTACGATTCCGAGGCTGCTGCAGAGATCACGCTGCAGCCGCTGCGCCGTTTCGGCTTTGATGGGGCGATCCTCTTCTCGGATATCCTGATCGTGCCCTACGCGATGGGCCAGGATCTCCAGTTTCTCGCCGGCGAAGGCCCTGCGCTTTCCCCACGCCTGCTCGATGTGGGTCTGGAGACGCTCAGGAGCGTGCCTGAACGCCTTTCGCCGATCTATGACACTGTGGGCCTGGTCAGCGCCGCTTTGCCGCCTGAGGCGACCATGCTGGGCTTTGCAGGCAGCCCCTGGACCATCGCGACTTACATGGTGGCGGGCGAAGGCAGCCGCGACCAGCATGAGACGCGCGCGCTCGCCTACCGCGATCCGGGTGCCTTCCAGGCGATCATCGACGCGATCGTTGATGTGACCATCGAATATCTCAGCGGACAAGTGAAGGCTGGCGCCGAAGGCTTGCAGCTGTTCGACAGCTGGGCCGGCAGCCTCGCCCCCGCCGAATTCGAACGCTGGGTGATTGCACCCAATGCGCGGATCACCGAGACGATGCACAAGTTGCACCCCGAAGTTCCGATCATCGGTTTCCCCAAAGGCGCGGGCGAGAAACTTGCGGCTTACGCCGAGGGCACTGGCGTGGATGCCATCGGTGTGGACGAGACAATCGACCCGGTCTGGGCCGCAAAGACTCTCCCCGCCGGGCTGCCGGTGCAGGGCAATCTCGATCCGCTGCTGCTGCTGGCTGGCGGGCCTGCCCTCGAAGACGGCGCGCGACGCGTGCTGGACGTGTTTGCCGACCGGCCGCATGTGTTCAATCTGGGCCATGGCATCGGCCAGTTCACTCCCATCCCGCACGTCGAGCGGCTGCTCGAAGTCGTGCGGGCTTGGGAGCGCTAAGAGTCAGAACCGAACCTGCACCCCGGTGGAGCCGATCACGCGCGGCACCAGCTGGTAGCCGCTGACGCGCTGGTAAAGTGGCAGTTGCACATTGGCGTAGAGCGACAGCGTGGGCGTGAGTTTCGCATTGAGGCCGGGGGCGATGTAGACCTGTTCGCCGCCGCTGTTTTCCTGATCCGACGCCAACCCGCGCTCGTGCCCGGAAATGCGGGTGTTGATCTGGATTTCGGGGATCAGGCGGCCCCGGGTCGAGCCGAGCTTGAGATCAAGGTATTGCAGCGAGAGTGACGCTTCGCCAACCGCGCCCGGCCGGAAGCCTTCGCGCTTGGCCAGCGGAACGGTGATCTGGCCCTGCACGATGAGTGCAACCTCGCTGCCAAGACGCCGGTAGTGATAGGCGCCAAGCAGCGCCTGCACGGTGCCAGTGCCTGGCTGGAGACCGCGATCGATCGTCTCGCCTGCACCGGGTCCGCTGCTGAAGGTGCGATGAAACGGGCCAGTCGGCAGGACCAGCCCAACTTGCAGGCCGGTAACACTTCCGGGGCGTGAAAGGCCCTGCCAGCGCACTTGCAAGCGCATATCACCGATGCCCTTGCCGTTCGAACGTGTTTCCTCGGTGGTACCCTCGGCGATGGTCCGGTGCGGCCGCCAGATGATCGGTAGCGCGACGTTGATGCCCCAGTCGCTCGCGAACTGACGGTCGTAGGCGAGGGTCAGGTAGTGGTTGTCAGTGCTGCGTTCGATCTCGCGTTCGGGCGGGAGCGCGATGGTCTTGAAGTCGATCGGATCGGTGCCAGATTGCAGGCGTGACTGGGGAATAAAGTCGTAACGGATGGTCACGGCCTGGCCCGGTTGGGTCACCAGACCTTGCGAAAGCCAGTCCGAGGTGAAAGTGCAGCCGCAGCTGGCGCAGGCAAAAGCGGGGATAGGCATGAACGCGGCGATGAGCGCCGCAACGGATAGAGCACGCATAGAAAGATCCATCGATAGAGCAGGGCGCCGGCGCACGGGGCGCGCGACGAACATCGGATAAGAAAGCTCAAGCCGCGACGGGTGGTGCTCTTGCTGGTGGATGTGCGTGGTAGGTTTTCGCGGGCTCGACGGTTTCAGGTGAGCCCTGCTGCGGCAGGGCTGGCTGCATGCGCGGCGCGATTGTCCAGCCCCCGGGGGTGCCGGCGGCTCCGGTCTGTGCAAGGACGGCAAAGGGGCAGATTTGGGCCGCATGGGTCTTGCCCGGTTTCTCGCCAATGGGCACGGCGAGCCGCGCAGCCGCACCCGAACCGTCGCAGAGCAGGACGGTGATGCCGCGCGCCGCATCGGGCGCGGTCATCATGCCCTGCGGGATCAGCGCCCTCAGCGCAAAGGCCAGCACGAGCACAAGTATCGCCATATGGCGATGCCGGAACACAGACTGGCGCAAGCGGGTCATGGGCCTGCGCGGTATGCCGATGCACCGATGCCTGCAAGCCCTTCGCGCCAAGGTCGTTCCGGCAAGCCTGCGCTTGACCACGCGCGGTTGCCGCGCCACGAGGGCACTTTCTCGTTCTGTCCCTTACGGATGGGACAGGAATCCGCTACATTCGCGTCATGCTGCAGGTACTTGCGATGCTCTATCTTTGGCTCAAGGCAGGCCATGTCATTTTCGTGATCTTCTGGATGGCGGGGCTGTTCATGCTGCCGCGTTTTTTCGTCTACCATCAGGAAGCGCCGGAAGGTTCGCCCGAGAACGCGATCTGGATCGACCGCGAGCGCAAGCTGATGAAAATCATCATGTGGCCATCCTTGTTCGCGGTTTGGGGATTCGGCCTCGCGCTGGCGGTGAGCGGAGAGTGGTTCACGCAAGGCTGGTTCCACGCGAAGCTGGCGCTGGTGCTGGTCCTGAGCGCGTATCACATGTGGTTGGCAAGTTATGCCGCCAAGCTGGCGCGCGGGGAGCGGCAACTGACCGGGCGGCAGTTGCGCTTGCTCAACGAGATTCCCGGGGTGACTGCGGCGCTGATCGTGATGCTGGTAATCGTCAAGCCGTTCTGATCAGGCTGTTCCAGGCTGGCTGTTCTTTGATTGACGCATACCGCGGCGGGGCCTAAACGCGCTGGTGCATTCCGGTTTGGCAGCGCTTTCATGCCCTGCCCCCATTGGTCCGCTTTCCCCAAGCCCAACGACCCTCCGGCGCGCGCGATTGCCCTTACTCGGATAATGAAAAGATGCATCTCAAGGAACTCAAGAAGAAGACGCCCGCCGAACTCGTCCAGATGGCCGAGGAACTCGATGTAGAGGGCGCAAGCACGCTTCGGCGGCAGGATCTCATGTTCGCCATTCTCAAGGAAGTGGCGGAAGACGGTGAGGAAATCCTCGGGATCGGCACGATCGAAGTGCTGCCCGATGGCTTCGGCTTCCTGCGCAGCCCCGAAGCGAACTATCTGGCCGGGCCCGATGACATTTATGTCTCGCCCAACCAGGTCCGCAAATGGGGCCTGCGCACCGGCGATACGGTTGAAGGCGAAATCCGCGCACCCAAGGACGGCGAGCGCTATTTCGCCATCACGCGCCTCATCAAGGTCAACTTTGATGAGCCGGATGCCGTGCGCCACCGTGTCAATTTCGACAACCTGACACCGCTTTACCCGAACGAACGCCTGCGGCTTGATACGCTGGACCCGACGGTCAAGGACAAGTCGGCGCGCGTGATCGACCTCGTGAGCCCGCAGGGCAAAGGCCAGCGCGCGCTGATCGTCGCCCCGCCGCGCACCGGCAAGACCGTGCTGCTGCAGAATATGGCCAAGGCGATCACCGACAATCACCCTGAAGTGTTCCTGCTCGTGCTGCTGGTCGATGAACGCCCCGAAGAAGTCACCGACATGCAGCGCAGCGTGAAGGGCGAGGTCATTTCCTCGACCTTCGACGAGCCCGCCAGCCGCCATGTGCAGGTTGCCGAAATGGTGATCGAGAAGGCCAAGCGCCTCGTCGAGCACAAGCGCGATGTCGTGATCCTGCTCGATTCGATCACTCGCCTCGGTCGTGCCTACAACACCGTGGTGCCAAGCTCGGGCAAGGTGCTGACCGGCGGTGTTGACGCCAATGCGCTGCAGCGGCCGAAGCGCTTCTTCGGCGCGGCGCGCAACATCGAGGAAGGCGGCTCACTCTCGATCATCGCCACCGCGCTGATCGACACCGGCAGCCGCATGGACGAAGTGATTTTCGAAGAGTTCAAGGGCACCGGCAACTCGGAAATCGTGCTTGACCGCAAGGTTGCGGACAAGCGCATCTTCCCGGCGCTCGACGTGGGCAAGAGCGGCACCCGCAAGGAAGAGCTGCTCGTGCCGCAGGATCAGCTCAGCAAGATGTGGGTGCTGCGCCGCATCCTCATGCAGATGGGCACCATCGATGCGATGGAATTCCTGCTCGACAAGATGAAGAACTCCAAGACGAACGAGGACTTCTTCGCCACGATGAATCAGTGATCGAAGGCGCCGACGCGCCTGATGCGATGATCCGGCTGGCCGTGCTTGTCTCCCGGCCGGAAGCACTCGTTTTGGCGTCGATGCTTGAAGATCATGGCATTCCGGTTTGCGTCGGTGGCTCGGCGCATGCATCGGTTTCCGTCAATTCATTGGCTCTCGGCGGGCATTCACTCTGGATTCCCGCCGATGCCCACTATTCGGCAAGTGCGTTGCTCATCGAAGTGCTCGATGCCGAGGAGTGGGGCTTCTCGAATGGACTACGCCGGGCAGTGCTCAGATTCTGCGGGCTTTGGGCAGGCCTTCATGCGGCGATCATGTTGCCGTTCGTTCTCGGCGGAGGCTTGCCAGCCGTGACACTGCTTGATGTTCCGCTCGCGCTCCTGGCGATACCGGCGAATCCTCAAGGTCGTGGTGATTACAACCTTCACCCCGACGCTGTGGCGGGCTGACGGGCGGCGCTCAGCTATTCTGTAGCGCCGCTGCCATCATCTCCCACAGCTTGTTCATGGCTTTGAGCGGCCGCACCATCACCTTGAAATCGATGATCTTTCCTTCGAGGTCGAAGCGGATCAGATCGATGCCGTTGATTTGGATGCCATCGACCGTCGCGGTGAATTCGAGGAGGGCCTCAGGACCGTCAACGAGTTCGCGGACATAGGTGAAACCGGTATCGGCGAACACCTGTCCGGCGGCGGTGAGGTACATCAGGACTTTGGCATGCCCTGCCTGCGGGGTGTGCACCACCGGCGAATGAAACACCGCCTCGGGTGCGATCAGCTCGGCCAGCAGTGCGGTGTCGCCAGTCTGCATGTAGCGGTGCCAGGCGGCGAGGCCGGTATGCATGAGGTCTCTCTCCTTGTCGTGTCGCGGCCTTGTGGCACGCCCGCGCGGACCCGCCATTGATCCAGCGCAGGTTTGCGCTAACCCTGATGACAAGACAACCGTTTCGCCACAGGCCTTGATCGCAGGAGGGCTCGCTGCGCAAAGGGCGTGGACTGCAAATCTGGCAGCGCGGCCTGATCAGGAATTCAGGTCAAGTGCGCCTTGAAGAAATCGCGGGTGCGTTCATCCGCCAGCTGCGCGCCCGCTTCATCCCGGCGTGAACCCATTTCGGCCGCGAACCCGTGATCCAACCCGACATAGTCGTGCAGCACGACCTTGGGATGCGCATCGAGCGCGCCATGGATTGCGGCCTGCGCTTCGGGCCCGACGAAGTGGTCGGCCGTCGGGATATGGAGCATGAGCGGATTGGCGATCGCGTGCGACTCGTTCAGCATCTGATCGATCATTACGCCGTAGTAGCCGACCGATGCATCGATGTCGGTGCGTGCAGCAGCCATGTAGGCCATGCGCCCGCCGAGGCAGAAGCCGACCAGCCCGACCTTGTCCACCGCTTGCTCATGGCGCAGCCAACGGATTGCCGCCTCGATATCCTGCACGCCAAGATCGGGGCTATATTGGCCGAAATAGCCGAGTGCCTGCTGGAACTGCTCGGGCACATCGGGATCGAGTTCTGCGCCGGGGGCAAAGCGCCAGAAGATATCGGGCGCCAGCGCGACATAGCCAAGCGCAGCCCAATCATCGCACTTCTTGCGGATGCCCGCGTTCACGCCGAAGATTTCCGGAATGACGATGATGGCGGCTTCGGTCTGTTCCTCGGGCGTGGCGATGTAGACAGAAATTTCGTTGTCGCCGCCAAGGGTGGGGATCGTCGTCTTCTCGCCCATGATGCTGATCCTTTCCGGAAGGTTGTTCGTCGAGGCCCTGATTGGCGCTGTCCATGGACTTTGCCAAGAGCACATGACAGTGTTGCTGCGGGTTGAGCGAAAGGTGCGTCCATGAAAGTCAACGTCGAGGTGGAATGCACGCCTGAAGAGGCGCGCCGCTTTCTGGGATTGCCGGATGTGACGCGGGCCAACGACGTCTATGTCGATGCAATTGCCAAGGCAATGCAGGGCATGAACAGCGTCGACCAGCTTCAGGGCTTTGCCAAGCAGATCGCGCCGATGGGCGAGATGGGCCTGAAGCTGTTCCAGCAGTTTGTCGAGCAAGGTGCGGGCGCGGCGATGGCCGGGTTCAAGGCTGGCACCTCGGGCGGCGAGAAGCCCAAGACCTGAACGATCTTCGCCGGTGACCGATACGATATTTGCGCTTTCGTCCGGCGCGCCGCCTGCCGCGATTGCCGTCATCCGCGTGAGCGGGCCGCATGCCGGCACTGCGCTTGAGGCATTGGCCGGCCGGTTGCCGTCGCCGCGCCGGGCGGTACTGGCAGCACTTCGCGATGGCAGGGGTGAAGCGCTTGATCAGGCCTTGGTACTTTGGCTGCCTGGGCCCGCTACCGCGACCGGTGAGGACTGCGCGGAACTCCATTTGCACGGCGGACGCGCGGTGGTGGCGGCAGTGGAAGCCGCGCTTGGTGCACTACCGGGACTGCGCCGTGCCGAGGCCGGCGAATTTACCCGCCGCGCTTTTGCCAATGGCCGCATCGATCTCGCCGAAGCTGAAGGGCTGGCGGATCTGCTCTCTGCAGAAACTGAACTGCAGCGGCGCGGTGCGCTGGCGATGGCGGGTGGGGCGCTGTCGCGGCGGGTGGCGGAATGGCGCGGCCGGGTGCTGGCCCTGGCTGCATCAATCGAGGCCGCGCTCGACTTCGCGGGCGACGATGACATCGCCGATGATGGCGGCTTGCCACCGGGGTTTGTCCAAGGCTGTCTGTCGCTTGGGGAGGAGCTTGAAGCTTGGCTAGCCCGGCCGCGCGCAGAGCCTCTACGCGAGGGCTTCCGGGTTGTACTGGCAGGCCCGCCAAATGCGGGGAAATCAACGCTCTTCAATGCGTTGGTTGACGACGATGCGGCCATTACCGCAGCGGAACCCGGGACAACGCGCGATGTACTGGTGCGGACGGTGGCGATTGGCGGGGTGCCGTTTGCGTTTGTAGATACCGCCGGATTGCGGGATGAGGGAGCGGGGACGATCGAGCAGATCGGGGTTGCTCGTGCCCGGGCTGAGGCAGAGCGTGCCGATCTTGTGCTTTGGCTTGGACCAGAGGGCGAAGGACCCGTGGACCGGACAGTGTGGGAGATCGCAGCGCAATGTGATCGGAGCGATGTGCCGACAAAAGATCATGCTCAGTACCGGCTTTCTGCTGTGACCGGGGAGGGGCTTGATGCGCTGCGCACCGGGTTGGTCAATCACGCGCGTGCTGCGTTGCCGCTACCCGGAGCGGTCGCGCTAAATGCCAGGCAGCACGTGCTTATCGCAGACGTTGCCAGCGCGGCAGAAGAGGCTGCACGTTGCAGCGATCCGTTGCTTGCGGCGGAGCATCTGCGGCTTGCACGTGTGGCGCTTGATCGGCTCATCGGGCGATCTGGAACCGAGGACATGCTTGATGCACTGTTCGGGCGGTTTTGCATCGGCAAGTGATGTTTCACGTGAAACACTAATGGCAGTGCGCTGCCTGCTTTGACGCCGCAGCGCGAATCGCATATCGCGGTTCGCATGCATCAGTTCGACATCATCGTGGTCGGCGGCGGTCACGCCGGCGTCGAGGCGGCGGCGGTCGCGGCACGGATGGGCGCGCGCACGGCCATGGTAAGTTTCGATCCCGCCACGATCGGTGCCATGTCGTGTAATCCGGCAATCGGGGGTCTCGGCAAGGGGCACCTCGTGCGTGAAGTCGATGCCTTTGATGGGCTGATCGCCCGCGCTGCTGACGAGGCCGGGATCCATTACCGGATGCTCAATCGCAGCAAGGGGAGCGCGGTCCAAGGGCCGCGGGTGCAGGCGGACCGGCGCCTGTTTCGGGCTGCAATCCAGCGCATGGTTGCGGCCCAGGATGGACTGACCGTCGTGGCGGGTGAGGCGGCAGCGCTGCGCGTGGCTGGCGGGATAGTCTGCGGTGTCGATCTCGCGGATGGAACGGCGCTGGCGGCAAGGTCTGTGGTGCTTTGCACCGGTACGTTCCTTGGCGGCCGCCTGTTCCGCGGCGAAGAGCGGATGGAAGGTGGCCGGATCGGGGAAAGCGCCGCGCACCGGCTAGCGCAGCAGTTGCGCGAGGCAAAGCTTCCCATGGCCCGGCTCAAGACCGGGACACCGCCTCGGCTTGATGGCCGGACCATCGATTGGTCGCGCCTGCCCGTGCAGCCGAGCGATGCCGAACATTGGACCATGTCGCCGCTCACCGGCACCCGGCCGCAGCCGCAAGTGTTCTGTGCGATCGCCCGCACCAATGAGCGGACCCATGATGCTATTCGGGCCGGCCTTGATCGCTCGCCCTTGTTCAGCGGCGCGATCGATGCGCAGGGGCCCCGCTACTGCCCTTCGATCGAGGACAAGATCCACCGATTCGGCGATCGCGATGGCCATCAGGTGTTCCTCGAACCTGAGGGCCTCGACGATCACGTGATCTATCCGAATGGCGTTTCAACTTCGCTGCCGACCGACGTCCAGATTGCGATGATGCGCTCGATGGAGGGGCTCGAGGCTGTCGAGATTTTGGTGCCAGGTTATGCGGTAGAGTATGACCATATTGATCCCCGCGCGCTGCGGCGCAGTTTGGAGCTGCGTGAGCTTCCGGGCCTGTACTGCGCCGGACAGATCAACGGGACGACCGGTTATGAGGAAGCGGCGGCACAGGGCCTGGTCGCCGGCATGCATGCCGCATCGGCTGTGCTGGAGCGCCAGGCTCCTCCGCTTGATCGCGCAGCAAGCTACATGGCCGTGATGGTCGACGACCTCACGCTTCATGGAGTCTCGGAGCCGTATCGCATGTTGACGGCACGGGCGGAGTATCGGCTGCGGCTGCGGGCGAACAACGCTGCCACGCGGTTGACGCCGCTTGGTCTCGCTGCGGGTACTATTGGTGCGGAACGGGCGGCCTGGTTTGGGGCTCGCGAAAAAGCGCGGGCCCGGACGGAGACGGCGCTCTCCCAGGAGGTGCTGCCGGGCGCGCTCAGTGAGCTTGGCGTGATGGTTCGGGCAGATGGCGTGCGCCGCTCGTTGATGGAGTGGTTGCGCTTTCCTGAGGTCGACTTTGCCGCACTGGCGCCGTGGCTGGGTGCGGCGATGCCTTGCGCGGATCTCGCCGAGGAAATGGCGGAAGACGCGGCTTATGCGCCTTATCTTGCGCGGCAAGATGCCGAGCTCAAGCAGTTGCGCGCCAGTGATGGTGTGCCGCTGGGCGACTATTTTCCGTATCGTGAGGTGGCGGGTCTTTCGCGCGAGATGGTCGAACGCCTTGAGCAGGCGCGGCCTGATACACTGGCGGCGGCGGGTCGGGTGCCGGGGATTACACCAGCGGCGCTGGCAAGCCTGTTGGTTGCGGCGCGGCGCCGGGCGGCCGCATGATGGGACTGACAAGTGAGGGGGAATCGCGAGACTGGCTGAGTGCCCGCCATGGCACGGCCATGGCCCGGCTCGAATTGCTGGTTGATGCGCTCGCCGATGAGAATGGGCGGCAGAACCTGGTCTCACGACCGTCGCTCGATCTCGTTTGGCAGCGCCACATCGTAGACAGTGCGCAGCTGCTCCATGTTTCACGTGAAACAGTCCCCGATGGGCCCTGGCTTGATCTCGGGAGCGGGGCAGGTTTCCCGGGTCTGGTGATCGCGGCGCTCCAGCCGGAGCGACCCGTCACGCTGGTTGATTCGCGGCGGCTGAGGACCGAGTGGTTGGCCCGCGCTACGGCGCTGATGGGACTGACCAATGTTCAAGTCGTACTGGCGCGTGTCGAGGATCTCGAGGACCAGACTTGGCAGGTGGTTTCCGCCCGTGCTTTTGCGCCGTTGGACCGGCTGCTTGATACTGCCGCACGTTTTTCCACACCCGAGACGCTGTGGTTGTTGCCGAAGGGTGCCAAAGCACAGCATGAGGTGGAAACGCTCGGTACGAACTGGAATCATGTGTTTCACGTGGAACAATCGTTGACCGATCCCTTGGCTGGCATCATCGTTGGCCATCTGCACGGACGTACCGATACGGAGCGCACTGTCGCGGGGCGCACGGGCAAAACCGCAAAACGCAAGCGAGGTTCAGGCCGATGATCACGATAGCCGTCGCGAACCAGAAGGGCGGGGTGGGCAAGACCACCACAGCGATCAATATTGCCACGGCGCTCGCGGCGACGGGGTGGAAGGTCTTGCTGATCGATCTCGATCCGCAGGGCAATGCGTCAACCGGGATTGGTGTCTCCGCAGCCGAACGCGAGCGGTCGTCCTATGATCTGCTCATCGAGCAGGCGAGCGTCGCCTCGTGCATGATTCCGACGCGGATCCCGGGACTGGATCTGATTCCGGCAACGGTCGACTTGTCTGGCGCCGAGGTGGAGCTGGTCAGCGAGACAGACCGGACGGGCAAGCTTCGGGCAGCCTTGGCGGAGGATGCAGGCCACGAGATCTGCCTTATCGATTGCCCGCCTTCGCTGGGCCTGCTCACGCTCAATGCGATGACCGCTGCCAGTTCGCTGCTCGTGCCCCTGCAGTGCGAGTTCTTTGCGCTGGAGGGGCTGAGCCAGCTTTTGCAGACGGTGGAGCGGGTGCAGGAGCGGTTCAATCCGGATCTGGGCATCCTCGGCATCGTGCTGACCATGTATGATCGCCGCAACCGCCTGACCGATCAGGTGGCCGATGATGTGCGCTCGTGCCTGCATGGCCTTGTGTTCGACGCGGTTATTCCGCGCAACGTGCGGCTGTCCGAAGCGCCGAGCCACGGGCTTCCGGCACTGATCTACGACCATGCCTGCGCCGGATCGCAGGCCTACATGAAGCTGGCGCGCGAACTCATTGGCCGTCTGCCGGAGCGGAGGAAAGCAGCATGAGCGGCGAGGCGGACACGGGCGCGGTCGCCAAGGCAGTGAAGCGGCCCGCGCTGGGGCGGGGCCTTGGGGCACTTCTGGGTGAGACCCGGCGCGAGGAGGCGGTTTCGCGGATCTCCGTCTCGGCACCGGGCGAGCAGGTTGTCAGCGGACTGGCTTCACTTTCGGTCGCCTCGATCGAGCCGCATCCGGACCAACCACGCAGGCACTTCGACGAGGACGCGCTGGAGGAACTGGCGCGCTCGATTGCCGCACGCGGCGTAATTCAGCCGGTGGTGGTGCGCCCCATGGGCGGCGGACGCTACCAGCTTGTTGCAGGCGAGCGGCGCTGGCGTGCGGCCCAGCGAGCGCGTGTCCATGAGATTCCTGCGATCGTCCGGCAGCTGGATGACCGCGAAGTGACCGCGCTGGCGTTGATTGAAAACCTCCAGCGTGAAGATCTGAACCCCATCGAAGAAGCCCGCGCCTATCAACGCCTTTCCGAACAGGACGGGCTGACGCAGCAGGAGATCGCCACTTTCGTCGACAAGTCGCGCAGCCATGTGGCAAACTTGATGCGGCTGCTGGTGTTGCCGAGCGAAGTGCTCGACATGGTAGAGCGTGCGCAGCTTTCGATGGGCCATGCGCGTGCTTTGGCGGTTCTGCCCGACCCCGTTCCGCTGGCGCGTGAGACGGTCGCCAAGGGACACTCGGTCCGCGACGTCGAGCGGCTAGCAAAGCGCGCGATGCGGCCCGAATCGGCACCACGGCGTGCGCGGGCCGAGCGTGATCCTGCAAGCTCGGCGGATATTGCCGCTGTGCAGGCCCATCTCGAGGAATTCCTCGGGCTCAAGGTGACGATCCAGGCTGATGCCGACCCACGGACCGGGGCGGTTACGATTCGCTACAAGACGCTCGATCAACTCGATCTCATTTGCCAGCGGCTGACCGGCGGAACGATCTGAGGCCCCTGATCTTGCCCGGAAGGGCTAGTTAATCGGTCGATTAATTTCGATTGACCGGACGGGAGCGGTTTGCCTATCTTTCAGGGTAATAAGAGACCTGAAACCGGAGAGCATGCCATGTCGCTCGATCTGATTCCCCGCACTGCTTATAACGCGGACCACGAGGCTTTCCGCCAGACGGTGCGGCGCTACCTTGAAACCGAAATCGCGCCGCATGCCAATGAATGGGCCGAGGCGGGCATCGTGCCCAAGGCGATCTGGCCCAAGGCGGGCGAGCTCGGCATGCTCTGCCCGACTGTGCCTGAGGAGTACGGCGGCCTCGGCCTCGATTTCGGCTACAACGCCATCGTCGATGAAGAGAGCGCCTACTACGGCCGTGTCGCGACAGGCTTTTCGCTGCAGTCCGACATCGTGGTGAACTACCTTGTCTCGTACGGCTCGGAAGAACAGAAGCGCAAGTGGCTGCCCAAGATGGTCTCGGGCGAAGTGGTCACCGCCATCGCCATGACCGAGCCCGGCACTGGCTCCGATCTTCAGGGCATGCGCACCAGCGCCAAGAAGGACGGCAACCATTACGTGATCAACGGGTCGAAGACCTATATCACCAATGGTCAGAACGCCGACCTGATCCTCGTGTGCTGCAAGACCGACACCGAGATTCAGCCTGCGTGGAAGGGCGTCTCGATCGTGCTGGTCGAGGCGGACCGCGAGGGCTTCAAGCGCGGTCGCAACCTTGACAAGATCGGGCAGGACGAAGCGGATACCTCGGAACTGTTCTTCGAGGACGTGCGCGTGCCCATCACCAACTGCCTCGGCGAAGAGGGCAAGGGCTTTATCTACCTGATGAGCGAACTCCCGCAGGAGCGCCTTTCGATCGCCGTCAGCGCGCAGGCTTCGGCACAGAAGGCGTTCGACGACACCGTCGCTTTCACGCGTGAGCGCAAGGCGTTCGGCAAGCCGATTCTGGATTTCCAGAACACGCGCTTCACGCTGGCGGACCTCAAGTCCAAGTTGCAGGTGGGCTGGGCGCACCTCGATTGGGCTTTGGCCCGCCACCTCAAGCGCGAGTTGACGGCCGAAGAAGGTGCGGCCGCCAAGCTGTGGCACACCGAACTGCAGTGGGAGATCATGGACAAGTGCCTCCAGCTCCACGGCGGTGCCGGCTACATGAACGAATATGCGATTGCCCGCGCCTGGCGCGGTGCGCGCGTGACGCGCATCTTCGGCGGCACGAACGAGATCATGAAGGAACTGATCGGGCGCAAGCTGTAACGTTCTGTTCTGGAAGTCGTTTTCGGCATTACTTGCATGTTTTTCGTGTCACCCCGGAGCGCTGCTTCGGGGTGATGCGATTTAAAGGCTGGCGAACTCCCGGCCAGAGATCGTCGGGCACATCAAAAAAGCCCGCCGGTTTCGCGGCGGGCTTTTCCATTTACAGCCAGCAGCCTGATCAGCTGCCAGTGTAGACGCGCTTTTCCTTGATGAGCTTGGTGCGGACAGGACGCCATGTGCGGCGCACGCGTTCGCGAACGTAGGTCACCGTCTCGGTACGGGTTTCGACGCAGGGCTGCTGAGGCCCTTGGACGGTCATGACCGGGACCATCACGTAGCCATAGGCCGGATAGCCATATCCTTGGGCATAGCCGCCATTGGGAAACACGCCGGGATAGGGCGCCGGACCATAGCCCTGGGCAGGCGCATAGCTGCTGAAGAACTCGTCGCATTCGCGCTCGCGGTTCTTGTCGACCGAATGGCCGATCGCGCCGCCGGCAACCGCACCAACGGCAGCGCCTGCCACAGTGCCGATCACGCGGTTACCCGAGGCGACGCGATTGCCGATCACCCCACCGACAACACCGCCTATCACTGCACCGGTTGTGCCGCTGTGGCGACGACCGACACCTTGGCACTTGTCGACCATCTCACGGTAGCGTGGATCCGATTCGGGCGGTGGCGGGCCATACGACATCGGTGCGGCGGGATAGGCGCCCTGCGGGGGCTGCATGGCACCTTGGGGGGGCGGGCCCGCTTGCGGCTGCCACTGTCCTTGCCACTGGCCCTGCCACGTGCCCTGATAAGCGCCGGGATAGCCCGACTGCCAGCTGCCCTGGACCGGCTGTCCATGCACCAGCGCAGGTGTAGCTAGGCCGGTTGCCATGCTGGCTGCCATGAGGGCGCGGAAAAAACTGGCCATCGTGTTCCCCTCAATGCTTGCGCCGCAGACGCTCCGGGCGAGGCATTAACCTATGGTTTAGCATCTTGCGGCGCACGCGACCAAGGGTCTCGGCGAGCCTGTGCCGGAATGGGGCAGGGCAGGTGCGGGAAGCCCCGAATCCGGCCTGAGGCCGCAATCGGGCAGCCAGCCCTCCCGGCGGACCGCTTCGCCCGATATGTTCGCCAATCGGGCGCCTTGATGGCGCGGTTTTATGAGTTTACGGCCTAAATCCCGTCCGCGATGGCTGCGGCAAGCGCTTCGATCCCGGCGGCGTCTTCTGCGTCAAATCGGGCGAGCAGCGGGCTGTCGAGATCGATGACTGCGATGACTAGGCCGTCGCGCTTGACCGGCACGACGAGTTCGGACCGGCTCGCGGCATCGCAAGCGATATGGCCGGGGAAGGCGTGCACATCGGGCACGAGCTGCGTTTCGCCGGTCGCGGCGGCGGTGCCGCAGACACCTTGGCCGAGCGCAATGCGGATGCAGGCCGGCCTGCCCACGAAGGGGCCGAGCACGAGTTCGCCATCGACCATGCGGTAGAACCCCGCCCAATTGAGATCGGGCAGGAACTCCCCGAGGAGCGCGGCGCAATTGGCCATGTTGGCCACCGCGTCGGGTTCGCCGTGGGTGATCGCGCGGACGGCATCGACCAGATCGGCGTATAGCGCGGGCTTGGGCTGGCCGGTGGCAGGGGCAAAATCGTACATGGCCGGGGTCTAGCAGGCCGCCATCTCAACTGCGAGGGCCATTGCGGGAAGGTGGTGCGGCCTCTAGACAAGGTGCCATGTCTACCATCCGCAAAACCCTGACCGGGCTCATCGTCGTCCTCGTGGTTCTTGGTCTCGCCGCCTTCTGGCTCTTGCGCGGCGATACCGCGCAGCTTGCACTCGACAAGACCACCGGGCCCAAGCCTGAACTTGCCGAGGCTGCACCGCAGTGGTTTCCCACGATCGGTATCGCCAAGCCCGTGGGCTGGGCCGCGGGTGAGGCCCCCGTCGCTGCCGAGGGCCTGAAAGTCACCCGGTTCGCCGACAAGCTCGATCATCCGCGCACCCTGACCGTACTTTCCAACGGCGATGTCCTGGCCGCCGAAACCAACGGTCCGCCGCAGCGTGGGCCGGGCGGGATCATGGGCTTTGCCATGGGTTATCTCATGTCTGCCGCCGGCGCGGGCGAGGCTTCGCCCAACAAGATCGTGGTCCTGCGCGACAGCAATGGCGACGGCGTTGCCGACCAGCGCTTCGAGATGAGCAATCCCGGCTTGAACTCGCCGTTCGGCATGGTGCTGCGTGAGGGCCGCTTGTATGTAGGCAATCACGATGCGGTGGTGTCGTGGCCCTTCACGCCGGGGCAGACCACGCTCTCAGGCAAGCCGGAAAAGCTCATGGACCTGCCCGGCGGCGGCAATCACTGGGCGCGCAATCTTGTGCTGAGCCCGGACGGCAAGCTGCTCTATGTCACGGTCGGTTCGGCCTCGAACATCGGGGAGAACGGGCTCGACAAGGAGAAGGGCCGCGCGGCGATCTACGAGTACGATTTCGACCGCAAGAGTTCGCGCAAGTTTGCCGAGGGTCTGCGCAATCCCAACGGCCTCGATTGGAACCCGCGCAGCGGCGAATTGTGGACCACGGTAAACGAGCGCGACATGCTCGGCTCCGATCTGGTGCCCGATTACCTCACCAACGTGCCGCTCGGCGCGCAGTACGGCTGGCCGTGGGTCTATTGGAAGAAGAATATCGATTGGCGCGTGACCGATCCGATGCCGCGCGACCTGTTCTTCTATGTCCGCAAGCCCGAATATGGCCTTGGCTCGCACGTCGCGGCACTGGGGCTGGCCTTCGCGCGCGGGGGCAACCTGATGGGCGATCGCTTTGCCAGCGGGGCCTTCGTGGCGCGGCATGGCTCTTGGAACCGCAAGCCGCTATCGGGCTATGATGTGGTTTTCGTGGCGTTCGACAACAACGGCAATGCACTGCCAAAGCCGCCGGTGCCGGTGCTGACCGGTTTCCTCACCAAGGACAGCAAAACGCATGGCCGACCGACCTGGGTCGCGTTTGCCAAGGATGGTGCGCTGTTGGTGAGCGACGATACCGGCGGCGTGATCTGGCGCGTGGTGGCGCCCGGCGCAAAGCCCGCACCCGAAATCGCCGCCATCCCTGCAACACCGATGCCGCCTGCGCCCAAGCCCGGCACCAAGTTCATCGTCAAGCCGACGATGGATTCGGACCTGACGAAGGCGCAGAACTAGAGCGCCCCGGAATTAAAGGCTGCGGCCCACGCGCCCTGCGAGTTCGTTGACGTATTGCCAGGCGACGCGGCCCGAGCGACTGCCGCGCTGCTTGGACCATGCCAGCGCGTCTGCCTCGGCGAATGTGAGGCCGTAGTGCGCGGCATATCCGGCGATGATCGCAAGATAATCATCCTGCGAGCAGGCATGGAAACCGAGCGAAAGGCCGAACCGGTCCGCCAGTGCGAGGCGGTCATCGACGACATCGCGCGGGTTGATCGGGTCGTCCTGCTCGGCCATGTGGCGCTCGACGATGGCGCGGCGGTTGGATGTCACTGCGAGGCGTACGTTCGCCGGGCGGGCTTCGACGCCGCCTTCGAGCCAGGAGCGCAGGCGGCGGGCCGAGCTGGCATCTCCCGCATCGAAGCCGAGATCATCCAGCAGGATCAGGAACCGGCGATTGCTGACGCGCAGCTCGGCGAGCAGGGCCGCGAGGCTCTCGTCCGGCGCGGCCTGGATCAGGGCGATCCCGCCGGGATGCGCTTCCTGCGCGGCGCGGACGGCGGCGCGGACAAGCGCGGACTTGCCCATGCCGCGCGAGCCCCACAGCAGCATGTCGTGCGCCGCCGCGCCGGACGCGAGGCGCAGGACGTTCTCGGCGACGGCGGCCTTCTGGGCGTCGACACCCTTGATCAGCGCAAGCGGCGGCGCTTCGAGCGGATCGACGGCGCGCGCACTGGTACCCGTCCAGACATAGGCAGGATGCACGAGCCAATCAGTGACCGCCGGTGCCGGCGGCGCGAGGCGCTCCAGCGCGGAAGCGATGCGTTCGAGCAGCGGCTCGTCGGCGCTCATCCGGTGAGAGCCTCGCTATCGAGCTCGTAATAGAGCGCCGCACCAGCCATCGCTGCCGCTCCGAGCCCGCGCGCTTCTGGCACGATCGTGCGGTTGAATACTTTGGTGACGCCGGTCTTCTCTGCCGAACCGGTGGCGCGGGCCTGACGGGCGAGCTGCCACCCCGCGACCGCGACGGCGCACATGGTGAGGAATGGCACGCTCCCGGCAAGCTTGTCATCGAGAGTGGCATCGCCGCTCGCCATCCACGTGCCGATGGCGGCGGCATCCTTGGCGAGCGAGGCCACTTCGGGCACGTCCTGCATTTCGGCGGAGATATCGGCCATCAGTGCTTGCAGCACGCCGCCCGCTTCCATGCCGAGCTTGCGGGTGACGAGGTCGGCTGCCTGAATGCCATTGGTGCCCTCGTAGATCGGTGCAATGCGCGCGTCGCGGTAGTGCTGCGCGGCGCCGGTTTCTTCGACGAAGCCCATGCCGCCGTGGATCTGGATGCCCAGACTGGCGACTTCGCAGCCGATATCGGTGCCCCAGGCCTTGAGCAGTGGCACGAGGAGTTCAGCACGGCTCTGCGCGGCCTTGTCACCCAGCAGGCCGCGATCGACTTGTCCCGCAGTGTAGTAGAGCAGCGCACGCGAACCTTCAGTCAGCGCGCGCATGCGCAGGATCATGCGGCGCACATCGGGATGCTCGATGATCGGCACCGGGTTCTTGTCGGGCGAGCCGGCGCGGGCCGACTGGACGCGGTCACGCGCATAGGTTCGTGCCTGCTGAAGCGCGCGTTCGGCGATCTGGACACCCTGGCTGCCGACGTTGATGCGCGCCGAGTTCATCATCGTGAACATGGCCTTCAGGCCTTCGTTCTCGTGGCCCACCAGTTCGCCGATGCATTCACCCCCGGTGGTCGTTCCGTCGCCGTACGACATCACGCAAGTGGGCGAGACATTGATGCCGAGCTTGTGCTCGATGGACACGGCGCGCAGGTCATTGCGAGCGCCGAGCGATCCATCGGCGTTCACGTGGTACTTGGGGACGACGAATAGCGAGATGCCGCGCGATCCCGCAGGCGCGCCGGGGGTGCGGGCGAGGACAAGGTGGATCACGTTCTCGGCCAGTTCGTGCTCGCCCCAGGTGATGTAGATCTTGGTGCCGGCGATGCGGAACTTGCCCGCGTGCGGGCCTTCCTCGATCGGCGTCGCAGTGCTGCGCAGCGCGCCGACATCAGACCCGGCCTGCGGCTCGGTGAGGTTCATCGTGCCCGACCATGCGCCCGAGATCAGCTTGGGCAGGTACATCGCCTTCTGCGCGTCGCTGCCATGGTGATCGAGCGCTTCGATCGCGCCCACGGTGAGCATGGGGAGCAGCGTGAAGCCCATGTTTGCCGCGCCAAGCGTTTCGAGCACGCAAGTCGCGAGCGTGAAGGGAAGGCCCTGTCCGCCGAACTCGGCCGGCCCGGCAATCGAGCCCCAGCCCTGCTCCACGAAAGCCTTGTAGGCTTGCGGGTAGCCAGCCGGAGAGGAGACCACGCCATCCTTGCAGTGCGCGCCTTCGCTATCGCCGATTCGGTTGAGCGGTGCCCATTCGCCTGCCGCGAAGGCACCGATGCCTTCAGCAATCGCCTCGACCACGTCGGGAGTGGCTGCGCCGTAGCGTTCATGCGCCGCGAGCTCGTCGATTCCGGCGCAGATGCGCATGGCAAGGACCTGATCTTCGGTGGGGGCGATAAAGCTCATGCGCTGTTTTCCTTGGCAGCCTCTGCGCAGGCCTATAGCGGCAAGGCATGAACACGCAAACGCCTCCAAAAGTGCTGCCGCCTGATCAGGCCGGGATCGCCGAGGCCGTGCGCGTCCTGGTGGCAGGCGGGACCGTGGCAGTGCCCACCGAGACGGTCTACGGCCTTGCCGCACGCGCGGACCATGCAGAGGCCGTGGCGGCGATCTACCGTGCCAAAGGGCGGCCTGATTTCAATCCGCTTATCGTCCACGTGCCCGATATGGCGGCGGCCGAAGCGCTGGCGGTGTTCGATGCGCGGGCGCGCACACTTGCGGCGGTGTTCTGGCCGGGTCCGCTGACGATGGTACTGCCGCGCCGCGACGATGCGCCACTTGCTGCGGCGGTGAGTGCTGGTCTGCCGACCGTGGCGCTGCGCGTGCCCGCGCACACAGCGATGCGCGCGCTACTTGCGGCGGCTGGACTGCCGCTGGCCGCACCGTCTGCCAACCGCAGCGGCGGGGTGAGCCCGACGAGTGCGGCACATGTCGCGGCCTCGCTTGGCGCGCGGGCTGATCTGATCCTCGATGGCGGGAACACGGAGCGGGGGCTTGAATCAACCATCGTGGCGGTCCGGCCGGGCGGCGGCTGGGAGATCCTCCGACCGGGGCCAGTGACCGAAGCAGAGATTGCCGCCGTGCTCGGCGAAGCGCCGATCGAGGAACGCCGCGGGATTATCGAGGCACCGGGCCAGCTCGCGAGCCACTATGCACCGGGCAAGCCCGTGCGGCTGGGTGCAGAGCAGGCGGAGCAAGGCGAGTTCCTGATCGGATTTGGCGCGGTGGCGGGCGATGTCTCGCTATCGCCATCAGGCGATCTCGCCGAGGCCGCGGCGCGGCTCTATGCGTGCCTCCACGAAGCCGCCTCCGCGGCCGAACCGCGCATTGCAGTGGCGCCGATTCCGGAGGAGGCGATTGGCGCTGCGATCAACGACCGCTTGCGGCGGGCGGCCGTTTAGCGGTCTGCGCGCAGGAGCGTGATCTCGCCGCTGATCTGATTGGCTTCGGCACAAGCTGCTGTTTCGCCGCGGTTGCAGGCTTCGAGGCGGCGGCTGTACTTTTTCTCGAGCTTCCTGATCTTCTCGTCGCGTTTGCGGATGGCGCGGCTGGTGCTTTCGCTGGCATGAGACGTATCGGCCGCCACCGCCACAGGCCCGGTGCTTGCGGCGGCGTTCGTCATCGAGGCCGGGAGAATCAGCGCAGCAATTGCGGCCACAAGCGGCAGGGAACGGGGCAAGGCATGGCCTTTCGGGCAGGGTTTGACCGTGCCTAGCCCAAGCTTCCTTGCATGGACATGACGCGTTCCGCCTCTCCGTGCGTTCAAGGCTCGCAGGTAAGCGTGCCCGAGCCCATGGCATTGACCTTGCACTGTGCGCGGCCCTTCACCTTCACTGAGCCCGAGCCCATGATGTCGGCCTTGACCTGCCCGTCGGAGGCGAAACTCGCATCCCCCGATCCCGCGATCTCGACTTTGGCTTCATCGACGGTGAGACCCGCGAGATCGGCTGAACCCGAACCGGCCAGCGAGATCTTGAGCGATTTCGCCCGCCCGCCAGCCTTGAGATCGCCCGAGCCGATCACTTCGACCTTGAGATCCTGCGTATCGACGATCGGCACGTCGATATCGCCGGAGCCAGCAATGCTGACGCTGGCTGCGTCACCCCGCAGCGCGTCGGCGTGCATCGTGCCGGATCCGGCCATCACCAGCCGCCTCGCGGCGGGCACCGTCACCTGGATCGTGGCGAGATCGTCCGAGCCGCCGATCTTCCAGCCTTCGCGTCCGATCGCGAGTTTGCCGTCCTTGAGCACGAAGCGCAGCCGGTCCTTGGCATCCTGATTGCCTTCGACCGTGATGGCGAGCTTGTCCCCCTGCACGACGCGGACCGTATCGGGGCCGAGCAAGGTGATTTCGTCGGGCGCCTTGGCCGAGAGATCGAGCTGCGCGAGCGGCACGCCCTTCATGCCGCCCATTTCGACCGTCGCGCCACCACAGGCCGAAAGCGAAAGTGCGACGGCGGCGACGGCAATCCCGCCGAGTGTGCGCGCGATATCCTTGATCATGGAGCACTCCTGGAAACTGGTGTATTACCTCTATAACGCACCAAGTGCCTCCACGCCAAGTCGCTCGCCGATCCGGATCGGTTGTTCGCCGGACGGAGCGGACGCAAACTGAAGGCATGAAAAAGGGCCGCCGGATCACTCCGGCAGCCCTTTTTGGTCAGCGTCTCCGCGTCTCCCCTAAGACGCAGCAGCGCAGTTGGCCTCAGGCCGTTTCGTAGTACTTTGGCGCGTGCTCGTTGAGGATCGCGAGGATCTTCTTGAGCGCGGCAGGCTCGTCAGTCTTTTCCATGGCGGCAAGCTCACGCGCGAGGCGCGAGGAAGCGGCCTCGAAGATCTGCCGTTCGGAATAGCTCTGTTCCGGCTGGTCGTCAGCGCGGAACAGATCGCGCGTGACTTCGGCGATCGAGACGAGATCGCCCGAGTTGATCTTGGCTTCGTATTCCTGCGCACGGCGCGACCACATCGTGCGCTTGACCTTGGGCTTGCCCTTAAGGGTATCAAGTGCTTCGCGCAGCGTCTTGTCCGAAGACAGCTTGCGCATCCCGATCGCTTCAACCTTGTTCACGGGTACGCGCAGGGTCATGCGTTCTTTTTCGAAGCGCAGCACGTAGAGCTGCAGCTTCATGCCCGCGATTTCCTCGTTTTGCAGTTCCACTACACGGCCAACGCCGTGCTTGGGATAGACGACGTAATCCCCAACATCGAAGGCAAGTGCCTTGGTTGCCATTGCTTATCCTTTCGGCGCAGCAGGAACGATTGCAAAGTGGGGCAGACACGCCCCCGGACAGCATTCCGGGCCCTTTGGGGGAGAGGTCCGGCAAACGACCGTCTTTAAACGCGGTCTACAAGTACTGCGATCCGTTTGCCGATTGTCCTGCCTTAGCGTGTTGTTGGCGACCGGGAGGAACGTTCCGCCCAGCGCTTGCGGGCGTATATAGCAGCTCTGTCACAAAAATGCCAGAGGTAAGGGCACGCTTACTGCGCCAAAATGCCGCAATTCCGGGGGCGCAGGCCTTTTCGACCTCTCCCGCGCCCTTGGCAGGGCGATCAGTCGCCTTCACCAGGCTCGGCAGAGAAGTACTTTTCGAACTTGCCGTCCTCACCCTTGTGGTCGTCAGCGTCGGCCGGTGCGTCCTTCTTGGTGGTGATGTTGGGCCACTCGGCCGAATACTTGGCATTGAGCTCAAGCCACTGCTCGAGGCCGCTTTCGGTATCGGGGAGGATCGCTTCTGCCGGGCATTCCGGCTCGCACACGCCGCAATCGATGCATTCGCTGGGGTTGATCACCAGCATGTTGTCACCCTCGTAGAAGCAATCCACCGGGCAAACCTCGACGCAATCCATGAACTTGCAGCGAATGCAGGCTTCGGTAACGACATAGGTCATGGCAGTGGCAGTCCCTCAGCTTAAGGATGGGCAGGGTTGATTTCCTGACCTGCTAGAGGGGGTGAGCCCGCCGCGTCAAGCACCTCATAGCAACCCCTGGCTTCTTCGACAGGCCCGCGGCGCCTGGGCAGTGTCCCGACCGCGATCACCTTGACACCTGCGCGGAGCGGCAGGACCAGCACATCACCGCAGCGCACCGCGGTGCTGGCACGCTCGATGCGGCGGCCATTGAGGCGGATATGACCTTCCGCGACCCAGTCCTGCGCGAGGCTGCGTGATCCCGCAAAGCGCAGAAACCAAAGCAATTTATCGATGCGCAGGGAGCTTTCGCCCGTCATCAGCGGATAAGCTCGGCAAGGGCGGCAAAGGCGCCGTGCGGCGGCGGCGGCCGTGTCGCTGCTGTGCGCTCTGGTACACTGCGGGGCGGGCGCCAATCCCACATCGGTGGGGCCGGGGGTCCGTGTGCGGTATCTGCCAGCAGACGCGCCATATGAACGCGAAAACCGGCGGCGCGCAGCAGCGCGGCGTAGCCAGCCGTGGCAAGCCCCATCGAACGGGCGAGCGCCGGATCGAGCGGATAGCGCTTGCCCGCCGCCCCGATCCGGCGGCGGTGGGCGGCCTGGAGCAGCTTCTCGGCCATGTCGACGCGGATCGCCTGTGCCCCCGCACGGCGATAGCCGGCTGGCGGCACCTTGGCGGCAACCACGGGTGGCAGATTGGGCGGCGGCTGCACCGGCGCTTCGCCGCGCAGCACCGCCAGCCGGCACCACAGGCCGAGCGGACCGGGCTTGAGCACGCCTGGGACAAACAAGTCGAGCGCGCCGGTCCGCACGCCGAGCCGGCGCAGCGCATCGCGCTGGCGGGGATCGAGTCGCTCGAGCGCAGCCTCCTCGCGCGGAAGCACGCCGCCTCCTGCAACCAGCCGCAGCAGCAGGGCGCGCAGATCGGGGCCCGATTCAGACGCGCGCGCTGCCTCGGCAAGACGAACCAGCGGCCCAAGGTCGGCCAGGATCGTGCGCGAAAGCCAGCCTTCCAGCGCGGCGACAAGCAGCGGGCGCTGGCGAGCCGAGAGCAGGCCCAGCGACGCATCCAGCCGCAGACGCGGTTCCAGCACGGATTTGCCCGGCTCGAGCCGCCCGACCACCAACCCGTTCCAGGCGAGCGCACCGTCTTCGAGCTCGAGGCCGCCCGGTTCGCCAGCGGCGGCGATCAGGGCATCGGCGCGGGCCAAGAGCAGACCCGGCAGATGGCGCTCGGCAGCTGCCAGCAGTAGCTTGCGGTCTGCCGCGCGGGCCAGCGGATCGACGACGAAGCGGAAGCCTTCGAGGTGGCCGATGGGTTCATCGTCGACCAGCACCGCGCCCGCATCGCTGATTCGCACTGGCAGCAGCGATGCATCACCGCCCGCCTTGCGCATCAGCACAGTGGTGCGGCGATTGACGAAGCGTTCGGTGAGGCGCGCGTGGAGCGCATCGGACAGGCGCGTTTCGACCGCACGGGCGCGTGCGGCCATTTCATCGCGCGCGAGCACCCAGTCCGGGCGCTGGGTGATGTAGGCCCATGAGCGGACCGCAGCGATGCGGCCCTGCAGCGTGTCGATATCGCCGGACGGATTGTCCTGCTGCGCGATCGCCTGCGCGACATAATCGGCGCCGAGGTAGCCGTGGCGCAGGTCCTGCCACAGCCGGGCGACGAAGCGGGAATGGGTCTCGGCCCCTTGCTGGCGGAAATCGGGCAGCGAGCAGACCTGCCAGAAGCGCTGCACCGAACCGCGACCGCGAACTGTGCCAGCGATATCGGACTCATCGGCAAGGCGCTTCAGCACGGCAAGATCAATGGAAGGCGGCGCGGCAGAAAGCTCGGGCTGCGGCGGCGGGCTTTCAAGGTCATCGATCAGCGTCGTCAGACTATCGAAGCGGGGCTCGGACTCGCGCCAGAACAGGCGGGTGAGCGGGGGGAAGCGATGCTCCTCGATCGCGTAGACTTCCTCGTCGGCGAACTCCGGATCATGCCCGCCCATTCCCGCGAGCGTGCCGAACGTGCCGTCCTTGTGGTGGCGCCCGGCGCGGCCGGCGATCTGCGCCATCTCGGCGGAGGTCAACCGGCGGTGGCGGTGGCCGTCGTACTTGGAGAGGCTGGCAAAGGCGACGTGGGTGACATCGAGGTTGAGGCCCATGCCAATCGCGTCGGTCGCGACGAGGTAATCGACCTCGCCCGCCTGATACATCGCGACCTGGGCGTTGCGCGTTTGCGGGCTGAGCGCGCCCATGACGACGGCCGCACCGCCGCGGAAGCGCCGGAGCATCTCGGCCATGGCGTAGACTTGCTCGGCGGAGAAGGCGACGATGGCGCTGCGCGGTGGAATGCGGCTCAGCTTCTTTGACCCGACATGGCTCAGGGTGGAAAAGCGCGGGCGGCTGACGACGTCGACCCTGGGGACGAGCGCGCGGACCATCGGCTCGAGCGTCTGCGAGCCGAGGAGCATGGTTTCCTCGCGCCCGCGCGTGTTGAGCAGCCGGTCAGTAAACACATGGCCGCGCTCGGGATCCGCCGCGAGCTGGGCTTCATCGAGCGCGACGAAGGCGAGGTCCGGCCTGCTGGGCATGGCTTCGACTGTGCAGAGGTGCCAGCGCGCGTTCGGCGGTTCGATGCGCTCTTCGCCGGTGATCAGCGCGACATTGGCCTCGCCCTTGATCTTGCAGACGCGGTCGTAGACCTCGCGTGCGAGCAGGCGCAGCGGGAAGCCGATCGCGCCGGAGGAATGGGCGCAGAGGCGTTCGATGGCGAGGTGAGTCTTGCCCGTGTTGGTCGGGCCGAGCACGGCCTTCACCGGCGGGCCGGTGCGGTCAGCGCGCGGAGGCATGGGGCTGGCCATGCCTCTGAATGTGGCAAGGCCGCCTGCGCGGTGCAAGCGGCCTTTGGGGTTTTATCCCCCTCCCGTCATTTCTTCCGAACTCCGCGAGGGAGCAGGCCCTCAGCCGTCGTAATCAGCGCCGAGCGAGGTGTTGCGCACAGGCGCGGCTGCGGTGATGCGCAGCGCTTCGGCCGACTGCGAGAGCGAGCCGATTTCATCGACCTGATCGTCGTCGTCCGGCAGCACGCGCTGAAGCGACTGGATGAGGTTTTCCTTGAGCACGGTGGGACGCACGGTGGCGTCCGCGATCTCGCGCAAGGCGACGACCGGGTTCTTGTCGCGGTCACGGTCGACAGTGAGTTCCGCGCCGCCCGAGATGGCACGCGCGCGCTCGGCGGCGAGCAGCACGAGATCGAAGCGGTTGGGGATCTTGTCGACGCAATCTTCGACAGTAACGCGCGCCATGCGGTGCACTCCGAGAAACAGGAATGGATGGAAGAGCGGCGAGCTAGGGCGCACCTGCCCGAAAGTCAAGAAAATGCGGTCTAGCCGAGTCGCGTGCCCGCTCACTCGTCGCCGTAGTCGTAGGCCATGTGATCGGGTGCGAGGTCGCTGAAGCGGGTGATCCGCGCCTCGAACTTCAGGCGCACCTTGCCAGTCGAGCCGTGGCGCTGCTTGGCGACGATCAGTTCGGCAAGGCCGAACACGCGCTCCATTTCGGCCTGCCAGGCGGCGTGGGCTTCCTGCACCTTGGCGTCGTCGGTCCCTTGCGGAACCTTGGGCTCGCGCGAGGCGACGTAATAATCCTCGCGGAACACGAACCACACCATGTCCGCGTCCTGCTCGATCGAGCCCGATTCGCGCAGGTCCGAAAGCATCGGGCGCTTGTCGTCGCGCTGCTCGACCGCGCGGCTCAGCTGCGAGAGCGCGATCACCGGTACGCCGAGTTCCTTGGCCAACGTCTTGAGGCCGCGGCTGATTTCCGAGATTTCGTTGACGCGGTTGTCGTTCGCGCGGCCCGAACCCTGCAGCAGCTGGAGGTAGTCGACCACGATGAGTCCAATATCATGGCGGCGCTTGAGACGGCGCGCGCGGGTGCGCAGTGCGCCGATGGTGAGCGCGGGCGTGTCGTCGATATAAAGCGGAAGCTCGGCAAGGCGCTGGCTGGCAAAGGACAGCTGCTGGAAATCCTCCCGGCTGATGCGGCCCATGCGCAGCGCCTCGGAACTGATGCCCGATTGCTCGGCAAGGATACGCGTGGCGAGCTGGTCGGCGCTCATTTCGAGGCTGAAGAAAGCGACGCTTGCGCCGACGCGTTTGTTCGCGGGGGTTCCGTTCTGCTCTTCTTCCATCCATCGCGCGGCGCAGTTGTAGGCAATGTTGGTGACAAGCGAGGTCTTGCCCATGCCGGGACGTCCGGCGAGGATAATAAGGTCGCTGTCGTGCAGGCCGCCGATCTTCTCGTTGACCGACGTAAGCCCGGTCGTCTTGCCCGAGATATGGCCGCCTGAAAGCAGCGCCTTCTCGATCATCTCGAGCGAGGCGCGCGTGGCAATGCCGAAGCTCTGCGCCTCGTTCCCGGACTGCGCGCCTTCCGCCACGGCATAAAGCGCGGCTTCTGCGTGCTCGATCTGCTTGAGCGGCGCCACCGTTTCGCTCGTGTCCATCGCGCCGGAGACGAGATTGCGACCGACGGTGATAAGCTCGCGCAGCAGAGCCAGATCGTAGATTTGCTCGGCAAGTTCCTTCGGGGCGAGCAGGCCCTGTCCGTCGGCAGTCAGCCGCGCGAGATAGGCGGTGCCGCCAAGCTCCTTGAGGCCTTCGTCCGCTTCGAAATAGGGCTTGAGCGTGACGGGAGTTACCACCGCCTTGCGGTCAATCAGCGCCTGGATGCGTTCGTAGACCCGGCCGTGCACCGGTGCGAAGAAGTGCTCGGCACGCAGCGGGGTGGGCAGCTCCTCCAGAATCCGGTTGTCGATCAGAACCGCACCGAGAAACGCGGCCTCCGCCTCCACGTTGGCAGGAAGCGAGGCGGCGGCGGAACCGGATTGATCGGGCTCACGCAAGGGGATTGACTGGACAACGGACATCCCCTCCTTGTGAAGGACCGCCGCCCTCGCGGCAAGCGGCGCGGATGCCACACCGCCTGTGGATAGCGGGGAGGGATGAGGAAAGAGCGCGGATTCCTTGCGCAAATGGCTTGCCCGCGCGGGAACCGTCTGCAAGACACTGGCCGCCATGGCCGACCCGCGCATTTCGCATATCGAGCTCGACGAAGCGACGATCGTGTGGCGCAATGCCGATATCGAGCAGGAACGCCGCATCGCGATCTTCGATCTGATCGAGGAAAACACGTTCCGCCCGGTGCGCGCGGCGGCAGCGGGATTTGAAGGCCCCTATCGTCTGCGGCTCTCGGTGGATGACGGACGGCTGGCGCTGGCAATTGCGGCGGACGATGGCAGCCCGCTCGAGACGATCGTGCTCGGGCTCGGCCGGTTTCGGCGTCCGATCCGTGATTATTTCGCGATCTGCGATTCGTATTACCAGGCGATCCGCCGCGCGACCGCGCAGGAAATCGAAACGATCGACATGGCGCGCCGCGGCGTCCACAACGAAGCAGCCGAAATGCTCCTGGAGCGGCTGGAGGGCAAGATCGAGACCGATTTTGCCACCGCGCGGCGGCTCTTCACCCTGATTTGCGTCCTGCATATCAGGGGATGATTGGCCCCCGATACTGAACCCGGCCCAAGACTAGATAAGGCAAGGCGACTCAGCGTGAACATCCCCGGAAAGCCAGCGCGTCGGCGCGTTTGGATCCTGCTGGCCGTGCTGCTGCTGGCCGGCTTGGCCGCGGCTGTCTGGTGGGAAGCGCGGCATTGGGAGCCTGATCGCGCGCGCTTTCCCGTGCAGGGCGCCTGGCTCGATGCGCATGACGGCGAAGTCGAATGGCCGCTGATCAAGGCGCATGGGGCGGATTTCGTCTACCTCACCGCCAGCGAAGGCGCGGGCCGGCGTGACGATACGTTCACCGCCGGACTCGAAGCGGCGCGCAAGGCCGGGCTGCAGGTTGGCCCGGTTCATGTCTACGATCTCTGTGCCCCGGCCGATGCGCAGGCGGGCAGTTTCGTCACCGTGGTGCCGCGCGATGATGCCCTGCTGCCGCCCGCAGTGTCGCTCGATCTCGATTCGCGGTCCTGCCCGCAGCCACCCGGGGAATCGGCGATGCAGAGTGAACTGACGACGTTCCTCAACCAGATCGAGAAGCACACCGAACGCCCGGCAATCCTGATGGTCTCGCGCTCGTTCGAGGCGCGCTATCACTTGGCCGGGCGAGTCGATCGCAATCTCTGGCTCGCGGGAGATTTTCTCGAACCTTCCTACGCCGGGCGGCCCTGGGTGATGTGGACCGCGACCTCGCGGCTGCGTCTGGCTGGCGCGGCTGGCCCGGTGCGGTGGGTGGCGGTGCATCGATGAGCGCGCCGCCGGTTTCCGAACTGGTCGAAGCGGCCACGGCAGCGGCGCGCGGCGCTTATGCGCCCTATTCGGGCTTCCATGTCGGTGCGGCGCTGCTGTTTGACGATGGCGCGGTGGTGGGCGCGGCCAATGTCGAGAACGCCAGCTATGGCCTCTCGCTCTGTGCCGAGGCCAATGCCGTGGCCCGCGCGATGGCTGAGGGTCGTCGGGGCGGGCTGGTTGCCGTCGCCATCGTGGGCGGACGGCCGGATGCGGCGGGCGCAGTGGTGCCGGGCTCTGCGCCGGTCATGCCGTGCGGGCGCTGCCGACAGATGCTGCACGAACTGGCCGCGCTTGGCGGCACCGATCCCGAGGTGATCGGGGTGGCGGAGGGCGGTCATACCCGCTTGCCGCTTTCGGCCCTCTTGCCCCATGCGTTCGGACCGGCCAATCTGGCCTGAACTTCCAACTTCCCTTCCCATCATTCCGGAGCGCCGCATTGGCCATTCTTTCCGACAAGTGGATCCGCACGCAGGCCACGGAACACGCCATGATCGAGCCGTTCGTGGAGAGCCAGCGCCGCGAAGGCTGCATTTCCTATGGCCTCTCGTCCTATGGTTATGACGCGAGGGTGGCGGACGAGTTCAAGATCTTCACCAACATCGATTCGTCGGTGGTGGACCCGAAGGATTTCGACTCCAACTCGTTCGTCGATCGCAAGACTGACGTTTGCGTGATCCCGCCCAATTCCTTCGCGCTGGCGCGGACGGTGGAATACTTCCGCGTGCCGCGCGATGTGCTGGTCATCTGCCTCGGCAAATCGACCTACGCGCGCTGCGGGATCATCGTGAACGTGACGCCGCTCGAGCCGGGCTGGGAAGGCCACGTGACGCTGGAGTTTTCCAACACGACGCCGCTGCCTGCTAAGATCTATGCCAACGAAGGCGCGTGCCAGTTCCTGTTCCTGCAGGGGAACGAGCCCTGCGAAGTGAGCTACGCCGACCGTGCGGGCAAATATATGGGGCAGCGCGGGGTGACCCTGCCGAAGCTGTGAACACAAACAATAACGGGAGAGAGAAATGGCAACGACCAAGGCCGAACGGCCCTTCGATATCATCGTCTATGGCGCCACCGGCTACACTGGGCGGCTGGTGGCTGAATACCTGGCGCACCATTACGGCAACGACGGCCCGCGCTGGGCCATGGCCGGGCGCAGCGCGGAGAAGCTTGCTGAGGTGCGCGACCTGATCGGCGCGCCGGCCGATACGCCGCTGGTCGTTGCCGATTCGAGCGATCCCGCCAGCCTTGCCGCGATGGCGGAGCAGACCCGCGTCATCGTCACGACGGTCGGCCCGTACCAGCTCTATGGCGAGCCAGTGCTGCGTGCCTGCGTTGCGGCGGGGACGGACTATGCCGATCTCTGCGGTGAGCCGGTGTGGATGCGCCAGATGGTCGATGCGCTGCATGAACAGGCGAAGGCGACGGGCGCGCGGGTGGCGTTCTCCTCGGGCTTCGATTCGATCCCCTTCGATCTCGGTGTCTTCATGCTGCAGCAGGAAGCCATGGCCCGCTTCGGTGCGCCGGTGCCGCGCGTGAAGTGCCGCGTGCGGGCGATGGTGGGCGGTTTCTCTGGCGGTACGGCGGCGAGCCTGGGTGCAACGCTCAAGGCGCTCGGCGCGAACCCTGCGCTGATCCCGATCATGACCAGCCCCTTCGGCCTGACGCCGGGCTTCGAGGGGCCGCCGCAGCCCGCGGGTGACAAACCGTTTCTCGATGACGCCACGGGCAGTTGGGCCGCGCCCTTCATCATGGCGGTGATCAACACCAAGAACGTTCACCGCACCAATTTCCTGCGCGGTCACCCTTATGGCGCGGACTTCGTCTATGAGGAGATGATGCTGACCGGGCCGGGCGAGCAGGGTCAGGCGATTGCCGAGCATATCACGAAAACACCGATGATCGGTGGGCCGAATGATCCCAAGCCCGGCGAAGGCCCCACGGCGGAAGAGCGGCTCAACGGGCACTATGACGTGCTGTTCATCGGCGAGACGGCGGATGGACGTGAGATCCGCTATGCCGTCAAGGGTCGCTACGATCCGGGCTACGGCTCGACCAGCCGCATGCTGGCCGAGACCGGCATTGCGCTGCTCTCCTGCGAGGCGGAAGGTGCGATCGCCACGCCGGGGGCCCTGCTCGGCGAAGCGCTGGTCGAACGCCTGCGCGCCCATGCCGAGATCGCGTTCGCGCCGGAATAAGGATTAACGGACCGCCGGTTCAGGCAGCTTCGGCGTAAGCCTCGGCTTCGGCGGCAATCAGGATATCGGCGAGCATCCAGTAAGCCTCACCCCAGGCGGCGAGCACTTCGTCGGTGGCGACCTCTGCGCCTACGACATCGCGAATCGCCGGGAGCAGCGCCTCTGCGACATGGGGATAGTGCTCCGCCTTGACGCCGGTCTCGACATGGCGGCGGACCATCTTGCCAACGGCCGAGCCAAGCTTCTCGAGATGATCGATGTTCTTGGCATAGGCGAGAATCGCGTTGGCCAAACGGCGCGGCTGCTCGCCGCTGTCCTGCGCGGCGGCATCGAACATGGCCTTCACATCATCGTTCACGAACAGGCGCTTGTACATCGCGGTGGTGATGGCAAGCCCGTGCTTTTCGATCACGGGAGCGGTGGCCTTGACGATGGTGCGGGCATGTTCGGAAGCAGTGCGCATGGCGTTCTCCAATCAGGTATTACAAATACCGGTATTTAATCTGCTTGATTCAGGCAAGCGAAAAATGGATTCGTGAAAGTGCGATGCAACTCACCCAGCACACCGATTTCGGCCTGCGCCTGCTGATCGTGCTCGCCCGCGAGGGCGCCTCTATCAGCCTGCCTGCGTTCTCCGCGCAGCAGGGACTGAGCTATCATCATGTTGCCAAAGTGGCGCAGGCGCTGGTCTCTGCGGGGTTTGCCGTCTCACACCGCGGGCGCAGTGGCGGAATCGCGTTGGCGCGGCCGGCAGCGCAGATCACCGTCGGCGAAGTGGTGCGTACGCTCGAAAAGGGCCTGCGGCTCGCCGATTGCGCAACATGCGCGCTGCGCGCCGATTGCGCGCTCAGCGGCGTTCTGGCCGAGGCGCTGGACGCTTTTCTCGGCGTGCTGGATCGCTACACGCTGGCGGATGTTTCGCGGGAAGGTGTGGCGGCCTTTGCGCCCTGGGCCATGCTTCCAGCGCCGGCTACGTGCGCCGTTAGTGAGGCTTCCTGAGCGCAGCCACGCAGGCCGCCCGATCGACATCGCGCCCGTCGCCGCGCCGCGCATCGACATACGTCGCGGCCGCGCGGCCACCACCATCGGGCGGATAGAGGTAAGCATCGAGCACGCAGGGGCTGCCGCTCCATTGCAGCTTGCGCGCATCGCCCTCGCGTACGTCAAGCCGTGGCGTGCCGAACTGGCGGGTCAGCGCCTCGGTATCAGCTCCGATCACACCTTCGAGCCCCGGCAGCACTTGAATGCGCGCATGGGGACGCTGGGTCTGGATCGCCGCCGGGGGCGCGGGGCGGACCAGTTTTGGCGGCGGCGGCGCCGGGAGCGGGCGCACCGCATCGGTGCTACCGCCGCAGGCGGCGAGCGCAAGCAGCGCGGGAAGGGCAAGCAGGTGACGTCCGTTCATCGCCCGGGTGAATCGCCGCTGAGCCGCGCCCTGTCAACGAATCGCCGCACGGCGCAGCGCGGCGTTGCACCATGTCGCCCCGCCCGCTACGGCCCGACACAGAGATTCACACCCGAGAGCAGCACGCCCGTGTTGCCAGTCTGGAGTTACCGGATGAGCCCTGCCCCCGCGCGTTTCGACGTCATCGCCATCGGGAATGCCATCGTCGATGTCATGGCCCCGGCCGCGGAAGTCGATATCGAACGGCTCGGTCTCGCCAAGGGCGGCATGACGCTGATCGACACGGCGCGTGCGCATGAGCTTTATGAAGCGATGGGCCCCGCGCGCGAGATTTCCGGGGGTTCTGCGGCGAACACGCTGGCGGGTCTTGCGGCGCTGGGCGCGAAATGCGGCTTCATCGGCCAGGTTGCCGATGATCAGCTCGGCGAAGTCTTTGCACACGATATCCGCGCTGGCGGGATCGCGTTCGATACGCCGGCACGCGGTGATGATCCGGCAACCGCGCGCTGCCTGATCTTCGTGACGCCCGACGGGCAGCGCACGATGAACACCTACCTCGGAGCCTCGCAGTTCCTTCCGGCGACCGCGCTCGACGAAGACACCATCGCGGCGGCTTCGGTCCTCTATCTTGAAGGCTATCTCTGGGATCCTGAAGAGCCTAGGCAGGCGATGCGCCGCGCCATCGGCGCCGCGCGCGCCGCCGGGCGTCAGGTGGCTTTCACGCTGTCCGACGGCTTCGTGATCGCCCGCCACGGCGATGATTTCCGCGCGCTTATCGAGGCGGGCGAGATCGACATCCTGTTCGCCAACGAACACGAGCTGGCAGCGTTGACCGGTGAGGATGACTTCCACGCCGGTATCGACAAGCTGGCCCCCAAGGTGCCGGTGCTGGTCGTCACCCGCAGCGAGAACGGCGCGCACGCCGTGGCGCATGGCGAGCATGTCCACGTCCCCGCCGAGCCGGTGGAGCGTGTGGTCGATACGACCGGTGCGGGCGATCTCTTCGCGGCCGGGTTCCTGTTCGGCCACGTGCGCGGTCGCAGCCTTGCGGACTGCCTCAAGCTGGGCGCGATCTGCGCCGCCGAGATCATTTCGCACTACGGTGCACGGCCCGAGGCGGACCTTGCCGCGCTCGTGGCTGAACGGGTGGGCTAAGGGTTCAGGCCTGCCGCGCCAGCTCGCGCCAGCCTATATCGCTGCGCGAGAAGCCGTCGCCGAAACGGATCTCCGCCAGCGCGGCGTAAGCGCGGTCGCGCGCCTGCCGCAGAGTTGCACCACTCGCCGTGACGTTGAGCACGCGCCCGCCCCTGGCGACGAGCTTGCCTTCTGCCGTTTCAGAAGTACCTGCGTGGAACACCTTGGCGCCGTGCGCTTCGGCAGCGGGGATGTTTTCGATTGTGCCGCCACTTGCAGGCGCGGCGGGATAGCCCCTGGCTGCCATGACGACGGTGATCGCGCTTTCGGCTGACAGCGCAGGCGTGGGGGTTCCTGCCAATTCGCCCCGCGCGCAGGCATCGAGCAGCGCCACGAGATCGCTTTCCAGCCGCATCATCAGCACCTGGCATTCAGGATCGCCAAAGCGGCAATTGTATTCGATCAGTTTGGGGCCGTTCGCCGTCAGCATCAACCCGGCGAACAGCACGCCCGAATAGGGCATACCGGCATCCGCCATGGCCTTGACGGTGGGGGCGATGATCTCGGTCATGGCGCGGGCTTCGAGCTCTGCCGTGAGCACTGGCGCCGGGCTGTAGGCGCCCATTCCGCCGGTGTTGGGGCCAGTATCGCCCTCACCCACCCGCTTGTGATCCTGCGCCGAGCCGAACAGGGCGATGGCGCTGCCATCGGTGAGCGCGAAGAGGCTCACTTCCTCTCCCTCGAGGAATTCCTCGATCACCACTTCGGCCCCCGCCCCGCCGAAAGCGCCGCCGAACATGTCATCGATCGCGGCGGCGGCCTCCTCGGCCGTCTGGGCGATGACCACGCCTTTGCCTGCCGCCAAGCCATCAGCCTTGATCACCACCGGCAGAGAGAACCCGGTCAGCGCGGCGTGGGCGTCTGCGGCGGTCTTTGCTCGGACATAGCCGGCGGTTGGAATCCCGGCGCGGGTGCACATGTCCTTGGTGAAACCCTTGGAGCCTTCGAGCTGGGCTGCGGCCTTGCCCGGCCCGAACACCGCAATACCGGCGCTGCGCAGCGAATCGGCAAGGCCATCGACCAGAGGCGCTTCGGGGCCGACGACCACGAGCGCGATCGCATGTTCTGCGCAGAACGCGGCAACAGCGGCGTGGTCGGTGAGCGTGAGCTCTACGCAGCCGCCCTCCCTTGCCCCGATGACCTCGGCGATGCCGGGGTTCCCCGGCGCCGCCCACAGCTGCGCGCAACGCGGCGATTGCGCGAGCTTCCATGCCAGCGCATGTTCGCGTCCGCCCGAGCCGATGAGCAGGATATTCATGCCAGACATGCCGCCTTACCGTGAAGAAGATGCTGGGCTGTTAGCCGTACAGACCGCAGGCGACAACGCCCCGGCGCTTTCGATCAGCGAGATTTCCCAGCTGCTCAAGCGGACGGTCGAGGACCGCTTCGGGTTCGTGCGCGTGCGCGGCGAGCTTTCGGGCGTGAAGCGGGCGGCTTCGGGGCACCTCTACCTCAGCCTCAAGGACGAGAACGCGCGGCTCGACGGGGTGATGTGGCGCGGCGGCGCGCAGCGGCTGGGCTTCGTGCCGGAAGACGGCGTCGAGGTGATCGCGACCGGCAAGCTGACGACCTATCCGGGACGTTCCAACTACCAGATCGTGATCGAGCGGATGGAAGTGGCCGGCGAAGGGGCGCTGCTGGCGCTGCTTGCCAAGACCAAGGCGCGGCTGGAAGCGGAAGGCCTGTTCGCGCCTGCGCGCAAGCGGCCCCTGCCCTATCTGCCGCGCGTCATCGGCGTAGTCACTTCGCCCACTGGCGCGGTGATTCGCGATATCCTGCACCGGCTTCGCGACCGGTTTCCCACTCATGTCGTGGTCTGGCCCGTGCTGGTGCAGGGACCGGGCGCGGCGGCGCAGATCGCGGCTGCCGTCCGCGGCTTTTCGGCGCTGGAGCCGGGCGGTCCGGTGCCTCGCCCCGATCTGGTGATCGTCGCGCGCGGGGGCGGCTCGATCGAGGACCTGTGGTGCTTCAACGACGAGGACGTGGTCCGCGCGATCGCCGCGAGCACGATCCCGACAATCAGCGCGGTGGGGCACGAAACCGACACCACGCTGGCCGATTTTGCGGCCGACGTGCGTGCCCCGACGCCGACTGCGGCAGCCGAGATCGCGGTGCCCGTGCGCGGCGAATTGATGGCGGCTCTAGCGGACTTGCACGCCCGCAAGAGCCGCGCGGTGGTGCGGCTGCTCAGCCTGTCGCGCGAACGTCTGGAACAAAGGGCGCGGCGGCTCCCCCAGCCGCAGGCCCTGCTTGAGGGACAAGCGCAGCGACTCGACGATCTCGGCGACCGGCTGCGCCGCGCGCTGGTGCACCGGACAGGCCTCGCCGCCACGCAGCTGGCGCAGCGCGCAGCGGGGCTAAGGCCCGCCGTGCTCGAGGCGCGGCTGCGGCAGGGGCAGGACCGGCTTGCCGCGCAGCGTCTGCGGCCCGCGCTGGTGCTGCAGCGGATCGAGGCGGCGCGGACCGGGCTCGCCGCGCTGGACCGGGTGCGGCGTTCGCTCGATCCCAAGGCACCGCTGCGGCGCGGTTATGTACTGGTGACCGATGCTAACGGACAGCTGGTCCGTTCGCACAAGGTGGCCGAGGCGGCGGGCCTGCTTCGCCTAGAATTCAGCGACGGGCTGCTCGATGTCGTGCCCGGAAGCGCACCGCCCTCCGCCGCTCCTCGTCCCGCGCCGAAACCGCGTGGGCCCGCGCCGGGGGATACGCAGCCGAAATTGCTTTGAGCCGAAATTGCTTTGCGGGGCATCACGCACTAGATTGTCCGCATGCTGATGAATCCTGCCAACCGCCTCGCGCGCCTGCACTACCTGCCTAGCCATTTCCGCCAGATCAGTGCGGGCGATCACGTGCTCTGCGCAGTGAGCGGCGCGCGCATCGGCCTCGACATGTTGCGCTATTGGAGCGTGGAGCGGCAGGAAGCCTACGCCAGCGCCGAAATCGCGACGCGCCGCTTGCTCGGCGAGGAATGATCCGGCCGGGGATGTCTCCCCTGGGCGCTGCCATGCGCGGCGCGCTTTCTGCCATCGCTGTGCTGGGCGCATGTGGCGCGAGCCAGGGGCCCGCCTTATCCGCTCCGCCCGCGGTTCCACAGCCCGCCAAATTGTTGGCCCAACCCGCCCCCGATCCGGCGACGGTCGCTGTCGGCGGCGTCCAGTATCGCGGAAAGTTGACGCAGGGCGGCCGGATCCGCGGCATCGCCCCGGCCGGCACGCGAAGCGTCGCGCTGGCCGGAACATCGCTTCCGCTGGCAAGCGACGGCACGTTCTTCGCCGCCTTTGATCGCGATGCGCCCGCAAGCCTCGCCCTCACGGTGACGGCAGCCGATGGCTTCTCGCTTTCCACCGAACTCGCCGTGGCCCCGCGCAGCTGGCGCATCGAAGCCGTCAATGTGGCCAAGCGTCCCGGCGCGCTGCCCGATGCCGAGTTCAAGCTCAAGCGCGCAGCGGAACTAGGCCGAATCGGTGCGGCGCGCGCGAAGGGCAGCGGCGCAGACGGGTGGCGCCAATCCATGATCTGGCCGGCAATCGGCCGCATTTCCGGTGAATTCGGCGCGCAGCGGATCTATCGCGGTGAACCCGGTGCTTATCATGCCGGCGTTGATCTCGCCGCGCCGCAGGGTGCGGAGATTCGCGCGCCGGCCGACGGGGTGGTGACACTGGCCGCCAATGATGCGCCCTTCACGCTCGAAGGGCATCTGCTGATCCTCGACCACGGCATGGGGCTCACGTCAGCGTTCCTCCATTGCTCCGATCTGGTGGTGCATGAGGGTGACACCGTCACTCAGGGTCAGCTGATCGGACACGTGGGCATGACCGGCCGCGCAACCGGTCCTCATTTGCATTGGGCGCTGACCTGGCACGGGCGGCGGCTGGATCCGCAGCTGTTTGCGCTCCCAGCGCGTTGAATCTGCAGGGCTGCGCACATTTCTTTCCTGAAAACGCAGACATATCGCAAAAAATTATCGCAGGACCGATCCGGATGTAATTAACGAGCGCATCCGGTTCTACCCAGTATGACAGCCTTGCGTTGCGAACTGCTGACAGCCTGTTGCAATCTCGCCACACAAGAGGGACGTTTTGATGTTAGCATGCAGAACCTCCTTCCAAGAACCCGGCTAAATCTCCCAGTAAGCCTCATCGTTCCTCGCAGATCGAATGTCATCTTCCGTGCCCGGCGCAGACTGGGCGAGAGACAGTTTCGATAGAGGGGCTTCTTCCGGCGGTCTTGGGGATCGAGGCCGCCCATTGAAGGGACTGGACACGTGAAGACCAACAACAACGCCGCCTTGAAGGCGGGTGCCGCGCCTTTCGCACTCGCGCTGGCGCTCGCTTCTGCCCCCGCTTTCGCACAGCAGGCCGCTCCGCAGGCTGACGCCGCTACCGAGACGAGCGAGCCGACCGCGATCGTCGTGACCGGCAGCCTCATCCGCAACCCCAACCTGGTTCAGGCCAACCCCGTCAACGTCACCACGTCCGAGGAAATCCAGCTCAAGCAGTCGAACACGGCTGAAGAAGTTCTGCGCGATGTTCCGGGCATTGTTCCGAACCTCGGCTCGGCCGTGAACAACGGTTCGACCGGTGCTTCGTACGTCGATCTTCGCGGCCTCGGCTCGAACCGCAACGTCGTCCTGCTTGATGGCCAGCGCATCGTTCCGTTCGGCCTGTCGGGCGTGGTCGATCTCAACAGCATCCCGCTCGCGCTGGTCGACCGTGTCGACGCGCTGACCGGTGCAGCCGTGACGACCTATGGCGCGGACGCGATCACCGGCGTGGTCAACTTCGTCACCAAGAAGCACTTCACCGGCATGGATCTGACGGTCAGCGACCAGATCACTCAGCGCGGTGACGGCAACTATTTCCGTGGCGACCTGACCGTCGGTTCCGACTTCGCGGATGACCGCGGCAACGCGGTCCTGAGCCTCGGCTACCAGGATGCCAACCCGGTTTATCAGGGCGATCGCGATTTCTCGCGGACCGCGATCGACAGCTTCTCGGGCACCGCTGGTGGTTCGGGTACGCCGACCCCGGCGCGCATCTCGCTGCAGGATCAGGGGACCTCGAACTCGATCGACCCGGCGACCGGCAAGATCGTCAAGGGCTACATTCCCTACAACTTCAACCCGTTCAACCTGCTCCAGACCGGGTACAAGCGGTACAACATCTTCGCGCAGGCCAACTACCAGGTTTCGGACGCGATCGAAGTCTACACCCGCGCGCTGTTCACCAAGACCAAGATCCTTTCGGTTCTTGCGCCGGGTGGTTCGTTCTCGACCAACGTCGATATTCCGCTCAGCAACCCATTCCTGCCCGACGCGGCTCGTCTGCAACTTTGCGCAGGCAACCGTGCAGCCAACTTCCACGGTGCGATCGCGGCAACGGAAACCACCCCAGCCCTCGCCGCGTCGCCGCTCACCCTGGACGAGTGCAACGCCGCCGCGAACGCCAACAGCCCGTCTGACCCGAATTATCGGACGATCAACACCACCATTCGTCGCCGTACGCCCGAAGCCGGTACCCGCGATTACCGGTTCAGCACGACCACGTTCGACGTGATGTTCGGTTTCCGCGGCAAGATCACCGATCACCTCGATTGGGATCTCCACGGTTCCTACGGTGAGAACGAAAACTCGCAGGTCATCTCGGGTTACCTGCGCACGTCGCGTCTGAAGGAGGCTCTGCTTGCCACCAAGACCGGCTGCGTCAGCGGCAACGCCGCCTGCGTGCCGTTCAATCTGTTTGGCCCGACCGGGTCGATCACGCCGGAAATGGTCGCCTTCCTCACGGCGCCCTCCACCACCTCGATCAAGACCAGCCTCGCGCAGGTTCATGGTCAGGTTTCGGGTGACCTCGGCTTCAGCTCGCCTGCGGCCTCCACTCCGATCAGCATCGGCGTCGGCGGTGAATTCCGCAGCTACACGGCGAGCCAGGATGCGGACGTGCTCTCGACCATTCCGGGCGAGTTCAGCGGTACGAGCGGGTCGACCCCGATCTATCACGGCGCCTACAAGTCTTACGAAGGCTTCGCCGAACTGATCGCGCCGCTGGTTGAAGACAAGCCCGGGTTCAAGAGCCTGACGGTTGAAGGCGGCGTGCGCTATTCGTCTTACTCGGTCCAGGGCCGCGTCACGAAGCCGAATACGACCACCTACAAGGCCGGTCTCTCGTGGGAGCCTACCGACGGTATCAAGTTCCGCGCGAACTATGCCCGCGCCGTGCGCGCTCCGAACATCCTCGAGCTGTTCCTTCCCAGCACGACGCAGCTGACCAACCTCTCGGTTGATCCGTGCGCCGGCGCTGCTCCGCTGACCAACGCCACGCTCAAGGCAGTCTGCATCGCGCAGGGTGCTCCGGCCAACGTGATTGGCCAGATCAGCCAGCCCTCGGGCGGCCAGGCCAACTACTACGGCGGCGGCAACATCAACCTGAACCCGGAAAAGGCCAACACCTGGACCGGCGGCGTTGTTCTGCAGCCCTCGCAGGTGCCCGGGCTCAACCTCTCGGTCGATTACTACAGCATCAAGGTGAACAACGTCATCGGCACGCCGCTGCCGGGTGACGCGCTGTCGGCTTGCTTCAACAACCCCGATCCGGCCAGCGCCGCGTGCCTTGCGATCCGCCGCGATCCCAAGACCGGCGGTCTTGACGGTGACGCCTCGACCACTCCGGGTCTGCCGCTGAACTACAGCAACCTGGGCCGTCTCGACACGGCCGGTATCGATCTCACGATCAACTATCGGCACACGTTCGGTGCGGTGAAGTGGACGCTTGGCATCACGGGCAACCACACCCTGCACTCGCGCTACCAGGCCACTCCGACCTCGGTTAACCGCGAATGCGTGGGTTACTACTCGATCAATTGCTCGTTCACCGGCTCGCTGCAGCCCAAGTGGCAGTGGTCGGTCCGCAACACCTTCTCGGTGGGCGGCTTGGATGCCTCGCTGCTTTGGCGCCACCTCTCCGGCTTCAAGCAGGAGCCGCAGTCGATCCTCGAAGGTTCGGCGACCGAAGCGTTCCATGGCACGCTTGGCAATGATTTTGGTTCGCTTTCCGGCCAGACCGTCGATTTCCGTCGTACGCCTTCGTACAACATCTTCGACCTGACCACGCGCTTCAAGGTCAACGACAACTACGCGTTCACCTTCGCCGTGCAGAACCTGTTCGACAAGGGCGCGCCGCTGACCGGCTACAACATCGGTTCGACGACGTTCAACAGCGGCAACACCTACCCCTCGACCTACGATACTCTGGGTCGTCGCTTCGCAGTGTCGTTCAACGTCAAGTACTGAGCCTCACAGAAGCTTACCGGGTAAAATCGGGGGCGGGCAGCAATGCCCGCCCCCTTTTTGTGCGAGCGCCGGACCCTTGACCGCAGGCGCCGTGCATCCGATGGCTGGGCATCATGGCCGAAGACCTTGAAATTGCCGCCCGCCGTGCCGCCGCTGCCCTTGGTGCCGGGCGCGGAACTGCGGCGGATCTCACCACATTAGGCTGGTACCGTGTCCTGTCCGGCGAAGCCGGCGAGGCCGCTGCACTGTTCGAACGCGCGATCGCGCTGAACCCGCGCGAGGTAGAGGCCATGGTCGGCCTCGCCAGTCTGCACAGAACCGCTGGCCGCCTGCGCGATGCTGCGCTTTCCTGCGATGCCGCGCTCGCCATTGTTCCGGAATATGCCGAGGCCTGGCTTGAGCGGGCCTATGTCATGGCAGCAGGCGGGGCGATGAACGAGGCCAGGCGCTGCTACGGCGAAGTCCTCGCCCATGCGCCGGTGCATGGCGCCCACCGGGCGGCGGCGCATGCGGGGATGGCCACGATTGCCGCGCGGGACGGTGAAGCCGAGGGTGGACGCCGCCATGCCCACGCGGCGCTCGCGATCGATGCTGGCAATACCGGAGCCGTAGCCGCGCTGGCGACGATCGAGCTCGAAGCGGGCGACGCGCAGACCGCGCACGACCTTGTGGAGCCAGCCCTCGCACGGATGGCCGCCCCCTCGCTTGAGCGCATGGAACTGCTCCACACACTCGGCGACGCCTGCAACCGCCTGCGCGACCATCCCGCCGCCTTCGCCGCCTACGGCCGCGCGAAGCAGGACTTTGCGGCGATCCACGCCGCAACTTTCGCGGGAAGGCCGCCTCACCGGGAGTTCATCGACGGCGTCGCGGAAGGGCTGGCCGCGATGGACCTCTCCGGCTGGCCCGGTACCTCAACGCCGGGCGTGAATGCGCATATCTTCGTGCTTGGCTATCCGCGCAGCGGCAACACGCTACTCGAGAATGTGCTGGCCTCGCTCCCCGGCACGGCCGCGATCGAGGAAATGCCGACACTGCGCGAGGCAGACATGGCCTTTCTGGCCGAACCCGGCGCGCTTGCGCAGTTCGCCCGCCTCGATGAAGCGGCGCTCGCGCCCTATCGCACCGCCTATTGGCAGCGGGCGGGCCAGACATTGGGACGAGATCCTGCAGGCAGCAGCCTCGTCGACATGGATCCGCTCAAGTCCATCCGTTTGCCGCTCATCGCGCGGCTGTTTCCTGCGGCCAGGGTGCTGCTGGTGCGCCGCGATCCGCGCGATGTGGTGTGGAGCTGCTTTCGCACCAGCTTCGCGCTGACCAATGCGGCGATGGATTTCACCACGCTGGAGGGGGCCGCGCGGCATTATGATGCGCTGATGCGGCTGACCGAGGCGGCGCTCGCCAGATTACCCATGGCCGTGCTCGAAGTGCCCTATCACCGCATGGTGCAGGATTTTGATGCCATGACGCTCGAGATTTGCCGGTTCGCCGGCCTCGAATGGACCGAGGATCTCAAGCGCTTCGACCGCACCGCCCGCGCACGCGGCGTTTCGACAGCCAGCGCGCGGCAAGTCCGGCGCGGGCTGTTCGACGGTACCCGCCAGTGGGAACCCTATGCTGAATATCTCGCGCCGGTCATGCCGATCCTTCAGCCGTGGATCGAGAAGCTGGGTTACGCGGCCTGAAGTAGCGGGCTGGGTGCATCCATGGCGATGCCGACCTGCTGCGCCACCTGCGCTGCCCAGTTGAGCACCATGTCGATCTCGTCGGCATGGGCCGTGCGGGCAGCAGCATATTCGTCGCGGCGCTGTGCGGGCGTGAAGGCGGCGCCGGACTTGGAATGCCGGGTGAAGGCAGGCCCCGCTGCGATCCGTTCAATGGCTGCGGGCCCGATCGCGAGGCCATAGTGCGCGGCCGCGGCGCCGATCACGCGTACCGGATCGCCGGTCAGCTGCTCCGACGTTACGGTGCGAAGCCGCGCCGGACCGACCTTGCGCGCAAGTGCGGCAAACAGGCGGTGCTGCGCGAGCCAGCCGGTCGCGGCGACTTGCAGGTCGCTCTGCCGAAAGACGTCTTCGGGCGAGATGCCGAGCGGCTGGACGATGCCTGCCCCGAGATAGCCTGCCAGCAGTTCGCGAACCCACAGACGGCAGGGCAGACCCTTGCGGACGACCGAAACAAGGAAGGTTTCGAGCGGGGCATAGAGGAACAGGGCGCGCGCATCCGGAGCCAATGCGAGCAGCAGTTCGGCAAACGGATTCAGCAAGTTGGAGGGCTTCACCACCACGCCCTCCCCTGGCGCGAAGGGCCGCGCGAGCAGGCGCAGCGCGAGGTCTGCCGCGCGGGCAACTGCGGCAGGCGGTGCGCCGCGGATGCGCATGCCGACGACGTCGTTGAGGATCACCGGCTCGGAAAGGCCCATGGCTACACCCGGCTCCGCCAGGGCGCGCGTCAGCAGGGTCGAGCCGCAGAAGGCCGAATGGAACAGCAAGCCGAGCGGAGCCTCGCCGAATTGCGCAAGGAGCGGGGCGGCGGGCACATCGACTTGCGGCGGCATGGCGCCGAAATGCGCAGCGAATTCAGCGTCGGTCAGGAAGGCCATGGCGGCATGGGCCCCGCGCGGAACGTGCGCAAACCTGACCGCATCCGTCCCTTCGACCAACCGGTGCGCGAGCCATTCGGCATCGACAGGATTGAATGCGGGGGACGCCATGGGCCAAGCTCTACGGCGCGGATTGCAACGCTGCAACGCCGCTTGCCTGACGGGCGCGACGCTGTAGACAGTTTTGACGATGACATCGCAACCCATCGACCGGGCAAGAGCCCACAACGCCAACACCCGCGCCATGGCGGCGCTGCGCGCTGGCGATGCGCCCACGGCGATCCTTGCCGCGCGAGAAGCGGCTGACGCTGATCCCGAAGCCATTTCGCTGTGGATCAATCTTGCGCTTGCCTGCCGCACGGGCGGTGACACACCCGGCGAGCGGATCGCACTGGAACGCGCCCTCGATCTCGACCGGCTCGATTTCACAGCACAGCTGCGGATGGCGCAGTTGCTCCAGCGCGAGGGCGAGGAAACCAAGGCGCTTATTGCCTGGGACGCAGTGCTGCAGCTGGCGCAGCGTTTCCCGGGTCTGCCCGATCCGGTGCGCACAGAACTGGCGGCGGGCGAGGCCTATTGCGATAAGCTGCGCGCGCGGCTGGCAGTGGCGGCGCGAGCGGCGCTGGAGGCTGTCCAGGAAGGGACTAGCGAGACAGAGCGGCGACGCATCGGTGCCTTTGCGGGCATCGCACTGGGCGAGCGGCGCATCTATCAGAATGAATGCGCAGGATTGCATTATCCTTTTCTGCCTGCCGACGAGTTCTTCGATCGTGGCCACTTCCCGTGGTTTGCGGCGCTCGAAGCCGAAGCAGGAGCAATCCGCGCCGAGCTCGACGCCTTGCTGATGGAGCCTGGTGAGGTCATCCGTCCCTATGTGCGGATGGAGCCGGGCAGCCCCGAGAACAAATGGACCCCGCTGGATGGGTCGCTCGATTGGTCTGCCTGCTTTTTGTGGGAATACGGCGTGCCCAATGCCGCAGTCATCGAACGTTGCCCGCGGACCGCCCGGATTCTTGAAAGCCTGCCGCTGGCCCGTATCCCGGGGCGGGCTCCCAATGCTTTCTTTTCGGTGCTGCGTCCGCGCAGCCGCATCCCCGCGCACACCGGGGTGACCAACACGCGTGCCATCATCCATCTGGCACTCGATGTGCCGCCCGGATGCGGCTTTCGGGTTGGCGGCGAAACGCGCGAATGGGTCGAAGGCGAGGCCTTCGCGTTTGACGACACCATCGAGCACGAGGCGTGGAATGACAGCGATGCCCGCCGGGCCGTTCTGATCATCGATGCGTGGAATCCGCATCTCAGCGAACGTGAGTGCGCCAGCATCAATGCCTACTTTGCGGCAAATGACATTGCGCTGAGTTGAGAGGCACTTGGCTTGCCTGCCCAAGGGCTGACCGCTAGAGCTTGCGTCCCAAATGACCGGTCATGATCGGAAGGAGTCCTGCCCATGATGCCGATGATGTTGTTCGCGCTTGCTGCTGCTGCGAGTGAGCCCGTTACCCTCGCGCCTCTGACGCAAGATCCCCAGAAGATGTCGCAATCCGAAATACGTGCCTACAACACCGGCCGTTCCTCCAGGGATCCCGACTATATTCGCTGCATCCGCTCGGAGACGACGGGCTCAATCGTGCGCAAGGTCGTCACGTGTCACACGAACAGCCAGTGGGCGGTCGTTGAAGGGATCGGGAACCAGAACGCCCGCGATGCCTATGGCTCCGTGCCGAGCGCAGGGACCGCGCAGTCGAATTGAAGCGCGAACGCATCGTGCGATGAAGGCCTGGCGCAAAGCAGGCCGCACTCTGGTTTGCCCAACGCGCCGCCCAGCCCGGCAAGCTGGGCCATGTCTATGGTGCTAGGCACCTTGTATTTCCCCGGCCCGTAACCATTTGCCTCAAATCGTCGAACCGCAATGCAGCGGGACTGCGCCGGGCTTCACACGCGGCACAGGATCGATGCGGTAAGGTCGATGCCGGAGCGCTGACATGCGCGTGGCAGATTCAAGGTCGGACACTTCAACATGATGCTTTTCGGTAAGGATTTCGTTCGTTCGCTGGTGCTGGGCTTTGCCGTCGGATCAGCAGCGATGGCGATCACATTCAGTGCGGATACGGCCCGTGCGGCTCCCGTCGCCGCTCCGATCGCGGTGATCGGGTCATGATCCGCGTGCGCGTCCTGATGGTGGCTGTCGCCGCCACGCTGGCCTCATCATGCCTTCAGCCAGCCCAGGCCGAGGCGGTTGTTTCGGCGCCTGCTTCGGTGGTGCAGGCCAAGGAAGCCAAGGGCCTCAAAACAGCGGTTTTCGCCGGTGGATGTTTCTGGGGTATGGAAGCGGTGTTCAGCCATGTGAAGGGCGTGAGCAGCGTGGTTTCCGGCTTTGAAGGCGGAAAGCAGGCGGATGCGCACTATGAGATCGTGAGCACCGGCACGACCGGCCATGCCGAATCCGTGCGAATCACCTATGATCCGGCCGTGGTGCGGTATGACCAGCTGCTGCAGGTGTTCTTCTCGGTGGCAAGCGATCCCACCCAGCTCAACCGCCAGTACCCTGATACCGGCACCCAGTATCGCAATGCGATTGTCCCGCAGAGCCCCGAGCAGGCGCGCGTCACGGCGGCCTATCTGGCGCAGCTCAAGAAGGCGGACCTGTGGAAGCGCCCGATCGTCACCGCGATCGAACCCAATCGCGGCTTCTTCGCGGCAGAGGACTATCATCAGGACTTCGCGCTGAAGAACCCGAACCATGGCTATATCCGCATGTGGGATGCGCCCAAGGTGGCTGCGCTGAAGCGTGTTTTCCCCGGCCTGTGGAAGCCTGATTTCACGCGCGGGTAAACCGGATCCGCGCCGGGTTTGCGATCTGGCGCAAGGCGGTTTAATTCAACCCTCATGGCGGGCCATCACAACCATCACGATTTTGCGGGCGACATGCTTGTCGATGCAGCGCGGGGCGCGTTGCAGGCGGCGGGTGAGCAGTGGACTGACATGCGCAGCGACGTGTTCGAAGCGCTGGCAGCGCACGAGAAACCGGCGTCGGCCTACGACATTGCAGAAAGCGTTGGCGCGCGGCGCGGCAAGCGGGTCGCGGCGAACAGCGTCTACCGGATACTCGACCTGTTCGTGCGCACCAATCTCGCGCGGCGGGTCGAAAGCGCGAATGCCTATGTCGCCAACAGCCATCCCGGCTGTCACCACGATTGCATCTTCCTGATCTGTGATGCCTGCGGCGAGGCGACGCATATTGACGATGATACCCTGACCGGCGCCTTGCGCGATGCTGCCCAGCGTGCGGGATTTGCGGCTGTTCGGCCAGTGGTCGAGATCCGCGGGCGCTGCGGCGCTTGCGGCGCGGAGGACAGTCCGGCCTGACCAGACGGAACAACGACCAGCCCCCTTTTACTTTCACCGCAAGACGGGTTCGACAGAGCCGATACGAGAGTGTAAGACACCTTAATGTCAAATCCGGTTACGCCGCTGCTCGATACGGTCGATACGCCTGACGACCTTCGCAAGCTTCAATCCACGCAATTGCGCCAGCTGGCGGATGAACTGCGCGATGAGATGATCGCGACGGTTGGCCAGACCGGGGGGCATCTTGGTTCGGGTCTTGGCGTGGTGGAGCTGACGACGGCGATCCACTATGTGTTCGAGACGCCGCGGGATCGGCTCATCTGGGATGTCGGCCATCAGGCCTATCCGCACAAGATCCTCACCGGCCGCCGCAGCCGGATGCGCACCTTGCGCCAGGGCGGCGGGCTATCGGGCTTCACCAAGCGCAGCGAGAGCGAGTACGATCCGTTCGGTACGGCGCATTCCTCCACCTCGATCTCGGCGGCGCTGGGCTTTGCGGTGGCCAACAAGCTCTCGGGCCAGCCGGGCAAGGCGATCGCGGTGATCGGCGACGGCGCGATGAGCGCCGGCATGGCCTACGAGGCGATGAACAACGCGGCGGCGGCGGGCAACCGCCTTGTCGTCATCCTCAACGACAACGACATGTCGATCGCGCCGCCCGTCGGCGGGCTCTCGGCCTATCTGGCGCGGCTGGTGTCCTCGCGGCCGTTCCTTGAACTGCGCGAGATGTTCAAGGCGATCTCGCGCCGCCTGCCCGAGCCGCTGCACAAGGCGGCCCGCAAGACCGACGAGTTCGCGCGCGGCATGGCGATGGGCGGCACCTTGTTCGAGGAGCTGGGCTTCTACTACGTCGGCCCGATCGACGGGCACAGCCTCGATCAGCTGATCCCGGTGCTGGAGAATGTGCGCGATGCGGCCGAAGGGCCGTGCCTTGTCCATGTCGTGACGCAGAAGGGCAAGGGCTATGCCCCGGCCGAGAACGCGGCGGACAAGTATCACGGCGTGCAGAAGTTCGATGTGATCACCGGCGAGCAGGCCAAGAGCGCTGCCGGCCCGCCGAGCTATACCAACGTCTTTGCGCAGGCCCTGCTGGCCGAGGCCGCGCGCGATGCCACCGTCTGCGCGATCACTGCGGCGATGCCTTCGGGCACCGGGCTCGACAAGTTCGCCAAGGCCTATCCCGAGCGGCTGTTCGATGTGGGCATTGCCGAGCAGCATGCCGTCACCTTCGCCGCCGGGCTGGCCGCGCAGGGCATGCGCCCGTTCTGCGCGATCTACTCGACCTTCCTGCAGCGCGCCTACGATCAGGTGGTGCACGATGTGGCGATCCAGAACCTGCCGGTGCGCTTCGCGATCGACCGCGCCGGGCTGGTCGGCGCCGACGGCGCGACGCATGCAGGCAGCTTCGACGTGACCTACCTCGCCACGCTGCCCAACATGGTGGTGATGGCCGCGGCCGACGAGGCCGAACTGGTCCACATGGTCCACACCGCCGCGATGCACGACAGCGGCCCGATCGCGTTCCGCTATCCGCGCGGCAACGGCGTGGGCGTTGAGCTGCCCGCGGTTCCCGAGCGGCTCGCAATCGGCAAGGGCCGGGTGGTGCACGAAGGCAGCAAGGTGGCGATCCTCTCGCTCGGCACGCGGCTGGGCGAGGCGCTCAAGGCGGCGGACCTGCTCGATGCCAAGGGGCTCTCCACCACGGTGGCGGACCTGCGCTTTGCCAAGCCGCTCGATGTGGCGCTGATCCGCCGGCTGATGGCCTCGCACGAGGTTGTGGTGACGGTGGAGGAAGGCTCGATCGGCGGCCTCGGCGCGCATGTGCTGACGATGGCGAGCGACGAGGGCCTGACCGACGCGGGCCTGCGCATCCGCACGATGCGCCTGCCCGACGTGTTCCAGGACCACGACGCCCCCGACAAGCAGTACGACACCGCAGGCCTCAACGCCCCCCAGATCGTCGATACCGTCCTCAAAGCCCTGCGCCACAACAGCGCTGGCGTGCAGGAAGCACGGGCTTAATCAGCGCGCGCGACCTGCTGCCTCAGTACGTATCGAACCATAGCCACAAGCCGGCGGGAATCAGCGCCAGCTTGAGGTGAAGCCACGTGAACAGCAGCCAGACAGGAATCGCGCCCAGCCAATTGAACCCGAGATGGCCAAGGGCCGCCGGGTTCGGCAGGAAAGGGGTACGCTTCATCCATACGCGCCAATCATGCCCGTAGAGCGCCACTTTCTTGGCATCCTGAGCTCGCGAGCCGATCACTGCGAGAGCGATCACACCCGTGCAGAGGATCGCGGTGCGAGCGCTTGGCGCAACAAGGATGTGCGCCACGCCCCACAGCGTGAACGCCGACATCATGGGATGGCGGGTGACCTTGAAGGCGCCATGCGGCAGTCTGGTCGAGAGGCCCGAGATATCCGTTCCCGGTAGCGCCGGATTACCGACGAGCGAGGCGAGGAACAGGGCTAGAGCCACGAGGGTAAGCACCGAGGCAAGGACCCATGGCACCAATGCCTGCCCATCCCACAATTGCGGCGTGGGCGATGCCTTTCCGAAAGCAACTACCGCACCGCTGAGCGTGACCAGCGAGACGAGGGAGTATATTCCCAGAAAGCCGCCCTGCCCCAACTGACGCACCATTCCGGCGCGCCACGGATGGGACATGAGGAGGTGTGTTCCGACAAATGCGGACATGCTCAAAGCGAGCATCAAAGTTGCTAAATCCACGGTTTAACCCCTCCGTGTGCTTATTGTTCGGTTCATGGCATGCGAGCACTTCGCATGATCATTCGTACGCTTTAGGCAACGCTCCTTCGCTTGGGCGACGGTATCTTTGGCGCAACCTTGACTGGTGGTTTACCAATGACTGTGGCCTACCATCGATATAGATTGCAACCGAAGTGGATGAAACTTCCAGTGGATCACCGTCCCAAATTACGACATCTGCCGCGAGGCCGGGCTTGAGACTGCCGAATGCAGCGCTCTCGCCAAGGATGTCGGCCGGGATCGACGTGATGGCGGCAAGCGCCTGACCCCAGCTCAGCCCGGTCGCTCCTGGCACGCGCGAGAGGCCGACGAGATTGCCTGCGAACTGCGGCGCGTAGCGAGGCTGGTCGAGATCGTAGAAGCCACCTAGCGCCACTTTCACACCCGCCGCCGTCATCCGGCCAACGTTGGACTGCGTAGCGGCCAAGGTCTCGAAGCTGCCCGGCAAGTCCGCCAATGCGCTGGCCAGTACCGGCACTTTCGCGGCTGCCAGTTCGCTGGCGACGCGCCAACCCTCACCCGCGCCAACGATCACCAGACGCAGCGCGGGGAACTCGCGGCCGAGCGCAAGCACGCCGCGGATATCGGCCGCGCGCTCGACATGCACGAAGAGGGCCTGCTTGCCCGTCACCACCGGGATCAGCGCGGCGGCATCGACGCGGGTCAGCAGCGCATCGCCAGGCTGTCCCGGGGTCTGGTCGCCGCTGTCCTTGCCGGGCTTGCGCTGTGCAAGCTCGCGCGCTTCGCGCAGGGCATTGCGCAGGAGGGCCTGCGCCGCGACCCGGCTGCCACCGGCGAGGTCAGCTCCGCGCTCTCCCAGTTCGACGAGCTGGAACGCGCGCGGCACGATCACATCAGGCCCGTTCTGCGCCAGATCGATCACGGCGCCTTGCCCCGCGAAGATCGCGTTGGCGGCAATCGGCGCCACACCGGCGCGGGTGACCCCGCTTGCACGGCTCACTGCGACCGGCGGCGCATCAGGATCGATCGCCAGCGAGACATCGAGCCCCGCGGAGAAGCGCGCGGTCCCGGCGGAACTGTCGTTGCTTTCATTGACTGCGCCGACATCGACGAGGCCAAGGTCGGTCATCGCGGTGACGAGACCGGGCGTGACCCATTTGCCCGTACCGTCGATGACCGGGACCCCGGCAGGGACCACCACGTTGCGGCCAGCCGCCACGATCTTGCCGCTGCGCACCAGCACGGCCCCGCCCTCGATCGGCGCGCTGCCGTCGCCGATGGCTACGGTGGCATTGGTAACCGCGAAATCGCCCGACGGGAGCGTGGCCGGCAAATCGGCCGCGCAGGCGGGAAGCGCTGCGCCGGTGAGCAGCAGCGCAGCAAGCATGAGAGAGGCCCGCTTCACTTCACGTCTCCCTCACCCGGCAGGCCGAGTTCGAAATCGCTGACCGGCCTCCGTTTTGGATCAGATAGGTCGAACAGCAAGGCGCCATCGATCCACACCTTTTCGGGCCGTGAATAGACCGAGAGCGGATTGCCGTTCCACAGCACGACGTCGCCCATCTTGCCTTGCGTGAGGCTGCCGGTCTGCTTGTCGATGCCAAGCGCCTTCGCAGGGTTCAGCGTGATCCAGCGGATCACCTGGCCATCGGATATGTTGATGCCGATTCGCCGCCCCGCCGCGCGGGCCTTGGCGGCTTCCTGGTTGAGCCGCTGGATGCCGTTGGCATCGTCCGAATGAACGATCACGCAGGCGCCCGCATCGGCCAGCAGCGCCGCGTTTTCAGGAATACCGTCGAAGGCTTCCATCTTGAAGCCCCACCAATCGGCCCAGATCGCCGCGCAAATGTCGTTTTCCTTGAGCAGGTCGGCGATCTTGTATGCCTCGACCGCATGGTGGAACGCGGAGACCTTGTAGCCGAATTCCTTGGCCATATCGATGACCTGCGCCATCTCGTCGGCGCGGTAGCAATGGTTCTGGACGAGGATCTTGCCGTCCAGCACATCGGCCATCGTGTCCATGGCGAGGTCACGCTCGGTGAGCTTACCCTCGGCGCGCTTCTTGCGGTATTCGGCGGCCCTGATCCATGCCTGCCGGTCCACCGCGAAGTTGCCCATGCGGGTGGAGGGCATCTGGCCCTTCGCGCCATAGACGCGCTTCGGGTTCTCGCCGCAGGCCATCTTCATGCCATAGGGCGCGCCGGGGAACTTCATCGCCTGCACGGTGCGCGCATAGACGTTCTTGAGCACGACCGAGCGCCCGCCGATGAGATTGGCCGAACCCGGCAGAATCTGCATCGTGGTGACGCCGCCATTGGTGAGCGCGCGGCTGAAGCCTGGGTCCTGCGGCCAGACGCTGTGTTCTGCCCAGACTTGCGGTGTGGTGGGCGAGGTTGCTTCGTTGCCGTCCGAATGCGCCTGGACGGCCGGGCTCGCGTAGACACCGAGGTGGCTGTGAATGTCGATCACCCCGGGAGTGACGAACTTGCCCGTGCCATCGATGCGGCGGAAGCCATCCGGCACGGCAAGACGAGCGTCTCCGACTCCGACGACCTTGCCGCCCTGCAGCAGCACCGTGCCGTTCGCGATTTCGCCGCCCGTTCCATCGAACACCGTGGCGCCGACGATCGCGGTGGGTTCTCCCGGATAGGGCTTGTAGGTCGAGGGGTAGGGGTTTTCCTGCCAGATCGGGGTGGCCGCCGGGGCCGCCTTGGTTTCCGCCATCCCCGAAGTGGACGAGGCGAGCAGGGCTAGGCCGGCCAGCAGATGTGTGGCCGCGCGGCCCAATCTACGCAGCGAAGTCGTTCGTGTCATTTCACACCATGCATCAGCCGCTTGAGCGGAATCGACAGCGCCAGCAGCAACAGGCCGATTACCGCCGAAACTTCGCCGATGGTCTGGAACACGCCGACGTAGGTCTCAAGGCTCACTTTGAGGTTGGTCACCTCGCCGCCAACGGTCTCGACATTGGCAAATTGCGCCACGACGCCAGCGACATACTGGGCAACCGCGATGGAGAGGAACCAGGTGCCCATCATCAGTCCGACGATGCGCGCGATCGAAAGCTTGGTGACCATCGACAGGCCTACCGGCGAAATGCACAGCTCGGCCATCGAGTGGATCAGGTAAAGCCCGGCCAGCCACCACAGCGCGACCTTGTAATCCGGCCCGGCGAACTGGGCGCCCCAGACGAGGAACAGGAAGCCCGCGCCGACGCCAACGAGCGCCACGCCGAACTTGACCGGAATGCCAGGCTCCAGCCCACGCCGCGCCAGTGCGCCCCACAGCATCGAGAACAGCGGCGCAAGCGCGACGATGAAGAACGCATTGAAGAACTGCGTCTGCCCCGCCGTGATCGAGAACAGGCCGAACACGCTCATGTCGGTATTGCGATCGGCGAACAGCGTCAGCGAGGAACCTGCCTGTTCGAACAGGGTCCAGAACACGGTGTTGAACGTGATCAGCACCATGGCGGCTACCATCATCTGGAACTCGCGCCTGTCGCCATTGAAGAATGACCAGGCGAGGATCCCCGGCACCGCCACGATGAAGGTGCCGAACATGATCTTGCCCATGATCGGCAGGCTGGCGATGTAGCCAAGAATGCCGCTGCCTGCGGGCGGCTTCACATAGGCCATGAGGTTGGCGAAGAGCAGATAGGCCAGCGGAATAGCGAGGATCGCCCCGGCATAGACAAGCATGTCGCGCGACCTGCTTGCCCCTGCTGGCGGTTCGCCATAGCCATCAAGCTTGCCGCCATCGAACTGGAACAGCAGCCACGAAACCGCCATCCCGGCTGCGGCGAGCGCAAATCCTGCCCACCAGCCAAGGCCGCCCCACGAACCCATTCCGACTGCGAGCAGCGGGCAGAGGATTTGCGAGAACAGCGAGCCGAGGTTGATGCCCATGTAGAAAATGGTGAAGCCGGCATCGCGTCGCCGGTCGCCCTGTTCGTAAAGTTCGCCGACGATGGTCGAGATATTGGGTTTGAAGAAGCCGTTGCCGACCGTGACGAAGGCAAGGCCGACGATGAGCAGGAACGTGTAAAGCGGATTGCGTTCCCCGCCGCCCTCGAACTTGCCTGCCTCGATATGGCGCGCTTCGCTGCCATCCGCGCGCAGCAGCGAGACGGTCTTGTCTTCGTTGCCCTTGATCCGCAGCGTGGCGCCTTGATCGGTGACATACTGCCGCCGCGCATCGCCGCTGCCTTCCACAGTCACTTCGTAGCGCGTGCCCTCGATCATCGCGTAGGGTTTCGCGGCGCCGCCGGTGCTCGAGAAGCAGAGCACCACATAGCCCAGGCTCATCAGGATCGCGCCGAACTTGACCGAGCGCTTCGAGCCGAGGAAGCGGTCCGCCATCAGGCCGCCGATCAGCGGGGTGAGGTAAACCAGCGCGGTGAAGCCGCCGTAGATCCCGGTGGTGGTCGTGTCGCTGAACAGGAAATGCTGAGCAAGATAGAGCGTGAGCAGCGCCCGCATGCCGTAATAGCCGAACCGCTCCATCGCCTCGGTCGTGAACAGCCGCGCCAGCTGGGAGGGGTGCCCGAACCAGGCGGTATCGCGCCTGACCGGTGCGGACATTCCGGCGTCTGCTGCTCCAAGCGGTTCTGACATGGCGTGAACTGGCTCCCCTCGGGTATTTTGCGGCGAATTTGGCGCCATGATTAACGCCTAACCTCGGCTTGGGAAGGTGATTGTCGAGGTTTTCCAAGCCGATTCAAGGTGCAAGCTACTTTCGTGCGCAAGGCAGGCCTTGCTTGATCAAGCGCTGCGCCAAACCGTTACCTCAGTGAAACTTTGTTTCGTCCGATTGCGTGCCTCGCTGTGTTATGGCACTGCACCACCTATGACATCGTTGAGTTCATCCGCCGGGCGGCCCGTCTATCTCAAGCTGCGCGACCAGATCGCTGCTGCGATTCTGGACGGCACTTTTGCTGAAGGCGCAATGCTGCCGTCAGTCCGTGCCTTTGCGGCGGCGGAGGCCGCAAATCCGCTGACGGTTGCCAAGGCCTACCAGCAGTTCCAGGCCGAAGGACTGGTGCAGGTCCAGCGCGGGGTTGGCATGTTCGTGGCGCCCGGCGCGGCGGCGGTGCTGCGCGCGCGGGAGCGCGAGGCCTTTCTGCGCCACGAATGGCCCGAGATCAGGGCCCGCATGCGGCGGCTCCATCTTGATCCTGCACGCCTGCTCGGAGAGGCGGAACGGACCTGAGCCGGATTCTTGCGCTAATCCCTTGCGGTATAACGATTGATAAGTTGCCGCCCCTTCAATGCTCTGGCACTATTACGTTACTCCAGCGGACCGGGACTCGCCCGGAAAGGAGTGATGCCGGCGGCACGGATCAAGCCCAAAGGGTACCCGATGGTGCCGGCAGCAAAGTAGGGGGGATGCGGATGATCCGATCCGAATTGTTGCAGGCGCTTGCCAAACAGAGCCCGAGCATGCGCAGCGAAGAGATCGAGCGCGTTGTTGACGTGTTTTTCGATGAGATCGCCAAGCGGCTTGCTGAAGGGGGACGCGTGGAATTGCGCGGCTTCGGCGCCTTTTCGACCCGTGAGCGCGATGCGCGCAAGGGCCGCAATCCGCGGACCGGAGATTCTGTCGAGGTTCCCGGCAAGCGCGTGCCTTATTTCAAGCCCGGCAAGGACATGCGGCTCCGGCTCAACGCCGAATAGCCGCGGTCCAGCAGTCGCAGGCCGGGGCCATCGCCGCTCCGCCTGATCCCGAGCGACCTTCCAGCGCGCCTGATTGGCCGGGTGACCGTTGCCGTGCGCGCTGCTCTGTGCCATCGCCGCGTTTGCCGATCAACTTCGGCCCACCTGGTGGGCTTCCATGTGCGGACGTGGCGGAATGGTAGACGCAGGGGACTTAAAATCCCTTGAGCTCAGCTCGTGCGGGTTCGAGTCCCGCCGTCCGTACCAGCTTAACTTTCTGGAAATTAAGCGGAAAGCTTCCGGCGACGACTAATGGCTCTCACCCTGCCGGCCCATTGCGGGGGACAAGGCGGGCGTCAGAATGTTGCGCAAGGCGCTTTGTGGATGCAGGCCGATCGGCCCAGTGGGCCCTCCAGAAGCCCCCTATCTCATGCCCAAGACACCCATACGCCGATCCTACCTGACACTTTAGGATGCGCGGAAATGTAAAGGGTAGTCTCGTCATCGCGTTATCGAGCTTGATCCAGGCACTGGACCGGATCGCACCAATCCGCGGTCACTTGCGCGGCACAGGATTCGAGCCAAATCAGATCCTGCGGGCGCTGAGGCGCAAAGGGGCATTTCTCGACCAGAGCCGGACGTTAAGGTGGGCCATGACGAATGCCATGTTCCAGGCAAATGCCGCCGATGGCATGAGACAAAGCGGCCAGCCTGCGCAGCCCGTCGTGAGGACGGGACAACTAGGCTGCGCTTTTTGGTAGTTTTTCTCTCCAAGCCGTTATGCAACATATGTTGCATAACGGCTTGGAGTCTCGACGACTTGTTCGCAGGCTTACGGTCTAAGCGCGCAGCGGAAGCAGGCGCAATGCGGAGGAACGGAAGATGGGCGAGTGGGATCGCGCGGTCGACGTAGTGGTCGTGGGGCAAGGGATCGCCGGTGCCTGCGCCGCGCTTGAAGCGCACCGGGCCGGGGCTGAAGTGCTGGTGCTGGAACGAGCGGGTGGTGGCGGCGGGGCCAGTGCGCTCTCCGAGGGCATTTTCTATCTCGGCGGGGGAACGCCGGTGCAGCACGCATGCGGGTATGAAGACACGGTGCAGAACCTGTACGATTTCCTCCGCGCCAGCACCTCGCACCCCGATGATGCCTTGGTCCGCACCTTTGCCGAGGGCGCGCGCGATCATTTCGACTGGCTGGAACAGCAGGGCGTCCCCTTCACCCGCACGGCTTTCCCCGGCAAGGTTGTTTCTGTGAGAACGGCCGACTGCCTGCTGACCACCGGCAACGAAAAGATCTGGCCGTTCAAGGATGCCGCACGGCCCGTACCCCGTGGCCACCAGGCGCGCAGCGACGAGGTTAACGGCGGCCTGTCGGCTATGCGAGCGCTGCTGGCCACTTGCGAGGCGGAGGGTATCGAAACGATCTGCAACGCCGCGGTGACCGGACTGGAAACCGACGCAGTCGGCCGCGTGGTGGGAGTGACGGCCACCATTGATGGCGCGCAGCGGCGGATCGGCGCACGCCGCGGAGTGGTGGTCGCCACCGGAAGCTTCACCAACAATGCCGAACTCGTGCAAAAGTGGCTGCCACTGCTGAGCGAGACGTCCTCGCCGCTCGGCGTCCCATCCAACGATGGTGCTGGCCTGAAGCTGGCGCAGCAGGCGGGCGCGGCGCTCGCGGGGATGGACGGGGTGATCGCCACTGCATCGATTTATCCGCCGGAAAACCTGATCAAGGGGATCGTAGTGAATGCCAATGGCGAGCGCTTCGTGGCCGAGGACAGCTACCATGGGCGGCTGGCTGGCTTCATCATGGAGCAGCCGGGCCAGAAGGCCTACCTGATCGTGGACAGCGAGATCTTCGCCTACCCAGAGGCTGAAGCTGCCAGGCACGTGCTGATTGACGGCTACGAGACGGTCGCGGACATGGCGACCGGGCTGGGCCTGCCCGAAGGCGCGCTCGAACGCACGATGGACGAATACAACAGTGACGCGGAGCTGGGGGAGGATAGGCGCCTCCACAAGCAGCCGCCTTGGCTCAAACCGCTCGATCAGGCACCTTACGCCGCGTTCGACATTTCCTTCGACCGCTCAATCTACCTCTACATCACGCTGGGCGGGATCAACACGGACGCCCGGGCGCGGGTCCTCGATCCCTCAGGCATGCCGATTGCGGGGCTCTATGCCGCAGGCGCCTGCGCGGCGCATATCCCTCAGAATGGCAAGGAATATGCCAGCGGGCTGAGCTTGGGGCCGGGTTCGTTCTTTGGCCGCGCGGCCGGGCGTGAGGCGGCGGCCAATGCCGGCGCGTCGCAATGAATGCCGGGGGCGAGCAAGCACCTGACGGCGGCCATGATTTCATCGTCGTCGGTAGCGGCGCGGCAGGGCTGGTCGGTGCGATTTCGGCCCGGCTCGCCGGACTGCGACCGCTGATCATAGAGAAGTCCGACCGTTGGGGCGGAACAACTGCGCTGTCGGGCGGGGTGCTGTGGATCCCGGCGAACGACGCCATGATGGCTGAGGGTGTCGACGACCCAATTGATCGGGCGCGTGCCTATCTTGCTGGCCTGCTTGGCCCCGATGCGAACGAACGCGAGCGCGCCAAGGCCGAGGCGTTTCTTGACCATGCCCCGGCGATGGCCCGTATGCTGGAGGGCGAAGGCCTGAAATGGGTCCGCAACCGCGATCACCCCGATTACTATCCCGAAGTGGATGGCGCGGGGGCAGGCCGCACGCTGGAAGCCGCCCCTATCGACGGGCATCGGCTGGGTCAGCGGCTTGCTACCTTGCGCGGGGTGGAGCTTAATGTCCCGGCGCTGACCAGTGACAAGTTCGGGCCGGCTGTGCTCGCCAAGACCGGCATTCGCCCGGCCATGACCGGAGCGGGCATCATGCTGCGGCATTACCGGGACAAATTGCGCGGACGCAAGCCGCTGGGTTCGGGCCGGGGGCTGATTGCCTCGCTCATGCTTATCGTCGACCGCCTCGGGATTCCCGTTCGTCTGTCCACAGCGCTGGCTGACCTGACGATCGAGCGCGGCGCTGTCACAGGTATCGTCGTGGAGCATGGCGGTCGCCGCGAGACCCTTCTGGCGCCGGCGGGCGTGTTGCTCGCCGCTGGCGGGTTTGCCCACAACCCGGCGCTGCGGCGCGAGTTGCAGGGCTTCGCCGAAACGTGGAGCAATGCCTCGCCCGAGGATCAGGGCGATGCGTTGGTTGCGGCCCGCGCGATTGGCGCCGATACCGAACTGCTGGATGATTGCTGGTGGATGCCGACGCTCGAAGTCGGACCGGACACCCGTGCACTTGCGCTCGGCCTGCGTGCCCTGCCCGGCAGCATCGTCGTCGACCATCACAGCAAACGCTATATGGACGAGGCCCGCTCCTACATGGCGACGGGCCGGATCATGCGCGAGCACGGTGCAGCGGAGCATCGCCACTGGCTGATCATGGACGAACGCTTCCTGTCGCGGCACATCTTTCCCGATCTTTCTCCACCCGGCGCGCGCGCGGCGATGATGGCGGGCGGCACACTCAAGCGCGGCGAAACAATCGCCGAGCTGGCGGCTGCTTGCGGGCTCGATCCCGCCACCCTGTCCGCCACGGTGGAGCGGTTCGACGGGTTTGCCCGCGCGGGCGTGGACGAAGATTTCCGCCGCGGCGACACGGCTTATGACCGTTACTGGGCCGATCCTGCCCACCGGCCCAACCCGAGCCTTGGCCTGATTGAACGGCCGCCGTATTGGGCTGCCGTGCTGCGCCCGGGCGATCTCGGCACCAATGGCGGTGTGAAGACCGATGCAGCAGGCAGGGTGCTGGACGGCACAGACAGGCCGATCGAAGGGCTCTATGCTGCTGGCAACGGCAGCGGCTCGCCATTCCGCCGCAGCTATCCCGGGGCAGGGGCCACCATCGGCGCAGCGGCGACCTATGGCTTCATTGCAGCGCGGCACGCCGCCAAGCGCCGGGTCAACGCTCCGTCGGACTGAACGATGCGCAGATGCGGCCGCCTCCCGCGCGCCGGCGTGTAACGATTTTATTCGCGGATCGATCGGGGCAACCTTGTGTACCTCTCTATCCGAATCACCTCGATTTATATGCAACATTTGTTTTATAACGGGGCGCAAATTGCTAGAGTGCGAAGATCGAATGGTCTCGGAAGAGGGCGGCGCGATGCAAATGAGCTACGTTGACGGGGTAACCGCGGCCGCATCGGAGCCGGTTGGCGCCGATGCTCGCAAGACGCTCGAACAGCACGCCGCCGCGCTGCTCCGTCATACGGCCGAGGGGACCTTCCCGCTGGCGAGCGAAGTCATGGCTTTCGGCGCCGACCATTACACCTCCCCGGAGCGTTTCGACGCCGAGAAACGGCGCATCTTCCAGCGTGTTCCGCTGGTGCTGGCCGCCTCGTGCGAATTGCCCGGTGCCGGGGCCTACAAGACGCTTGAGGTCGCCGGGATCCCGGTGCTGCTGGTCCGCGACCGGCATGGCAAAGCCCACGCGCTGCTGAACGCCTGCACCCATCGCGGCGCGGCAGTGGCAAGCGGCTGCGGCTCGGCTGGGCGCTTTACCTGCCCCTATCACGGCTGGACTTTCGCTCAGGACGGCGCGCTGCTCGGTGTGGCCAGCCCGGCCGATTTCGGCACGGTCGACAAGGCGATGCTGGCGATGAAACGCTTTCCGGTCACCGAGCGCGGCGGGCTGATCTGGGCAATCCTCGATCCGGCGAGCACGCTTGACCCGGCAGCCATGCTGGGCGGGATCGATGACCTGATCGCAGGTTTCAATCTCGCAGATTGGACCATGATCGAAAGCCGCACGCTTCACGGCCCCAACTGGAAGCTGGCCTTCGATGCGCACCTCGAGTTCTACCATTTACCAGTCCTGCACCGCGACACCTTCGGGCCGGAGCGGAGCAATCGGGCGTTCTACTTTGCACAAGGGCCTCACCAGCGGGTGATTGCGCCGCAGGGCCGCCCCGGGACGACGGTGCCGGACGATCTCTACGCCCTCGCACGTCTTCCTGCCCCGGGCGAGCCGCTCGATCCGCTGTTGATGGGCGAGTGGATTCTGTTCCCCGGCACCTCGATCAACACCTTCTACATTGGCGGCATCCGCTGCGTGCTGGTATCGATCGTGGTGCCCGGTGCAGAGGTGGGGACTTCGACAACCACGCAGACCTTTCTTGCCGAAACGCCTCCCGATGAAGAAAGCCGCGCCGCAATGGCGAAGTTATGCGCCTTTCTCGCCCACGTGGTGGGCGACGAAGACTTGCCCACCTCAGCCTTCCAGCAGAAGGTGATGGCGACGGGTATGATCGGCGAAGTGCGGTTCGGGCGCAACGAGGGCGGCTTGCAGCATTTCCACCACTGGCTTGATCGGGTGATTGCAGCGGACAGCACCGAACTGGCGAACCTGCTGGCGGCTCCATGCCGGCCGTAATTGATCACGCTGCCCGCCGCACCGCGCTTGCCGAGATCGCGGCCGATCTGGTCGCGACCGGCGGCTCGGAGGCAGCGACAGTGCGCGCCGTTGCCGCCGCAGCCGGGTTCAGCACCAAGGCGGTGACGCATTATTTCCCCGACAAGCGCGCGCTGATGCTGCTCACCTATCGCCATGCGGCCCTGAGTTCAAAGGCCCGCACGGATGCCTCGCAGCCCAAGGACGGGGGCGATATCACCGCCTTGCTCCACGCCCTGCTGCCGACCGATCCCAAAGTGGAACGGGATTGGCGGGTGTGGTTTTCCTTCTGGGGGCTCGCTATCGCCGACCCCGAGTTCGCCGACGAACAACGCGAACGAATGCGCGATTTCGTTGGGCAGATTACTGCCATCCTCGCGGCCGATCCAGATTGTGCCCATCTGACCGCGGAGCAACGCTCCGTCATCGCCAGCGCGCTGCTTGCCGCGCTGTTCGGAACCGTAACCCAGGCAATTTTCGATCCCGCAACATGGCCCGCTGCGCGGCAGGGCGCAGCGATTGACGCGGCGCTGATGCAGATCGCGGGACTGCCTTTCGATCGCAAGGAGGCTTGAAGGTTGAGGGAACGCTAGACAGGCAAGACAGCGCCCACCACTGGCGCCGTCGGCGGCACCGAAGCTCGGTTCGGCATCCGCGCTGTCGGTATCGCGCCCGGCCAGATCAATACGCCGATGCCGCGCAGTACCGGCGGAGACCGTATTAACACCAAGTCGCAGCATCTTGCTACCGATCACGCACCGGGCTCGTAGCCTGCTGGCCCAGCAATTTTCGCACGAATTTGTGCATCGCACCGCATCGCCCACATGCCTCAATAGGCGATTGAGCATGATTGGCCGTTCGACTAGCCCTGCGAGCAACAACGGGCGCGCTTAAATGTGTGAAATGTAGGCCGAAAATACTCGGCCATTTCGCAGTTTTTGCCAAAAAAGTCTCTCCGAAAAAATCGAAAACTGCGCGCTTCGCGAGACGACGCTGCTTGTCTGCGAACAACCCGGGAGCGAGATATGAGCCTTCAGATGCATCACACGGTTCGGCGCAAACTGTCACTTGGCGCTGGTGTATTGGCTTTGGGGGTGGCGCTGGCATCGCCCGCAAGCGCAGGCGCAGCTGCACCATCGGTCAGCAACAACACTCTCGGGCTTTCTGCTCCCCAGGCGACTGGCAGTGACAGTCTGGCCGTCGGCGATGGCGCACGTGCGAACGGCACCAAGGGCGTCGCGGTCGGTGAGGCTGCCCAATCCGGAACGCAAGACAGCACTGCGGTCGGCGCACATGCCAACGCGACAAATGCCCAATCAACCGCATTCGGTGCCAATTCGCTGGCAACTGACAGCGCAACCGCCATCGGCGGTTATGCGCGTGCTGAGCAGGGCGGCGCGACTGCAATCGGGAGCTATGCCGGTGCCACTTCAACAGACGCCATCGCCATCGGCGCGAGCGCCCAGGCCGACGCCAACTCGAGTATTGCCATTGGCCATAGTGCTTATGTCGACACGGATGGCTCTGTGGCGCTCGGCAGCCTGTCACGCGCGGACGGGGCAAATGTCGTTTCGGTCGGCAACAACGATCTTCAGCGCCGGATCACCCATGTGGCAGCGGGCACGGACGCGACGGATGCCGTGAACCTTGATCAGGTCAACAATCTCATCTCCGCAGCCTCGGGCGGAACGGCGGCCTTCGCGGCCGACAACACCGGCGCACAGGCTGATCCGGATGCGAGCGGCACCGATGCAGTCGCGGGGGGCTACGGCGCATCGGCCACGCAGGCCAACAGCACCGCGATCGGCACCGGGGCGACCACCGGTGTCGGCTTTGCAGCGAAGCGCGACCGAAGCACGGCCGTGGGCGCCCATGCCGACGCGAAAGATGGCAGCTCCACCGCGGTTGGTGCCTATTCCGCGGCTGAGGGATTCGGGGCGGCGTTGGGCGATTCCGCGACCGCCGGCTACGAAGCTGTTGCCATCGGCAGCGGGGCGAATGCCAAGGCCGATGGCACGGCAATCGGCACCCGCTCGGTTGCGGGCACAACCGGCATCGCTTTGGGCGTGGAATCCGATGGCACGAGCGGGATTGCCATTGGCTACCGCGCCAAGACATCGCATGATTCGGGTGCGGACGGGATCGCCATCGGCACAGACGCCAATGCCGCAGGCCGCTTGTCGAACGTGATCGGCGAAGGCGCCACGGGCACAGGCCTGGCCAGCACCGCGCTCGGCCACTCCGCCCAGGCACTTGCCGAAGGCGCGATTGCGTTTGGCGAATCGAAGGCGAGCGGGTTCAACGCGATAGCCATCGGCGAAGGCGCGCTCGCAACGGCCGATCACAGCGTGGCGCTGGGTTCTTATGCCATCGCGGACTTGGCAAACACGGTTTCCGTCGGCGATTCCAGCAATGCGGGCTTCGGGCCAGCCACGCGCCGCATCGTGAATGTTGCGGCAGGCACCGGCGCGACTGACGCGGTCAACGTTGCGCAGCTCAATTCGGCTATCGCCGGAGTTTCCGGCGGCGGGGGAACCACCTACCCGGTCGCTTCCAACAACACCGCCGCTCTGGCCGCTCCCACAGCTGCCGGTGCCAACGCGCTTGCGACAGGGTATGGCGCGACCGCCAGCGCTGCGAAGGCGGTTGCGCTCGGCACTTCGGCAAGCGCTGCGGGAGCGAATGCAACTGCCGGCGGTGCATCTTCATCGGCGGCAGGGGTGAGTGCTTCAGCCTACGGCACGGGCAGCAGCGCCAGCCGTGATTTCACCAGCGCATTTGGCACCGGTGCCAACGCGACCGGCATTGGCGCGGTGGCGATCGGCGAACAGGCGGCTTCGTCCAACGGCGAAACCGTCGCGCTGGGGGCATTCTCGTCGGCAACGCAAAACAATTCCATCGGCATCGGCAGCCACGCTGCAGCAACAGGCTTTGCCTCGCTCAGCGCGGGCGGGGCCTCGGCAGCGGCGGGTTCCGAGGCTGTGGCGTTGGGACTGAACGCCAGCGCCAGCCAGACGCGCAGCGTTGCGCTTGGCAGCCGTTCGGTTGCCGATGCGGCCGATGTCGTTTCGCTGGGCAATGTGACAACAATCCTTGTTGAAGGCACTCCCACCCCGACCGAATATACCCGCAAGATCATCCACCTGACCGCCGGCACTGATGCAACCGATGCGGTGAATGTGGCGCAGCTCAATGCCGCCGTGCAGATCGGCAACCCTGGGTTTGCCGCAAACCGGATCGGGAACACCGCGAAAGCCAGTGCAACGGGGGCCGGCTCAGTCGCTTCGGGCTACGGCACGGTGGCGCAGGGCGCAGACGGCATCGCCATTGGCGGCGGCAGCGGGCAGACCATTGCAACGCGCGACCGCACCATCGCGATCGGCACTGGCACGAATGCGTTTGCCGAAGATTCGGTGGCAATCGGCTCACTCGCTGAGACACAAGGCGATCAGGCGGTGGCACTTGGGGCAAATTCACGAGCTGACGGCCTGCACAGCGTGGCGCTTGGCTTCGGCTCGATTGCAGGCGATGCCAACACCGTCTCGATCGGCCAGACTGGCCAGGAGCGCCGCATCGTCAATGTGGCGGCGGGAACCGGCGGCACCGACGCGGTGAACCTGACGCAGCTCAACTCGGCCATCTCCAGCTTGCCGACCTATCTGATGGCAGGAACGATTTCGGGAACGCACGTCCTTCCCACCGCGAGCGGCGCGAACGCGCTCGCTTTTGGTGCGGATGCAAACTCGGCCGGCGAAGATGCTGTGGCGCTCGGCTTCAACACAAATGCCAGTGCGTTCAGTGCGATTGCTATCGGCAGAGACAGCAAGGCGTCCACAGCGGACGCCGTGGCATTCGGTGTTGCTACCAAAGCCGATGGATTCAGGAGCAGCGCCATTGGACCGTTCGCGCACGCCAGCGGTTCCGAGGCCTTGTCGGTTGGGGATAGTTCGGTCGCTTCCGCGACCAATAGCGCTGCGTTTGGCTATCTGGCTTCAGCCACAGCTGGCAACAGCACGGCGATCGGGTATCAAAGTCTGGCAGACCAGAACGATACGGTGTCGGTGGGCAATGCGACGACCAAACGCCGCATCGTCAATGTGGCAGCGGGAACCGGCGGCACCGACGCGGTCAACCTGACGCAGCTTAACACCGCAATTGCCGGGGTGGCGGCGGGAGCGATCAATCCCGCGTTTGCGTCCAACAATTACTACAATGCGGCACCCGCCGCAGCCACCGGGAACAACGCGCTTGCGACCGGCTATGGTGCCAGCGCAGCCGGGGTGCAAAGCGTCGCCAGCGGTGCGGGTGCCAGTGCCAGCGGGTATGGTGCGGTTGCATTGGGCCGGGGATCGCTTGCCACGAAATCAGACAGCATGGCATTTGGCGACCAGGCCTTTGCCACAGGTGTCAACGCGCTGGCGGTCGGCTACCAGTCATCGGCGGTCGGGCAGGAAAGCATGGCGATCGGCCGCTACGCCGATTCGCAGGGCCGGGCAGGCATTGCCATCGGCGAGCTGGCGATCGCCAATGCCGATTATTCTTCGGCAATCGGCTATGGTGCAGCCGCAGGGGCGCTCGGCAGCAGCGCGTTCGGCATCGACAGTCGTGGTCTGGGGATCAGCAGCACGGCGCTCGGCGACACCAGTTTGGCCAACGGCACCGGTGCCATCGCACTGGGCGGGCAGGCTACTGCGGGCAACAGCGCGGGCACGACCAAGGGCGACATCGCCATCGGCACCTCCACGGGCATTCTGGCCACCGGCAGTAACGGCGGCACCTTGACCACAGCCAGCGGCGGCAATTCGATTGCCATCGGCACCGGGGCACAAGCGACCGGGGCTGGCTCGCTCGCGCTTGGAGCGCTGAGCAGCGATGGCGGAATTGCCAACGTCGTATCAGTCGGCAGCTCGACCAATCAGCGCCGCATCGTGAATGTCGCGGCGGGCACGAGCACGACAGATGCGGTAAATCTGGGGCAGCTCAACAGCGCGATTGCCGCGATCCCGCCAGGCGGGGCGGCAGGGTTCATCGCAGCCAGCAACACAAGGGGGGCGGCGAATGCTGTGGCCACAGGACCAAACAGCGTTGCCGATGGCTACGGTGCCAGCGCCACCGGGGATGCGAGTCTTGCCATCGGCGGCAATGCGAAAGCGAGCCGCCAGACGTCGATAGCAATCGGCGACAATGCGATCGCAAGCGGGCTGCAATCCACCACGATTGGTGCCGAGTCCCAAGCGACCGGGCTGGCTTCCCTCGCCATCGGCGGCTTTGCCAAAGCCACAAACACATGGGCCGAAGCCTTTGGGGGCGAAGCAAGCGCACAAAGCGCCACGGCCATCGGCAACGCGTCGCTGGCCAGCGGATTGAAGAGCGTCGCACTCGGCGCAAATTCGGTCGCCGATCAGGCCAACACCGTGTCGATCGGCGCGGTTGGCAGCGAGCGACGCATCGTCAATCTCGCGGCAGGAACCGCAGCTACCGACGCGGTCAACCTCGGGCAGGTCACCGCGCTGGTGGCCGCAGCGCCGCACGGTGACGCAGGTTTTGCCGCGAACAACTCCGCCGGGCGCACCGCCCCGACTGCAGGCGGCACCAATGCGGTGGCAGGCGGATACGGAGCGAGCGCAAGCGGCAACAGCAGCGTGGCGCTGGGCACGGCGGCGACTGCAACCGGGAGCAGCGCCACTGCACTGGGCGCGGCCGCGACTGCCGGTGCGGGCGCTACCGCGCTGGGTGCGAATTCCGCAGCCAGCGGATCGTTCGCCAGCGCGATCGGCAGCGGATCCACCGCATCCGGCGCATCGGCCAGCGCAATCGGTCTCGACAGCCGGGCAACGGCGGATCGCAGCGTCGCGCTGGGATCGGGCTCGGTGGCCGATCAGGCGGATACGGTCTCGGTCGGTTCTGCGACATCGCAGCGCCGCATCGTCAACCTTGCGGACGGTATCGGCGCGCACGACGCGGTTTCGTTGCAGCAGCTGACCACGGCGATTGCCGCAGTGGGCATTACTAGCTCAGCGCAGGATGGCAGCTTCTCGGCCGGTGCCGGCGCATCGAGCAGCGGCGACGGCAGCGTGGCGATCGGCCAGGGTTCCACGAGCAACAACGCTGGATCGATCGCTCTCGGTCACAACGCGCAGGCGACCGCTGATCCGACAACGGCCGTGGGAGACTCGGCGGTTGCTTCGGCCAACAACGCAGCGGCGTTTGCCGCCAGTGCGCAGGCAACGGGCGTCAATTCGGTGGCGCTCGGCTATCAGGCGAAGGCTGAGGCTGCAAACTCGGTGGCGCTCGGGGCAAATTCGGTCGCCACCAGGGCAAACACCGTGTCCGTCGGATCGGCGGAACAAACGCGGCAGATCGTCAATCTCGCGGCAGGCTCGATCGCGGCGGGCTCGACCGATGCGATCGATGGCGGCCAAGCTTATGATCAGGCGGCCAGCGTGGCGAGCGCGCTGGGCGGCGGCAGCGCGGTGGCCGATAACGGCACCGTTACCGGGCCGACCTATGCGGTGGGTGAGAGCACGTACCACTCTGTCGGCGCAGCGTTCGCAGCCTCAAACGCGCGCGTTGCGAATATTCAGGGGCAAGTTTCTTCGCTCAGCGCATCTGTGGCATCGTTGCAGAGCCAGGTCGGCGCGCTGGACACCTCGTTCAAGGCGCTGAACACCTCGGTCGGCCAGTTGCAAACCTACACGCAGGAAGCCCGGCGCGAATCGCGCTTCGGCATCGCGCAGGCCATGGCGATGACGGCCGCTCCGCTTCCCTCCGAACCAGGCAAGACATCGTACACGTTCAACCTCGCGACGTTCCATGGCCGATCGGCCGCGGGCCTTTCGATGGCGCACCGCTTCGCCACTCAGTCACCTTTCGCGATTACCGGCGGTGTTTCCTACAGCGCTGACTCTACTGCGTACCGCGTCGGCGTGGCAGGCGAGTTCTGAGCGGGCGGCGAGGTGCACGGTCGCTATCGACATGTCCCTCGCCGTCAGGTCCAAGATCACATACAATCCATTTTGGACTGACATGAGGGGAGGCCATTGATGAGCGTGCAGATCCTCCTCATCGACGACCACCCGCTGTTTGTGGACGGCTTCGTCGGAATGGTCCGCGAGAGCAGACCGAACTGGCATGTCGACGCCTTCCTGACCGCCGCCGACGGATGCGCCGCATTGGCCGGACGGTCGCACTGGGACCTTGCTATCGTCGATATCCAGCTTCCCGACGCCGACGGCTTCGATACGATTGCCAGAATGGCCGAACTCAATGCGGCAGTCCCGCGCATCATTATTTCGGGCCGTGAAGACGAGGCAGCACGGTTCCGCGCGCGGCGAGCAGGGGCCAGCGGCTTCATCGTCAAATCATTGGCGGCCGATGCCATGCTGGGCGTGATGGACAACGTGCTGTCGGGCGCGATGGGCTTTGCCGATTCTGGGCCGGATCGCGGCGTTCCCAACCTGTCGCAGCGCCAGATCGATGTGCTGCTGCTGCTCGCCGAAGGCCACGCCAACAAGGTTATCCGGCACCGGCTCGGCATCGCGGAGCGAACTGTCCGCTCGCACCTGACCGAACTCTACCAGGCGCTGGGTGCCCATTCGCGCGTCCACGCGATCCTGCGTGCGCGCGAGATGGGCGTGATCGAATGACGGCGTTCGCATGATGATATTCCCATGACAGCAGTGGGTCGATCCGCCGATCTCGTTCATACGCAGATGATCGAGACGCAATATCAGCAGGCGCGCAACAACATTCTCGCCGAGAATGTCACGCTGGTGTTCATCGTCGTGAGCGGGTTGCTGCACAATTCCTGGAAGACTGTTCTCCTCTGGACGCTGTGCGAGGTTTCAAGCCAGATCTACCGCACGATCTTCATGCTCAGGCCTTATGCACGCGGTTGGCCCGAGGTCGATTTCGCGCGATACTGGGCGCGCCACCACGCCATTTACCAGACCACGATCGGGGTCGTCTGGGGGGCGTCGATGTTTGTGTTTGCGCACGCGTCGGACCCGGAATCGGTGGTCCTCACGGTCACGGGGCTGGTGGTCATCGTCAGTGGTGCAGTGCCCGGACTAGCCTATAACCAATTGGCCATGCGCGGTTTTTTGGTGACCTCGTTCGGCCTGATGGCTATGCGGCTGCTGCAATTCGGCGGCATCGACTATATCATCCTCGCCGCCGCGCTCACGCTTTACGGCGGTGTGCTCTGGCTGATGGGAGCGCTGCAGAGCCGGAATGTCGAGGAAGGTATTCGCATCCGTTTCGAAAACATCGAACTGCTCGAAGAACTTTCGGCGCAGACCCGGCAGGCGCGTGAAGCGCGCGAGATTGCCGAAGCTGCCAACCTGGGGAAGTCCCAGTTCCTCGCCGCCGCAAGCCACGATTTACGTCAGCCGCTCTATGCGCTCAGCCTGTTTTCGGAATCGCTGCAAGCCCTCTCTCTTTCGGACAAGGCCCGGGGCATCGTCACCCAGATGCAGGGCAACCTCGATGCGCTAGAACGGCTGTTCAGCGGCTTGCTTGATATCTCGCGGCTCGATGCTGGCGTGGTCAAGCCGCAGTGGGAACCAATCGCCTGCGATGTGCTGTTCGACCGGATCGATCACTACTTGCGCCCGTTGGCGATCCAACTGGGCCTTGATTTGCGATATCGGTCCGACGGGTCGGTGCTTTTCAGTGATCCGGCGCTGATCGAGCAGATCCTGGTGAATCTGGCAACGAACGCGCTGCGCAACACCGCGCAAGGCGGCGTTTTGATTGTGAGCAGGCGGCGGGGAGGGCAGATCAGGCTTGAGGTGTGGGATACCGGATCGGGGATCGCCGAGGCTGATCTCGAACGGATCTTCGACGAGTTCGTCCAGGTCGGAAATCCCGAGCGCAATCGGCGCAAGGGCATGGGCCTCGGCCTCGCGATCGTTCGCCGCGCGGCATGGCTCCTTGGAACGACGATTTCGGTGCGGTCCGTGCCCGGGCGCGGATCGTTGTTTTCCCTCATGCAGCCGATAGCGCAAAGCGACCAGACGCCGGAAAACACGACTTTCGCTGAACTCGATGACCCGATCAGCGGGTTGTCGTTGCTGATCGTCGAAGATGATCCGGATGTCCGAACCGCTCTCGCGACGCTGACCCGCCAGTGGGGGATGCTCGCCGACGTCGTGGGCACGGCCGACGAAGCGCTCGAAGCGCTCGCCGGGCCCTCGGATTACGCCATCATCATGAGTGACTATCGACTGCCTGGCTCGTTGAACGGGTTAGAATTCCTGCGCCACTGCAAGGGGCTGAACGGACGCGCAGCGCATTGTCTGATCACAGGGGATCTTGATCCTTCCATCTTGGCTGAAGCGCAGGCGACCGACATTCCTCTGGCCCACAAGCCGCTGCCACCCGCGCGCTTGCGCGCGCTGCTCATTCATCTGGCGAGCAAAAGCGCGATCAAAGCCAAGCATGCAGCCGCTCTGCACGAGGGAGGCCAGCGGTAATGCCGTCCCAGCGAGGAAATGCCGGGAGGCTCTTGCCAACCATCTCAAGCCATTCAGCAGCGGCCGCGTGGACGTCCGTTTATCCCGCGAAGAGTCGCGATCTGAAATTGCCGAAATGATATGGGCATGAGATGAAGTTTGCCCTCGGCAACTGGAAGGATGGCGGATCAATGGCGAGGTTTCTCAAGACCATTGTTGGCAGTGGCGCCACCGTACTTGCCACAACCGCGGGACTGGCTGCGTTCACCGCATGGAACCGCAAGCGCGCCGAACAGCTGGTGCCGCCCGAAGGGCAATTCGCCGATGTTAAAGGTGGCCGCCTGCACTACCGCGCCCTTGGTGAAGGAGCGCCGATCACGGCCTTGGCGGGCAGTTGCGCAACTTCACGTATGCCTTGAGCGAGCTTCTCTCGCCGCACCATCGGCTGATCCTGGTCGACCGGCCGGGGTCGTGATATTCGACCTACCGAGGTGACGGCCCTTGCGGTCTTGCCGCGCAGGCGGCGATGATTGTCGAGCTGATTGACCAGCTTGCGCTGGACCGGCCGTTGGTGGTGGGCCATTCGCTTGGCGGTGCTGTGGCCCTGGCGATGGCGCTATTGGCGCTGGCGTTCGCCGCCCCGCCAAGCGCCACCGACCCAGTCCCTGTGGCCGCCGCGTGCGCACTGCCCGAGGACACCACGAGAGAGGGGTTGGCACCCGTGCCGGCCACGCCCGATACTTGCGCGAAATAGCCGAATGCCGATCCGCCTACGGTGGCGGCGCTGGCTGTTGCGCCCACGGCCGCGCTGAAATTGCCGGTTGCGCCCGCCTGATTGCCCATTGCGGTGGCCATTCGAACTGACTCCTGCGGAAATCCGCGTGTTCGAACAGATTTCTGCGGGACGGACGACCAAGGAAGCCGCACTGGCGCTCGGCGTGGCGCAAAGCACCGTCAGAACCCACCTGCTGCGCCTATTCGAAAAGACCGGAGTCAATCGCCAGGCAGACCTGATCCGTATGGCCCATTCGCTCGCATCGCCAACGGTACCTGGAGTGCAACGGAAAGCCTGACACTGCGGCTTCCGCTGAAATGCCAGAGTCCTTGGCCTGGTGCTCAATTGCAAAATTTAAACTCTTGAGCTCAGCTCGTGCGGGTTCGAGTCCCGCCGTCCGTACCAATCGGATCAAGCTGCCGCGTGCATCGCACTGCGGCGCGCGCAACCGTCCGCCCGCCGTGACAAAAGCTCCGCCCACCGCAGGGGCACTTGGTTAGTCTGAGGTAACGATATCTGTTGCCAGCAGGTTAATGCGACCAACGCAAACCAGCTGCATGCAGCAGGGGGGCTGGCCATGGCGATCATCAAAGGCACGAACTTCGTCGATACACTGAACGGGACGGTCGATCCGGACCAGATTTCCGGTCTTGCCGGCAACGATATCCTCAAGGGTCTCGGCGGCAACGACCTGCTCGATGGCGGGCTTGGTGACGACATCATGTACGGCGGCGCGGGCGACGACATTTACATTGTCGATTCCATCGCTGACAAGGTTATCGAGCTGAACGGCGAGGGGATCGATCTCGTCAAGGCGAGCGTGAGCTTCACGCTGGGCAACTTCGTCGAAAACCTGATGCTGACCGGGACTGCGGCGATCAATGGCACCGGCAACGCGCTGGCGAACACGATCACCGGCAATAGCGGGAACAACATCCTCAAGGGCTTTGCCGGCAACGATATCCTGAGCGGCGGGGACGGCGCGGACATACTCGTCGGCGGTACCGGTATGGACACCATGACCGGCGGCACCGGGAACGACAAATTCGTGTTCGCTGACGGCGATTTTTCCAGCGCCACTTCGACCGGAGCGGATGTGATCGTCGACTTCACCCCGGGCGACAAGATCGACCTCAGCCTCGTCGACGCGCTGAGCACCGCGACCCCGTATAACCAGCCCGGCGATCAGGCATTCGTGTTCATCGGCCACAACCGCTTTCATATCCAGACCGGACGGGAGCTGCGCTATGACGTGGTGGGCGGCAACACCTACGTCTATGGCAACGTCAACGGCGATGCCACGGCCGACTTTTGCATCAAGCTGCTTGGCGTCCATACCCTGACGTCGAGCGATTTCGTTCTTTAGACTGCGCTGGAGGCGCTTCGTATTGATGAGTGCATTGGTACCGGTATCGCGCCGCGCGGTTCTTGGCGGCCTTGCCGGGGCGGCGCTTGCGGGGATCTGCACGCCTGCCGAGGCCGCGGCCTTGCTCGATCTTGCGAAGTATCGCGGCAAGGTCGTCTACGTGGATTTCTGGGCCTCGTGGTGTGGGCCGTGCAAGCTCTCGTTCCCGTTCATGCAGCAACTCGCCGCGCGCTATCCGGCGAGTGACCTTGCCGTCGTGACCGTCAACGTCGATCGCCAGCGCGGTGCGGCGGATGCCTTCCTGCGGCAGGTAAAGTCCTCCCTGCCCGTGATCTACGATGCGGCGGGCGATCTCGCGCAGACCTGGAAAGTCACGGACATGCCGACTTCGCTGGTGTTCGACCGCAAGGGCGCAATGCGCTTCCGTCATCAGGGGTTCTTCCCCGGCAAAGCGCGCGAGTACGAAGGGCATGTCGCCCAGCTCGTGCGCGAGGCATAGCGCGGTGCGGCACTCTCGCCTGCTGATCCTGGCCGCGTTGCCGCTGCTTGGGGCCTGCGCGCATCTTGGTCCGCAGCCATGGCAGCGCGACGTACTGGCGCGCAAATCCATGCAGCTGGTTCGCGAGCCTTCGATCATGGCCTTCGATGAGCACACTTATTTCAGCAAGGAAGCGGCTTCGGGCGGGCGCAGCTTCGATGGCGGGGGCTGCGGGTGCAATTGAAGGCGGGCGCGCTTGCCGCGACGCTGGGGGCGCTGGCCGGGGCCTTGCTGGGATCCTCTCCGGCCGCGGCACAAGCCGAAGCCGCGCCTGCCAATGCCTATGACCAGACCGCCAGCGAGGTCGGCACGCTCGTCGCCGATACGGCTCTGCTGGTCTATCAGGAAGACAATGAGCGGGTCCGCGCGGTTGAGTCTGAAACGAGCCTGATCTGGAATGCGCCCGGCGGCACGGTCGTCTCGGGCAAGTTCACCTACGATTCGCTGACCGGCGCCACGCCCAACGGATCGATCCGTTCGCGCTATCCGCAGACCTTCTACCCACCTCGCAAGACGCGGTTCATCGGCGGCGGGCTTGAGACCAGTCCCGATACGCTGACCGGTGCCTCCGGCCGCTATATTGTGGCTCCGGGCAAGTTGCCGGTGGACAAGGGCTTCAAGGACCACCGCGAGGCCTATGATCTGGGGGTGACGCTGCCGCTGGCGGACGGATTCCGGTTCAGCCTTGGCGGGGCGGCCTCGTACGAAACCGATTTCACGTCCTATTCGGCGCGCGCCTCGATCGCCAAGGACCTGTGGAACAAGAACACCACGCTGTCGCTGGGCTTCAACTACGAGCACGATACCGTGCGGCCTTTCACCGGCGTGCCGCCTGCCCTGTCCTATATGGGCGACCAGATCGTGGGGGCATCCCGCACCAAGCGGGTCGGCAGCCTTGTTGCGGGCGTGACGCAGATCCTCAGCCCGTCCTGGCTGGTCCAGCTCAACTACAGCTATGGCTACAGCCACGGCTACCACACCGATCCCTACCGGATCTTCGCACTCGTCGATGGCGATACCGGCGATCCGTTCTATTACATCTACGAGCAGCGGCCCGATCGCCGCGAGCGCAACAGCGTGTACGCGGCGACCAAGTTCGCGCTCGGCTCGAACGTCGCCGATGCCTCGGTGCGGTGGTATCACGATAGCTGGGGCATCACGGCAATGACCTATGCGCTGTCCGAGCACATGCCGGTGGGGAAGTTCGGCTATGTCGAGCCCGGCCTCCGGTATTACCGCCAGACCGCCGCGCGCTTCTTTGCCCCGTATCTCCGCATCGACGAGCCGACCCCGTCCTATCTCAGTTCGGACAGCCGGCTCTCCCGGTTCCATGCCTGGACCATGTCGTTCAGGGCCGGAGCGCATCTGAACTCGAGACTGGAACTCTACGCCGCGTTTGAACGCTATGTGCAGCAAGGGCAGCGCTTTGATCGATCAGCGCCGGGTGTGCTGGCGGGGATCGATCTGTTCAGCGGAACGCGCTCGACGAGCCTGATCAGCGGGCTGCGGTACACCTGGCGCTGAAGGCGGGCGGTACATGGCAAAGGCAGCAAGGCCGGCCGGGGTCCACAAGCACCGCTTCAGCGCGATGGGCACGTCCTGCGAGGTCCAGATCGAAGCGCGCGATGGCCGCCTCGCGGCAGAGCTTGCGCGTGTCGGTGAGGCCGAAGCACGCCGGATCGAGGCGAAATACACCCGCTACAAGCCGACCGGCGTCGTCTGGGCGATCAACAACGCTGCCGGCGAGCCCGTCGAAGTGGACGAGGAGACTGCCGGCCTGCTCGATTATGCCGCGCAGGTTAATGGCCTGAGCGAAGGGCGGTTTGACGTGACCTCGGGCGCGCTCAGGCGGGTGTGGACGTTCGACGGATCGGACCGGGTGCCCGATGCCGCGCAGATCGCGGCGCTGATGCCGCTGATCGGTTGGGACAAAGTGATCTGGGAGCGCCCCCGCCTGATCCTTCCGCCGGGGATGGAGATCGATCTCGGCGGGATCGCCAAGGAATACGCGGTTGATCGCGCGGCGATCGCAATAATGGCACAGGCCGATTGCCCCGCGCTGATCAACTTCGGCGGCGATCTGCGCACCACGCGGGCCAAGGCTGGCGGGCGCTGGGCGGTGGCGATCGAATCGTTCGATCCGGCCAAGGTTGCGGGCGGCCTCCTCCAGATCGGCGAGGGCGCAATCGCGACAAGCGGCGATGCGCGGCGCTTTCTGCTGAAACAGGGCAAGCGCTACAGCCACATCCTCGATCCGCGCACCGGCTGGCCGGTCGAAAGCCCGCCGCGCTCGGTCACCGTCGCGGCGCGCACCTGCGTTCAGGCTGGAACGCTTTCGACCCTCGCGATGCTGCTTGGGCCCGAAGCGGAGTCGTTCCTCAAGGCTGAAAAGGCCGAAGCCTGGGTGCTGTGGTAACCGCTGCCGTTTTACCGTTCGTAACAACATGTCAATGATCAGTGGGTTAGAAGCAAGCTTGCACAGCAAAGCGTGCGTTTGTCCGGAAGGGTCCGGCCAGACGCGCGAGGGGAACAGGCTTGGCACAGGAAACGCAACTGCCTGGGGAACCTCGGCAGCATCAGTTGGGAGCGCCGCCCGGCGCGGAGCTTCGCTCTGCGCCTCGCTATGCCTTGCTGATCCGCACCGCCAAGATCATTGCCGACGGGCGCGAGTTTCTTTGCATTATCCGCGATGCCTCTGCCACGGGGCTCAAGATCCGCTTGTTTACAGACCTGCCTTCGGCCCGCGAGCTGGCTGTGGAGATGATGACCGGAGACCGGTATCCGGTTGAGCTGGTCTGGCAGGCCGACGACTTTGCCGGGCTGCGTTTTCCGCAGGAAATCGACATTGAACGGCTGCTCGACGAATCCCGCGGCGCCTATCCCAAGCGCAAGATCCGGCTGCAGATCGTGCTGGGCGGGGTGCTCCACTCGGGCGGCGAGGCGGTCCCTGTGGTGTTCCGCAACCTGTCGCAGCAAGGCGCTTGCCTGGAATCGGAAAAGTGGCTGCTGATGAACGAGCTGGTCCGCATCGAGACCGGGGTGACCCCGCCGCTTTACGCCAAGGTCCGCTGGCGCAGCCATCCGCGCTACGGCATGATCTTTGAACATACCTTCGGGCTTGAGGAATTGGCCCGCATCTCGGCGCCGCTCCAGTTCGCGCAGGCGCTTGAACAGCATGCCCGCGGCATCCGGCAGGGGCCTTCGGCCGAAGAGGGCTGAACCGGCGCCGGTTTTCGCTCTTCCCGCGCGCAATGTTAACTGTCTCTTAGCCATTTTCGTTCACTTCCGTTGCCAAGGCATGAACGCTTGAGCGGGAGCTAGCGATGGGTAACGGTTTCACGGGTCTGCAGGGGGAAAGCAGCGAGTACCAGGTCGATGTTGCGATCATCGGCGCGGGACCTGCAGGGCTGACCGCCGGTTACCTGTTGTCGAAGAAGGGCCTCAAGGTCGCTATCATCGAGAAGGACACGCGCTACGTTGGCGGCATCAGCCGCACGGTGGAGCACGAGGGATACCGCTTCGATATCGGCGGCCACCGTTTCTTCTCGAAGTCGCAGCAAGTCGTCGATCTTTGGAACGAAATCCTGCCCGACGACTTCATCCAGCGTCCGCGCATGAGCCGCATCTATTACGAGGGCAAGTTCTACTCCTATCCGCTGCGCGCCTTCGAAGCGCTGCGCAACCTCGGCATCTGGCGTTCGACAACCTGCATGGCGAGCTATGGCTGGACGAAGCTGTTCCCGATCAAGGACGTGAAGAGCTTCGAGGACTGGACCAGCAACCAGTTCGGCAAGAAGCTCTATTCGATCTTCTTCAAGACCTACACCGAGAAGGTCTGGGGCATGCCCTGCAACGAAATGAGCGCCGACTGGGCAGCGCAGCGCATCAAGGGCCTCTCGCTCGGCGCTGCAGTGTTCGATGGCCTCAAGCGCAGTCTCGGGCTCAACAAGCGCCCGAATGACGGCATGCAGACCAAGACCCTGCTCGAAACCTTCCGTTATCCGCGGCAGGGCCCGGGCATGATGTGGGAAGCGGCGCGTGACAAGATCGTCGCTGCCGGCAGCCATGTGCTGATGGGCCATGCAATGAAGCAGCTTGCCAGCGATGGTCAGGGCGGTTGGCGCCTTTCGGCGACGCGCGCCGAAGATGGCGGCGAGACGGTGATCCGCGCCCGCCATGCGATCAGCTCCGCGCCGATGCGTGAACTTGCCGCGCGCCTCCATCCGCTGCCCCAGTCGACGCTGGAAGCGAGCCGCCTCAAGTACCGCGACTTCCTCACCGTGGCGCTCAAGATCCAATCCGAGGACCTGTTCCCCGACAACTGGATCTACATCCACGACAGCAAGGTGCGCGTTGGCCGCGTGCAGAACTTCCGCTCATGGTCGCCCGAAATGGTGCCCGATGAGAGCGTCGCCTGCGTCGGTCTCGAATACTTCTGCTTCGAGGGCGACGACCTCTGGGCCTCGAGCGACGAGGACCTGATCAAGCTCGCAACGAAGGAAATGGACATCCTCGGCCTTGTCGATCCCGCCAAGGTGATCGGCGGCGCGGTCGTTCGTCAGGAAAAGGCCTATCCGGTCTACGATGACGAATATGCCGCGAATGTCGCCGCGATGCGCCACGAGCTCGAAGCCAGCCACCCGACGCTGCATCTGGTCGGTCGCAACGGCATGCACCGCTACAACAACCAGGACCACGCGATGATGACCGCTATGCTCACGGTCGAGAACATCGTGGCAGGCGCGCGCGTCTACGACATCTGGTGCGTGAACGAGGATGCCGAGTACCACGAGGCCGGCGACGAGGGTGCGCAGGCCGCGATCCCGGCTCGCTCGGTCACCGAGGACCAGGCCGCTGCGCTCGCTTCGGTGCGCGATGTGCCCACCCGTATCGTGGCCGACGAAGCCAGCTCGGACCGCGCCGCGGCCTGAGCCCCACTTTCGCCCGTCCGTGATACCGCGCTGAACAGGATCAGGCCGTGACCGTGCTCCAACTCGCCCCGCTCAACCGGCTCCGGCAGATCGTGCTGGTGCGCTACATCCTCGCCAGCGTCGGCGCGCTGGCGGTGGATATGGGCACGTTTCTTGCGCTGCTCACCGCCGGGGTTCCGCCGGTCACAGCCTCGGCGATGGGGTACGGCATCGGCATCATGGTCCACTGGATCCTGTCGAGCCGGAAGGTCTTTGCCGAGCAAGTCGCATCAGGCGGGAAGGAACGCACCCGTCAGAAGGCGATGTTCGTCGTCTCGGCGCTGATCGGCCTTGGCGTGACGACCCTGATCGTCGGCGGGGCGAGTGCTGCGGGGCTTGATCCGCGCATCGCCAAGCTCTGCGCGATCGTCGTCAGCTTTGCGGTGACCTGGCTCCTGCGCAAGCGCGTGGTGTTCCGCTGATGGCAACACTTTACCCGTCCGGCGCGGAACGGCCGGTCGGGGCCGCTCCAAGCGGCAGCTCTGCCAGGTCCGCATGGCGGCCTGTGCTGCTGAGCTGGATCTTTCTTGCCGCAGCCCTGATCGCGCTCAAGGCGCCGCAGATCGCGGCCATGCAGTTCGGCGATCCGGATGATGCGCTCCGGCTGGTGCAGGTGCGCGATCTGTTGGGCGGCCAATCATGGTTCGATCTCCACCAATACCGCGTCGCCGCGCCCGAGGGTGTGGCGATGCACTGGTCGCGGCTGGTCGATGTGCCGATCGCGGCGATGATCCTGCTGCTGCGCCCGCTGCTCGGCTCCCACGGCGCCGAGCTTTCGGCGCTTGTCGCGGTCCCGCTGCTGACGCTGCTTTGCGCGCTCACGCTCGTCGGCCGCCTTGCCCTGCGCTATTTCGACCGCGAAGTGGCTCTGCTGGCTTGCCTCAGCTTCGCGCTCGCGATCCCGGTGATGTGGCAGTTCACGCCGCTGCGGATCGATCATCATGCCTGGCAGATCGTGCTCGCGCTCGCGGCGCTGACGGGCCTGCACGCTGCGAAGGCCCGCACTGGCGGGCGCGTGATCGGTCTTGCCCTTGCCGTTTCCCTGTCAATCTCCATCGAAGGTCTGCCGCTCGCCGCGGTCTTCCTTGCCGTCTGCGGGCTCAGGGATTTGCGTGCCCCGGCGGCGCGGTTCGCCTGGCTCCGGGAAGCGACCGCCGCGCTCGCCGCCGGATCGCTGGTGCTGTTTGTGGCGACGCGCGGCATCGCGGATCTGGCATCGCATTGCGATCAGGTCTCGCCGGTCCACCTCGCCATGTTCGCTTGGACCGCCGCTGGCGTGGCCGTGCTGCACCAAGCCACGCCGCGCCGCGCCATGATTTCGCTGGCGGGACTTGGCCTGATCGGTGCAGGCGCGCTCACTATCCTGCTCGGCGCCGCGCCGCAGTGCCGGGGCGGCGGCTTTGCTGCGCTCGATCCGCTGGTCCTGCGCTTCTGGCTGCCCTCGGTCGCCGAGGGCATGCCGTTCTGGCACGCCCGCCCGCATCTCGCTGCGGTGATCGTGGCGGGGCCGCTGATCGGCCTTTATGGCGCATGGCGGCTGTGGCGCGAGGCGGAGCCGGCCGCGCAGCGTGCCGTATGGGGCGATCATCTGCTGGTGCTGGCCGGTGCCTGGCTGATCGGTATGATGGTAGCGCGGGCTTCAGCGACAGCGCTGGTCTTCGCCGCGGTTCCTGCTGCCGCGCAGGTCGCCTGCTGGATCGAGAAGCTGCGCAAGGCTTCGTTCGTCCGGCGCCTTGCCGGGTATACCGGAATGGCTGCGCTGCTCGTGCCGGGTATTCCCGTGGCTGTGGCTGCCAGCCTCGTCGCACCCTCTCATGACAGCGCGCAGACGGGCGCCGCCTCGTGCCATTTCGATCAGGCCGCCGCAGCGCTCGACCGCCTCGCGCCGACCGACATTCTGGTTCCGCTCGACATGGGGCCGGACATCCTCGTGCGCACGCATCAGCGGGTGGTGGCAACCGGCCATCACCGCGGGTCTGCTGCCATGCACGATGTCATCGCCGCCTTTCTCGCGCCTGCGCCGCAAGCGCGCGCGATCATGCAGGCGCGCCATGCAACCATGGTGATGATCTGCCCCGCCGTCTCGCGCCATTCGGTCTACGCCCAGGCCGCGCCGGACGGGCTGATGGCGCGGCTTGTGGCAAACCGGCCGCCCGAGTGGCTTGCGCCGGTTGATCTTGCTCCGGGCTCGGGCTTGCAGTTCTGGCGGGTGGTGCAATGAGCGCGCTGCTTCGCCCGAAGCTGCACCCAGGCCCGGCCGCAGCGCGTTTCTCTGCGAGAAATCCTCATCCTTTCAGCATGTTGGAATTTGGCTGATGGCTTCGTTGTTCGTTCAAGATGATCAGGTCGGCGCCAAGGCCCCTTCCGTGAGCGATCCCGCCCGGAGTGCGCGGCTGCGCGTGCTGGTAACCTGGGCGATGCTTGCGGTGACGATGATCCTCGTCAACTTCAAGCTCATCGCAATGATGCGCTTTGGCGATCCTGACGATGCGCTGCGCCTGCTGCAGGTGCGCGATCTGCTCGCCGGCCAATCTTGGTTCGATGTCCATCAATACCGCGTTGCCGCGCCCGAAGGGGTGCCGATGCACTGGTCGCGGCTGGTCGATATTCCGATCGCGGGCATGATCCTGCTGCTACGCCCCTTGCTCGGTACGGCGAGCGCCGAACTGGTGACGGCGGTGCTGGTTCCGCTGCTGACCCTGCTGTGCGCGATGGCGCTGCTGGGCCGCCTTGCCGCGCGTTGGTTCAATGATGAAGTGGTCAGCCTTTCCGGCCTGATGTTCGGGCTTTCGCCTCCGGTCCTATGCCAGTTTACGCCGCTGCGGATCGACCACCATGGCTGGCAGATCGTACTCGCGCTCGCGGCGCTGAGCGGGCTTCATGCCAAGGATCCCCGGCGCGGCGCGCTGGTGATCGGCCTTGCGCTGGCCGCACTGCTGGCGATCTCGATCGAGGGGCTGCCGCTTACCACGCTGTTTCTCGGCATTTGCGCGCTTCGCGGCCTGCGCAATCCGGCCAGCCGTTTCGACTGGTTCGCGGGCGCTACCGGCAGCCTGGCGATTGGCAGCGTAGCAATTTTCCTCGGTACGCGCGGGACATACGATCTCGTCACGCATTGCGATGCGATCTCGCCGGTGCATCTGGCGATGCTGGGCTGGATCGCGGCGGGCGCTGCTGTGCTGCGCCTTGCCGCGCCGCGCAGCCTGCCCGGCCAGATCGGCGCGCTCGCCCTGATCGGCGCGGGTGCGGGTGTGATCCTGTTCGGCGCTGCACCCGAATGCCGCGGCGGCGCATTCGTGATGCTCGATCCGCTGGTCAAGCGCTACTGGTACGATTCGGTGCAGGAGGGCATGCCCTTCTGGCATACGTCGGCGCCGCTCGCGGCGGCGATCCTTGCCGGGCCGCTTGTCGGCATCATCGGTACGTTGTGGCAGTGGCGCGGTGCACGCGATGCGCAGGCCCGGATGCTCTGGTTCGATCACCTCCTGCTGCTGACCGGCGCCTGGCTGATCGGGCTGGTCGTCGCGCGGGCATCCGCCACGGCGCTGGTCTTTGCCGCCGTGCCTGCTGCCGCGTTGATCCTGCAGGGGGTCTACTATTTGCGCTCGGTGCCGATCCTGCCGCGCCTTGGCGGCTATGCCGTGGTGATCTCGTTGCTCGTTCCCGGGCTCCCGGTGGTCCTGGCAATGGCAGCAGCGGCTCCGCTCTCGGCCAACCCGTCGAGCGGCAAGCTCGAAAAGTCGGTCTCCGGCGTCACGCTCGGCGCGCTGTCGATTTCGCAATGCCGCTATGATGTGGCCGGCCGCGCGCTCGACCGGCTGCCTGCCGTCGATATCTTCGCCCCGCTGGATATCGGACCGGACCTTATCGTCAGATCACACGACCGCGTAGTCGCGACCGGGCACCACCGGGGTGCGGCAGGAATGCACGATGTGATCGCCGCGTTCATGTCGCCTGCCGCAGAAGCGCATGCCCTGATTCGCAAGCGCCATGTCGCGCTGGTTGCGGTCTGCCCTGATATCTATGAGCCCTCGGTCTATGCCGCACGCGCGCCGGGCGGGTTGATGGCTGATCTGCTCAAGGATCACCCGCCGCAGTGGCTCCAGCCGGTCGACATCGCGCCGGGATCGCACATCAAGTTCTGGCGTGTGGTGAACTGAGCCTGGTCAGGCCGGCTCGCGCAAGGTCACCCAGATCGGCGCGTGGTCGCTGGCCTTCTCGCGTCCACGATAGGCCTTATCGACCCCCGCGCCGACCAGCCGGTCGGCCAGTTCGGGTGAAAGCAGCGCGTGATCGATGCGGAAGCCATGATCGCGCTGCCAGGCACCGGCCTGATAGTCCCAGAAGGTCCAGAGCCCGCCACGCGGGTGGTGGAGATCGAGCGCGTCGGTCCACCCGTCGTTGAGCAGGCGGCGGTAGGCATCGCGCGATTCGGGCTGCATCAGTGCATCGCTTGCCATCGCGCGGGTGTCCCACACGTCCTTGTCTTCGGGGATCACGTTGTAATCACCGATCACCAGCGCGGGAACTTCCTCTGCCGTGATCGAGGCCATGCGGGCGCGCAGGCGCTCCATCCAGCGCAGCTTGTAATCGAACTTCGGACCCGGCTGCGGATTGCCATTGGGAAGGTAGATGCACACGACGCGCAGGCCGAACACATCGGCTTCGAGGTAGCGCGAATGCTCGTCCTCCGGCTCTCCGGCGAGCCCGCGCTGCACTTCGACCGGCTTCGTGCCATCTGCCAGAATGGCAACGCCGTTGAAGCCCTTCTGGCCATGCCAGATCGCGTGATAGCCGATCTTCTCGAACTCGGCGGCGGGGAAGTCGGCGTCCTGGGTCTTGATTTCCTGCAGGCAGGCGACTGCGGGGCGGGTTTCCTCCAGCCATTCCAGCAGGCGGGGAAGCCGTGCCTTGATCCCGTTGATGTTGAACGAGGCTACCTTGATCGTCACACCGAAAAGCTCGCGCCGCAGCCGCAGCCCGAAGCTGCTTGCGGGTTGGTGACGCGGAAGGCCGCGCCGCCGAGCGATTCGACATACTCCACCGTCGCGCCCGCGATCAGCTCCAGGCTCATCGGATCAACGAGGAGGCGCACGCCATCGGTCTCGCTCACCAGATCGTCGGCCTCGGGTTCATTCCCCATTTCGAACTTGTATTGAAAGCCCGAACAGCCACCGCCTTCAACGGCAAGGCGCAGCACCGCCGGGCGGTTCTGCTTGGCAGCAATCGCGGCGATGCGTGCCGCTGCGCTGGGGGCGAGCGTGACGCCGCCGGACAGTGCGGAATCCTGAGTGAGCGTGGTCATGGCCTCAAGATAGGCCGCCGAGGCGGCCTGCTCAAGTCACGCCGACTGGATATATTCCCTGAGCGCCTCGGCCTCGGCTTCGATCCGGTCGATGCGGAACTTCACGAGGTCCCCGATCGAGACGAAGCCGACCATCTTTCCGGCATCCAGCACCGGCAAATGGCGAATACGGCGGCGGGTCATCAGGGCGAGGGCTTCGAGCGCGCTGTTCTCGGGGCCGACCGAGATGACCGGCGCTGTCATCACATCGCGCACGCGCATCTGCAGCGCCGCAGCGCCATGCAGCTTAAGCGCATAGAGCACATCGCGTTCGGAGAAGATTCCGGCCACCTCGTTTCCGGCATCGGTTACCGGCAGGGCCCCGATCCGGCGCGTAGCGAGCGTTTCAACAGCGTCGGCAACGAGGTCGTCGGCATGGCAGTGCCATACCTCTCCCGAACGGCCGGCGATCAGCAGTGCGATCGACATGGCATACTCCTTCCCCCCTTTTCGGGAGGTCCCGCTTCTCCGGCAAGTCGTTCCAATGCTTGCCGATTCGCCGATAATGCCACCAAAGGGCAGGCGGGGAAAGCAATTGCCTTGGCCCGGCAGGCGGCGCATGAAAGCGCGCATGACCAACCCCGTGCGCCCTTCGCCGCTCGACGATCCGGACTATGCCAGCTTCGCCTGGGGGCGCTACTTCCGGGTGATGCGCTGGATGGGCGTCCTGACGCTCGTGGTCATGGCGGCGGCCGCTTCCTACTTGTACGAAGCGGTCGGTCTCGTCTCGATCCATCTCTACATCGCGGCGATGCTGGGCATTGGCTTCACGATGATGCTGATGGCCGCGCTGATGGGGCTGGTCTTCCTCTCGAGCGGCACCGGGCACGACGAGGCGGTGGACAACGGCCTCGAACAGCACATCGAGGATTGGTGGAAATGAAAGTTACTCGGGCGGCGTGAGGCGGTAGTCCTCAACCGGCACTCCGCCAATCACATGTTCCTGAATGATCCGCTCCAGCACTGCGGGCGTGCACGAGTGGTACCAGACGTTGTCCGGATAGACGAGCGCGACCGGCCCTGCGGCGCAGACGCGCAGGCAGCCAACCTTGTTGCGCAGAACCCCTTGCGACCCGCCCAGCTTGAGCTCGCCCAGCCGCTTCTTGAGGAAGTTCCAAGCTTCATCGCCCGTTTCGCGCGGCGCGCACTTGTCCTTTTCGGGCCCGGCGCAGAGCAGGATATGGCGCTGCGGAGCGAAGCCGCCGAGGCCCGCGACGGCCTGCCGCGCCAACGTGATCTCGTCAGGCTTCACCGGATCAACCATGCATCGAGCCTTTCGCGTAATGCGGGGTCGATCGGCTGCGGCCGCTCGCCATCGGTGAACACGATGGTGACATGCGCGGTCGCGACCGGGCGGCTCTCCTGGAGCAACAGTTGCCTGAGGCTCCAGCTGCTGGTCCCGCCGGGCAGCACGCCGACGCGGCATTCAAGGCCCGCCGGGTAATAGGCCTGCGCGAGGTAGTCGATCGTGACATTGGCGACCATGAAGCGCGCGCCATCGGTGTTGCGCGGAAAGCCGGCCGCCGTGATGAAGCGCAGGCGCGCATCCTCGAACACCGCGGCCATCGCCACGTTGTTGATGTGTCCGTTGGGATCGAGATCGGCAAACCGCGTGGTGACGGCGTTGCCAAAGGGGTAGCGCGCAGGATCGAGCAGCGCGGGATCAGGTCTGGCCATCGCGCCGCCCTAGCATGCAAAAGCGGGCGGGATCAGCCCTTCTTGCCAACGATGCGCGCGATTTCCGCTGCCACGAGCTTTTCGACCATCGGCGGCAGATTGCGATCGAGCCATTCGGCCAGCGCCGGGCGCAGCATTTCGCGCACCAGGCTTTCGAGCGAGGTTTCGCCCGACCGGACGATCTGCGGCGCAGCGCCCGGGGTGGACAGCATCGCCAGCGCAGCGAGCGAATCGCGCATCGAGGCGGTGGCTTCGTCCGCCAGAAGGGGCGCTTCCTCATCCTCGTCGAGATCGGCGGGACGAGTGCGGTCTTCGTTCAGGATCTGCGCAGCCACTTCACTGAGATCGAGAACGTCAGACGGAAACGATGCCGGGCGGCCTTCACTGCGCGGTGCAGGCCGCGCGGCAACACGAGGGGCAGGTGCGGTATCTGCGGCGGCGTCCCGGCGGCCACGCTCACGCGCCGCGTCGGCACGATTGTCGCGCGCGATCACCTTCTTGATCGATTCGAGGATTTCCTCGACGGAAGGTTCCGAAGCCTGACGCATGCTTATCCCCACACAATCCATCCCGGCGCACCGGGCACTCCATGCCGAACCGACCTGACCGAATCAGGTGCCCCCGGTCGGCCCCGTACCATCAAGGCACAGGTTGTGCAGGAATTGTTGCAGTTTGTGCCGGTGTGTCAACCGTGCGGGTGGCCTTGGGCGGCGACGGCGCGTCCAGCGCCCAGTCGAACACCCGGCCCCGCACGCGGCGGTAATTGACCTCGGGATCGTAGAGCGTGGCCGGATCGAAGCCCAGATCGCTGGCCTGCGCCCGGCCCATCGCGGCAAGCAGATTGAACGAGGCGACGTAGGCGTTGCGCCGCGCCGCCACGAGCCCGACCTGCGCGCGCAGCAGTTCCTGCTCGGCATCGAGAATGTTGAGAATGGTGCGATTGCCCACCGTATTTTCCGCGCGCACACCTTCAAGGCTCAGCGCCGCGGCATCGACCGCGGTCTGGTTGAGGGTGATCACATCGTTCGCCGCGCGCCACTGGGTATAGGCCGAACGGACATTGGCGATGACCTGCCGCTCTGCGCTGATTTCCTGTTCCTGCGCGGCACTTGCCGTGGCCTGCGCCTGGCGCTGGCGCGCGGCGGGCAAGCCGCCCTGGAAGAGCGGAATCGAAATGCGCGCGCCGGCTTGCGCGGTCGTCTGGCTTTGTACGAAGCCTCGGCTCGCGCTGCCGCCCAGCGAGTTGAAATAGGTCGAATATTCGCCCGAGCTGTAGAGCGAAACCGTCGGCAGGCGGCCCGCGCCCGCAGCCTTGGCATCGAACCCGGCCGCCTTGCTGCGTTGGTGGGCGGCTTCGAGATCCGGATTGTTGTCGAGCGCGACCTGCACCGCTTCCTCGGGGCTTGCGGGGAGCCCGGCCAGCGGCGGCGGCGGCTGGAGATCGGCCGGCACTTGCCCGACGACCTGCACATAGCGCTCACGGCTCGCGACGAGCGCCGCCTCGGCGTTGCGCAGATCGGCGCGCGCAAGGGCCAGGCGCGAATTGGACTGCGCCACGTCGGTGCGGGTGACGTCGCCGATCTCGAAGCGGTCGCTGGTGGCCTTGAGGTTGACCTCGAGCACTTGCACGTTGTTGCGGTTGAGCCCGACGGTTGCGGCATCGCGGATCACGTCCATGTAGGCCGCGACGACCTGGCTGAACACGCCCGCCTCGGTCCCTTTCAGGCTTGCCTCGCCAGCCTCGACCCGGATCTTCGCGGCGGCGAGCGAATTCTTCACGGCGCCGCCCGAATAGATCGGCACATTGAGCTGGGGATCGACTGACAGCAGCCGCTGGGGCGCGATGAAGCTGTTGGGCCCCTGCTTGAGGAACTCGGTGTACGTTGCCGTGCCGTTCAGGCTGGGCAGGCCCGGTGCGCGGGCGATCGGCACGCCTTCATCGGTCGCGCGCAAGTTCGCGCGCGCGGCGGCGAGATCGGGGTTGCTTGCATAGGCGGCGGCAAGCGCGTCCTGAAGATCGTCGGCATGAACCGGAGTGGCGGCAGCGGCCATGGCAAGCGCCGCAAGCGCGGAACCGGCCCGCAGCCGACGTATCAGGGGCCAACAGGCCGTGGAACGAATCATGAGGTTCAGAAGCTCCACTTCGGGCGGGCCGCGAAGGCGGCGAGCGGCGCAAAGTCGGCCTCGGCCAGCACGGTGACTGCAAGCGTGCCGGCCACCTTGCGGCCAAGCGCCAGCCGGGTCACGCCCCGCTCGATCACGCCGGTAACGATGCAGCCGTCCGGCGCGACGAGCTCGGCGAGCGCAGCGGGCATGTCCTCGATGGCGCCATCCACCAGCACCAGCGTGTGCGCACCGGCCTTGGCCCAGTCACCCGTGGCGGCGACCAGCGTCACTTTGCCGCCGAGCCTTTCGGCGAGCGCGGCGAGATATCCACCGGGGTTGCCGATTACGAGCACGCTGTCGTCAGTCGCAGGTTCCGCGGCAGTGAGCATCTGGCCATACGTCAACGCAGGGGAGAGCACCGCGCCATCGCCCAGCGCGACAGCGCGATCGGCATAGGCCACTGCGCGGCGCGCTTCCGGCACGAAGTCCTCACGCGGCACGGCGAGGAAGGCGGCAAGAATGGCCGGATCGTTGATGCCGCTCACGCGCAGCTGGCTGTCGATCATCGCGCGGCGTGCGGCTTCGCTGCCGGCATCTGCCACCTTCACGCGTTCTTCCACTACCGTCATGAATTCCCTCATTTGTGGAGCCGGACTGCGAGGCCGGGCAAACCGGCGCAATCCCGACTGTGGGCCGCGGCTTGCGCTGCAACCATATCCTTCCAAGCCCTTAGAATATCGTCCCCGGCGCGCCAAGCGCTTTGCATGACGCTGGTCGATGGCTAAACGGCAGTTCATCGATTGCGCCCGCGCGCCGCGGGCAGAAACCAGCGGAAGGACCCGGCGATGCCAGGGATGACAACGACGATGACAACGATCCGGGAGGAAGACCTCATCGAGAGCGTGGCCGACGCGCTGCAATATATCAGCTATTTCCACCCGATGGACTATATCCGCGCGCTGGGTGAAGCCTACGAGGCGGAGCAAGGGCCTGCCGCGAAAGACGCGATCGCCCAGATCCTGACGAACAGCCGCATGTGCGCTGAAGGCCACCGGCCGATCTGCCAGGACACCGGGATCGTCAATGTCATTGTGAAGTGGGGCCAGGATTGTCGGCTGGAAAGCGACAAGAGCCTGCAGGACGTCGTCGATGAAGGCGTGCGCCGTGCCTATCTCGATCCGGACAACAAGCTGCGCGCCTCGGTGCTGGCCGATCCCGCTTTCACCCGCCGCAACACGAAGGATAATACCCCCTGCGTTCTCAATGTCGAGATGGTGAAGGGCAATACAGTCTCCGTCGATGTCGCGGCCAAGGGTGGCGGCAGCGAGAACAAGTCGAAGTTCAAGATGATGAACCCCAGCGATTCGATCGTTGACTGGGTGCTGGAAATGCTACCCCAGATGGGCGCGGGCTGGTGCCCGCCGGGCATGCTCGGCATCGGCATCGGCGGCACCGCGGAACATTGCATGCTGCTCGCCAAGAAGGCTCTGATGGAGCCGATCGACATGGCCCAGTTGAAGCAGCGCGGGCCGCAGAACGATATCGAGGCACTGCGCATCGAGATCTTCGACAAGGTCAACGCTCTCGGCATCGGCGCGCAGGGCCTTGGCGGGCTTTCGACCATCCTCGACGTGAAGATCATCGACGCGCCGTGCCACGCGGCGGGCAAGCCGGTGGGCATGATCCCCAATTGCGCCGCCACTCGCCATGCCCACTTCACCCTCGATGGATCGGGCCCCGCTTTCCTCGAGACGCCCAGGCTCGACGAATGGCCCGATGTGCACTGGACGCCCGATGCGGCGGCCAAGCGCGTCAATCTCGATACACTGACGGCGGAGGAAGTGCAGAGCTGGAAGCAGGGCGACCGCCTGCTGCTAAATGGCAAGATGCTCACCGGCCGCGATGCCGCGCACAAGCGCATTGCCGACATGCTGGCCAAGGGCGAGCCGCTGCCGGTCGATTTCAAGGGCCGGGTGATCTACTATGTCGGCCCGGTCGATCCGGTGCGCGAGGAGGTCGTTGGCCCGGCCGGCCCCACCACCGCCACGCGCATGGACAAGTTCTCCGACATGATGCTCAACCTCGGCCTGCTCGCTTCGGTCGGCAAGGCCGAGCGCGGCGTTGCGGCGACCGATTCGATCGCCAAGCACAAGTCCGCCTATCTCATGGCGGTCGGGGGTGCGGCCTATCTCGTCAGCCGGGCGATCAAGCAGTCGAAGGTCGTGGGCTTTGCCGATCTCGGCATGGAGGCGATCTACGAATTCACCGTGGAGGACATGCCGGTGACGGTCGCGGTCGATTCGACCGGGCAGAACGTGCACCAGCTCGCCCCGCTCGTGTGGAAGAAGAAGATTGCGGACGAAGGATTGCTGCCGGCTTGATCGCCGGTAGCACTTCCAAACACTCTCTTCAGCGCGTTTCGTAAACGCCTCGGCGTTCGACCAACCGCCAACCGGGTTCGACCATCCGGCTGGCGCAGGCCGGGCACTTGGGCGTAGAAGCAGCCGAATGGCCACCGTTCCTGCCGATATTGCTGCTGCAAGACCACACGTGCCCGCGCGTGCCGTGTTCCTGTCCGCGGCAGCGCTGTGGCTCACCTATTTCCTGCTGATCACCTTGCGCGGGATCGTGGTCGATCTTGGCGAGTTCAACGAGCTGCTGTGGCGCCGCGCGGTCGTCACGTTGGCGGGCATCGCGATCACGTTGCTGGCCTGGCCGGTGCTGCGCCGGTTCGATGGGCGCAGCAATGGCGTGCGGATCGCCGCAGCGCTGGTCATCATGCTCCCCGCCGCTCTCGCGCTCGCTGCGATCAACCAGCAGTGCTTCGCGCCCGTGGAAAAGAAGCTCATCGAGCGCGAAGCTCGTGCGGCGCAGGCGCAGGCCGAGGCGGCGGCAAAGGCGCTCCGTGCCGGGCAGCCGGCCATACCCGGCGCTGCGCCGGCGGATATGACGATGCCGACCGTGCGTGTCCGGCATGATGTTTCCGGCAATGTGCTGATCGATGTGGCCGATCCGCCGCCGCCCATGCCGCCGCCTGCACCTCTTGCTCCGCCTGCCCCTCCGGCGCCGCCCGCCCCGCCGTCTGCATCCAGGACACCGGCCGCGCCCGCCACGGAAGCCGGCGAGGACCCGGACAGCGATGACGGTAATGGCGGCGAGGCCGTGATCACCGCGCCCGGCGGGGTCTCCATCATCAAGCGCAGCGATGGCTCGGCCGAAGTGCGGATCGGCTCCCGGCGGATCGCTACCGATACCGATCATGCCGATGAACTTGCCGATGAACTGGCCGATGCCCAGCGCGAAGTCGCCGAGGCGCAGCGCGAGATGGAGCGGGCGCAGCGCGACGCGCAGCGCTCGGCCGCGCAGGCACGGCTTGCCGCTATCGATGCCGTACGCTGGAATGTGCTGCGCAGCCTTGCCGATGCGGGGTTGGTCGCGGAAAAGGACGTGCCGCCCGCGCCCGCCGGGCCGGTCGGCGCGGCGGTGAAGGAAGTCCGCGCGCGCGGTGTCAAGGAGCATGAGGCCCGCGCCGCCAAGCCGAAGCCTGTCCGCCACCGTGCGGTGGTCCAGCCCCCGGCCAAGCCTGCGCCGACGCCGACGCCATCACCGGCAGCGAGTGCAACGCCTGCCCCGGCTCCCGTGCAGCCCCCGGCCCCGGCCCCGGCCGCCACGGATGGCGATAGCCAGCTCCACAGCGCGATCATCAGCAAGATGATCGAGGACGAAGGCCTCTGGAAGCAGCTGACCGATGTCGCGCTTGGCCGTTATTTCCTGCTGATCGCCTGGGCCGGGCTCTACATCGCGCTTGGCAATGCCGAGATGGCGCGCGCGTCCGAACGGCGCGAGGGCGAATACAAGCGCGCGGCCAAGGCGGCAGAGCTGCGTTCGCTGCGCTATCAGGTCAATCCGCACTTCCTGTTCAACACGCTCAATTCGCTCTCCGCACTGGTCATGGTCGGCCGCGCCGAACAGGCGGAGAAGATGATCCAGACGATTTCGAGCTTCTATCGCCACAGCCTTGCCGGCGATCCCACGGCAGACGTCCCGCTGGCTGACGAAATCGCGCTGCAGCGGCACTATCTCGAGATCGAGGCGGTGCGGTTTCCGGAACGGCTGGTCTGCGAATTCGATGTGCCGCCGGAGCTGGAGAACGCCTGCGTGCCCGGCATGATCCTTCAGCCGCTGGTCGAAAACTCGATCAAGTACGGCGTTTCGGTCAGCACACGGCCTGTCACCATCCGCATCGCCGCGCAGGAAGCAGGCGGCAAGCTGGTGCTTACGGTCGCGGATGATGGGCCCGGCAAGACGAGCCAGAATGGCGGCACCGGGATCGGGCTCGAAAACGTGCGCAACCGGCTGGCCGCGCGCTTCGGCGATGAGGCGGGCGTGGACAGCGGGGCCTTGCCGGCTGGCGGCTATGCCACCGTGCTCACGATCCCGCTGGTGCGGTCGGGCTGCGATTGAGAATGGGAGCCGGGGGACAGATGCGGACGCTTATCGTCGATGATGAACCGCTCGCGGTGGAGCGCATGCAGATCCTGTGCGCGCGTATCCCGGCGCTCAATGTGGTCGGCACCGCGAGCGACGGCGCGGCGGCGCTGCGCCTGTGCGAGGCGCTGGCGCCGGAACTCGTGCTGCTCGACATGACGATGCCCGAAGTCGATGGCCTCGGCGTCGCGCGGGGCCTTGTGGGGATGTCGCCGCGCCCCGCCGTGATCTTCGTCACCGCGCACGATCACTTTGCGGTCGAGGCGTTCGATTGCGAGGCGGTGGACTACGTGCTCAAGCCCGTCGCGCAGGACCGGCTGGAGCGCGCAGTCGACCGCGCCCTCGCGCGGCGCGACACTGCCGCCCCGGCACTGTCAGAGCCGGCCGTTGAAAGCCCGTGGATCGAGGAATTCTGGGTCCCCCACCGCAGCGAACTGATCCGCATCGCCGCGGGCGACATCGACCGCATCGACGCCGAGCGCGACTATGTGCGCCTGAATGTCGGCACCCGCAGCTACCTGCTGCTCCACACGATCCAGCGGCTGGAAGACCGGCTCGACCCGGAACGCTTCATCCGCCTCCACCGCTCGACCATCGTGCGGCGCGACCGGATTGCGGGGTTGAAGCATGATGGGTTAGGGGTGTGGTCGGCCCAGTTGGCGGACGGCGAATTGCTGCGGATCGGCCGGACATATCTGGCGAAGGCGAAGGCGATGGCGGGCCGCTGAAGCGCGATTATTTGCGATAGACGCCTGAGAATGTCACGTTGACCCCTCCGCAATGGTTCTCGTCATCATTGACGAGGAGGTAGGGGCCGACCAGCCGTAACTGCACCCGGCAGTCATAGCTGTCCTCGGAATTGAACGGGAAGGCGCGCTGCCAGTCCACCCGCTCGGCACCGCTTTCCAGAACGCCGCCCCATGCGCCGCTGGGAACAAAGGCGCCGTCCAACTCGCCATCGTTGATCCCGCCGTTCCTGACGCGCACGGGATCCTTGCTTCCCCATAGTGCGTTACCTGTTACCGCAAGGCGATTGCCACCTCCGATGGCCTTGATCCCGATGTGCGCCTCGGAGTCGCGGGTCCATTCGCCAATCCATGCCGAAAGCGGCGGTGCCGCCTCAGCTGAAACGGGTTCAAGCGAAGCTGTTTCGATCGCACCTGCACTGTGCTGGCCATTCGGCGTGACAAACTCCACGGAGGTGAAGGCCCCGCTCGATCCCCAGGCGAGGAGGACGTCCCCCGGCAGCACGTAGCCCTTCCTGCGGCACCGGTCCGTCAAAGCCGGACAACCTGCAGTTTCCCCCATCCGGTAGAAGAAGCGTTTCGTGCCGGGCTTCACCCGCGCCAGGTGCGCATTGGCCAAGCCGCCAGCCCGGCTTGCCGCGCCGGCCATGGTCGAGCTTCCCATCAAGGTCAGGACCAACACGACGAGAACGGCCGCATTGCGCTTCCTCATGAAACCTCCACCCTTAGGCCCGCGGCGCGATCCGCCGATAGCTGAGCGCTTCGGCGACGTGCACGCGCCCCACCGTATCGGTTCCCGCCAGATCCGCAATCGTGCGCGCCACGCGCAGCATGCGGGTGTAGCCGCGTGCGGAGAGGCGCATGGCTTCTGCCGCTTGTGCCAGCAGCTTGCGGCCCGGTTCATCCGGCGTAGCGTACTGTTCGAGGAGATCACCCTCCAGCTCCGCATTGGTGCGCCGCCCGCTTCCCTCCAGCCGCGCTGTTTGCACGCGGCGCGCTGCGGCCACCCGCGCGGCAACTGCGTCCGATCCCTCCGCCGGCGGGGGCAGGGCGAGATCGGCGGCCGAAACGGGATCGACTTCGACATGCAGATCGATGCGGTCGAGCAGCGGGCCCGAGACCTTGGACTGATAATCCCCCGCGCAGCGCGGCGCGCGGCTGCAGCCCAGCGCCGGATCGCCCAGATGCCCGCAGCGGCAGGGGTTCATTGCGGCGATGAGCTGGACCCGCGCCGGGAACGTCACATGGGCATTGGCGCGCGCGACAGTGACTTCGCCCGTCTCCAGCGGCTGGCGCAGCGAATCGAGCACGGCGCGCTGGAATTCGGGCAGTTCATCAAGGAACAGCACGCCGAGATGCGCAAGGCTGACTTCACCGGGCCGCACCTTCAGCCCGCCCCCTGTCAGCGCTGCCATCGAGGCGGAGTGGTGCGGGCTGCGGAACGGGCGCGCACGGCTGATGCGGCCTTCCTCCAGCAGCCCCGCCACCGAAGCGACCAGCGAGGCCTCAAGCGCCTCGGACGGTGTCAATTCGGGAAGGATGCCCGGCAGGCACGAAGCCATCAGCGATTTGCCCGCACCCGGCGGGCCGATCATCAGGAGGTTGTGCCCGCCCGCCGCCGCGATCTCCAGCGCGCGCTTGGCGGTTTCCTGCCCTTTGACCTGCTTGAGATCGGCCCGGCGCTGGGGCGGGTCCACTTCGCCCGGTTCGGGCACGGGCAGCCGCAGCGTGCCCTTGAGATGGTTGAGCAGGCTGATGAGATCGGGCGCAGCGACGATCTCCACCCCGCTGGCCCAGCGCGCTTCTGCGCCCTGTGCGGCGGGGCAGATCAGCCCTTTCTCGATGCCGCTGGCATGCAGCGCCGCCAGCAGCACGCCAGGGCTGGCGATCACGCGGCCATCGAGCGCGAGTTCGCCGACCGCGACGTATTCCGCGATCGCTTCCAGATCGACCACGCCCATCGCCGCCAGCAGCGCCAGCGCAATGGGCAGATCGTAGTGCGAGCCTTCCTTGGGCAAATCGGCAGGCGAAAGGTTTACGGTGATCCGCTTGGGCGGCAGCGCAAGGCCGAGCGCGGCAAGCGCGGAATGCACCCGCTCACGGCTTTCGCCGACCGCCTTGTCGGGCAGGCCGACGACACGAAAGGCTGGCAGGCCGGGCGCGATCTGGCACTGCACTTCGACGGCTCGCGCTTCCAGCCCCAGATAGGCAACCGTTGATACCAGCGCGACCATACGAACTCCCGGGCAGCGCAGCAGCCTAAGGGCGGGTCTTCGCAGGGGATAGGGGCAGGTCGGCGGTCGCGCCAAATCGGACGCAAAAGGCGTTAAACGCGATTTACCGTGTTTCGCTGGATAAATGGCAAGCTTCGATGGACAATATGTCCATCATGAACCGAATCGCCTGCGCATTGCTGCTCAGCATCGCCGGCGCGGCTCCGCTTGCCGCGCAGCAGGTGGCGACACGTACCTGGGTCGATTCGCACGGGACCAAATGGACCGAGGTGACCACCACGCAGACCGTGGTCGAGGAGCCGCGCAGCCAGCGGATCGCCAGGGCGATTGCCGGACTGCCGCGTTTCGGTCCGTTTGCGGTCGTCGACGCCGGACACGCCGCGCTGGTGGGTGAGGTCGACAGCACTGCCCCGGCTGAGTTCAGGGGCATGCTGCAGGCGCACCCCGGCATCCGCGTGCTCGAATTGGTAGACTGCCCGGGGACGTCCGATGACGGCGCGAACCTCGCGCTCGGCCGGCTGATCCGCAGGCAGGGCCTGACGACTGATGTGCCTTCGGGCGGCTCGGTCCGTTCAGGCGGGGTCGAGATCTTCCTCGCCGGCACCAGCCGCCACGCCGCGCCCGATGCCGAATTCGGCGTCCACGCATGGAAGGACGAAAGCGGCCACCAGCCGGGCGATTTCGCGCCCGATGCCCCGGCCAACAAGATCTACCTCGATTACTACCGTGAAATGGGCCTCAGCGCCGCGAATGCCGAGGGGCTCTACGCGCTGACCAATTCGGTGCCCAACGAGGAAATGCTCTGGCTGCGGACCAAGGATATCAAGCCCTTCGTCCCGATGGAGTGAGCTGGGCTCAGTGCGCCGCGCCCCAGCTTGGGCCGGTGCCGATCTCCACGCCCAGCGGCACGGTGAGCTTGACCGCCGGTTCCGCCGCGCTTGCCATCACGGCCTCGATCACCGGTTTCGCCGCCGCGACATCGGCCTCGGGCAGTTCGAACACCAGTTCGTCGTGTACCTGCAGCAGCATGCGCACGTGTCCCAGCCCCGCGTCGTGCAGCGCCGGCATCATCCGCGCCATCGCGCGCTTGATGATATCGGCGCTAGTGCCCTGAATCGGCGCGTTGATCGCGGCGCGCTCGCTGCCCTGCCGTTCGGCCTGGTTTTTCGAATTGATGCGCGGGAACCACGTCTTGCGGCCAAACAGCGTCTCCGAATAACCCTGCGTGCGCACGTTCTCGAGCGTTTCGTGGATGTAGCGCTGAATGCCGGGGAAGCGCTCGAAGTAGCGGTCGATCATCGCCTGCGCTTCTTCCGCACTCACGCCGAGCCGGCCGGCAAGGCCCCAGCGGCTGATGCCGTAGAGGATCGCGAAGTTGATCGTCTTGGCTCGCCCGCGCGTATCCCGGTCGACCGTGCCGAACAGTTCCATCGCGGTGCGCGAATGGATGTCCTCGCCGCCGGCAAAAGCCTCCTTGAGCGCAGGCACATCAGCCATGTGCGCCGCGAGCCGCAGCTCGATCTGGCTATAGTCCGCCGCCAGCAGAACGTTTCCGGGCTCGGCCACGAAGGCCTCACGGATCTGGCGGCCGATCTCGGTGCGGATCGGGATGTTCTGCAGGTTGGGATCGTTCGAGGATAGCCGCCCCGTCTGCGCGCCCACCAGGCTGTAGCTGGTGTGGACGCGGCCCGTCGCCGGGTTGATCGCGGCTTGCAGTGCATCGGTATAAGTCGATTTGAGCTTCGAGAGCTGGCGCCATTCCAGCACCAGCGTAGCCACCTCGGCCCCTTGTGCGGCAAGGCCTTCGAGCACCGACTGATCGGTGGAATATTGCCCGGTCTTGCCCTTCTTGCCGCCCTTGTAGCCGAGCTTGTCGAACAGGATTTCACCCAGCTGCTTGGGGCTGCCGATGGTGAAGGGCTGGCCGGCCTTTTCGTGGATCACGGTTTCGAGCCGCGCGATGGTCTCGGCAAACTGCGCCGAAAGCGCCGCGAGGCGCTCGCGGTCGACGCGGATGCCGTTGCGCTCCATGCCCGCAACCACCGGCACCAGCGGCCGGTCGACGCGTTCGTAGATGCGCGTGCCGCCCTCTTCGGCAAGACGCGGGGCCAGCAACGCGTGGAGCCGCCAGGTGACCTCGGCGTCCTCGGCGGCATAGCGCGTTGCATCGGCAAGCGGCACTTCGGCGAAGGAAATCGCCTTCTTGCCGGTGCCGCAGACGTCCTTGAAGGCTATCGTCGTGTGGCCGAGCAGGCGCTCCGCCAGCTCGTCCATGCCATGCCCGCCGACGCCCGCCTCGCTGCGTCCCGCATCGAGGCAGAAGCTCATCACCATGGTATCGTCGATGGGTGATACCATCACGCCGTACCGCGCCAGCACGTTGATATCGTACTTGATGTTCTGGCCGATCTTGAGGACGGCGTCGCTTTCAAGCAGCGGCTTCAGCAGCGCCAGCGCTGCGTCGCGCGGGGCCTGCACGGGCGCCTCGGCAAACATGTCGCTGCCGCGGTGACCGAGCGGGATGTAGCAGGCATCGCCTGGCCCCAGCGCGAGACTGACGCCGACCAGATCTGCCTGCATCGCATCGAGCGCGCTGGTCTCGGTATCGACTGCAACCACGCGCGCGGCCATGGCGCGCTTCACCCACTCGGCGATATCGTCCAGCGTCTGCAGGCAGCGATAGCCACTGGTATCGATGGCGGGCCAGGTGGGCAGGCTCTGCCGGGTCTCTGCGGCCCCGCCCGGCGCGGCGGTCGGTGTGCCCGGCGAAGCGGGAGCCTCCGCAGGTGCGGAGCCCAGCTTGCGCAGCAGGCTGGTGAAGCCGTGCTCGCCCAGAAACGCGGCGAGCGGTTCGGGCGGGATCGCGGTCAACTCAAAGGACTCGAGCGGCAGCGGCAGCGAGCAATCCTCCTTGAGCTGCACCAGCTGGCGCGAAAGGCGCGCCATGTCGGCCTGCTCGATCAGGCTGTCGCGCAATTTGCCCGGCTTCATCGCGGGTGCGGCGGCCAGTGCGCCTTCCAGCGTGCCGTGCTCCTGGATCAGCTTCGTCGCCGTCTTGGGCCCGATGCCGCGAATGCCGGGCACGTTGTCGACCGCATCGCCCATCAGCGCCAGCACGTCACCCACGCGCTCAGGTTCGACTCCGAACTTCTCCATGACTTCGGGCAAGTCGATCCGCTGATTCTTCATCGTATCGAGCATGTCGACATAGCCGCCGGCCTCGGTCTTGCGGCCGACCAGCTGCATCAGGTCCTTGTCCGATGAGACAATCGTTACGTTCCAGCCCTGCAAGGCCGCCGCGCGCGCATAGGATGCGATGAGATCGTCGGCTTCGAGGCCCTCTTCCTCGATGCAGGCCAGGCTGAACGCGCGCGTCGCATCGCGGATCAGCGGGAACTGCGGGACAAGGTCCTCGGGCGGCGGCGGCCGGTTCGCCTTGTATTGGTCATAAAGTGCATTGCGGAACGTGATCGAACCCTTGTCGAGGATCACCGCAAGGTGCGTCGGCCCGTCTGCCTTATGGAGGTCTTCCGCGAGCCTCCACAGCATGGTGGTATAGCCATAGACCGCGCCCACCGGCACGCCCGCCGGATTGGTCAGCGGCGGCAGCCGGTGATAGGCGCGGAAGATATAGGCCGAACCGTCGATCAGATAGAGATGACGCTGGGGCGGCGTTGCAGGCTGCGCTGAGGTGTCCATGACCGCCGTGGTAGCGCCTCGACCCCGCCAGCGAAAGCGCCCGATGTTGCGGCGCTGCAGCAATAGGGTGATGATTCATTGCACGCGAATCCCTTCACGAGGCCTTCGGGGGCACGGCAAAAATACTTTATATTCAGATATATAACTGGTCTATGACGGCTTTGCTGCTCCTAAGACTTGCAAGCAGGTGAATTGCCGATTAATTGGGGCGAGAAGTCTACCGCCAGAGTAGGCTTTGCGGCGGGCTGCGGGCCCGGCGCGGTCCACTTCAATCCAGGGATTGTAACGCATGCGCAAGCTCCTCCTCGCCGCAGTCGCCGGCACTGCCTTCGCTCTCGCCGGTTGCTCGGAAAAGGCTCCTGAAGCCCCCGCCACCGAAGCCGCTATGGAATCGACCGACGCTGCTATGGATGCTTCGGCTCCTGCTTCGGAAGACGCTTCGGCTCCGGCTGCTGACGCTTCGAGCGAAGCCGCGAAGATGTAATCAACCCCGCAAGGGTTTGATAGAGATAGAGGGGCGTGATCGCTTTGGCGATCGCGCCCCTTCTCTTTGTGCGGATGGCGCGCGCGGCAAAGGGGAACGCGCAGCGAGCGCGGCAAGCCGTCAGCGTTCCAGGAAAATCAGCGGCGCGCGGTCTCGAAGCTGCTGGGCAGCGGCGGCTGGCTGAACCCGTCGTAGAGCACGCGGGCGATCTGCGCGATCATGCCGGCGTGGGTGGTGTGGCCTTCCGGGCCGGTCACGAAGATGGCCATGGCAAGGTGCCGGCCATCGGGCAGGCGCACGATCCCGACATCATCGGTCACCCCGGCGAGCGTGCCTGTCTTGTGCGCGAAGACCACGCCTTCGGGCAGCCCGCTGCGGATGCGGTTCCGGCCGGTGCTGGTGCGGGTCATGGTATCGAGCAGCACCGCACGGCTTTCGGGGCTCAGTGCGCCGCCGCGATCGATCGCGGCGAGCAGAGAAACCATTGCACGCGGCGTGCTGCTGGTGCGGGTGTCGATCGTGGTCACCGGATTGACCCGGCCATCGTCGCGCACCAGCGTTGCCATGGTGTGATCGAGGTGTTGGCCGGTGATGCCGGTGCGGCTGAGCCAGGCATTGACAGCGCCAATCCCGCCAACTGCAGCGATCAGGCCATCGGTCGCGTTGTTGTTACTGCGCGTGATGGAAAGCTCCATCAAGCTCTGCGCCGACATGACCATGCCGGGGCGGACTGCCGCGACCGCACCGCGCGTATTGGCGGATTCGGCGACGGGCAGCATCATCGGGAACTGCTGGTCGAGCCGCAGCCGGCCCTGCTCCACGCCGGAAAGGTACGTGGCGGCGACGGCAATCTTTGCCGTGCTGGCCATCGGGAACGGCATGTCGCCATTGATCAGGATCTGTCCGCCGCCATCGAGATCAACTGCGGCAACACCGATGCGGCCTCGCCCTTGTGCGACGATGGCAGAGACCTGGCTCTCGATCGCGGCATCGCGCGCGTTCTGCAGGCTGGTGGCGGGACGGGCATCTGCCGGCGCGGCGACAAGCAGCAACGGCGCGGCGCACCACAGCGCAGCTGCGATCCACTTGCTCATTCTCTTGTCAACGGAAGCCATGCCGCCCCTTAGCCCAGAACCCGTTTAGGATCCATTAGCAGCCTAACTGATTGTGATTCCGCCGCAAGTGCCGTCTTGGCAGATGGTCGCGCGTGGCGTGCGGCCTGCCGTACACAGCCTTCGTGCCAACCGGGCGCTGGACATTAACCGCGCGATTAATGATAGTGGCGGACACCAGCGCAAAGCGAATAGCCCGGTCATAAGCGGGCAAGAGGAGCGGATGACAGCAGAGGCGCAGCAAACGCTGGCCAATGGGCTGGCCGAAGGCTTGGCCGAGGGGCTGGCACGCGTAATGACGCGCGCGGGCTGGCCGGGACCGGTCACGGGCCTGCTGCGGCTGTCCGGCGGCGCCAACATGCAGAGCTGGCGCTTCGAAACCGGTGGGGAAGCTTTCGTCCTGCGCCGTGCGCCTTCGGAAGAATGGGTCGCCAATCGCCAACTCGACATGGCCAAGGAAGCCGCGGTGATTCGCTGCGCGCGCGCCGGCGGCGTGCCGGCCCCGGAAGTGGTGGCCGAACTGGTCCCGGATGACGATCTCGGCCTCGGCTTCATCATGCGCTGCGTGCCCGGCTCGCCCGATCCCGATAACGCCTTGTCCTCTCCGCCTGCGCTCCTCGGCGAAATCGCCGCCGCGATGGCGGGGGTCCATGCGCTCGATCCTGCCGCGCTGCCGTTCCTGCCCGTGCTGGAACCCGCCGCCGGGGTCGAAGCGCTCGCGGCGCAATTCGCCGAAGCAGGGGGCGACCGGCCGCCCATCGCGCTTGGTCTGGCGTGGCTGCGCGCCCATCTGCCCGCGCCTGCGCCGCTTGCCGTGCTGCACGGGGATCTGCGGATCGGGAATATCATGGTCGAGGGCGAGCGCCTGTCCGCCGTGCTCGATTGGGAACTCGCCCACCTCGGGGATCCGCACGAGGATCTGGCGTTCGGCTGCATGACGGTCTGGCGCTTTGGCCGCCTCGACAAGCGCGGCTTCGGGCTCGGCCAGGTCGAAGACCTTGCGCGCGCCTACGAAGCCGCTGGTGGCACGAGGTTCGATCCGGCGCGCTTCCGCTTCTGGCTGGTCTACCGCACGGTGTGGTGGGCGCTCTCCGCGCTGTCGATGGGCAGGGGCTGGCGCAGCGGCGCAGACCGCTCGCTCGAACGCGTCGTCGTCGCGCGCCGCGCGGCCGAGCAGGACCTCGATCTCCTGCTGCTGCTCGAAGCGGATGCCCCTGAGGCGGAGCGCGCGCGGCCCTTGCCGCCATCTACTCCGCCGCCCGCGCCGGGTGAAGGCGAGCCCAGCGCCGCCGAAATTCTCACCGCCGTGTCCGAATGGCTGGCTGCCACGGTCAAGCCGCACATGGCCGCCGGGCGCGAGCGGTTCGAGCTGGCGGTGGCGCAAAACGCGCTGGGCATCGTCCGCCGCGAACTCGCTGGCCGCCCCAACCCGCACGACAAGGCGCTGAGCGAGGCAATCCTGGCCGGGCGCACCACCTTGGCCGAACCGGGCCTGCTCGCTGCACTGCGCCGCCGCGCACTCGATACGCTGGCTGCCGACATGCCGAAATACCCTGCGCTCAGTGAAGCGCGCCGCATCTGGGAGAGCACGCAATGAACTTCGATCTGCCGCAGGAGCTTCTCGATTATCTCGCCGAGCTCGATGCCTTCATCGACAGCGAGATCAAGCCGCTCGAGCAGGCGGATGACAACATCCGCTTCTTCGATCACCGCCGCGAATATGCGCGCACCGATTTCGAGAATCAGGGCCTGCCGCGCCACGAATGGGAAGCCCTGCTGATCGAGGCCACTCGCCGCGCCGACGCTGCCGGCCACTGGCGCTTTTCCGCGCCCAAGAAGTACGGCGGCAAGGATGGCAAGAACCTCTGGATGGCAGTGATCCGCGACCACTTCACGCAGAAGGGCCTCGGTCTGCACAATGATCTGCAGAACGAGCATTCGATCGTCGGGAACTTCCCGTTCGTGAACATGTTCGAGCATTTCGGCACGCCCGAGCAGCAGGAGGAATTCATCCTCGGCGGCTTCGCGCGCACCCGCCGCGTCTCGTTCGGGCTTACCGAAGCGCGCCACGGCTCGGACGCGACTCACATGGAAACCCGCGCGGTGCGCGAGACACGGGATGGCGTGCCCGGCTGGCGGATCGACGGTGAGAAGATGTGGATCACCGGCATGCACATCGCCAGTCACTGCGCGGTCTTCGCGCGCACCGAAGGCGAGCCCGGGAATGCGCGCGGCATCACTTGCCTCCTTGTGCCCAACCCTTCGCCGGGGCTGGTGATCGAGGAATACATGTGGACCTTCAACATGCCGACGGACCACCCGCGCCTGTCGCTCACCAATGTCTGGGTACCGGAAAGCGCGATGCTCGGGCCGGAGGGCGGCGGCCTCGCTATCGCGCAGAGCTTCGTTCACCAGAACCGCATCCGGCAGGCCGCCTCATCGCTGGGTGCCGCGACGTTCTGCATCGAGGAATCGGTGCGCTACGCGCGTGAACGCAAGCCCTTCGGCGAGGAGCTGGCGCGCAACCAGGCAATCCAGTTCCCGCTGGTGGAGCTGGCCACCCAGTGCGAGATGCTGCGCCTGCTGATCCGCAAGACAGCGTGGGAAATGGACCGCCTCGAAGCCGAGGAAGGCGGCCACAAGCGCATCGAGCGCGAGCTCTCCGACAAGGTCTCGATGTGCAATTACTGGGCGAACCGGCTCGTCTGCGAAGCGGCGGACCGGGCGATGCAGGTTCACGGCGGCATCGGCTATTCACGCCACAAGCCGTTCGAGCACATCTACCGCCACCACCGCCGCTACCGCATCACCGAGGGCGCGGAGGAAATCCAGATGCGCAAGGTCGGCGCCTACCTGTTCGGCTATCTCGGGCCGCGCAAGGGCATGTTCGGGTAAAAGCAAAGGCGCGAGGAGCCGAAAGCTCCTCGCGCCTTGCGCTTGTCGGGGGGCCGGGGGCAGCGCCTCCCGGACCCTATGTCCTGATCAGGCGAACGCAGCCTTGAGATCGTCGACGAGGTCGAGGCGTTCCCACGGGAAGAAATCGCCATCCGCCTTGCGGCCGAAGTGGCCATAGGCGGCGGTCGGCTGGTAGATCGGCTTGTTGAGGCCAAGGTGCGTGCGGATCGCGCGCGGGGTCAGGCCGCCGAGGCGGGTGATCGCAAGGATCGCCTGCTCGATCTTGTCATCGCCGACGGTGCCGGTGTCGTGCGTATCGACATAGAGCGAGAGCGGCTCAGAAACGCCGATGGCATAGGCGATCTGGATAGTGCAGCGCGTGGCGAGGCCCGAGGCAACCACGTTCTTGGCGAGGTAGCGGGTGATATAGGCGGCCGAGCGGTCGACCTTGGTCGGATCCTTGCCCGAGAACGCGCCGCCGCCGTGCGGGCTGGCGCCGCCGTAGGTGTCGACGATGATCTTGCGGCCGGTGAGGCCGGCATCGCCATCAGGGCCGCCGATCTCGAACGAGCCGGTCGGGTTGATGTAGTACTTGGTGTCGCGCAGCAGCACGGGCGGAATCACGTCGGCGATCACGCGCTTCACGTAGGCGTGGAGCTCGGCTTCCTTTTCGCCTTCGTCATAACCAGCTGCGTGCTGGGTCGAGACGACGACCGCGCTGGCGGCGACGGGCAGCGAGCCCTCGTAACGCAGCGTGACCTGGCTCTTGGCATCGGGCTCGAGGAAGGGAGCCGCGCCCGAATGGCGATCGGCGGCCATGCGCTCGAGGATCTTGTGGCTGTAGTAAAGCGTGGCGGGCATGAGATCGGGCGTCTCGTCGGTCGCGTAGCCAAACATGATGCCCTGGTCGCCGGCGCCTTCGTCCTTGTTGTCAGCCGCATCGACGCCCTGCGCGATGTGCGCGGACTGGCCGTGCAGACGGTTGATGAACTCGAACTTCTCCCAGTGGAAGCCGTCCTGCTCATAGCCGATCCGCTTCACCGTATCGCGCACGGTCTGCTCGATCTCTTCCTGCGCGCCGGGGGCCCATGCGCCGTCCTCGTAGACGCCCTTGCAGCGGATTTCGCCGGCCAGCACCACAAGCTGCGTGGTCGTCAGCGTCTCGCAAGCGATGCGTGCCTCGGGGTCCTTGGAAAGGAACAGGTCCACGATGCCATCGCTGATCTGGTCGGCAACCTTGTCCGGGTGGCCTTCGGAAACGCTTTCGGACGTGAACAGGTAGTCGGTGCGCATGGGGGCTTCCTATATGATATAAAGAATCCTTTATGTGGCCTCCCTAGCGTCCTCCGCGCCGCCTTGCAACCACGAGCGAAGCACTCAGCAGCAAGAGCGCCCAGGCAAGCGCAAGCCGATTGCCGAGCCGGGCGAACAACGTGGGCGAATGGGCCGGCGGCACGAGGCCATCGAGCCGGCCCGGGGTCAGTCGCGGCACGAACTGGCGGACCACGCCATCGGCGTCGATCACTGCGCTGATTCCAGTGGTCGTGGCGCGCAGGATGGGCAGGCCCTCCTCGATCGCGCGCATGCGGGCCTGTGCGAGGTGTTGCGGCGGGCCCCACGCGCCGAACCAGCCGTCGTTCGAAGGATTGAAGATATAGTCCGGCCGGTGCGCGCGCTCGGTCACCTCACCCGAAAACACAATCTCGTAGCAGATCTGGAAGCCGACGTTGCCATAGCTGCCCATATCGAGCGTGCGCGGACCCGGGCCGGGGAGGAAATCGAGACTGCCCGAAACCAGCCGCGAAAGGCCAAGCGGGGCGAGCCAGGCGCGCATCGGCAGGTATTCGCCGTAAGGCACCAGATGCGCCTTGGCGTAGCTGCCGCGGATGGCGCCGTCATCGCCCAATGCGGTGACCACGTTGCGCGCGGCGGCCACCTCGCCGCCTTGCACGACGAGATCGGTGGCCCCGGTGAGCAGCAGGCTGCCGCGGCCGATCAGCCGCCCGATGCGCTGCCGCGCCAGCGCGGGGTCCCCGGCGAAGGTCGTCGCATTGTAGAAAAACTGCGGATAGCCGGGCCGCAGATAGTCGGGCAGCCCACCTTCGGGCCAAAGCACCACGCGTGCAGAACCCGGGCTACGGGGCAGCGAGAGCCGGGCGATGCGCTGGAACTGGCTCTCATAGAGGCTGGGATCGTTGATGCTGTCCTGACCGATATCAGGCTGGACCAGCGTGTAGGCAAGGCGGCCTTCCCCGCCGCTTCCGTGCAAGGGGAGAATCATCAGCCCTGCCGGGAACGCGGCAATGACCGCTGCTGCGTAGAGCCGATAGGCCTTGGCCACGCGCCATGCAAAGAGCCACAAGCCTGCAAGCAGGACCACCAGCCCCGACAGGGCATACGTCCCCGTCCACGGGGCAATCGCGGCAAGGCCGGGGCGGTTGAAGCCGCCAAGCGCCACCATCGCGAGCGGATTCCACGCAAAGCCGGTAAACACGCTGGCCCGCAGGAGTTCCGCAATGATCCACGATCCTGCGAACGCAGGCAGCAGCGCCGCCCGCCAGCGCCGGGCCAGCCATACGCCGAGGAATGCGGCAATCGCGGGGAACACCGCGAGGTACACGGCCAGCAACACCACCGCGATCCACCCCAGCCAGGCCGGCATGGCGGCCTGGTAGGTGAAGGCTGTGGCGATCCAGTTGTTGCCGAGCGTGAAATAGCCGAGGCCGAACAGCCATCCGGCCAGCGCCGCCCGGCGGGCCGAACGGGCCTGCTCGAGCCGGTCAATCAGGAAGGCCAGCGCCGCTAGCGTGAACGGCCACAGCGCAAGCGGCTGGAAGCCGGTTGCTGCCAGCGCACCCGCACCGACCAGCGCGAGCGGCATCCAGCGCGGGGCAGGTTTGTGCAAGCGGCGGACCCGTTCAGACGTTGTGGCCGGCCGCGATCAGCCTTCCGCTGCTTCGGGCAGCGGGTTCTTGCGGGGACGACCGCGGCGCTTGGGCGCCGGGGCCTCAACCGCAGCCACGTCCGCAGCCACATCCGCCGCCGGGGCTTCATCGACCGGTTCCGGGGCAGCGCGGACGCCGATTGCCGGCGGCAGGCTCATCGGATCGAGCGCGGCAACCGGTGCTTCTTCAGCATCGCGCCGCGGACGGCGATCGGTGCGCGGGCGCAGGCCGCGTTGCGAGCGGCTTTCGCGGACGAACGGATTGTCGGCGGCGTCGCTGATCGGCTCGCCCTCGTCGGCATGGACCACGCTTTCGGCGGCCACAGCCGGTTCAAAGCGGGGACGCGGTGTCTCGCGTGGTTCGCGGTTTTCCCGATTTTCCCGGTTTTCTCTGGGCTCGCGCGGTTCACGATTCTCGCGCGGCTCGCGATTATCGCGTTGTTCGCGCGGTTCACGGAACTCGCGACCTTCGCGCTGATCGCGGCCTTCGCGCGGTTCGCGGTTCTCACGCGGTTCGCGGTTCTCGTCGCGCCGGCTCTGCGGGCGGTCGAACGCGGGGAAATCGTTGTCCATCGAGAAGTCGGTGCCGTCGTCTTCCGCTTCGCCCTCGTTCCAGCGTTCGCCTGCTGGGCGCTGGCGCTGGTCGTCGACGCGGGTGCGGCTATCAGCGATCACGCGGAAGTAGTGATCGGCAAACTGCAAGTAGTACTCGGCCTGGACGCGATCACCATTAAGGTGCGCGTCCTGCGCGAGCTTGCGATATTTTTCGAGCATCTGGGGGGCATTGCCCCGCGCGCGACTGTCGATCCGGTTGAGCTGCTGGCCGCTACCCTGCGGGCGGTTGTTGTTCCCGCGACCGCGCCGGCGGTTGTTACCACGATTGTTGTTCAAGTCAGGCACTTTCCTGTTTCGGTGCAACCTTGACCCAGGCAAGTTAAACCTTGTGTTCAACCTGGGTCCGACGTGGCGCAACTCGTGGGTCCTGTCGGGCAAGCCCCGCCGCCGCGCATATTGACCACGAGATGTACTATTCGTGGTTCCCAGCATTTGCGCGTTGCCAGCCTGCCCCGCCGGCGATCGATGCAAATGGTGGAATAAGCCGGGACGGGAAGCCTTCATCCGTCGCCCTGCCTGCAGCCCTGATTAGTGACGCGCCGCCGCCTTGCCAAGCGAAATGTTTGCAACAATCACGCCATCTCGACGCAGCGGGGCCGGCTGGCGAGGTCGTGATGGACCTTGGCGGTGAGCCCGGTGGCCTGTGCGAGCGCGGCGACGGCCTCGGACTGAGTGGCGCCGATCTCGACCAGGGCGGTGCCGCCGGGGGCCAAAAGCGCGGGCAGGGCGGGGATCAGCAGGCGATAATCATCAAGCCCCTCGGGCCCGGCAAACAGCGCTTCCGATGGCTCGTGCGCGCTGACGGACAAGTCCAGCGCAGCGCCTTCTTCGACATAGGGCGGATTGGCGAGAACCAGATCGAACTGGCCGAGCCCATCGGCCCACCCGCTCCGCGTCCAGTCCCCCGCGATGACCTGAGCGCGCGGGGCGAGGCCATTGCGTGCCGCGTTGCGGGCGGCAACCGCGCGTGCGGCGGCGGAGCGTTCGAGGCCGATCCCTTGCGCCTCGGGCCAGAGCGTCAGGGCTGCCAGCAGCAGCGCGCCTGAACCGGTGCCGAGATCAAGGATGCGCGCAGGTGGTCTCCCCTCGCGTGCCAAGCGGGCTGCATCGATCACGGTCTCGCTGTCACCGCGCGGAATGAGGACAGCGGGGCCAACCTCGAGATCGAGCCCGTAGAACGGTTGCGTTCCAAGGATATAGGCAATCGGCTCGTGGTTCAGACGGCGATCCAGAATGGACGTGAAGTTCGCTGGAGGTCCGGAATGGAGGTGCCGCAACAGCAATTCGGTGCGGGAAACGCCAAGCACGTGCGCCATCAGCAGTTCGGCATCGAGCCGCGCGGTATCGCTGGTTGCCGCGAGCCGCTCCGCCGCCTCGCGCAGTGCAGAGCGAACGTCAGGCATCCGCTTCAGGCATCCAGGGCAGCGAGGCGCTTGACCTGGTCCTCGGCGGCCAGCGCATCGATCAGTTCGCCAAGGCCGGGGCCTTCGAGGATCTCGGGCAGCCGGTGGAGCGTGAGGTTGATGCGGTGATCGGTCACGCGGCCTTGCGGGAAGTTGTAGGTGCGGATGCGCTCCGACCGGTCTCCGGAGCCGACCATGGCCTTGCGCGCCTCGGCCTCCGCGCCCTGCGCCTCGTCGCGCATCTTCTCGTAGAGCCGCGCGCGCAGGACTTGCATGGCCTTGGCCTTGTTCTTGTGCTGGCTGCGCTCGTCCTGGCAGGTCACGACGATGCCGGAGGGCAGGTGGGTGATGCGCACCGCCGAATCGGTGGTGTTCACATGCTGCCCGCCCGCGCCCGACGCGCGGTAGATATCGATCTTGAGGTCCTTGTCCTCGATCGCGACGTCAAGCTCGTCGGGCTCGGGCAGCACGGCGACGGTGGCGGCGCTGGTGTGGATGCGCCCGCCGCTTTCGGTCACGGGCACGCGCTGCACGCGGTGGACACCGCTTTCGTACTTGAGCCGCGCGAACACGCCCTGCCCGGCCACATTGGCGACGACTTCCTTGAAACCGCCGATCTCGTTGGCGTTGGCCGAAACCATCTCGACCCGCCAGCCCTGTTCGGCGGCAAAGCGCTCGTACATGCGGTAGAGGTCCGCGGCAAACAGCGCGGCTTCGTCGCCGCCAGTGCCGGCGCGGATTTCGAGCATGGCGGGGCGGCTGTCGGCCACGTCGCGCGGCAGCATGGCAATCGCCAGTGCGCGTTCGGCCTCGGGTAGCGCGGTGCGCAGATGCGCGATTTCCTCATCGGCGAGGGCGCGCATATCGGGATCGGGATCGGCGCTGGCGCTGAGCGCGGCCAGCTCCCCGCGCATCGTGCTGACATGCGCGGCGGCGCGAGCGACCGGCTCCAGTTCGGCGTAGTCGCGGCTCGCCGCAACGAACGCCGGACCTTCGAGCGTGCCTGAAGCGAGCCGCGCTTCAAGCTCGGCGAAGCGGGCCGCGATCTGGAAAAGGCGGGTGTCGCTTACCGACACGACCCACCCCCTCCAACTCCGTCATGCTGAACTTGTTTCAGCATCCATCGTGCAGCATGCTCTGCGGCATGCCGATTGAGCGCAACCCCAGCGTCTACATCCTCGCCAGCGGGCACTACGGCACGACCTATATCGGCGTGACGTCGAATCTCATGCAGCGGCTGGGGCAGCACCGGGAAAGTGTCACGCGAGGGTTCACTTCGCGCTATGCCGTTTACCGTCTGGTTCATTTCGAGATGTTTGGCGACATGGAGCGCGCCATTGCCCGCGAAAAGCAGCTGAAAAATTGGAAGCGACCGTGGAAGATCAATCTGATCAACGGCGTGAACCCGGAGTGGCGCGACCTTGCGGTGGGGCTGGGCTTCCCACCCCTCACTCCGCGCGTGCGGAAAGATGGACCCTGAAACAAGTTCAGGGTGACGGGGATTGGAGGGTAGCTTTTTGGTCACCGAGCAAGAGTGCCAATGATTTCTTGAACCTGCTTTTCTAGAACGTCGCCGTCTGCTGACCGAGTTCCAAGCACTGGCTCAGAGTCCTTCACCCAAGCGGTCACCATGACCCGAGCATTGACTTTGACAGCTTTGTCGAAGCGCTTCCGATGCGATCCCGTTGCGATCATTTCTGCTGCAATTCCGGCGCGTCGGAACTCCGCAAGTGCACGCTGTGCAAGGGCAAACGCTTCGTCTTGCTCGACAGCGATGATCACTCCCAACCTCGCCTCCTCTCGCTCCCCCACCAGCATCGCCAGCCGCTCGATCCCCGCTGCCCAGCCAACCGCCGGCGTATGCTGCCCGCCGAGTGCCTCGATCAGCCCATCGTAGCGCCCGCCGCCGAGCACGGTGCCCTGCGCACCCAGCCGGTCGGTCACAAATTCGAACGCGGTGTGGCGGTAGTAATCGAGGCCGCGCACCAGCGTAGGCGCGCGCGTCCACGCCACGCCTGCGGCATCCAGCCCCGCCGTTACCTTGCCAAAGAACTCCTGCGCTTCGTCCGAAAGGAAGGCGTCGATCATCGGCGCATCCGCGGTGAACACCTTGTCGCGCGGGTCCTTGCTGTCGAGGATGCGCAGCGGGTTCTTCTCGAGCCGCTCCTGCGAATCCTCGGAGAGTTCGCCCTTCACCGCGCGGAAATAGTCGATCAGCGCGGCGCGCCACGCCTCGCGGCTGGGGGCATCGCCCAGCGTGTTGAGCTGGAGCGTGACGCCGTCCGATATGCCCAGTTCGCGCAGCATCTGGTCCGCCATGACCAGCAGCTCGACGTCTGCCTGCGGTTCGGCGGCGCCGATGATCTCGGCGTCGATCTGGTGGAACTGGCGGTAGCGACCCTTCTGCGGGCGCTCGTAGCGGAACAGCGGCCCGTGCGTGGCGAGCTTCAGCGGCGCATGCTGCTGCCAGCCATTGGTGAGGTAGGCGCGCGCGATCCCGGCGGTGAATTCGGGGCGCAGGGTCAACGATTCGCCGCCGCGGTCGTCGAAGCTGTACATTTCCTTCGAAACGACATCGGTCGTCTCGCCCAGACTGCGGCTGAATACGGCGGTCTTCTCGAACACCGGCATTTCGGCGCGGCGGAAGCGATAGAGCCGGCGCACGCGCTCGAAGGTTTCGACCACGAAGGCAAAAGCCTCGGCGTCGGGGCCGAAGATGTCCTGCGTGCCGCGGATCGCCTGCGGCGTTGCGGTGGCCGGCTTCGGGGCGGATGTGTTCTTGTCGCTGCTCATATCAGTGCGCGCGATTAGCGGGAATGTCGGCGCGGGGGAAGGGGCGCGCCCTGCTTGCCCGCACTGCCCGATAGTCAGGCCCGGTTGCAGTCGGGCAAGCTTCGCGCCATGAAGCGGCGATGACCACGACATCGCCGCGCGCTTTGCGCTCCTCCGCCCTGCTGACATTCGCCGCAGTTCTGCTTTCCACCACCGGTCCGGTTCGCGCGCAGGTTCAGCCGCCGACGAATACCCGTCCGATGGCCGCGCCGATCACGCAGACGATCCCCGACCCCGAGGACAAGCCCTTTCCCGGCACGATTCAGCTGGCGATCGATGCCAGCGACACGACGACCGGCGCCTACCGCGTGACCGAGACGATCCCCGTGCCCGCCGGCCAGTCGAAGCTCACGCTGCTGTTTCCCCGGTGGCTCCCCGGCAACCATGGTCCCGAAGGCCCGATCGCCGAGCTCGTCGATGTGCGCTTCTTCGCCGGCGGCCAGCCGCTGAGCTGGACGCGCGATCCGGTCGACGTGAATGCTTTCCATGTCGATCTGCCCGCCGGCACGAGCGAACTGACCGCGAAGTTCATCCACACCTCGCCGCTCCGCGAAAGCGAGGGGCGGATCACCGTAACGCGCGAGATGCTCAACCTGCAGTGGGAGAAGATGAGCCTCTATCCCGCCGGGTACTATGTGCGGCAGATCAAGGTGCGGCCGACGGTGACGTTCCCGGCAGGCTGGCAGGTGTTTACCGCGCTTGATGGCAAGGCCGTCAATAGCGCAAACGTCGTCTCCTGGGCGGTGACGGATTACGAGACGCTGGTAGATTCGCCCATCTTTGCAGGTGTTTATGCCGACCGGCACGACCTTGGCCAAGGCGTGTTCCTCGATATCGTTGCCGACAAGCCCGAACAGCTCAAGATCGCGCCCGAGAACCTCGCCACTTATCGCAATCTGGTGGACGAGGCGCTGCTGACCTACGGCGCGAAGCACTTCGATCACTATGACCTGCTGCTCGCGCTGACCGACCGGATGGGCGGGATCGGTCTTGAGCACCACCGTTCGAGCGAGAACCAGTACGAGCCGCGCACGCTGGTCGATTGGACCGCGGGCGACTGGGATCGCAACGTCATCGCGCACGAATTCTCGCATTCGTGGGATGGCAAGTTCCGCCGCCCGGCCAAGCTCTGGACACCAGACTACCGCGTGCCGATGCAGGATAACCTGCTGTGGGTCTACGAAGGGCAGAACCAGTTCTGGGGCCTCGTGCTTGCCGCGCGTTCGGGGGTGCAGAGCAAGGACATGGTGCTCGGCCAGTTCGCCAACTACGCCGGTTTGTTCACGCAGTATCCGGGGCGCGAGTGGCGTTCGGTCGAGGATACCACGCATGATCCGATCATCGCCAACCGCAAGCCCAAGCCGTTCTCCTCGCTTTCGCGCAATGAGGAATATTACACCGAGGGCGCGCTGATCTGGCTCGAGGCCGAGGCGATCATTCGCGATGGCACCGGCGGCAAAAAGGGCATGGATGATTTCGCCAAGGCCTTCTTCGGCATGAAGGACGGCGATTGGGGCGTGCTCACTTACGACCTGCCCGACGTCGTGCAGACGCTCAACGCCGTCTATCCCTATGACTGGGCCAGCTTCATCAAGACGCGGATCCAGACGCCGGGCCAGCCCGCGCCGCTCGGCGGGATCGAGCGCGGCGGCTACAAACTGGCGTGGAAGGAAGAGCCCAACCCCTATGACAAGGCGCGGATGGCGGCAGCGAAGTATATCTCGCTCAACCACTCGATCGGTCTTGCCATCGAAAACGACGGCAAAGTGACAGGTAGCCGTTGGGATAGCCCGGGCTTCCGCGCCGGGATCGTCACGGGGATGCAGATCATCTCGGTCAACAGCAAGACTTACGATCAGGAGACGATCAAGGCCGCGATCACCGCCGCCAAGGGCACGAATGCGCCGATCGAGTTGATTGTGAAGCGCGATGACGTGGTCCGCACGGTCCAGGTGCAATATCACGATGGGCTGCGTTGGCCCTGGCTGGAGCGCGCCGCGCCGGGCACCGCGCCCACCGGGATTGACAAGCTGCTGGCGCCGCGCGCGCTTGCGGGCAAGAAGCCGGCCAAGAAATGAACATGGACGGCGGCGGCACCAGCGCCGATCGGGCCGTAAGGCGGTTCGGCCAGCGCTATGCCCCGCTGCGCTTCGTGCTGTTTCTGGTTCTGTTGATCGCGGGCGCCGCAGCGCGCGGCTGGATGACGGGCTTTGCCGATCTTGCTGACGTCCTCGTGGTGGGCTTCGATTTCGCTGCCGCCGGTTTCCTCCTCTCGCTGATCCCGCTGCTGCGCGAATGCGACATGGCGACGATGCGGCGGCACTCGGAAGAAAACGACGCCAACCGCACGATTGTGCTCGGCGTCAGCACGCTGATCACGCTGGTCGTCATGGCGGCGATTGCAGGCGAATTGCCCGCTGCCAAGCATGGCGAACCGGGCGCGCTGCTGCGGTTGATCGTGACACTGCTGCTGACCTGGCTCTTTGCCAACGTGGTCTATGCGCTGCACTATGCCCACGAGTACTACCGCGCCAGCGGGGTTCCCGGCGAGGATGCGGGCGGCCTCGAATTTCCCGGCAGCGGGCATCCCGATTATCTCGACTTCGCCTATTTCTCGCTCACCCTCGGCATGACCTTCCAGACGTCGGACGTCGAGATTTCCTCGCGGCCGATTCGCCGGATCGTGACGCTGCATTCCTTTGCTGCCTTCGTCTTCAACATCGGCGTGATCGCGTTCACCATCAACGGCATCGGCGGGATCTGAAGAGCGATATCGCAAGGGCCCTCACGTTCATGTTGCGGCGCACAACCGGCGGCGCTAGAGCGCCGTTACGTTTCTCACGCCACTCCGGCCCAGCGAAGGCATCCCATGCGCATCGACATGATCCCTACCGGCGAAAATCCGCCCGAAACGCTCAACGTGATCATTGAAGTGCCGGTGGGCGGCGAACCGGTGAAGTACGAGTTCGACAAGGCCTCGGGCGCGCTGTTCGTCGATCGTATCCTGCACACGCCGATGCGCTATCCCGCCAACTACGGCTTCGTTCCGCACACGCTTTCGCCCGATGGCGATCCGCTCGATGCGCTGGTGATCGCGCGCTCGCCGTTCGTGCCCGGTTCGGTCGTGCGCGTGCGGCCGATCGCGGTGCTCAACCTCGAGGACGAGCATGGCGGTGACGAGAAGCTCATCTGCGTGCCCGACGACAAGACCTTCCCCTACTACCGCGATGTCGCGGAGCAGAGCGATCTGCCCGAGATCGTGCTCCAGCAGATCGAGCACTTTTTCACCCACTACAAGGACCTGGAGAAGGAAAAGTGGGTCCGCGTCGGCAAGTGGGGCGGCGCCGAGGATGCCAAGCGCATCACGATCGAAGCGATCGAGCGCGCCAAGGCCGCGAAGTAAGTTCCTTCCCAATCCCGCTCACCCTGAGCTTGTCGAAGGGTGCTTGCGCAACCGTCGCGCCAGCATGCTTCGACAGGCTCAGCATGAGCGGAGGAAAGGGCCGTTTTCCGAACCTCAATCCCCCGCGACGCTGAGCCCGTCGATCCGCAGCGTCGGCACGTCGATGCCGCGCCATGTCTCGAGATCGTCCGCCGCGATGAGCCGGGCGAACATCTCGATCAGATTGCCCGCCACCGTGAACTCGGCAATCGGCCCGGCAATCTCACCCTTCACGATGCGGAAGCCTGAAGCGCCGCGGCTGTAGTCGCCGGTCACGCCATTTACGCCGTGGCCGATCAGCTCGGTCACGTAGATCCCGTCGGCGATATCGGCCATCAGTGCGGCGCGGCTCACCGATCCGGGCTGGAGCACGAGATTGCCTGCAGTAACATGCGGCGCGCCCGATCCCCCGCGCGAGGCATGGCCGGTCGGCACTCCGCCCAGCTGGCGGGCAGCGGCGGAGTCCATCAGCCAGCCGGTCAGGCGGCCTTGCTCGACGAGATTGCGCGGGGCCGTCGCCAGTCCTTCGCCATCGAACGGGCGCGAACGGGGGCCACGTGGGCGCAGCGGGTCCTCGCTGATGGTGATCCCCGAGTCGAAGATCTGCGCGCCATCCTTCTCGAGCAGGAAGCTCGCGCGGCGGGCGATGGCGGAGCCCGACATCGCGCCGAGCAAGTGGCCGATCAGCGAACTGCCGACGCGCGGATCGAACACGATTGGATAGGTGCCGCTCTTGACCCGGCCCGGATTGACGCGGGCCACCGTCCGCTCGCCCGCCTCGCGGCCGATCTCTGCCGGAGAGAGCAGATCGGCGGTGTGGCGTGCGCTGCGCCAGGAATAATCGCGCTGCATGCCGCTGTCCGTGCCCGCGAGCACGCTGGCCGAGCGGCCGTGGCTCGTCGCCGCATAGGCGCCGCCGAAGCCATGGCTGGTGGCAAGCGCAACGACCCCGCGCCCCGCGCTGGCGCTGCCGCCTTCGCTGTTGGTGACGCCCGGCACGGAGCGAGCCGCATCTTCGGCTTCTTCGGCCCAGCGGCGCAGGGTCTGCGGATCGGGTTCGTCTGCATCGACGAGATCGAGATCGGCCACGCCGGTGCGCAGCAGCAGTTCTTCGGGCGCGAGTCCCGCGAACTTGTCGGCCGGGGCGGCACGCGCCATGTCGACCGCGCGGCTGGCAAGCTCATCCAGAGCACCGTCACCCAGATCGGTCGAGCCAATCGAGGCCGAGGCGCCGCCCACGAACACGCGCAGACCGATGTGTTCGGATTCGGAGCGCTCGACATCCTCAAGCGCGCCAAGGCGGACCGAGACAGCCTCTGACGAATCGGCAATGTAGACGGCATCGCCGGCTTCGGCTCCGGCCTTCAGCGCGCGCTCGATCAGCGCGTGGCAGCGCTCCTGCGCCTCTTGGGGGGAAAGCATCGGGGAAACGGGCCTTTCAAGCGTACGGTCGTCTGGCCCTGCATATAGGTGCCGCTGCGCGGCGAGCAATCATAACAGCGTAACGAGCGCCCGGAATACGGCTGCGAGCAGAAACGGCAGGCCGATCGCGACGGCCCAGGTGGCGAGCTGATCGCGGCGGAAGCTGGCCTGCAATGCCGGATTGGCAGCTTCGGCATCACTCAGCGCTTCCCAGCGGCGCTCGAAATGTCGGAACATCGGAATGATCCCGGCCACCAGCACGACCAGTGCGATCATCGGCAGCATCGAACCGCCTTCGCCTTCCAGCGTGCGCAAGGTCACGAAGATCTGGAGGCTGGTGTAGACGAGCAGACTGTACGCGACGGTGTCGCTCATCCGCTTGCGCCAATCGAGTGCGTGGCCTTGCATGGCAGTGCCTTCGCTTCCCAGATCCGCAGCAATACCCTTGCGCATCGGTTGTGCCCCCGTTCTTGCCTCTCGGGTAAGGGTAGACCACGCATTTGGCCATGTTTCAAGCATTGCAATATTACTGAGCCCCAATCGCTGCGCATCATGCGGCAGGACATGCATAAATCCTGCCAGATTCGCGCAGACGGGCTTTGCCCGCGCCGCGGACCGGGCTATGGACCAACTCGATTATGGACGAAACGCCCGCCACTGCGACCAATCATGCCGCGCTCGAGCAGGGCGGGCTGGAAGTGGTCTCGATCGCCAAGAGCTACGACAAGCGCGCCGTGCTCACCGATATCTCGTTGTCGGTGGGCAAGGGCGAAGTGCTCGGGCTGCTCGGCCCCAATGGCGCCGGCAAGACGACCTGCTTCTATTCGATCATGGGGCTGGTGCGGCCGGATTCGGGCCGCATCCTGCTTGATGGCGTCGATATCACGCGCCTCCCCATGTATCGCCGCGCCATTCTCGGGCTTGGTTATCTTCCGCAGGAAACCTCGATCTTCCGGGGCATGACGGTCGAGCAGAACATCATGACCGTGCTCGAGCTGGTCGAGCCCGACAAGGCAACCCGCGCGGCGGAGCTTGACCGGCTGCTGGGTGAGTTCGGCCTCACCCGGCTGCGCACCTCGCCTGCCATGGCGCTTTCGGGCGGTGAGCGGCGGCGCTGCGAGATTGCCCGTGCGCTGGCGGCCAATCCCTCGATCATCCTGCTCGATGAACCGTTCGCGGGCATCGATCCGCTTTCGATCAGCGATATCCGCCACCTCGTGATCGATCTCAAGAATCGCGGCATCGGTGTGCTGATCACCGATCACAACGTGCGCGAGACGCTCGATATCGTCGACCGCGCCTGCATCATCTATGGCGGGCAAGTGCTGTTCGCCGGTAGCCCCGAAGCGCTGGTCGCCGATCCCAACGTGCGCCGGCTCTATCTGGGTGAGGGCTTCACGCTGTGAGATCGCCCGCCGGCATGATCGCAGCGCCCGGGCCGGGAGGCTAGAGCAGGATGGCGCTGGGTCCGCGGCTCGACCTCCGCCAGAGCCAGTCACTGGTCATGACCCCGCAGCTCCAGCAAGCGATCAAGCTGCTGGCGCTGTCGAACCTCGAGATCGAGGCTTTCATCGGTGAGGCGCTCGATGCCAATCCGCTGCTCGAACTGGGCGAAGCCCCATCCGAAAGCGGCGGCGATCCCGCGTTTGAAGGTGAGCCGGAGGCGCTGCGGCGTACGACGCTTGAATCCTCCCCGGTGGACCAACTGGTCAGCGAAGGGCGCGCGGCCGATGATCGCCCGCTCGATATCGACGCCAGCACGATCGACCGCGACCGCGATACCGGCGATGGTGATCAGGGTGGGGCTGCGAAAACCGACTTCACCGATTCCCTCGGCGATTTCGGCGCCAGCGGCAGCGGCGGCGAAGGGCCCGATATCAACGAGCGAGGCAGCGGCGGAGAAACGCTGGCCCAGCATCTCCACGCGCAGATCGGCGCGGTAACGTCGGATCCGGCGCTGCTGTTCGCCGCACGCTGGCTGATCGACCAGATCGACGAGGCGGGCTACCTCACCACCACCCTTGAAGATGCGCGCGAGGCGCTCGGCTTGCCGCAAGCGGCGATGCAGGCTGCGCTCGGCCTCGTCCATTCGCTCGATCCGACCGGGGTCGGTGCGCGCAATCTCGCCGAATGCATCGCGCTGCAGGCGCGCGAGGCGGACCGCTACGATCCTTGCATGGCGCGGCTGATCGACAATCTCGATCTCCTCGCGCGCGGCGAGATCGCGCGTCTCAAGCGGCTGTGCCAGGTCGATGACGAGGATTTCTCCGACATGCTGCGCGAACTGCGCAGCTATGATCCCAAGCCCGGTCTGCGCTTCGGCTCAGGCCCGGCCGAAGCGGTTGTGCCGGATATCCTCGTGCTGGCGGTGACAGGCGAGGACGGGGTTCCCGGATGGGATATTGCGCTCAATCCGGCGACTTTGCCGCGATTGGTGGTCAACCGGCGCTACTATGTCGAGATGCGCCATGCCTGCGTGGCCAAGGACGCGAAGGCGTGGCTGGGTGAGCGGCTCGCCGATGCCAACTGGCTGTTGAAGGCGCTCGACCAGCGGCAGAAGACGATACTCAAGGTCGCGGCGGAGATCGTGAAGCAGCAGGAAGGCTTCTTCCGCCTGGGCGTCGCGCACTTGAAACCGCTCACGCTGCGGACCGTGGCCGAGGCGATCTCGATGCACGAATCGACAGTCAGTCGCGTCACTTCGAACAAGTATCTTCACTGCGCGCGGGGCACCTTCGAGCTCAAATATTTCTTCACCTCGGGCGTCGCCTCGTCCGATGGAGAGAGCTCGGTCTCGGCCGAAGCGGTCAAGGCCGCGATCCGCCAGCTCATCGATGCCGAAGATCCCAAGGCGGTCCTCTCGGACGATGCGCTGGTCGATCTGCTCAAGGGACGCGGCTTCGATCTCGCGCGGCGGACTGTGGCGAAATACCGCGAGGCGATCGGCCTCGGCAGTTCGGTGCAGCGGCGACGCCAGAAGACGCTGGCGGGCGTGCGCTGACCTGATCAGGAGTGTGACCCTAAACCGCTCATGCTGAGCTTGTCGAAGCATCACACCCGGCCGCCGCGCCAGCACCCTTCGACAAGCTCAGGGTGAGCGGAGTTCGGGAGGGCAATGTCGGATATCGGCAACGTCGCTCAACCCGGCCGTTCGGCCAGCATGTTCTGGATCATGCCCTGCAAGTTGGCGTCATAACGGGCGAGCACCGTGTGGTCCTGAGCGGTCTGCCAATGCGTCACCAGCTCTCGCCCGTTCCACCAGTGCAGCGCATAGGCAGGAGGATCGGCCACGATCAGCGCGCGCTGGTCGGGCTTATCGGGGTCAATGGGCCGCAAATCGAGCGCGACTTGCGGCGCGGTGGAGGGGCAGGTGGCGACGACGAGGTCCTCCCAATGCGTCGTCACCGCGCGGTGGATATGGCCGCAGATGAGGCCGATCACGTTGCGGCGGCCGCGCAGGCAATCCGCCAGCCGCATGGTCCACGGCTCGGCGGGGTCGGTGTTCATCCACGCGATTCCAACCTCGATCGGCGGATGATGCTGGACGATCAGCGTCTTGCGGGTGGGTTCGGCATCAAGCTGCGCTGTCAGCCACGCGGCGCGCGCCTCGCAGAAGGCGCCGCCGTGGCGGCCTTCTTCCAGCGTGTCGAGCACGAGAATCCGCATCGCCTTCGTATCGATCACGTATTGCAGGAAGCCGCCATCGAAGCGCGCTTCGGGGAAGACATCCGCAAAGTTGGCGCGTTCGTCATGGTTGCCGAGCGCGTAGTAGACCGGAAATGGCAGCCCGGAGAGCGCCTCGCCCAGCCGTTCGTAGCTTGCGCGGTCGCCGCGGTCGATCAGATCGCCGGTCGCGAGCAGCATGTCGGGGCGAGGCACCATCGCGGCCAGTTCTGCCACCACCCGGTCGAGCCGCTGGCGATTGAATTCGCCGGGGCTCTCAGGCTCGAAGCCGAGGTGGATATCGGTGATCTGCGCGATAAGCATCCGGTGTTCCCAGGCGCTGCTAGCGCAAGGCCGGCGGGTGGCGAGGCCGAAAACGACCAGCGTCCCAAGCTGCCGTTAGCAGTGCGGGGCCCTTGCGCTTGTCGGCCGGTTTCCACGGTGCGCCACTGTCCATGTGATATTCGTGGCACATCGCGCAGCCCGATGCGACCGGTTCCTTCACATGCGCGCTGGCAAGCTTCGCCCCGCCTTCACCGACATGGCACGAGCGGCAGCCACCAGCGCCATCGATCCCGGGCACCAGCACGGCATCGGCATCGTTAGAAGTTGCGGCTTTCACGTGGCAGGTCACGCATTCGGACTTGCGGTGGTCCTTATGATCGAACCAGCCCTTGTTGTAATAGCGCCCGTTCTGAGCGACTTTCTGCACGGTGAAGCCCGCCGTCGCCGCGCTGCCGCCGCGCCCGATGGTATGACAATCGTAGCACATGCCGCCCTTGCTGAAGACTTGCGCCACGGCTTCGTCCGCCTGCATCGGATAGAAATGGACCGCGCGGGCATAGTCGGCGGCGGTGGATTGCTGCGCCGCTGCCCCGGGAATGCGCCGCGCCATGCCGGAAAGGCTGGCGGGACGCGGCGGCATGCCGCCCCGGAATGCAGCGCGCAGATCGGCAACGACCTGATCCGGCTGGCCGTGCCGCAATGTGCGGAAGGTGCCGCCGATCTCGTCGAAGGTCAGCGAGTGGCACGACTGGCAGGCCTTCTCCATCTCGACCGGCTTGAACCGCGCCCCGCCGCTGTCGGTCTGGTGGCAGTCCTTGCAGCTGAGCGCATCGCCGGCGGCAAACTCGCCCGGGCGGCGGCGCACCATTTGCGCGATGCCGTTGGTCCTGGAAAGGTGCTGGGCATGGGTGAACTTGAGCCCGGTGTTTTCCTTGATGCCGTCCTGCCATACGGCGCGCTGGAACAGCGGCTTACCGTCCCCGCCGATTCCTGCCACGAGCATGGGCCGGAACTGGGGATGGGCCGTCCCGAAATCGGCGGCATCGGCGATCTTCGTGTCGGGCAAGCGCGTTTTCAATCCATCGTGGCAGGTGGTGCAGAATTGCTGCTGCGTGGCAGGCATAGCACCCGCGCCCTCATGCTCGGTGTGACAATCGACACACCTGCCGGCCGGTTTGTTGAAGGCGCTGGCCACGGCGCGCTGGAATCCGGCGAACCCGGCGGGCTCCCCGCGCGCTTTCAGGAGGCGCGCGCCATCTGCGATATGCTGGTGCGCATCCTGTGTGTGGCAGGTCATGCAGGCATTGTCGCGCACCGCCACGAACGGCTTCACGTGGCAGGCCTGGCAATCGCCGCCGAGGTTCTTGTGCGCAAGGCTGAGAGTGCCCGAAGACCACGCCAGATCGCCGTGAATGCCCGCCGGCCGCCGCGCATCCTTGTGCAGCGCGAGCGGCTGGTACGTCGCCCACGACCAGATCGGCACCGCGAGGAACGCAAGCAGCATCAGCGCAGCAAAGCCCCATGCCGACAGGCGCTTGCCCGGCAGCAGCTTCTGCAAGGTATAGGCGCTGCCGATGTCGATGGCTTCTGCGCTTTCCGAAACGGCCTCGATCCGGCGCACGGTGAAGGCGGGCAGGCCGCTCTTGGCTTCCCGCGCAAGCGTGATGCGGTGGCCGCCGAAGCCGAGTTCGGCACCGATCGCCACCTCAAGTTCGCTTGAGGTGGTCGAACGCCCGTTGACGGTGAAGGGCTGTTCGCCGATCGATGCGATCAGCAGGGTATCGGCATCGACCACGCTGATCCGCGCGTGGCGGGGATCGACGGCAAGGTCGGGCAGGTGAATGCTCGAGGACCCGTCACGGCCGATGACAAGAACGGGCTCCTCGACCACCGCGCGGCGGACGATTTCCTCCCCGCTCGATTTGAGTGCTATCTGGCGGACGACAAAGCTCATGGGCGCGCTCACCAGTAGAAGAAGACGCTGACGATATGCGCGGAGAGCGCGGCGATCAGCGCGAAGGTCATGGGCACGTGGACATAGAGCCAGGCCTGCAGCCAGCCCTTGATCCTGAGATGACGCCGGAGCCGCGCCAGCATGGCTTCCTTGCGGGTGAGCAGCGCGTCCACCTTGTCAAGCGGATCATCGGCCAGGCGCGGCCGATGCGCGCGCAGCCGCCTGAGCTCGCCCGCCGCCTCGCGCGTCGCATCACCGGGATAGCGCCCGGTGAGGCGGTTGATGATCGAGCCGGTGAAAGGGTCCTGCTCGAGGCTGCTGCCCACCAGCATCGCGCATTCGGTATCGAGCGGCTGCGCGGCCTCGTGCAGCTGCCGGTCGAGCGAGCGCAGCGCTTCGACCATCTGCTTCTCCGTGATCGCGCCTTCCGCGTCATAGCGGTTGGCCGAAAGCGCCCGCGGCAGCGTGGCATAGGCTGTCACCCCGAAGATGCCCGAGATGATCACGATCATCATCAGTGCCCAGGCCAGCGTGTGCACGTTCCAGCCGAAGGCGAAGCCCGAATGGAGCGTGCCGATCACGATCAGCAGCACGCCGAGCCAGACATGCGCGGACGTCCACGCCTTCAGCGACCAGCGCCCCGGCGTGATTGCGCGCTTGCGCATACCGAGCGCCGTCAGCCACAGGATCAGCAGCGCGCCAATCGTGCCGAGCGTATAGCCCAGCCAGCTCGAGCCGAAGTGGTGCGGCGGCAGCGGCACGAAAATGTAGAGCAGGATCAGCGCAGCAGCGAGCGCGGCGGAAATCTTGATCCACTTGCCGTTCTTGTGGACCAGGAAGCCTTCATGCGTGCTCTGCCGCTCGCGCGTGGCGCCGGTGCGGCGGCGAAGAGCAGGGGCGGGAGCGGGTGTCGTCGCCATGGCTCAGGCCCCTTCGTTTTCGAGGCGGGCGACGGTCAGGAACTCATCGGGCGATACGCGGATCGCTGCCCCCGTCGGGCAGGCGCGCACGCAGCTCGGGCCGCCTTCGATCCCGGCGCACATGTCGCACTTGATCGCCTTCTTGCGGTCGAGTTTGTCGTCGAGGGCCGGATCGCCAGTGTATTTGGTGTGCTTCTTCGACCACTTATAGGGCGGCTCGCCCGGTCCTGGCCCGCTGCCGAACAGCAGCCATGAAAACAGCGAGGGCTTCTTCGGCGGCACCTTGTCCATGCGGATCACGCCGTAGGGGCAATTGCGCTGGCAATTGCCGCAGCCGATGCAGGTATCGTCGATGAACACCTCGCCGTCCGGTCCGCGGTGGATCGCGTTGGGCGGGCAATCGGCCATGCAGTGCGGATGCTCGCAGTGGCGGCATGAGGTCGGCACATGGAGGTGGGCGAAGCTCTTCCCCGCCTCGCGGTCGAGTCGGGAGAGTCCGTCATGGCTGTCGGCGCAGGCCTTCTCGCAGTTGTCGCAGCCCACGCAGAGCCGCTCGTCGATCAGCAGCACGTCGGTCGCCTCGCCCAGCCCTTGCGAAACAAGGAACTTGGCCTGCTCGGAATAGAGGTCGACGACGCCGGAAAAGCCGTCCTTCTTCGATTCGACGAAGGCATTGGTCGCGCGGCGCGTTTCCATGTCGGCCCGCGCCCGGGCGAGCAAGGCGGGCTTGGCCGCGAGCACGCGGGCAAATGCCTCGCCGTCGATCTTGATCACTTCGCTCTTGATTGCCGCGCGCACCGTCGCGGTGCGCTGGCCGCCATCGATCAGCGCCATTTCGCCAACATAGGAGCCGGCGGGGAGGTACGAGAGGAACACCGGCTTCCCGCCGACCACCTTCTCGACGATCATCGAGCCGACGCGAATGACGAAAATGTCCGTGTCGTCCGCGCCTTCGGTAATGATCGCCTCGCCTGCGCGCACGGGCTGGATCCTGGCGGTTTCGACCACTTCACGCACGTCTTCGCTCGTGAGGCCGGAGCCGAACATCTGCAGCAATTGCCGCTCGGTCGAGATGCGCTCGATGGTCCGCCGCGCGCTCGGCACCTGGCTCTGCAGCTTGAGCGCGGCGTTGCGGCTGATCTCGACGCAGATGCAGTCGCTCGCCGCCACCACCGTCGCACCGCGCCGCCGCCCGGAAATGAGGCCGACCTCGCCGAAGATCGAACCCTTGGCGATGGGCACGACCTTGCTCGGGTCGTTGACGTCGATCCGCACATGCACCGATCCCTCGGCAATCGCGAAGAGCGAGGAGCCGGGATCGTTCTTCTCGAAGATCGTCGCGCCAGCCGGATAGAAGCGTGCATCGGAATCGAGCATGAACTCGCGCAGCTGCAGCGTGGTCATGCCGTTCAGGATGGCGATATTGGTCCGCAGCAACTCGAGCCAATCGGCCACGCTGCGCTTGCCGGGCAGGCCGGCGAACTTTGCCTCAAGCAGCGGCTCGTCCGCCGGTTTGAGATCGGTATTGCCGTTGATGAACTCGATGACGTCGTAGCCCTGGTTCATGCAGTGCTTGATCAGCGGATAACCCGCGAGCGCGCCGATCACGAAGATGCCGGGGGCGGTCGATTCGAACTGCGGCGAAAGCGTCGGGAAGGCGAGCCGGTCATTGCTTGCAAACTCGATGCCGCAGCCTTCCACAAAGCCGCGTGGCGGAGCCGAGCCAATGCGCGCGATGATGCGGTCGCAGCGGATGCGCTCCTCACCGTCGCGCGTATTGAGCGTGATCCAGCCCGGTTCGACCGCCTTGGTCTCGGTCTCGTAGCGGATCGTCAGCTTGCCCGCCGCGTCGTCGTCGACCAGCGCCTTGGCGTTCGGTTCCTTGGCGGTGGCGAAGCTCTCGCGCACGTTCGCCGATTTGGGCGAGCGGTTGAGCACCGTGACGACGTTGCCCTGCGCCGGGTCCTCTGCCAGCCCGCGGGCGTTCTCGATGCCCGCGTCGCCGGTGCCGACCACCACGATATGCTCGTCGAGCACCGCATAGGGATCATCGAGCTGGTAGGTCACGTGCGGCAGGTCACCGCCGGGGCAACGCATCAGGTTGGGATTGCCCTGGGTGCCGATGGCAAGCACGACGGTCTCCGCCATGACGACTTCGCCGTTCGTCAGCGTGATCGCGTAGGGCGGGGCATGGCGCTGCAGTTCGGTCGTGGTGGTCGAGCCATCGCGCGCGCGGGTCACGATCTTCTGGATCGAACCCTCGATCACGGGTCCGGTGCCGCGGATCGATTTGACCTCGGCGTTGTATTTCACATTGACGCCGAGTTCGTCGGTGCGGCGGTTCCAGCGCCCGAGGATATCCTCGCGCTTGCCCGCATCGAATTCCTGATCGGAGCGCAGGACAAGCTGCGACGGCGTTGCCATCACGTGCTTGCCCTTCTGGTACTTGTAGATCGTGTCGGAGAGGTGGTCAGTCTTTTCGAGCAGCACGTGCGGCAACCGCAATTGCGCCGCCCGGCTTGCCGCGCTCATCCCCGCCGGGCCGGAACCGATGATCGCAACCTTATACACTTCGCTCACCGGTGCAGGTCCCCCGCCATGCGTGCGCGGACCATTTTTGATTGGCCCTGCGCCTTGTTTCCCCGACTTGCGATCCCGTTTGCGCAGGACTTTAACTGATGCGCAGCGCTTTGCCAGCCGCAATTTGGCTGGTGGCCCGCCACGATCCGTACCGCTTTGGTGCGCCGGGCAAAGCTGCCACCACCGCTTGCATGGTGACGGGCGCAGAGGATATGCCGGTCAGGAGGGGCAGCGCCGATCAGGGCGCGCAAGGGAGCATGCGATGACCGAGGCCGAATCTACGCCGACCGCTGAACCTGCCCACTCAAACCCGCTTTCCGGCCCTGCTCCTGCTCAGGCTCCTGCTCAGGCTCCTGCTTCGGCCCCCGCTTCGGCCCCCACTTCGGGCCGTGGCGGCCGCCTTGCGCTCTTGCTGGCGGCGGTCGTCGCGCTCACCGCGGGCGGCGTTGCCGTCTGGCGCGGGCAGCGCGACGCCGAAATCATCGCGATGCCGCCGGCACCGACCGAGAGCCAGGCTCCTTCGGTCGACGATGTGATCACCCGGCTCGAGGCACGGCTCAAGGCCAAGCCCGACGATGCCGAAGGCTGGCGCATGCTCGGCTGGTCGTACTTCCAGACCCAGCGCTATGCCGAAGCGGCAACGGCGCTGAAGGAGGCGACCAAGCTCGATGCCACGCATGCCGAGACGTTTTCATTCCTCGGTGAATCGCTCGTTCTCGCCAGCAAGACGGAAGGGAAGATCCCGGCGGATGCGCAGGCCGCCTTCAAAAAGGCGCTCAAGCTCGATCCCAAGGATGCGCGCGCCCGCTATTTCCGCGCGGTGGCGATGGATCTGGCAGGGCAGCATCGCAAGGCACTCGATGCCTGGTTTGCGCTCCTCAAGGATACCCCCGCCGATGCGCCCTATGCCGAAGATATCCGCGGGGTGATCAAGAACGTCGGGGATCGCTACAAGATTCCCTACGAGGAACGCCTCGCTGCGGCGCAGTTCGCGGCACCGGCGGGCGGCATGGCGACCAACGGCCCGGCGGTCGCTTCCGGTGCGATCCCGGGGCCAAGTTCGGCCGAGATCAAGGCGGCGTCCGCGCTGCCCAAGGGCCAGCAGGAAGCGATGATCCGCGGGATGGTCGATGGGCTCGAAGCCAAGCTCGCGAAGAATCCGGGCAATGCCGATGGGTGGATCATGCTGATGCGCAGCCGCATGCAGCTGGGTGAGCCGGCCAAGGCGGCCAAGGCCCTCGAAGGCGGACTTGCCGCGTTCCGCAATGATCTCGGCGCTACCCGCAAGCTGCGTGAAGCAGCCACGGCCGTTGGCGTTCCGGGTGCGGCTGCCACCCGATAGGGCGCCACTTCTTTAAAAAGGTTTCTTCCGCGCCTGCGCGCCAGGGTGCGATCTTAAGCCTTGATACGTAAGTCTAACCATTGACGAACAAAGAAACTTTGCCAAACTGAAGGGGCCTGCCGGGCATCGCTCATGCGAGCGGAACCGGGTATCTCGCTCACGAAAAATTAACCTTTCATGTTCATTGGTCATATGGTTAATGACGGTGAAGGCCCTGCCAGTGGGGCTGCCGCCATCGGGGAATGGCAACAAGGGGCTGATCCATGCGCGTGCTGCTGATCGAGGACGAGCCGACCACGGCCAAGGCGATTGAGCTTATGCTCACGACCGAAGGTTTCAATGTCTATGCAACCGATCTCGGGGAAGAAGGCCTCGATCTCGGCAAGCTGTATGATTACGACATCATCCTGCTCGACCTCAACTTGCCCGACATGCACGGGTACGACGTGCTCAAGAAGCTCCGCGTCGCCAAGGTGCAGACGCCGGTGCTGATCCTCTCCGGCATTGCCGAGATGGACTCCAAGGTCCGCAGCTTCGGCTTCGGCGCCGACGATTACGTCACCAAGCCGTTCCACCGCGAAGAACTCATCGCCCGCATCCACGCTGTGGTGCGCCGCTCGAAGGGTCACTCGCAGTCGGTCATTCGCACCGGCAAGCTTTCGGTCAATCTCGATGCCAAGACGGTCGAGGTCGACAGTGCCCGTGTCCACCTGACGGGCAAGGAATACGCGATGCTCGAGCTGCTTTCGCTGCGCAAGGGCACCACGCTGACCAAGGAAATGTTCCTCAACCATCTCTATGGCGGGATGGACGAGCCGGAACTCAAGATCATCGACGTGTTCATCTGCAAGCTGCGCAAGAAGCTTGCCCACGCCTGCGACGGCGAAAACTACATCGAAACCGTCTGGGGCCGCGGCTATGTTCTGCGCGATCCGGATGACAAGCTGGACGTCGAAGCGGCCTGATCGGCCGCGGCACCCCCCGGCAATCGCCCCCCCTATTCGATGACCGTGCGCAGCGGCCCGTCAGCAATGGCGGGCCGCTTGCGTTTCGGGTTCAGCCGATCCGGTGGAAGGTGTTGGTTTCCAGCTTCGGCATGGTCGAACCTGCCCAGATGATCGTCTCGGTCATCGACCGGCTATCGCGCGAGACGGTATAGACCCGGGTCGAAACCGGTGCGCCGTCCTTGCCCAGTGTCATCACCAGAGTTCCCGGGGCGGGCTGGCGCAGCGAGGCGCTATCGATGAAGCCCATGTTGCCGGCGATGGGCACGGGCGCTGCATCGAGCGCGGCGGTCGATTCTGCATGGAGGGCGGCGCCATCCGGGTTCACGATCCGGACCTGGGTGGTCCAGCGCTGATCGGGCGCGACGCTGAAGCTGATGGTGACGCTGTGCGGGCGCTCCTCCGCCGGCACGCGGGCCGTATCCAGCGCCCAGTTGCCGACCAGCGGCGATGTGCGCGCAGCGGCGGCGGCAGGCGGAGCGGCTGTCCGGTGCGCGGCATTATAGGGCGCATCCGCCGCCATGAGCAGTGATCCTGCGGCGATGAGGGGCATGGCGATGAGCATGGCAATCTTTCCTTTCGGTCCTGGCAGCCCGCGGCCTGCGAGCTGGACCGATCCCTCCGCCGAGGGGGATGTCATGGCCAGATCAGGATTTCTGTCCCAGATTTTCTGGGCGCCCAGCTGCCGCGCCAGTTCGCGGCTGCTGCCCATGCCCGTCTTGCGGCGGGCATCGCGCAGCCGTTCGTTGATCGAGGCTTCGGTCCGGCCGAGCTGGACCGCGATCGATTTGATCGTGTGCCCTTCGGCCAGCAGCCGCAGCACTTCAAGCTCGCGCACGCTCAGCTTGTCCGCAAGCGGACTGGACTCACGCGCGGGCGCACCGGTCAGACGATCCATGGCCGACATGGCTTGCGAGTGACCACATGCCCCGGCGGGCGTCCATCCCAAATTTCTTGTCCGCCGCGCCCGGAGCGCATACCCGGCACGCTCCATGAGGGGACTGCTTGCCGTGCGCCTGATCCGTTGCCTTGCTGCTGCTGCCTTGCTCACCGCAGGCCTGCCGCATGCCGCGCGCGCGCAGGATGAGCAGCCGATCCTGGTCACCGCTCCCGGCGCCGGGGTGGATAGCGACGATGCGCTCGGCTTGTCGCGCGAAGATCTCGCCCGCAGCGGGCGGCCCGATCTGATCGGCGCGCTCGCGCGGCAGCTGCCCGGCGTCACCCTGCAGGATGCTCAGGGCAACCCCTGGCAGCCCGTGCTGGTCTATCGCGGGCAGACGGCTTCTGGCGCGCAAGGGCAGGCACAGGGACTGGCCGCCTATCTCGACGGCGCGCGGTTCAACTTGCCCTTCGGCGATACGATTGCGCTCGATCTGCTGCCCGATGCTGCGCTGCGCTCGGTGGAGCTGGTCGATCCGAGCCCGGTCTACGGCCTCAATGCGCTGGGCGGCGCGCTCGTGCTCGAGACCGCGACGGGTCGCAGTGTGCCCGGGGTGACGGCGAGCGCCTCACTCGGCGCCTACGGCGCGCATGATGTGAGCGTGGCGGCTGGCGGCGCAGCAGGGCGCTGGAGCGCGTTTGCCGCCTTGCAATCGCGCGGCGAGAACGGCTGGCGCGATTTCAGCAGTTCGCGGCTCGCCAGCGGCTATGCCGATCTTGGCTATGACGGCGCGGCTGCGGGGCTCCATGCCAAGCTGATCCTTGCAAGCACCGGCCTCAGCGGAAATGGCGCCGCGCCCGAAGACTTGCTCGCCGTGCACCGCGCCGCGGTGTTCACCCATCCCGACCGCACCGAGAACCGCTTCACGCGCTTGAGCCTCCACCCCTGGGCTGATCTTGCGCCCACCACACGGCTGCAAGCGGCCCTTTACGCACAGTGGCAGACGAGCCGCGCGCTCAACGGCGATGCCGCCGATATCGAAGCTTGCGAGGATGAGCCCGGCCTGCTCTGCCTCGAAACCGGGAGCGGGCGCGAGATGCTGACCGACCGGCTGGGCCGCCCCATCCAAGCGCTGGCGGGCGATCCCGTCTACGCGGTGCTCAATCGCGGCGTGCTCGATTCGCGCGCCTTTGGCCTGCTGGCGCAGATCACCGATCGGCGGCCCTTTCTGGGCGGCAGCAACGTGCTGACACTCGGCACCAGCCTCGATTACGGTCGCAGCACCTTTGCCGCGACGACGGCGCTTGGCACGCTGGACGATACCCGCGGGGTGCAGGCAGCGGGTCCTGTAATCGCGCAGGCGGACAGCGCCATCGCGCCGGTTTCGGTCGTGGCGCGCAATCTCTATGCCGGGTTCTTCGCGGCGGAAACGTTGCCACTCGGCCCGCGCCTGCAGCTCGAGGCCGGACTGCGCTACAACTATGCCGCGATCCGGCTCGATGACCGGCTCGGCACCGCGCTGCGCGGACGGCATTTCTTCACCCGGCTCAATCCCGGGCTGGAGCTCGATTGGGACACCGCCCCCGGCCTGTCGCTGCGTGCAGGCTATGCCGAGAGCAACCGCGCGCCGACCCCCGCTGAACTGTCCTGCGCCGACCCCGCCGCGCCGTGCAGCCTCGCCAATTTCTTCGTTGCCGATCCGCCGCTGCGGCAAGTTGTGGCGCGTACTTGGGAACTAGGTGCGTCCGGCAAGGCCGTGGCCGGCGGCTGGCGGGTGTCATGGCTCGCCTCGCTCTACCGCGCGGACAGCCGCGACGAGATCCGCCGCGTCGCTTCAGGGGTGCGCGGCCGTGCCTATTTCCAGAACCTCGGCGATGCGCGGCGGCAGGGGGTCGAACTCTCGCTGACGGCACAGCACGGCGGCTTCAGGCTGGCTGCGACCTATGCATTCAGCGATGCTACCAACCGCTCGCTGGTGCGGATCGCCAGCCCTGGCAATCCCGAAGCGGAAGCGGACGGCGCGATCACTGTGCGGCCGGGGGACCGGCTGCCCGGCGTGCCGCGCCACAGCGCCAATCTCAATCTGGACTATGCCGGCAAGGCGGGCCCATGGCGGCGTTTCAGCCTTGGCGGCACGCTCTCCGCCCGCTCGGGGCAAGTGCTGCTCGGCGACGAATCGAACCGTGCGCCGCTGGTGCCGGGCTATGTGCTGGTTGATGTGCGTGCAGGCGTCGAACTGGTGCGCGAGGTCGTGCTGTTCGCCGAAGTGCGCAACGCGTTCGACCGCGCCCATGCCACCTTCGGCACCTTTGGCGAGATCGGCTCGGTCCCGCTTGCCGAGGCGCCGGGCGCGTCCTCACCGCGCTTCCTCGGCCCCGGCGCGCCGCGCCGCTGGACGATCGGGATCAGGCGCGGGTTTTGAGCGGCATTGACCATTGGTTGCCTCGCTGCCACAGGCGCGCACCATGACCGCGCACAAGCCGGGCGATCCGCTCACCATCAATCGACTTTATGGCCGCGCCAAGGGCAAGCCGCTGCGCAGCGCCCAGCAGGCGCTGATCGAAACGCTGCTGCCGCAAATCGCGGTGCCCGGTGAAGGACCGGTTACTGCAGAGGCCCTGTTCGGGCGCGACTGCCCGCTTCATTTCGAGATCGGCTTCGGCGGCGGCGAGCATATGGCGGGGCGGGCGGACATGCTGCCCGATCACGGCTTCATCGGCGCGGAACCCTTCCTCAACGGCGTGGCGCAGGCGCTGGTCCATGTCGACGGCGGGCGCGGGTCTGATGGCAGCGCCACGGGTCTGCCGCTGCGCAACGTGCGCATCCACCACGGCGATGCGCTCGAAGTGCTTGCCCGCGTGCCCGATGGCGCGCTCTCGTTCGTCTACCTGCTCCACCCCGATCCCTGGCCCAAGGCGCGCCACGCCAAGCGGCGGATGATGAACGACGGGCCGGTGGGCCTCATCGCGCGCAAGCTGAAACCGGGCGGCGAATTCCGCTTCGGCACCGATCATCCCGTCTATCTGCGCCACGCGCTGATGATCATGCGCGGCCATACCGATAAGTTCGACTGGCTCGCACAGGCCCCCACCGATTTCCAGAAGCGCCCCGGCGGCTGGCCCGAGACCCGCTACGAGGCGAAGGCCCGCGCGCAAGGGCACGAGGTCTGGTATATGACCTATCGGCGCCGTTGATGCGAAGAAGCGCTATTTTGCTACCTTCTGTACGCTAAGGTACTGCGCTTCAAGAAAAATTGGTCCGCGTCGGTGATTGCCCGGTGATTACATTCTGCAAGCCGGGCCATAAGGCTTTTTGCCTCGTGTCCGCAACGTTGGCGCTGCCAAGATCGGGCGACATACGGGTCCGCCTCTCAGACTTTGCGGTATGAGTCACGCTTAGCGCGACCTGGTATCATTACGGCACTCCGTTGGCAGTCAATCGTTTTCACGGCAGCTAACTCAGGAACCGCCGCACTCCGTGTCGCCAAAGTCCGCGCGCATGTCCTGTTCGACGAAGTTCGCAAACGCGCGCGCCTTCATGCTGGCGTTTCGGCCGGACGGGAACACGACCCAGAGGCCAACCGGCGGAAGGTCCCAGTCGGCGAGCACGCGCCGCACCGTGCCGTCCGCCAACTCCCGGTCGAACATCCACCGCGATGCGACCGCCAGCCCCATTCCCGCAAAGACTGCCTCGCGAACCGCTTCCGCCGCATTGCTCCGCATCCGGCCCTTCATCGTCACCTTATGCGCGGCCTCCCCTTGCGTGAACGACCATACCGTGCCGCCACCGCGTTGGTCGTAGATCACCGCCTCGTGGTTAATCAGGTCTGCGGGTGTCTGCGGCTCGCCCCTGGCGTCGAAATATTTAGGCGCCCCCAAGACGATACGTGGTCCCCGGCCGATCCTGCGCGCGGTCAGCGAGGAATCCTGAAGATCGCCCATCCGCAGTGCGATGTCGATCCCGGCCTCGACCAGATCGACATTGCCGTCGTCGAGGAAGACTTCAACGTCGAGCGCGGGGTGCAGCGTCATGAAGCGCGGCAGCCGCGGGACGATATGGAGCCGTCCGAACGTCACAGCGCCGGAGATGCGCAGCCGACCAGTCAGCGCGGCACCGACGCCCCGCGCCTTCGATACGGCCTCGTCCGCCTCCTCCACCGATCGCTTTGCGTGGTCGTAGAAATTCTCGCCGGCCTCGGTCGGCTTGAGACCCTGCGTCGTCCGCAGAAGCAGCTTTACACCAACGTGTTGTTCAAGCTGCGCGATGATCTTCGAGATGGCAGGCTGGCCGACCCGGAGTTGGCGCGCCGCACCCGTGAAAGTTCCGGTGTCGATGACGCGAACGAACGCATCCATGGCGGCAAGGCGATTCATCAGCATTCCTCCCTAGAAAGCTATAGCCTTAATTCCGGGCACCTATATTCCGAAGTGGAATAGAGCTTAGTCCGCCCCGCCGTCTAGTGCGGTTGCGGCAACCTCCTATTTCCAGGGTCCTGCACCGCATCGATCGTCGACGGTGCGCTATCGAAGGACCGAGACATGGGTAAGAAGCTTGAAGGCAAGATCGCTGTCGTGACAGGCGGCAGCGCGGGTATCGGTCTTGGTATGGCCAAGGCCTTTGCTGCGGACGGCGCACAGGTGTACATTACCGGCCGCCGCCAGAGTGAGCTGAACAAGGCCGTGGCTGAAATCGGCGATGGGGCGATCGGCATTCAGGCCGATGCGTCGAGCCTTGCAGATCTCGACCGTCTCTACGCCACCGTCAAAGCAAACCATGGGCACATCGACGTGCTGGCGCTCAATGCCGGCTTCTTCGAGTTCGGGCCGCTCGGTCAAATCACCGAAGAGCATTTCGACAAAACCTACAACACCAACGTGAAAGGCCTGCTGTTCGGCTTTCAGCGGGCGTTGCCGCTCCTCCCCAACGGCGCTTCGGTCATTCTGACTGGCTCGATCGCGGGGTTCCGGGGCATGCCGGCGCTGTCGGTCTACTCGTCAACCAAGGCGGCGATCCGCAGCCTGGTGCGGGCGTGGGTCCTCGAAACCAAAGAGAGCGGTATCCGGATCAACGTGCTCAACCCTGGCCATACCTCGACCCCCGGCTTCCACGAACTGCTTCCCGCCGAAGCGCTGCCCGGTGTCATCGATTCGATCCCGCTCGGCCGCCTCGGAACCCCCGAGGACCATGGCAAGGCGGCCGTCTTCCTGGCGTCCGAAGATAGCGCCTACATCACCGGCATCGAGCTCGATGTCGATGGCGGCGCGGCGCAGTTCTGATTTGCTAACGCGGCGCTGGCGTGCGCGCCGCGCCGCAGACCCACGTGAACGCCAAACATCCAGATCAGGAAGCAACCGATGATCGAAGTCTACGCCTTCGCAACACCCAATAGCCTTCGAGTTCCGATCGTGCTCGAGGAACTCGGCCTTCCCTACGACTTGAGATCGGTCAACGTCCGCAAGGGCGAGCAGAAGCTGCCCGAGCACCTCGCGCGCAATCCTAACGGCAAAGTGCCGGTGCTCGTCGACCCGGACGGTCCGGGCGGCGAGCGCCTGGTACTGACCGAATCCGGCGCCATCCTCATATACCTCGCCGAGAAGACCGGGCGCCTGCTGCCCGCCGAGGGGATCGCGCGTGCGCGCGTCTTTGAACAGGTGTTCTTCCATCTGACCGGGATCGGCCCGATGTTCGGGCAGGCCGGCTATTTCCAGAAGCAGGCGCCCGAGCAGCTCCCGATTGCGCTCAACCGGTTCAACTCGGAATCAGCCCGCGTGATGACGGTCCTTGATGGCACTCTCGGGGCGCAGCCGTTTGCCGCCGGCGTCAATTTCACGATCGCCGATATCGCGCATTTCGGGTGGATCTGGCGCCGCGCATTCGCCGACATCGACCTCCAGGACTATCCCAACGTGCAAACTTGGTACGACCGGGTCGCAAGCCGTCCGGCCGTCGAGCGGGCCATTCAGCGCGTCACCGCACTGATCCCGGAAGAGTAAACCCTGCGATTCGGGTGGTGCAATGCTGTAGCGGCACCGTCTTTCATAAACGAGAATTGGAAATGCCCATGACGCACTATGCCCTTTACACCGAACTCAGAGCCAAGCCCGGCAAGGAAGAAGAACTGGCATCGTTTCTGCTCGGCGCTCAGGCTCTCGTGGCGGATGAGGCCAAGACGATCGCTTGGTTTGCGGTCCGGTTCGACAAGCAGACCTTCGCGGTTTTTGACGCGTTCGATGACGAAGCTGGCCGTCAGGCCCATATAAACGGCGAGGTCGCCGCGGCCCTTGGTGCCCGCGCCGCCGATTTGCTGGAAGGCCCGCTCGACATCCGACACCCCAGCGTGCTGGCAGACAAGCTACCGGGCTGAGGCGGCATTCGCTTCTCGATGCCGATCCTGATCCGGGAGACGTGGTTGGCGGACCGAAAGTCCGCCTTCCCCGGAAGGAGGCTTCCAAGGCCAACGGCATCTTTTCCGAACGGAGAGAAATGGCGCGTGGTCGATCGTCCGCTTTCGATCAGTTAGTAGGCAGCCTCCGTCAAGGCCGGACGTTCATCGACGCTGACCGGCTGTGTTCGATAGCAGGCATTCGCGGCGTGAAACTTGGCGGCGGTTTCCCACCGCAAAGTTTGCGCTATGACGCGAAAAATCAGCTGATCCGGTGATTGCCCGGTGCTTACTACTGCTCAAATGCTCCGTTGAAGTTCCACTAATTTTATTTTTATTTCACGTGGATACCCAGATTTTGATCCTATGGTCTGGTACTTCCGATACCGCCGCCGTTAAGGCGTGATCGCCTCCGGCGGATAGGTCCACTGCAAGCGTGAGGAGCGCGCATTCGCCCGGCGATTCGGGCGATCCTGTCGTATGTCAGGCTGCCGCCCTGACAAGCCTTGCGAAGCCTTCCCAAGGTCACCCGGCATGCCGCGCATTAACCAATTAATCTCTTCCTAACCACGGTGACTTACCTTCAGCCCTAACGCCGGACAGGAACGCAAGTGTCTGGCAGCTAACGCGAAGCGAGGGGCTCATGGCCACGACCAGGACAGCGCAGACCATTCTGACCGAGATGCGGGAATTTGCCGGATTTTCGCCATGCGAGCAGCGCTATATCCGGCGCAGCCTCGATGTCGGCCTTGCCCGCCACGACGCCTTCCGGCGCTGGGCGCGCGGACCGGCCGAAGCGGCCTCGATCCGTACCCAGTACGTGATTTACCAGGACCTCAAGCTGCTCCGTAGCCTGCTGCAAAGCGATGGCGAGAGCGGCGAAGGGCCCGGCCTCGAAGACCTCGAAACCGTGATGGGCCCGCTGCTGCGCGTCACCACTTTCGATCTGGCCCAAGGCCGCATCGAATGCTTCTCGGCCTATCGCTTCCTCTATGAGCGCCTGCTTGGCGCTGAAGTCCGCCCCTGGCTTCCGGGTGCGTTCTGCGGGGCGGCGGCGCTGCCGCATATCCGCCCGGATCGCCGCAAGGAACTGCTCCAGTCGATCAGCGAAGCCGCCGCGACCGCGCCCGCCTGGTCGATGTGCGCACCGCGCTTCTTCCCTGAATTTGTCGAAATGGAAGAGGTGGCCTGAGGGTTTGCGGAGAGCCTGGTCACGTCACCTCGTCATCTCAAGCGTAGCAAAGCAATCCAGAGCGGTCTGTGTGACGCCCTGGATTGCTTCGCTATGCCCGCAATGACGATGGCTGGGGGATTGGGGATGCAAGAGCAATAGCCCTCACACCCTGACGCCCTACTTCGCGCGATCCGGCTTGGCCCGCCAGGGGCCCTTCCGGTGCGGCTTCTTCGGCGCTTCGGGACGGCCCGCCTGGCGATAGGGCTTGGGCGCGTGGTTCGGCTTGCCCTCGCGGCGATGCTTGCGAGCTTCGTCGCGCGGGGCGCCGTCCATGGGCTGGATTTCGAACTCGTCGGCGTCCTCGGCCGTGCGGCGCACTGCATCCATGAAGCGCGCCGCGATCGCGGTCGGCACTTCGAACAGCGTTTCCTGCGCGGTGATGCGGATCGCGCCGATCTCGCTGCGGCTGACATGGCCGCGGCGGCACAGCAGCGGCAGGACCCAGCGCGGATCGGCGTTCTGGTCACGCCCGAAGTTGAGCCGCATCCAGGTGCTCTGCTCGAACCCGGCGCGCGGCTCACGCTGGGCGGGCGGGCCGGCATCGTTGCCGCTCATGAGGTCTTCGGGTTCGGGCAGGCGGGCCCGGTGGATCTGCACGAGCGCGGCGGCGATATCTTCGGCGCTGCGTTCGGTGAGAAGCCGGGCGGCGAGTGCGCGGTCCTCTTCGGTCGCTTCGACTGGCGCAAGCAGTGCGGCCATCATCCGGTCATTGTCGGCAGCACGGATATCTGCGGCCGAAGGTGCCGGCACCCACTGCGCCGGGATGCGCGCGCCGCGCAACATGGCCTCGACCCGCTTGCGGCGCGGATAGGGCACGATGAGCACAGCAGTGCCCTTCTTGCCGGCGCGCCCGGTACGGCCCGAGCGGTGCTGCAGCGTTTCGGCATCGCGCGGAATCTCGACATGGACGACGAGGCTGAGCGAGGGCAGATCGATCCCGCGCGCGGCAACGTCGGTGGCGACGCAGACGCGGGCGCGGCGATCGCGCAGCGCCTGGAGGGCCTGATTGCGCTCGTTCTGGCTGTGCTCGCCAGAGAGGGCGACAACCGCGAAGCCGCGCTCGGTGAGGCTGGCGTGGAGGCGGCGGACATTGTCGCGCGTTGCGCAGAACAGCATCGCGGTCTCGGCTTCGTGGAAGCGCAGCAGGTTGACGACGGCGTTCTCGATATCGGCGGGGGCGACAGCCATCGCCTGATAATCGATATCGCCGTGGCCGCGTTCCTCGGTGACGGTCGAGATGCGCAGCGCGTTGTTCTGGTAGCGGCGTGCGAGCGCGACGATCGGCGCGGGCATCGTTGCCGAGAACAGCATCGTGCGGCGTTCCTGCGGCGTCGCGTCGAGGATCGCCTCGAGGTCTTCGCGAAAGCCCATGTCGAGCATTTCGTCGGCTTCGTCGAGCACGGCGACGCGCAAGGCGGAAAGCTGCAGCGCACCGCGCTCAAGGTGATCGCGCAGGCGGCCCGGAGTGCCGACGACGATGTGCGTGCCGTAGCCGAGTGCGCGGCGTTCGCGCGAGGCGTCCATGCCGCCGACGCAAGTGGAGATGCGCGCGCCGGTCTGTTCGTAGAGCCACTCCAGTTCGCGGCTTACTTGCAGCGCGAGTTCGCGGGTGGGAGCGATGACCAGCGCGAGCGGCGCGCCGGCGGGGCCCATGCGGTCTTCACCGGCGAGCAATTCGGCGGCCATGGCGAGGCCGAACGCAACGGTCTTGCCCGAGCCGGTCTGCGCGGAGACGACGAGGTCGCGGCCATGGGCTTCGGCTTCGAGGACGGCGGCCTGCACCGGGGTGGGTGCGGCATAGCCACGGGCTGCCACGGCGGCGCCGAGGGCGGGGGGGAGCTGGGAAAAGGGCATAGGGCTTTCGGGGGAAGGACGTGTGCCCGGACATGCGGTGGCGGCCTGAACGCACCGCCTCCACGCCGGGAGAAGCGCGCCCCATAGACCAATCCAAGCCGTTTGGCTTGTGTTGTTTGCAGACGGCCGGATTTTGCGCGCCTCTTGTCAGTCGGGGCGGGAGCGGACAAGTTGCCGCTACAAGAACAACAGGAGGGGATCTGATGCACTTTGTCGCGCGCGCAATGCGGCTGGCTGTGACGACGGCGGCCATCGTGCCGGGATTGGCGCTGGCCGCCGAGCCTGCCAATGCGCCTGTCGATCCCGCGCTCGCGCCCAAGCCCGCGAGCGCGGCGACAATGGCAGCGCAGCAGGCCGTGGCGGCGGCGCTGCCGCTGGAAGATGGGCGCGACGGCGTATTTGCGGCGCAAGGTTTCCTCGCAAGCGCGGCCGATCCGGTAATCCGCGATGCGGCGGGCAAGGCCGTGTGGAACCTCGCCGCCTATGACTGGGTGCAAGGAACGCCGCCGGCCAGCGTGAACCCTTCGCTGTGGCGGGAGGTGGGGCTGCTCAGGAAGCACGGGCTATTCGCCGTGGCAGACGGGGTGTGGCAGGTGCGCGGGTTCGACGTTTCCAACATGACCGTAATCCGCGGCCAGACCGGCTGGGTGCTGGTCGATCCACTAACAACGCGCGAAACGGCAGCAGCGGCGCTCGCGCTGGTCAACGCACAACTCGGCGCGCGGCCGGTTTCAGCGGTGATCTACAGCCACAGCCATGCCGACCATTTCGGCGGCGTGCGCGGGGTGGTGGCCGAGGCGGACGTTGCGGCGGGCAAAGTGCAGGTGATCGCACCGGCGCACTTCATCGAGGAAGCGGCGAGCGAGAACGTGCTTGCCGGGGCCGCAATGGGGCGGCGGGCGCAATACCAGTTCGGCGGCGGCCTTGTGCCGGGCGCGCAAGGGCAGATGGGGAGCGGCATCGGGCTAGGCGTCTCATCCGGCACGATCACGCTGATTGCGCCGACCGATACGGTCAGCAAAACCGGCGAGACGCGAGTGGTCGATGGCGTGCCGATGGAATTCCAGATCGTTTCGGGCAGCGAGGCGCCGAGTGAGCTCAACGTCTATCTGCCGGGGTCCAGGGTGCTGCTTTCGGCTGAGATGAGCACCTGTTCGCTCCACAATATCCTCACCCCGCGCGGCGCGAAGGTCCGCGATACGCGGGCCTGGGCGGGCTATCTCGACGAGGCGCTGCGGCTCTATGGCGGGCGCAGCGATGCCGTGATCTCGAGCCACTGCTGGCCGCGCTTCGGGCAGGCGGAAGTGAGCCGGATGCTGGCGAGCCAGCGCGACAACTACCGCGTGCTGCACGACCAGACGCTGCGCCTGATGAACCGGGGCGAGACCCCGGCGGAGATCGCGGAAGCGCTGGTGCAGCCGTCCTCGCTCGCGGCGGACTGGTTCAACCATGGCTATTACGGAACCTACAGCCACAATTCGAAGGCGGTCTATCAGTTCTACCTGGGCTGGTACGATGCAGTACCGGCGAACCTGAACCCCTGGCCGCCGGCCGAGCACGCCAAGCGGCTGGTTGCAGCAATCGGCGGACCGGCCAAGGTGATCGCGCAGGGGCGCGCGGCGATGAAGGCGGGGGATTATCGCTGGGCCTCCGAACTGCTGAGCGCGGCGGTCTTTGCCGATCCCGCCAACAAGGCGGCGCGCGCCGCGCTGGCGGATAGCTATGAACAGCAGGGCTATCAGGCGGAAAGTGCGATCTGGCGCAACCAGTTCCTTGCCGCCGCGAGCGAGCTTCGGAACGGGCGCATTGCGTCCGCCACCTCGAGCCAGAGCCAGGACATGATCGCGGCGGTGCCGACACAGCTGCTGCTCGATTCGGTCGCGACCCGGCTCGATCCGGCGAAACTTGCCGGGCGGCACACCGCGATCAACCTCGTGATGCCCGAACGCGGCGAGACGGCGGGGATCGAGTTGACCGGCACCGCGATGCTGGCGCGAATGGGCGCGGCACCGGGGGCCGCCGCCACGCTGACCGCCCCGCGCCGCCTGCTGCTGGGCCTGCTCTTCCTCAAGATGCCGTTGGAGAAGCTGGAAATGGCCGGGCTGAAAGTGGAGGGCGACCGCGCGGCGGTCGAGGCGTGGCTGGCCGCGCTCGATCCTATGCCGGGGGCGTTCAATATCGTGGAGCCGTGAGCGGGCGGGCGCGCGCCAGAATGGATGGAATGCGAGATCGCAACTGCCAAGTGGCTGCACTAGGATGCGGCGGATCGCTGTCGTTGTATGGGAAGGCCGTTACCATGATTGCTGCCGTCCTCCTCGCCGCAAGCCTTGCTGTGGCCTCCGCCTCGGCAGCCCCAGTTGCGGCGGCGGAGCAGATCTCGACGTCTCCGTGCCGGGCTGCGATGAGCCGCGAATGGCCGCGTCTGAGCCAAGTGCGCGACAAAGTCGCGATGAGCTTCGCGGTCGATGCAAAGGGTAACCTCGAGGAGCAGCCAGACAAGGCGGCTGAGCGGGACTATGCGGACAAGGTAAAGATGCTTGGCACCCTGGAGCAAACCTGCGCGGGTGACGAGGAGGCGCTTCGCGATCTGGCCTCGCTACAGGCCGAAGCCAGTCTTGCTCGATATCAGCCAAAAGCTGCGCTGGCGCAGTTGCAGAAGTTTCGCGATTCGGATCAGGATCGCCTCAAGACCCGGAATCTCTGGTTACTGCAGTCCGCCGCGTTCTTGTCGGGCGACAAGCAAGGGGTTGATGCGGCGACCACGGCGCTGGTGGACGCGAATGAACGGGCGCTGCTGGCATCCGGCAATTGGATTCTCGCGGAAAAGGGGGCGGCAAAGCGCGTAGACTACAACATCTATCGTGCCACCAGCGATCCGACGAACTGGCTGTTCATCGTGAGGCCACGGGACGGAAATCAGGTCACCGCCGTCTATGCACGACACTCGGACGAGTACAGCACACCCGAGAAGCCGATCTTTGAGCTCAGGCATCTGACCTGCAATTCCGATGGCGCCATTGATCCTGGGAAGCTGGAGGAGAACTCTGCTCCGGCTTTCGATGCCGTTCGCGCGCAGGTCTTGGGGTATTTCGACGGGACTGTTGCGCCTTACCAAAATGATTCGGGTGGTCCGATGGACGATATGACCCCCTCGTGCCTTCAAGCCGGCAAGATACTTCCCGGGCTGGGCGATCCCTACCAGTACGATGGAACCGAATACCGCGATCCGGCGCAGCTGCTGACCTCATACGAAGCCGCGATCTGGCTGCAGTCCCCAGTCGCCAGCAAGCGCGAGCAGGCTGTCGCTCATGTCACGGCGCACCCTGACGCGGTAGAACCCTTCGGCTATATCCCGGTGATCACCGTGCTTCTGCAATCGGGCGACACGGCGCAGGCGGTGTTCTGGTACTATGTGTTCCAGATCCGCATATATCCTTGGCTCAAGACGAGCGATGATCCGAGCGGTGCGCCAGCGCTCTACGGTTCGATTGCCGAGTCGCTTGGCAGAGGGCTCAACGAATGGGCGGGCAGCGACATCGACGCCATGCGCGATCTGATGCAGCGGGCGGCATCATTCGAGCGCGCTGCTCCCCTGTTTCTGGGCCGCACGGAGGGGGTCAGCGCAGAGCAGTGGCAGGCCCTGATCGAAAAGGGGCGGTCAGACTTTCTGTCCGCCCAGGCGATCAAGGCGCTGTCGGACAAAAACAGCCTCGAAGCGGCTCGCAAAAAGAACGGGCTCTATGTCGGCCCATGGCAATCACCCGGCGCCCCGCTGCCGGAAAACTGGCGCTGATCGCCGCTCAGCCCTTGTACAACCCGTCGATCCTCGCTCCGTAGCGCGCCTTGATCTTGTGGCGGCGGATCTTCATCGAGGGGGTCATTTCCTCGTTGTCGATGGTGAAGGCCTCGTCGGCGAAGGTGAACTGGCGGACTTTTTCGATCACCGAGAGGTCCTTGTTCACCCGGTCGACCGCCGCGCGGATGGCGGTGCGGAAAGCGGGGAGGTCCTGCAGGGCGGTGAGGTTGAACTTCTCGCCCTCGGCGCGGGCCCATTCCATCGCCCATTCGGCATCGGGGACGATCAGGCCGACGATGTAGGGCCGCTTGTCGCCCGAAACCATCGCCTGCCCGATCTCCGGCTGAAGCGTGAGCATGCCCTCGATCCGCTGCGGAGAGACGTTGTCGCCCTTGTCGTTGACGATCATGTCCTTCTTGCGGTCGGTGATCTTGATGCGGCCCTTCTCGTCAAAATGGCCGATATCGCCGGTGTGGAGCCAGCCCGCCTGCGGCCCATCCTGCGGGATCGCGCGCAGGGTTTCGGCATCGTTGCGCCAGTAGCCATGCATGACGAGTTCGCCGCGCACGAGAATTTCGCCGTCGTCGGCAATCTTGACCTCGACGCCGCGCAGCGGGGGGCCGACGGTATCCATCGCAAGGCCGACCTTGGGCCGATTGCAGCTGATCACCGGCCCCGCCTCGGTCTGGCCATAGCCCTGCAGCATGGTGAGGCCCATCGCATCGAAGAACAGGCCGACATCGGGATTGAGCGGCGCACCGCCCGAGACGAGGGCCTTCAACCGCCCGCCGAAGCGCTGGCGGATCTTGGGGCGCAGCGTGCGTTCGATGAAGAAATCCATCGGCGCATCGATGATCCGGCGCACGATGTTGGCGCTGCCGTCTGCCTTGCGCGCGCCGATCGCGAGGGCGCGGGCCATCAGGTAGTTGGGCAGCTTACCCTGCTTTTCGACCTGCTTCATGATCCGCGCGCGCAGCACCTCGAACAGGCGCGGCACGACGACCATCAGCGTCGGCCGGGTTTCCTCGATATTGCTGGCAAGCTTTTCGAGGCCTTCCGCATAGTAGATCTGCGCGCCCAGGCCGATGGGCAGGAACTGGCCGCCGGAATGCTCGTAGGCATGGCTGAGGGGGAGGAAGGACAGGAACGCCTCGGTCTCGCGGCCGGTGGTATCCCAACCCAGATCCTCGGCCACGACATGCGCCGCGCCATCGACATTGCACAGGATCGCGCCGTGGTGCTGGCATACCCCGCGCGGTGCGCCGCCGGTGCCGCTGGTGTAGATGATGCAGGCGGTATCCGAGCGGCCAATCGCGGCAACACGCGCGGCCACCGAAAGCCGCGCGGGAACCGCATCGCCAGCGGTGAGCGCGGACCAATCGTGGAAGCCGATGCGATCGGACTGCATGCGGCGCAGCGGCTCCATGCCAATGATCTGGGCCACCGGCGCCGCACTGAGGCAGGCTGTCAGCAGCGGCTGGGCAAGCTTGGCATTGGAGACGATGACCGCGCGTGCGCCCGAGTTTTCGAGCACATGGAGATGGTCACGCTCGGTGTTGGTGACATAGGCCGGCACAGTGATCAGCCCCGCGGCCATGATCGCCAGATCGGCGATGCACCATTCGGGCCGGTTTTCCGAAACCAGCACGACCCGGTCGCCCGGATCGAGCCCGAGGCTGCGCAGCGATTCGGCCAGCAGGCAGACCTGGTCCGCCGCCTCGCGCCAGCTCAGCGATTGCCGCGTCCCGCCGCGCTTGGCCCAGAGGAACGGACGATCCCCGAAGAACTCCGCCCGATCGAGGAACATGGCGACGAGATTGGGAAAGGACGCAAAATCGGAAAGCTGCACGGCGCAATGATCCCCTGGCCCGTTGATGCCCGCACGGGCGGGCCTTGTGTTTGGGCAGGAAACTAGGAGTGCCGTAGCGGAAGGGCAAGGCGGGCTGTGGATATGGTGTCAGGGCGAGGCGGTCGCGCCCTCGCTGCGCGGATCGGCGGCGCCAACCCAGTGGCCCTTGCCGTTCTCGCCCGGAACCCATTCGATGGCGTTGGCCTTCAGCCGCATCGGCACGGCGACGACCCTGGTGTGGCCGAGCGCCTGCAGCGCCGGGACCATAGCGGCCAGCGGCGTCCCCGCCTCGACCGCAAGCGCACCGGGGGCGGGCATGACGATGCCCTGCGCAATGGCGTCGCGCGCGGAGAGGTTCCAATCGAGCGTGCCGATGATCACGCGGATCACCTGGGGCGGGATGGTGTATCCGCCCGCGGCGCCGGCGATCAGGCGCAAGTGGCCATCCGGGCCGTAGACCACGACCGGGCTCATCGAACTCCTCGGGCGCTTGCCGGCCTCGATGCGGTTCATGGTAGGCTTGCCGTTGCGGTTGGGATCGAGATTGAAGTCGGTGAGTTCGTTGTTGAGGTAGTATCCCCCGACCATGAGGCCCGAACCGAAGGCGCTTTCAACGGTGGAGGTGTAGCTCGCGGCATTGCCCCAGCGGTCGACCGCGGCGAAATGCGTCGTGCCATGTTCGGGGATGGGCCCGGCCACCGCGAACTTGTCACTCGCGCCGGCGGGTTTGCCGGGTGCGGTATCGGTGATCGTCGCAGTCTCCGAAATCAGCGCCGAGCGCGCGGCGATATACGCAGGATCGATGAGGCCTGCTGTCGGCACCGGGGCGAAATCGGGATCGGCGAGCCAGGCGTCGCGGTCCGCAAAGGCGAGCCGCTCGGCCTCGGCGATCAGGTGCCAGGCGGTGGGCGAGGCGGGGCCCATGGCTTTCAGATCGAAGCGTTCAAGTTCGCCCAGCGTCTGCAGCACGGTGATCCCGCCGGCAGACGGCGGCCCCATGCTGCACACGCGCCAGACCCGGTAACGGCCGCAGACCGGATCGCGCGATTTGGCGGTGTAACCAGCAAGATCGGCGGTCGACATCGGCGCGGGGTTGCGCGGTGCGGTGCCGACCTTGGCGGCGATCGCCTTGGCATTGTCGCCAAGGTAGAAGCTGTCTGCCCCGTTCGCGGCGATCTTCTCGAACGTTGCGGCAAGCGCGGGATTGCGCACCATGGTGCCGACGGGGAGCGGGGCGCCGTCCGCTCCGAAGTACAAGGCGCGGGCCGCGGGATCGAGCCCGGCGATGTCGGACGCGAAGGCGAGCGTGCTGGCAAGGCGGGGGCTGATCGCGAAGCCGTCAGCCGCAAGGCGGATTGCCGGGCCGAACAGCACGCGCCACGGCAGCTTGCCACTGCGTTCATGGGCCATCGCGGCAAGGCGCAGGTTGCCCGGCACGCCGACGCTGCGCCCGCCCGGAACGGCATCGCTGTGGCTGAGCACTTTGCCATCGACGATGAACCAGTCCGGCGTGGCAGCGGCCGGAGCCATCTCGCGCCCGTCAAAGCTCTGTACATCGCCCGCAGCGCTGGCGGTGACGAGGAAACCGCCGCCGCCAATCCCTGAGCTCTGCGGTTCGACTACGTTGAGGGCAAGCATCACGGCGATGGCGGCATCGGTGGCCGATCCGCCAAGGCGTAGCATTTCCGCCCCTGCCGCCGCGGCGCGCGGATCGGCGGCGGTGACGACGCCCATATCCTCGGAGGCGGGCGGCGCTTCGGGTGCTAGTGCGGTGACGGGCCGCGCCGCGTTGGGCAGCGGCGCGCAGGCCTGTGCAAAAACGAACAGCGCGGCAGGCGCGAGCGAGCGGACGAAACGGAATGCCATGACGCAGCGTTATTCGCTGCCGACCGCCTCGGCAATGCTGCTCATGCCTTCGGCGCTCACGCGCTTGGCCAGCCCGTCAACGATCCGCTGCACCAGACCCGGGCCCTCGTAGACGAGCGCGCTGTAAATCTGGATCAGGCTGGCCCCGGCGCGGATGCGCGCCCAGGCGTCTTCCGCGCTGGCGATACCGCCCACTCCGATCAGCGGGATCGCTCCGCCGGTGGCAGAGCGGAAGTCTCGCAGCACCTGCAACGCGAGCGGGCGGAGCGGTTCACCTGAAAGCCCGCCTGCCTCCCCGGCCAGCGGCGAGCGCAGCGCCGGGCGGGTGATAGTGGTGTTGGTCACGATCAGGGCATCGAGATGCTTGTCGAGCGCGATGCGGCAGATCGCATCGATATCGGTGCTGGTCAGATCCGGCGCGAGCTTGAGGAACAGCTTTGTCGGCAACGCGCCGCGCGCCTCGATCACCGCGTCAAGCAGATCGGCAAGCGCGGCAGGATCCTGCAGCGCGCGCAGGCCCGGCGTGTTGGGCGAACTGATGTTCACCGTGAGGTAGCTCGCGAGCGGGGCCATGATCCGCGTCATCGCCGCGTAGTCCGCGATGCGATCCGCCGAATCCTTGTTGGCGCCGATATTGGCGCCGACGACTCCGGGCCGCTTCTGCCGGGCCGCGAGTCGGGCGGCGACCACTTGTGCGCCCGCATTGTTGAAGCCCATGCGGTTTATCACCGCGTTGTCCTCAACAAGGCGGAACAGCCGGGGCCTCGGATTGCCCTCCTGCGGTCGAGGGGTGACAGTGCCCGCCTCGACAAAGCCGAAGCCAAGGCCGAGCAGCGCGTCCGGCACTTCGCCGTTCTTGTCGAACCCCGCGGCAATACCAACCGGATTGGGGAAGACGAGGCCCGCGACGCGCTGGCACAGCAGCGGCTGCGGCGCGGCGCGGCCGGCACGCGGCGCGGCGGACAGGGCGGCGATCGTCAGGCGGTGGGCAGTCTCGGCGGGAATGCGGAACAGCAGGGGACGGCAAATCGAATAGAGCATGCTTGAGCGATTCCCTCCGGGCCGACAACGGTTGGCGTGTTCTATTGCCGCCTCAAGGGTGCGCGCCAAGCGACAATTGCAACCAGATTGTCAGTTAACCGCCGGTTAAGCCTTGAATTCGTTCGGCTGTGGCCTGCGTGCCACCGATTTTGTCGAATCCGTACAATTCTTTGGGTTTCCGTTGATCTACCAGACTCATGCGACCCGAAGGGCTCGGTGCAGCAATGTATCCGAGTTCTCGACTTCATGGCGGCCGTGCCCTGGCACGGTCGCCTTTTTTTGTGCCTGGCGCGAAGTGCGAAACAGGCGCGGATCGGGGCGGTTCCTGCGCCCGCCCGCATTTTGGGGCATGGCCCATGGCTTGCACTGTGCAGGCTCATCGCCTAGATAACCGGAGCAGATCGGTCCGATTTCATTTCGGGCCGCTTTTTTTCGCAGGAACAGCCGCAATGCGACTTTCAAGCATGGCCGATTATGCCGTGGTGACGATGACCGCCGCCGCGCGTCATTGCGGGCGCCATGCTGCGGGCGGGGCGCGGGTTTCGGCGCAGCAGCTGGCCGATGAGACCGGCCTACCGGTGCCGACGGTGCAGAAGCTCGTCAGCAAGCTGGCCGCCGCGGGGCTGCTCAAGTCGTCGCGCGGGCTGGGCGGCGGGCTCAAGCTGGCACGGCCGGCGGCGGCGATTTCGCTGGCCGATATTGTCGAGGCAGTGGAGGGGCCGATCGCGCTCACCCCCTGCAGCGTCCACGGCCGCCACGATTGCACGCTGGAGGCAGAATGCACGGTGCGTCCGCATTGGCCGATGGTCGATGAAGCGCTGCGCGGCGCGCTCGCCGGCGTTTCGCTGACCCAGCTTTCGCGGCCCGCAGCGGCAGGAGCGGCAGCATGAGCGAGGATACGGGTATCGAGATCAAGGATCAGGCGGCGCGCGATGCAGCGGCGCGGGTGGCGGACTACGAGCATGGCTGGTCTTCCGACATCGAGCAGGAATATGGCCCCAAGGGGCTGTCGGAGGATACCGTCCGCTACATCTCGGCCAAGAAGGAAGAGCCGGAATGGATGCTGGAGTGGCGGCTCAAGGCCTATCGCCACTGGCTGACGATGCCGACGCCGGACTGGGCCAAGCTGAGCATTCCGCCGATCGACTATCAGGAGTCCTATTACTGGGCCGCGCCCAAGGTGAAGCCCAAGCTCGGCAGCCTTGATGAAGTCGATCCCGAGATCCTGCGCATCTACGAAAAGCTCGGCATTCCGCTCGAGGAGCAGAAAGTGCTCGCGGGCGTCGAAGGCGCGCGCAGGGTCGCGGTCGATGCAGTGTTCGACAGCGTTTCGGTGGCGACGACCTTCCGCAAGGAGCTTGAAGCGGCCGGCGTCATCTTCCGCTCGATCAGCGAGGCGATCCGCGAATATCCCGATCTGGTGCGCAAGTGGCTGGGCCGCGTCGTGCCGATGCAGGACAACTACTTCGCAGCACTCAATTGCGCGGTCTTTTCAGACGGTACCTTCGTCTACATCCCGGAGGGTGTGCGCTGTCCGATGGAGCTGAGCACCTATTTCCGCATCAACGCGGAGAACACCGGCCAGTTCGAGCGCACCCTGATCGTCGCCGACAAGGGGGCCTATGTTTCCTATCTTGAAGGCTGCACCGCCCCGCAGCGCGACGAGAACCAGCTTCACGCTGCCGTGGTCGAGCTCGTCGCGCTCGACGATGCCGAGATCAAGTATTCGACCGTGCAGAACTGGTATCCCGGCGATGCCGACGGCAAGGGCGGCATCTACAACTTCGTGACCAAGCGCGCGCTGTGCCAGGGCGCGCGGAGCAAGGTTTCCTGGACGCAGGTGGAAACGGGATCGGCGATCACGTGGAAGTATCCAAGCTGCGTGCTCAACGGCGAAGGCTCGGTCGGCGAGTTCTATTCGGTGGCGGTGACCAACAATCACCAGCAGGCCGATACCGGCACCAAGATGATCCACAACGGGAAGAACACCCGCTCGACCATCGTGTCGAAGGGGATCAGCGCGGGCCATTCGAACAACACCTATCGCGGCCTCGTGCGTGTGGCTCCGCAGGCCGAGGGCGTGCGCAACTTCACCCAGTGCGACAGTTTGCTGCTGGGCGCGGACTGCGGTGCGCATACCGTGCCCTATATCGAGGTGCGCAACCCTTCGGCGACGATCGAGCACGAGGCGACCACCAGCAAGATTTCGGACGACCAGCTGTTCTACGCGATGCAGCGCGGCCTTGCGCAGGAAGATGCCATCGCGCTGATCGTGAACGGTTTTGCCCGCGAAGTGCTGCAGCAGCTGCCGATGGAGTTTGCCGTCGAAGCGCAGAAGCTCCTCGGCATCAGTCTTGAAGGGTCGGTCGGATGATCCTGTCCATGCTACTGCTGAGCGGCTTGCAGATACCCGATTCGGCACCCGCGCTCGAAGCTGTGAAGACCTGCAGCCGTTCCGAAATTCACAAGATGATCAGCAGCGAACCGCATCGGCGCACGGAATTTGCTGCCGCCGCCTATGCCGAACAGCGTGCTATCGCGCGCGATCGGGCCGCGCTGCTTGCTGGGCCAACGGGTGATCCCGGCGCAGGCACGCCCGCCGGGCAGGCGAGCACCGCGAACGCGTTGAGCCAGCTCGATGCGCGGCAGAAGCAGCTTGACGATGCCCGCGCCGTCGAAACGTCGTGGCGGCAGCTGTTCGACGAAATGCGCGCGGATTTCCTCGCCAATTGCAATGGCAGGAAGGACTCCCAATGACGCTGACACTCACTGTGCGCCAGGCGGGAGCGGACGATGCTGCCGAGCTGGCGGACCTGCTCAACGCCGTGATCGCGGCGGGCGGGACGACCGCGCTGCAGCAGCCCTTCACGCCCGCGGCGCTGGACGCTGCCTATCTCACCGGCCCAAATGTCCACTGCTGCTTCGTGGCGGAGGACGAGGACGGTACGCTGCTCGGCTTCCAGACACTGGGGCGCTATCCCGGCCTGCCCGAAGACGTCGGCGATATCGGCACTTTCGCGCGTATCGGCGGAACGCAGCGCGGGATCGGCTCGGCACTGTTTGCCGCGACGGCCAGCCGCGCGGCCGAACTGGGCCTCAGCGCGATCAACGCAACGATCCGCGGCGATAACACGGGCGGCCTCGCGTTCTACATCAAGCAGGGGTTCATCGATCACGGCGTGACCCCGGGCGTGCCGCTTGCGGACGGCACTCCGGTGGACCGTGTGCACAAGCGTTTTGCCCTGCCGGCACTCGCTTCGGCGGAGGAAGCTCCGGCCAAGCCCAAGCTTTCGCTGCGTATCGGCGGAGATGATGCGCCGACGCTGCAGAAGAAGGGGCGCGGCTGGGCGATTTCCGAATCGCGGCTCGATGTCCTGCACGAGCGCGCGCGCGAGATGCGCCGCAATCCGAGCGATGCACAGGAAGCGCTGGCCGATGCGCTGACCCGCGTCGAAACCGGCGGCTACAGCTTCAAGCGGCAGGCGGTGATCGGCTCGGCGATTGTCGATTTCGCCTGCAAGCAGCTGATGCTGGTCGTCGAGATCGATGGCGATGCCGATGCGGCCTTCACCGCCGCGCGCGACAAGAGCCTGACCGAAGTGGGCTACCGGGTGGAGCGCATTGCCGCCGCCGCCGTGCTCGCCGATCCTGCAGCCGCAGCGCAGCACGTCTCCGATGCGATGCGCGCTAGCCATTCCGAACGGCGAGCACGTACTCGACCACGAGGAGGAAGGCGATGACATCAGAAGATGCTGCGTATTTCGCCAAAACAATGACAGACATCCAGCGACGGGTCATTGAACTGTGTGGCAAGTCGAGAACGTCTGGCTACACTGGGCTAGCTGAAAAGCTCAGTGTTTCTTACGCCGGGGCGCAACAGGTTGGACACTTCCTGCAAGCAGCAAACCTAGCGACCATTAAGTTGCTACGACCCGGGTACAATGGCTCCGGCATATTCCTCAATGATCGCGGCGAGTTAGTAAAACAAGCTGTGCTGAAGCTTGGAAAAAAGTGATGCTCATAATCAACAACCTCTCCGCCACCGTTGCCGACAAGCCCATCCTCAAAGGCCTGTCGCTCACGATCAACGCGGGCGAAATCCACGCCATCATGGGCCCCAACGGCGCGGGCAAATCGACGCTCGGCTACACGCTGGGCGGCCGTCCGGGCTATGCAGTGACCGGCGGCTCGGTCGAGTTCGACGGACAGGACTTGCTCGCGCTCGAACCGCACGAGCGTGCGGCGGCGGGGCTGTTCCTTGGCTTCCAGTATCCGGTCGAGATCCCCGGCGTTTCCAATCTGCAGTTCCTGCGCGAGGCGCTCAATGCTCAGCGCAAGGTGCATGGCGAAGAGCCGCTTTCGGGTGCGGCCTTCATCAAGCTCGCCAAGGAGCAGGCGGGGCTGCTGCGCTTCGACATGGACATGCTCAAGCGTCCGGTGAACGTGGGCTTTTCGGGCGGCGAGAAGAAGCGCGCCGAGATGGTGCAGATGGGCATTCTCGCGCCCAAGCTGGCGATTCTGGACGAGACCGACAGCGGCCTCGACATCGATGCGCTGCGCATTTGCGGCGAGGGCATCAATGCGATCATGCGCAAGCCCGACAAGGCCGTGCTGCTGATCACGCATTACCAGCGCTTGCTCGATTACGTGAAGCCGGACTTCGTCCATGTGCTCGCGGGCGGGCGGATTGTGAAGTCGGGCGGGCCAGAGCTTGCGCATCAGCTGGAAAACGAAGGCTACGAGGCAGTCGCGGCATGAGCCTGCTGCTCGCCCTTGCCATGGCGGCAGAGCCTGCCGCGCCGGCTGCGCCGCCAGCTGCGATGCCGGCGGCGTTCCTCGGCGAATGGGCGCCCACTTCGGGGGCCTGCGGAGACAAGTATGCGCGCCGGATCGTGACGGCCTCGATGAACACCGAGGGCGACTATTGGGGCGTGGTCAAGGTGGTCGAAACGCTGGGCGATCGGCACATCCTGGTGCGCGAGAGCGATGACGATTTCGGCGTGGCGCTGACTGCGGATTATGTGCTCAGCCCGGATAGCCGCATGCTGGTGCTTCACGTGCTTGAGCGCAATGGCGCCAAGGTTTCGGAAGCTGCGATCCCGATGGTGCGCTGCGAGGTGGCCCGTGGCTAGTCTCGCCCCTCTGCCTACAAAAAGAGACGAGGCCTATCGCTACGCCGATCTGGCAGCACTCGCTCCCCTTTGGCCGCTGGCCTTGCAGGAAATCCGCGTTGCCGCCGGTACGAGCGATGCGCTGGCGATCACCGCGCGCAGCGATGCGGCTGAGGCGCGCGAACTCCTCATCACGCTGGAAGACGGCGCGAGCTTCGACCTTCGCGTGCTGAATGCCGGTCAGGCTTATGGCCGGATCGCCGTTACCGCCGTGCTGGGCCGGGGCGCCTCGTTTCACTTCGGCGCGGCGCAGCTGGGCGGCGGAGCGCAGACGCTGGAAATCGTGACCGAGGTGCGCCATCTCCAGCCTGATGCGGTGAGCCGGCAGGTCGTCCGCTCGGTGCTCGGCGGGCAGGCGACGGGCACCTATCTCGGCAAGGTCCATGTCGCGCGCGGGGCAATCGGCACCGATGGCGAGCAATCGATCCGCGCGATGCTGCTCGAACGCACGGCAACCGCCAATGCGCGGCCTGAACTCGAAATCTACGCCGACGATGTGAAGTGCGCGCATGGCTGCGCCGTCGGTGAACTGGACCCGCAGGGCCTGTTCTATCTGCAATCGCGCGGGCTGCCGCCTGCGGAGGCCAAGAAGCTGATGCTGCATGCCTTCATCGCCGAAGCCTTCGTCGGAGCCCCGGATGCCGAGGCGCTGACCGAAGCAGCGCTGGATGCGCTGGAGGGCTTGCTATGAGCACGGACACTCTCGCCCGCCTCGATGAATGGCCCGGCCTCGTCAATGCCGATGGCAAGCGCTGGCACTACCTCGATACTGCCGCCACCGCGCAGAAACCCCTGAGCGTGATCGACGCCATGGTGCGCGCGATGGGTGCGGATTATGCGACGGTGCACCGGGGGGTCTATACCCGCTCGGCCGAGATGACGCTGGCTTACGAGGCGGCGCGGCGCACTGTTGCGGCGCTGATTGGCGGGCGCGAGGATGAAGTGGTCTTCACCCGCGGCGCGACCGAAGCGATCAATCTGGTGGCGCAGACCTGGGGCGTGAGCAATCTGAAGCCGGGCGACCGCGTGCTGCTCTCGCAGCTGGAGCACCACTCCAACATCGTGCCTTGGCAGCTGATCCGCGAGCGGACCGGCCTCGAAATCGACGTCTGCCCGCTGACCGCAGACGGGCATATCGATCTCGACGCGGCAGAGCGGATGCTCACCTCGGCGCACAAGCTGGTGGCGTTTGCGCATGTGTCGAACGTGCTCGGCTCGGTGCTCGATGCGCCGCGCGCGGTGGCACTGGCGCACGGCGTTGGCGCGAAGATCCTGCTCGACGGCTGCCAGGCTGCGGCGCGCCTGCCGGTCGATGTCGCGGCGTTGGGCTGCGATTTCTACGTGTTCTCCGCGCACAAGCTCTACGGACCGACCGGGATCGGCGCGCTCTGGGCCCGCAAGGACCTGCTCGATGCCATGCCGCCATGGCAGGGCGGCGGCTCGATGATCGACCGCGTGACATTCGCGGAGACGACCTGGGCGCCCGCGCCGCAGCGCTTCGAGGCGGGCACGCCGGCCATTGTCGAGGCGATTGCCTTTGGCGCGGCGGCGGATTTCCTCACCGGGGCGGGGCTCGCTACGATCCATGCGCATGAAGCGCGGCTTGTCGCACTGGCGCGCGCCGAACTCGGGCGGCTCAATGCCGTGCGGCTGTTCGGACCGGCGGACAGCGCCGGGATCGTCAGCTTCGCGCTCGAAGGCGTGCACCCGCACGATCTCGGCACGATCCTCGATGAGGAGAACGTGGCGATCCGCGCAGGGCATCACTGCGCACAGCCGCTGATGGAGCATCTCGGCGTTCCGGCGACGGCGCGCGCGAGTTTCGGGATTTACAGTGACGAAAGCGATGTTGCGGCGCTGGTGCGCGGCATCGAGCGGACCTTAAGGATATTCGGATGAACCGGATCGAAATCGAGGAAGTCGAAGGCGTCGAGCCGCCGCGCCGTGCGCGCGTCGAGGAGGCAGTTGAATCTCCCGCCGAGAAGCTGGAGCGCAAGCGCGACTATCTGGAGGGCTTCCTTGCGGAGAAGCCCACCGAAGCCGCGCCGGGCGAGCCAGGGGGCGACATCTACGAGGGCGTGGTTGCCGCGCTGAAGGAGATTTTCGATCCGGAAATCCCGGTCAATATCTATGACCTGGGGCTGATCTACGGGGTGGACGTAAGCGCCGAAGGTTCGGTCGTGGTGTCGATGACGCTGACCACGCCGAATTGTCCGGTGGCCGAATCGATGCCCGCCGAAGTCGAGCTGCGTGTCGAAGCGGTGCCCGGCGTGCGCGATGCCGAGGTCAATCTGGTGTGGGATCCGGCCTGGGACCCGCAGAAGATGAGCGATGAAGCCAAGCTTGAGCTAGGAATGCTTTGAGCGCTACCCATATAGGTGAAGCCATGACCACCGAAGCCCCCACCCGCATCCGCCAGCGCCCTGCCGCAGTGATCCTCACCCCCTCGGCCGAGGCGCGGATCGCCAAGCTCATGGCAAGCGCGCCGGAAGGGGCGATCGGCGTCAAGCTGTCCACCCCGCGCCGGGGCTGCTCGGGCCTTGCCTATTCGGTGGACTATGTCGAAGCAGCCAATCCGATGGACGAGCGGATCGAGACACCGGGCGGCACCTTCTTCATCGACGGAGGCTCTGTGCTCTATCTGATCGGCAGTACGATGGACTGGCAGGAGGATGATTTCACCGCTGGCTTCGTGTTCGAGAACCCCAATGCCAAGGGCTCCTGCGGCTGCGGGGAAAGCTTCACGGTCTGATCGGAGTGCCCACACCCATCGCCGAGCTGCGCGCGCGGATCGCGGCGCAGCGCACCGAAAATCCGGCGATGTATGGTGCAGTCGATTTCTCCATCCAGCCCGAGCGGCTGCTGCTGGATGGCGACATTGCGGGCAGCGAATTGCGCACCTATCCCCAGGTTGCCGCCACGCTGCTCGAAAACCGCGAACTGATGGAGCGGATCTCAGCTTATACCCTGATGGGCGATGCCGTGGCCGATCCCTATGCCGCGCTGATGGCGGAATACGGCTTCAAGCGGCTGGTCGATATGCTGGTTGAGGCCTGCGACAGGGGGCTCGACAAAGTGGAGGGCGCGCCGGCTGAGCTGGTCACCTTCATCCGTTCGATGGAAGCCACGCCCGCATGGGTTGATATGCGCTTGGTCGAAGAAGGCGCGCGGCTTCAGCGCGTGTCCTTCGCCAATGTCGCGCCCTGGGCGATCCGCGGGGCCTTCATCGCGACGTTCATGAACAAGTACGCAGCGCTGCCCATGGCGCTGACGGGCACGCTTTCCAACAAGACCGCCGCGCGGCGGATCAAGGAAACCGCGACATTCTTCGGCACCTCGCTGCTGCCCGGCGCGCTCGCGCGGTTCGGCCCCGGCTTCAAGGCGGCGGCGATGGTGCGGCTGATGCACTCGATGGTGCGCTTCAATGTGCTCTCGAACGGCAAATGGGACCAAAAGGTCTACGGCATTCCGATACCGCAAGTGGATCAGATGCCCGCCGGCCTCATCTCGGACTTCCTCATTTCGTCCAAGGTGCTGCGCGAGGGCCGCAGCGACTTCACCCCTGAAGAGCGCGCGCAGATCGAGCTTTCGCGCTACCGCTGCTTCCTGCTCGGTCTGCCCGAGGATCTTCTGGCGCAGACGCCCCAAGGCATCGTCGATGCGTGGAATGCCCGCGCGCTCTCGCTGCGCGCCGGTTTTGACGAGGCGACCTGCGGCGGGCTCTTGCGCGCGACGCTGGAAGCCGACCTGATCGAAACCGCCACCCCGCAAGGCCAGGTGCGCGCCCGGCTCGAACGATCGTTTGCAAAAGTCTATTTCATGCAGAACTTCTGCAACGGCAGCGAGACGGCAGCGGCGCGCTTCGGGGTGAAAATCCGCGCGATCGACAGGATGCGCGCGGCGGCGGTCGGTATCGGTCTGATGGGCCAGATGCGCTTTTATGGGGTTGCGGCGAAAACACCGGTGGTGCGGCATCTCGCGGACCAGCGTCTGGTCGGCAAAGTGCGCGGCTACCTCGGCAGCCTTGGCCATGCCGAATTCACGACGGATGCCGCGAAGTACAAGCCGGCGAAGGGGATCAAGCCGGCGGCTTGAAGTTTAGCGGGCGCATCTCCTCGCAACCTTCGCGGGGTTGACGAAAGAAATCGGGAAGAGCGCAGTTAGGGTCAGGACCTATTAACCGCGCCTTCGAGGCGCTGGAATTGCGAACATATCAGGCGGAAATTCACGCCGGGAAGGCTGGTTGCCTTTCCAAGTGAATTTCCGTCTGAGATGGAAGCCATTCCAGCGTCCCGCAGGGATTTGACCAAAATGGCCCATTGCTTCGTCAGGAAGCCTTGAAATATTGACATATTCCTGCGGCTTCCTTCCTAGCACTGAGCCATTTTGCCTCAAACCTCGAAGGCGCGGTTAATAGGTCCTGACCCTAGAGCCTGCGCAAACGGATTGGCACAGGTTCCGCCAGCAACGCATCGACCTCGCGCGAGCCGAGCGGCCTTGCAAACTCGACACCGAGCCGCGCCCGGTCCGACCAGCGGATGATCGCGCGGGTGACGACGCTGCCGAAATCGATCTCGAGGAACTGGCCGTTGGCACCGTCGGTCAGATCGTTGCTCTCGATCTGGCAGCCATAGCGCGAGATATCGTAGATGCGCTGGACGCGGTTTCCGGCCCTCTCGCCCGCGCGCGTACGCTGGACGCGGCGGTTGTCGACCGCGTCTTCTTGCGACAGCATTCTGGCCGGAATGTGCATAGACGTCCCCTTGCGATAGGCCCGCTTATGCAGGAGCGCAGGTAAACGCTTCCTGTGGTGGCAATGGCTAATTTCGCATGAAGGGCTGCTTCACCCTTCGGCAAGAAATGCCAGCAGCGCCGCTTCCAGCGGGTCGGTCTGGCCGTCCGCACCGATCTTGCCATCGAGCCACGATTGCTCGGGCGATGTGACTACCGCCTCGGCCTCGGCTTCGCCGGCAAAGTCGCGCGCAGGAGCGCCGGCAAGCATGTCGTGCGCGGCCGAGCGCAAGTCCTTCGCGCCAGTCCGGCTCATGCGGCTGAAGAAGGCACCGAAGCTGCTCGAGGTATCGCTCATGAAGCCATCGAGTTCGGCCGCGCGCTCGCGGGTGATCGCGCGGCCGCCGCTCCAGCCCTGCAGGTAATTGCCGACGCCTTGCACGAAAAGGCGCTGCCATTCGGGCGCGTTGGGCTGCCCAAGCGTCGCGTCCTTGACGCGAAACAGCATCTCGGCTTCGCGCTGGCTCACGGCAGCGGGGCGATCACCGCCGCTCGCGAAGATCGCGCGGCGCAGCAGCTTGCATTCGGCTTCGGTGATCGAACCGGCGCTGAGCATGCCGCCGTCACGCGTCGGTCCCTCGCCGGTGAGGACTGCGCGTTCGATCTGGGCGAGCGCGTAGTCCTTGAGGCGATCCGGTGTGCCGAGCGCCTTTTCGAGCACGCGGACGAGGAGTTCGAGTTCGGCGGCCGAATCGAGGCGCCCATCATGATCGAGCCGCGCGATCAGCCAATCGGCGGTGTCATCCGCGACATAGCCCTTGGGCTGGGTGCCATTCAGCACGTATTCGCCCACCGCTTCGACAAGGAAGTCGACCCATTCGGGGCCCTTGGCGGAGACGACTTCGTTGATCGCGAGAATCGCCTCGGCTTCGGTCTGGTCGATCCGGCCATCGGGCCACGCGGTGCGGCGCATGGCCAGCACCTCATCGACAGAAATCGCGCCATCGGCAGCGGCCTGGCGAGCAAGCTCGGGGAAATTGATCGTCATTGCGCAGTCCGTCCGCTTGTCTGGTGGTGGACACCTATGGACCGGAGAGGGTTTATTTGGCGTTACCCATAGGCCGATCAGCCAAGCAGGCGGACCACTGCCATCAACGCCGACATCGCGAGCAGCAAGGCGACAAACCCGCGCCACAGCGTATCGCTGACTTTCCCGAAGGCGAGCGAGCCGAGGTGATTGCCGATCAGCACCGGTCCGAACAGCAGCAGCGCGAACAGCGCATCGCGCCACGAGGCGAGCCGCAGCACGAGGGCTGCCGTGGTGCTGGCGGCGGACGTGAGCAGGAACACCGTGAGCATCGAAGCGCGCGCCACTTCGCGCGGGATCGGGCGGCGCAAGTAGTAGGGCACGACTGGCGGGCCGGGCATGCCGGCAAATCCGGTGAGGAGCCCGGTGGCGGCACCGGTCAGCCCGGTTTCGAGCTTGCCGGGTGCGTGGCCGGGCTTGGCCGGAAGCATGACCATCACGAAAGCGCCGATCGCGACGACCGCGATCAGGACACGCGCGACCGCGGGCGGTGTTGCGAAGAGCGCAAGCAGGCCCAGCGGCGTCAGCACCATCGCAAGGCCGCCAATGACTCCAGCGCTCTTCTCGCCCACGTTCCACACCTTGCGCGCGCCGACGAGGCCGATCAGCAGGCCGAGCATGTTGGAGACGACCACCGCCTCACCCGGTCGGATGACGAGCGCGATCAGCGGCACGAGCAGGATCGCCATGCCGAAGCCCGCCAGACCGCGCACGAAGGCCGCGACAAACGCCGCCAGCACGCAAAGTGCGAGCGACAGCAGTGGCAGATCGAGCGACGCGATCAGGTCTTGAGGTCCGGCGGGGTCGCTTCGGCCTTAAGCATCGCAATGGCTTCCGCCAGCGGCACGACTTTCTGATGCTGTTCACCCAGCGTGCGGATCGCGACGGTGCCTTCCTCCGCCTCACGCTTGCCGATCACCAGCAGGTAGGGGACCTTCTGCAAGGAATGTTCGCGCACCTTGTAGTTGATCTTCTCGTTGCGCAGGTCGGTCTCGGTGCGGATCCCGGCGGCGCGCAGCGCGGCGGTGGCTTCGAGGGCATAGTCGTCGGCATCGGAGACGATGGTGGCGACCACGGCCTGCACCGGGGCGAGCCATGCGGGCAGGCGGCCGGCGAAGTGTTCGATCAGGATGCCGATGAAGCGTTCATAGGAGCCGAAGATCGCGCGGTGGAGCATGACCGGGCGGTGCTTCTCACCATCTTCGCCGACATAGGCAGCGTCGAGCCGTTCGGGCAGCACCCGGTCAGACTGGATCGTGCCGACTTGCCAGGTGCGGCCGATTGCGTCAGTCAGGTGCCATTCGAGCTTGGGCGCATAGAACGCGCCTTCGCCGGGGAGTTCTTCCCAGCCGTATTCCGGCGTGGCAAGCCCGGCTTCGACTACGGCATGGCGCAGTTCGTTCTCGGCCTTGTCCCACATCTCTTCGGTGCCGAAACGCTTTTCGGGGCGGAGCGCGAGCTTGATCGAATAGGTAAAGCCGAAGTCCTTGTAGATCCGGTCCGCCAGTTCGCAGAAGGCGCGCACTTCGGAGACGATCTGGTCCTCGCGGCAGAAGATATGCGCGTCGTCCTGCGTGAACTGGCGCACGCGCATCAGGCCATGGAGCGCGCCGTGCGGCTCGTTGCGGTGGCAGCAGCCGTTTTCATAAAGCCGCAGCGGAAGCTCGCGGTACGACTTGAGCCCCTGCCGGAAGATCAGCACGTGCGCCGGGCAGTTCATCGGCTTCAGCGCCATCCACTCGGCATCGTTCGAAACGATCGGACCCTCGTCCTCGGTGTTCGGCACTTCGTCGGGGATGACGAACATGTTCTCGCGGTACTTGCCCCAGTGGCCGGACTGCTCCCATTGGCGCGCGTCCATCACCTGCGGGGTCTTGACCTCGCGGTAGCCCGCACCATCGATGGCGCGGCGCATATAGGCCTCAAGCTCGCGCCAGATGCGGTAGCCCTTGGGGTGCCAGAACACCGAGCCATGTGCCTCGGCCTGGAGGTGGAACAAGTCCATCTCCTGACCAAGCTTGCGGTGATCGCGCTTGGCCGCTTCTTCCAGACGCGTAAGGTGCGCATCAAGCTGCTTCTTGTTGAGCCAGCCAGTGCCATAGATGCGGCTGAGCATGGCGTTCGCCTGGTCACCGCGCCAGTAGGCGCCCGAAACGCGCGTCAGCTTGAACGCGGCAGGATCGAGCTTGCCGGTGGAGGCGAGGTGGGGGCCCCGGCACATGTCGAGCCAATCATCGCCCGACCAGTAGACCGTCAGCTCCTCGTTCTCGGGAAGTTCGGCAGCCCATTCGGCCTTGAAGCTTTCGCCCTGCTGCTTCCAGCGGCTGATCAGCTGCTCACGGCTCCAGACCTCGCGGCGGAGCGGTTTGTCCGCCGCGATGATCTTGCGCATCGCTTCCTCGATGGCCGGCAGGTCGTCCTCGGTGAAGGCGCGGTCTTTCGGCGCGAAGTCGTAGTAAAAGCCGTCGTCCGTGCTCGGGCCGAAGGTGATCTGCGTGCCGGGAAACAGCGCCTGCACCGCCTCGGCCAGCACGTGGGCATAATCGTGGCGGACAAGCTCGAGCGCATCGGCTTCATCCCGCGTGGTGACGAGCGCGAGCGCGGCATCGCCCTCGAAGGGCCGCGTGATGTCGAACAGCTCACCGTCCACGCGCGCGCCGATTGCGGCCTTGGCAAGGCCCGGGCCGATCGCGGCGGCAATGTCCGCCGGAGTGGTGCCGGGCGCGACTTCACGCACGGAACCGTCGGGCAGGGTGATCTTGAACATTTCGGACATGGACGCTCTCGCTGATAATCAGGGGCGCTTTGACAGAAACCGGCCTCCGCCGGAAGGGGGCAGAAACCGGCGCGCTTTCGGCAGAAGCGATTGTGACCGTTTGACCGGAGCGCGCGCGGTGGCACAAGGGCGGCATGATCCAGCACTTCACGCTGCCTTCGGGCGAACGCATGGCCTACCGTTTCCTGCCGGGACCCAAGTCTGAGCCGGGCCCTGTCATCGTGTTTCTGCCCGGCTACATGTCCGATATGAGCGGGGGCAAGGCGCAGGCGGTGCTGAGGTACGCCGAGGCACGAGGGCGGGCCTGCCTGCTGCTTGACTATACCGGCCTCGGGCAAAGCGAAGGCGCATTTGCCGAAAAGTCGCTCCCGCTGTGGCGCGAAGAAGTGATCGCGTTGCTCGATATGCTCGGGATCGAACGCGTGATCCTGGTGGGTTCGAGCATGGGCGGCTGGCTGATGCTGCTGCTGGCCGAGGCGCTGGGTGGCCGTGTGGCAGCGCTCGTCGGCCTCGCGCCCGCGCCCGATTTCACCGAGTGGGGCTTCGATACGGCGCAGAAGGCCGTGTTTGCGCGCGGTGAGACGGTCTACGAAGACAATCCCTATGGCCCTGAGCCGACGCCGACTTACGCAAAGTTCTGGGCGGCGGGGATGGAATGCCTGCTGCTCGCGCGCGGGGTGGCCTTCGATGGCCCGGTGCGGCTGATCCACGGGCAGGCCGACCGCGATGTGCCGTGGGACATTTCGATCAGGCTCGCGGCGGCGCTGCGTTCAGCCGATGTGCAGGTCCACCTGATCAAGGACGGGGACCACCGCCTCTCGCGCCCGGCCGATATTGCCGTGCTGCTTGGCCAGCTGGACGCGCTGAGCGAGGCTTGAAGGATCTCTGATGCTAATCCTGCTCCCTGCCCTGATTGCCGCCCAGGCCCCGCTGATGGCCGATGTCTGGCATCAGATCGGCCCCAACCCGCACCCGTTCGAAGCCTCGCCGCTGCCGATCCCGCGCCGCAAGCACGAGACGGAAGTGCCGCCGCCCGCGCCGGGGGCGATCCAGCCCGCAACCCAAAGCGCGAACCCGGCTGCCGCACCGGCGCGCCCTGCCACTTCGCGCTACGCCAGGTGCCTTGCCGCCGGGCGGGAGAACCCGTCTGCGGCGATCACGGCGGCCCGCACGTGGCTTTCCGAAACGCCCGCTTCCCCCGCCAATCCGGAACGCGGCGCGGCGGCGCAGTGCCTGGGGCAATTGCTGGCCGATAGCGGCGATTATGCCGCAGCGGAGACCGCCTTTGCCGAAAGCGCGGCGCAAGTTTCCGCGACCGACATTGCCGCGCGCGCCGCGCTGCAGGCGATGGCGGGGAACGCGGCGCTCGCCGGCGGCAAGGCTGATGACGCGCTCGCCTGGTTCGACAAGGCGCTTGCCGATCCGCCATCAAAGGCGCCCACTGCCGAGGAGAACGCCAGCCGCGGCGCAGTGCAGATCGACCGCTCGCGCGCGCTCGTCGCACAAAACCGCCTGCCCGAAGCAAGCGGCGCGCTGGAAGAAGCGCACCGCCTGGCGCCGAACGATCCTGAAGGCTGGCTGCTTTCCGCCACGCTCGCGCGGCGCGGCAAGGATCTCGACCGGGCGCAGCGCGATATCGAAGTTGCCGCCAGCCTTGCCGCGCATGGCGATCCGCTCGGCGCGCCGATCGGGCTCGAAGCCGGCGTGATCGCCATGCTCTCGGGCCGCGAGGATGCTGCGCGCAAATCGTGGGACTCGGTCGTCGCGCTGGCGCCGGACAGCCCCGAGGCAGCCACCGCCAAGGGCTACCTTGACCAGCTTGGACCAGCACCTACATCATCTTCGGCACCAGCACCGGCAGCATCTCCTGCCCCTGCCGCTCCACCGGAGACTTCACGATGAGTCTGGCTAACCTCAAGCTGTCCGTCCTCGATCTCGTGCCTGTGCGCGAAGGCGGCACGGTGGGCGAAGCGCTGGCCGAGGCGGCTGCGCTGGCCCGCACGGCGGAAGAACTGGGCTACAACCGCTTCTGGGTGGCCGAGCATCACGGCATGGAAGGCATTGCAGGAGCAGCGGTCTCGGTCGTGCTCGCGCATATCGGCAATGCCACCAGCCGGATCCGCCTGGGCGCAGGCGGGATCATGCTGCCCAACCACAACCCGCTGGTGATCGCCGAGCAGTTCGGCGCGCTCGATGCGCTGTTTCCGGGGCGGATCGACCTCGGGCTCGGCCGCGCGCCGGGTGCGGACCAGCGCATCCTGCGCGCGCTCCACAAGGACATTCATCAGGCGGCGGAAAGCTTCCCCAACGACGTGGTCGAAATTCAGCTGCACTTCGCGGGCGATCCGCGCCTGCCGCTGCAGGCGACGCCGGGGCTTGGCGCCAATCCGGAGATGTGGATCCTCGGCTCCAGCCTGTTCGGCGCACAGCTCGCAGGCATGCTGGGGCTGCCCTATGCCTTTGCTTCGCACTTCGCGCCCGATCATCTCGATGCGGCGCTGAAGCTCTACCGGGAGCGCTTCCAGCCTTCGGAGCGGCTCGCCGCACCATATGTGATGGCTGCGATCAACGTGATTGCCGCCGATACCGACGATGAAGCGGTGCTGCTGGCCTCCTCGATGGACCAGTCCTTCGTTCGGCTGCGCACCGGTTCGCCGGGCAAGCTGCCGCCGCCAGTGCCGGGTTACCGTGAAAGCCTGCAACCGGCCTCGCTCGGCATGCTTGATCATATGCGGCAGGTGAGCGCGATCGGTAGCGTGAAGACGGTGCGCGAGCGGATCGCGGCATTTCAGGCGCGGACGGGTGCTGACGAGCTGATCGTCTCGGGCTCCACCTTCGATCCGGCGCTGCGCCACCGCAGTCTTGCCCTGACGATGGAGGCCCTGAAGGCGGACGTGGCTATCGCGGCATGATGGCCTATCCGGCCTGAACGTTAAGCTTCGTCCCGCTTGCCTCTGCGCCGATGCCGGAGTAGGCTTCGCATGATTAGTTCATGAGCGTGACATAAAATTACGCGCTCATAACGACAAGATGGTGCGCCTCCCCCGGATTGCTCCCGGGCGGAGTGACAGTGCCGGGATGCAGGAGCGACCATGGCTACGAAGACCGCCGACACCGGCGCCGATGCGATTCTGTCGCAGGCGCTTGCTACACGCTTTGCGGCCTCGCTGCTGCCTGCAGAAGCGGCCGAGTTCGAGGCGGAGCGGCTGGCCGGCGCGGCGCGCTTCACGCTGACGGCCGCTGGCAAGCGCACCGGTTCCGAACCCGCCATCGCCATCGAAAGCATTGGCGGGCAAGCGGGAGCAGCTGGCGGGGCGCGCTATCTGCGCATCGCGGTCATCAATGATGACATGCCCTTCCTTGTCGATTCGATCGCGGCTGCGATTTCGGCGCAGGGGCTGGCGATTGACCGGCTCGTTCACCCCGTGGTTGCGGTGCGGCGCGATCCCGAAGGCAATCTCCTTGGCCTGCCCGAAGGCGATGCCGTGGGCGAGCGGCGCGAATCGATGGTCTATCTCGAGACCGAGCGCGTCGATGCACGCGAACGCCGCGAACTGCTCGCCGCGCTCAAGGCCACCTTGTCGGACGTCCACGCTGCTGTCGCCGATTGGCCGCGTATGCAGGCCGCGATGCAGGAAGATGCGCGCACGCTCCCCGATCAGGAAGGCGCCGCGCTGCTGCGCTGGCTGGCGGACGGAATGCTCACCCAGCTCGGCCACGTGGTGCAGCACCGTGACGGCACGGCGGGCGAGGCGCTCGGCATCTGCCGCGCCAGCGATGTGCCGCTGCTCGCGAGGGCGAGCTACGACCGCGCCTTCACGTGGTTCGACCGGCTGGGCGAGCGCGGTTCAGAAGCTCCGCGGGCACCGCTGATCGTCAAGGCCAACCGCATCGCGCGGGTGCACCGGCGCGTACCGCTCGATCTGTTCATCGTGCCGGTGATGGAAGGCGGCAGGGTCGTCTCGCTTTCGGTCCACGCAGGCGTGTGGACCAGTGCCGCGCTGGCCGCCACACCGGACCGGATCCCGCGCATGCGCAGCCAACTCGAAGCGCTGACGCTGAAGTTCGGTTTCGCCCCCAACGGCCACGCCGGCAAGGCGCTGACGCATGCGCTGACCGCGTTGCCGCACGATCTCCTCATCAGCTTTGACGAAGCCGATCTCGAACGCGTCGCCACGACGATGATGAGCCTGATCGACCGGCCCCGGCCGCGCCTCGCGCTGGTTGCCGCGCCGCTCGCGCGCCACTTGTTCGCGTTCGTCTGGCTGCCGCGCGACGTGCAGTCGACCGAGTTGCGCCACCGCGTCCAGGCCATGCTGGAGCAATCCACCGATGCGCCGATCCTCGATTGGAGCCTGTCGGTCGAGGGCAGCACCCTCGCGCTCATGCGCTTCGTGATCGATATCCGCGATGGCGCCGCTGTGCCCGATGAGGCGGCGCTCGATGCCGCGCTGCAAGCCATGGTGCGCGGCTGGGGCGCGGCGGTGGAAGCCGAACTTGCCAAGGGCGAAGACCCCGCGCGCGCCGCTGCAATTGCCGCGCGCTATGCCGATGCCTTCCCCATCGGCTACCGCAGCGCCTATGGCCCGGCGGAAGCGGCGGGCGACATTCGCGTGCTGCGCGCATTGACGCAGACCGATGCGCCGCGCCGCGCGGTGCGGCTCCACCGCTTGCCCGGCGAGGAAGGCCTGCGCCTCAAGCTCTACCAGCGCGAAGGCGCCATCGTCCTGTCGGATGCGGTGCCGGTGCTGGAAAACTTCGGCTTCCGTGTACTTGAGGAAGCGCCGACCGCGCTCGACAAGGGGCGGCTGGGCTTCATCCATGATTTCCTTGTCGCGCTGCCCGAAGGGATCGAGGGCGAGGCGCTGCTCGCGCGCGGCGAGACAATCGAGGAATCGCTCGCAGCTGTGCTCAACGGCGGGGCGGAGGACGACCTGTTCAACCGCCTCATCGTGACGGCCGGGCTCACCGCGCGCGGCGCGAACTGGATGCGCGCATGGTATCGCTATTTGCGCCAGGCCGGGATGACGTTCTCGATCGCCACTGCGGTCGAGGCGCTGCGCAGCGCGCCTACGGTGACGCGCGGCCTTATCGGCCTGTTCCTCGCCCGCCACGATCCGGCCTTCGCGGAGGACCGCGCCGAAGCTGAAACGCGCTTTGCAGAGCAAATCCGCACAGGCCTTGCCGGTGTGGCCGCGATCAACGACGACCGCCTGCTGCGCCAGTTCCGCGCGCTGGCCGAGGCGATCCTGCGCACCAATGCGTTCAGTCCGGCAGCCGCCGAAGCGCTCGCGTTCAAGATCGATTCCGCGCTGGTCCCGGGCCTGCCGCGTCCCGTGCCGTGGCGCGAGATCTTCGTCTACAGCCCCCGCGTCGAGGGCATTCATTTGCGCGCCGGGCCTGTCGCGCGCGGCGGCCTGCGCTGGTCTGACCGGCGTGACGATTTCCGCACCGAAGTGCTCGGCCTGATGAAGGCGCAGCGGGTGAAGAACGCGGTGATCGTGCCGACGGGCGCGAAAGGCGGCTTCTATCCCAAGCAGCTCCCCGATCCTGTCCGCGCGCGCGAGGCGTGGCTCGCCGAAGGCCGCGCGAGCTATGAAGCGTTCATTCGCACGCTGCTTTCAGTGACGGACAACATCGTCGGCGGCGAAGTGGTGCATCCGGCAGGCGTGATTATCCGCGACGGCGATGACCCCTATTTCGTTGTCGCCGCAGACAAGGGCACCGCCACCTTTTCCGACATTGCCAATGCCATTGCCGAGGCCGAAGGCTTCTGGCTCGACGATGCTTTCGCGAGCGGCGGCTCAAAGGGCTATGACCACAAGGCCATGGGCATCACCGCGCGCGGCGCGTGGCTCTCGGTGCAGCGCCACTTCCGCGAACTGGGCGTCGATGTGCAGACGCAGCCGATCACCGTCGCAGGCTGCGGCGATATGTCGGGCGACGTGTTCGGCAATGGCATGCTGCTGTCGAAGGCATTGAAGGTCGTCGCGGCCTTCGATCACCGCCATATCTTCCTCGATCCCGATCCCGATCCGGCGGCAAGCTGGGCCGAGCGGTCGCGCATGTTCGCGCTGCCTCGCTCAAGCTGGGACGATTACGACAAGTCGCTGATCTCCAACGGCGGGGGGGTTTTCCCGCGCGCGATGAAGCAGATCCCGCTGACGGACGAAGTGCGCGCGCTGCTCGGCATCGGGGCGGCAGAGCTTGATCCCGAAGCGCTGATCACCGCGATCCTCAAGGCGCCGGTCGATCTCCTCTGGTTTGGCGGCATCGGCACTTACGTGAAGGCGTCCACCGAAAACAACGTCGCGGTGGGCGATCCTGCCAACGATGCTTTGCGCATCAACGGCGCGGAAGTGCGTGCGCGGGTGATCGGCGAAGGCGCCAATCTCGGCACCACGCAGGCCGGGCGCATCGAATATGCGCTGATCGGCGCGCGCGGGCGCGGCGGGCGGATCAACACCGATTTCATCGACAATTCGGCGGGCGTCGATTGCTCGGACAACGAGGTCAACATCAAGATCGCGCTCGCCTCGGCCAAGCGCGCCGGACGACTGGACGAGCCGGGGCGTGTCGCCTTGCTCACCGCGATGACCGACGATGTCGCGCATCTCGTGCTGGAGGACAACCGCCTGCAGGCCCTCGCGCTGTCCATCGCCGAACGGGGCGGTCCGGGCGCGGCGCCGGCTTATGCGCGGCTGGTCGATGTGCTGGAGGAAGGCGGCGATCTTGATCGCAAGACCGAAGGCCTCGCCAGTAGCGAAGACATGCTGCGCCGCGCGGCGGGTGGTCACGGCTTCACCCGGCCCGAACTCGCCGTGCTGCTTTCGAGCGCCAAGCTGGTACTCCAGCGCGCGCTCGAGGAAAGCCCGGTGGTCGATGATCCGGTGCTGGAAGCTGATCTCTTCGCCGCGTTCCCACCGCAAATGCGGGAAACCTTCGCCGAGGATATCCGCCATCACCGCCTGCGCCGCGAACTGATCGCGACCAAGCTCGCCAACCGGATCGTCAACGATCTCGGGCCCGTCCATCCCTTCGAGCTGGTCGAGGAAGAGGGCTGCAGCCTTGCGCAAGTGGCGGCGGCCTTCGTGGTGGCGGCGCAGCTGCTTGATCTCAAGGGCATCTGGGCCCTGCTCGATGGACCCGATGGCGATGGCATGGCCGAACAGGCGCGGCTCTCGCTCTACGCCCGCGTTGCTGAAGTGCTGCGCGGCCATATCGCCGACGTCCTGCGGGCCGGGCGCGGCTCGCTCGAACCGGGCAAGCTGATCGCCGAGCTGACCCCTGGCGTCTCGCAGCTGGCGGTCTCCACCGGCGAACTGCTGCAGGGTGAAGCCGCAGTGCAGGCACGCCGCCTGCTTACCGAACTGACCGATGCCGGCGCGCCGCCATCCGTGGCGCAGCGCATTGCACATCTCGTCGATATGGACGGCGCCATCGGTCTTGCCCACCTTGCCGCTGCGCGCGGGATCGATCCGGCGGCGCTGACGGCGGCCTTCTCCGCGCTCGGTGCGGCGCTGGGGCTCGATTGGGCGCAGCAGGCAGCCAGCCGGATGAACCCCTCCGATCCGTGGGAGCGCCTGCTCGTCGCGGGCCTTGCGCGCGATTTCCAGCAGATGCGCCTCGATTTCCTCGCCCGCGCCGCCGGGCAAGATCCGGGGGCGGCGGTGGCCCAGTGGCTGGAAGCGCACGCCGCTCCGGTGCGTAATTTCCGTGCGCTGACCGGCCGGGCGCAGGCGACGACGGGGGGTGCGCCGGCCATGCTGGCGCAGCTTGCAAGCCAGGCGCGGACCTTGCTGGCCCGGTAGTCCGCTGGGCCAGGGCGGACAATCTGCGTTCGAACAGTTGACGTACCGCGACTTTTCGCCAAATCCGCGCGCACGAAAAGGAGTGCGGGCATGAGCGAGACGGATCTGGCAGCTGATGTGGTGATTGTCGGCGCAGGCCATGGCGGTGCGCAGGCGGGAATCGCGCTGCGGCAGAACGGCTTTGCCGGCACGATCCTGGTCGTGGGTCGCGAGCCCGAGCTGCCTTACGAGCGGCCGCCGCTGTCCAAGGAATACCTTGCGCGCGACAAGACGTTTGATCGCATCATGATCCGCCCAGAGGCGTTCTGGGCGGACAAGGCCGTCACCATGCTGCTCTCAACCGAGGTGACCGCGCTCGATGCGGCGGCGCATGTCGCAACGCTCGGCGATGGCCGCAAGCTGGGCTATGGCCACCTCATCTGGGCCGCGGGCGGCGATCCGCGCAAGCTGTCATGCGCCGGGGCCGATCTCGCGGGCGTCCATGCCGTCCGCACGCGAGAGGATGTCGACCGGCTGATGGGTGAGCTCGATGCAGGCGCGCGCCGCGCAGTCGTGATCGGCGGCGGCTATATCGGGCTCGAAGCCGCTGCGGTACTGACCAAGCTCGATTGCCATGTGACGCTGCTCGAAGCGCTGCCGCGCGTGCTGGCGCGCGTGGCGGGCGAAGCGCTTTCCGCGTTCTACGAAGCCGATCACCGCGCGCACGGCGTGGACTTGCGCACCGGCGTCCTGGTCGATTGCCTGGTGGGCGAAGCGGGCAAGGTGACCGGCGTAAAGCTCGCCGATGGGTCAATCCTGCCCGCCGATCTGGTGATCGTGGGCATCGGCATCATCCCTTGCGTGGAGCCGCTGCGCGCTGCGGGCGCGGAAGGGACGAATGGCGTCACTGTCGATGCGCAGTGCCGCACCTCGCTCCCTGATATCTATGCGATCGGGGACTGCGCGGCACACGCCAATGCCTTTGCGGATGGCGCGGTGATCCGCCTCGAATCGGTGCAGAACGCCAACGACATGGCCACCGTTGCGGCCAAGACGATCTGCGGGGTGGAGGCCACCTACCACGCGGTGCCGTGGTTCTGGTCGAACCAGTATGATCTCAAGCTCCAGACCGTCGGGCTTTCCACCGGGCACGATGCTGTCGTCACGCGCGGTAGTCCGGCCACGCGCAGCTTTTCGGTGATCTATCTGAAGGCGGGCAAAGTCGTCGCGCTCGATTGCGTCAACATGATCAAGGACTATGTCCAGGGCCGCAAACTGGTCGAATCCGGCGCGGTGATCGCGCCCGAGCGGCTGGCGGACGCGGGCACGCCGCTCAAGGAACTGGTATAGCTTCCACTAAGCGGTCCAGTGCCCAGCTGGCGGCATCGGCCACCGCGGGATCGGGATCACCCAGCAAGCGCTGCACCGCGCGCATCAGCGCCGCATCGCCGCTGTTGCCCGCCGCGTAGAGGCAATTGCGCACGAACCTGTCGCGCCCGATCCGCTTGATCGGCGATCCGGCGAAGAGCGCACGGAAGGCTGCGTCATCCAGCGCGAGCAGTTCGGCGAGGCGCGGCGCGGCCAGTTCGGCGCGGGGCAGGAAGGCCTTGTTGGTCGCTGCCGTGCTGGCAAAGCTGTTCCACGGACAGACCGCAAGGCAATCGTCGCAGCCATAGATGCGGTTGCCGAGTGCTGCGCGGAACTCGTGCGGAATCGGCCCCTTGTGCTCGATCGTGAGGTAGGAAATGCAGCGCCGCGCATCGAGCCGGTAAGGCGCGGGGAAGGCATCGGTTGGGCAGGCGCGCTGGCAGGCGGTGCAGCTGCCGCAGCGGTCCGCATGCGGCGCATCGGGCTCCAGCACCAGCGTGGTGTAGATCGCGCCAAGGAACAGCCAAGAACCGTGGCTGCGGCTGACAAGATTGGTGTGCTTGCCTTGCCAGCCAATCCCCGCCGCCTCGCCCAGGGGCTTTTCCATGACCGGCGCGGTATCGACGAAGACCTTGACCTCGGCCCCCGGCACTTCAGCCACCAGCCAGCGCGCAAGCGCTTTCAGCGCGCGCTTCACCACATCGTGATAGTCCGCCCCTTGCGCATAAACCGATATGCGCGCGCGGTCCCTTGCCTCGGCCAATGCCAGCGGATCGGCGGCCGGAGCATAGCTCGTGCCCAGCGCGATCACGCTTTGCGCTGCGGGCCACAGCGATTGCGGGCCGCGCCGGTGCTCGAGGCGGGTTTCCATCCACTCCATCGAGCCGTGGTTGCCCGCCGCCAGCCACTCTTCGAGCCGTCCTGCGCGCACGGGGTCATCGGCGGCAGGCGCAATTCCGCAGGCCGCGAAACCCAGCCGCGCGGCTTCCTCCTTGATCCGCTGGGCGAGAGTGGTTTCCGCGCCGTTAACCAAACTTGCTGCCCCCCTCGTTCATGCCTTACGGTTAACGGCAGATCCCATGAAGATCGAACCCTTTGCCTCCTTTACCGGGACGCCCGTGCTGGACAACGTGCCTTCTGTCGAACTCGCTATCGAGGCGCGCGGCCTTGTGAAGCGCTTCGACGGCTTCACCGCAGTCGATGGTGTGGACATTTCAGTGCCGCGCGGCGCGATTTACGGCATCCTTGGCCCCAATGGCGCGGGCAAGACGACGACGCTGCGCATGCTGCTGGGCATCATCGATCCCGATTCGGGCTATCGCCGCGTGCTTGGCCATGAACGCCCGACCGAAGTCGCCCGCCGCATCGGCTATCTGCCCGAAGAGCGCGGGCTTTACCCCGCCATGAAGGCGACGGAGGCCATCGCATTCCTCGCCGCGCTGCGCGGCGTGCCGCTGGCGGAAGGCCGCCGCCGTGGCCGCGATCTCCTCGAGCAGCATGGCCTCGGCTATGCCGCCGATCGCCAGATCCGCCAGCTGTCCAAGGGTATGGCGCAGCAAGTCCAGCTGCTTGGCACGCTGGTGCACGAGCCCGATCTGGTGGTGTTCGATGAGCCGTTCTCGGGCCTCGACGCGCTCAACCAGGGCAAGCTCGAGCGGATGATCCGCAGCCTCGCCGAACGCGGGACGACGGTGATTTTCTCCACCCACGTGATCGCGCATGCCGAGCGGCTGTGCGATCAGATCGCAATCATCGCCGGGGGCAAGGTGCCCTTTGCCGGGCCTGTAGACGCCGCGCGTGATCGCCTCCGCCCGCAAGTCCGCCTCGAAACCCGCGTGCAGGATGGCCTGTGGCGCGCTGCGCTTCCCGCAGATGCGCGGCACGAGGGCCGGTTCTGGTACTTTACTCTGCCCGAAAGCGGGGTCGAGCCGCTGCTGCGTGCGCTGATCGAAGGCGACGCCGGTATCCTGAGCCTCTCGATCGAGCGGCCGGGCCTGCACGATGCATTCGTGTCCATTGCCGGCGAGGCGGCTGCCCGCGCGCTGGAGGAATCCGCGCTGGAAGCGGCTGAAAAAGCCAACGAGAAGAAGGGTCGCCGCTGATGCTCCGCAACCATTTTGCCGCCGCCTGGGTGATCATGCGCCGCGATTTCTGTGCGGTGATCTTCTCCAAGACCTTCATCTTTTTCCTCATCGGCCCGCTGTTCCCGGTGTTCATCGGTGCGATGGCCGGAGCGATCGGCGCGCAAGTCTCGCGCGATATCGACAACCCGGTGATCGGCGTCGCGATGCCTGCACATCAGGGCGATTCGCTGGTGGCCGCGCGCAACGGCCTTGCGTCCAAGATGTCGGGCTTCGTGCCCGAATACACCGTGCTGGCGCGGCTCGCGCCGGGCGAGAAGTTCGATGCGCGCACAGTGCTTGCCAGCAAAGGCGTGAAGGGTGCGCCGCAGCTCGCGGCCGTCATCACCGGCAGCCTCGACAAGCCGGTGCTTACCGCCACTTCCGAACGCGTCGATCAGTGGCGCGGCCAGGTCGCGCTGATTGCGGCCGAAGCCGGGTCTGCCGCCCCGCGGACTTATCCTGCAGTCGCCGAAGACAAGATCGCCACGACCGCGGCGAAGCAACATGTCGACCTCGCCGTGACGGCGCAGGCGGGCCAGGTCTTGCTGTTCCTGCTGACGATGTTGCTCGCTGGCATGGTGCTGTCCAACCTCGTCGAGGAAAAGGCCAACAAGATCATCGAAGTGCTGGCCGCGTCGATCCCGATGGACGCGCTGTTCCTCGGCAAGCTGTTCGCCATGCTCGCGGTCAGCCTTGTCGGCATTGCGGTGTGGGGTTCGGTCTACGGCGTGCTGATCGTGATGGGCATGAAATCGGTGCCGTTCCTTGCGACGCCGGCAGTGGGCTGGCCGCTGTTCTGCGTGCTCGGCTTCCTCTATTTCGCGATGGCCTATCTGCTGCTCGGCTCACTGTTCCTTTCGATCGGGGGCATGGCGACCACGGTGCGCGAAGTGCAGACGCTTTCGATGCCGGTCACGATGATGCAGCTCATGGTGTTCTTCTTCGCCAGCTATGCGCTGGCCCGCCCGGGCACATGGATCGAAACGGTGAGTCAGGTCTTCCCGGTGAGCTCGCCCTTCGCGATGCTGGCGCAGGCGGCGCAATCGCCGGTGCTCTGGCCGCATCTGATCGCGCTCGTCTACCAGGCGGTCTGGGTCGGCGTGATCATCCGCGTGGGGGCGCAGCTGTTCCGCCGGACGGTGATGAAATCGGGCCCGGCGCGGGGGCGTCGGGGCTGGTTCCGCCGCCCGGCGGTCACTGCTGTCCGCTGAGATGGATTCCCGCGCGATAGCTTATTGACAGTCGTGTAGGTTGCAAGGATAGTATCCACCGCTTGAAGGACGGTGCGCGCGCACGGGCCGTCCACATCGGAAGGATAGCCATGGCAACCCAGCTCGCGCCCGAAGCCCCGTTCACGTATCGGACCTCCCCCACCGCGAACGAAGCGTTCGAGGAATGGCTCGCCGCCAATCCGCAGGCCGCGCCGCACCACACGCAGCCGTGGGACGTGAGCGCCTCGGCCATTTATGTCGAGGACCGCTGGGGGCCGATCTTTGCCGAGATGCGCGCGAAGGCGCCGGTCAACAAGGTGACGGGGACGCCCTATGGCGATTACTGGAACGTCACCACGCACAAGGCGATCCAGCACGTCGAATCGCTGCCCGAGCTGTTCTCGTCCTCGTGGCAGCACGGCGGCATCACCATCGGCGATCCGCCCGAAGATACCGATCCGGCCAAGCTTGCCGAGCGCCAGATGCCGATGTTCATCGCGATGGACCGGCCCGAGCACACCGGCCAGCGCCGCACCGTCGCGCCTGCCTTCACCCCGGGCGAGATCGCGCGGATGGAAACCGAGATTCGCCACCGCACCGGCGAAGTGCTCGATAGCCTGCCCTGGGGCGAGAAGTTCGATTGGGTCGACAAGGTCTCGATCGAGCTCACCACCGGCATGCTTGCCATCCTGTTCGGGTTCCCCTGGCAGGACCGCCGCCTGCTGACGTTCTGGTCGGACTGGGCGGGTGACGTGGAGCTGACGCTGGCCTCGGACCTCTCCGACCAGCGCTTCGAGATCCTCACCGAGATGGCACGCTATTTCCAGGGACTGTGGATGCAGCGCATGGGCGCGGCGCCAACCCCGGATCTCATCTCGATGATGATCCATTCGCCCGCGATGTCGAAGATGAGCCCGCTCGAATTCATGGGCAATCTCGTACTGCTCATTGTTGGCGGCAACGACACCACCCGCAACACGATGTCGGGCATCATCCACGCGCTCGACGAGTTCCCCGATCAGCGCGCCCTGCTCGAAGGCGATCCCTCGCTGATCCCCAATGCGGTGCAGGAATGCCTGCGCTTCGTGACGCCGCTGGCGCACATGCGGCGCACCGCTACGGCGGATTCCGAGCTGTTCGGGCAGCAGATCAAGGCCGGTGACAAGGTGGTCATGTGGTACCTTTCGGGTAACCGCGACGAGACGGTGTTCGAAAACCCGGACAAGCTCATCGTCGACCGGCCCAATGCGCGGCGCCACCTCGCTTTTGGTTATGGTGTTCACCGCTGCGTGGGCGCCCGTCTCGCCGAACTGCAGTTGCGCGTGCTGCTCGAGGAAATGCATGAGCGCAAGATGCGCGTTCGCGTTGCGGGCGAGGTGAAGCGCGTGCGCGCCAACTTCGTCCACGGCTTCCGCAAAATGGAAGTCGTGCTCGAAAAACGCTGAATGGTTCCTATCCGATTCGGTCAGATTCGGTTCAGGTAAACAGGGCTAACAGGGTGGCGTCCCGCCGGTGGGCATATCCCGCCCCCCTCCCCTGCTCACTCGGCGGGACGATCCCCCTCCGAACGGCCCCGCCCGAATGGCCCGCTTGATCTGCTTCGCGCAGCAGGGAATGTAACCGAATGATCCATTCCCCCGAACCGGCTGCCATGAAACCTTCGCGCCGAAACTTCCTGATCTTCCTCGCCGCTACGGCCGCAATGACGGCCGCTGCCTGCGGTGCGCCCGCCGCCGCGACGCGCAAGGGAACCTTCCCGCTGCAGCACAGCGAAGCGGAATGGCGCAAGATCCTCACGCCCGCGCAGTATTACATTCTGCGTGAGGAAGGGACCGAGCGGCCGTTCACCTCGGCGTTGCTCAAGGAGCACCGCAAGGGCACGTTCGTGTGCGCGGCGGACGGCAATGCCGTCTTCGCTTCCTCGACCAAGTTCGACAGCGGCACCGGCTGGCCCAGCTTCTGGACGCCGATCAAGGGCGGCGTGGCCACCTCCACGGATGGCTCCTTCGGCATGACCCGCATCGAAGTGCACTGCACGCGCTGCGGCGGCCACCTCGGCCACGTGTTCGATGATGGCCCGCCCCCCACCGGCAAGCGCTATTGCATCAATGGCGATGCACTGAAGTTCGTGCCCGCCTGACAAGACGGGCCTGCGTGCTGTTCATGCTCGCCGCGCTGTGGCAAGCGCCCGCTCATGCGCGCGTTGAAACTGGCCCTGCTGACCCTCGCGCTGGTTCCGACCACCTGGCTCCACGGCGAACGCCCTGACAGGGCGCACCTTCCGGATGCCGGCCTCGTCGATCTCATGCCTGCGCTGCGCGGCGATCTCCCTGATACGGGCGCGCTGCGCCTGCTCGGTGCGTGGCAGATCATCGGCCGCAGCCGTACGCTTGGTACATTGTCCAGCCTTGCGCAGACGCGCGGCGGCCTCGTTTCGGTCGGTGATCGCGGCGGTGTGCTGTGGTTCAGCCGGCCGGACTTTCCCGGTCCGTGGCGCCACAGGCTCGACCGGCTGATCCATGTCGATTGGCGCAGGTTCCACTACCCCACGGATTCGGAGGCAGTCGTGGTCCTGCCGGGGGCCGAGGACTTGCTGGTCGCCTATGAAGGCGTGCCGCAGATTGAGCGCTACAGCCACGATCTGACCCTCCGGCACCCGATCACGCTGCCCGTCCTCTCCGAATGGCCCGAAAATCAGGGGCCGGAAGGCATGGCTGTGCTGGGCGATGGACGGACCGTGATCGTCGGTGAGACTTATGACCGCTGGCTCGATCGGACGCGCCATCCGGGCCTGATCTTCCGCGGCATTCCGCAGCCGTTCGAGACTCCGGCCCGCTTCGAGCTGATCATGCCGGCAGGCTACCGCCCGAGCGAACTGACCCAAATGCCCGACGGGCGCCTGCTCGTGCTCGGCCGTAATTTCAGCCTTGCGGGCTTCCGCAGCATTGTTGCCGTGTTTTCACCGCGGGACGTCCGTCCGGGCGCAGAGATAACTCCGCGCGTGATCGCCCGGATCACCGACCCGCGCATTCGCGACAACTATGAAGGGATGACCGTGACGCGCGAAGCCGATGGCAGCGAGGTCGTCTGGCTTGTTTCGGATAGCAACGAAATGAGCGTGATGCAGCGAACACTGCTGCTCAAGCTGCGAATCGGGCCGGACGCCGGCAAGGGCGCTTCCGCTGTCGGCGTTGCGCCAGACAGGCAAACGGCACCAGCCCGCTCTTCCGCGCGGGCGGGAGAGCGGGCTGGTGCCGCAAAAACCAGGAATGTCAGGCGGCGGTTGCCTTGACCAGCTCGCGCTTCACCTTGAGCGCACGCGCGCTGAGCTTGGTGTCCGTCTGCTTGAGCAGCCAGTTGTCGAGACCGCCGTTGTGCTCCACCGAGCGCAGGCCGTGAGTCGAAACGCGGAACTTGAAGCTGCGGTCGAGCTTTTCCGACATGAGCGTGACGTTCTGCAGGTTGGGCAGGAACAGACGCTTGGTCTTGTTGTTGGCGTGGCTCACGTTGTGGCCGACCTGGCGGCCCTTACCGGTCAGTTCGCAGATGCGCGACATGGCTGAAAACTCGCTTGGATTTGAACGATCATGGATCGGGAAGCGCGCGCTTTTGCCGATCCGGGGTGCAAAGTCAAGGATTCGCACGTTGCGCGGACAGCCCAAGGCGCGCTAGCCCGATGGTCATGAGCCGCTGGCCCCTTCCCGAACCCATGCGCATGGCGCTGGAAGCCGCTGAACGGGCGGCAGACGGGGGTGAAGTGCCCATCGGGGCGGTGATCGTCAAGCAGGGCGTGGTGATCGCAACTGCGCACAACACGCCGCGGCTGGATCACGATCCCACCGCTCATGCAGAGATCATGGCGATTCGCGCTGCTGCCGCCGCGCTAGGGCAGGAACGGCTGACGGACTGCGACCTGTGGGTCACGCTGGAGCCTTGCGCGATGTGCGCTGGCGCCATCGTCCATGCCCGGCTGGCGCGGGTCTATTACGCGGCAAGCGATCCCAAGGGCGGGGCTGTCGAGCACGGGTCGAAAGTGTTCGATGCGCCGGGCTGCCTGCACCGGCCCGAAGTCTATTCCGGGATCGGCGAGGCTGCGGCGGCGGACATGCTCAGGGCGTTCTTCCGCGAGCGGCGTTAGTTCCCGCGCCAGATCTTGAGCGGCGCGCCATCATCCGCGCCGCGATCGGCGCAAGGCGCAGGGCGGAAGTCCTTGCCGTAGCAAACGTGGACTTCCTCCAGCCAGCCGCGCCCGTTCGTCTTCACCCGGATCGCGGCGGCGGGGAGGAACGGCGTGGCGCCGCGGAAGGCGGCGCGCAGGTCTCCGGCGGTGAGGCCGGGGCGGCGCGCAAGGCGTGTCATGTCAGGATAGTGCAGCGCGCGCAGCAGCGCAGCGCCGGCCTTGAAGTACCCGTCCGGCGAGCCGCTCATGCAGGCGCCGTGCTTGGCCCACTCATGCGCGAGGAGATCGGGCGAGGGGGTCATGCACAAGTTGCGGCGCACCGTCTCGGCAGACAGGGGCGCGGCCTCGCACCACTGCGGCCAGTTGCCCGGCTGCGCCTCGGGCCAGAGCCCATGGAGGATGAAGCCGAAGCGCCCCAGCTTGCCCCCGCACTGGAACGCTGCGCGCGGATCGTGGCCGCGCGTGCGGCAGTATTCCGGAGACCAGCTCAGCGCGAGCGTATAGCCCGCCACCGGCAGCACCCGGCGCGGCCCATCTGGCGCAGGCAGCGCCGGGGCGGAGATCAGCGGCGGCAGGCGGCACTGCGGCACTTCGGCCTGCGCCGCCGCTGGCAACAGGACGGCCAGAGCGAAAAGCAGCCGCTGCACCATCGCCGCCTTCATCATAGCGGCGTGAAATCGAGCCCGATATCGGCGGCGGGCGCGCTTTGGGTGAGGCGGCCGACCGAGACGTAATCGACACCCGAGGCCGCGATCGCACCTATGGTTTCAAGCCGCACGCCGCCCGATGCCTCGCACTGCACCCGGCCCGCGACGAGCGCCACCGCTTCGCGCAGCGTGTCCGGCCCCATGTTGTCGAGCAGCAGGCGGGTGGCGCCTGCTTCAAGTGCGGGCTCGATCTGGTCGATGCGGTCAACCTCGCAAATCACCTCGCACACCCCGGCGGCAAGCGCACGGCGCACCGCTTCGGCGACGCCGCCCGCAACGAGAACGTGGTTGTCCTTGATCATCGCCGCGTCCCACAGCCCCATGCGGTGGTTCACTCCGCCCCCGGTGCGCACGGCATACTTTTCGAGGTGCCTGAGGCCGGGAATGGTCTTGCGCGTATCGAGCAGGCGCGCGCCAGTTTCGCCCATCGCATCGACATAGCGGCGGGTGAGCGTGGCGACGCCGCTGAGGTGCTGCACGGTGTTGAGCGCGCTGCGCTCTCCCGTCAGCATGGCGCGGGCCGATCCCGTCAGCCGCATCAGTGCCGAGCCGGGCTCCACTTGCGCGCCTTCCCCGGCCAGTATTTCGATCTCCATCGCGGGATCGAGCGCGCGGAAGAAGGCGGCGGCAATGGGCAGGCCGCAGACCGTGATTGCATCGCGGCTTTCCATCACCCCGGCAAAGCGCGCGTCCGCCGGGATCACGCTCTCGCAGGTCACATCGTGCCCGCCGCCGGGGAGGCCTTCACCGAGGTCTTCGGCGAGCGTGGCGGCGACGAAGGCATCGAGATCGAAGCCGGGGATGGTGAAAGCGGTCATGTTGGCGGCTTAGCTATGGCCTTTGGGTGTGTCGAGCGGTTGCAGGTTTCACGCGGAGGCGCGGAGGCGCGGAGGCGCGGAGAGGATTTGGCCGAAGGCCGCTGCTTTACCATGCAGCTCGCGCTCCGTGCACCGTTCAGTATCCGGCGACTGCGCCGCAAGCTTCCTCTCTGCGCCTCCGCGTCTCCGCGTGAAGCCAACATCAATGCACGAAGCGCGCCACCACATCGCGATACGAGCGCGAGACTTTCACCTCCGAGCCGCTGTCGAGCACGAGGAAGCATTCGCCGTTGGTATGCGGACGCACCTGGCGGACGCGGTCGAGGTTGACGATCTTTGAACGGTGCACGCGCTGGAACACGCGCGGGTCGAGCCGCCGTTCGAGGTCCTTCATCGTCTCGCGCAGGATAAGCGAATTGTCACCGGTGTAGATGCACATGTAGTCGCCCGCCGCCTCGATCCGCTCGATCGTATCGACATCGACCCGGAAGATCTGGCCGCGGTCCTTGATGTTGATCAGCTTCTCGAACCGGCCGATGGCTGGCTCGTTGTCGTCGGGCATCGAACCCATCGCATCGGGCGCAACTTCGGCGAGCACGTTCTTCAATTTCTCGGCCTCTTCCAGCCCGCGCTTTTCGGCAAGGCGGGTGCGCGCACGGTCGAGCGCGTCGGCGAGGCGGGCCGGCTCGACCGGCTTGAGGAGATAATCGACCGCATTGGCCTCGAACGCGCGGATCGCGTGTTCGGAATAGGCGGTCACGAAGACGAACAGCGGCGGATCGATCTCGATCACTCCGCTCACCACGCTGAAGCCGTCGAACCCGGGCATCTGGATATCACAGAACACGAGATCGGGCTTCTCGGTCTTGATCTTGCGGATCGCCTCGCGCCCGTTGGAGCAGGTGTCGATCACTTCGACATCGGGGAAAGCCTCAAGCCGCAGCTGGAGGCCCTGGATGGCGAGCTTCTCGTCGTCGACGAGGATCGTGCGAATGGTCATGCGCTACCTTTGCTGTGAGGCGAGTTGCGGGCTGGCTGGCACTGCACGTGCTTCGAAGGGCAGTTCGATCACTACCATGAAGCCTCCACCCGGCCGCTCGCCGATTTCGAACCGCTGGTTCTCGCCATAGGCCTGGGCCAGCCGGTCGCGAATATTGGCGAGGCCGACCCCGGTGGAATCCTTGCGCGAACTGGTCACGCCAAACAATGTCGAGGGGTCCGTGCCAGGTTGCAACCCCGGCCCGGTGTCGGACACGGTGACTCGCAGCACGTGGCCGACGAGTTGCGCCGCGATGGTGATCATGGCCCCTTCCTCGAGCGGGCTGACCGCATACTTGATCGCATTTTCAACCAGCGGCTGGAGCAGCAGCGAAGGCATCAGCGCGGGAGAGGCATCCTCATCGATGCGAAATTCGGTCGCCAGCCGCTCCTCGAAGCGCATCCGCTCGATATCGAGGTAGAGCTTCAGCGTCTCGACTTCCTGCGCCACCGTCACGCGCCCGGTCGGCTCGTTGATCAGCGTGTAGCGCAGGAACGAGGACAGGCGGCTGAGCATCGCATTGGCGGGTTCGGTCTGCTTGAGCAGCACCAGCGTCGAGATCGAGTTCAGCGTGTTGAACAGGAAGTGCGGGTTGAGCTGGTAGCGCAGCATCGCCAGCTGCGCCGAAGTGGCCTGCGCTTCCAAGCGCATCAGCTGGTCGTTCTGCTCTTCCACCTGCACGTAGAAATTGATCGCGTAGTAGAGCGCCGACCACGCGCCGAGCAGCGTGAGATCAAGGTAGAACACGCCGAGGAACAGCTGCGCGAAGCCGGAATCGCTGCCCGAGCGATAAAGGCTGATCACCCACGAATCGATGAAGGCATAGAGCCCCACGGCGATGGCGAGCACGACCGAGGTGATGCCCCAGGTAATCAGCGGCGTGCGGTTGATCAGTGCGCGATAGATCACCGAGAGGATGAGGCTGATCGAGAAGCCGGTGATCGTGGCGATCAGCACGATGACGAGGAACGACCACGGCTGCGCATTGGCGAGGCTGGACAGCGCGCGCAGCAGCATTGCGCCGCCCCAGCCGAGCATTTGCAGACGCCAGAAGGCGCGGTTCTTGTTGCCGAAGAACGGCGTGGGGCGCAGCGGCAGCTTCATTGCCATATGCGGGTATGTAGCCCACAGTTCGGCATCACGCCACAGGTGGGCATTGCGTGGCTGGGTAAAGCGGGTATTCTCACGCAAAACGGGAGAGAACCATGGATCATCACGGCAGTTCCGAAGAGCGTGCGCAGTTCCATTCGATGGAAGAAGGCACGCAGGAAGACTGGGCGATCATCGCGCGTGACTATGTCGGCTTTGCCGCTGGTCTGCCCGATCGGGTGCTGGCGCACCTCAAGCTGCTCGATGGCGATTTCGGCGGCTTCCCGATCGACCGCCTCACCCACAGCCTGCAAACCGCGACCCGCGCGCACCGCGATGGGCGCCCGGAAAGCTATGTCGTGATGGCGCTGCTGCATGACATCGGCGATACGCTGGGCTCCTACAACCATCCCGAGATCGCCGCCGCGATTCTCCATCCTTTCGTGAGCGAGGAAGAGCACTGGATCTGCCGCAACCACGGCGCGTTCCAGGGCTATTACTACTTTCACTACCTCGGCATCGACCGCAACGTGCGCGAGAAATACCGGGACAACCCCCACTTCGACGCCTGCGCCGAATTCTGCGCGAAGTACGATCAGGCCGCCTTCGATCCGGACTACGACACTCTGCCGCTCGATTTCTTCGAGCCGATGGTGCGCCGGGTGCTGGCGCGTCCGCGCAGCGAAACCTCGATCCTGGCCATGGAAACGACCGCCGCTAAGGCGGGCGTTCCCGCCTAAGGCTCCCGCCTGAACCTGAGCGCCCAGTTCGTATCGGGCTGGGCGCGCATAACCGCGATTTCGGCGGCCATTTCGCGCTCGCGGGTGCTGGCCTTGCCGTGGCCGGCGCCGGGGATCACCAGAATGCCGCGCGGGCCAATCAAATGGATCATGCGCAGCGCGGCCGCCGGGTCGTAGCCCGCATTGGCCATGATCCACATCGAGAGCCGGTCTGCCTCGCGCTCGGTGCTGCGCACTTCCCCGGTCGACCGCTTCCCTTTGTCGAGCAGCGTCTCGTGATCGAGCGCCGCGTGCGCCAGCTCGTGCGCCAGCACAGCGGCAATCATCGCTTCGTCGCCGCCGAGCTGGTCCAGCGTTCTGCGCCCGATACGAACCTGGCTGCGCGTCGCCCCGGCGTTGTCCTTGCCGTCGTCGAGGATGAAGCGCACGCCGCACGAAGGCGCGGCTTTGACGGTCACTGCGCGCCCATCGACAAGCGTGAGCGTCACTTCGCCGCGCTGCGCCGCCGCCTGCTCCAGCCGTGATTGCAGCGCCCAGACGCGGTCCCAGCTGCCCTGGCGCGGCGCGGGACCGATTGGCGATCCTGCGACCGCAGTCACGCCGGTGTTGGCGGTCAGCCCAGCGGCTTCTGCCGGGCTTCCCGCCGCGACGGCCGCCACGGCAATATCGCCGGAAAGGCCATAGGCCGTGCGTGCCAATGCCGGATTGGCAAAAGTCTGCGCGTCGCCGAGCAGCAGGCCGATCCCCGGCGCGCCGCGCGGGCAATAGGCCGCGTTGGCATGGCTCAGCTTCCAGCCGATCGTCTGAATGAGTGCATCGGCCTGTTGCAGTTCGTCGACAGGCTGCGCGCGCGCGGGCGCGGCGGTGATTAGCGCAAGGGCCAGCCCGAAGGCCGCAGGTGCTGCGCCCCGCCTGCGCATCTCAGCCCTTGCGGGCTGCGTTGACGGCTTGCTGCAAGGCCTCGCGGCCGATCGCGCCGGTCATCAGCTTGCCGCCCACGCTCCATGCAGGAGTGCCGTTGATGCCAAGCTGCCGTGCGAAGCCGAGATTGCGCTCAAGCTCCTGATGCACGCCAGGCTCGCGGGCGAAGGCGCTGGCGGCGGCGCTGTCTACGCCAGCCGCGCTGGCGGCTGCGGCGATGCTCGCGGTGTTCGGCCGCTCGCCGGAGAACATCGCCTTGTGGAACGCGGCATATTTGCCCTGCGCGGCGGCGGCGAGGCCCATGCGCGCCGCGGGTTCGCTTTCGGGCGCAATGATCGGCAGCTGGCGGACGACCACGCGCAAGTCAGGGTTGTCCTTCACCAGCGCTTCGACATCGGCCACGCTGCTGCGGCAGTATGTGCAGGAAAAGTCGGTGAACTCGACGAGGGTGACCTTGCCGCCCGGATTGCCCAGCACCGCACCGGGGAACGGCGTCTCGAGCGCGCCGCGCAAGGGGGCAAGCCGTGCTTCGGTTTCGCGGGCCTGAAGCTTTTCCATTGCTTCGGGCAGGATTTCGGGATGCTCGAGAATGTAGCTGCGCACCAGCGCTTCGATTGCACCGCGCTGGCGGGCACCGATCCCGGCCTCGGCAAGCTGCCCCTCGAGCTTGCTGTCCTGAGCTGGCACTGCTGCCTCGCTGCCGCGGCCATGCGCGAGCCACCACCCACCGGCGGCACCCCCGGCGCCGACAACCAGCGCCAGGGCAAGAAACGGAGTGAAACGCATCAAATAAACTCCTGCTGGGCCGCCGCCCCGATCTGCTTGCCCCGCGCTACCGCGACTTCTTCATCCGCTCAATCATCGCGCGCGCCGACATCGCGATATCCTGCGCCCGCAGCCAATCGGGCGATCCCTTGGGTAGCGCCGCCTCGGCCGCCTCGGCGCTGCGCAGCGCTTCGGGCAGCTGCAGTTCGCCCAGCTGCTGCTCGGCGCTGGCCAGCCGGGCGCGGGGGATGTCGCCCTCCGCTTCATAGACCACGCCAAGCTGGTACCACGCGAAGGGATTGTCGCGGTCGCGCGCCACGGCGGTCTTTAGCACGCGCTCCGCCTCCGGGAAATTCGCCTTGTCCTCGGTCGCGAGCAGCGCGTGACCGAGCGTGGTAGCAATCAGCGGCGTGTTGCGGGTGAGCTCGGTCGCCCGCCGCAGCGGTTCGATTGCGTCCTTGGGGCGCCCTGATTCGAGCAGGACCTGCCCCTTGATCTCCAGTGCGTAGGGATCGTTCGGGTCCAGCTTGAGCAGCGCGTCGGTTTCCGCGAGCGCCTTGTCCATCAGGGCCTCCTTGTGGAAGGCATAGGCGCGGGCGAGGTGCGCGGGCGCGTCCTGCATCCATTCGGGATAGGCAGCGAGCGTGGCGGCAGGCTCGGCCAGGTAGCCCACAAGCTTGGCCTTCACTCGCAGGAACCGCGCCTGCAGCGCAGGGTCGGCGGGCTTGTTCCATGCCGGATCCTGCGAGAAGCTGTCCTGCAGCGTGGTCAGGCGGTCCGCCGTCATCGGGTGGGTGGAATAGAACTCCGCATCGGCATCGCGCTTGAAGCCGTAGCGGAATTCCATGTTCTGCAGCTTCTTGAAGAAGTCGACCGAACCTTTGCCCGAGATGCCGGCCTTCGAAAGGAAGCCCACGCTTGCCGCGTCTGCCGAGGATTCCTGCGCGCGGCTGAAGGCGAGGTATTTGCCGAGCGCGGCCTGCTGGCCGGCCATGAGAATGCCCATGCCAGCATCACCCGCACCGGCCGCGGCCGCCGCAGCGCCGAGCAGCAGGCTGAGCAGCGTGATCCCGGTGGCGGGCTTGCCGCCTTCGTCGCCGCGGATCACGTGGCCGCCGGTGATATGGCCAAGCTCGTGCGCGAAGACGCCTTGCACTTCCTGCGCGTTGTCCGCTGCGTTGATCAGCCCCGACTGGATATAGACCGCCTGCCCGCCCGCAACGAACGCGTTGATCGAAGGCTCGTTGAGCAGGACGACATCGACGGCGTGCGGCGTGAAGCCCGCCGCCGCCACGATCGGCGCGGCCATGTCCTGAAAGAACGCTTCGGTCTCGGCATCGCGCAGCACCGATTGTGCGGCGGCAGGCACCGGCGCCAGGAGCAGGGCCAGGGATGCCGCCAGCGCGCGGCCAATGCGGCGGGGTTGGGATCTGGTCACGATACGCGCAGCTTATCCGCCACTCGCCTGAACCGCCGGTGAAGCGGTGACTTTGGCAAGGAACGGCAGCACGGCATCGATCGCGCGCGGATCGTGCGAAAAGGGCCGCGCAAACATCATGATCAGGCCTTCATGGGTCACCCCGTCGATGAGCACCGCGCGCGTTGGCGCTCCGGCGCGAGTCATCGTGCGGGCAAGCTCCACCGAATTGCGCGGGCGGACCCGTGTATCGGCGGTGCCGTGGACGAGCAGCAGCGGCGGTCCTCCGGCGCGGGCATGGACGACCGGCTGAGTCTCTTCGGGATCGGGCGCCTTCCCGAAGCTCAGCTTCGTGGCGTCGCTGTCGAAGGGGTAGAAATCGTAAGGACCGGCAAGCCCGACAACACCGCGCAAGGCATCCGCCGAAAGGCCCTGCGCCGCGAGCCAGCGCTTGTCGAGCCCGAGCATGACCGCGTTGTAGGCCCCGGCGGAATGGCCCATCAGCACCACACGCTGGGGATCGCCGCCGAGCGGACGCGCATGGTCGGCCACCCAGCGCAGGGCGGCGGCGCCGTCTTCAAGCATTCCCGGGTAGCGCGCCTTGGGATAGAGCCGGTAGCCCGCCAGCACGACTGCATAGCCCTGCGGCGCCAGCGCGCGGGCCATGAAGCGATAATCATGCGGATCGCCTGAACGCCAGCCGCCGCCATGGATGAAGACGATGATGGGCAGCGGGCCGCTGCGCGTGGCGGAAGCCGGGACGGCATCGGCGGGGAGGAACATCTCCAGCTTCTGCGCCGGATCGCCGCCATAACGCACGGCGGCAACTTCGCGGATCGAGCCATCGCCGCCGTGCAGAATGCGGTCCGCCGTGTCGAGCATCGCCACGGCTTCGGTGGCAAGCGCTTGCCGGTAAAGGAGAAAACCGCCAACGCCAAGCAGCGCTAGCACCGCCAGCGTCCAGAGGAGTCGGCGGCGGCGCGGCTTGCGGGTTGCGCGCGGAAGCATCGTTATGTCTGCCATGGAGCATGGCTAGACGGTTTTGTCTGAGCGGGAAAGAAGCCCTTCAGCCCAGCAGGCGGCGCGCGGCGCGCTCCAGCATCGGCTGGTCATCGGCAATCTCGCCCAGCAGCACGGCTGGGCCACTTGCCAGACGGCGCACCAGGACCAGCGCGAATTCGGCGCCTTCCGGTTCCAGCGCATAGAGCGGCTTGTGATCGAGCGCGCGCAGGCCGTCGACCAGCGTGGCGCGGGGCTTCGCGGCGGCCGTGCCGGTTTCCTCGCGGCGCAGCTTGCGCTCCAGCGCAACCACGCCCTTGAGCCCGCCGGGCGCCTTGGCGAGGTAGCCGCCTAGCTCGCCATAGCCGAGCGCGAGGCGCTGTGCATGGGTGAGCGCGGTGGTGTATTCGGCGATGCGCGTCTTGTCGTAGTCCGCACCGAACACCAGCTTGACCAGCGGAGTCAGCGGCGCGCGGGCCTGCATGGTGAGGCCGGCATCGGCGACCATCTCGGCATAGTCTTCGGGCGCAGCCTCGGCCGCCAGCGCGAAATCCCACGCCCGGCCGATCGCGGCATAGAGCGCGCCGCGGGTGCGGTCTTCGCTCGCATGGGCGATATGGGCCAGATCGCGCGCCGAGGCGAGCCAGTCGGCGAGGCAGCCCGGTTCTTCATCCGCGAACACCGGATCATGCGCTGGCTCGCCGGGTGCGCCGGCGATGATCTCTGCGCCAAACTCGGCCAGATCGAGCAGCGGCATGTCATCTAGCAGGGCAATTTCGCTATCCGGCCCGTCGGCCCAGCCGCCGAGCGGCACGCTTGCCGCGCGGCGCGGCGCCAACGTGGCGCTGCTCGGGCGCTGGTCGAGCGCCTGATCGATTTCCAGCAGCAACGCGTCGGTGGTGTGCTGGTCGGCCAGTTCCTTCCAGTTGATCACGCCGTAGAGGTAGTCGATCGTCTCGTTGTCGGTCGAAAACGGCAGCAGGATACCGCGATAGAGAATGGTGCGGCCGCGCTGGTTGACGAATTCGGCCTCGAACCCGATCGGCGCCTGATTGGCGATGATCTGCAGGTAATGATCGGTGATGCGCGAAAGCAGCGAGCGGCCGGGAATGTCGCTCAACCGGCGCAGCGGGCTGCCCGCCTCGCATTCATCAGCAAGGATCTGACCGAGGAACGGGATCGCCGGATCCTCGATGCCCTTATCGAAATGCAGCAGCACCGAATGATCGGCGAAATCGGGCATCTGTCCGTCGAGCAGCGATTGCACGGGCGGAAACTGGCCCTGATCCAGCAGGCTCGCCCAGAAATTGTAGGCGCGCACCTGCATGCGGCGCTCGTCCTGCCCGATGGGCGGCGGCGGCGCGGCGACAGTGCCCTGCTCGTCGATCGATTCCTCGTAGCTGGCATAGTCTGCGGTGTAGTCCGGGGCATCCTTGCCGTCCGAACCTTCCGTGCTGATGCCGCGATACGTATCCATGAACCCGTCCCCGTGGTCGTCCAATGGGGCCTGTCATGGCGCAACATGGTAAAGATGTGCTTAAGTTGCGCCGCACCGCCAAGCGCATTCGTTCGATTGTGGTGTTACCTCACAGCGATGGCTGCCGCTTTTTCCAGCAGCCGCTCCGCCATGTCGCGGTGGAGCAGTTCGGCCATCTTCCCGTTCACCTTGAGCGCGCCCTTGCCGGCATTGGCGGGGTCGGCAAACGCGGTGACGATGGCCTGCGCTTCGGCCACTTCCGCCTCGCCGGGTGCGAACACCCGATTGGCCGTCTCGATCTGCGAGGGATGGATCAGCGTCTTGCCGTCAAAGCCGAGGTCGCGGGCCTGCGTGCATTCGGCCTCGAGCCGCGCGGGATCGTCGATGGCATTGCACACCCCGTCGAGCAGCACGAGGCCATAGGCCCGCGCCGCCATCAGCGCCTGGACCATGACCGGCACGAACCCGGCGCGGCCCGGCAGCTGCGCCATGCCGGTTTCCTTGGCAAGATCGTTGAGCCCGAGGACGAAGCCGGCCAGCCGCGAGATGCGGGCCGAGGCGGCGATCCGCTCCAGCGCCAGCACGGCATGCGGTGTCTCGATCATCACCCACAGCTTGACGGCGGGATCATAGCCCGCACCGTCCATGGCCAGCGAAAGCGCCACGACATCGGCGGCATCGTCCACTTTGGGGGCGAGGATTGCGTGCATCGGAACCTCTGCAAGCGCGGCCAGATCGGCCTTGCCCCAGGGCGAACCGAGCGGATTGATCCGCGCTATCATCAGGCGGTGCCCGAAACCGCCTGCCTGCAGTTCCTCGGTCAACGCGGTGCGCGCCTCGTCCTTCATGTCCGGCGCGACGGCATCCTCGAGATCGAGCGCAACCGCATCGCAGGGCAGCGCGCGCGCCTTGTCGACTGCGCGGCGATTGCTGGCGGGCATGTAGAGCAGCGAGCGCAGCGGCTGCGCTTGGGTCACGGCATCAGGCACACACTTCTCCGAAAAGGCATGGGGCGCTCGGCCTTTCGCCCTTTCTCCAAGCTGCAGCGCGGTGCAAGCAATTGTTACAGGATGTAGCGCACCTTGATGGCGGTCTTGAGTTGCGCCGCGCCGACCTGGAACGAGGCCGCGCCGAAACGGGGCGGGCCGAACTGCAGCGGCGCATCGCGCGAAAAGCCGAAGCCTTCGCGGGGCAGCATCATCATCTTGTCCATGCGGCCGTTGCCGTTCTCATCATGGAACAACGCAATCGCGTAGCGGCCCTGCGGCACATCCCTGAACTGCACGGTCTCGCCATTCAGCGCCGGCACGGTGAGGTGCCGCGCGTTCGGGTCCTTCTGGCAATCGGGGAAGGTCTTGGGATTGGCGGTCATGCAGGCCATGACCTGGCCGCGGTTCGAACGCAGACCTTCGATCTGGACGAGGATCGAACTGGGCAGCCCCGCGCCTGCCAGCACTGGCCCTTGCGGATGCGACTGGATCTGCGGCAGCGGTACTGCCGCGATGATCAGCGGGGCGGCGACAACGCTCACGCCCAGTGGCAGGCCCCAATGCTTCATCGCCCGCTTCATGGTGCAGAAAGTCCTTTGTCCGTTCCGCATACATGATCCCAAAAACGAAAGTAGAGGCCGAAATTGCATCGGTAGAGCTCGTGATGGCGGTGATGATGGCTCGCTGTTATCACCCATTGCCCTACAGTTGAGTGAACAAGGGCCTTTGGAAACATTTCCCAGCCCATATGATTGGTGACGCCCATCACGGTCATCACCAGCAGCACAGCGCCGAGCACGGCGGCGTGGATCGGCACCACGAACACCAGCGCGGGGATGAACAAGCCCACGATCGCGGCCTCGACGGGGTGAAAGTTCATCGCGGCCCACGCCGTCGGTGGACGGCTGGCGTGGTGCACCGCATGCACCGCACGAAACACCTGCGGGCGGTGCATCCAGCGATGCGTCCAGTAGAACCAGGTGTCATGCAGCGCGAGGTAGACTAATAGTGAAACCGGCAGCCACCACAGCGGGTAGGCGTTCACATCGGTATAGACCCGCGTCCAGCCATAGTGCTGCCACCCCCAGGCGATAATCCCGGCGGGCACGCCATAGATCGCGGCGGAGGCGAGGCTCCACGTGATCTCGCTGCGCATCTGGCGGGCGAGACCTTCATAGTGGCCGGGGCGAACCAGCTTGGTCAGCCAGGCGAACAGGCCGCTCACCGCCAGATAACGCACGGCGACGATCACCGTCATGACCAGCGCGGAAAGCCACAGCTCGGTCATGTGCCGTCGGGATGGTAAAACAGAGTCACCCTATCCCTATGCCAAGCCCGCGCGGCCGTGGACAGCCCGCATTCGGGGCAGTCCACAAGCCGGTGCGGGCTCAGTGCGGCCATCAGACGGCCCGGCGGACCTTGTTGCGGTGCTGGCCGACACCGGGCGCGCCGCCGCCACCACGCGGGCGGAAGCTGCGCGGCTTTTCGCCCTGCGGCGCATCACCGCGTTCGGCACGGGCCGGGTTGCCCACGGGGCCGCGCTCGCCGCCGCGATCATCGACCTTGCGCGGATTGGCATCGCGGGGACGTCCATCGACCCCCTGCGCGCGGCCACCGGGCGAACGGTCGTCGCGCCGATTCGGGTTGGCACTCCGGCCTTCTCCACCACGTCCCTGGCCGCCACGGCCCTGACCGCCGCCACGGTTGCCGCCGCGCCCACGCGCATCGCGGTCATCGCGGCGCGCATCGCGCTCGGCTTCTTCGGGCTTGCGGCTGACAGCGGGCAGGCGCGCGGCTTCGGCGAGGAAGCCTTCGGGCAGCGGCAGCGGCATGAGCTTGATGCCCGTCAGCTTCTCGATGTCCTTGAGGTAGGGCTTCTCGTCCGGCGCGCAGAAGCTGATCGCCTCGCCGTCTGCACCTGCACGCGCGGTGCGGCCGATGCGGTGGACGTATTGTTCAGCCACGTTCGGCAGCTCGAAGTTGAACACGTGGCTCACCCCGGTCACGTCAATCCCGCGCGCGGCGATATCGGTGGCAACGAGGATCGGGCACGAACCCTGGCGGAACGCATCCAGCGCGGCGGTGCGCTGCGCCTGGCTCTTGTTGCCGTGGATCGCGCGGGCGCTGATCGAGGCGGCGGAGAGATGGCGCACAACGCGGTCCGCGCCGTGCTTGGTGCGAGTGAACACCAGCGCGCGGTCGAGCTTGCCATCGGCCAGCAGCGCGCGAATGCGCAAGGTGAGCAGCGCCTGCTTCTCGGCCTGGTTGACGAAGGTGACGAACTGCTCGACGCGCTCGGCCGTGCTCGCTTGCGGGGTCACTTCCACGCGCACCGGATTGTTGATGAACTGCTTGCCCAGATCCGCGATCGCCTTGGGCATCGTGGCGGAGAAGAACAGGCTCTGGCGTTCCTTCGGCAGCAGGTTCGCGACGCGGCGCAGAGCGTGGATGAAGCCAAGGTCCATCATCTGGTCGGCCTCGTCGAGCACGAAGATCTCGACCCGGCTAAGCGTCAGCGCGCGCTGGTCGATCAGGTCGAGGAGGCGGCCCGGGGTGGCCACCAGAATGTCGCAGCCCGGCACGAGGCGGCGGGCCTGCTTGCCCACCGGCACGCCGCCGAACACGCAATCGACCGTGAGGCGCAGGTTCTTGGCATAAGCCGCGATGTTCTCGGCAATCTGTGCGGCCAGTTCGCGCGTGGGCGAAAGCACCAGCATGCGGCACGAGGCGGGCTTGCGCGGCTTCACATCTGCAGCAAGGCGGTGGAGCGAAGGCAGCGCAAAAGCGGCGGTCTTGCCGGTGCCGGTCTGCGCGATGCCGAGGAGGTCGCGGCCTTCGAGCAGCGCGGGGATGGACTGGCGCTGGATCGGCGTCGGGTCGGTGTAACCCTTGGTTTCAAGCGCGTGGAGAATCGGCTCGGCAAGGCCGAGATCGCGGAAGTAAGACATGTGGAATCCAATCGTTGGGTGGCGCACGGCACAATGCGGCGCGCAGGCAAAGGGTCGACCATGCGACCCATGCGTGAAGGGGAAGCCAAGCGAAGCAGCTGTTAAGCCGGGGCGGGTCTCACCCTGAAACGGCGGACCTCACGCTTGCCCGGGCCTGCGGCGGAAAGTCCGCTCGCCAGTCCTGCTGGAGGCGCGCCTAGGCGCAATTGCGCGGGAAAGCAAGGAAATTGCGCGGGGAGCGTGCGGGCTTCCCAAGCGCAGGCCAGTGGTTCTATCACACCGCCATGCACAACCGCCTTGCCTCCGCGCTGCTCGCCGCCTCGCTCCTGCTTCCCGCCAGCGCTCAAGCAGCGCCCACACTGACCGCACCGGAAAAGCGCATGGTCGCGGCCGTGGCGGCAAACGAAGCGCGCGATCTCGCGCTGCTCGAAAAGCTCGTCAACCAGAACTCCGGCTCGCACAATCTGGCCGGGGTCAAGGCCGTTGCCGAGATGCTGCGGCCCGAGTTCGAGGCGCTCGGCTTCACGGTGAAGTGGCTGCCGATGGAGCAGACCGGGCGGGCGGGGCATCTGGTCGCGATGCACACTGGCAAGCCGGGGGCCAAGCGCCTCCTGTTGATCGGCCACCTCGATACGGTTTTCGAAGCGGATTCGCCGTTCCAGACCTTTACGCGCAAAGGTCAGTTCGCCAGCGGTCCCGGCGTGGCGGACAACAAGGGCGGCGTGGTCGCCATGCTCGCCGCGCTGCGGGCGATGGCGGCGGGGGGTACGCTGAAGAACGCCAACGTGGTCGCCTTTCTGACGGGCGACGAGGAAGACGCGGGCGATCCGCAGTCGGCCGCACGCGCCGACCTCATCGCGGAAGGCAAGAAGGCGGACGTCGCGCTCGATTTCGAAGGCCTTGCGCGCGACGTGGGACCGGATGGCAAGCTCGTCGACATGGGCTCGATTGCCCGCCGTTCAGCCTATAGCTGGACCATCGAAGTCACCGCAAAGTCCGGCCATTCCAGCGGCGTGTTCGGCACTGATGGCGATGGCGCGATCTATGCCCTCGCGCGCATGCTCGCGGCGATCCGCGCCGAAGTGCCCGAACCCAATCTCACGCTCAATGTCGGATTGATCGCGGGCGGGGCCGAAGCTGCGCTTGCTGCCGATCAGGCCCACGTCAGCGCCACCGGCAAGACGAACATCATCCCCGCCAAGGCCATCGCGCGCGGCGATCTGCGCACGCTCTCGCCCGAGCAAAACACCCGCGCGCAAGCCAGGATGGCCGAAATCGTCGCGCGCGCCTTCCCGGGCGCTACGGCCAGGATCACGTTCGAAGATGGCTACCCGCCGATGGCACCGACCGACGCCAACCGCGCGCTGCTGGCGAGGCTCAACGAGGTGAACGCCGCGCTCGCCCTGCCCGCGATGGCGCCGCTCGATCCGCTCAAGCGCGGTGCCGGCGATATCAGCTTTGTCGCCGCCGATGTTCCCGGCCTTGTCGGCCTTGGCCCCGCGAGCAAGGGGGATCACACGCCGGCCGAGACGGTCGATCTCGCCAGCCTCAACCTTCAGGCCAAACGCGCCGCGCTCCTCATGAGCCGTCTGGCGGCAGACAAGCGATGACGGGCCATCCCGCCAGCCCCTGCACGGGCACTTGCACGCTCGATCCGCTTAGCGCGCTGTGCCGTGGCTGTGCGCGCACCATCGAGGAAATCATGGCCTGGCCCAACGCCAGCGCCGCGCAAAAGCACGCCATCCTCGGCGCCGTCGGCCAGCGCCTTCAAAGTGTCAGCGTCAGGTCGAAATAGCCGTAGACGCTGTTGCCGCTCTTGGGCGCATTGGGTGCATCGCGCAGGAACCCCTGCTTGAACAGCACCGCGCCGCCGGTTTCCGCCTGCAGAAAATCCGGCACCAGCCAGTGCCGCAGCCGCGCTTCCGCCTGATGCCCGGCAAACCGGCCCGAAGCGCCTTTCGCATCGCGCACCCCGGTCGTCGCAAAAGCATCGCGCGGGTTCTCCAGCCATTGCGCGCGGTAGGCGACCATCACGTCGGTGCGCTTGTCCGGCGCCGCTTCCAGCCTCAGCCCCGGTGAGATGATGTTGGCCCGCTGCAAGGCGCCATAAAGCGCGGTCGGCCCGAAATCGAAGCGCCGCGCCCCGTAGAGCGTATCGAACCGGCCATAGTGCCCGGCCCGGCCGCTATCGCCGCTGGCCGCATCGAACATTGCGGCAAAGTGCGGCTTCCATTTGGCTTTCAGACTGTAACCCGCTTCGGCATGGACGAACCACGCCGAGACATCGAGGTCGGTCAGGTCCGCTGCGCTGGTCGTGCGCCGCACGGTGCCGAACTGGTAGGCACCTTCGATATCATGGTCCCACTTGCCCGCCGCCGGCCGCGCAAACAGCCGCGCGCCGGTCGTCCACAGGCGGCGGTTGCGGGTCAGCCGGTTGTCGCCGTCCTGCTCGGCCAGTCGGAAGCCGTAACCCTCAAGCGTGCCGCCCAGAATGCCGGGCAGCGAAGCATAAGCGCCGAAGAACTGGACGCGCGTGGTCTCGAGATCGAACTTGACCTTGTTGTCCTGCAGGCTGGCCAAGTCGTCGGGCCGGCGGATCTGCGGCATAGTCCAGAATGCCTGCAGCCGCGTGCCGCCATGCGTCGTCCATTCAAGGTTCGCGCCGGTAAAGCCGTTGGTGGTCTGGCGAAAGCGGTTGCGCGCCACGAGCCGGCGCGAACCGATATCCATAGTCTGGCGGCCCAGCGTCAACAGACCGTGCCCACCCTTCGCCCCTTTTTTCCAGTCGCCCAGCTCGACCTTGGCATAGGCCTGCACCAGCTCCAGGGTGTTGACCTCAGAGGTCGTGATGCTCGAAGTCGGCGCCTCGCCATAGGCGCGCGCATCCCACAACTCGCCGCCGAAGCGCACGGGCCCTGCATCGTATTCGATCGCCAGTGTCGTGCGCAGCGAGACCATCGAATCGGCGGTGGCCGGACTGGGGCGGAACTGCCCGTCGATCCCCTCGACCCGCGCACGTATGGTGGCGCTGATCGAAAGATCATCGGGCACACCCAGCGCTTCGGCGAGGGGGCCGGGCTTGGCCACGGCAGGGGCGGCGATGGCCAGCGCCGCAAGGGCGGCCAGCGCAGGGAGTGCTCTTCGGGTCAAAGTCGCTTCCACAAGTCTGGTGCGCACCGCCTCCCGCTGCCGGGTCAGCTTGTTGGTGCTATGCATTGATGAATACAGCAATCGCAGTGCCCGTCCAGTCCTGTATTGCCCAGTCGCTTGTTGCCCAGTCGCTTGTTGCACTACCGTCACAAGCGGACTAGTGCGGCCGCAGTCACTTGGGGAGTAGCCGCTGCGCGTCTTGCGCGCAGTCCCCTGCCAGATTGTTCTGGCGCGTCAACATGCTTGGCCGAGAGGCCGTGGCGCAGGCGGCAGGCACGGAGCGCATGCGCTCCACCTGTCGGGCGAGACCAATGGCACCTGATTTCCCTGTCCGGCCGGGCGGGGGATATCCGGTGCCGTTGTCTCGATCGCTCGCCCGGCCCTGGAAATCGCCCATGCTCGAAACCCTGTTTACCTCCAGCGCGATCGTCGCGCTCGCCGAGATCGGCGACAAGACGCAGCTCCTCGCCATCGTGCTCGCCGCGCGGTTCAAGCGGCCCGTGCCGATTGTGCTGGGCATCCTCGTCGCCACGCTTGGCAACCATTTCCTCGCCGCGCTGGCCGGTTCGATGGCGGCCGGATGGTTCGATGGCCCGGCCTTTCGCTACGCCGTCGGCGTGGGCTTCCTCGCAATGGCCGCGTGGACGCTGGTGCCCGACAAGTTCGAGGAAGACGATGCCCCCGCGGTCTCGCGCGGCGGTGCCTTCCTCACCACACTCGTCGCATTCTTTTTCGTCGAGATGGGCGACAAGACGCAGGTCGCCACAATCGCGCTTGGCGCGCGTTTCCACGATGCGCTCGCGGTTACGGCTGGCACCACGCTCGGCATGATGCTGGCCAATGTGCCCGCGGTGCTCCTTGGCGGCGAACTGGTGAAGCGCGTTCCGCTCGGCGTGGTGCGCACGATCGCAGCGCTCTTCTTCGCGGTGCTCGGCGTGTTGCTGCTGCTGGCGACGGCGGGGTTGCTTTAGGCCTCTTCGCCCCAGCCGGCGCATTGCGGATCGCCAACTACTACCAGCCGCCGCAGCGCCGCGCGCGCCAGCCGCTCGGTCTCGGCCTTGCGGCGTGCGGCGGCGAGCGGGAGGCTGGGAGCAGGGCGCAGGATCTCCGCGTCATAGCCGTCCGCCACGATCACCCCGCACAAGTCCGGCCTGAATGCCGGGGTTTCGAGGCACGCCCGGTCGAGATGCGGGGCGAGGCCCCAATAGAACCTGTCGCAATATTCGAGGTAATCCGGCCACTTCGCGTCACCCAGCAGATCGGCGCGCGCCACCTTGATTTCCACGATAACGATCCGGCCCTTGCCGTCGATCCCCATGAGGTCGGCGCGGCGGCCCGAGCGGAGCGGCATTTCCGGCAGGCACCAGATCCCGTTTCGCGCAAACAGGCGGCCTATCCCCCGCGCAACGGCTTGCGCTTCCCGTTCGGTGGGCGTGGGCAGAGGAGCGGGAAGGGCCGAATCGCGCATCGCCCGAGTTTAAGAACAAAAATGGAACAACGCTAGTGGTCAGGTGCAGAACTTAGCGCTCGATTCCCAGCGGCTGGATCAGCGCCAGCAGTGCGGCCCGCGCCGTGTGGAATTCGCGCCACAACGCCAGCGCCGCCGCTCCCGCAGGCGCACCGCTGCCGTGCAGCGTCAGCAAGGCGGCAAGTCCGGGCTCGAGAATGGCGGCGAGATCGTCCACGCCCTGCTCGGCAAGCCGCAGCCGCCAGCCCCCGGTATCGCGCATGATCGCGGGGAAATTGCGTATCTCCGGCGCGCGATATTCGGGCGCGATCCCGGCCAGTTCCGCGATCGCCGCCGCCGCTTCGTGCACCGCCGCCCACTTCATCGCCATCTCGCTCGCACCCGAGCGGCTGCTCGCACGATTCGCGGGGGAAGAGGGCGGACGAAGGGCCATGTCACCCAGAATAAGCTGCAGCCCGCTACCAAATCGCTAAGCTACATAATCCACTGGAATGCCGCGCACAGCGCTGCTAGGCGGTTCACCCACGCACTCGTAGCTCAGCTGGATAGAGCGCTGCCCTCCGAAGGCAGAGGCCACAGGTTCGAATCCTGTCGGGTGCACCAGTTTTCAATGACTTAAGCGAGGTCGGTTCTCGTTTCCTGTAAAAATCCTGCAAATGGGGGTGTCGTTTTCGCCTGCGTTGCCGGACCTGTTGGCTTGCCCTGAAGACAAAAAAGGATGCTTTCAGGGAAAGTTGCGACCCCGGGGGGGTACCTTCGAAAGAGGCGTGGCAAAGCCAGTCCTTGGGCGCATTCACGACACACCCCATTTTTTCCGACCCGATGGCCTCGGGCCTCAGTGCTACAGATCGAAGGCTGCTGTGGGCCGTCGAAAAATGGTGGAGTAATCCTTCTCGTTCTGGGTCGCCTGTTTGCTCGACCAACCGGCCATTGAGGGATGATCTCGGGCTTTCAAAATCGCCTGCCGCAGGACTTCAGACGCCAAATCAATGTTGTGTGGGTTTCCGCACATGAGCAATATTCTCACGGCAACATAGTGGTAATCGACCGCTTTATCCGGAATATGCGATTGCAGGATCGCGATGAACCGGTCCAGCCAAATCCCCCCTTCCGAAACCGCAGCAAAAACTACGGTGGACACGCGAATTTCGGTCTCAACCGGCGGAGGGGCCATTTTGGGCAACTCGATCTTACGAATGTGATCGTCAATCAAGCTCCGGTGGCGTCTCGAAAGGTTTATCATCTTTTCAAGATCGCGCGGGTATTGATAGGCGAGGGCAATGGAGCGAGCACTCAATTTGGATTTGTGAATGTCAGAGCGGACCATTTGCCAGTATTTTGGCAATTGCGATTTACCGGTTCTCAAAACTCCGTCTTTTTCCATTCGGCGAAGTTTCTTGAGTGAGATGCCGTAAATATGATTCAAGTCGTAAATATCCATGAAATCCTCGGATTTGCTTGAAGCGGTGCCGTCCGGCTCTCCCAACGCGCGCGCACGTTTCATCTAAAGCTTCTAAAAGCATGATGAAGCATGGTTGGTTTGAGGCCATCAGGGCCGCTCATGTTGATTGGAACCGCTTCGGGGCATGTCGCTGCACACAATGGCGGCAGAAAAAATTCTTCAGCGATATTGGCTAAGCGGCGAAACGAGATAGGAGGGTAAGGCCAAAGGCCATTTGGGCTGGCTTGCAGGAGTTCACCCCCGCACCCCGCCCCCCGACCGGCCTCAGGCTTCCGCCCGATATATGGGAAGGCCAGCCATGTAGGCCTCAAGGTCGCCGAAACGGATCAATGTGCGCCGCCCGGCCTTGACTGCCGTCAGGTCACCCCTTCGCAGCGCCTCATAGATTGACGAGCGGCTCAGGCCTGACGCCTCTACCGCGTCGGGAATGCTCAAAGAGATCGGCGTTCGGGATTTACTGTTCTCGTGCTGCATCTGGCTGTCCTCACAAGGTCAAAGGCGGAAGCGCCCGGACGTTGCGAGATGAGCAGCTATGCCTGTCAAAAAAACGCGTCAAAATCCGCGTGTGCCTAGTTTTTTGCCTAATTCGGGCGCGACTTTTTCGGACGTCCCTGTGTCAAATGTCCTGAAGCAGCACGGCGGGCGTGCTCGTTGCCAACTCCTTCAAATCCGCGAATTTGGCGAATGATTTTTGCTGCCTTGTCTCGCTCGATGCCCATTTCTGCGAGCTCTTTCATCTTCGCTATGATCTCTTCATCGGTGGGTAGTGGCGCTTGAGCGGCAATCTCCTTGTAACTCGCCACCACAGATACGGATTCGGACGATTTTGCCGGGGTAAGCATCATCTCAATGCCGCGTCGTTCAAACCTCACGCCGAATGCTTGCCATCGATATTGGCCCGGACCGGAAAAATTGTCGCATACCTCCGTGGCGAAATCGCCCGTCGTCCAATCTTGCTCAAGTGCGGCTTCACCTTCCGCCCACCAAAATCCTTTGGGCAGTTCGACGCGCTTCTCCTCTACAATTTCCTTGCGACTGCGCGCCGTTCGCTGCTCCTTGATAACAATCTCAGCCAAAGTTCGAATTTGTCCGGCGTGGGCGCGCCTAGCAATCGATAAGTCGGCTTCGACGGAACCGTTGCGTTCGCAGACTAGCCGATATGCTTCGTACGCTGGCAGCCAATCCGAATCAGCCGGGGGGTTGTTTTGATCGTCGGACATACCGCCCTACTAGCGGTCCCAAGAGATGGTGGGGAGGTGCGTGGGACTCGCGCTCCTCCGCATGGAAGCCTAAAGTCGGCCTAGAATGTCCGCAACGCCGTCTTGGCCTGAGCGACTGCATTTTTTTCGCATGCCTCAATGCGGCCATGGCCTCACGTCCGAGACGCATTTTTTGGGCTCTCCCACCCCTAGTCAGCATTTCCTACCAGATCAGCGACCATCGATCTATTCGTCGAAGCCAGGCAGTTCTAACTGCTCGCCGAACCCAGAAAACTGGGTTGGCATCTTGTCTCCGAGTAGAGTGTCAGCGAGTTGTATCGGCCCACCAAACGCGCCGATTATGTCATTCGAATAGATCGTCCGCTCAGTAGCGACAATGCGATCGAAGGATTCTTCGTTCAGTTCGCGCTCGATGAATGCACGAAGCCCTGGACCTGGCCGGAAGTGCCAGAGCAATATACGCCGCGCTGCTCGCAAAAGATTACCGTCAATCGAGGGATTGGGCAGCAAGTTGACATCGATGGTGCGCTCGGCCAGCCGTTCGAGGTAACCGGGCAACGCATGCACCTTTCTCTTGCGCACCTCGTAGCAAATCGCGTCGCAGTCAAAAAAGGTAGTATTGACGAGATCTGCTAGCTTGGTCGTTTCCACTAACCCCACTGCCGAAGCCCAGGTATTTGGTAGAGACCAAAAATCTACCTTCCAATGCGGATGGATGGAGGCGAAGCCGCCGAAGCGGTTTGGTGTTGCACCCAACTCGGCAGCCAGCGCGGCAACGCGCGTTGGCTCTGCGTCGATCACCAGATCAATGTCGGATCGAAAGCCTACTTTTCCTTTGCGCGCGATATCGCGCACCAAACCGCCAATAATAGCCACGGGGCCCAGCGGCTCGAATTTGGTTGCCAGGATATCGCGCAGACGCTGGATCGGCAGCGCATCTTCCCGCCACAAATAGTCGTCTATGCGTCGCTTAAGCTTCGGCAGTGTTTCCGCCGGTGTCACCTTATTGCATGCCTTTGAGCTCTTCCCAGAGCTTGATTGCGAACGTATCCGTCATGCCCGAAAGCATGTCGGTCAACAGGCGTAGTTCGCGGTAGCGCACAGACGCCGCAATCCCACCTGCACTCGCAGCGCGTGATGCGTCCTCAAGATAATTCTGGCTGATCAACGCAAAGACATACTTGCTCTTCGCGCCGGAACGCCGGGCCAAGATGTCGTCAAAATCTTCTGGTGCGCGGTCGTGAATCGCATCCCAAAAGGCGGTCATAAGTCCTTCGATTGCCTCTGCGCCGCGAGCCTCCATTCGCAAAACGCCGGGGTTGCTAAAGGCATGCTGCTGGGCGAGCGATTTGAGTTTCTCGCACAAGGTGCTGTCATCCATCAGCGGCGTTCGGTGTGAGAACGATGAGATGGCCTCTCTGGCGGCGACGAAGCCGTCGCTCGCATGGTCAATCAGGGCTTCGATAAAGTAGGCGCGCAGATATCCGATCTTGATATCGCGTGCGAGCTCCGGGCGCCGTCCGGCGGCTTCGACCTCTCTGAATTTGGTCTGCGCCTTTGCGACTGCCACATGCGTGGATGTGGTCACATCGGCGAGCAGGCTCGCAAGCACATCGTCTGGCGAGATGACGCCCTTTTTCATGGCGTCATCAACGTCGAGCACAGAATAGGCGATGTCGTCGCAGGCTTCCATAATCCAAGTGAGCGTGTGGCGTTGCCCTTCTGCAAGCCCGGTTTCAATCCGCAGCTCATTTACGAGAGCACGTTCTGCTTCGAAGTATCCGCATTTCTTAGCTATCGGGTTCTGCTTGTCACGATTCCCCGCGCAGACTGGATATTTGATCGCTGCCGCCAGTGTCGCTGATGTAAGATCGAGCCCTAGATGAGCGATGTTTGTCTGCAGCTTGGTGACAAGCCTAAGTGTTTGAGGATTGCCGTCGAACTTAATGAATTCGGCGTGCAGATCATCGGGTATAGCGACAGGCAATTCGGGCCCGCCATTGTGGTGATTTGTGAAAATCCAGCTCTTGCGAAGTTCAAACCAGCGGCCGATTGCTGTCTCGCCTTGGTGTCCAAAGGGCGGATTGCCCAGATCGTGCGCTAGGCCGATTGCGGAGAGCATTGGCTGAATGACCTGATGAAGGTCAGCCCCCAAAAACAATTCTGGCTTTGACGAATGGACGCGAGTGCCGATTGAGCGCGCTAGATTAGCAACTTCGTGCGAGTGAGTAAGCCGGGTGCGTACGCCGTCATTGGCGTCCATCGGCCAAACTTGGGTCTTGTCAGACAGGCGCCGTACGGGTGTTGAGAACAACAGACGGTCATAATCCTGCTGGAAACGCGACCGGACTGGGTCAGGTGTCCTGCCTGTCGGGGTGTGGCTAAGCTCCCCAACTCTTCGATCAGACCAAATCGTTGCCATTCGAATCCACCCTCATCGTCATTTCCGAGACCGGATAGGCCGATTGGCGTGCGCTTCCAAGGCCCTGTCGACTGCTCGACCTGAGCACTCAACCGCAAGAACATAAATAGAACATATAACTGCTGGGATTCGCAGACGTCAAGTCCGCGTTGTCGGTCGAGGAGCTAAAGGCAGGCGTAGCTTCGCCGGTTATCACGCGGCACCTCCAAAAGGGGTGTGTGGTAAAACCCGCTTCAGACAGGAAACAAATGCCGCTGAAGCCCTTCAGCCTCGGGCGCAGTCAGACGGGTGACGACCTGCGGGGGATGAAAGCCCGGACGAAGTTCCCTTAACGCCTCCATCGAAGCTGGGGTGCCGATTTCCACATCTCGCAGGACGAGACCATATGCTTTAGCTGAACCGTGCAGATAACGGTTGAAGTCGGCCCGAGCTAGTCCAGTTCGCGAACCACAAGCATCCCACACAGCTTCGTGATCCCCCTCGATGATGTCAGCAATCCAGGCGATGCCTCGCACCTCGCCGACTGGTTTGGTGACATATATCCAAAGGCGGCTCCCAAGCTTCATCGGTGGGATCTTCCGTCGGATCTCGACCGTTTTAGCACCATTAAAGATGGCATCAGCAAAGCGAGGACGAATGGAAATTAAAACGTCGTCAACCGATATCACGAAGCCATCCTTGTGTGAGAATTTGCGTTATCTTCTCACTGGGAAGCGAGACTGCGGAGATGAGGTTTGCTTTTCCAGCGGCGCCTATCGACTTTAGATAGCGTAGCGGGACTGGCGTAGGTAGTGTGAGAAGGTTGTCGAAACTCGTGATCAGGACGTCGTCCGTGGCAGAAAAGGCGTCGACGTCGTCGACCACAAGTCTACGCTGGCTCTCGGTGGAGATTTCGGCCTTTGGTTGTAAAGTACGATCAACGATACGCCCAACTGCCACGACTGCGCCACGACCACCTGTCCGCCTAGACTCATAAAACAGGATTGGCCCATCTACCGGCATAAGCGTTACGTTGCGTGGGGCACTGACATAGCCGCGACGTGCAAGAAACGCTGCGTCCTTCGCCTCCATAAAGGCAAAGGTGTGCTGAGGCGCCGTCCCCAGCAGTTCGTCGGCATAGGTTTTGGCAATCGGAACGATTGCACCGCTAATGCCCGGCCACGTTACGATCGCAGGAGAAAGTAGATCAGTAAGCTGCGAAGCAGGGTATCCATGCACTTGCCCCCCTGGCGAGATCAGCGAGATTTCCGTATCGTCGAGCGGCGTCGTTGGCATTTTGGCTGGGAGAACAAACCCCGTCCTTCGTCGCGTCTCAGCGGCGCAATCGGCCCAATTAGCGATGGTTAGTGGCCGCCCAAGGGCGATCTTCTGGTAGACTGCGCCTGAACGCGCCCGGATGTACCCTCGGGATTGCGCTACGCTGTTAACGCTTGATTGGCCCGGAATGTGGATCAACTCGATTGCAGTTGGATGTGTGATAGCCGCATCGCGCGTCAGCCTGTCGATCAGGAAATCCGCAAACAACCCAGCGTCAGTCTGATCCTCGCGGGCATGCACCAGCATCCGCGCGACAGGCTGCATACCTTGCGGCACAAGAAGGATGCCAACCGCTACCAAGCGATTCCCAGCCCGGATCGCCCGAGCCAAACGCATGGTGCCAAAGGCGGCCGAGTTGCAGAATTCGTGTGGTAGGTCGGCTGGCGCCGACACGAGAGTCAAGTAGGTCTTGAGCTCGGCATCACTCGCTTCGCCAAAAGAGAAACCTTCCCCGGCTCGCACGGTAGACGCCACAGGGATCGTTTCATCAGGAAGAAGCGACGCAATTTCGTCCAATGAGATCACATCGATCCCGATGTGATCGAGCAGAATTCCGCTTGCGGCGAGCAATGTTCCATCGCGTGTGATGAAGGCAGAAGCACGAGATAATGCGGCATGTGCAACATGCGCTGCATCGCTTAACGACTGGGTGGTGCCCGCTGCGGCCAGGCCCGGATCGACGAACACTATCTGATGAATCCGTGCGGCTAGAGCATTGAATCTCTCACGGTCAACCGACGGCAGACGCGGCAAACGCAGTGCCATTTGTAGTATGGGGTCATTCGAGCGGTCATTTGAAGTCCGTTTGAGTTCGAGTGCAAACTCATCGGAAACGGTAAGGCGAATCTGGTGGGACAGCGCGGCACCAAATAGAGCCCGTGCTTTTTCCGACTGACGCCTATCTCTGACAAGGTCGAAGTAGACGTTGAGGTCAAACGCATAGAGCGGGTCTTCACCTGCACTGCGACGCTTAATGCCGAGATCGAAATCAGTGGTTCGTTGCCTATCCGCAAATGCAAAGAGATTGTCGGATTCCAGTTCGCGGATATGGACGAGAATGGAGCGGTTCCTAGTCGCCCCTCCTTTGCGGCTCATCACTTCAACGAAACCATTCCGCCGATAAAAGGCGAGAGACCCCGCAAGCGTTTCAGCAATTTCTGCCTTCAAGCTCAAAAAGCCGTGGTTCTCAAGTCTTGCAACGAGCGTGCGAATGAGCGTTGAGGCGACGCCCTGTCGGCGCCAGTCGGGGGAGGTCGCGATCTGCTGAACTTTGGCATGCGGGAATACCCCGCTGTAGTGGATATATCCCGCTAGGCAGCCATCGGCTGACAGAGCAATCAAACGTCCCCGGTCGATTGCTTCTCGAATTGAATTCTCGGGCCAAAAGCCCAGCGACTCTTTTTCGGAATCTGCCAGTGCGACAATCGCCGGCAGCAGCCGGAATAGGTTATCGCGCTCGACGATCGTCGATAGGACCGTTCGCCCACTAGTCACCTGCCGCCATTCCCTCCCATCTGATTCTCAAGGCTCGACTGCGGATAGAGCCCGCCGATACCAATGATTTTCGGTAGTAGCCCAACATACGAAGCCAGGTCCTTGCCACAATTCGCTTTCAGGATCGACCGAGCAGCTTTCCCGCACGGCGGCTGCAGTGCCGCTTCAAAGCTCAATGACCCCCACTCAGCACGGACCAACACAAAGATAGGTCGGATTCTGCATTTGGGGCTAAACAGTGCGACCAATCCCGGCGTCGCGGTTGCCGCAACTGTGTGAGGCCAGTTTGGCGAGCATCGACTGTTGGGGAATATGGCCTAGCTCAGAGCGCAAGTTCGCTGAGCGCCTTCACCGCTGCGTCGCTTGCAAGGTGCCCGTAATGGCGCTCGATCATTTCGGCGCTGGTGCCCGAGATTTGCGCGATGGTCAGCAAGGGCAGTCCGGCGCTCACGAGATCGGTGATTGTGCTATGGCGCAACGTGTAGGCCGTTGCATCGCCCGGAAGCCCCGCAGCGGCGACGGCAGCGGCAATTGGTTTTTTCCAGCTATCCTTGTTCCATGCATTGCCGTTGGCGCGCATGAACAGCGCCGCGCCCGGCAACTTGTTTTTCGCCTGCTCGGCAAACAGCGCCGCCGCGTCGGAAGGCAACTTAATGCGCCGGGGCTTCCCGGTCTTGTCCTTGCCGATGGTCAATTCAGAGGTGCGCTTGTCGAAATCGCCAGCGGTTAGCGCTGCCAAAGCGCCTGGGCGCAGCGGTAACAGGCAAAGCGCGCGAACGAATGGCGCAGCTTCAGCGTCAATCTTCTCGAGGAGCTTCCGCCGCTCACTGCGATCAAGGTACAGGGTGCGCCGCCCGTCTGCATTCGGCGTGGCTTTCAAGGCTTCCTGCCAAGCTGCCTCAGAGTTGGGAGCACCGGGCGCTAGCACTTTCGCAAGTGCCGCCCGGAAGACAGCAATATCCCGGTTCACTGTCGAAGCGGCGCGCTTCCGAAGGACCGGCTCGCCATTCTTACGGCGGCTCACCAGTGCGGGTTGTGCCTCAAGGCGCTCGCGCCATTCCTTCAAATGGCGACGGTGCAGCTTGTTTAGCTTCACATTGGCAATCGGATCGGAATCCACATAGCGCCGAAACCGATGCTCAGCCTCAGGTCGGCTCTTGGCGTATGCCTTGCAGGCGTCGGCAACGGTTTCCGGCTGAGCCTCATTGTGCCCGCCGGACTCCACCAAGCGCGCGAACTTCTCAGCCTCCTCTTTGGCGGCTGCAAACTTAGCGTTCCCCGCCAGCAATGGAAATGCGCCGAACGCCGTTCTGCGATAGCGCCGCGTGTCTGGATCGTAGGCCCGCGCGTGCCAAGTTCCCTCACCGGCTTTTGCTGAAGGGGCAAAGCCCACAAAGCACCCGGGCTTAATCCGCTGCCAATGCGGCTCACCCTTCGGCAAGCACCTCAGAGCTTCCCGGATATTCACGCGGCTAAGGTCCATACGATGCCCCTAATCTCGGCCCTGAAATTCTCCTATAAAAATCCTGTAAAACATAACCGGACAGAATGGAACGATCATGCACGCAAATCCGCCATTTTTCTCAGCCCTGGACGCCGTGGGATGGTCATTCCCTGCACTCCGAAGGCAGAGGCCACAGGTTCGAATCCTGTCGGGTGCACCAATCATTGCAAATCAGATCAATCGCCAGGCTTTTGAACCTGCGTCGCTAACATGCGCCAAATCCGAGCTGCTGATCATAAGCCGATCTGGCCCGGCGAATCCGCGATGCTCCGGCTGTTGCCCGGCTTTCAACCCCATATGTTCAGGAACATTCCAGCAGCGATTGCCCCAAAGCAAAGGCTGATGACGATGAGCTCGGCGCCGAGCGTGAAGATTTCTCCGGCGATGCCGGGAACCACAGCGTTTCGGCGTCTGGATGCGGGGCTGTGATCCGGGAGGGGTGTTCGGGCGCGCTCCAGGACTTCGCTCGCAAGCGCGGCTGCCGCCTCAATGCGGGCCCTGGCTATCCGCTGCGGAAGTCCAGAGACCATGTCCAACGTTGTCTCGCTCCCCGCGAGAGGATCAAACTGGTCGGTGAAATGAGAGACCATGCTGCATGTCCCAACCTGTTCCCGGAACACTTGCTTATCGGACCACCGGCTCTCTGCAATTAAAATGTCAGCCTGTCATGAAAACGTCATTCAAATATGGATCGGAGTGATTCGCTTGGAGCCGCCTCCGCAGTGCGGTGCGCGAGGGTGACTTGACAGCATCGGGCCATTCGCGATCATGCCGGGGTGTCGGGTGTTTCCGGAGACCGCGCAGATGAACGCATCATGTGGGGTTGTCTTCGTCGGACGAAGCAACCGCGCGAAGCAGTCTGACACGTTTCCGAGGCTTTCGAGGGCCCTGGCCTTGCGGGGCTACCCGGTTCGCTGGTTCGAATCCGGCCGGACGGCTGCGGTCTACCGGATGAATGCGCGCATGACCCGGGTTGCACCTGCCATCGCCGCGTCGACCGGGCGCAGGCATCGCTTGCACCGCCGCATCATCCGCATCCTTTTCAAGACGCTCATCGCCTTGGGCGAGAAGGAGCGCTGGGACTTTCTGCGGGCGGCCATTGTCTCGCCACCGGTCGCGGCGGCCCGGGAGCTTGAGCGCTTCATTGATGGGTTGCCCATGGAACGCGTGCATATCATCGCGCAGTCCGCCGGAGCGATCTCGGCCACCAAGATCGCATCGAACCCGAAGATCAGCACGATCTGCTGCTTTGGCTACCCCTTCAAGCATCCCGACAATCCTGCCGAGAGCTATCGCACCCGGCATCTCCCGGCGGTCACGAAGCCTCTCCTCATCATCCAGGGCACGGCGGATGAATATGGGCCTGCCTCGCCAGACCTGCGCTCGGTGCTGCCGCCCCACGCCCGGCTGATCGCGATCGATTGCGATCACGATTATGCGAACCTGAGCGATGCCATGGTCGAACAGGTGCTTGCGGCGCTGCGCGATCTTATCGAGGTGCCGTAAAGACGCCGATGCGGCAGATCGGGCTCTCAGTCCGCGATGCCGAGCGCCGCCTTCACGCTGGAGAGGGCCTGCCGGTTCAACGTGGCTGCACGTTCTTCGCTGTCCGCTTCGGTGTAGCAGCGCAGTTCCGGCGCATTGCCTGATCGGCGCAGGTGGATGATCTCGCCGTTTGCAAAGGTCGTCCGGATGCCGTCGGTCGCATCGATCGTGCGGGCCTCGCCGGCGCAGGCGCCGAACAGCTTCGTCTGCAATGCCAGTTGCTCCTCGGCCGAGCCTGCCTGCAGCATGCCGAACAACTGCTCGCCCAGTTCCAGCGGAAACGCCTTGATCCGGTCGCTGAAGGTGACGCGCTGCGGCAGACTGGCGAGCTGCGCGGAAACGGTGCCGGCCCCGGCGGTGAGCACGAGCAGGATCGGCAGCACCGCGTCGCGCGTTGGCAGCGCCGTGGTCTTGCTGCCGCCCGCGCCGGTGATGTCCGAGCCGAGCAGGAAGCCCCCGTTCGCTTCATAGCCGCACACCACATCGCCCGGCGTGCCTTGCTCCTCGGTCATTGCGGCGATCACGTAAGGCGAACCGATCCGGGTGCGCCGGCAGCGCGGGAAAAGCCCCGAAAGCTCGAGCGCCGTGTTGCTGCTGACCGGCGTCACGACTGCTGCGGCGCCGACGCGCGCGGCCGAAAGGATGCCCAGCACATCGCCGCGCATCCACGTGCCAGTTTCGTCGGCGAGCAGGGGACGATCCGAATCGCCGTCGGTGGAGATGATCGCATCGAGCGTGCCCTCGCTCGCCCAGTCCCGCGCGAGGACCACGTCCTCGTCGCGGATGGCCTCGGTATCGACGGGAATGAAAGTCTCGGAACGCCCGAGCAGCACCGCTTCCGCGCCGAGCTCGCGCACGATCTGCGCCAGAACATCGCGGCCCACTGCCGAGTGCTGATAGACCCCGATGCGCTTGCCGCTGAGCGCGCCAGCGCCGAAATGATCGATGTAGCGCCGGACATAGACCGTCTCGACATCGGTGACCGCGGGCAGTTCCTCGGCCTCGGTCAGCGCTCCATCCTGCGTAAATGCGCCGCCCGGCAGATCGACGAGCTGGGCGGACATGCCCGCCTCATCTTCCTTGAGCACTTCGCCGTTCGGCCGATAGAACTTGATGCCGTTACGGTCTGCCGGGATGTGGCTGCCGGTCACCATCAGGCTCGGCACTTTTTCGGCAAACCCGTAGAGCGCGAGCGCCGGGGTGGGCACATAGCCGCAGAAGACCGGTATGCCGCCCGAATCGCGAACCGCCCGCGCGCAGGCCGCAAGGATCCGCGGCGTGCTCGGGCGCAGGTCTCCGGCCAGCGCGACTCGGCCGCCGGCCTGGAACTCGCCCAGCTCGGCAAGGTAAGACAGGAAGCCGCGCGTGTAGCCGTAGCAGACCCGGTCGGTCATCGCCAAAACGGTGCCGCGCGCGCCGCTGGTGCCGAAGGCGACGCCGCTTTCGGCCATGAGGTCGCGTACAGTGATCTGCGCCATGCGGTTGTTCCGATCCATCTCGTTGCGGCAAGTCGGCGCAGGTGCCACCAGGCAGCCTGATCGCCCGCGCTGCCCATGACCAAGGCTCTTCGCCCGATACGCGATGCGGTTCAAGACCGAAGTCGGCAATTCGTCGCAGCCCTTATGCGGCCCGCCCCGACGGGCGTCAGAGCGCCTTGCCCATCCGGATGATCGGAACTTTCACGCCCTCGCGCGAGGTCGCCTCGATGGCTTCGATCTCTCCATAGCCGCAGGCCTTGTAGAGCGGCAGTCCGGCCAGCGTCGCCATCAGCTCCGCCCGTCTGAACCCGGCCCCGTGCGCGGCTTCCTCGCAGAGCGCCATGATCCGCTTGCCGATGCCGCGCCGGGCATGGCCGGGATCGACGTACATCGCGCGGATCTTGGCGGCATCCTTCGCGGGATCGAGCGGCAGCGGCTCGCGCGCGACAATGCTGTCGTCCCCGCCGAACAGGGTAGCGCGCCAGCTCCATCCCCCGCAGCCGACCAGCGCGCCGGAATCCAGGATCATGAAATAGGTCCGGTCCTTCACCAGTTGGGTATCAAGCCCCATGATCTGGTGGCTTGCCGTGACCTGCTCGGGGCTGAGGAAGCTCTGCTGCAGTTCCTCGATCGCCCGCGTCATCAGCGCGCGCAGGCGCGGGAGGTCGTCTTCGGTGGCAAGGGCGTGGGCGAACGCGGTCAAATCAGTACCCGGCAACGCTGCCCACCGGCCTGCGCGGGTCGATCGCGCCGTAGAGCCGGTCGCGGTCGCCCGAAAGCTTGCCTTGCGCCGGCTTGCCCAGCGCCGGCCCGCCGACGAGGATCGTCGCGACCTGATTCCAGTAGTCCATCGGCTCCAGTTTGTGCCCCTTGGCCTCCAGTGCGGCGCGGGTTTCGGCGCTGAGCGCATTGGGTTCCATGAAGATGACGTCGGGCAGCCACTGCGCATGGATGCGCGAGGCATCGGTCGCCTCGGTCACGGTCATGCCGTGGTCGATCACATTGAGCATGACCTGCAGCACGCCCGTCGGAATATGGCTCCCGCCGGGGGTGCCGATGACCATGACGAGCTTGCCGTCCTTGGTGACAATGGTCGGCGTCATCGAAGAGAGCGGCCGCTTGCCCGGGGCGATGGCATTGTTGCTACCCTCGACAAGGCCATACATGTTGGGCACGCCGGGCTTCGACGAGAAGTCGTCCATTTCGTCGTTGAGAAGGATGCCGGTGCCTTCCGCCGTCACTCGCGCGCCGAACCAGTCGTTGAGCGTGTAGGTTAGCGAGACGGCGTTACCCGCGGCATCGACAATCGAGAAATGCGTGGTGTTCGAGCCCTCGTGCAATTGCCCGGGAACGCCGAGCGAAACGGACGGGGTGGCCTTGTCCGGGTTGATCCCGGCGCGCAGCTGCGCGGCATATTCCGGCGAGATCAGCCTGGCGACATCGGCCTTCACGAAGCCGGGATCGCCGAGGTTCACGTTGCGATCGTGGAACGCGCGGCGTAGCGCTTCGGTGAGGTAGTGGATGTTCTGCGCCGAATGCCAGCCAAGCTCGCCCATCGGATAGGCCGAGAGGATATTCAGCGTCTCGCACACCACGACCCCGCCGGAGCTTGGCGGCGGGGCGGAGATCACGTGATAGCCGCGGTAATCGCATTCGAGCGGAGCGCGTTCGATGGCGTGGTAGGCAGCGAAATCGGCTCTGCTCAGGATGCCGCCGTGGGCCTTGCTCGAGGCCGCAATCTTCTCCGCGATCTCACCCTTGTAGAAAGCATCCGCGCCCTTGTCGGCAATCAGCTGGAGCATGCGGCCAAGGTCTGCCTGCACCAGCTTGTGGCCCTTTTCGAAAGGCTTGCCGCTATCGAGGAAGATCGCTGCGCTGGCCGGATCCTTCGCGAAATCCTCCGTGCCCTCGGCAAGGAAGGTGGCATCGCCCTGATCCATGACGAAGCCATCGCGGGCGAGGCTGATGGCCGTGGCCATGAGGCGCGCGCGGGGCAGGGTGCCGAATTTCTCGCGGGCTAGTTCAAGCCCTGCGACCGTTCCGGGTACGCCGACGGCCTTGTGGCCGCGCGTCGAAAGCAGCGGGATCACTTTGCCCGCCTTGTCGAGATACATCGTCGGCGTGGCGGCGCCGGGCGCGGTTTCGCGGAAGTCGATGAAGCTCTGGCGGCCATCGGCGAAGCGCACCGTCATGAAGCCGCCGCCGCCGATATTGCCGGCCTCGGGGAACGTGACGGCCAGCGCATAGGCCACCGCGATGGCCGCATCGACTGCGTTGCCGCCGTCCTTCAGCACCTCGACCCCGGCATCGCTCGCCAGCCGGTGCGCGGAAACGACCATGCCGTGCTCTGCGCCCACCGGCACCTGCGATGCCGCATTCGCGCTGGTGATCGCGATCAGGGAAAGCGCCGCGAGGGCGGCGATTGCAGTGTTACGCAGGGCCATTGTCAGTATCCTCTCGTGCGCACCTCTGCCCCCGCGCTAATCAAAAGAAAAGGGGCGGGGAAGCCGAAACTTCCCCGCCCCGATGTGTTTGGCCTGCCCGTCTGGACCAGACCCGAACTTAGTACTTGATGCGGACCTTGGCGTACCAGAAGCCGCCGTTGAAGCCGAAAGGTCCGCCGTTACGGGCATAGACCTGGCCGTCAGCCGAACCGCCGGTGACCGGGTAGATCGTCAGCGAGGCGTTGGTCAGCTTGTCCGGGAAGGTGTTGAACAGGTTGTTCGCACCCACGCTCAGCGCCAGTTCACTCGACATGTTGTAGGTCACGTCGAGGTCTGCGGTCGCCTTCGCACCGAACACCTGGCCAAAGCCGTAGTCGGTCGCGTTGATCCAGGAGCCGTAGTAGTTGCCGCGTGCGGTAAAGGCGATCTTGCCCTGCGAATAGCCCACCGTGAGGTGGCCGACATCGTGCGGGGCGAGGTTGCCGATATTGCCGATCTGCGCCGCGCTGATCACGTTCGCGTTGGCCGACAGGACCTTGTTGTTGTTGTGGTTGTAGGCGAGCGACACGTTGAGATCACCAGCATAGAGCTTGGTGAAGTACGTGGCGACGACGTCGACACCCTGCGTGCGGGTGGTGAGGCCGTTGGTGAAGTAGCTCACCTGGCCGCCCACGCCCACTGCGCCGAGCACGGGGAACTTGTCGATGTCAGCCTGGGTGATCGAACCATCCGGGTGAGTTGCATCGACAACCGGGAACGGCTGCGAGATGAAGATGCGGTTGCGCACCTTGATGTTGTAGTAGTCGACCGTCAGCGACAGACCCGACATCGGCTGGGCGGTGAGGCCGACGCCGAAGTTGGTCGACTTCTCAGGCGTGAGCGGCTTGGCGCCGAACACCTGCGAGATTGCGCTGCCGACCGGGAAGGTGCCGGTCTGGATCGAAACGCCCTGGTTGAAGTTCGTCGTCAGCGTCGAGTTGTTCTGCTGACCCGGCGAAGGCGCGTGGAAGCCCGTGCCCACGGTGGCGCGCAGTGCGTAACCGGGGATGAACTCGTAGCGCGTGTTGATCTTGCCGACCGTCGCCGAACCGAACGTGTTGTAGTGCTCGTAGCGACCGGCGATGCCGACAGTCCAGTTGCTGGTGATGTCGGTTTCCGCACCGCCATAGACCGCAATGTTCTTCTGGCTCCACTTGCCGGCCTGCTGCGGGCTCACGCCGCCGTAGCCCGAAGCGCCGCCCTGGGCGTAGGCCTGGAAGTCCGACGCGGTGAGCTGGTAGGTTTCGTTACGATACTCGAAGCCGCCCGACAGCACGACCGGCTTGGCGAAGCCGACTTCGAGCGGATAGGTCAGGTCGAGGTTGAAGTCGGTTTCCTTCTGCGCCTGGCGGCCGAAATCGAAGCTGGTCTGCGTCGCGACGTTGTACGGCGCGACAGCGAACCCGGGGGTCGGCGTGAAGGCGGTGTTCAGCGAGTTGGACATCGAAAGATCGAGCGTGTTGCGGCTGGTCGAGGCCGAGACGTCGTAATCGAGCTTGCCGAAGCTGCCCTTGATGCCGGCGGTGCCCCACAGTTCGTTCACAACGCCCACGAACAGCGGCGTGAAGCCGGCCGGGTAGAGGTTGTGGAAATAGGGATCCTGCGTGGTCGAGCAACCGAGCGCGTCCGGACCCGGGGTCGGGTTGTAGTTGAGGAACGTGCGGCCACACTGCACCTGGTCACCAGCGGCCGGGTTGTAGCTGGCAGGCGACTTCAGCGTCGAGCCGGTCTTGTCGAGCACGGCTGCGGTCGAGGCGCGGTAGTTGAAGCTCTGCTCGGCCTTGCTGTGCGCGGCGTTGCCCACGAAATAGAACTTCGCGGTGTCGGAAAGCTCAAGCTCCGAGTTCACGAGGATCTTCCAGCCGCGGCTGGGCGAGTTGCCCCAAACCTGCGCGGGCAGCGGGTAGAACGGCAGCAGGCCGACATCCCCGGGGTGCTGCGCGGCAAACGCCAGCGCCGTCGGGCGGGTCTTGCCGCGGCTGGTGCGGCCGTCGTCGTTGTATTCGCCCGAGATGTTGATGAACGCGCGATCGCCGAGCTTGAGGCCGGCATTGGCCGCGATCTGATAGCTCTTGCCGTCGCCGTTCTGGTAGTACTGGCCGTAGCGGCCCTGCACTTCGAGGCCTTCCTTGTTGTCGCGGATGACATAGTTCATCACGCCGGCGATCGCGTCCGAACCGTACTGAGCGGTTGCGCCATCGCGCAGGACCTGCAGGTTCTTGAGGGCGATTGCGGGAATCGAACCGATGTCGGCGCCCTGGGCGCCGTAGCTGAGGCCGGTGTCACCACCCGAATAGACCTGCACCAGCGCCGAACGGTTGAGGCGCTTGCCGTTGATCATGACCAGCGTTTCGTCGGCCGAGAGGCCGCGCAGCGAGGGCGAGTGAACGAAGGTCGAGGCGTCCGAGATCGAGTTCGACTGCACGCTGAACGAAGGCACCACGTTGCGCACGACGTCGAGCAGGTTCGACGACGCCTGGGTCGCGATTTCCTTGGAGCCGATAATGTCGATCGGCGAAGCCGAGCTCGTCACGGTGCGGTCGGTACGGCGCGTGCCGATGACGACGATGCTTTGTGCAGCTGCGGCATCATCGGTCGCGGCAGCAGTGTCCTGCGCGAAAGCGGTCTGCGGAGCAGCCACGCCGGCAAAGGCGGCCGCCGAAGCCAGCAGCGCGCCGCGCAGGGCGAGATTGGAAAGGTTTCGCACGATAGGGTACCCCCTGAATTGAGCAGCCGGACAAATTTGCCCCCCGGCCTGCCTTAGGTTGAAGCGGGCCGTGGATATTCTTTCGATTGAAAGTGTAAACTGGTTTGCAGGGCAATCCGCATGCCGCACGTGCGAAACCGCGCATTGTGTGACATTTTTGCTATTGTCGGTGCGGCACGGCCACAGACGTTTTTGCTAGGATTTTCATCACTCTCGCAGCGCTTCCTGCGAGATGCGGATGAGCGGGCCGAAGACGTAGCCCAGGATCGTCTGGCGCCCTGATCGGATCGCCACTTCGCCCGTCATTCCGGGGATCACCGGCATGCCCGCCCCGAAACTGGCCCGTCCGGCATCGAGCCGCACGCGGTAGTAGAGCCCGCCGCGCGGGTCCTGGATCGCATCGGGCGAGACATCGACCACTTTGGCCTCAAGTGAGCCGTAGACGGTGGAATCATAGGCCGAGATCTTGATCCGTGCGGGCAGGCCCGGCCAGATATTGCCGCGGTCCTTGGGCGCGATGCGCGCCTCGATGATGACTTGGGCAGCTGCCGGCACGATCTCCGCCACTGGTTCGCCGCCGCGGATCACCCCGCCCGCCGTGCGCACATTGAGCCGATTGATCACGCCATCGACCGGCGCGCGGATTTCCTCGCGCGCGACGCGGTCCTGCACCGCGCCGAACTGCTCGTCCGCCTTGGCAAGCTCCAATCGCAGCCCAGCCGCCTGCGCGCGGGTCTGCTCCATGTCACTCGCCCAGATTTCGCCGCGCCGTGCGGCGGATTCGCCAAGGCCTGCAGACGATTGCGGGATCTGGTTCGCCACATCGGCAATGCGCGTGCGCAGCGAAAGCAGCGCCGCGCGCTTGTCGAGCACATCGCGCTCGGAAACCGCATCCTCGGCATAGGCGCGCTCAAGCTTGGCCATCTGCTCCATCGCCAGCCGCTCCTCGCTGCGCAGATTGGCAAGCCGCGCCTGGAGCGAGCCAACCTCGGCGGATTTCGCGCGCGCCTGCTCGTTGATCACGCCCACCTGGCTCATGCGCTGCGCCCGGCGGCTGGCGAACAGGCCTGCCTCGCTCGCAGCGATTTCGGGTGCTTGCGCGGCGAGCTCGGGCGGCGGCACGAAGCTGCCCGCGCCCGAAATCTCGGCATCGAGCCGGGCCAGCATGATCCGCTTGGCGACGAGATCGGTCCGCGCGCTTTCGATGGCAGCGCCCGTCGAGGCATTGCTGATGCGCATCAGCACCTGCCCCTTGCGGACGCGCTGGCCTTCCGAGACGAGGATTTCCTTCACGATCCCGCCTTCGAGGTGCTGCACCAGCTGGTTCTGGGTCGAAGGCAGCACGCGCCCGGCCCCCCGCGTCACCTTGTCCACGGTGAACAGCGCCATCCACAGCACGACGAGTGCGAACGTGATCGCCAGCGCCCTCAGCAGGCGCGATGGCGCACCGATCCCGATCCGCGCGCTCCACGGCAGCGCTGCGCCGATGGGCTGGCTGGCGAGCGCAAGCTTGCCGCCGAGCACGGCCTCGGCCTCGCCAGGGTGCAAGTCGTCGAACAGGCTGGCCCCGCCGAGCGAGACGATGAGCGATTGGCGAAGGCGCGTGAAGCGCATGACAGGACCCCGTTAAACCAGAAGTGTTGCCCGGGATTTACCATTCATTATCCTTGTTTCGGCTTGCGCCTCCCTTACGCGCATTCCCGTAGGTCGCGCTTCACCCCCCATTTTCCATAAGCTGGCAGTCCCGGCTGGAAAGCAGGGTATTTGCCATGACCAGACCGCCTTCCGCCCGGCCGCACGCCTGCACTGCAGGCGGCCTCGGCCGGATCCTCCGCCGCACTTCGCCAAACCCGCCGCCCTCAGCGCAAGGCCAGCCAGTCATCACCCCGATGCCCGTGCTCGCGGCGCTCGAGGCGCTCGCGTCCGCCCGGGGCATCCGGCACGGCCGCGCCGTGCTTGGCGCAGCGCTGCCGATGGCGCAGGAAGGCCTTGCCGCGAAACTCGCCCCGCTGGCGCTGGCGCGCATAGGGCTGGAAGCATACTGGCGCCCGCTCGGCCACCGCGTGCCCGATGCGGCAGACCTGCCGCTCGTCCTGCTGTTCGCCAGCGGCGGCGCCGTCCTGATGACCGGGGCTTCCGGCGCCGGCCAGATCGCGGTGCGAGATGCGAACGGCGAACAGGTCATGCCCTTCGCCGCCCTGCGACCGCTCCTTGCGGGTGAGGCGCTCCACAGCGGCCCGGTCGATCCGGTCAACGGCGCCAGCGATGCGCACGAGCGCGATCTCATCCGCCGAAATCCCCGGGCTTGGCTGCTCGGCGCCTATCTCGCCGAACGGCGTCCGCTGGGCCAGATGCTGCTGGCGAGCGCGCTGCTCAATCTCTGTGCGCTCGCCATCCCGCTCTACATGCGCGCGATCTATGACCGGGTGGTCCCGAACCTTGCGATCGAGAGCCTCTGGGCACTCTCCATCGGCGTGACGCTCGTGCTGGTGTTCGAACTGCTCCTCAAGAAGATCAAGGCCCGCTTTGTCGAGGCTGTCGCCACCCGCGTCGGGCAGGCGGTGCAGCACCGCGCGGTCGTCACCGTGCTGCGCGCCCGCGCGCCGACACAAGACATGGGCTTCGGCGCGATGCTGACGGGTCTTCGCGATCTGGAGCAACTCTCGCTGCTCGTGCCGCATGCCATTGCCACGTTCTGCGTCGATCTGCCGTTTGTGGTCCTGCTTTTCGCGCTGATCGCGGCCATTGGCGGGTTCACCGTGCTGGGGCCCGTTCTCGGCGCTATCGGCCTGATCGGCATCGGCATGGTCTGCAACTATGCGCTGAAGCTTGCCAGCCGCCGCGCGTCGAAGCTCATCCAGGCGCGCAGCGATCTCACCGCCGAACTCACCAGCGGCTGGACCACGATCAAGGCCAACCATGCCGAAGGCCTGTTCGAAGGCCGCTGGGACCTGATTTCGGATCATCTCGCCATGGGCAACAAGCAGGTGCGGCACTGGTCCGAACTCCCGGCATCGTTCTCCGGCTTGCTCGTCCAGCTGGTCACGGTGATGGTCGTCGTTATCGGTGTCCTGCAGATCAAGGCTGGGCTGATGACCACCGGCGCGCTGATCGCCGTGGTCCTGCTGACGGGCCGCGCGATGGTTCCCGTTGCCGCTACCGTCGGCATGTTCGCCCGCGCTTACCAGAGCCTCGCGCAGTTCCAGGCTCTTGCGGGGCTGCTCCAGACCGAGCCCGAGCGCGATGTCTCCGATCCCGCCGTCAGCCTTGCGCCCGTTCGCGGGGCGCTCGCAGTGGCGGGCCTGTCGCACACCTTCAGCGGCAGCGCGGCGCCCAGCCTTTCGGGCCTCAGCTTCTCCATCCGCGAAGGCGAGCGCGTCGCGCTGATCGGCAAGTCGGGTTCTGGCAAGTCGACGTTGCTCCAGCTCCTTGCCGGTCTCCTGCCCGCCGAACACGGGCTCATCACGCTCGATGGCCACGCGCTGGACCGTTTCGCCATCCCGCACTTGCGCCAGAACGTGATCTACAGCGCGCAGGACGCGATGATTTTCGAAGGCTCGGTGTGGCACAACATCCTGCTCGGCATGCCCGAACCGGCAGTCGCGGTGGTCGAGCGCGCGATCCGCTGCTCGGGGCTCGACGGGTTCGTCGCGCGGACGGCGGAGGGCTACATGCGGCAGGTCGGCCCGCGCGGATCGGCCCTGTCGGGCGGCCAGCGCCAGTCGCTCCTGCTTGCCCGCGCGCTGGTGCGCGATCCCAAAGTGCTCCTGCTCGATGAGCCCACGGCCTCGCTCGATGTGGCAAGCGAGCAGGCGGTCATCGCCGGGCTGGCCGAGGCGACGCGCGGCAAGACGCTGATCGTTGCGACCCACCGCCTCGCCCTGCTCGAGATCGTCGACCGGGTGATCTGGCTCGAGCAAGGGCGCATCCTCGCCGATCGGCCCAAGGCCGAAGTGCTGGCCCAGCTCGCGGGTCAGCAGGCGCAGGCCAATGGTAAACGGCCCCCTAGGGAAGCTGCCTGAGCGCCCCCGCCCAGACCCCTTAAACGCCATGGCTTATGGCCGGTTAATCAAGGTGCTGCGCATGCCCGCGCTGGCACCTCAAGGAGCAAGACGTGGCAGGCGCATCCGCCGACGGCGAAGTCAATCACTGGCCGGCATTCGTGGACGTGCTCACCACCGTGATCATGGTGGTGACCTTTCTGCTCGTGATCATGAGCGCCGCCGTCATGCAGCTTTCGCAGCGGGTGATCGCCAATTTCAAGCAGCAGATGATCCAGCAGGAGCAGTTGCAGCACAAGACCGGCAAGGATGGCAAGCCGGTGGCCTGCGCGCCCGGCGCGGCCCCCGTGCTCTCTCCCCGCGATGCGGCAGCCGGCACGTCCGTCTCGGAACTTGGCGCCGTGCTGCGCTCCCCGACCTTGACCGACGGGGCCGAGCGCCTCTCCATCCGCACCCGCGAGACCCCCGAGACGCTGAAGCTCCAGGTCAAGGCCGAGGAGCAGCCGGACGATGCCAGCGGCGTCGAGGTCAAGACCGCCGATACCCTGCTCAAGATTGCCTTCGCGCCCAATGCGGCAACCTATGATGAAGCCAATTCCGCCCGCGTCATCGGCTTCATCAAGGCCAAGGCGCGTCCCGGCACGAAGTACGAGATCTGGTCCTTCGCCCCTCAGACGCGCTCGGTGTCCGAAGCGCAGCGGATCGCCTTCTACCGCGCCGCGATGACCCGCAATCTCCTCCTCAGAGCAGGGCTCGCGCCCACTGATGTCACGACCCAGATCCGCGTCACCGACGCGGACTCTCCCGATGGGCACATGGTGCGCGTGGTGATCAAGCCGTGATCGCCGCCACCCGTTCCGCCTCCCGTGCCGCCCCCGGATCAACCGCGATGGAAAGGAAGCTCCGCGCCGAACTCCTCAAGATGTCCGTCATCATGGCGGTCCTTGCGGGGCTTGGCATCTATGCTCACGAGTTCGTGATCGATGGCATAAAGGCCAAGCTGGCACTCAACCTGTCGATCTTCGCGATCTTCGGGGTCGCGGCGGGGATCGCCTTTCGCAACGTACTCTCGCTGCGCAACGAAGTCATCGCGCTGCACGCGCTGCAGGTCGATTATGGCGAGCGCGCCAGGCGCCCGCGCGATCCCTATGCGCAGCCTGCAGTGGTGTTCCACGAACCCGAACTGCTCGGGCAGGGCTACCGCCTGATTGCCGAGGAGCTGGGCAAGCAGGACAATCTCGAGATCGGCGCGGACACGGTGCAGACCCTGCTCCATGATGTCGATCAGCGCATCAACGATCGCAAGTCGACCATCCTCTACTTCTCCGGTCTGATGGTCTTCCTCGGCCTGCTCGGCGCCTTCATGGGCCTGATGAAGACCGTGCATTCGGTCTCCGACCTGATCGGCGCGATGGACGTCTCGGGCAGTGCCGGTCCGGACAGCTTCGGCAAGATGATCGAGGGCATGAAGGCACCGCTGAACGGCATGTCGGTGGGCTTCAGCTCGTCCCTGTTCGGCCTGATGACCTCGATGGTGCTCGGCGCGCTCGAACGCTGCATGACCAGCGCGATGAAGACGCTGCGGGGCGAGTTCGAACTCTGGCTGTCGAACCTCGCGCAGCTCGAAGCCGGGCAGGGTGAAGGCTCCGCCAGCCCCTCGCGCGATTTCGCTTCGGTGCGCCGCGCGATCGAGGCCGGCGCGGCAGAGCTTGCCGAACTGCGCGCTGCGATCATCGATCTGGCGCACGGCGCCAAGGCCGGTCAGGCCGAAATCGCCGGGCTGACCGGTGCAGTGGGCATTCTTGCCGATGGGATCGCTGGCCTCTCCGATCCGCGCCCGATCATGCGCCCCGTGGCCGATGCGGTGGCCGAACTGGCGCACAACCAGTCGGCCATGCTCGCGCAGCTCGCCGCGCTGCACGAAGATGCTGCGGCTGACCGTACGCATATCCGCGCCACGCTCGCCGCGCTCGGCGTGCTGGCGGAACGGTCCGCCACGCTCGATGGTGACGAGATCCACCGCCAGCTCGACAGCCTGATCACGCTTGCGGGCGAAGCGCAGCATGCGCCGCGCCATGCGGTGGAACCGGCAGCCCCCCGGCCACCCGCATCCTGGCTGGACCGCCTTGCCGCCCGGCTCGGGTTCTCGCCGCGCAGTGCCGCGCGCCGCCAGCTTGCCGAAGCGCGGCTGCTTCGCCGCAACATGCAGGGCAGCCTCGCCGCCAACCGCCGCGCGCTGCGCGAACTCGGCGCACGGATTGATCGGCGGCTGGAGCGGCTCGCGGTTGCCTCGGCGCATCACCGCGATGCCATCGCCCGCCTCGATCACCGCAGCGCCGAGCACCGCGCCGCGTTCGAAACCTTCGCCGCTGCGGTGGCGCGTGCGCCTGAGGACGACGCCATCCGGCTCGGCGATGCGCGCACCGAGATGGAGCGCCTGCGCCGCCGCCTTGGCATGCGCATCGAGCCTCCTGCGCCGGCACCATCTGCCGAAGCTCAGGCCGTTCCCACCACCCGGCGCGGAGCACTGTGATGGCGCAGAATTTCAACCCGTTTGGGCGCCGCCCGGTGTTCTCGCGCGCCGATGTGCGCCACGATTGCCGGATCGATGGCGAGATCGTCCTCACCGAAAAGATGGTGAGTTACGAGGGCCGGCTGATCAACCTCTCGCGCGGCGGTGCGATGTTCCGCCCGCGCCTTGCCTACCTGATGAACCGCCGCGGCGATGCGGTGCAGGTCCAGGTCGCCGGTCTCGTGCTGGTCGGCGAGATCGTCGCAACGACCCCGCTCGGGTTCGGCGTCCGCTTCGAGGTGCCCCTCGGCGACGCCGAACTGGTGCATCTGCTCACCCCCGCAGTCGCCGCCTGAGCCCGCACAAGCAGTCCCTGCAAGGGCTAGCGCGTAGGGCCTGCTTGCGCCGCAATTAACCATGTCGGCCGCACACCCACGCGGGATCGAAGCGATCATGAAGGAAGGCCGAGTGCCGCATCGTCTTGCCAGACTGCCGCTGACGGCGCTCGCGACCGGCCTTGCCGCCGGCGCAGCACTGGCGGGGTCTGCGGCCCTTGCGGCAGAGCCTGCGGCTAACACGGCAGTCACTCCGCGACTGGCCTATGTGCTGGAAGGGCTCGACGGACCGGATCTCGTCACGCATTCCGGCGTGGGCCGAGGATCTGTTGCGCCCCCGCCGTCACCTTCCCGCGAAACCCCGGCAATGATCCGGTTGGCTTCGGCGAGCCCGCTGCTCCCGGCCCCGTTCGCCCCCGCGATCCTCAAGGACCTCGTCCCTCCGCTTCCGGTTGCCGAGCAGGCCGCCGGGCCCGCGCCGGTCATGGCGCAAGGCCCGATGCCCGATGGCTCCGCGCTCGCTGCGAGCCTTGGCCCCGAAGACGAACTCCCCGCGCTAGATCCTGCGCAGCCAGCCGTGCTGTCCCGGCTCGATGGCCCCGGCCCGCTCCCCAAGCCGCGCGCGCAAACGCCAACGCCGGAGCCGCCCGATCAATCACCCACCGATGCGGAGGCACCCGCCGCGCCCGCCGCCCCCGGCAAGACCGAATCCCTCACCGATGCCATCGTCGCTTCGTTGCGCGGCAATCCGGAAATCCAGATCTCGCTCGCCCAGCAGGATGATGCCCGCTACGGCGTCGATGAAGCGCGCGCGAACTACCTGCCGCGCATCGACATAAGCGGCGCCTGGGGCCGCGAATTCGCGCGCACGATTCCCTCAGCCGCCTCGCAGCGCTACCGGAGCGAGGCGACGGTTGCGCTCAACCAGAACCTCTGGGATTTCGGCGTCACCATCAACGACATCAAGCGCGCCCGCGCCAGCTACCGCTCGGCGCAATGGGGCACGCGAGAGCGGATCGAGGCGATTTCCTACGATATCGCCAATGCCTATCTCGGCGTACTGCTCCAGCAGAACCTCGTGTCCCTCGCCGAGGGTGAGATCGCTTCGGTGCGCAAGATCCTGCGCATCGTCACCGTACAGAAGGACCTGGGGCTCACCACCCCCGCCGATGTCGAGCGTGCGCAGACCCGGCTCGACAACGTGCGCTCGCAGCTGCTCGACCGGCAGAGCGCGCTCGAACAGGCGCGCAATGCCTACAAGCGCCTCACCGATCACATGCCGCTGCGCGCCGCCGAAGTGCCCGCGGCCGGGTCCGCACTGCCCGAAAGCGCCGATGCGGCGGTCGATCTCATCGATACGCGCAGCCCGCGCCTTGCCCAGGCGGTCGAGGATCGCCGTTCGCTCGACAAGCAGTACGATAGTCAGGCCGATACCGCGCTGCCCCGCATCGGCCTGTCGATTGCGAGCGACTACCGGCAGGACGTGCTCGGCGCGACGGGCCGCGCGGTCGATGCGCGCGCAATGGTGACGTTCTCCTACCGGCTCTACAACGGCGGCGCCGCCACCGCGACCAGGCACCGCATTGCCGCGCGGCTGCGCCAGGCCGATTACGAGCTTGATCGCCGCCGCCGGGAAGTCGAGCAGGATATCCGCATCGATTACGCCAGCCTTGGCGCCGCGCGCGAGAAGATCGCCACGATCGAAGCGGAAATCGCCTCCGCCGAGCGCGTTGCGGATCTCTACAAACAGCAGTTCCGCGGCGGGCGGCGCACGGTGTTCGATCTGCTCGATGCCGAACAGCTGCTGTTCGCCGCAAAAGCCAAGCAGAACGCCAATCTGATTGCGCTGCGAGCGGCGGAATACCGCGTGCTCCAGAAGCTGGGCGGGCTGTTCGATCTCGTCAGCGGCGGCCAGAAGCTGCCCGATCTCGCCCGGCCCGCGCCCGGCGGCGAGGACTGAAGGCGCCGCATACGTGAATATCCGGAGCCCGCTCCGGCCCAAGCCCTAAGCTCGTGGCCGCTAGAACCGGGAACCCTGCAATCGAGGTCGTATGGTCAGGATCGTTCGCGCCAAATCGGGTTCCGCCGGCAAGCTGCGGGGTGGCAAGGCTGCCGCCGGCCTCGCGCCCGACGCCCCTGCGCCCACCGCGGGTGAAGGCGCGCAGGCCGCGGCCCACAAGGAGGACTACGGCGCCGCCAAAGTCGTCCAGCTCGATGCTGACGACAAGGCCCGGCTCGGCATCAAGTATGCGCCGTTCAAGGTCGAGATTGCCGACGTCGACGTCGTGCTTGTCTTCACCGATGGCTCGCGCATCATCATTCCGGGCATGGCGCTGGCCGCGTTTTCGGGCCGCAAGCCGGTCATCGTGTTTGCCGACAAGGAGTTCTCCGCGGATCAGGCTGTCGGCATGGTCGGCGAGATCAACCCGCAGAACCCCAGCCTCGAACTCCACCTCAGCAGCGCCGATGCGCAAAAGCCGGCCGAAGCGGCCAAGCCGCCCGCTGCGGTGCAGCCCGAGGATTCCGCCGCGGCCCAGGCCGAGGCCGCCGCCAAAGAGCAGCAGCAGCACAAGTCCGACGAGATCGGCAAGGCGCTGACCGAGAAGATCAGCAACGTCCAGCCGCAGGCCGCCGCCCCGCCAGGGGTCATGTCCCCCCGCTCCGCCACGCCCGCGCCCGAGGATGCGCTGGGGCCCGCCGGTATCGGCAAGCTGCTTCCCAAGCTGACGTTCGAGCTCTTCAATTCCGAAGGCGTGACCCGCAGCACCGAGAATGGCGAGACGGTGATCAAGGGCGATACCGGCGGCCCGGGATCGGCCAGGGACTCCGCGTTCAAGGCCCAGTCCGCGCCGGAAAGCATTGATGGCACAGCGGGCAACGACTTGATCTATGCCGACGATCCCGCCCACGCGCCGCAAGGCAACAGCTTGCGTGTGCTCGATGTCGTCGCCGAAGTTCCCGCCAAGGGCCTGAGCCTCCTGCAGGTGCTGATCCCCTCGCTTCCGGCGGGCTATGGCATCGTCAACGGCACGCTGACCGACAAGGGCTGGCTCGTTTCGATCGACCAGGGCAAGATCACCAAGCTGACGACGATGATCGACGCGGCGGGCAAGACCGTGCCCATTCCGGCCAGCGTGTCGCGCTTCTCCTTCGAACTCGAACTTACGTACAAGCTCCCTTCCACCAGCGCCAGGGCAGAGGCGGGCGGCTTCAAGGACGAGTTCTATCTCCCCGTGCTGCTCGGCCTCTCGGCGGACGGCAAGAGCTCGACGTATTCGGTGTCGGTCTCGACCCATTTCGGCATCAAGGACGTGACCGACGAAGCCGGCATGGCGGTGAAGGATCCTGTCACCGGTGATCCGGTCCAAGTGCTCTTCGCCAATCCGCCCGGCACCATCATCGCTGCGGGTGCGGGCGATGACCATATTCATGCAGGGGCCGGCGCGGACAAGATCGACGGCGGCAGCGGCACAGATGTCGTCGATTATCACCTCTCCGGCGAAGGCGTCGATGCGAACCTTGCCACTGGCACCGGAAAGGGCGGCGCGGCAGAGGGTGACACCTACGTCAGCATCGAAGGCCTGATCGGCTCGGATTTCAACGACCGCCTGACGGGTGATGCCGGCAACAATACGCTGATCGGCGGCAAGGGCGCCGATGTGCTCGATGGCGGCGCGGGCACGGATACGGCGGACTACACCCACGCGCTGGACGGCGCGCCCGCGGGCACCAAGGGCATCGAAGTGTTCCTCGATGGCAGCCCCTCGCACGGCGGCGAGGCGGAGGGCGATACGCTCATCAGCATCGAGCACATCATCGCAACCGACCGGGCCGACATCATCCACGGCGGCCCGGGCGACGAGTGGGTCGAGGGCGGGGCAGGCGATGACCGCATGACAGGCAGTGCCGGCGCCGACCATTTCGATGGCGGCGCGGGGAATGATACGCTCGATTACAGTGGCTCGGCGACGGGCGTCGATGCCCGGCTCGATGGCACCGCAGGCAAGGGCGGCGATGCCGAGGGCGATACCGCCACCGGGGTCGAGGTTCTGGTGGGCTCCGCGCACGACGATATCCTCACCGGCAGCAGCGGCGACGACCGCATTTCCGGCGGCGCGGGCGCGGACCGGATCGACGGCGCGGGCGGCATCGACACGGTCGATTTCAGCACCAGCGATACCGCGGTCGAAGTCTATCTCGATGGCCGCGCCAGCCACGGCGGCGAGGCTGAAGGCGATACCTACGCCAATATCGAAGTGCTCAAGGGCAGCGCCTTCAATGACCACCTGATTGGTGGCAGGGGCGAGGAGACCCTGTCCGGCGGCGCGGGCGACGACGTGCTCGAAGGCGGGTTCGGCGCCGATCTGCTCGATGGCGGCGCGGGCTTCGATATCGCAAGCTACGCGGGCTCTGCTGCAGCCGTGCAAGTCGCGCTCGATGGCTCGCTGCGCGATGGCGGCGATGCGGTGGGAGACCGCTTCGTCAGCATCGAAGGCCTCGAAGGCTCGGCGTTCAGCGATACGCTGGTCGGCTCGGCGGGGGGCGATGTGCTGCGCGGCCTTGCCGGCGACGATATCCTTGCCGGACTTGGCGGGGCCGACATGATCGACGGCGGCGACGGGTTCGACACGGCGGACTACAGCGCCTCGCGCTTCGGCGTGACGGTCAGGCTCGATGGCACAGCGTCCGAAGGCGGCGATGCCGATGGCGACCGCCTGACCAGCATCGAACGCGTGATCGGCAGCGCGCGCGACGACGTTCTGATCGGCTCAGGTGCGGATGAAACGCTGGTCGGCGGTGCAGGAAACGATCGGCTCTCCGGCGGCGCGGGCGCGGACACGCTGATCGGCGGCGACGGGATCGATACCGCCGATTACGCGGGCTCGGGCGCAGGCGTCACCATCGCGCTGGACGGCGCCCCCGGCCGCGGCGGCGATGCGGAAGGCGATGTGTTGCGCGGGATCGAAACGCTCAGCGGCTCCGCCTTTGCCGACCGGCTCGGCGGCGATGCGGGCGACAACACGCTGCAGGGCATGGCGGGCGACGATACGCTGACCGGCGATATCGGTGCCGATACGCTCATCGGCGGCGACGGGTTCGACACGGCCGACTATTCCACTGCAGGCGGCGCGGTCACCGTGCGGCTCGATGGCAATGCCTCCTCGGGTGATATCGCCGAGGGTGACCGGCTCTCGGGCATTGAGCGCGTGGTGGGCGGTGCCTATGCCGATACCCTGATCGGCGATAGCGGCGACAACACGCTGGATGGCGGCGCGGGCGATGATACCCTGCGCGGCGGGCTCGGGGCGGACAGGCTCATCGGCGGCAGCGGCGCGGATACCGCGGATTACGGCGATTCCGCGGCGGCCGTGCAAGTCGATCTCGCCGCCGGCACCGGCCTTGGCGGCAGTGCCGCAGGCGACACCTACAGCAGCATCGAGAACGTCACAGGCTCGGACCATGCTGATCGGCTGACCGGCGATGCCGGGGACAACCGCCTCTCCGGCGGCGGAGGCGACGATATCCTCTCCGGTGGCGGCGGCGCGGACTATCTGCGCGGCGGCGAAGGGTTCGATACTGCCGACTACAGCAACTCCGGCGCCGCGGTCACCGTCGCGCTCGATGGCTCGGCGGGGAGCGGCGGCGATGCCGAGGGTGACCAGCTCGACGGGATCGAGGCGCTCACCGGTTCGGCCTTCGACGATAACCTCTCGGGCAATGACAGCGCCAATACGCTGAGCGGCGGCGCGGGCGACGACGTGCTTGCCGGGCTTGGCGGTGCCGATCGGCTGATTGGCGGCGATGGCTTCGACACCGCCGACTACAGCCGCAGCGCGACTGGAGTGGTCGTCGGCAACGATGGCTCGGTCGGCCTCGCCGGCGATGCGCAAGGCGATACGCTCACCGGCATCGAACGCGTGGTCGGCTCCAGCTTCGACGATCGCCTGAGCGGCGGCGCGGGCGCGGACATGCTGGACGGCGGTGCGGGAGACGACCGGCTCGATGGCGGCGCAGGCGCGGATACGCTGATCGGCGGCCTCGGCACCGATATCGCCGATTATGCGCGTTCCGAAGCCGGGGTGAATGCAGGTCTGGATGGCGGGGACAACACTGGCGGCGATGCCGAAGGCGATCTCTACGCCGGGATTGAAGGCATCTCCGGCTCGGCCTTTGCCGATACCCTGCGCGGCTCGGCCGATGCCGATATCCTGCTCGGCCAGGGCGGCAACGACACGCTCTACGGCAGCGCCGGGGCCGATGTGCTCGATGGCGGCGCGGGTTCGGACGTGGTCGACTATAGCGCCAGCCTTGCCGGTGTGCGCGTCGATCTGGCGCTGGGAACCGCCAGCGGCGGAGACGCCGAGGGCGATACGCTGACCCGGATCGAAGGCCTTGTCGGCACCGCCTTTGCCGACGTGCTCGTTGGCTCGGCAGCAAATGACACCCTGATCGGCGGCGAGGGCGACGACGTCATCGAAGGGCGCGGCGGCGCAGATGTTCTCGATGGCGGCGCGGGCACCGATACCGCCAGCTACGAGAACAGCCGCAGCGGCATCACGCTGACGCTCGATGGCTCGGCGGGCAAGGGCGGCGATGCCGAAGGCGATGCGGTCACGGGCTTCGAACACATCCTCGGCTCGGCATACAACGACACCATCACCGGCGTCGGCGCCGCGGAAATTCTCGAAGGCGGCGGCGGTGACGACCGGCTGTCCGGCGCGGGCGGTGACGATACGCTGCTCGGCGATGCGGGCGACGATATCCTGAACGGCGGCGCGGGGGCGGATACGCTCGATGGCGGTTCGGGCTTCGATACTGCGGACTACGCAGGCTCGGCCGCCGGGGTCACTGTCGATCTCGGCTCCGGTATCGGCGCGGGCGGCGATGCCGAGGGCGACCGGCTCACCGGCATCGAAAGCGTTGTCGGCTCCAGCTTCGACGACAGGCTGACCGGCGGCGCTGCGGCCGAACGGCTTGCTGGCGGCGATGGCAACGATGTGCTCAGCGGCGGGGCAGGCGACGATACCCTGCTCGGCGGCACGGGCGACGATGTGATCGACGGCGGCTTGGGGGCCGATACGATCGACGGCGGAGCAGGCTACGACCGCGCCGACTACAGCCTCTCCGGCTCGGGCGTCAGCGTCTACCTCGATGGCACCACCGGCTTTGGCGGCACCGCGACGGGCGATACGCTCGCGGGTATCGAGGAAGTGACCGGCAGCGGCTACGACGACACGCTGGTCGGCGCGCGCGCAGACGAAACACTACGCGGCGGCGGCGGCGATGACATGCTCGCCGGGCGCGGCGGCGCGGACGTCCTCGATGGCGGCGCGGGCTTCGATACGGCCGATTATCGCACCTCGGCGCTCGGTGTCACCGTCGATCTCGCCGCCGGGACCGGCACGGGCGGCGATGCGCAGGGCGATACCCTTATCTCGATCGAGCGCCTGCTCGGCTCCTCGGGCGCCGATATCCTGAGCGGCGCGGCGGGCGATGAATCCCTCGAAGGCGGCGCGGGCGATGACATGCTCGTGGGCCGCGACGGGGCAGACACCCTGCTCGGCGGCGCGGGCAACGACATCCTTGCAGGCGGCGCGGGCGCGGACGTTCTCGATGGCGGTGCCGGGTTTGATACCGCCGATTATTCGGCGTCCGGCGAAGGGATCGTCGCGGGCCTCGGCGGCAGCATCGGCATCGGCGGCGATGCCGCGGGCGATACGCTCACCGGAATCGAGCGCCTCGTCGGCTCGGCCTTCGGCGATCGCCTGCTCGGCAGCCTCAACGACGATACGCTCGAAGGCGGGGCGGGCGATGACGTGCTCATCGGCGGCGATGGCAACGACACGCTGCTCGGCGGAGCGGGCGACGACCGGCTCGACGGCGGCGCGGGCGCGGACCGGATCGACGGCGGCGCGGGCACTGACACGGTCGACTATGGCAGTTCCGCGCAGGCGGTCACCGTGCGGCTTGATGGCACCGTCAGCAGCGGCGGCGATGCCGAGGGCGACCAACTGATCGGGATCGAGAACCTCACCGGCTCGGCTTATGACGACACCCTGATCGGCAGCGCGGCAGCCGAGACGATTTCGGGCGGCGCGGGCGACGATACGATCCAGGGCGGCGCGGGCGATGACCGGTTGCTCGGCGGCAGCGGCGATGACGTGCTCGTCGGCGGGCTCGGCGCGGACGTGATCGACGGCGGCTCGGGCTTCAACACGGCGAGCTACGCCAATGCTGCTTCCGGTGTCATCGTCGACCTGTCCGGCGCTCCGGGCAGCGGCGGTGAGGCCGCGGGTGACATGCTGTCCAATATCCAGCGGCTGGTCGGTTCGGACTTTGCCGATACGCTCGGCGGCGGGGTGGGCAATGAGACCATCCTCGGCGGCGCGGGTGATGATACCTTGCGCGGCAGCGCGGGGGTCGATGTGCTCGATGGCGGCAGCGGCAACGATGTGGCGGATTACAGCACCAGCGACGGCGCGGTCACGGTCGTGCTCGATGGTTCGATCGGGATCGGCGGCGATGCGGCAGGAGACCAGCTTGTCAGCATCGAAGGCGTGATCGGCTCCTCGCTCGACGACCGGCTGACCGGCAACAGCGCAGCCAACCTGCTCGATGGCGGCGCGGGCAACGATACGCTCTCCGGCGGCGGAGGCGACGATATCCTGCGCGGCGGGGCGGGTAACGATCTCCTCGATGGCGGCGCGGGCTCCGATCTCATCGATGGCGGCGATGGAACCGACACTGTCGATTATTCCGGTTCGACCTCGGGTGTCTCGGTCTCCGTCGATGGCTCGGTGTCCACGGGCGGCGCGGCAGAAGGCGACCGTCTGCTCAATGTCGAGAACCTCATCGGCTCGGCCTTTGCCGATACGCTGCGCGGCACGGCAGCGGATGACAGCCTTGTCGGCGGCGCTGGCGATGACGTGCTGACCGGGCGCGGCGGCGCGGACCAGCTTGTCGGCGGGGCCGGTTTCGATACCGCGGACTACGGCGATGCCGCATCGGGCGTCGCGGTCTCGCTCGCCACCGGGCGCGGCACCGTGGGCGATGCGGCGGGCGACCGACTCGACAGCATCGAACGCCTCGTCGGCTCGGCCTTCGACGACCAGCTGACCGGCTCCTCGCAAGCCGATACGCTCGAAGGCGGCGCGGGCAACGACGTTCTGATCGGCCTCGGCGGCGATGATACCATCCTCGGCGGGGCGGGCGACGACGTGATCGACGGCGGCTCCGGGGCTGATACGATCGACGGCGGGCTCGGCCACGATACCATCGATTATTCAGCCTCGCTCGTGGGCGTCAATGTCACGCTCGCCGGGGGTCCCAGCGCAAACGGCCTTGCCGAAGGCGACGTGCTTACCAGCATCGAGGAAGTGATCGGCTCGGCCGATGCCGACATCATCACCGGCAGCGCGGCGGACGAGACGTTGCGTGGCGGCGGCGGCGATGACGTGTTGCGCGGCGGCGGCGGCGCGGACGTGCTCGATGGCGGAGCGGGCACCGATACGGCAGACTATTCGCGCGCCGCAGCCGGCGTCGCGCTCAGCCTCGTCACCGGCGGCAGCGGCGGTGAAGCGGCAGGCGACAGCTTCGTCTCCATCGAGATCGTCGAGGGCAGCGAATTTGCCGATACCATCGTGGGTTCGGCTGCCGACGATATCCTGCGCGGGCGCGGCGGCGATGATCTGCTCGATGGCGGTGCGGGAGCCGATGTGCTTGATGGCGGCTCCGGCAACGATGTGCTGCGCGGCGGCGCGGGCGCGGATATCCTGCTCGGCGGCGCCGGGTCCGATACCGCCGATTACTCGACCTCCTCCGCCGGCATCGCGATCAATCTCGATGGCTCGCTTTCGGCGGGCGGCGATGCGCAGGGCGATACGCTGTCCTCGATCGAGAACGCGATCGGTTCGGCATTCGACGACGTGATTACCGGCACTTCGCAAGGCGAGCGGCTCGACGGCGGCGCGGGCAATGATGTGCTTTCGGGCCAGGGCGGCAGCGATACGCTTATCGGCGGCGCGGGCGACGATGTCCTCATCGGCGGCATCGGGGCGGACTTGCTCGACGGCGGCGCAGGCTTCGATACCGCAAGCTACGCCGAATCCGCCGCCGGGGTTACCGTGCGGCTCGATGGCGGCCCGGCGTCGGGCGGCGATGCCGAAGGCGATGTGCTAGTCGGGATCGAAGGCGTCATCGGCTCGGCGCAGAACGACACGATCATCGGCGGCGCGGCGGACGACCGGCTCGAAGGCGGCGCCGGTGACGATACGCTCACCGGCGGTGCGGGCAATGATACCCTGCTCGGCGGCAGCGGCGACGACGTCCTTGTCGGTGGGCTAGGCGCAGACGTGATCGATGGCGGCACCGGCACCAACACCGCGAGCTATGCGGGCGCGGCGGCGGGCGTTGCGGTTGATCTTTCGGGCGCTGCGGGCACCGGTGGTGAGGCGGCCGGCGATATGCTGACCGGCATTTCCCGCCTGATCGGCTCCGCCTTTGCCGATACGCTTGGCGGAGGGAGCGGCACGGAAACCATCGAGGCGGGCGCTGGCGATGACACCTTGCTCGGCAGCGCGGGCAATGATCTGCTCGATGGCGGCAGCGGCTTCGATACCGTCAGCTACGCGGGCTCGGGCGCTGCGGTCACTGCCTATCTCGATGGCCGCGGAGGCAGCGGCGGCGATGCTGCAGGCGATGTTCTCCAGAACATCGAGGGCCTTGTCGGCTCGGCTTTCGACGACCAGCTGTTTGGCAGCGACAATGCCGACCGCATCGACGGCGGGGCGGGCAACGATACCCTCCAGGGCGGCGGCGGGAACGATACGCTGAGCGGCGGCGCGGGCAACGATGTGATCGTCGGCGGTGATGGCGCCGATGCGATCGATGGCGGGCTCGGCACTGACACCGTCACGTATGCCGATTCGACCAGCGGCGTGATCGTGGCGCTCGATGGCACGGCGGGCAGCGGCGGCGCGGCGGGTGATACGCTGACCAGCGTCGAGATTCTCATCGGCTCCGCATTCGATGACTGGCTCGGCGGCGGCAGCGGGGCCGAGACGATCCGCGCCGGAGACGGCGATGATACGCTGCTCGGCAGCCTCGGCGCCGATACGCTGGTGGGCGGCGACGGCATCGACACTGCGGATTATTCGGGCTCCACCACGGCGATCAATGCCGGGCTCGACGGGCGCACCGGGCGCGGCGGATTTGCCGAGGGCGACGTGCTCTCCGGCATCGAAAGCATCGTCGGTTCGGCCTTCGGCGATACGCTCGCGGGCAGCACCGACAGCGAGACGCTTGATGGCGGCGCAGGGGACGACATCCTCACCGGCTCGGTCGGCACCGACGTGCTGATTGGCGGCAGCGGCTTCGATACCGCAGACTATTCGGCCTCCGCCGCCGGTGTTGCAATTGCCACCGATGGCACTGTCGGCAGCAGCGGCGATGCCTCGGGCGACAAGCTGATCGGGATCGAGCGCGTGATCGGCTCTGCGCTGGCCGATACGATCGGCGGCAGCGCGGGCGCGGATACGCTCGAAGGCGGCGCGGGGGATGACACGCTGTCCGGCGGAGCAGGTGACGACACGCTGCTCGGCGGGGCGGGCGATGATGTGATCACCGGCGGCACCGGCGCGGATGTCATCGATGGCGGCACCGGGTTCGACCGGCTGAGCTACGCCGATTCGGCGGCTGGCATCCAGCTCGATCTCGCCAGCGGCGTGGGGCTTGGCGGCGATGCTGCGGGCGACCGCGTCAGCGGGATCGAGCAGGTCGAGGGCTCTGGTTACGACGACACGATCATTGGCGCAGCGGCGGACGAGATCCTTTCGGGCGGCGCTGGGAACGATACGCTTTCCGGCGGTGCAGGGAGCGATGTGCTCCTTGGCGGCCTTGGCGATGACGTGCTCAGCGGCGGCGCCGGGGCCGATCAGATCGACGGCGGCGCAGGCTTCGATACCGCCGACTACAGCACGAGCACCGGCGCGGTGCAGATCACGCTCGATGGCTCGACCGCGACCGGCGGCGATGCCGAGGGCGACAGCCTGACCGGGATCGAGCGCGTCATCGGCTCGGCCTACGGCGATACGATCACCGGCGGTTCGGCCGCCGAAACGCTCGAGGGCGGCGGCGGGAACGACACGCTCAATGGCGGCGGCGGCGGGGATATCCTGCTGGGCGGCGCGGGCGACGACGTCCTGCGCGGCGGCGCAGGCGCGGATGTCCTCTCTGGCGGCGACGGGTTCGATACTGCCGACTACACCGCATCCGATGCGGCGGTGCAGATCGTGCTCGATGGCTCCCCGGCGCTGGGCGGCGATGCCGCGGGCGATGTGCTGACCGGGATCGAGCGCGTCAATGGTTCTGCCTTCGATGACACGATCACTGGCAGCGCGGGGGCGGAAGCGCTGTCCGGCGGGGCGGGGGACGATACGCTGACCGGGCTTGCCGGCGACGATGTGCTGCTGGGCGGTTCGGGCGACGACACGCTGGACGGCGGTGCCGGGGCCGATCGCATCGATGGCGGCAGCGGCATCGACACGGTGACGTACGCGGCGTCCTCGGCTGGCGTGACAGCTTCGCTCGGCGGCACGGTCGGCAGCGGCGGCGATGCGGCGGGCGATACGATCACCAATGTCGAAGGGCTGATGGGTTCGGCCTTCGGCGATACGCTCACCGGACGCAGCGGCGCGGACACGCTCTATGGTGATGCGGGCGACGATACGCTCGTCGGCACGGCAGGGTCCGATCTGCTGGACGGCGGTGACGGCTTCGACACCGCGGACTATTCCGCCTCCGCCGCAGGGGTCAGCGTCAATCTCGATGGCACGGTCTCTTCGGGCGGCGATGCCTCTGGCGACACCCTCGTCTCGATCGAGCGCGTGATCGGCTCCTCCCAGGCCGACAGCCTGCGCGGCACGGACGGCAGCGACACGCTCGAAGGTGGCGGCGGCAACGATACGCTACTCGGCGGCGCGGGCGCGGATACGCTGCTTGGCCAGGCGGGCGACGATACCCTCGTCGGCGGGCTGGGCGCCGATGTGCTCGACGGCGGGTCCGGTATCGATACGATCGATTATTCGGCCTCGGCCGCAGGCGTGAACGCCGGGTTTGATGGCGCGGCCAACACCGGCGGTGATGCCGAAGGCGATGCCATCGCCAATGCCGAAGTGCTGATCGGCACCGCATTCGGCGATACGCTGCGCGGCGGTGCGAGCGCCGCTACGCTCATCGGCGGGGCGGGTGACGATATCTTCAAGGCCGGCGCGGGCGCCGAGGCGCTCGATGGCGGCTCCGGCTTCGATACCGCCGACTATTCGGCGAGCAGCGCGGGGATCACGCTCAGTCTGGCGAGCGGCGCGGGCACGGGCGGCTGTGCCCAGGGCGATACGCTGACGGGGATCGAGCAGGTCATCGGTTCCGCCTTTGCCGACCGGCTCACCGGTTCGGGCAATGCCGACGTGCTGCTCGGCGGAGACGGGGACGATGTGCTTTCCGGCGGGATCGGCGATGATACGCTGATCGGGGGCACCGGCAACGATACGCTCGTTGGCGGCGCGGGCAGCGATGTGCTCGATGGCGGTGCGGGCATCGATACTGCGGATTATTCGAGCTCGTTCCAGGCCGTGCGCGTCGCGCTCGATGGCACAGCGGGCGCGGGCGGCGATGCTGCAGGCGATACGCTTGCGGGCATCGAGATCGTGATCGGCTCGGCGCTGGGCGATACCCTGATCGGCGCCGCCGCGAACGAGACGCTGCAAGGCGGCGCGGGCGACGATACGCTGATCGGCGGCGGCGGGGCCGATATGCTCATTGGCGGCGACGGCTTCGACACGGCGGACTATTCCGCCGCGAGTGCGCGCGTCGTCATCGCGCTCGATGGCAGCGCGGGCAGCGCGGGCGAGGCCACCGGCGATACGCTCACCGGAATCGAGCAGCTGATCGGCTCTGCGTTCGATGACGTGCTGGGCGGCTCGGCTGGGGACGACACCATCCTTGGCGGCGCCGGCGCGGATACCCTGAGCGGCGCGGCGGGCAATAATACGCTGCTGGGCGGCGCGGGCGACGATACGCTCATCGGTGGTGCCGGGGCCGATGCGATGGACGGCGGGGCCGGCTTCGATACCGCGAGCTATGCCGCTTCCGCCGGCGGGGTCACCGTCACGCTTGGCGGTGCGGCGGGCAGCCGCGGCGATGCGGCGGGCGATACGCTCGTCAATATCGAACAGCTGATCGGCTCGGCCTTCGACGACCGCCTGACCGGAGCCGCCGCGAACGAGATATTGCGCGCAGGAGCCGGCAACGATGTTGTGACCGGCGGCGACGGGGACGACCAGCTGTTCGGTGAAGCGGGCGACGATACGCTTGTCGGCGGCACCGGCGCGGACCTGCTCGATGGCGGCACCGGCTTCGATACCGTGTCCTATGCCACTTCGCTCGGCGCGGTCACGATCAACCTCGATGGCAGCACCTCGGTCGGCGGCGATGCCGATGGCGATATCATCATCAATGTCGAGCGGGTGATCGGCTCGGACTTCAACGACGTGTTCAATGGCTCCGCCGGTGCCGACCAGATCGAAGGCGGCGGGGGCGACGACCTGTTCAATGCCAGCGCCGGGGCCGATGTGCTGACCGGCGGCGGCGGGTTCGATATTGCCGATTACAGCGCAAGCAGCGCCGCCATAACCGTGCGCATGGATGGCGCGGCTTCCTCGGGCGGGCTCGCCGAGGGCGATGTGCTTTCGGGCATCGAGCAGGTCATTGGCACCGCCTTTGGCGATACGATCACCGGTTCCGCCGGGGCCGACACGATCCTCGGGCAGGACGGCAACGATCTTCTGTCCGGCGGGGCGGGGGCAGACAGCCTCTCGGGCGGCGACGGCGACGATATCCTGATCGGAGGCGCCGGAGCAGATGTGCTCGATGGCGGCGCGGGCTTCGATACCGCCGACTATTCCGGCGCGACCTCCGCCGTCGCCGCGCGGCTCGATGGCGTTTCCGGCTCGCTCGGTGATGGCCTCGGCGATGTGCTCACCGGCATCGAGCGGCTTGTCGGTTCGGCCTTTGCCGATAGCCTGCTGGGCTCGGCCGGCGCCGATACCATCGAGGGCGGCGCGGGTGACGACCTGATCCAGGGCGCTGCGGGCGACGACACGCTATCCGGCGGCAGCGGCAACGACGTGATCGAGGGCGGCCTCGGCGCAGACCGCATCGACGGCGGCACCGGCATCGACATCGCGGACTATGCAAACTCGGCCTCCGGCGTGACGATCGCCACTGATGGCAGCGCGGGCAGCGGAGGCGAAGCGGCGGGCGATGTGCTCACCGAGATCGAGACGATCCGCGGCTCGGCCTTCGCCGATACGCTAGGCGGCAGCGCGGGCGCGGATACGCTGCTCGGCCAGTCGGGCGATGACGTGCTCGCCGGACTGGGCGGGGCGGACGTCCTCTCCGGCGGCGAAGGCTTCGACACGGCCGAATATTCGGCTTCGGCGAGCGCCGTCGTCGTCGATCTTGCTGCGGGAACCGGTAGCGCGGGCGATGCAGCGGGCGATGTGCTCACCGGGATCGAGCGCGTGCTCGGCTCGGCGCTGGCCGACCGCCTGACCGGCTCGGCCAATGCCGACGTCCTCGAAGGGGGCGCGGGCGATGATTGGCTGAGCGGCGGCGCGGGGGCGGACACGCTGCTCGGCGGCGCGGGCAACGATACGCTCATCGGCGGCAGCGGCAGCGACACGCTCGATGGTGGTGACGGCTTCGATACCGCAGACTACTCCGCCAATACGCAGGGCGTCACTGTCTACACCAACGGTGTGGATGCGGGCTCTGGCGGCGCGGCCACCGGCGATATGCTCATCGGCATCGAGCGCGTGCTCGGCTCCGCTTTCGCCGATACTCTGGTCGGAGGGACTGCGGACGAAACGCTTGTCGGCAACGATGGCAACGATGTGATCGAAGGCGGCACGGGCGCCGATATCATCGATGGCGGCGCAGGCTTCGATACGGCGTCCTACGCCCACGCCGCGGCCGCAGTCACTGTCAGCATCGGGTCGGGCGGCGCCAGCGGCAACGGCAGCGCGGGCGAGGCGGCGGGCGATGTCCTCATCGGCATCGAACGGCTGGTCGGTTCTGACTATGCCGATACGCTGATCGGCGGCGCAGCCGTCGATACGATCGAAGGCGGGGCGGGCGATGATACGCTCGTCGCGGGCGCGGGCATCGATACCTTGATCGGCGGCACCGGCAACGACACGGCCGACTATTCGGGCGCGGGCGGCGGGATCACCATCGCGCTCGATGGCAGCGCCGGCAGCGGCGATATCGCTGCGGGAGACCGGCTGACCGAGATCGAAGGCGTGATCGGCTCGGCCTTTGCCGATACGATCACCGGCGCGTTCTCCAACGATACGCTGAGCGGCGGCGGCGGTGACGATATCCTCTCCGGCGGCAACGGGGCCGACCTTCTGCTCGGCGGTGCGGGCAACGACCTGCTCTCGGGCGATGGCGGCGCAGATGTTCTCGATGGCGGCGCGGGCATCGATACTGTCAGCTACGCCGGTTCGGTCGGCGCCGTCACCGTCGATCTGTCCAGCGGCACTGCCACCGGCGGTGATGCGGCGGGCGATACGTTCATCGCGGTCGAGCGCTTTGTCGGTTCGCGCGGCAGCGATACCTTCATCGGTGCCGGCGGCGACGACTGGTTCGACGGCTTCGACGGCAACGACACGCTATCCGGCGGCGCGGGCAATGATACGCTGCTTGGCGGGATTGGCGACGATATCCTCGCAGGCGGCGCCGGGGCCGACACCATCGATGGCGGTGCAGGCTACGATACGGCCGACTACTCCGCCGCGTCCGCCGGGGTCACCATCCGCACCGGCGGTACATCGAGCGGCGGCGATGCGGAGGGTGATACCCTCGCCAATATCGAGCGCGTGGTCGGCTCGGCCTTTGCCGATCGCTTCGAGGGCCGCGCCGCCGACGAGGAGTTCGTCGGCGGCGCGGGCGATGATGTCTTCGTCGCTTCGGGCGGGGCCGATATCTATCGCGGCGATGCGGGCAATGACGTGGCCGATTATTCCGCCTCCGCCAGTAGCGGCATGGTGATCTACATGGACGGCGGCTTCGGCGCGACCGGCGATGCAGCGGGCGACCGCCTGTTCGATATCGAGACCGTGATCGGTTCTGCGCAGAACGACACGATCTATGCGGCCGCGTCCGGTTCGACGATCCTCGCAGGGGGCGGCAACGACACGCTGACTGGCGCTGCCGGGTCCGACGTGCTCGATGGCGGCAGCGGCGACGACACCATCGTCACCGGGCTCGGCGCCGATCAGGTCATCGGCGGCCTTGGCACAGACATTGTCGATTACCGCAATTCGAACGCGGCGATCATCCTTGCCAACAACGGCACCGCGGGCGTGGGCGGCTGGGCCGACGGCGACGTCCTGACGGGCATCGAGGTGATCTACGGCTCGGCCAACTATGGCGACACACTGCGCGGCGGCACCGCGGCGGCGTCATCGCTTTACGGCTGGGGCGGCAACGATACCTTTGTCTCGTTCAGCCAGGCCGATGCCATCGATGGCGGCACCGGCGCGGACACGGTCGATTATTCGGCGAGCCTTGCGGGCGTGACCGTTCGGCTCGACGGGACGGTCTCCAGCGGCGGCGACGCGGAAGGCGATACGATCACCGGCGTCGAATCGGTCATCGGCTCGGCGCTGGCCGATACGCTGATCGGTGCGGGCTTCAACGAGACGCTGATCGGCGGCGATGGCGATGATACGCTGATCGGTGGCGGCGGGGCGGATACGCTTGATGGCGGCGCGGGGTTCGACACGGCGGACTATTCTTCTGCCGGCGGCGTCATCGTGCGGATGGATGGCACGCCCGGAAGCGCGGGCGAGGCCAACGGCGATGTCCTGATCGGCATCGAGCGGGTAATCGGCTCGGCGCTCGCCGACGTGATCTACGGCTCCGCAAATGCCGACACCATCTTCGGCGGCGGCGGCGATGATGTGATCGCCCCCGGGCTCGGCGCGGATACCCTGGATGGCGGTGCCGGCAGCGATATGGTCGACTATACCGGCTCGGTTGCCGCGCTCGCTGTCAACCTGATCGATGCCTCGCTCTCAACGGGGCTCGCCCAGGGCGATACTTACGCCAATATCGAAGTCTGGTCGCTCTCCGCCTTCAATGACACCTTCACCGGATCGGACGGGGCCGAAACCGTCTACGGGAACGATGGCAACGATACGCTTGATACCGGTGCAGGGAACGACAGCCTCTTTGGCGGCAATGGCAACGACCTGCTGATCGGCGGCGCGGGGGCTGATACCATCGACGGCGGCGCCGGCACCGACACGATCGACTATTCGGCTTCGTCAGCGGGCATCAGCATCAACCTCCTCACCGGCACCGGCAACACCGGCGGCGATGCCGAAGGGGATCTCTTTGCGCCCGGGTCGATCGAGAACGCGGTCGGTTCGGCCTTTGATGATACGATCGTCGGCACCTCCGGCGTGAACAACCTCAAAGGCGGCGCGGGGAACGACGTGATCCTCGGCGCCGCCGGGGCGGACGTGATGGACGGCGGCGCGGGCAGCGATACCGTGAGCTATCTCGGGGCCACTGTCGCCGTCACCGTCAGCCTCCTGTCCGGCACTGGCAGCGGAGGCGATGCGGCGGGCGATACGCTCACCGGCTTCGAGAACATCCAGGGCGGTAGCGGCGCCGACAAGCTGACCGGCGATGGCAATGCCAACACGATCTGGGGCAGCTTCGGCAACGATAGCATTCTCGGCGGTGCGGGGAACGACACGCTTTACGGCGACGACGGCGACGACACTGTCGAAGGCGGCGCTGGCGCCGACGTCATGAACGGCGGGGCAGGGATCAACACGCTGAGCTACGCAGCGGCCGGATCGGCCGTGGCAGTCAGCCTCCTGACCGGCACCGGCACACTCGGCGATGCGCTTGGCGATACTTTCACCGGCTTCGCCAATCTCACCGGCTCCGGCTTCAATGACGTCCTGGTCGGCGGTACCGGCCAAAACCTCATCCGCGGCGGGAATGGAGACGACGTGATCGACGGCGATGCCGGCGCCGACACGCTCTACGGCGAAGCCGGCAACGACACGATCCTTGGCGGCGGCGGTGCCGATTACATGGATGGCGGCGCGGGCACCGATACGGTCGACTATTCCACAGCCAGCGTTGCCGTGATCGCCGACCTCACTGCCGGCATCGGTTCGGCGGGCGACGCGCTGGGCGACACTTACGTCAATATCGAGAACCTCACCGGCTCTGCCTTCAATGATAACCTGCAAGGCAACAGCGGCAACAATGTGCTCTCCGGCGGCGACGGCAACGATTTCCTGATCGGGCTCGCCGGCAACGACACGCTGCTCGGCGGCAATGGTGATGATCGCATCTCGGGCGGCGCGGGGGCTGATGCGCTCGATGGCGGTGCAGGCACCAACATCCTGTTCTTTGGCGTCAACGCCAGTCAGCCGGACGCTGTCACGCTCTCCACCGGGGTCACCATCAATCTCGATGGCGTCACGCTTGGCATCGGCGGCGATGCGGCGGGCGATACCTACAAGAACTTCCAGATCATCTATCTCACCAATCAGAACGACAGCGTGATCGGCTCGGCCGCCGCCGAATGGTTCCGCGGCCTTGGCGGGGCGGATACCATCAACGGAGGCGGCGGGATCGATACGGTGAGCTATTATGGCTCGGTCGCGGTCACCATCGCGCTCGATGGCAGCACCGGCAGCGGCGGTGAAGCGCAGGGCGATGTCCTCACCAATGTCGAGATCCTGCAAGGTACGCTCTACGACGATACGCTCGGGGGCAGCAGCGGCAACGACACGCTCTATGGCATGGAAGGCAATGACACCCTGCGCGGCGATCCCGGCAGCGATGTGCTCGATGGCGGCAGCGGTTCGGACACCGTCAGCTATGCATCCTCCGCGACGGGCGTAACCGCCAGCCTGCTCGCGGGGGGCGGCAGCGCGGGCGATGCGGCGGGCGATACTTATGTCAGCATCGAGAACCTGACCGGCTCGGCCAGCGCCGATACGCTGATCGGCGATGCCAATGCCAATAGCCTCTCGGGCGGTGCGGGCGATGATCTCCTGCGCGGCGGCGCGGGTGCCGATGCGCTCAACGGCGGCACCGGCTTCGATACGGCGGACTATTCGGATTCCACAGCGGCGGTCTCGGTGGCGCTCGATGGCTCCGCGGCCACCGGCGGCTTTGCCCAGGGCGATGTGCTCACCTCCATCGAAGGCCTGATCGGCTCGGCCTTTGGCGACACGCTGACCGGCTCGAGCTCGAACGATGCGATCAGCGGCGGTGATGGCAACGATACGATCAGCGGCCTTACGGGTGACGACACGCTGAGCGGCGGCAACGGCAACGACCTCATCGATGGTGGCACAGGGGCCGATACCATCGATGGCGGCGCCGGCACCGATACCGTCACGTACGCCAATTCGGCCGCAGCCGTGACCGCCTGGCTCGATGGCACCGCCGGTTCGGGCGGGGAGGCGAGCGGCGACCGCATCACCGGCGTCGAGATCCTCATCGGCTCCGCCTTCGACGATACGCTTTGGGGCACCGCCGGCGCCGATACGCTGCAGGGCGGCAGCGGCAATGATGTGCTGGTCGGCGGTGCGGGCGCGGACGTGCTCGATGGCGGCGCGGGGACGGACAGCGTGTCCTTCGCCAATTCCGCCACGGCGATCACCGCGAGCTTCGCCACCGGGAGCCTCATCGTCACCGCCGCCGATGCGGTGGGGGATAGTTACACCTCGATCGAAGGCGTGGTCGGCTCGGCGTTTGCCGATACCTTGCGCGGCGGCGCCGGGGCCGAACTCCTCGATGGCGGCCTTGGCGACGACATGCTCTACGGCAGCGCGGGCGCCGATACGATCACCGGCGGCGGCGGGTTCGACACGATCGACTACTCCGCTTCGGCCAGCGCAATCACGGCCCGGCTCGATGGCACGGCCTCCAGCGGAGGCGATGCTGCGGGCGACGTGCTGACCGGCATCGAGCAAGTCATCGGCACCGCGTTTGCCGATAGTTTCTTCGGCACAGGCGCAGACGAAACCTTCCGCGCTGGCGACGGCGACGACACGATCAGCGGCGGCGCGGGCAGTGACATGCTGTATGGCGAGGCGGGCAACGACATTCTGAACGGCGGTCTCGGCAGCGACGTGCTCGATGGCGGCGCCGGGATCGATACGGTTACGTACGCCAATTCCACGCTCGGCGTCGCCGCCAACCTTGCCGACAATTCGTTCAACACCAACGAGGCGGCGGGCGACACTTACACAAGCATCGAAAACATGATCGGCTCGGCCTTCAACGATCGCCTGACCGGGGATGCCGGGGCCAACACGCTCGATGGCGGCGCGGGCAACGACCGGCTCACAGGCGGCGCGGGTGCGGATACCCTGATCGGCGGTGCGGGCACCGATACCGCCGACTACTCGCAGGCGGGCGCGGCTGTTGCGCTCTCGCTCGGCACCGGAGGTGTCGGCACCGGGACCGGCACCGGCGGCGAAGCTGCGGGGGACACACTGTCGGGCATCGAAAGCCTGCTCGGCTCGAACTTCGGCGATAGTTTCACGCTCGCGCTTGGTGCAGGCTTCAGCATCGATGGCGGCGGCGGGACGGATACCGTGGCGATTGCCGCGAACGCCGGCACCGTTTCATCAGCGCAGCTCGCCAGCGTGCTCAGCCGGGTCGAGACGATCGACTTCAACGCCAGCGGCACCAACGCGAACCTCACCGTCGATGCCGCCTTCATCCAGGGCGTGACCGGCGCGGGCAACGCCTCGCACCTCACGGTCGATTTCAATGCGGGCGATACGCTGCAGATCGCAAACGGTTCGTTCTACAGCCAGAGCGCCGGCAACTACACGTTCTACAGCGATAGCAGCATGACGACGACCGTGGCGCAGCTGACAGTGCTCTGACGAAAGACGCGGGGGCGGGCGGCATGCCATCCATTTGGCGCAAGGGTGCCTTGCGCAGCCCGCGGCTGGTCGGAAACCGGCAGCGCGCTACATCAGGGGCCGACCCCGCAGGAAGGTTTTGCCCCTCATGTCCGATGCCACCGATCCCACCGATCACGCCTTTTCGGCTTCGGTAAAGGCCGCACAAATCCGCAAGGGTTCCCGGCAGCACTATGCCGGGATGATCATGGCCGACCGGGTCGATGCCCGCCTTGCCGCCTTCATCGGCGAAGTGCGCAGCTTCTATCTCGGCACTGCCAGCGCCGATGGGCAGCCTTATATCCAGCATCGCGGCGGGCCCAAGGGCTTCCTCAGGATCCTTGACGACAAGCGCCTCGCCTTCGCCGATCTTACCGGCAACCGGCAGTACATCACCACCGGCAACGCGGCGGAGAACCGCAAGGCTTTCATTTTCCTGATGGATTACGCCAATCGCCGCCGCATCAAGCTCTGGGGCGAGCTCGAGGTGATCGAGGGCGATGCCGATCTCACTGCCGCCCTCGCCGTGCCCGGCTATCGCGGCAAGCCCGAGCAGGCGATGGTGTTCACGATCACCGCGTGGGACATCAACTGCCCGCAGCACATCCCCCACCTCCTGCCGGCGGAGGACGTCGCCGAAGCGCTCTCGGCGCGCGATGCGCGGATTGCCGCGCTTGAAGCACAGCTCGCCGCCCTTTCAAAAAGTGGAACCTAACGTTGCAGTTTATCCCTCTACAAAAGCTAGGCTGGCAAACCTACATAGAGACAGCAGCCGCCGGTTCCCCCCTCCCTTCCCGGCGGCCCTAGCGCTCTGGCGGCACATCCCTGGCCGCCCGGAGCCCCAGCACCCGGGCAGGACCCATCCCCCCCGCACCCTGCCCGGGTGCCACCCTTTCCTGACGTAACCCGTCTCCTCACGCCTCGATGAAAGGCCCTCTGATGTCGCGTCCCCCGCTTCCGCCCTTCACCGCCGAAACCGCCGCCGAGAAGGTGCGCCTCGCCGAAGACGCGTGGAACACCCGCGATCCGCAGCGCGTTGCGCTCGCCTATACCGAGGACACCCAGTGGCGGAACCGCGCCGAGTTCGTGCAGGGCCGCGCCGCGGTGGAGGCCCTGCTCACCCGCAAGTGGACGCGTGAGCTCGATTACCGGCTCGTCAAGGAACTCTGGGCGCACGACGGCAACCGCATCGCGGTGCGCTTCGCCTACGAATACCACGACGACAGCGGCCAGTGGTTCCGCGCCTATGGTAACGAGAACTGGGAATTCGACGAACACGGCCTCATGCGCCGCCGCATCGCCAGCATCAACGAACACCCCATCCGCGCCGACGAGCGCAAGCTCGATTGGCCGCTCAGCCGCCGCCCCGACGATTATCCCAGCCTCACCGCGCTGGGCTTCTGAAAGCCAGACCGATGAAATCCGCCCGCACCACTTTTTCGCGCCTGCCCGTCCTGCACCTGTGCTTCGAACGCCTCCGCGCCCGCCCCGATTGGCTGGAAAGCTGGCTGATCGGCTGGGCCCTGCTCCTCGCATGGGGCCTGTTCGCGTTCCTCGTGGTCCCCGCAGGCCTTGCCGCCACCGCCGCGCAGACGGTGTTCTTCGCAGGCCTGTTCCCTTGGATCCTGCTGCCGGTCGTTGCGGCCTCCGGCTCGAAACCCTGCTGAAGTAACTGATGAGGTGCGCGTTTGCTGAAAGCGCTGACGATTGTGCGATTGACGACCGTCGCCGGGCAACACCCTGATTAAAATTAGGACTACTCAGGCCGATGCGGCCCTGTAGCGGCGGCCCTTCGGTTCATCAGAAGGGCGATTCAGAGCGGCAATTTTGCTGCAGGAATGTTAGCGCACGCAGAGAGCGATCTCTCATGCCTTTCGTTGAGAACTTCAACAAAACAGAATGACTAGTTAAAGGGTTTTTGCTTGATCCATAAACGACATCTCCTGTGACTAGTATGCTAGCCGAAAACGGTTCGACGTCCTCACCGACTTGGTAGAACTGTATTTTTTCGACATTCTTGAAATCAAAACCTAATATAAATCTGTTGTTTGAGTTACTGGTGACAAATGCAGAAAATATGCAGGGATATTCTTCCTTCATTTGAATTTTTGCAAAGTATAGTTTATCTGATATATAGTCATTATCAAGTATGGTCATTCTCGCGTTCGGCGCCATTACATCCATTAGAAAACTTTGGGCATCGTTAACACTTGGATTATCTGCGTCCTGCGCCAAACATGACGAATAAGCGTTGAGAAATATTCCATAAGCAATCGCTATGAATTTAAAATATTTCACAAATTGGTCCCTCCGAAGCCGGGAAATTGCTAAAGTTATGCGCGATATAGTAGATTAAGTGATAGTCTGGGGGTATTCCAGGGTCGATCTTGAGCACGATACATTCACAAGCAAAAATATCAACGCGCTGCCGCTTATCACTTTGTCGCGAGTCGTATTTTCAGAGCTGCTGCATGGATCGGCCGCTCGGAAGGTGCTGATTTGACATGATCTTCTAACGAGGGCGCCGCGGCACAATGATCTGCCGCCGCAGACGACAAGCAGGTTTGACCTGACTACTGTTGCTCGGCGGGTCGGAAATGAAACCTTAGCGCTTGACCGAGATAATTGCTTCGATCAGACTGCGTATATAGACTTTTTTGCTTGCGAACGAATTGGCACAGCGGTTCGTTTTTTGGCTGACTAGTTTGCGTTATTTATCAGAAGTTTGGCTTATTTTGGCATGGCCGAAGATCAGTGAGGACCATATGACGCCAAGTCGGGTCACCTTCCTGCTTTGCGCAGGGCTTGTGTTCGTTCCGGTTGCTGCTGTTGCTAGCACAATATCGATCGAAGGCACGGCAGCGTTATCGGGAGGATCGATTAATCCGCCCGATCCGGTCGAAGGCTGCAATAAAGCGAAGATGAATGCCGAAGAAAAGGCCTCACAGGCTGGAACAGTTCGCCTGATCTCTTGGGATCGTCTAAGTAATGACAGTGACTGTTCATTGTCGACTCAAAGAGTTGGCAGTATTGGCTATTATTTTATTTTTAAGGCGAGAGGTCAGTTTGAACAATAATAATTAGACGGCTCAAAATGCGTTTGGCCGATTATAATAAGACGGGTGCTCTACTGATCAATCGACTGCCCGCGCGATTGGCGGTTCCAACAACTTCCACTTGCGAGTAGCCGACGAAGTCGCCTTGAGCACCTGATTCAACGAAGCCCCAGTCCTGCTAAGCGCTTTGCTGCTCTGGAGCAGGCAAGTTCCGATGCTGGCGCGCTGGGAACTCCGCCTCTGGTCTTCAATTTCAACTCCGCTGACACGCTCAAGTCAAACCCCGCACGCCCCGGATCGGATCAAAAACCGCTGCTCGCGCCCGTTATCAAGGCTGAACATCCCCCCGCGCCCCGGCACCGCATCTAGCAGCAGGTCCACCGCCTCGCCTGCCGCGGTCCATGCCTCGAACTGGCGCACACCGATATAGAACGGCGCCTCGCCCACCTGCCCCAGCAGTACGTCGCTTTCGCCCACGCGAAACTCGCCCGCCGGATAGCACATGGGGGAGGAGCCATCGCAGCACCCGCCCGATTGGTGAAACAGCACCGGCCCGTGCTCGGCGATGATCTCGCCAAGCAGGGCCAATGCCGCCGGGGTGGCTGCAACCTTATGCATCGGCCTCAGAAGAAGCCCAGCGCCTTGGGGCTGTAGCTCACCAGCAGGTTCTTGGTCTGCTGGTAGTGGTCCAACATCATCTTGTGGTTCTCGCGCCCGATGCCCGATTGCTTGTAGCCGCCGAAGGCCGCGTGCGCGGGATAGGCGTGGTAGCAATTGGTCCACACGCGCCCGGCCTGCACCGCGCGGCCGGTGCGATAAGCCTGCGTGCCATTGCGCGTCCACACGCCCGCGCCAAGGCCATAGAGCGTGTCGTTGGCGATGGCATGCGCGTCGTCGGCATCCTTGAATGTCGTCACCGCCACCACGGGGCCGAAGATTTCCTCCTGGAACACGCGCATCTTGTTGTGGCCTTCAAGGATCGTCGGCTTGACGTAGAAGCCGCCCGCCATGTCGCCCGGCATCACCGCGCGCTCGCCGCCCGTCAGCACCTTGGCGCCTTCGCCCCGGCCGATCTCGAAGTAGGAGAGGATCTTCTCCAGCTGCTCCGAAGAAGCCTGCGCGCCGATCATCGTCGCGGCATCGAGCGGGCTGCCCTGCACGATCTTTTCGACGCGGGCCACCGCGCGCTCCATGAACTTGTCGTAGATCGATTCCTGGATCAGCGCGCGGCTCGGGCAGGTGCAGACCTCGCCCTGGTTGAGCGCGAACATGGCAAAGCCTTCGAGCGCCTTGTCGAAGAAGTCGTCATCCGCGTCCATCACGTCGGCAAAGAAGATGTTGGGCGATTTGCCGCCGAGTTCCAGCGTGACCGGGATCAGGTTTTCGCTGGCATACTGCATGATGAGGCGGCCGGTCGTCGTTTCACCGGTGAAGGCGATCTTGGCGATGCGGCGGCTCTGCGCGAGCGGTTTGCCCGCTTCAAGGCCGAAGCCGTTGACCACGTTGAGCACGCCCGGCGGCAGCAGATCGCCGACGAGTTCGAGCAGTACGTGGATCGAGGCCGGGGTCTGCTCGGCGGGCTTGAGCACCACGCAGTTGCCCGCCGCGAGCGCCGGGGCGAGCTTCCACACCGCCATCAGGATCGGGAAGTTCCACGGGATGATCTGCCCGACGACGCCCAGCGGTTCGTGGAAATGGTAGGCCACGGTATCGTGGTCGATCTCGGAAATGCCGCCTTCCTGCGCGCGGATACAGCCCGCGAAATAGCGGAAGTGATCGATCGCCAGCGGCATATCCGCCGCCATGGTCTCGCGGATCGGCTTGCCGTTGTCCCAGGTCTCTGCCGTAGCCAGCAGGGCGAGGTTCTCTTCCATCCGGTCGGCAATGCGGTTCAGGATCAGCGCGCGCTCACCGGCGCTGGTGCGTCCCCACGCGTCCTTGGCGGCATGCGCGGCATCGAGCGCGGCTTCGACATCGGCAGCGGAAGAGCGCGCGAGCGAGGTGATCGTCTGCCCGGTGATCGGCGATGGATTGTCGAACCGCCGCCCGTCCGCGGCATCGACCCAGCGTCCGCCGATATAGTTGCCGTAATAGTCCTTGAAGGGATGCGGGGGCAGTGCGCCGGTCATGCTCGTTCCTCTCGTGTGTCCCGCCGGGTCTCGCGCCCGGGCGTGGGTTTGCAGTGCGGCCAACAGGGCCCTCGCCACCGGCGAAGTCTATCGCTGGCGGGCGCAGAAACAAGGGCTTGCTTGCCTTCCCCCTGTCCTACAGCGCGGGCTCTGCGGTAAACCGGCGCCATGCTCCTTGACCCGCATCAATTCGAGAAACCGCGCCGCAAAACCGGCCCGCGCGAGCCCTCGGCGAGTTTCGCTTCAGGACTGTGTCAACTGTGTCAACTTGACCTAAATTGGGAGGCGCCGACGCGAATCGCCACAGGCGGGCGCTGGGGGCGGCAGGTGCGAAAATGCTGATGCTTTGCAAGGAAACTGGAGCGGGCGAAGGGATTCGACCCCCCCCCGCGGAGCGCAACAAAGAGTCAGAGGGTTCCCCGCAGACACGCGGAACCGACGCCGGAATGCACAGGATGAAGGGAGGAAACTGGAGCGGGCGAAGGGATTCGAACCCTCGACCCCAACCTTGGCAAGGTTGTGCTCTACCCCTGAGCTACGCCCGCTCGTGCGTTTCGGATCGGGCTCCCCGAGGGGCCCCGACCGGGGTGAAGCGCGCCCTTAGCTGCCCCACGTGGCCCGCGCAACAGCAAAAATGCGCGCAGGCCGCCCAAAGCCGCTTCCTCGCGCCTCTTGCCCGCAAATGCCCTTGCCGAACCGCCTCCGCTTCCCACATGGGGAGCAACACACAGATTCACGTTCCAGCGCGGAGACCGTCCAGTGGCAAGCCTTGGCCTCAATCTCGAAGAGCAGAAAGCGGTAGACCGCTTCCGCAAGGCTGTGGTCGAACCGTCGATGACCAAGCTGGTGGTGCTCGATTTCTGGGCCGAATGGTGCGGGCCGTGCAAGGCGCTTACCCCGCTGCTCGAGAAAGTCTGCGGCGAATATGCCGATAAGGGCGTCGTACTCGCCAAGGTCAATGTCGATGAAGAACAGTTCATCGCCGCGCAGTTCCAGGTGCGCTCGATCCCCACGGTCTACGCCATGTTCCAGGGCCAGCCGGTGGCAGACCTGACTCCGGCGCGCAGCGAATCGCAGCTGCGCCAGATGCTCGACCAGATGCTCGCGCGCCTTCCCATCCAGGCAGGCGATGAACCGGTGCAGGATATCGCCCCGCTCCTCGCCATGGGCGAGGAAGTGCTTGCGCTCGGCGATGGCGAACGTGCAGTCGGCATCTTCTCCCAGATCGCCGAAATCGCGCCCGATAGCGCCGCTGCCCATTCCGGCCTGATCCGCGCCCTGCTCGCGGCGGGGGACAAGGCCGCGGCGGAGGAAGTGCTTGCCGCGCTCGATCCCAAGCGGGCGGAAGATCCGGCGCTGGCGCAGGCGCGCTCCGCCCTCGCACTCGCCGCCGATGCGCCGGAGCCGAGCGAACTCGATGGCCTGCGCGCTGCAGTGGCTGCCAATCCCGGCGATATGGACGCTGAACTCGCGCTCGCCAACGGGCTCTATGCCGCTGGCGACCGCGATGGGGCTGCCGGCCTCCTCCTCGGCATGGTCGCACGCGACCGGACATGGAACGAAGGCGCCGCGCGCACCCGCCTGCTCCAGATCTTCGAAGCCATCGGCCTTGAAGACCCGTGGGTCGCGGCCACCCGCCGCAAGCTCTCCACCGTGCTGTTCGGCTAGGCCATGGCGCAGGAAAACCGGCCGGTGCGCCTCTCCATCTTCCCGCTCACGGGCGCGCTGCTCTTCCCCGGGCTGCAGCTGCCCTTGCACATCTTCGAGCCGCGCTACCGCTCGATGATCTCGGATTCGTTGGCGCGCGACCGGCGCATCGCGATGATCCAGCCGCAGGGCCAGTACGATGGCGCGCCGCTGTTCCAGATCGGCTGTGTCGGCAAGATCGGCGAAGTCGAGGCGATGGAGGACGGGCGCTACAACGTGATCCTCGAAGGGATTTCCCGCTTCCGCCTGCTGCGCGAACTCGATGTGACGACGCCTTTCCGCCAGGTCGAGGGCGAACTGATCGAGGACGATGCGGGCGCCAGCCTCAGCGCGGTCGAGCGCGCCTCGTTCGAGCGCGAGGCGCGCCGCTTTGCCGATGCGCAGGGCTATTCGGTCGATTGGGATTCGGTCGGCCGGCTCGATGATGTCTCGCTGATCAACGGCGTCTCGCAAATCGCCCCGTTCGACGCTGCCGCCAAGCAGGCGCTGCTCGAAGCGGACAGCCTTGCCGCGCGCTGCGAACTGCTCGTCCAGCTGATGCAGTTCTTCGGACGCCGCGATTCGGATGATGGGCGGGTGACGCTGCAGTAGGTCAGAACTGCGCCCTGATCCCGTCGATCACGAACTGCGCGGCGAGCGCCGCCAGCAGCACGCCGAGGAGGCGGGTAATCACCGCCTCGACCTGTGAACCCAGCGCCCGGATGATCGGCCGCGCGGCAACCAGCGCAATGAAGCTCAGCAGCATGACCGCCGCCAGCGCCGCGAGGATCACCAGCGTTTCTTCATAGCCCTTGGCCCGCGCGGTGAGCAGCATGACCGATGCGATCGAGCCCGGCCCCGCCAGCATCGGCATGGCCATCGGGAACACCGAGACATCTTCCACATGCGGCTGGGCGGTGCGGACCTTTTCCGCCCGCTCCTCGCGCCGCTCGGTCCGCTTTTCGAACACCATGTCGATGGCGATCATGAACAGCATGATTCCGCCGGCGATGCGGAAGCTGTCGAGTTCGATATGCAAGGCACCGAGCAGGTCCTCGCCGAATAGCGCGAAGACGACGAGAATGCCGCTCGCGATCAGGCACGCGCGCACCGCCATCATGAAGGCCTGCCGCGGCGTGGCCGAAGCCGTCAGCCCGGCATAGATCGGTGCGCAGCCGGGCGGATCGATCACCACGAATAGCGTCGTGAAGGCAGAGAGGAACAGGGCCAGCATCGGGATCAGCCCTCGTTCTTCGCGACTTCGCTGCGCTTCAGCACCTCGTTCATCTTGCCGTCCTGCCACAGCCAGACCGTCCATTCACGCGTCCCACCGGGCAGCACGGTGGAACGCCACGCCAGCGTGCCGTCGATCGAGCGACCGTCCTTGCTGTCAGCCCCGGCGGGGGCGGTTAGCGGCGGGATCGGCCCGGCCAGCGGGCGGGGCGGCGGGGGCGGATCACCGCGCTTTGGCTTGGGCGGAGCGTCCGCCAGAGGATTGCGGTGCGGGCGCGGCGGGCAGTCGGCAACTTTGCCGGTGATGAAATCAGCGCCAGCCAGCGGCGCGGCGAGATCGCCGCCCTGATCGAGCGCCCACTTGTAGTCACCCTTCTTGCGCTGGCGCTCCCACGCGGTCGAGAACCAGCCATTTGCGCTGCCCGCCTGATAGCCGCCAAACGTCACGCCCGCGCTGCCATCGCAGCTCATCCACACCTGGCTTGGCTGCCACTGCACCGCTTGCGGCGGATTGGCGCGGCCCTTGAGCCAGGCCTTGGCGAGCACCCGCTGCGGCACGAACATTTCTGCTGCATCGGTGGATGTCGCGGCAAAGGCGGTCCACTGCCCCTTCTCCCGCGCCAGCCGCGCAAAGGCGCTTTCCGCGGCGATCAGCGCGCTGGGATTGCCGATGGGGGTGATCCCGCTGCCGAAGCCGGGCGGCCCGCCGCGCCGATCCTGTGCGGAGGCGGGGAGGGCAAGGGCCAGCAAGGCAAGGAGGATCAAGCGCTTCATGGAGCCAAGCCTAGAGCAGGCAGGCGGCGAGGGGAAGCGCTGTGGGGGAACTCAGCGCCTCAGATCGCGTCCGCAGCCAGCTCGAGCCCGGCGTTGCGATGCGCCGCGACGAGCGTATTGCGCAGCAGCACCGCGATGGTCATCGGGCCGACACCGCCGGGCACCGGGGTGACCGCGCCAGCAACCGCCATCGCGCCCGCATAGTCTACATCGCCGACCAGCCGCGTCTTGCCTTCCTCGGCAGCGGGCACGCGGTTGATGCCGACGTCGATCACCGTAGCGCCCGGCTTGATCCAGTCTGCCTTGACCATTTCCGCCCGACCGACCGCCGCCACCACGATATCGGCGCGGCGCACCACAGCGGGGAGGTCCTTCGTGCGACTGTGCGCGATCGTCACCGTGCAGCTTTCCGCCAGCAGCAGTTGCGCCATCGGCTTGCCGACAATGTTGGAGCGGCCGATCACCACGGCATCAAGGCCCGAAAGCGAGCCCAGCCGGTCCTTCAGCAGCATCAGGCAGCCAAGCGGCGTGCAGGGAACGAAGCCCGGCTGGCCCACCGCGAGGCGGCCCGCGCTGATCACGTGGAAGCCGTCCACGTCCTTGTCCGGGTTGATCGCGGAAATGACCTTCTGCTCGTCCATGTGGCCGGGCAGCGGCAACTGCACGAGAATGCCGTCGACGGCCGGATCGGTATTGAGCTGCTCCACCAGCGCGAGGAGATCGGCCTCAGGCGTCTCTGCCGGCAGGCGATGCTCGAAGCTGGCCATGCCGGCCTCGATGGTCTGCTTGCCCTTGGAGCGGACATAGACCTGGCTGGCCGGATCCTCACCCACCAGCACCACGGCAAGGCCCGCCTTGCGCCCGGCTTTCGCTTCGAATGCGGCGGCAAGCTCTCCCACCTTCGCGCGCAAGGTCGCGGCAAAAGCCTTCCCATCGATAATCGCGGCAGTCATGTCGGCAGTTCCAGTTTTGGGTTGGATCAGATCGAAGTGGCCGTCGCCGCGAGAAAGAAGAGGAGCTGGACGAGGAGGCGCAGGCCGAAGATCAGGATCATCGGCGAGAAGTCGACCCCCCCGGTGTTCGGCATGACCCGGCGGATCGGGTTCAGCAGAGGATCGAGAATGGCGTTCAGCGCAGTCCACACGGCGGAAACCGCCTTGTTGTGCGTGTTCACCACATTGAATGCGATCAGCAGGCTCAGCACGAATTGCACGATCACAACCATCACGACAATGTCGATCAGCTGCGAGATGGCAGAGATCAGCGTGAACAACAGCATTGCGCATTCCCTATGTCAGCGAGGAAAGCACGCTCCTAGCCGACCCTCTCCCGAAGCCACAAGAGGCCCCTCGCCGAACGGCTGACGGCGACGGACAAACTTGTATGTGTTGCATACAAATTTGTCCAGAGGCTCGCGCACGGGACTGCCGATTTTCAGGGCTTCAGCGTTGTACTTTCGATGTGCCAGCGCAATTGCTCCGGTGTGGCGCCATCGACGTCGTTAACCCGGCGCAACACGACCTCGCCAGCAATCACCCGCGAACCATCCGTGATCGTGACGGGCGCTGTGTAGTAGATCGAGCCCGCGGCGCCTTCGCTGTCGCCCTTGCCAAAGGTCACTTTCGGATAGTGCAGTCCGGCCCACTGTGCCGCGAAATCGGTTTCCGAAACACCGCTGCGCGCGCCGTGATCGCCCCAGAAGGCGCGGACCATGGTCCAGTCACGCGCCTCGATGGCGGCGCCCCACGCGCGCAGAACCTCGTCGGGATCGCGCGAGCTTGGAGGACGGGCTGGCGCAGGCTGCGGCGGCGCGGCGGGCGGTGAAGGCGCCGCCACTGTTGGCGACTCCGCTGGGGAGGCCGTCGGCGCAGGCGCAGGCGAAGGGGCCGGGGCTGAACAAGCAGCGAGGGTGAGCAGCGCAGCAGCGCCGATAAAGCGGTGGATCATCCAAGGCCAATGCCCCACCTGCGCGCCGGTTCCCTCCATCGCGGTGCGATCCGCGATCAGCCTCACGCGCGGATCAGCGTGCCCGCGCCGCGTGCGGTGAAGATCTCGATCAGCATGGCATGCGGCACGCGCCCGTCGAGCACGACCGCTGCCTCACACCCGGCCTCGACCGCATGGACGCAGGTTTCGAGCTTGGGGATCATCCCGCCACTGATCGTGCCGTCCTCGGCGAGGCGAGTGATGTCCGCCGGGGTGAGATCGGTGAGCAGGCGGCGCTCCTTGTCGAGTACGCCCGGCACGTCCGTCAGCAGAAACAGTCGCGCGGCGCCCAGCGCTGCGGCGATCGCGCCGGCCATGGTGTCGGCGTTGATGTTGTAGGTCTCGCCATCCTCGCCCACGCCGATCGGGGCGATCACCGGGATCATGTTGGCGCCGGTGATGGTGTCGATCACCGTGGTATCGATCTTTGCCGGTTCGCCGACGAAGCCGAGGTCGACTACGATCGCTTCGCCGCTGTCCGCATCGTTGATCGCCTTGGGCGCCTTCTTCGCTTTGACCTTGCGGGCGATGACCATGCCGCCGTCCTTGCCGGAAATGCCGATGGCCTTGCCCCCGGCACGTGCGATCCAGCTGACGAGTTCCTTGTTGATCGCGCCGGCGAGGACCATTTCGGCGACTTCGGCGGTCTGCTTGTCGGTCACGCGCAGGCCGTCAACGAAACGCGATTCGATGCCGAGCGCTTTCAGCATGCGGCCGATCTGCGGCCCGCCGCCGTGAACAACCACCGGATTGATGCCGACGGCTTTCAGCAGCACGATATCCTCGGCAAAGTCCTGCGCGAGATCGGGATCGCCCATCGCGTGGCCGCCGTACTTCACCACGAAGGTCTTGCCCGCATAGCGCTGCAGGTAGGGGAGCGCTTCGGTCAGCGTCTCGGCCTTGGCGAGCATGGCCTGGTGGTGGGCTGCGTCGTCGGCGGCGGGATCGTGTGCGGTGCTCATGATGCGCCGCGCTTTGGACCAAGCGGCCTCAAGGTGCAATATTTGCCGGACCGTCTAGCGATTTCCATCCAGCCATTGGCCAAGCTTGACGAAGGCCCAGATCAGCGGCGGGACCATGATCGTTGAGAGCAGGAGCTTGGAGGCGATCTGGCCCGTCATGATTTCCGTGATCGGCAGCGGAACCCCTGCGGTATCCTTCACGCCGGCAAACGAGATCGTGATGAAAATCAGCGTATCGACCATCTGGCTGAGCAGGCTCGCGATCCATGCGCGCAGGATCAGCAGCTTTCCGCGCCCACCGGCAAGGCGCGAGAAGACGTAGACATTGAGCGTCTGCGAAGTGCCGTAGGAAATGAGCCCCGCAAACTGCATCCGCGCGCCTTGGCCAAGGAGGCGGGCATAGGCCTCCTGATCGCCCCAGAACGGTGCGGGCGGCACGACATTGATCACAAAGGTAAGCAGCAGCATCGAGACGATCAGCGGCACGAAGCCGAAGCGCACCAGCCGGTTCGCCACATCCTGTCCGTAGAGTTCGGCCACCGCGCTTGCCATCACGACGAGCAGCAGGAATGCGAAGATCCCGCTTTCGACCGCAAGATCACCGAGCAGCGGCCAATGGCCCAGCGCCGCGATCTTGGTGCCGAGCACGCCCGCAAGAACGACAAGGCCGCCGTAAAGCAGCGAAAAGGCAAAGAGCGCGGTGGGAATGCCGGATGTCGAAAGCGTTGGCGATGCGGGGGCGGCGGGCGGTTGATCTTGCATCGGAAACGGTTAGCGGGATTTTGACCCTGCGCCAAATCCCGTTTAAGCCATACCGAACAGGGTTGTTCAAGGGAGCGGCAGGCCCGCGATGCGCGTTTTGATGAGCCTCGCCGGCATGGCGCTGATTCTTGCCTTGGCAGTCCTCCTTTCCTCCAATCGCCGGGCGATCCGGTTGCGCGTGGTCGTCCCTGCCTTTGCGCTTCAGGCGGGATTCGCTGCGCTGGTGCTCTATTTTCCTCCGGGCAACGCCGCGCTGCAAGGCGCAGCGGCGGGGGTCGAAGGGCTGCTTGGCTATGCCAAGGCGGGCGTCGCCTTCCTGTTCGGGCCGCTCGCCGATCCCGCCATCGGTGGACGCAGCTTCGCAATTGCCGCGCTGCCGACGATCGTGTTCTTCGCGGCGCTGATCTCGATTCTCTACTACCTCGGCATCATGCAGCTGGTGATCCGCTGGATCGGCGGGGCGCTGGAAATGGTGACCGGGATCAGCCGGGTCGAGGCGCTGTGCGCTGCTTCCAATATTTTCGTCGGCCAGAGCGAATCGCCGCTCGTCATCCGGCCCTATCTCGCCGCGCTGAACCCGTCGCAGATCTTCACGGTGATGAGCGTGGGCATGGCCGGTGTCGCGGGCACGATTCTCGCGGCCTATGCCGCGATGGGAATCCGGGTGGACTATCTCGTAGCCGCCGCGTTCATGTCGGCGCCCGGCGGGGTGTTGATGGCGAAGCTGATCATGCCGGACGTCCCGCCGATGCCCGATGCGCCCGCGGACGAGGATCTGCCCAATCCGCATATCGCCATTTCCGCCCCGGATGAGGAGCGGCCTGCCAACCTCATCATGGCGGCAAGCCAGGGTGCGCAGACCGGCGTGCGGCTGGCGGTCGCGGTTGGCGCGATGGTGCTGGCCTTCGTGGCGCTGGTGGCGATGGCCAATGGCCTGCTTGGCTGGGTTGGCGCGCATGTCGGCTTCCCCGGGCTTTCGTTCCAGCAAGTGCTTGGCGCGGTGTTCGCGCCGGTGTTCCTCCTCCTCGGCGCGCCCAATTGGGCCGAGGCAGCGCAGGCGGGCGGCCTGTTCGGCACCAAGATCGTGCTCAACGAATTCGTCGCTTTCATCGATCTCGGCGCGGCGAAGGACCTTTCTGCCCACACCGTCGCGATCGTCACCTTCGCGCTGTGCGGCTTTGCCAATTTCAGCTCGATCGCAATCCAGATGGCGGTTTCGGGCAGCCTCGCGCCCAATCAGCGCCCGGTGATCGCGCGGCTGGGCATGAAAGCACTGGCGGCAGGCGCGCTCAGCAACCTGATGAGCGCGGCGCTGGCGGGGATATTTCTCTCGGTCTAGGGCCCGGGAAAGTAGACCAGAATGGCATCGGCCACGCCGAGCCACCACGGAGTGTAGTAGAGCTCGGTCACCACGATCTCGGCCACCAGCGTCACCGCGATGCCCACGGCCGATACGGTCTGCAGCCGGCCCTTCGTGCGCCAGTCGAGCATGGCCAGCATCACGAGGAAAACGTTGGTCATGATGAAGCGGCGGGTGAAGAAGCCCATGCCGTGGCCGTCCATCAGCGGCTTGAGCAGCGGACCGCTCACACGCGACCATGCCGCGCCGAACAGCAGCGCCGTTCCGAGGAACACGAGCCGCTTGTGGATCGCCGTCCGCTTGCGCAGCAGCATGCCAAGGGTCGTGAAGATGAGGAACAGCCCGAGCGAGAAGATCGGAACGATCAGAAAGCGCTGTCCGCCCGGACGGTGGATCGCCTCGAAATGCTCGCTGTAGGTTTCGGCGAACACGCTGCTGATCGCCATGGCCGGGATCATCAGGGCGCTGACAAGGCCCAGCCGCTTGTGAAGCTCTGGATGGCCTTGCCGGATGAACACGATCTGCGCGGCAAGCAGCGCCACCCAGCCGAGAAACAGGCCCGCGTGGATCTGTAGCGCGATTGGAGCGGGGTAGTCGGCGAGGCCGTTGAAACGGGTCCAGCTTGGCGGCACGAAGCCGAGCACGACGCCTGCCACGCCAAGGACGAGGAAGGCCAGAAAATAGTCCCGCTCGATCTGCGGAACCCTGCGCGCGCCAGAAACAGTAGCCAATGTGTTACCCCCCATTACCCCGACCTTTGTGTCGAGGTGTGAGGCGTGCCCGTCAAGACCCGTTGCATCCATACCGGTAGCGGCCCCGGGGCAGACTTAGCGGGACGCGGCCCGTGCCCGGCCGGCGGCAAGTCCCCGCCGCACCAGCAGCGGCAAACCAAGCAGCACGAAGGGCGCCGCCATGAAGCCCCAGTAGCCATTGTCGGGCCGCCCGAACACGGTGAGCGCGGCAAGGAAGCCGGCGCTGCCGATGGCAGCGGTGCGCTCCATCTCGCGGCCCCAGCGCAGCATGGCGGCGAGCGAGGCGGCGACGAGCGCCAGGATCAGCGGGCCGGGCAGGCCGGTCAGCACCAGATTGCGGCGCAGCGCGTCGATCACCAGCGGCAGCCCGCCAAAGCGCACCCAGCCGGGGGAGGTGAGATCACCAGGTTGGACCTGCGCCGCAACAAAATGCGCGTGGATCAGCCACAGCCCGGCCGCCAGCGCCATCGCGCCGAGCGCCATGAGCACGCGCTTCCCATCGCGCTGCCACAGCGCCATCAGCAGGATCGCCGCAAGCCAGGCCAGCGCCGTCTCGCGCACCAGCACGGCGAGCAGCGCGAGGCCGATCATCAGCCATGGCCGCCGATGCGCGGCGAGCGAGAGCATGATCAGCAGCACGCTCCACTGTTCGTGGAGATAGACGTTGTCCGGAAAGAACGCGCCGAACAGCCCCGCCACGGCGAGTGCGACCATGCCCAGCGCCTCGGCAGGCGGGCGGTCCGCAAGGCTCTGCCGCATTGCGATCAGCGCGCCGAACAGCAGCGCGATCAGCGCGGCGGTGCGGGCCATGGTGCTGGGGAGGAGCGCGAGAAAATACGTCATCGTTGGCGGACGGACGGCAAGCGCGGGCTGCACCGGGTAGGATCGTTCCCGCTGCGCATCCATCGTTGCCGGGTAGAAATTCTCCCCGCCGCGCACGCGCTCTACCACGGTGCGGTAAAGTTCCTGATCGAGCTGAACGGGTTTTGCGGGAGCCTTCGCGGCGAGCGGCACGGCCAGGCAGGCCAGCAGGGCCAGCAGGGCCAGCAGCAGGGCGCGGATTGCCTTCATCCCCAACTCCCGTTCGTGTCGAGCCCCTCGACAAGCTCGGGATAAACTGCGGGGCGAAGCCCCGAAGTCGAGACACCAAGCGCGGCGTATGGTGTCTCCACTTCCGGCCCTGATGGCCGGAAGTTTATCCCGAGCGAAGACGAGGGGCTCGACACGAACGGGCTGAGGGCCAGGGTTAAATGCATCACAGTTCGCGCTTCAGATCATAGAGCAGATCAAGCGCCGCGCGCGGGCTCAGCGAATCGATGTCGATGGCGGAGAGCTTCTCGCGCAGGGCATCCACTTTCTCCTCTGCTGCCTCGATGGCTGCTGCAAACAGGGGCAAGTCATCCAATCCCGCGGCTAGCCCGCCGGTCGCGGCGCGGCCCTTTTCCAGCCGGTCGAGCACTGATTTGGCGCGCTTCACCACCGGCGCAGGCACCCCGGCAAGCCGCGCGACGGCGAGGCCGTAGCTCTTGTCCGCCGGCCCTTCGGCCAGCTCGTGCAGCAGCACCAGATCGCCTTTCCACTCGCGCGCGCGGACGTGATGGAGCGAGAGCGCCTCACAGGTTTCGGCCAGCCGCGCGAGCTCATGGTAGTGCGTCGCGAAGAGGCAACGCGAACGGTTCACTTCGTGCACCGCCTCGGCCACGGCCCAGGCGAGCGCGAGGCCGTCATAAGTCGAGGTGCCGCGCCCCACTTCGTCGAGAATCACGAAGCTGCGCTCGCCTGCCTGCGCGAGGATCGCGGCGGTCTCGACCATTTCGACCATGAAGGTGGACCGCCCGCGCGCCAGATTGTCTGCTGCACCGACGCGGCTGAACAAGCGGTCGACGATCCCGATGTCCGCCGCCTCCGCCGGCACGAAACCGCCCGCCTGCGCGAGGATCACGATCAGCGCATTCTGGCGCAGGAAGGTGGACTTGCCGCCCATGTTCGGCCCGCCGATTAGCCACAGCCGGTCGCGCAGAGTGAGCGAGCAATCATTGGCGACGAAACGCTCGCCGCGCGCAGCAAGCGCGGCTTCGACCACCGGATGCCGCCCGCCGCGGATGGTGAGCGCTGTGTCTTGCGACAAGTGCGGCAGGCACCAGCCGCCCTCCGCCGCGCGCTCGGCCTGCCCGGCGGCCACGTCGATCCGGGCAAGCGCTGCCGCAGTTGCGGCTATCGCCTCACGCGCGGCGATGGCGCGGGCGGTCAGGTCCTCGAAGTGGGCTTCCTCGGCGGCCAGCGCGTGCCCGCCCGCCTCGGCGATCCGGCTCGCTTCCTCATGCAGCGCCAGCGCGTTGAAGCGCACCGCGCCTGCCATGGTCTGGCGGTGGGTAAAGCCGCTGTCCGGCGCCATCAGCCTGTCGGCATGGCGCGCGGGGACTTCGATGAAATAGCCCAGTACGCCGTTGTGCCGGATCTTGAGCGCGGGCGTGCCGGTTTCCTCGCGGTAGCGTGCCTCTAGCGCAGCGATGGCGCGGCGCGAATTGCCCGCCGCATCGCGCAAGGCATCGAGCGCGGCGTCATAGCCCGCCGCGATGAAGCCACCGCTCGCCCGCTCGGTCGGCGGCGCGGGGACGAGCGCGCGGGCGAAAAGATCGATCAGCGCCCCGTGCCCGCCCAGTGCGGGGATCAGGCTAGCGGCCAGCGCAGGCCGATCAGCGCGCGCGGCGAGCAGCGCCTGCAGCCGCTGCGCTTCGCTCAGGCCATCGCGCAGCTGGCCAAGATCGCGAGGGGATCCCCGGCCTGCCACGATCCGCCCCAGCGCGCGGCCCACATCCGGCGCAGCCCGCAGCACCGCGCGCAGATCGCCGCGCAGCAGCGGATCATCGTGCAACCAGCTGACCAGTTCGAGCCGCGCGCGGATCGCGGCAAGATCGGTGAGCGGCGCGGCGAGATCTTCCGCGAGCAGCCGCGCGCCTGCGCTCGTCACGCAGCGGTCGATTGCCTCGATCAGGCTGCCCTTGCGCCCGCCGCTGCTGGCCGAAAGGATTTCAAGGCTGGCGCGCGTTGCCTCGTCCATGGCCATGAACGCGGCCGCCTCGCGCACCACCGGCGGGAGCAGCAGCGGCAGGCTGCCTCGTCCGACATGCTCGAGGTAGTCGATCAGCCCCGCCCCTGCCGCCAGCATCGCGCGGCTGAACGCGCCGAAGCCATCGAGCGTGGCGACGCCGTGCAGCGCCATGAGCCGATCCGCGCCGCGCTGCGAATCGAAGGCGCGGGCAGGGCGCACGGCGGCCTCGGGCAGATCGAGCCCCGAATCCTCCGCCACCACGAGCTCTGTTGCGCCGAGCCGGGCAAGCGCTGCAGCGAGCGCCTCGGGCGCGCATTCCTCCAGCTCCATCCGCCCGGTCGAGATATCGCAGGCGGCAATGCCCACGCGCTCCCGAACCAGGCAGACCGCCGCCAGCACATTGGCGCGGCGCGGCTCGAGCAGGGCGTCCTCGGTCAGCGTTCCCGCCGTCACGAAGCGCACGATGTCGCGCGCCACGAGAGCCTTGGAACCGGCGCGTTTGCGGGCTTCTTCGGGCGTTTCGGTCTGCTCGGCGATGGCGACGCGGCACCCGGCGCGGATCAGGCGGGCAAGGTAGGTCTCCGCCGAATGGACCGGCACACCGCACATCGGGATCGGCGCGCCGCCATGTTCGCCCCGGCTGGTCAGCGCAATATCGAGCACGCTCGCCGCGATCTTCGCGTCCTCGAAGAACAGCTCGAAAAAATCGCCCATGCGGTAGAACAGCAGGCAGCCCTCGGCCTGCGCCTTCAGCGCAAGATATTGCGCCATCATCGGAGTTGGGGCATGGGAGCTCACAGCGGCTGTGGCTAGACTAGCGCTGCAGGTTTCTCAAATGATCGACACCGGATATCGACATTTCCGGGCATGGGCTGGGCGGATGCTTCAAGGGTTCTTGGGAAGCGAGTGCTTCCAGGGGTCTCGGGGGATGATCAATCCGATCTCTCCGACCGGCGCCAATGCGAAAGTGAACTGGGGTTGATGCAGGTCCGCGAGAAAACTTTGGCCATGAGCCTGCGGGGGCTGTGGGAACGGGCGGCAGCCTTGCCGTGGCTCAGCGCGCCCGGGATCGTCATCATCGTCATGCTGGTTTGCCTGCCCTTCGCGCTGGTCGAAGTGCCGCCGCTGATCGACGTGCCCGGCCACATGGGTGCCGCCGCGATCGAGGCGGCGCGTCCGGGTAATCCGCTGCTCAAGTACTTCTCGTGGAAGTGGGTCTTCACGCTCAACATTGGCGGTGACGTGCTTGCAAAGCTCATCGGCGCGCAGTTCGGCATTCTCGCTGCGGGCTGGTGGAGCACGGTGCTTGCCACTGGCCTGTTCGCCGGCGGCTGCCTGGCCACCATCCGCGTGCTCAATCCCAAGGGTGGGCACGGCGCGCCCTGGGCGCTAATGTTCGTGTTCAGCTTCCCGCTGCTCACGGGCTTCCTCAACTACATCCTCGCGACCGGCCTTTCGCTGATGGCCTTCGCCGCTGCCGTCTGGCTGGAGGACAAGCCGAAGCAGCGTGCCGCGTTGCTGATTGCCGCGCAGCCGCTTGCCATGCTGTGCCATGCCATCGGCGGTCTGCTGCTGGGCCTGCTGATCGGCGCGAATGCGCTGGGCCGCGAGATCGACCGCTTGCCTGCCGGCTGGTGGCGCCCTGCCGAATGGCGGCGCCTGCGGGATGAGCAGGACTGGCGCGCGATTGCCAAGCGGCTGTTCATCCTGTGCTGGCCGCTGGTGGCCACGCTCGTCACGATCATCCTGTGGAAGTTCCTCTCGCCCGATCCCGTGCGCAGCCTTAATCGCTGGCGCTGGGACCAGAAGGCCTGGTATTTCGTTCTGACGCTGCGCGACCAGTCGCTGCTGCTCGATGGCGCGACGACCGTTGCCTGCTTTGCGCTGATCCTGTTCGGCTGGCTGCTCGGCGCGCGCTGGAAGTGGCAGCTCGGCCTGCCCGGCCTCCTCGTGTTCCTTCTGTTCATCGCGATCCCGAGCGACATCAACGGCAGCGCCTTCGTTGACGTGCGGCTGCTGCCGGTGGCCTGCATGCTGGCGCTGGGCCTGCAGGACTGGAGCCAGGTTCCGCTCGAGCGCGCGCAGAAGGTTGCGCTGGCGGGCGCGCTGCTGCTTGGCACGCGGCTGGTCGTCACCGCCGCCAGCTTCGCCGATTATGCCGACGATTACCGCAAGCAGCTTTCCGCGCTCCATCATGTCGAGCCGGGCAGCCGAGTGCTCGCCTTTGTCGAGCATTCCTGTGTCGAGGAATCGTGGCGAAACACGCGGCGCGATCATCTCGCCAGCCTTGCCAGCCTCTATCGGCAGGCCTGGGTCAACGACAACTGGGCGGTGCCGGGTCTGCACATGGTGATCCCGCGTTTCCGTCCGGGCCGCAACTTCACGGCGGATCCATCCGAGTTCGTGTGGTCGCGCGCTTGCCAGAGCGGGCGTATGCGCAGTGTCGATACCGCGCTGAAGTATGCTCCGATCGAGCGGGTTGATTATGTGTGGTTGATCGATACCGGCATGCCGCTCCACCCGGATTCGCGGCTCCAGCTGGTCTGGCAGGAAGGCCGCAGTCTGCTTTTCGCCGTCCGGCCCTTGGGTTTTCCGAACTGGCGTTCTAAAGACTTGTGATCAGTCTGTGCCCGCGGCGCGCGCCTCATGCGATCGGGGTGCAGGCGGGCCGATCAAGCTCGCGCGCCGAGGGGGAATAACATGACCGACGAGAGCAATGTCCGCTTCACCGAACGTGAAGCGCTGTTCTACCACAACACCATTCGCCCCGGTAAGATCGAGATCATCGCCTCGAAACCGATGGCGACGCAGCGCGACCTCAGCCTTGCCTATTCGCCCGGTGTCGCTGTCCCGGTCCGCGCCATCGCCGAGGACCCGGCCACCGCTTACGATTATACCGCCAAGGGCAACCTCGTTGCGGTGATCTCCAACGGCACCGCGATCCTCGGCCTCGGCAACCTCGGCGCGCTGGCATCGAAGCCGGTGATGGAAGGCAAGGCGGTGCTGTTCAAGCGCTTTGCCGACGTCGATTCGATCGACATCGAACTCGCTACCGAAGATCCGCAGGCGATTATCGACGCCGTCACGCTGATGGAGCCGAGCTTCGGCGGCATCAACCTCGAGGACATCAAGGCGCCCGAGTGCTTCATCATCGAGCAGGCGCTCAAGGAACGTCTCAAGATCCCGGTGATGCACGATGACCAGCACGGCACCGCGATCATTTCCGCTGCGGGTCTGCTCAATGCCTGTTTCCTCACCGGCCGCAACCTGGCCGACGTCAAGGTCGTGGTAAACGGCGCGGGCGCCGCCGCCATCGCCTGCACCGCACTGATCAAGGCGATGGGCGTGCGTCACAACAACGTGACGATGTGCGACAGCAAGGGCGTGATCTACATCGGCCGCGCCGGCATTGATCAGTTCAAGTCCGCCCACGCCATCGATACGCCCAAGCGCACGCTGGAAGAGGCGATGGAAGGGGCGGACATCTTCCTCGGCCTTTCGGTGCAGGGCGCAGTCACGCCCGAGATGGTCAAGAAGATGGCGCCGCAGCCGATCATCTTCGCGATGGCCAATCCCGATCCGGAAATCACCCCGCCCGAAGCCAAGGCAGCGCGGCCCGATTGCATCGTCGCCACCGGCCGTTCGGACTATCCGAACCAGGTCAACAACGTGCTGGGCTTCCCCTTCATCTTCCGCGGCGCGCTCGATGTGCGGGCCACCGCGATCAACGAGGAAATGAAGATTGCCGCCGCTCGCGCCATCGCCGAACTGGCGCGCGAGCCGGTGCCCGAGGAAGTGGCCGCCGCCTATGGCCAGAACCACACCTTCGGGCTGGACTACATCATCCCCGCGCCGTTCGATCCGCGCCTGATGGAAGTCGTCTCCTCCGCCGTCGCCAAGGCGGCGATGGAGTCGGGCGTCGCGCAAAAGCCGATCGAGGATTTCGACGCCTATCGCACCGAACTGAAGGCGCGCCTCAATCCGACGACCGGCGCGCTCACCAGCGTCTACCAGCAGGTCAAGGAGAACCCCAAGCGCGTCGTCTTCGCCGAGGCGGAGAACGAAGTCGTGCTGCGTGCGGCGATCCAGTACCGCGATTTCGGCTACGGCACCCCTGTGCTCGTCGGCCGCACCAAGGCCGTCTGCGATCTGCTGACCGAATTGGGCGTGGGCGATCCCTCCAGCTTCGAGATTCACAACTCGGCGGTTTCGCCGCTCGTGCCGGAAATGGTCGCGTACCTCTACGAGCGGCTCCAGCGGCGCGGCTTCATGGAGCGCGACGTGCGGCGCATGGTCAACCAGGACCGCAACGTCTTCGCCTCGCTGCTCGTCGCCTTGGGCCACGGTGATGCGATGATTTCGGGCATGACCCGCACCTTCGCGCAGACGATCAAGGAAGTGCGCCAGGTACTCGATCCCAAGCCCGGCCATCTCCCGTTCGGCATCCACATGATGGTCGCCAAGAACTACACTGTCTTCCTTGCCGATACGACGGTGAACGAGCGTCCGAACGCGGCCGAACTCGCGCATATCGCTACCGAGACCGCTGCCGTCGCGCGCCGCATGGGGCACGAACCGCGCGTGGCCTTCCTGTCCTATTCCACGTTCGGCAACCCCAGCGGCCGCTGGCTCGACGAGATTCGCGGTGCCGTCGCGATCCTCGATGAGCAGCAGCCGAACTTCGAGTACGAGGGCGAAATGGCGCCCGATGCCGCGCTCAATCCCAAGGTCATGGCGAACTATCCGTTCAGCCGCCTTTCGGGCCCGGCCAACGTGCTCATCATGCCCGGCCTGCAATCAGCCAATATCTCCGCCAAGCTGCTGCGCGAACTGGCGGGCAACGCGGTGATCGGCCCGATGCTGATCGGCATGGAAAAGCCCGTCCAGATCGCCGCGATGACCTCGATCGCCCCGGATATCCTGACGTTGGCGGTGCTGGCAGCAGCCGGGGTTGCGGGGTAGGACGAGCCGTGTCGAGCAGAACCTGATCGGCCGGTTTCACCGCCACATTGCGCCTGACAGGCGAAAGGGGCGGCCCCATCAGCGATCCTGCGGCCAGTCTTGCTCCCGCCAATCACGTGCGGCGTGGATCACGCGCAGGATGACAACTGTCTCGTCGTCGGCAGTCAGCGCGTAGGCGATGATGTAGGGCAAGGTGCGGACCGATTTCTCATAAGTTCCCGCAACACGACCGGGATGCCCGGTGGCAAACTTACCAAGCGCGTCACCGGTCGCCTCGATCCGGTCGATCACTTGATGGGCCGCGTTCGCGTCATCGGTGGCGATATGGCGAAGCATGTCTGCGGCATCCGACAGCGCCTCACGCGACCAGATGACCTGCCTCATTGCGGCGTGACTTTGGCCTGTCTGGCTTCATCAACGACTGCGCGCAATTCCGCCATTGCTTGCTCGTGCGGAACAGTCTGTCCGGCGGCCATGTCCGCCAGCCCTTGCTGGATACCCTCGATGATCGCGAGTTCGCGCTCAACGTAGGCGGCCACCGCTTCCGCTGCCAGCCACGACTTGCTGCGCCGGGTGCCGTCAGCGATTCGGGCGAGTTTGTCGCGGACTTCTATCGGGACCCGGATTGTCAGGGTGGTGCTTTCCATCGCTCTACCTCATTCAGCAAGCACACAAACTAGCACAATTGCTCGCAATGTACACAAACGAGGCAAATGCCCGGTCCGAGCTTTCCACCTGAGCGAAGAAGAGTAGAATTCAGATCAACCCTGCCAGCGGACTGCTCGGATCGGCATACTTGCGCGTGCCCATGCGCCCCGCCAGATACGCATCGCGCCCCGCTTCCACGGCGGCTTTCATCGCGCGGGCCATGCGGATCGGGTCCTTGGCCTCGGCAATGGCGGTGTTCATCAGCACGCCGTCGCAGCCCAGTTCCAGCGCAACGGCAGCATCGCTCGCGGTACCCACGCCTGCATCGACCAGCACCGGCACTTTCGCGCCTTCCACGATCAGGCGGATCGTCACGCGGTTCTGGATGCCGAGCCCCGAGCCGATCGGCGCGCCCAGTGGCATGACCGCGACCGCGCCTGCGTCTTCGAGTTGCTTCGCCGCGATGGGATCGTCCACGCAGTAGACCATCGGCAGGAAGCCTTCCTTGGCCAGCACTTCGGTCGCGCGGATGGTCTCGATCATGTTCGGATAGAGCGTGCGCGCCTCGCCCAGCACTTCCAGCTTGACCAGATCCCAGCCGCCCGCCTCGCGCGCAAGGCGCAGCGTGCGGATCGCATCTTCGGCGGTGAAGCACCCGGCGGTGTTGGGAAGGTATGTGATCTTCCTGGGGTCGATGAAGTCGGTCAGCATCGGCGCCTTGGGGTCGCTGACGTTGACCCGGCGCACCGCTACAGTGACGATTTCCGCGCCCGAAGCTTTGACGGCCGCCGCGTTCTGCGCAAAGTCCTTGTACTTGCCGGTGCCGACGATCAGCCGCGACCGGAAGGTTCGGCCCGCCACGGTCCATGTGTCTATTGGCAATGTGTCATCGACCTCACCACCGCCGACGAAGTGCACGATTTCCAGCACATCACCATCCGCGATCAGCACCGCCGCAAGCGTCGAGCGCGGGACGATCTCGCCATTGCGCTCCACTGCGACCTTGGCGGGATCGAGCTCGAGGCTGCGCACGAGATCGGCGATCGAGCCGGGCGCGGCGCGGCGCAGTTCGCCATTGATGGTGAGGGTGAGGGTGGCAGCGGTTTCAGTGGACATGCGGCGGGCTTTAACGACCGCTACGGAGGGTGCAAGCCGTCAGCAGGTGTTGCGGCGCATGTTGACGATGTGCGCGGAAGCTACGAGCACCACGCCGCTGATCGTCAGCAGTGCTTCGCCGGTCCCGTGATCGCTCGCAATCGCGGCGGCCATCAGGGCAAGGCCGGTGGTTCCGAGTGCCAGCGGCAAGCGGTGTCCGTGGCGCAGCGCGCCCGCGCCGATGGTGAACATGCCGACGACGAAGGCGGCTACCAGCCCGAAGCGGTGGATCGCGGGGTTAAGCAGCACGCCGCCGCCAAGCCCCAGCACCCCGATAAGGAACAGCCCGGCCACGCAGTGTACCATGCAGAGGCCGCTGATCAGCACGCCCAGCCGGTCAAACCGGCCGCGCAGCATTTCAGCGGAAGAGTCGGGACGGTCGGTCATGATGATGGCTATATGTAATAGTATCACATAACGCAATGCTCAAGCTGAGCTCCGGCGCTTCCCCTATTGGCTTGCCCCCATTGGCGCTTGCGTTTCAGCGGCCTCGCGAGCAGAGGCGCGGCCATGGATGCTGTTGCTATGGCCCCGGCCCGTTCCCGTGAGCACGCCCCCGCGCCGCTCGCGCTTTCCCGCTGGCTGCTCGTCGTCGCGCTGATGATCATCGCCATCGTGGTGGTCGGCGGCATTACGCGGCTGACCGAATCGGGGGTCTCGATCACCGAATGGAAGCCCGTCTCGGGCGCGCTGCCACCGCTGACCGAGGCGGACTGGCAGGCCGAGTTCGCCAAGTACCAGCAGACCCCGCAATATGTGCTGGTCAACGGCCCCGCGGGCATGACGCTGTCCACCTACAAGTTCATCTTCTTCTGGGAATGGGTGCATCGCCTGCTGGCGCGCGCCATCGGCATGGCCTTTGCGCTGCCGCTCGCGTGGTTCTGGCTGCGCGGGCAGGTTCCGGCGGGCTACAAGCCTCGCCTGCTGGCGCTCCTCGCGCTTGGCGCGCTGCAGGGCGCGGTCGGCTGGTGGATGGTGAAGTCCGGCATCGTGCACGACGTGAAGGTGAGCCACTTCCGCCTCGCCGCGCATTTGCTGGTCGCGCTGACCACGCTGGCGGGTGTGATCTGGACCGCACTCGATCTGCGCGCACTGGCCCGAGGTGAGCCGCGCGCGCGGCTGACGGGCTTCGCCGCGCTGGCGCTCGCCATGCTGCTGGTGCAGCTGTTCTACGGCGCGCTGCTGGCAGGGATGCGCGCAGGCACGGTGGCGGGGGGCGGCTGGTTCAACTGGGACGTCTGGCCGCTGATGCAGGGGTCCTTCTTCCCCGCTGGCATCGAATGGTCGCTGGGTGCGGCGCATGCCTTCTTTTCAGACCCCTATCTCGTGCACTTCATCCATCGCTGGTGGGCCTGGGCGGTCGTAGTCGTCCTCGTCGTCATGGGCCGCAAGCTGCGCCGCGCGGGCGCGAGGCGAGTTTCGGTCGCAATCCATACCGCGTTCGGCACCCAGATCGCGCTTGGCATCGCCACGGTGATGAGCGGCGTGACGATCTGGATCGCCGTCCTCCACCAGCTGACGGGGGCGCTTTTGGTCGTCTGCACGGCATGGGGCGCGCACCGTTTGGGGCAGTCCAAAGCGTAAGGTATCATTTTACCTCTCTGGAAACCCCCGGTTTGCTTGACTCTGGCGCCATTTGTGAGCAATGGCGCGCTTCCTCGCCGCCAGTTGTGCTTTTGCGCAGCGGCGGCGTACCACTATCCTAGGATGGGTTTCAGCCATGAAGGCGCTCACGAAAGTCACCCGGTCGATCAAACCGGCCGAGGTGGAGAAGAAGTGGCATCTTATTGATGCCGATGGCCTCGTTGTCGGCCGTCTCGCGGTGATCATCGCCAATCACCTGCGCGGCAAGCACAAGCCGAGCTACACCCCGCACGTCGATTGCGGCGATCACGTTGTCGTGATCAACGCCGACAAGGTGAAGCTGACGGGCAACAAGCTCAAGGACAAGATCTACTACAAGCACACCGGTTATGCCGGCGGCATCAAGGAAGTCACTGCGGACAAGGTCCTCAACGGTCGCTTCCCCGAGCGCGTGCTGGAAAAGGCTGTCGAGCGCATGATCCCGCGCGGCCCGCTCGGCCGTGCGCAGATGCGCGCGCTGCATCTCTATGCCGGCAGCGAACATCCGCACGCCGGTACCCAGCCCGAAGCGCTCGATGTCGCCTCGATGAACCGCAAGAACAAGGTGGGTGCGTAAGACATGTCTGAAACCGATACCGTCTCCAGCCTCGCGGATCTCAAGGATCTGACTTCGGCTGCTCCCGCCGCTCCTGCCGCTGCCTCGGACACGCCTGAAGCGCCCCGTGCGCCCACCGGCCCCGCCGCGCCGCTGCGTGAGCGTGAAGTCGATGCGCAGGGTCGTTCCTACGCCACCGGCCGCCGCAAGGACGCCGTTGCCCGCGTGTGGATCAAGCCCGGCTCGGGCAAGATCACCGTCAACGGCCGCGATCAGGAAGTGTACTTCGCACGCCCGACCCTGCGTCTCGTCATCAACCAGCCGTTCGAAGTCGCTGACCGTTCGGGTCAATACGACGTGATTGCCACCGTCAAGGGCGGCGGGCTTTCGGGCCAGGCCGGTGCGGTCAAGCACGGCATCTCGACGGCACTGACCAAGTTCGAGCCTGCGCTGCGCAGCGCCGTCAAGGCCGCCGGGTTCCTGACCCGCGACCCGCGCGTTGTCGAACGCAAGAAGTACGGCAAGGCCAAGGCGCGCAAGAGCTTCCAGTTCTCGAAGCGCTAAGTTCTTCTGCCAGAACAAGAAAAGGGGCGTCGGGATCATCCCGGCGCCCTTTTTCGTTGGTATCGCGTGCTCAGTGCCCGGGCGCGTTGCGCTTCACGCTTTCCGACATGCGGGCCAGTTGCTCGGGCGTCGCTTCGGTCTGGTAGCGCTCCTTCCATTCGGCGGCGGGCAGCCCGTGGATCACCTCGCGCGCGGCAGTCTTGTCCAGCGGCGCGCCCGCATCGATGATCCAGTCCGCCAGGCAGTTCCGGCAAAAGCCGGCAAGGCCCATCAACTCGATGTTCTGCGCGTCGTGCCGGTGCCGCAAATGCCTGACAAGGCGGCGGAACGCGGCGGCAGCCACCGCATCGGGCAGTTCGTCAAGCGCATCGGGCGATGTGGTTTCTGCATTCGTATCCATAGCGTTCGTCCTTGGGTTTTGCAGGTAGGTAGGCCATAGGGCCAGCGCATTCAATTCGAGGTGATGGACGTGGCAAAACTGGATCCCCGTGGCCGCAAGGTGAAAATCCTCGCCACCGTCGGGCCGGCGAGCCGGTCCCCCGAAATGCTGGAAAAGCTGTTTCGCGCCGGCGCCGATGCTTTCCGCGTCAACATGAGCCACGGCGAACATGCGGTCCACGCCGAAACGATCGCCGCGATCCGGGCGCTGGAGCGCAAGGTCAACCGGCCGATCACCGTGCTGTGCGATCTGCAGGGCCCCAAGCTGCGTGTCGGCAAGTTCAAGGATGGCCGCGCAGTCATCCGCCATTCGGGCCACTTCACGCTCGATCGCAATCCCGAGCCGGGCGATGAAAACCGCGTCCAGCTGCCGCATCCCGAGCTCTTCGGCATCCTGCGCCCCGGCCAGCGCCTGCTGATCGACGATGGCAAGCTGCGGCTGCGCGTGATCCGCGCTGACGAGAACGAAATCCTCTGCTCGGCCGAAGTCGGCGGGGTCATTTCCGATCGCAAGGGCGTCAATGTGCCCGATGCGGTGATCCCGGTCCCGGCAATGACCGACAAGGACCGCCGCGACCTCGCCTTTGCCGTCGCGCAAGGGGCGGACTGGATCGCGCTGTCCTTTGTGCAGCGGCCCGAGGACGTGGCCGAGGCGCGCCGCCTGATGGGCGGCTACGGCGCGCTCATGGCCAAGATCGAAAAGCCCGCGGCCATCTCGCGGCTCGATGAAATCCTCGAACTCGCTGACGGCCTGATGGTCGCGCGCGGCGATCTTGGCGTTGAACTCAATCCCGAACAGGTTCCCCCGCTGCAGAAGCGCATCGTCGAAAAGGCGCGGCGCGAGGGCAAGCCGGTCGTCGTTGCGACGCAGATGCTCGAATCGATGATCGAAAGCCCGACGCCGACCCGCGCCGAAGTCTCCGACGTCGCCAACGCGGTCTATGACGGCGCCGACGCAGTGATGCTTTCGGCCGAGACGGCTGCCGGCGCATGGCCGGAGGAAGCGGTCACGATCATGGACCGCATCGCCAGCGAAGTGGAAAACGATCCCGGCTATGCTGCGCGCGTCCACTTCATCGAGACGCGGCCCGATCCCACCACAGCTGATGCGCTCGCCGAAGCCTGCGCCAGCATTGCCAAGGCCCTGCCGATCGCGGGGATCATCGTGTTCACCGGTTCGGGCTCCACCGCGCGGCGCGTGGCGCGTGAGCGGCCCGGCGTGCCGATGCTCGTGCTCACCCCGTCCAACGTCACCGCGCGCAAGCTCGGCCTGCTCTGGGGCGCGCATGCAGTCGCCACCAAGGATATCGGCAGCTTCGAGGAAATGATCGCCAAGGGGAAGCGCATGGCCCTGCGCCACGCTTTCGGCACGGCGGGCTCGCGGTTGATCACGCTGGCGGGTGTGCCTTTCGGCACTCCGGGCTCCACCAACCTGCTTCACATGGTGACGCTGAGCGGCGACGAACTCGCCAAACATCACGACTAATTTGTCAGACTGAACTTCGCGAAGACGGTCGCCCCGATCGGGTTCTTGCCATAGGCCGCGCTGAGCGCTGCAGGCTTGGCAAACAGCGCGCCGGTGCCGCCCACGGCCACTTGCAGTGGTCCGGCGATGCGCAGGCGGTACGCATAGCCCACTTCGAACTTGGTCACGCGGAAGGGCACGTCGTGCAGCGGATCGGCATGGTCGGGGAAGAGCTCGTCGTTGCTCACGTTCTCGATCCGGCCAAACAGCGTGTCGTGCGTGTTGGCATCCCAGTTCACTTCGCCGAGCCAGGCTGTGCGCGTCTCTCCCGGCACGCGCTGCTTGGCGCTGAATGCCGCCATCGCCGATAGCCCGCGCCCGTTGTTGTAATGCGCCGAAGCGGTCGTCCGGCGCTCGTTCTCGCCCGGGTGCGAGGCTTCGGGCTGCTTGAGTTTGCCGTAGCTCACCTGCAGCGCCCACGCGGGAGATGGCATGTAGCTGGCGCGCACGCTCCAGCTGTCGAGCTTTGGCCGTTCGATATTCCAGCGGTTTTCGTCAGGCTCCTGCCCGCGGAAGGCGCTGGCCTCGATCTGCCAGGTCTTGCCGACCAGCCCCGCCGTCACCACGCCGTAGGTTATATGCGTCGAATCGAACCAGTGATGGGTGATCGGCGCCTCGGGGTTATACTGCGCCGAAGCGCGGTGCATGAACGCCGAAGGGCCGAGCGCCGGCTCGCCAACCGGCCCGCCATAGACGAACGCCCTGAGCCCCGGCGCGACCGGCACATCAAGCCGCGCCGAAAGCTCCATGAACAAGTCGTGCGGGTGCTGCCGGTCGACCAGTGGGCGGCCATAGGCTTCCTCGCCCGTTGCGAAGAGCAGCGGATAGCCATCGTGGCGCATCGCAGGCTCGAGGCTCAGCATCGCCTGGCCCGTCAACTTCGCGCCGCCGCCGAGATCGTGGAGCCACATCACCATGGCCATCGACTGCGAATAAAACTTGGTGCCGCCGCGCGGCCCGCCCTGATCGGTATAGACCGGCCACACGCTGGCCTGCACCATCACCATGTCGCGCGCGCTCGGCATGAGGTGCACGCCGCGCATCGCCTCGTTCATCGGCAGGCGCGAAGTGCCCGAACCCATGCCGTTCATCGACATCCACGACATGTCCATGCTGCCGTGATCCATCGCGCCATGGTCCATGGCGCCATGATCCATCTGGCTCATGTCCATCTGGGCAAGCGCCGTCCCCGGCACCAGCACCAGGGCGAAAGGCAGCAGGCGCTTCATCTCAGACCCGCGCGCCGAACAGCGCCGAGCCGACGCGCACATGCGTCGCGCCCAGCATGAACGCAGTCTCGAAATCGTCGCTCATGCCCATCGAACGGGAAGGCAGGCCTTGATCATCCGCCAGCTTGGCGAGCAGCGCAAAGAACGGCGCGGCCTCGATCCCGGCAGGCGGCACGCACATCAGGCCGATCACCGGCAAGTCGGCGCCGCGGGCTTCGCTCAGCAGCGCGGGAAGGTCGGCAATCGCGCAGCCGCCTTTCTGCGGTTCGTCGCCAATGTTGACCTGCACAAACAGCGGCACGCGGCGGCCGGTCTTGTCCATCGCTCTTGCCAGCGCGGTCAGCAGCGAGGGCCGGTCGAGCGAATGGATGCAGTCGAAGCGGCGCACGGCCTCCTCGGCCTTGTTCGACTGGAGCTGGCCGACAAGGTGCAGCCGGATGTCGGGATGCGCTTCGAGCAAGGCGGGCCACTTTGCCTCCGCTTCCTGCACCCGGTTTTCGCCGAACACGCGCTGACCTTGCGCGATCAGCGGCAGGACCGCCTCGGCCGGCTGGGTTTTGGAGATGGCGATCAGGGTCACGTCCCCGGCTTTGCGCCGGGCGATGGTGGCGGTGCGGGAAATGCGCTCGCGGATCGCGGCGAGCGGGGACAGCGTAGCCAATGCGGCCTCTGGATCGGTCATGGGGCCGTGCTATAGGCCGGGGATGCACCGGTGTCATCCTGTCCCGCGGGTCGTCCTGCTGAGCGATGCGCGCAACGATGACCGGCTCGAATCCGCCATTTCCCGCCTGCAGCCGGGGAGCGCGCTGGTGTTCCGCCACTACCACTTGCCCGCCGCCGCCCGGCGCGCACGGTTCGAGGCACTGCGCCGCCTCTGCATCCGCCGCGGCGTGCTGATCCTGACCGCGGGCGAGGCGCGCGGCTGGTTCGCGGACGGGCGCTACGGTGCGCCCCGCGATCTGGGCCGCGCAACGGGCCTGCGCCTCGCCACGGCCCATTCGCTCGCCGAAATCGGCGCGGCGGTCCGCGCGCGGGCCAGCGCGATCCTGCTCTCGCCGGTCTATCCCACCCGCTCGCACCCCGGCGCGTGCGCGCTGGGGCCGGTCCGGTTCATGGCACTGGCCCGCCGCTCGCCGTTGCCGGTGATCGCGCTTGGCGGCATGACGAAGCGCCGCGCCGCGCGGCTTGCCGTATGGGGCTGGGCTGCCATCGACGGCCTTGCATAAACCCCGCAGAAACCCGCGACTCGCCGGGATTCCTTGGCTTCTGCGCACCATGGATTCTTGACGCCATCCCCCCAACGGGCGCATGAAGGGGGCAAGAAGGGACAAGTTGGATGGCATCTCGCGCACTCGTTTCGCCCACCGCAGGGCGCTCAGCTGGAGGCAGGGCCAAGGGCGCGGACTGGCGCGCGATCCTCAAGCGCAGCTTCCGGCGTAGCGCGGAGCTGATTGGCGCGGCCTTGCTGTTTGCGGCGATGATCGCGCTGGCCCTCGCGCTGGCGACCTATACCCAGACCGATCCTTCGGGCAGCACCGCTTCGGGCAGCCCGGTCGAAAACTGGATGGGTCTGCCCGGTGCCTGGGCGGCCGAACGCGTGCTGCTGTTTTTCGGCTTGCCCGGCGCGCTGCTCCTGCCGCTGCTCTACGTTTTCGCGCGCCGGCTGTGGGATGCCGCCGGCGATCTGATCGATATGGACGAGGCAGATGAGGGCATTGCACCGCTCCCCGCGTGGTGGCGGCTTGCCCTCATGCTGGCACTTGCGATGGCGCTGATCGGCACGGCCTTCGCGCTCATGCTCACCGGGCCGGGCGGCACGCTGCCGGCAGGTGCTGGCGGGCTTGGCGGTCTGCTGGGCGCGGCGCTGATTCGCGGTGCGGCGCACCTGCTGCCCGGTGCCGAGCTGTGGATCGTGCGCGGCGCGGCGCTCGTCACTGCCATTGCCGGCCTTGTCGTGACCGCACAGGTCTTCGCGTTCGATTGGCACCGCCTGCCGCGCATGCCCGCGTTCCTGCGGCGCGGCGCGCGTGCGGGGCTTCCGGCGGCGGCTGGCGTTACCGCGCTGCTGCCGAAGCGCCAGCCCAAGCCGCGCTCCGAAGCGGGTGAGGACGCCGCTGTCGTCCCGTCCGATGCGCCCCAACTACGCCGCCGGCCGACCGAAATCACCGATCCCTCGCGCCCGCCCGCACCGGCTCAGGTGGCTGGCAGGGCGCGGCAGGGCGATCTGTTCGACCAGTATGAGCTGCCGGGGCTTGATATTCTGGAGCCGCTGCCCGCCGCCACCGGGCCCAAGATCGACAAGCTCGCCCTCGAACGCAATGCGCGCCTGCTGGAAAACGTGCTCGACGATTTCAACGTGAAGGGTGAAATCACCGCAGTGCGCACCGGCCCGGTCGTCACGATGTACGAGCTGGAACCGGCCCCTGGTATCAAGGCCAGCCGCGTGATCGGCCTGGCTGACGATATCGCCCGCAACATGAGCGCGATTTCGGCGCGCGTCTCGTCGATCCCGGGCCGCACCGTGATGGGCATCGAACTGCCCAATGCGGTGCGCGATATGGTCTCGTTTCGCGAGCTCGTCAGTTGCGACAAGTTCGTCAATTCCAAGGGCATGCTGCCGATCATCCTCGGCAAAGACATCGCGGGCGAGCCGATCGTGGCCGATCTTGCGACCATGCCGCACCTGCTTGTTGCGGGCACTACCGGCTCGGGCAAGTCGGTCGGGCTCAACTGCATCCTGCTTTCGCTGCTCTACCGGCTCACGCCGCAGCAGTGCCGCCTGATCCTCGTCGATCCCAAGGTGCTCGAGCTCAAGTCCTACGACGACATTCCGCACCTCCTTTCGCCGGTGGTGACCGAGCCTTCGAAGGCGGTCCGCGCGCTCAAATGGGCGGTCGAGGAAATGGAGCGGCGCTACCGCATGATGTCCTCGGTCGGCGTGCGCAACATTTCGGGCTTCAACGAGAAAGTCCGCGCCGCCGCCAGCAAGGGCAAGCCACTGGGCCGCCGCATCCAGGTCGGCTTCGATCCCGATACGGGCGAGGAACTGTTCGAGGAACAGCAGCTCGATTATCAGGTCCTGCCGCAGATCGTGGTGATCGTTGACGAGCTGGCGGACCTCATGGTCACCGTCGGCAAGGAAATCGAAGTCCTCATCCAGCGCCTCTCGCAGAAGAGCCGCGCGGCGGGCATCCACCTCATCATGGCCACGCAGCGTCCTTCGGTCGACGTCATCACCGGCGTGATCAAGGCGAACCTGCCCACCCGCATCAGCTTCGCCGTGACGAGCCGCATCGACAGCCGCACGATCCTTGGCGAACAGGGCGCCGAACAGCTGCTCGGCAAGGGCGATATGCTCTACAAGCCGAGCACCGGCGCAATCGCCCGTGTGCACGGTCCGTTTGTCAGCGACGAGGAAGTCGAGCGGGTGGCCGATCACTGGCGCGGGCAGGGTGCGCCGGACTACGTCGATTCGGTCACCGAGGAGCCCGAGGACGGCAGCTTCGGCTTCGACGATCTGGATGCGACCGCCTCGGACAACCCCGAAGAGCGCAAGTACCGCCAGGTCTGCCAGCTGGTGTTCGAAAGCCAGAAGGCCTCGGCCAGCTGGGTCCAGCGCCAGATGGGCGTGGGCTACAACACCGCCTCCAAATGGATCGAGCGCATGGAAGCAGACGGCTTCGTCGGCCCCGCCAACCATGTCGGGCGGCGCGATATTTACCGCGACAAGGACGGCAATCCGCTGTGATCAGCGGGGTCCGGCCCCGCCACGCTTAACAATCTTCGCGCGCCGCCGTTCTCCCTTGATGACCGGTGGCGGCATGCTCTGCCCTTCGGCGCTGCCGCCGGTTCCGGGCTCACGCCCGGAATGGCGAGCATCGAGCGTGAAAGGTCGCGGCATGCCCTACGTAGCCCTGTCCCAGTGCTGGTTCACACGGCAGCATCAGCCCACGCCGTGGCGCGTGCATGAGAACGATGGCGGGATCTACAGCGTCTGTCGCCATTGCGGCCGCCGCATCGTGACCTGGGGCCGGCATCGCTGGTCGATTGCAGACGGGCTCGATGTCACGCATCTCGCCGAAATGGTGACGGGCCGCTTCCTCACGGTGCTCGATAGCGCGGATGAATTCGTGGTGCGCCGCTTCACCGTCGATCACTTGCCGAATGAAGACGCGATCGAGGCGTTCAAGCTCGAACTGCGCGAGCGCTACGGCATGGACGAGCCGGGCAGCGACCTGACCCTGCTCGACAGCGCCGATACCAGGCCCGCTCGCCCGCGCAAGCCGCCGCCTATGGCCTTGCGCGCGGCACCGGATAGCCGGCGAACCGCTTGATCCGGCGTAGCGAAAAGCTTGACCGCATCGACGAGACTCCCGGCAGCCGCGCCAGGCAATCGCGGTGGATGTGGTCGTACTGATCGAGGTCCGCTGCTGCCACCCGCAGCAGGTAGTCCGCTCCGCCTGACATGAGGTGGCATTCCAGAATGTCATCGAAATCCCCCACCGCGCGCTCGAACCGATCCATCGCCTCGCGGCTCTGGCTGGTGAGCGTAATTTCGACGAAGACTTCGACCGCCAGCCCGATCCGGCGCGGGTCGATCCGCGCGGCATAGCCACTGATCACGCCGGCCTCCTCCAGCGCGCGGATGCGCCGGTGGCAGGCCGAAGGCGAGAGTGCGACCGCTTCGGCGAGGATCGCGATAGGGCGTGACGAATCATGCTGCAGTGCATCAATCAGCGCGGCGTCGATGCGATCCATGCAAGAATATCCCGATCCAAAGCGGCATCGCAGGAAATATCACCAAACCAAGCGCCTGCAATGCCCAAATCAGGTGAAACAAGGCGCGCCGCCGGGTGTATCCTCTCGCCAACGGAGAGCGAGAAGGATCCTGCCATGCGTGTCGGTACCGTTCGGGAAATCAAGAACCACGAATACCGCGTCGGCCTGACGCCCGAGAGCGCGCGCGAGCTTGCCGCGCATGGGCACGAAGTCTGGGTCGAAAGCGGTGCCGGTCTCGGCATCGGCGCGGCGGATCGCGACTACGAGGCCGCCGGTGCGACGATCAAGCCCGACGCCGCAACGATCTTCGCCGGGTGCGAGATGGTCGTGAAGGTCAAGGAACCGCAGGCCGCCGAGCGCGCGCAGCTGCGCGAAGGCCAGATCCTCTTCACCTATCTGCACCTCGCCCCGGACCCCGAGCAGACCGCCGATCTCGTCAAATCCGGCGTCACCGCGATTGCCTATGAAACCGTGACCGGCCCGGGCAATCAGCTCCCTCTGCTCAAGCCCATGAGCCAGGTCGCGGGCCGCATGTCGATCCAGGCCGGCGCGACCGCGCTTGAGAAAGCGCATGGCGGACGCGGTGTGCTGCTCGGCGGCGTGCCCGGTGTGCTTCCCGCCAAGGTCGCGGTGATCGGCGGCGGCGTCGTCGGCTTCAACGCGGCGCAGATGGCCGCCGGCCTCGGCGCGGATGTCACCATTCTCGACCGCGATCCCGAAGTGCTCGAACGGCTCGGCACCCATTTCGAGAGCCGCGCCAAGACGCGCTTTTCCAACCGCGCCAACCTTGCCGACTGCGTCGCCGAGGCGGATCTCGTGATCGGCGCCGTGCTGATCCCCGGCGCTGCCGCGCCCAAGCTCGTTACGCGCGATATGCTCGGCACGATGAAGCCCGGCGCGGTGCTCGTCGACGTTGCGATCGATCAGGGCGGCTGCTTCGAGACTAGCCGCGCGACCACCCATGCCGAACCGACGTTCGTGGTCGATGGCATCGTGCACTACTGTGTTGCCAACATGCCCGGCGGCGTCGCGCGCACCAGCACCTATGCGCTCAACAACGTGACCCTGCCGCATGCGCTGAAGATCGCCGATCTCGGCTGGAAGGCGGCGCTTGCCGCCAATCCGCACCTTGCCGAGGGGCTCAACGTGCATGCCGGCGAAGTGACGTACGAAGCCGTCGCGCGCGAGCTGGGTTATGCCTGGCGTCCGGTGAGCGAATTACTCGCCTGAACCCCGCTCGGAGTTAACTCCCCCATAAGGCCATTCCGCTAGAAACAGTCGCATGGACTGGATCTGGCGCAGGGTTGTGCTGTTCGGGCTGGTGGCGCTGCTATCCGGCCTATTCGGCATGCCCGCCGCCGCCGCGCCGATTCGCGCGAGCCAATCCTGCCACGCCTCCGGTGCTGCCGGAGAGCGACTCGCTGATCTGGACCGCGCGCCGCAGCGCTGGATCTGCTCCGATGTGTCCTACGAGACCGGGCCGGACAGCCTGTTCCTGCGCTTCCGCCTCGATGATCCTGCCGCGCCGCGCGCGCAAAGCCTCGTCACGCATGCCTCGCCCTTTGCCGCGATCACCATCCGCGTGATCGATGAAGGCGGCGCGCTTGGTATTGCTCGCTACACCAAGGCCGATGCGCGCCACCTCGTGACAGGTCCGATGATGGTGCTGCCCCTGCCGCAGACCCGCTACGCCCCGCGCGAAGTCGCCGTGCGGATCGACAAGCCCTGGAACAAGGTCATCGGCAGCGAGGCCCGGCTTGACAGTACGGCCGAAGGTACAGGCTGGGATATGAGCGTGGTGGTGGCCATGGCCGCCATCTGCGGCATGCTGATCGTGCCGCTCCTGCTCAATTTCGGGTTCTACATCGTGCTGCGGCGCGAATTTGTGCTGTGGCACATCGTGATGGTCGGCCTGATGCTGGTCCAATCCGTGTTCGGGACCGGCTTCATCCACATCCTCGCGAATCCGGATGCGGCGACCGAAATCTCGATCAACAGCCTGTGCTACGGCGCCGTTGCGGGTTCCGGGCTGATGTTCGTCGTCACGTTCCTCGAACCTACGGCCTTGCCCCGGTCGCTGCGCCGCCTGTTTATCGCCTGTGCGCCGCTGGTCTTTGCAGGCGGCGTGTTCACTGCGCTGCAGTTCGATGTGCTGCGGCCCTGGAGCGCGCTCGGCATCTATATCGCGATCTCGTTTGCGATCTGCCTCATCTTCGGCGCACTCGTTACGGCGTGGCGGCGCGGCAGCAAGCTCGTGATCTTTCTCATGATCGGCTGGGCGCCCACGCTGCTGGTCGGGGTCTACCGCATCGGCAGTTATCTCCTGCCGGGCACCCGGCCGACCGAATCGGTGATCCTGTTCCAGCTCGCGCTCGCCGCCGAAGTGCTCGCCAATTCGCTCGGCATCGTGATCCGCTTCCTTGAGCTCAGGCGCGAGCGCGATCTTGCCCATGCGCGCGCGACCGAGCTGGAAGGCGTCGCCGGCCGCGATGCGCTCACCGGTTTGTGGAACCGCCATTCGATCGAGCGGCGGTTCAACGATCTGTTCTGCCTCGGCTATCGCACCATGGCGGTGATCGATCTCGATCACTTCAAGCGGATCAACGATCGTCATGGCCACGCGGTGGGCGATGCGGTGCTCAAGGTCGTGGCCGCCACCCTGGCCGAAGATCCCGAAGCCTGCGCGATCCGCATGGGCGGCGAGGAATTCCTCATGCTCCTGCGCGGCCCCGGCAGCGCCGACCGCGCCGACCGCTGCCGCCGCGCGCTCAGCACCCGGATTGCCGCAGTGGTTCCGGGCCTCGGCCATGTCGTCACCGCCAGCATGGGGCTTGTCGAGCACGATCTATCCGGCACGCTCGATGTCGAGTTCGCCGTGCTCTACAGCCACTGCGATGGCTTGCTTTATGAAGCCAAGCGCCTCGGCCGCAATCGCACGATGCGCGAGCGGCTGACCGGGTTTACGCCCGAGCCGCTGGCCCGCTCCGCCTAGCCGGTAAACTGCGCCGACATCTCCGGCGGCACCCGCTGGATGCGTCCGCTGGCCTTGTCGATCAGCACCCATTGCGTCCGCGCGCTGACGATTACCTTGCCTGCCGAATTGCGGAAATCGACCCGCCGGTCAAAACGTGCCCCGCGCGGGGGATCGGGCACGAAGGTCTCCGCCGTCACGCTTTCACCCAGTGCGATATTGCCGCGGTAGTCGATCTCGTGCCGCGTCACGACCCAGACATAGGCCGCCTGCCACTCCGCCGAAGCCAGTGCCTCCCAATGCGAGGTGGCAACCGCTTCCATCCATTGCACCCAGACCGCATTGTTCACGTGGCCCAGCACATCGATATGCTCGTGGCCTGCGGTGAAGGTTCTGGTGTGCATGGTCAGGCGTCCCGAATCATGCGGGCACCCCCAACTGCGCAAGGATGAAGGCAAACTCCTCCGCCGTTTCGCGCAGTCCCTCGAACCGGCCAGATTTGCCGCCATGGCCTGCGCCCATGTTGGTCTTGAGCAGCAGTTCGTTGTCGTCGGTCTTGAGCTCGCGCAGCTTGGCGACCCATTTGGCGGGCTCCCAATATGTCACGCGCGGATCGTTGAGGCCTGCCGTCACGAGCATCGGCGGGTAGGCCTGTGCGCGCACCTGATCGTAGGGCGAATAGGACCGGATCAGCTCGAACGCTGCCTTGTCCTCGATGGGATTGCCCCATTCGGGCCACTCGCCCGGGGTCAGCGGCAGCTCCTCATCGAGCATGGTGGCGAGCACGTCGACGAACGGCACATGCGCCGCTACCGCGCCCCACAGCTCGGGATCGGAATTGATCACCGCGCCCATCAGCTCGCCGCCCGCCGATCCGCCTGCAATCGCGATCCTGCCTGCCTCGGTGAACCCTTCCGCGATCAGCCCCTTCGCCACATCCACGAAATCGTTGAAGGTGTTGGTGCGCTGCTCCAGCTTGCCCGCCTTGTACCAGCGCCGCCCCAGATCATCGCCGCCGCGGATGTGCGCGATGGCATAGGCAAAGCCGCGGTCGACAAGGCTCAGCCGCGTGGTTGAAAAGCCCGGCCCGATGGCAATGCCATAAGCGCCGTAGCCATAGAGATAGAGCGGTCCGTTCTGCGGCCGGCCCTTGCGCCAGACGATGGAAACCGGAACTGCGGTGCCATCGCGCGCGGTCACTTCCAGCCGCGCGGTTTCATAAAGCGAGGCATCGTAGCCGCTTGGGATTTCCTGCGTCTTGAGCAGTTCCAGCCGCTGCTCGCCCACGTGATAATCATAGACCGAGGCCGGGCTGGTCATCGATTCGTAGCTGATCCGCAGCTTGTCCATCGCCCATTCCGGATTGTCGCCGAGCGAGGCCTCGTAGCTTGCCTCGGGGAACACGATCGGCTCGATCCGCGCCGGATCGTCGTAATAGCGCACCTCGATCCGGTCGAGCCCGCGCACCCGGCCTTCGACCACGTAGAAATCGCGGAACAGGTCGAAGCCGGTCAGATAGAATTCGTCCGTCCCCTCGATCAGCGTGGTCCACTCGCCGGGGCTTGCCAGCGGCGCAGTGGCCAGCCGGAAGTTCTCATGGGTGTCGTTGGTGTGGATGAACAGCGTCTCACCGCGCAGATCGACGTCGTATTCCACCCCGGTCTGGCGCGCCTTCACCAGCAGCGGCGCCTTGAGTGGATCGGCGGCGGGCACCAGCCGCACTTCGCTCGTCTCGTGATCGCCGGTGGCAATCACCAGCCATTCGTCATTCGCCGAAAGCCCGGCGGAAACCCGGAAACCCTCGTCGTCCTCGTGATAGAGCTCGACATCGCTCTCCACCGGCGTTCCCAGCCAGTGCAGCCGCGCGTTGTCCGTGCGCCATTGCGCATTGGCGAGGCTGTAGACCAGCGCCTTGTCACACGCGGCCCAGACCAGCGCGGAGAGCGTCCCCGGGATCACATCGGGCAGCACTTCACCTGTTGCGATCACCTTGATGCGTGCGGTGAAGCGCTCCGATCCATTGTCGTCGACTGCCCAGGCCAGCAGCCGCCCGTCGCTGGAAACCGAAAGCGCGCCCAGCCGGAAATAGTCTTTCCCCTCGGCCAGCGCGACTTCGTCGAGGATCAGCTGGTCCGGCCCCCCGGCCACGGGCCGCCGCCACCACTTCTTGTACTCGGCGCCTTCCTCGTATTCGATCCAGTAGAGCCAGTTGCCGTCCTTCTGCGGCACCGACTTGTCCGCTTCCTTGATCCGCCCGCGCATCTCCGCGAGGAGCATGTCGACCGTCGGCTCAAGCGGCTTCATCCGCGCTTCGAACCACGCGTTCTCGGCCTCCAGATGGGCGAGCACTGCCTGGTCTGTCACCTCGGGATAACCGGGATCGCGCAGCCAGTGATACGGGTCCTCGATCGTGACGCCGTGGTGGGTGAAGCTGTGGGGTTTCCTGGCTGCGACCGGAGGCGCGGCGTCCAGGACCTTGGGGGTGGTTTCCGTCATCCCCCGCATCTATGGTGTGCAGCATGAGCCTGCAAGGCGGGCGACACGCTTCAGGACAAGACCCATGCTGATGAACACCCACGAAGCCCGGCTCGATGCGCTGCGCAAGGAACTGGCGCGGCAAGAGCTCGATGGTTTCGTCATCCCGATTTCCGATGAACACATGAGCGAATATGTCGGCGCCTATGCCCAGCGCCTCGGTTGGCTGACCGGCTTCGGCGGCTCGGCCGGTACAGCCGTGGTGCTGAAGGACAAGGCCGCGATGTTCGTCGACGGACGCTACACGCTGCAAGTGCGCGAACAAGTCGATGGCCGGCTCTATGAATACCAGTCCGTGCCGCAAACGTCGGTTGCCGCCTGGCTCGGCGAGAACGCCTCCGCAGGCAGTCGCATCGGCTATGACGCCTGGCTTCACGGCAAAGGCTGGGCAGATGGCGTCGCCGCAGCACTGAAGCGCCGGGGCGCCGCGCTGGTCGCCGTCCAGCAGAACCCCATCGACGCGATCTGGCAGGATCGCCCCGCGCCTTCCGCCGCCCCCGCGCTTGTCCATGTGGACGAATATGCCGGTGTCTCCGCTCACGAAAAGCGCGCCGAAGTCGCCGCCTGGCTCACCGAGCGCGGGCTCGATGCGGCGGTGATTTCCGCGCTCGATTCGGTTGCATGGCTGCTCAACATGCGCGGTTCGGACGTTGACTGCACGCCGGTCGCGCTCTCGTTCGTGCTCGCCCATGCCGATGGCACGGCGGACTTGTTCATCGCGCCCGAAAAGGTCACGCCCGAACTGGCCCAGCACCTCGGCAATGCCGTGCGCGTGCAGGACCGCGCCGCATTCACGCCTGCGCTTGCCGCGCTGGCGGGCAAGAAAGTTGCGGTCGATCCCGAACGCGCGGTCGCGGCGATCTATGCCGAGCTTGCGGCGGCGGGTGCCGAAGCTGTCTCGCTCACCGATCCCACCGTGCTCCCCAAGGCCCGCAAGAACCCGGTCGAACAAGCCGGCCATCGCGCCGCGCAGGCGCGCGATGGCGCGGCGATCACGCGCTTCCTCCACTGGCTTTCGCAGGCCGCACCCAAGGGCACCGAGACCGAACTCTCCGCCGCTGCCGCGCTCCGGGCCGAGCGCGAGAAGACCGGCCTTCTGCGCGACTTGTCGTTCGACACGATCTCCGCTGCCGGCCCCAATGGTGCTAGCCCGCACTACAAGGTGGACGAACACACCAACCGCCCAATCGAGCCGAACAGCGTCTATCTCGTCGATTCGGGCGGCCAGTATCTCGATGGCACCACCGATATCACTCGCACCGTGTGGATCGGCCCCGATGCGCCTCCCGCTGAGGTCAAGGACCGCTTCACCCGCGTGCTCAAGGGCCACATCGCGCTCGATCTCGCGGTGTTCCCGGAAGGCACCAACGGCAGCCAGCTCGATAGCTTCGCGCGCCAGTTCCTGTGGTCCGCCGGGCTCGACTATGCGCACGGCACCGGCCACGGTGTCGGCAGTTTCCTCGCCGTCCATGAAGGCCCGCAGCGCATCGCCAAGGCGGCGGGCGGGCAGGCCGGCACTGGCCAGCCGCTGCTTCCCGGCATGATCCTCTCGAACGAACCCGGCTACTACAAGGCCGGCGAATACGGCATCCGGATCGAGAACCTCGTGCTCGTCGAGGAGCGCACGATCCCGGGCGCTGAGGGCAAGTTCATGGGCTTCGAAACGCTGACTTTCGCGCCTATCGATCGCACGCTGGTCGAGCCTGCGCTGCTCTTCCCGCACGAGCGGGACTGGTGGAACGCGTACCACGCGAAAGTGCGGGCACTCCTCGCGCCGCAGCTTGCGGGTGCGGACCTCGCCTGGCTGGAGGCTGCCTGCGCCCCGTTGTAAGCAATTCTGTTCGTGTTATGTTCTCGTAATCGCGACTCGGCGAAGAGGAGGCATGAATGATCGGCTACGTAACTTTGGGGACCAATGATCTCGCGCGCGGCGCCGCATTCTATGATGCGCTGGCGGCCGAATTGGGCACCAAGCGCATGTACGAATGGGATGGCGCAATCGCCTGGGGCGAAGCGGGCGGCGCAGCCGGCATCGGCCTGATGAAGCCCTACAACGGGGAGCCCGCCACAGTCGGCAACGGCGTGATGGTCGCGCTGGAAGCCAAGGAGCCGGCGCAGGTCGATCGGCTCTACGCCGCCGCGCTCGCCAACGGCGGTACTTGCGAAGGCCCTCCCGGCCCGCGCGGTGAGGGCGGGTTCTATGCCGCCTATTTCCGCGATCCCGATGGCAACAAGCTCAATGCTTTCGTGATGGGGAGCTGAACGATCATGGTACACCGCCTCGATACCCACCCGATCCACATCGGTCTCGGCGCGAAGGCGGTGCCCCAGCCGCCGTTCACCGGGATGGAATGGTACGGCGGCTATATCGCCCGCCATGGCGCTGACGGGGCGGAAGGCCGCCTCGTCAGCCAGCATTCTTTCACCGAAAGCTGGGACAGTTGGGAAATGCACCCAGCCGGCGATGAGGTCGTGTTGATGCTTAGCGGCGAAGGCGTGCTGCATCAGGAACTGGCGGACGGCTCCAGGACCGAGGTGCGGCTCGCCGCCGGCGAATATGCGGTCAACCCGCCCGGCGCATGGCACACGATGGACCTGATTTCAGCGCAGGCCACCGCGCTGTTCATCACGTCAGGCCTCGGAACCGAACACCGCCCGCGTTAGTTTGATCCATGGATGCGGCGGGCGCCGCGCTGTTTCAGGCAAGCGGAACACATCACAACGCGACAAAGTGCGACAAAACTCCGCGCTTGCGGGATAACCCTGCGACAACCCCGGTCTAGAAAGCCGACAGCGGAAATGCCCCCCGTTCCGCCCGCAACAAGGACCGAGATTCATGAAAAAGACCACGCTCGCCGCCTCCGCGGCCGTTCTGCTCACCGCCTCCACGGCGCTCTATGCCGTCTATCCCGCCTTCGCCGAGCCCGGCCGCGATCCGATGGGCGACAAGGAACTGACCTGGGCCGATGCCAAGGCCAAGGCCGACATGATGTGGACGAAGCTGGACGTGAACAAGGATGGTGTGCTCAATGAAGCGGACAGAGAGGCCAAGATGGCCGAGATGTTCGACATGATCGACACCAACCACGATGGCGCGATCAGCAAGGCCGAATTCATGGAGCATCACAAGAAGATGATGGAAGGCGGCTGGAAGGGCGGCAAGGGCCGCGATGGCGCGCCAGGTGACATGCCGCCGCCGCCCCGCGCTGCCGGTATGGGCATGATGATGGGCCCCGGCGCACACATGCTTCATGAAATGGCCGAGAAGGCCGATACCAACCACGATGGCACGATCACCCGCGCCGAATTCGATGCCGCCACCAAGGCGCGCTTCGATGCCGCCGATACCAACCATGACGGCAAGCTGACCGCCGCCGAGCGCCGCGCTGCCTGGATGGCGATGCGGGGCGAACACGGCGGCTGGGGCCATGGCCGCGGCATGCATCACATGGGCGGCGGTGACATGGGCGGCGGTGACATGGGCGATATGCCGCCCCCGCCCCCCGGCGCCTGAGCATGGCAGCAGCCCCCGCTCCGCTACCTGCGGCGACCACCCGCGTACTGGTGGTCGATGACGAGGCTGCCTTGCGCGAACCCTTGGCGGACTATCTCGTCCGCCAGGGGTTTGCCGCTGCTCAGGCTGCCAGCGCCGCCGAAGCCCGCGCCCGTCTTGCCGCAGAATCCTTCGATATCGTCCTGCTCGACATCATGATGCCGGGCGAGGATGGCCTCTCGCTGTGCCGCCACCTGATCGAGGCGCGGCACCTGCCGGTCATCTTCCTCACCGCGCGCGGCGAGGCGACCGACCGCATCGTCGGGCTGGAGATCGGCGCCGATGACTACGTGGTGAAGCCCTTCGATCCGCGCGAACTCGTCGCCCGCATCCGCTCGGTGCTGCGCCGCGCCGCCCGCGTGCCTGAAGCGGCAGAAGGCGCCGCCGCCGATCAGTTCCATTACACCTTCGATGGCTGGCGGCTCGATCCGCTGCGCCGCCGGCTGATCGACAGCGAAGGCGCCGTCGTGGCGATTTCATCTGCCGAGTTCCGCCTCCTCGTCGCCTTCCTCGATCACCCCCGGCAGGTGCTTGATCGGGACCGCCTGCTCGATATGGTGCAGGGCCGCGAGGCGCATCTGTTCGACCGCGCGGTCGATAACCAGATCAGCCGCCTGCGCCGCAAGATCGAGCGTGACAGCCGCAATCCGGAACTGATCCAGACGGTCTGGGGCGGCGGCTACATGCTTGCCGCCGAAGTGCGCCGGGTCCCTGCCGATGGCTGAGTCCGGGCGGCGTTCGCGCCTCTGGCCACGCAGCCTGCAAGGGCAGATGCTGCTCGCCATCGCGCTCGCGCTGATGGTCGCGCAGGGGCTCTCGGCTGCGCTGATGTGGCGCATGCAGCACGAGCGGCACTTCGCCGGTCTGGTCAACTATGCCGCGTTCAGCCTGCTTGGCCGCTCGCCGCGCACGCAGTTCGGGCCGCCGCCGCCTCCGAACGGCGAGGCGCCGGAAATCGGCCTGCGCATGCCCCGCCCGCTGCGCGTACAGGAAGAAGCGCGCGCGCCCGAGATGGCCGGTGATCGCCGCCGCCCGGACATCGAGCAGGCGCTGCGTCAGGTGCTCGAGGCGCAGGGTGTCGATGCCGCGCGCCTGTTCGTGGCCGAGCGCGATCCCGCCCGCGATCCGGTCATCACCGCCTGGCTCGCGCAGCCGCGCATGCGCATGGCGCGGTCTCCCGGCGCGCAGCGTCCGCGCCTCATCATTGCCGCGATTGGCCGCGCGGATGGCACCTGGCTCACCGCGCGCCTGCTCGCCCCGCGCACCGAACGCGCGATGGTGACCACACTCATCCTGCAGACGATCTTCATCTACCTCGTGCTGGTCGGCGCAGTGGCGCTGATCCTGCGGCGCATCGCAAGGCCGCTCAAAGCGCTGACCTCGCAAGTCGAGGCCTTCGCCCGTTCACGCGCGCTGGCCGGGCAACTGGAGCCCGAAGGGCCTGACGACATCCGCCGCCTGATCATCGCGCACAACGCGATGGAGCGCCGGGTGGGCGCCCTGCTCGATGAGAAGGACGTCATGCTCGGCGCCATCGGCCACGATCTCAAGACGCCGCTTGCCGCGCTGCGCGTGCGGATCGAGGCGGTGGAGGACGATACCGAACGCGGCCGCATGGCGGCAGGGATCGAGGACATCAACCGCTCGCTCGACGATATCCTGAGCCTGGCGCGGGTCGGCCGTCCGTCCGATCCGCTCGAGCAGACCGAACTTTCCGCGCTCGTTGCCGATGTCGTCGGCGAATACGAAGATATGGGCGAGGATGTCACCCTGGGCGATGCCGAGCGTATGGTCATGCCGCTGCGCGCGACCTGGCTGCGGCGCGCTTTGCGCAATCTCGTCTCGAACGCCCTGCGCTATGGCGTCCGCGCCCGCGTGGAACTGCGGCGCGAGGGCGGCGAGGCTGTGCTGGTGGTCGATGATGATGGCCCCGGCATACCGGCGCACGAGATCACCCGCATGCTGGAGCCGTTCACCCGCCTCGAAGCCTCGCGCAATTCATCTACCGGCGGTGCGGGCCTAGGCCTGACGCTCGCGCGCGCCATAGCCGACCAGCACGGCGGCTCGCTCCATCTCGCTAACCGGCAGGAAGGCGGCGAGACCAAAGGCCTCACCGCCACGCTCCGTCTCCCGCTTACTTGAGCTTCGCGATCGCCGCGGTCAGCTCGGCCCCGCGCGCCTCCTTGAGCTTTCCGCACGCGCGCACGCGCTCGATCGTCCGCTCAAGCTCCAGCGCGCCCGACTTGCCCGCGAATTTCGCGCGGAGGCTGTCAAACTCGTCGGCCGAGGCGACCGAGCAGAAGTTGCCGAGGATCTGCGGCAAGCGGGCACCGAAGAAGATCCCCGCGCCGCCGCCCAGCAACTCGTCGAGGTGCGCCTTCATCCAGTTGTAGCCCCACTCGCGCGTCTCGGGGGTGTAGACCACATAGCGCACGAAATTGAGCTTCTCGGACTGACGCAGGCGCTTGTCCTGAAACTCGTCGAGCAGCCACTTGGCCGTTGCCGCATCGCCGCTCGATCCGATCGCGCCCAAGGCACTAGGGCGGAACAGCGGATCTTCCGAAGCAAGCGCCTTGTCCATCAGCGTCTTCGCGCCATCGAGCTTGTGCTCGCCCAGCCAGGCATCGAACGCGGCGCCGAACAACGCGGGATCGAGCGCGGACTGGTCGCCGCCAAGGTAGGCGTCGACGGCTGTCGCCAGCCGCGTCCGCAGCGCCGCATCGCGCGCAGTGCCGGCGAGCAGCTCGACGAGCTGGACGCGGCGCTGCTGCTTCTCCGGATCATCCCCGGCATGCGCGCCCGCACGCGGATCAAGCCCGAGCGCCTTGAGTTGCGGCGCGTAGAGCGAATCGACGAAGGCGCGGAACTTCGGCTTTGCGCTTTCGGCGATCACGCCGCGATCGGCCATCGCCTGGAGCAGGCCTACCGCATCGCCGCTGGCATAGCTGTCGGGATTGGCGGCCAGCGCGCGCGATCCGGCGATCAGCTGGTCAGCCGTCACCCGGCCGGCATAGAAGCTGGCATTGAGGCTGTCTTCCACCGCCAGCGCTTCGCCGCCGCTCAGGCTCGGCGTCGCCGCGATCAGCGCGTCCCAGTCCTTGGCGGGGAGCTCGAAGCGGTAGTAGCCGGTACCGCCCGCGTTGGGCATGATCGGCCCAGCGCTCTTCAGCGTCACCGTCGTGGTGGTGTCGGTCATCAGTGTGCACTGGCGCAGATCGGCCTGGCGCAGGCAGAGCGGGATGCCCCACTTCACGTCCGGGCCCTTCATGCCGTAGCGGACATAGCGGCTCTGCGTCACCTTCCAGCTCTGCGGGCCGGCTCGCTCCAGCGTCACCAGCGGCACGCCCTGCTGATCGGTAAAGCTCTGCATCGCGGGAAGGATGCGCGGATCGCCTGCAGCTTCGGCCATCGCCTTGAAGAACTCGGCGCTCGTCGCGTTGCCATACTTGTGCGACGCCATGTAGCCGCGCACGCCGTCGCGGAACTTGGTGTCGCCCATGAACGCCGCGATCATCGCGACAACGTGGCCGCCCTTGCCATAAGTGATCGTATCGAAGGCCGCGTCGATCTGTGCGTTCCGCTCGATCTTCTGATGGATCGGCCGGCCCGCGATCAGCGCATCGATCCCCATCGCGCTGAACCCTTCGGCCAAAGCGCCCGCGCCGATGTTGAGATCGGGGCGCCATTCGTTGCCGATGCGGAAGCCCATCCAGTTGGCGAAACTTTCGTTGAGCCAGATGTCGTCCCACCACGCCGGGGTGACGAGATCGCCGAACCACTGGTGCGACAATTCATGGCTCACCACCATGCCGAACGTGCGCTTCTGCGCGGTCGAGGCCTTGTCGTCCATGACGAGGATGCTGTCGCCATAGAGGTCCGCGCCCGCGTTCTCCATCGCGCCGGGCAGGATCGGCGTCGTGATCTGGTCGAGCTTGGGATAGGGAAAGCTCTGGCCGAAATAGGCCTCCAGGTGTTCGACCACGCCCTTGGTGCCTTCCAGCGCGAAATCGAGCTTGCCCGCGTTTTCCTTGGTCGAAACGATGCGGATCGGCAGCGGCGACTGGCGCTGCGGGGTGGGCGGCACTACGCCTTCCACGGTCACGAACGGGCCCACCATCAGCGCCACCAGATAACTCGGCAGCGGCAGCGTCTGCGCGAAGGTGTGGACGGTCATGCCGTTCGCGGTTTCGGTCTTGATCTCGGGCGCGTTGCTCACGGCCTTGAGGCCCGCAGGCGTGCGCAGGGTCACGTTCCACGGCACCTTGAAGCCGGGCTCGTCGAACGAGGGGAAGCTGGCGCGCGCATCGATCGATTCGTGCTGGGTCCAGCTGTACCAGTCGTCGCCCACCTTGAGGTGGAACATGCCCGCCGGCCCCTCGCCGAACGGCGCGTCGTAGTCGAACGCGAAAGTGGTCTTGCCCGCCGGCAGCGGCGCATCGAACGTGACGAGCGCGACGCCGGTCGGATCGACCTGGCGGAACGTGCCCGAAACCGGCAGGCCACCGACCATGGCGGTCACCTTGCCGACCTTGAGGTCGCGGCCGTGCATCCAGACGGTGCGGCCGGCCTTCTTCACATCGACGTCGATCTCGACATGGCCGGAGAAGCGGTCCTTGGTGGGGTCAACCGTCAGGTCGAGCCGGTAGCCCTGCGGCACCACTGTGCCGTCGAGCTTGCCTGCGGGCATCGGGCCGGCTTCCGCGGGGATCGGGGCCGCGGCCGCCGCTTGCTGCGCCAGCGCGGGCGTGCCGAGGATTGTACCAGCGAGCAGTGTCGCGGCCAGAAGAGCCGCTTTGGGCATGATCGAGCGCATGAAAGCCTTTCAGGTCAAACAGAAGTCCCGCGAGGGAATGCCGCTTGCCTGCCCCGATCCTGTTGCATCCGCAACCGGATTCGACGAACCGCATCCAGCGGTCGTTGAACGACAAGTCCTCTAGCGTAGCAGTCCGCCCAGCAATCCGCGCGCAAACCGTCCGAAGGCCGCGCCGCCGATCTGCGTCGCAATCGTGCCGACAACCGCGCTTGCGCCGGAAGCGACCGGAGAGGAACGCGATTTCTTGCCCATCATCTCCGCCGCGATCATCGATCCGGCCGATGCGGCGATTGCGCCGACCGCAGCCTGGCCCGCCTTGCCCCACAGCGAAGGTGTCTGGCGGGCAGAGGCCTGCTGGGCGGCAGCGCCCTCGGTCTCCACCTGCTGCGCGGCGGCGGCGGCATCGGCGGCTTTCTTGGCCAGCACTTCGGCGGCGGATTCGCGGTTTACCGCAGTCTCGTACTTACCCTCGAACGGGCTCGTCTGCTGGATCACGGCGCGCTCCTTGGGATCGAGCGGCCCGAGCCGCGAGCGCGGCGGCGCCACCAGCGTGCGCTGCACGATCCCCGGGGCGCCATCGGCATCGAGCATGGAAACCAGCGCTTCGCCGACCTTGAGTTCGGTGATCACCTTTTCGACATCGAGATCGGGATTGATCCGGAAGGTATCCGCCGCAGCCTTGATCGCCTTCTGGTCGCGCGGGGTGAACGCGCGCAGCGCGTGCTGCACCCGGTTGCCGAGCTGGCCGGCGATCTTTTCCGGAATGTCGATCGGGTTCTGCGAAACGAAGTAGACGCCCACGCCCTTCGAGCGGATCAGGCGCACGACTTGCTCCACCTTGTCGAACAGCGCTTGCGGCGCATCGTCGAACAGCAGGTGCGCCTCGTCGAAGAAGAACACCAGCTTGGGCTTTTCGGGATCGCCCACTTCGGGCAGCGCCTCGAACAGCTCGCTCAGCAGCCAGAGCAGGAACGTGGCGTAGAGCTTGGGGCTCTGCATCAGCTTTTCGGCGCTGAGCACGTTGACGTAACCGCGCCCCTGATCGTCGGTCTTGATGAAGTCGTTGATCTCGAACGCAGGCTCGCCGAAAAAGCGGTCCGCGCCCTGGCTTTCGAACGCCAGCAGCTGGCGCTGGATCGTGCCGACGCTGGCTTTTGAAACATTGCCGTACTTGCCCGCCAGCTCGCTCGCATTTTCGGCGCAGGCCATCAGCGTCGCCTGCAGGTCGGCGAGATCGAGCAGCAGCAGGCCGTTGTCATCGGCATAGCGGAACGCGATGTTGAGCACGCCTTCCTGCGTTTCGTTGAGGCCCATCAGCCGCGCCAGCAGCAGCGGGCCCATTTCCGAGATCGTGGTGCGGATCGGGTGCCCGGCCTCGCCGTAGAGGTCCCAGAACACGGCCGGATTATCGGCATAGACAAAGGGGTCGACGCCCACTTCCTTTGCCCGCGCCTCCACCACGTCGGCGTGCTTGAACATCGGGCTGCCTGGCATCGCGATGCCCGCAAGATCGCCTTTCACGTCTGCGAGGAACACCGGGACCCCTTGCGCGGAAAACTGCTCGGCCATGCCCTGAAGGGTCACTGTCTTGCCGGTACCTGTCGCGCCCGCCACGAGTCCGTGGCGATTGGCGCGGTCCAGCCGCAGCACCTGTCGTTCGCCCGTCGCACCAAGGCCAATGTAGATCTCGTCCATATGCAGTAATTCCGCCCCTGTTCTGGTTTGATCCTGTTCCCCCTTTGCTTGTCCCCCGGAATGAAACAGTAGGAAAGCGCTTTTTGCATCCGGTGCGGACCCCCGCTAAAGCCCGCCGGCAAGCATGACCCAGGCGCCCTTCATCCTGCTCGACGACGCCCGTATCGAAGGCGCCGGCCCGGCGCGGCTTTATACCGCGCCGGAAGAGATCGTCGCTGCGCGCCAGCCCGAAGAGGTAGCGGCCGCGCTCGCCCGCATCGGCAGCGCGCCGGGCCGCTGGGCGGGCATGATCGCCTACGAAGCCGGCCTTGCGCTCGAGGAACGTCTGGCGACCCGGCTCCCCGCCCGCACCGGCGCGGCAGGGCCGCTCGTGTGGTTCGCGCGCTTCGCCGAAATGCGCGAGATGACCGAGGCCGATGTGGAAGCCTGGCTCGATGCCTCTAGCGAAGGCCGTGGGCGGCTCGGCCCGCTCGATCCGCAAATCTCGCCGGGCGGCTATGCGCTGGGGTTCGACCGGCTGAAGTCCGCCATTTCGGCCGGCGATATCTATCAGGCCAACTACACCTTCGAGCTGGGCGGCGCATGGTCGGGCGATCCGCTTGCCATCTATCGCGCCCTGCGCGGTGATGCCCGCTCCGGCTACGGCGCGGTCATCTGGGACGGCGCGCACTGGCACCTCTCGGTTTCGCCCGAACTGTTCTTCACGCTGAACGAGGGCCGCGCCGAAGTCCGCCCGATGAAGGGCACGGCCCCGCGTGGCCGAACCGCTGCGGAAGACACCGCCTTCAAGGCCGCGCTCGAAGCGAGCATCAAGGACCGCGCCGAAAATCTGATGATCGTCGATCTGATGCGCAACGATCTGTCGCGCGTCGCAAAACCGGGCAGCGTGCGCGTGACCGAGCCTTTCGCGGTGGAGACCTATCCCACTGTCCATCAGATGGTTACGACCGTCCACGCGCAGCTCACGCCCGGTGCGGACGCGCGCGATCTGGTTCGTGCGATCTTCCCTTGCGGTTCGATCACCGGCGCGCCCAAGATTCGCGCGATGGAACTCATCGACGAAGTCGAGCGTGACGCGCGCGGGCTCTATTGCGGCGCGATCGGGCGGATCGACGCCCCAGGCAAGGCGGGCCCCGTGCAAGGTACTGGTGACGCTGCCTTCAATGTGGCAATCCGCACGGTGCGGCTGCTTCCCGATTATCCGGGAGCGGGCCGGGGGCGCGCCACGATGGGGGTCGGCTCCGCAGTCGTTGCGGATTCGGCAGCCCTTTCGGAATGGCGCGAATGCCTGGTGAAAGGGGATGTCTTGCGTCTGGAGGCCAGCAGTGCCGATCTGATCGAGACGATGGCGTTCGATCCCGCGCAGGGCATTGCGCTGCTCGAACAGCACCTCGAACGCATGAAGGAGAGCGCGGCCGAGCTCGGCTTCGAATTCGATCGTCATGCGCTGCGCAATGCGATCCACGTCCTCTGCTTCGATCTCGATGTGCCCTCGCGGGTGCGCCTGCTGGTATCCAGGAGCGGCGCCCATGCGCTCGATGCCGCGCCGATGCCGCCCGCCTTGCCCGATCCCGCCGTCTGCGCCGTGCTGCCCCTGCCTGTAGCGGAGGGCGATTGGCGCCTGCGCCACAAGACCACCGACCGCCATTTCTACGAAGACGCGCTGCGCGCCGCCAAGGCCGCCAGTGCGCACGAGGCGCTGCTGCTGCGCGATGATGGCCGGCTCACGGAGGGCAGCTTCACCAATATCTTCGTGCCCCGCAGCGATGTGCTGGTCACCCCGCCCGCCGCGCTCGGCTTGCTCCCGGGCGTGCTGCGCCGCAGCCTCATCGAAAGCGGCCGCGCGGTCGAAGGCGACGTGACCATGGCCGATCTCGAACGCGGCTTCTTCATCGGCAACGCCTTGCGCGGTCTGATCCCGGCAAAGCTGCTCGGCGCATGAGCGAACCGCATTACAGCGCGGCGCTGCAGCGCATTGCCGCCTCGCGCACCACCGCGATGACCGATCGCGCCATCGCGCTGCGCGCCGAGGGGCGCGACATCATCTCGCTTTCGGTGGGTGAGCCTGATTTCCCCACCCCGCCGCACGTGATCGAAGCCGCCAAGGCCGCGCTCGATGCGGGCGACACGCGCTACACCGCCGTGCCCGGCACTGCCGCGCTGCGTAAGGCGGCGGCGCTCCACTTCGCGCGCGATCTCGGCATCGAAGTGCCCGCCTCGCAAGTGATCGTCAGTGCGGGCGGCAAGCAGGCGATCTTCCTCGCCATCGCCGCCACGGCGGGTCCGGGTGACGAAGTGCTCATCCCCGCGCCCTGGTGGGTCAGCTACCCCGAGATCGTCCGCTTCGCCGGGGCCGAGCCTGTCGCCATGCCGACCACGCCCGCCACCGGCTACCGCATCCGCGCGAATGAACTCGCCGCAGCGATAACCCCGCGCACGCGCTGGCTTTTGCTCAACAGCCCAGGCAATCCCACCGGCGCCGTCTATTCGGCGGAGGACCTCGCCGCGCTCGGCGAAGTGCTGCGCCGTCACCCGCAAGTCCTCGTCCTCAGCGACGATATCTACGCCCCGCTCCGTTACGGAGCAGGCGCGCACGCCACACTAGCGGTCGTCTGCCCCGATCTGGAGCCCCGCGTGCTCACCGTGTCCGGCGTCTCCAAGAGCCACGCGATGACTGGCTTCCGCATCGGCGTTTCTGCCGGGCCGCTCTGGTTGATCGGCGCCATGGCCAAGCTCCAGTCGCATGCCTCGGGCAACCCCTGTTCGATCAGCCAGGCCGCCGCGGTCGCCGCTTTCACCGGTCCCCAGGATTTCCTGCTCGATTGGCGCGAGCGCTTCCGCGTGCGGCGCGATGCCGCCGTTGCCGCGCTCAATGCCGTGCCCGGCCTTTCCACCCCCGTGCCCGATGGCGCGTTCTACTGCCTCGTCGATGCCGGTCCGCTCATGGCGCGCTTCGGGGATGATGAGGCGCTCGCCTTGCACCTCCTCGACCACGGCGTCGCGGTCGTTGCGGCCTCCGCCTTTGGCGGCAGCCAGGGTTTCCGGATCAGCTTTGCGGCAGACGATGCCCGCCTTGCCGAAGCGCTTTCCCGCATCGCCAAGGCTCTTGCATGACCACGCTGCCCATTCTGTTTGAAGACGCCGAAGCGCTTGTCATCGACAAGCCCGCCGGACTGCCGATCGACCGCCCGCGCGCCGGGGGCACCAGCCTCGAGAATTATCTCGACACCCTGCGCCTCGGCTTCCAGCGCCTGCCACTGGCGGTCCACCGGCTCGATCAGGATACCTCGGGCTGCCTGCTGCTTGCGCGCAATGCGAAGGCGCACAGGCGCTTCGCCGCCGCGTTCGAAGCGCGGCTGGTGGAGAAAGTCTATCTTGGCGTGGTCGCCGGACCGGTCGCGGACGATGCGGGCACGATTGCGCTCAATCTCTCCAAGATCAGCAGCGCCGAAAAGGGCTGGCGGATGATCCCCGCGCGCGCTGGCAAACCGGCCGTGACGCATTGGCGCGTGCTCGACCGCAAGGAGGGGCTCACCCTCGTCGAGTTTCGCCCCGAAACCGGCCGCACCCATCAGATCCGCATCCACGCGCTTGCCGGCCTCGGCGCGGCGCTGCTGGGCGATCCGGTCTACGGCAGCGGTGTCGATGCAATGAGGGGCGCGCGGCGCACCATGCTCCACGCTGCCGCGCTCACCGTGCCGCGCGAAGGCAAGGCGCCGATCACCGCCAACGCGCCGCTTCCCGCCGATTTCACCGCGCTGGGTTTTGCGGAGGTCCTGCCCGAAGCCCCACTCGAAGCCCCGCCGGAAGCCCAGCACGAAGCCACGCCCGAAGGACCACCATGTCCGCCGACGAGTTGATCGCGCGCGCCCAGGGTCTGATCGAGGAAAGCTTCATCGCCTCGGCCGGGCCCGGCGGCCAGAACGTCAACAAGGTGGCGACTGCGGTGCAGATCCGCCTCGATGTCTTCGCGCTGCGTCTTTCGCCCGAAGTGTTCCACCGCCTCAAGGAACTCGCGGGCAGCAAGATGACCGCGCGCGGCGAGATCGTGCTGACGGCGCGCAGCTACCGCACGCAGGAGCAGAACCGCGAGGACGCGCGCAGCCGCATAGCTGAGCTCTTGCGCGAGGCCGCGACATTGCCCGCCCGCCGCGCGAAATCGCGCCTCAACCGCGTGGGCAAGACCGAACGTCTCGCCGGCAAGAAGAACCGCAGCACCATCAAGGCCGGGCGCGGGAAAGTCCGGCTGGACTAGGGCTTTTCGCTGGTGCCGTCGGCCGCCTCGGAGGCGGGAATGGTCGCCAGATCCGCCGGAACGGTCGCATCGGCCAGTGGCGGGGCAGGGCGCTTCTGAAGCATTTCGGCTGCCTCGTCGAGCGCGCGGGCCTCGCCCACGGTCACGCCGCCCGGCCCCGGATCGCTGTCCTTCTGGCAGCCGCCGAGGCAAAGTGCTGCGGGGAGCAGCGTGGCAGCGGCCAGCGCCGCGCGCATGCTCCCCGTCCGGATCACTGCTGCGGCTTCTCGGTCTGCGCCTCGGCAGCGGCAGCCTTGGCGGCTTCGGCGGCCGAGACGGCGCTGTCAGCGGCGCTCTTGGCGGCATCTTCTGCGCTCATCGCAGCCTGCGAGGCATCGGCGGCAGGGGCGGGAGCCGCAGCCGAAGGCTCGGCCGAGGGCAGTTCATCCGCAGGCATTTCCACGTTGTCGGCGGTAGCGCCAGCCGAGGCGTCGTCGCTCTTGCCGCAGGCGCTCAGCGCAAAGGCGGCTGCGCAAGCCAGCACGGTGGCGAGGCGCTTGATCTGGGTGGTCTTGGTCATGTTGGTCCCTCGCAAAAGGTCGAGATGGTACATCGGGGCGGCTTGCTGCCGCTGCGCCGGGGCGTTCTAAAGCGCGCTCTTCGCCATGGCAAACGTGAAACCGCCAATGCGGATCGTTATACCAAGACTGTTATACCATATAAGGAAATCCTTATATCACTTGCTTGATATAAAGAATGCTTTATATGCTATGGCCTATGTCCGTTCTCGAAGCCCTTCGCGCACTGGCCGACCCGACCCGGCTGAGGATCATGCGGCTGCTCGCGAGCATGGAACTGGCCGTGGGCGAACTAGCGCAAGTGCTCGGCCAGAGCCAGCCACGCGTCTCGCGCCACATCAAGATCCTCTGCGATGCCGGGCTTGCCGAGCGCCGCCGCGAGGGCGGGTGGGTCTTCCTGCGTACCGCGGTGAACGAGAGTGGTACGCCCGCTGCGCCCCTCTCCGATCTGGGCACCGCGCTGGCCCGCGTGCTGGTAAGCGCCGAAGTGGCCGATGTCGCCTTCGGTGCCCAGTGTGCCGAGGACCGGCAGCACCTCAATGTCATCCGTTCGGCCCGCGAAGCCAGCGCGGCTGAGTATTTCGCCCGTCACGCAGCGGAGTGGGACGAACTGCGCAGCCTCCACATCGCCGATGGCCCGGTCGAAGCGGCGCTGGGCGAGATGCTCTCCGGCGAGATCGGCCGCCTGCTCGATGTCGGCACCGGCACGGGCCGGATTGCCGAACTGTTCGCCGCGCGTGCCGACCACCTGACCGGACTCGACAAGAGCCCGGAAATGCTGCGCCTCGCGCGGACCCGGCTGCAGCACCTGCCGGCCGGCCAGGTCACGCTGGTCCAGGGCGATTTCGCGCAGCTGCCGTTCCCCGATGCCGGGTTTGATACCGTGCTGTTCCACCAGGTCCTGCACTATGCCTTCGCGCCGCAGGCCGTGCTGGCCGAAGCCGCACGCGTCACTGCGCCGGGTGGGCGCCTGGTGATCGTCGATTTCGCCCCGCATGAGCGCGAGGAGCTGCGCACCGCGCATGCCCACGCGCGCCTTGGCTTTTCCGATTCGCAGATCACGGCGCTGCTCACCGCCGCCGGGTTCGATCCCGCGGGTGATCGCGCGCTTCCGGGGCACGAACTGATCGTCAAGATCTGGACCGGCGTGCGGCGGGCAGACCGCACCGCTGTCAGCAAGTTTCCCGGCACCGAATTTCCAAGACTGGCAAGCCAATGACCACCACACCGAACACGACCACCTTCGACCAACTGCGCGAAGCACGCACTGCCCTCGATACGCCGCTTTTCGCGGGGCTCCCGGGCGATATCAGCGTCAGCTTCGAATTCTTCCCGCCGCGCACCGATCCGCTGATGGAACAGCTGTGGGAAGTCGTCACCACGCTCGCCCCGCTGCGCCCCAGCTTCGTGTCGGTCACGTATGGCGCAGGCGGCTCGACGCGGGATCGCACGCACGGCACCGTTTCGCGCATCATCAAGGAAGCGCGCCTCCCCGCCGCTGCGCACCTCACCTGCGTCGATGCGACCAAGGCCGAAATCCGCGAGGTGGCCGAGGGCTACTGGGAAGCCGGAGTGCGCCACATCGTCGCGCTGCGCGGTGACATGGGCGCTCCGGGCGTGCCGTTCACCCCGCATCCTGATGGCTACGCCAATGCGGCAGACCTCGTCGCGGGGCTCAAGCAGATCGCCCCGTTCGAAATCTCGGTCGCGGCCTATCCCGAATGCCACCCGGATTCGCCCAGCGCCCAGGCGGATATCGACAACCTCAAGCGCAAGCTCGATGCCGGAGCGAGCCGCGCAATCAGCCAGTTCTTCTTCGAGCCGGAAACCTTCTTCCGCTTCCGCGACAAGCTCGCCGCCGCCGGGATCACCGCGCCGGTGCTGCCGGGTATCCTGCCTGTCTCCAACGTGGCGCAGACGCGCAAGTTCGCTGCGGCCTGCGGTGCGCAGATCCCGGCGTGGATGGATGGCCTGTTCGAAGGGCTCGATCACCATCCCGCCTCGCGCCAGCTGGTCGCCGCGACGGTCTGCGCTGAATTCTGCCGCCGTCTCTATGCCGGCGGCGTGCGCGATTTCCACTTCTACACCCTCAACCGCGCCGAGCTCTCCTACGCGATCTGCCACCTGCTTGGCCTGCGCCCCGCCCCTGCATCACTGGAAAAAGCGGCATGACTCTGAACCCCTCCGCCGCCCGCGCCGCCCTGCTCGAACAGGCCAGCAAGCGCATCCTCATCACCGACGGCGCCTTCGGTACCGAGATCCAGAACTGGAAGCTCACCGAGGCCGACTATGCCGGCAAGCTCGGCCTTTCGCGCGATCAGAAGGGCAACAACGATATCCTCGCGCTGACGGCACCGCATGTGCCGGAATCGATCCACCGTGCCTATTTTGCGGCCGGCGCGGATATCGCCGAAACCAACACCTTCTCCGCCAACCGCATCAGCCAGGCCGATTACGGCGCCGAACATCTCGTGCGCGAGATCAACCTTGAAAGCGCGAAGCTTGCCCGCCGCGTGGCCGACGAGTTCCAGTCGGATGACGGCCGTCCCCGCTTCGTGGCGGGCGCGATCGGGCCGACCAACAAGACGCTCTCGCTCTCACCCGACGTCAACGATCCCGGCTTCCGCGAGATCGACTGGGACTTCCTCGTCGAAGTCTACCGCGAACAGGCCGAGGCTCTTGTCGAAGGCGGCGCGGACTTCATCCTTGTCGAAACGGTGTTCGATACGCTCAACGCCAAGGCCGCGATCATGGCCGTGCGCAAGCTTGAAGACCAGCTCGGCCGCGAAGTGCCGATCATGCTTTCGATGACGCTCACGGATCTTTCGGGCCGCAATCTCTCGGGCCACACGGTCGAAGCCTTCTGGTACGCGGTGCGCCATGCGCGCCCCGTTACCATCGGGCTCAATTGCTCGTTCGGTGCCGCGCAGCTGCGCCCCCATGTCCGCGTGCTTTCGCAGATCGCGGATACGCTGATCATGGTCTACCCGAACGCGGGCCTGCCCAACGAACTCGGCGCCTACGACGAGCTTCCTGCCACCACCGCCGGCCTCGTCCACGAATGGGCCGAGCACGGACAAGTCAACGTGCTCGGCGGCTGCTGCGGCTCGACGCCCGAGCACATCGCCGCGATTGCCCGCGCGGTGCAGGGCCTCCCGCCGCGCGTGCTGCCGGGGCACCAGACCGCCACCGCGCTGGCAGGGCTCGAACCTTTCGTGATGGCCTGACGCCTTGACCCTCTCCCCTCCAGGGGAGAGGGTTGGGAGAGGGGCCTGACCTTTAACGCAACCCTATGGCCGGCGGGAGGTTCCCCTCTCCCCGGCCCTCTCCCCTGAAGGGGAGAGGGAGATAAAAATGACCACTGATACCGTACTCGAATCCCGCCCCACCGGTTCCTCCTTCGTCAACGTCGGCGAACGCACCAACGTCACCGGTTCCGCCGCGTTCAAGAAGCTGATCCTCGCGGGCGACTACACCCGGGCCGTCGAAGTCGCGCGCCAGCAGGTCGAGAACGGCGCGCAGATCATCGACGTCAACATGGACGAGGGCCTGCTCGATGCAGTCCACGCCATGACGACTTTCCTCAAGCTGATCGCCGCAGAGCCCGATATCGCCCGCGTGCCGGTAATGATCGACAGTTCGAAGTGGGAGGTGATCGAGGCGGGCCTCAAGTGCGTTTCGGGCAAGCCCATCGTCAATTCGATCTCGATGAAGGAAGGCGAGGAAGCCTTCCTCGCCGCCGCGCGCAAGTGCATGGACTACGGCGCCGCGGTCGTCGTCATGGCCTTCGACGAGAAGGGCCAGGCCGATACCAAGGCGCGCAAGGTCGAAATCTGCGCGCGCGCCTACGATCTCCTGCTGGGCATCGGCTTCCCCGCCGAGGACATCATCTTCGATCCCAACGTGTTTGCCGTCGCCACCGGGATCGAGGAGCATGACCGCTACGCGCTCGATTTCATCGAAGCCGCGCGCGAAATTCGCGCCCGCTGCCCGCATGTCCACATCTCGGGCGGCCTCTCCAACCTCTCGTTTTCGTTCCGCGGCAACGAAACGGTGCGCCGCGCGATGCATTCGGTATTCCTCTACCACGCGATCCCGGCGGGCATGGACATGGCCATCGTCAACGCCGGCCAGCTCGATATCTACGACCAGATCGATCCGGTGCTGCGTGAGGCCTGCGAGGACGTGGTGCTCAACCGCGTGCCGGCTGCAGCAGACGGTCAGACCGCCACGGAGCGGCTGATCACGCTTGCTGAAAGCTACAAGGGCAAGGATGCCGTCGCCGAGAAGGCCGCCGAAGAATGGCGCGGCTGGGACGTCGTCCGCCGCCTTGAACACGCCCTCGTCAAGGGCATCGACATGTATGTGGTCGAAGACACCGAGGAAGCCCGCGCCGAAATCTTCGCGCGCGGCGGCCGTCCGATCGAGGTGATCGAAGGCCCGCTGATGCAGGGCATGAACACGGTCGGTGACCTGTTCGGCTCTGGCAAGATGTTCCTCCCGCAGGTCGTGAAGTCCGCCCGCGTGATGAAGAAGGCGGTCGCGCACCTGATCCCGTTCATCGAGGCGGAAAAGCTCCCCGGCGCGCGCCCCAAGGGCCGGATGATCATGGCCACCGTCAAGGGCGACGTCCACGATATCGGCAAGAACATCGTCGGCGTCGTGCTCCAGTGCAACGGCTACGAGGTGATCGATCTCGGCGTCATGGTGCCGTGGTCCAGGATCCTTGAAGTGGCCAAGGCCGAGGATGTCGACATGATCGGCCTCTCCGGCCTGATTACGCCCTCGCTCGACGAGATGGTGACGGTTGCCGAGGAAATGCAGCGCGCCGGTTTCACCATTCCGCTGCTCATTGGCGGCGCGACCACCAGCAAGGTCCACACTGCACTGCGCATCGATCCGGCCTACGAGGGCCCCGTTGTCCACGTGCTCGATGCCAGCCGTGCGGTCGGCGTTGCCAGCCAGCTGCTGTCGGACACCCAGCGCGATGGCTTTGTCGAGGCGACGGCGCACGAATACCAGCATGTGCGCGATCTGCGTGCCGGCAAGGAGCCTTCCGTGCTCCTCAGCCTCGCCGATGCGCGTGCCAATGCCTATGCGCCCGATCTTTCGGAAAAGGCCCCGCCGCCCGAGCAGCCGGGCCTCCACGTCTTCCCCGAGTGGGATCTCGCGGACCTTGCCGAATGCATCGACTGGACGCCGTTCTTCCGCGCGTGGGAACTTGCGGGCAATTACCCTGCCATCCTCGTTGACGAAGTGGTCGGCGAAAGCGCCAGCAGCCTCTATGCCGATGCGAAGCAAATGCTCGAGCGGATCATCGCGGAGAAGTGGTTCACCGCGAAGGGCGTTGCGGGCTTCTGGCCCTGCCACCGCGAGGAAGACGATGTCGTGCTCTACCTGCCCGACGAAGAACGCCACGTGCGCATCCCCTTCCTGCGCCAGCAGATCCGCAAGAGCCGCGACCGCGCCAACATGTGCCTTGCCGATTTCATCGATCCGCAGGGCGATTGGCTCGGCGGCTTCGCGGTCGGCATCCATGGGATCGAGCCGCACCTCGCCCGCTTCCAGGTCGCGCATGATGATTACAACGACATCCTGCTCAAGGCGCTGGCCGACCGCTTCGCCGAAGCTTACGCCGAGCGCCTCCACCAGCATGTGCGCACCACGCTCTGGGCCTATGCGCCGGGCGAACAGCTCACCAACGAGGCGCTGATCCGCGAGCAGTACCGCGGCATCCGCCCCGCGCCCGGCTACCCGGCGTGCCCCGATCACAGCCTCAAGCCGATCCTGTTCGATCTGCTGAAAGCGCCGGCCAACGCCGGGATCGTGCTGACCGAATCGCAGGCCATGCTCCCCACCGCCGCCGTCTCCGGCTTCTATTTCGCGCACCCCGAAAGCCAGTATTTCGGCGTCGCCCGCATCGGCCGCGATCAGGTGGAAGACTATGCGGTGCGCCGCGGCTTCGATCTCGCCACCACGGAGCGCTGGCTGCGGCCCAATCTGGATTGATCGCGCAACCCCCGGCCTCCCGGTCCATGGAATCCAACGGCAATAGCCCTTGCCTGCCGGAGCCACTAGACACCGCATGACCATGCCCACGATGAGCGCCTCCGAAATCGTCCTGATCGCGCTGACGGTCATCCTCGCCGTGCTTTGTGCCACCCGCCGCCTGCTGCGGACCGATCACCTTGCGCCGCGTTTCGTCCTGCGCTTTGTCGCCGCGTTCATGGTGCTCGCCGCCGCGGCGGTTCATGCAGAGGTCCCCGGGGGCGTTCCCGCCACGGTCGCGGTGACATTCGATCGCCATGCCATCCGCCCGGCTGTTGCCGAGGGCTTGGCGGATCGCACGACCGGCCGCACAGTCACCGCCGATGATCCGGTGCGCATTGCCTCGATCTCCAAGCTCGTCACCGCGCTCGGGGTGATGCGGCTGGTCGATGCCGGAACGCTCGATCTGGACCGCGACGTTTCCGAATATCTTGGCTGGCGCCTTCGCCATCCGGCCTTCCCGGACCGGCCGATCACCTTGCGCCAGCTGCTCTCGCACCGTTCCGGCCTTACCGACGGTGCGGACTACATCATCCCGCTCGGCGAAACCCTGCGCCAGCGCCTCGCCGATCCGCGTGCATGGGACCCGGCGCACGGCCCCGGCGATGACTGGTTCCATTACACCAACCTCAATTTCCCGGTGGTCGCCTCGGTTATGGAAGCCGCCACGGCCACGCGCTTCGACCGCCTGATGCAGCGCCTTGTCCTGAGGCCGCTGCGGCTTTCGGCCTGCTACAACTGGTCCGGCTGCAATGCGGCGGAAGCTGCCCGCGCAGTGGTGCTCTACCGCGCCGACGGCAGCGTGGCGAAGGATGATCTGCGCGGTGTTTTGCCCACTTGCCCCGTCGTGGTGGCAGAGGGCAAGCCTTGCGATCTCGAAGCCTATACGCCCGGCTGGAACGGCGCGCTGTTCTCGCCCCAGGGCGGGCTGCGCATTTCGATGAACGACCTCGCACGCGTCGGCCAGATGTTCGCCCGCGGCGGGCGCGGCTTCCTCTCGCCCGCCAGCTTTGCTGCGCTCACCACCCCGCAATGGCGCTTCAACGGGCAGAATGGCGTTGGAGAAAATGGCGAGCCCGACGGGTTCTTCTGTGCTTATGGCCTCGGCGTCCAACTGATCGGCAACGCCGATCCCGGCTGCAACGACGACCCCTTCAGAGACGGCATCCCGCGCCTCGGCCACCCCGGCGAGGCCTATGGCCTGCGTTCAGGCCTCTGGCTCGATGCCAGGACCGGGCGCGGCGCCGCCTTCTTCACCACCGCCGTGCCCGACGATACCGCCAAGGGCGCCAGCGCCTTCACTGCCGCCGAGGAAGCGGTGCTGAAAAGGGTCCGTTAAGCGCTGTCTGCTAAGTTTCCGGCATGGCGGAACTGCTGCTCATCGGAGCGCTTGGGGCATACCTGGCGCTGGTCTATTGCCTGTTCCGGGCCCTGCAGCTGTTTGGCAGCTGGCGGCCGGCGGCCGCGATAGTCTGGCGCAGCGACTATACCGAGGCGCAGCGCAGCGACGATTTCTGGTCGTTTGGCTTCACCATTGGCACGCTGCGCGGCTTCAACTGGCGCGATGGCGATCATGCCCGGCTGATCGAGGACGAGATCCGCTTCACCGCCACCGATGGCCGCGAGCATCGCGCCATGGTCCAGCGTCGGGTCCGCCGCGGCTGGACGCCATCGTCCAGCTATGTCGTCTGGTATGATCCTGCCGATCCCGTCCGGGTCACCGCGCAGGGCCCCTCGTTCTGGCTGCTGCACGCGTTGCTGCTGCTCGTCCTGATCGGGCTGCTGATCCAGATCTGGAACCGCATCGGCATCGCGTTCTGAGCCCGGGCTGCGCGGTGCTGTCCACGGCTAAAGCGGATTTGGGCCTATCAGCACTTTTCCTGAGGGCACCGGCTCTGCCATAGCGGCAGGGTGAACGCTGTCTCCTCCGCTCCTGTTTCTGGCCCTGCTTCTGCAAATGCGCTCTCCACCCTGTCCCGCGTGTTCGGGTTTTCGAGCTTTCGCGGCGTGCAGGATCAAGTGGTCAGCCGCGTGCTGGCGGGCCAATCCACGTTGGCGGTGATGCCCACCGGCGCGGGCAAGTCGCTCACCTATCAGCTGCCCGCCGCCATGCTTCCGGGCACTTGCGTCGTCGTCTCTCCGCTTATCGCGCTGATGCACGATCAGCTGCGCGCGGCCAACGCCAATGGCCTTTCTGCCGCCGCGCTCACCAGCGTCGATCAGGACCGTGAACAAACGATCGAGCGCTTCCGCAATGGCGAGCTTGATCTGCTCTATGTCGCCCCCGAACGCGCCAGCCAGTCCTATTTCCGCGAACTGCTCACCCGCGCGCCCATTGCGCTTTTCGCGATCGACGAAGCGCACTGCGTTTCCGAATGGGGCCACGATTTCCGGCCTGACTACCGCCTGCTGCGCCCGCTGCTCGATAGCTTCGATCACGTCCCGCGCCTCGCGCTCACCGCCACGGCAGATCGGCACACCCGCGCCGATATCATGGCCCAGCTTGGCATTCCCGATGATGGCCTGATCATCGCCGGGTTCGACCGGCCCAATATCCGCTACCGCATCACCCCGCGTGACAATCCGCTGCGCCAGCTGAAGGCCCTGCTGGCCGAACAGCCGGGCCCGGGCATCGTTTATGCGCCCACGCGCAACGGGGTGGAAAAGCTCGCCGCCCAGCTGGCGGAAGGGGGGCGCCGCGTCCTGCCCTATCACGCCGGGTTGCCGCCCGAACAGCGCTCCGCCAATCAGGCCGCCTTCGTCGCCAGTGAAGACATGGTCATGGTCGCGACGATCGCCTTCGGCATGGGGATCGACAAGCCCGACGTCCGCTTCGTCGCCCATGCGGGCCTGCCCAAATCGATCGAGGGCTACTACCAGGAAACCGGCCGCGCGGGCCGCGACGGCGATGATGCCGTCGCGCTCATGCTCTGGGGTGCCGACGATTTCGCCCGCGCCCGCCAACGCATCGGCGAGGTCGAGGAGCACCGCCGCGCCAGCGAGCGGCAGCGGCTTGATGCGCTCGCCGGACTGGTCGAAACGCATACCTGCCGCCGCGCCGTCCTGCTTCGCCACTTTGGAGAGAACCCGCCCGAAACCTGCGGCAATTGCGACAACTGCCTCCATGCGCCGGGTGTGACGGACGCGACGCAACTTGCGCGCAAGCTGCTCTCCGCGGTCTACCGCACCGGGCAGATGTTTGGCCTCGGCTACCTCGAGAAAGTCCTCACCGGCACGGCCGACGAGCGCGTCACTGAACGCGGGCACGATCAGCTGTCCGTCTTCGGCATCGTGCCCGGCGATGAGGCACCGCTCCTGCGCCCGGTTGCGCGGGCACTGCAGGCGCGCGGTACGCTCGTCACCAACGAACACGGCGGTTTCATGCTCGGCGGCGATGCCCGCGTGTTGCTCAAGGGCGAAGGCCGGCTCGATCTCGTCGTCGCGCCCAAGGCCGAACGCACCAGCCGCCGCCGGCGCGGGGCGGAGATCGAAGCCAACCCGATCGGTAATCCATTGTTCGAGGCCTTGCGCGCGCTGCGCCGCGAACTCGCGCTGGAAGCTGGCGTCCCGCCCTACGTGATCTTCCACGATTCGGTGCTGCGCGACATGGCGGCCCGTCGGCCTGCGACACTGCAGGAGCTCGGCCAGATCGGCGGCGTCGGCGCGCGCAAGCTGGAGGCTTACGGGGACCGGTTCCTTGAGGTGATCCGCAGCTTCTGAGCCGTCCAGACCTTCGCGGGAATGACGAAGGGGTGGTTTAGTAGGGGATTCGCGCCCCGTCCCAAGCATAAAGCCCCCCGCTGTCCGCAGGTGTCAGCCCATCCAGCACGCCCAGCAGCGCGTCTGCCGAAAACGCCGGGGTGAACAGCTTCTCCGCCGCCACCCCGCGCTGGAAGGGCGCGGAAAGCCCGGTGTCCACCGTGCCCGGATGCAGCGTCACCGCGATGGCCTGCGGGTGCGTGCGTGCGAGTTCGAGGGCGAGGTTCCTGACAAGCATGTTGAGCGCCGCCTTGCCCATGCGGTAGGCATGCCAGCCGCCCAGCCGGTTATCCGAAATCGAACCGACGCGGGCGGACAGCGCCGCAAACACCGCGCGCCCGTCTCGCCGCAGCAGTGGCAACGCGTGCTTGGCGATCAGGGCCGGGCCGATGGTGTTCACCGCGAAAAGCTCGGCCATGCCCTCGGCGTTCAGCGCGCGATATGATTTTTCGGGGCCAGTGCCGTCCGCGCGGGTGAGGCGCCCGGTCGCGATCAGCACCATGTCGAGCGGCCCGCCGATCGCGGCGCAAGCGGCCGCGATGCTGGCCTCGTCCTGCAAATCGAAGGCGAACGGCCGCAGCTTGCCCCCGCTCGGCGCTTGGCCGCGGCGTGATCCGGCGTGGACTTCGGCGACATCGGCGCGGCCCGCCAGCGCGGCGGCAAGCGCGCCGCCGATGCCGCCCGAGGCACCGAAGACCGCGCAGCGTAGAGCAGGGGGCAGGGCAGGGGAGGGGCTGGTCATGGCGCGGGATTGGGCGTTTACGTCTGCGCTGTCGAGCAGGTCGGAAGGGCAGGCGCTGTATTATCTTGCCAATACAGCTTGCGAACCGGCCATCGGCACGCCACATTGCCGGAACAAGCGCCCCGGCAAGGTGTAAGGGGTGGGAGTGAGACGTTACGCCATGGCCAGCAACTCGACCGATACCGTATCTCCGATCACCCTGACCCCGCCCGATCCGGTGCCGGTGGTCGCGCCAACCCAGGCGGCGGGGCTGGTGCCCGTGGCGGATGACAAGAAGTCGAAGCTCGAGGCGCAAGCGGAAGCGTTCGTGGCGGACCTCATCGCGCAGGATGCGGCAAGTCCGGAGTTCGGCAAGCGGGTCGATCAGCTGTCCAACATGGGCCGCAAGGAAATCGCGGCGGCAGCGGGCATGTCGAACCGCTTCCTTGATCGGCCGGTCCGCGCGATTGACAAGGATTCGGGCGTCGGAGCCGATCTCGCCGCACTGCGCCGCACGGTGGAAGAGCTCGATCCTGGCCGGCAGGGCAAGCTTTCGGGCCCGCGCAAGATCCTCGGCATCATTCCCTTCGGCAGCAAGCTGAAGACCTATTTTGACAGCTACCAGTCCTCGCAAGGCCACATCAAGGCGATCCTTGATCGGCTCGCCTCGGGCAAGGACGAGCTCCTCATGGACAACGCCGCAATCGACGTGGAGCGTTCCAAGCTGTGGGAAGCGATGGGCAATCTCGAGCAGATGATCCACATTTCCAAGGTGCTCGATCAGAAGCTGGAAGACGCCGCGAACGATCTCGATCACAGCGATCCCGCCAAGTCCAAGGCCATCCGCGAGACCGCGCTGTTCTACACCCGCCAGCGCACGCAGGACCTGCTCACGCAGATGGCGGTCACGGTGCAGGGCTACCTCGCGCTCGATCTGGTCAAGAAGAACAATGTCGAGCTGGTAAAGGGCGTCGACCGCGCCGGTACCACCACCGTGGCCGCGCTGCGCACCGCCGTCACCGTCGCGCAGGCGATGACCAACCAGCGCCTTGTGCTCTCGCAGATCACCGCGCTCAACACCACGACCGCGAACATCATCGATTCGACCGGCAAGCTGCTGCGCGAGCAGACCGGCAAGATCCACGAGATGGCCGCCTCGTCCACGATCCCGCTCGAGACGCTCCAGCGCGCCTTCCAGAACATCTACGAGACGATGGACACCATCGACAGCTTCAAGCTGAAGGCGCTGGATGCGATGAAGCAGACGGTCGACACGCTCTCGGGCGAGGTCGAGAAGTCCAAGGGCTATATCGCGCGCGCCGAGGGGGCGGCACAGGCCAAGCTGGCCGGACCCGAAACCTCGCCGCTGCTGAGCCTGGAGGGCTGATCACCACATGGCTGAAGGCGCGAGCGAAAGCACCCTCATCCTTGCCGAAGCGCGCGCCAGCCTGCAGCGGCAGCAGGCGGGTGGGCGGCGCGTTGGCGGTCGTTCGATCGGGCGGCGCTCGGCCGAACTGAAGCGCCTGCACGTGATGCGCAAGGCCGCGCGCATGGCCTTCGCGGTCATGGCGATCCTGCTCGGCGCGCTCGTCACCGGGCTGGTGATCGATGGCATCGGCTTCACCGGGATTGTCGTGACGTTCCTCGCCATCGTCGCGGCGCTCACCGTGCTCGGCACCTTTCCCAAGCTCAAGGTGCCCGATCTCGCCGCGCTCAACCGGGGCGACGTGCGCTCGATGGTAGCGCGCACCGAGCTCTGGCTCGAAGCCCAGCGCCCCGCGCTGCCTGCGCCTGCGGTGAACCTGATCGACCAGATCGGCGTCCAATTGGATGGCCTCGGCGTCCAGCTCGAAGGTGTCGATCCCGCCGAGCCAGCGGTTGCCGAAGTGCGCAAGCTGGTGGGCGAGCACTTGCCCGGCATGGTCGAAAGCTATCGCCGCATCCCGGCAAACCTGCGCCGCGAACAGCGGGAAGGCCGCAATGCGGATCAGCAGCTGACCGACGGACTCGGCAAGATCAGCCAGGAGATCGACGCAGTCACGCGCCAGCTCGCTGCCGGTGATCTCGATGCCCTCGCCGTGCGTGGGCGCTTCCTCGATTACAAATACGGGGACGGGCTGGAGCAATCAGCCCCGCAGCTGGCGGCGCCCCGACTTTCAGTATCAAAGCCGGAAAGCTGATGCGCGTCTCGATCCCCCACACCCTCGGCAAGGACGAACTGCGCCGCCGCATCACCGCGCGGCTTGGCAGTGCGGAAGACAAGGCCAAGGGCATGCTCGGCAGCCTCGCGACCGTGGAGACCAGCTGGGCCGACGAGGACACGCTGGACGTGGTCGTCAGCGCGATGGGTTATACGATCCCGTGCAGCGCCACGGTCGCCGAAACCAGCCTCGATTTCGAGGTCGAGATTCCGGCCGGCGCCGGTTTTGCGCGGCGCATGATCGAAAGCGCGGTGCGCGAAAAGGGCGAGAAGCTGGTGGGGTGATTACCCAACGGCAAGACGTCCCACATCCGCTCATGCTCAGCTTGTCGAAGCATCACACGCAACGCTTGCGCCAGCACCCTTCGACAGGCTCAGGGTGAGCGGGTCGGGGGGAGGCCGGCGTCAAATCCGGCGTCCCTCAAGCTGCGAGGCTGTACGGCTCGATCTCGCCCGTCAGGTACAGTTTCTTCGCCTTGGCGCGGCTCAGCTTGCCCGAACTGGTGCGCGGCAGCGTGCGTGGGGGTACGAGTTCGATCACGCAGTTCATGCCGGTGATCGCGCGCACCTTTTCGCGGATTGCATCGCGCAGCTTCACGCGTTCCTCGGGATCGGAAACGCGGCAGTGGACGAGCACGGCCGGGGTTTCCTCGCCGTTTTCCGTTTCCACCGAGAAGGCGGCGATATCGCCCTGGTGGAAACCGGGCAGCTGCTCCACCGCCCATTCGATATCCTGCGGCCAGTGGTTCTTGCCGTTGATGATGATCATGTCCTTGGCGCGGCCGACGATGAACAGGTAGCCCTCTTCATTGAGGTAGCCCATGTCCCCGGTATCGAGCCAGCCGCCGACCATGCAGGCCTCGGTCGCTTCCGGATCGCGGAAATAGGAGTGCATGACCGACGAGCCGCGGCACCACACTTTGCCGATATGGTGGTGGGCCAGCGCCTCGCCACGTTCGCCGCGCACTTCGACTTCCATGCCGCGCACCGCCTTGCCGCAATTGACGATGGCGCGGTAGCGGGCCGGGCGCGAAAGATCGCGCGGGGTGCCGGAAAGGCGCTCTTCCTCGACGAGTTCGACACGGATGCCCTCGCCCGGAGGCATCAGGGTGACCGCCAGCGTCGCCTCGGCCAGGCCGTAGCTCGGCAGGAAGGCGCTCGCCTTGAAGCCGGCGCCGGCAAAGGCGTTGACGAAGCTCTGCATCACGTCGGGCCGGATCATGTCCGCCCCGTTGCCGGCCACGCGCCAGCGCGAAAGGTCGAAGCGTTCGGCCACGCTGCTCTGGCTCGAAATGCGGCGCGCGCAGATGTCGTAGCCGAAGGTCGGCGAATAGGAGAGCGAGGTGCCCTCGTTGCGGCTGATCAGATCGAGCCACGCCAGCGGGCGGCGCGCGAAATCCTCGGTCTTGAGGTAATCGGCGGAAACCTGATTGGCGATCAACGAGAGGAAGCAGCCGACAAGGCCCATGTCATGGTACCAGGGCAGCCAGCTGATCGCACGGTCACCCGGCTGGAACTTCATGCCCGTCGAGTGGCCGGCAAGGTTCGCCAGCAGCGCACGGTGCGTGACAGCGACGCCGTGGGGGAAGCGGGTCGAGCCGCTCGAATACTGGAGGTAGGAAATCGCGTCCGGATCGGGTGTCGGCAGCGCGGTATCCGCAGGCTGGGCGGCGGCGGCGAATTCCTGCCAGGTCAGGCCCTTGCAGCCGCAGCGTTCCGCCGCAGCGGCGCAGATGGCGGCGATCTCGTCCGGGTAGAGCAGCATCGCGGGATCGGAGCTGGTGATCTGCACCGAGAGCTGGTCGATGTAGTTCTCCTTGCCGCCGAAACTGGTCGGCAGCGGCAGCGGCACCGGCCAGGCACCGGCGTACATCGCGCCGCAGAACAGCGCCGCGAAATCGGCGCCGGTTTCGGCGATCAGGGCAATCCGGTCGCCCGGCTGGACGCCCAAGGCGATCAGGCGGCGTGCAGCCACCAGCGCGTCGGTGCGCAGCTCGGCGTAAGGGTAGACGCGAACCAGTGTCCCGCGCGCGTCATGGAAGTTGAGCCCGCAGGCGCCCTCTGCGGCGAAATCCAGCGCCTCGCAGAAGGTGCTGAAATCGGCGAATCGACGCGGACGCCCATCGTCGTTGGGCGTGGGAACCAGCGCGGCCGTGGCGGCGGCGTCCAGGACAGTCATGCGTTACCCCGTTTATGGTTCTGGGTTGATTTCGGTTCGGGCCGAAATGGGCTGTTCTGTGCCCGCGAACAAATGCGGGATGTTCCCATTTACGCGGGACTGTGGCACGAATGTGGCATGGCGTTTACCAGTTCCGGGCGCGCGTCGGGCCGATCCGGGGGCGCCCGGCAAAAAACCCCGCCTCCTCCGTTGGATAGGCCTGCGCTCGATGCGCTGGCGCTTGCCTATGTTGCCCGGTTCGCCACGAGCTCGGGGCGGCTGGCGGCCTATCTCAAGCGCAAATTGCGCGAACGCGGCTGGGCGGAAGATGCCCCGCCGGACATTCCCGCACTGATCGCGCGGATGGCGGAGCGCCGGTATCTTGATGATGCGGCCTTTTCCGCCGCGAAGGGCGAAAGCCTCAGGCGGCGCGGCTTTGGCGCGCGGCGGATCGATACCGCGCTCAGCCATGATGGCATTGCCGAGCCGCTGCGCAGCGCTGCGCGCGGCAACGAGACGGAGCGCCGCCATGCCGCGCTGGCCTTTGCCCGGCGCAAGCGGTTCTGGCCTTATTCAGGTGAACGCTGTCTTGATCCTGTGATGCGCCGCAAGCAGCTCGCGGCCTATCTCCGCGCAGGGCATGGGCTTGACCATGTGCGCCGGGTGATGGATGCCGCGAGCCTTAGCGAACTGGAAGAATGGGCCGATGAATATGCCGAAGATGCTTTGGAATAGAGCCGCCAGCCTTGTGCTGCTGATTGCCGCAGTCGGCTGTTCGCCGCTCGCTGCGGGATCGACCAGCGCGCAGGGTGCGGCCACCACTGCGCCTGCGGCCGAGCTTGCGGTCCACCCCATCTCGGGCCTCACGGTCGTGCCGCTCACGGTAACGACCGCCAGCGGGCCGCATGCTTTCAAGGTTGAAGTCGCCGCGACTGCGGGCGAACAGGAGCGCGGCCTCATGTTCCGCACCGCGATGGGCGCGGATGAAGGCATGATCTTCCCGATGGATCCGCCCCGGCCCGCCGCGTTCTGGATGAAGAACACGGTCATCCCGCTCGACATCATCTTCATCGGTGCGAACCACAAGGTGCTCAATATCGCCGCCAATGCGGTGCCCTATGATCTTTCGCCGCTCCCTTCGGACGGCGATGCGGCGGGCGTGCTGGAGCTGAATGGCGGGCGCGCCGCGCAAATCGGGCTGAAGCCGGGCGATACCGTTAGCTGGTAACGCGCGCGCCGCTCACCACGGCAGCAGCACGACCTTCCCGCCAAGCCCGCCCTTGTCGATTCGCCGGTGGACTTCGCCAGCGGCGGCAAGCGGCAGGCGGTCTGCCACGACGGGCCGGATCCGGCCATCCTTGAGGCAGCCCAGCAGCTTCGTCAGGTCATCGGCAAACTGCTCTGGGTGCGCCTTGCGCCGGTCGGTGATCGAATACCACACCGCCCGCCGGCCGCCGAGCAGCGGGCTCAGCAGTGACCACAGCTTGAGCCGCGCCAGGCCAAGCCCCGCCGCGATCAGGCTTTCCCCGCCCGTCGCCATGGTCTGCGAGCCATAGCCGACCAGCACGCCGCCGGGCGCCAGCGCGGCAAATGTGCGGCTGAAATGTGCGCCGCCGATCGCATCGAACGCCGCGTCCACCCCGCGCCCGCCAGTCGCGCGCTTCACAGCCTCGGTAAAATCGCCCGCGCGGTAGTCGATCGCCTGCGCGCCGTAGCTTGTCACGACGCCCATGTTCGCGGCGGAGCACGTGCCGATCACATGGAGCCCCATCGCCCGCGCCAGATCGAGCAGCGCGGTGCCGACCGATCCCGAAGCACCGACGACAAGGATAGTCGCTCCGGCCTCGATCGCGGCAGCGCGCGCCAGCATCTGATACGCGGTCATGTAGGCCAGCGGGAGGCAGACCGCCTCGGCCGGATCGATCCCCTCCGGCACCGGCACCAGCGCGGAGGCAGGCCGCACGGCATATTGCGTGTAGCCGCCGACCACACACATATCTGCCACCATCGTGCCCACGGCCGGGCCGCTCACGCCTTCGCCCAGCGCATCGACCGTGCCGACCAGATCATAGCCCGGCGTGAAGGGCAGCGGCCCCTTGAAATCGGGGTAGCGGCCCATGCGGATGAACGTGTCGGTAAAGCCGGTCCCCGCCGCGAGTACCTTGATGCGCACTTCGCCCGGCCCGGGCGCAGGCAGCGCATCCTCGCTCACCAGTTCGAGGACCTCCGGCCCGCCGAACCGGGCAATCTCGATATGCTGCCAGGCCACACTCAAATCCTGCTGCAAGAGGCTGCTTTCAGGCAGACTATGGGGCCTGCGCGCCAATGCCAACCACTTATGGACGCGCATCGTGCCGGAACGATGCATCCGCCGCTTGCATGGCCCCCCTGTCAGACGCTAAGCGCGCTTCCCATGAGCATCCTCGGCAAGATCTTCACCTGGTGGGACGGCGCCACCTTCGGCACCATGCTCGACAGCGCGCGCAATGGCGTGAAAGTCGGCCAGGACGCGCAGGGCAACACCTACTTCCACGCGCGCAAGCCCTACCCCAAGGGTCATCCCTTCGCCGGGCGCGAGCGCCGCTGGGTGATCTACAACGGTGCCAACGATGCCAGCCGCGTGCCGGCGGAATGGCACGGCTGGCTTCACGGCAGCATTGACGGAGTGCCCGAAAGCAATCTGCCGCCGCCGCGGATCTGGGAAGTGGAGTTCACTCCCAACGCCACCGGCACCTCCGCCGCCTATCGCCCGCAAGGCGCGCTTGAGCGCGGCGGCAAGCGGGCCCGGGCCACGGGTGACTACGAAGCCTGGTCGCCCGAGGGCTGATGCGCCGCTTCGCACCGCTGCTGCTGGCGCCTGCACTGCTGGCGCTCTCCGCATGCGGCGGCAACAAGAACGCTGAGGCCCCGCCGCCGAGCGAGGCGACGCAAGGGGCGGGCCCCGCCGCCGATGCGTCCGGCGTGGTCGAAAGCGAGTTCGGCACCCCGGTCAAGGACCGCGTCGCCACGCTCGGCTTCCTCAACAAGCGCAACAACATCACGCAGATCGTCCAGCTGAAGAGCGGCGAATCGCGGCGCATCGGCAATGCGATCATCAAGCTCGCCACGTGCGAGCGGACGGCGCCGTGGGAAGATCCGCCCGAAACCGGCGCTTTCGTCCAGCTGTTCGTCGAGGAGCGCGCGACGACGAAGGAAAAGCTCTCCTGGCACAAGGTGTTCTCGGGCTGGCTGTTCAAGAATTCGCCCGCGCTCAATGTGGTCGAGCACCCGGTCTATGACGTGTGGGTCAAGGACTGCGCGATGAAGTTCCCCGGCGAGGAGGAAAGCCCGGCCGCCGCCGCATCGACAAGCAGCGCAGCAAAGCCGGCCGGCAAGCAGCCTGCCCCTGCCGCCGCGCCCGCCGCACCGGTTGACGCGCCGGCTGAAGATACGCCGCCAGCCTGAGCCTCCGAACCCGGCGCCAGCGCGGCTTGCAACAGATCGAGGTAGCGCGCCTGCGTGATCTCCACCGCGCCCAGTGAGGCAAGGTGCGGCGTGGTGAACTGGCAATCGAGCAGTTCCGCACCCGCCCGTCGTAGCGCCGCGACCAGCCAGGCGAGGGCTACCTTGGACGCATCGCTGGCGCGGCTGAACATGCTTTCGCCGCAGAACACCCGGCCAAAACCCACGCCATAGAGCCCGCCGACGAGGACTTCGGGCGCGCTCGGGCCTTCCTGACCCGGCATAGTTTGCCAGACCTCGATCGAATGCGCGTGCCCATGGCGGTGCAATTCGCGGTAGCTGTGGGCGATGCGCAGGCTGATCCAGCTGTCTTCGGCATCGACACGCGGCGCAGCGCAGGCATCGATCACTGCGTCGAACGCTTCGTTGCAGGTCACCCGGAAGCGCCCCCGGCGCAAGGTCCGCGCGAGGCTGTGCGACATGTGGAACCTGTCCAGCGGCAGGATCGCGCGCATCCGCGGTTCGACCCAGTAGACCTCGGGATCGTCACGGCTGTCCGACATCGGAAAAATGCCGGCGCGATAGGCCTGCAGCAGAAGCTCGGGCGGAATGATCGAGGTGTCGTGACGGGACATCTTCAGCGGAATCTTCTTTGGTTGCGCTGGCCGCGTCAACCCACTAAGGGCGCTTTCTCCGGCACAGGAGTGTAGCTCAGCTGGTAGAGCATCGGTCTCCAAAACCGAGGGCCGGGGGTTCGAATCCCTCCACTCCTGCCACGTTCCGCCAAGGAACGCTGCGCCCTTTTCCCAATTTCGTGAGTTCCTCTGTCCTCCTGCCACCTGCATGGTGCGGCGGCAAGCGACTCCTCCTGCTGAAAGCCTCATGCCATGAACGTCAAAGCCTATGCCGCAGAGGCCGCCGACAAGCCGCTCGCACCCTTCGCGATCGAGCGCCGCGAAGCCGGCCCGAACGATGTGGTGATCGAGATCGCCTTTTGCGGGGTCTGCCATTCTGACCTCCACACCGTGCGCAGCGAATGGGGCGGCACGCTCTACCCCTGCGTTCCGGGGCACGAAATCGTCGGCACGGTCAGCGCCGCCGGCAGCGCCGTGACACGATTCGCGGTCGGCGATACGGTCGGCGTCGGCTGCATTGTCGATAGCTGCCGCACCTGCGCTTCGTGCGGAGAGGGGCTGGAGCAGTTCTGCGCGAGCGGGATGACCGGCACCTACAATTCGCCCACGCCCGATGCGCCCGGCCACACGCTGGGCGGCTACTCGCAGGTGATCGTGGTCGATCAGGCTTATGTGCTGGCGATCCGCCACCCGAAGGAGCAGCTGGCCGCCGTCGCGCCGCTGCTGTGCGCCGGCATCACCACCTGGTCCCCGCTGCGCCACTGGAAGGCCGGGCCGGGCAAGCGCGTCGGCGTGGTCGGCATTGGCGGCCTTGGCCACATGGGCATCAAGCTTGCCCGCGCGCTTGGCGCTGAAGTCACCGGCTTCACCACCAATCCCGCCAAGGAGGCCGCGATCCGCGATCTTGGTGCGCACCATGTCGTCGTCTCGACCGACAAGGCCGCGATGAAGGCCGCGCGCGAGAGCCTTGATCTCATCATCAACACCGTGTCGCACAGCCACGATCTCGATCCCTACCTGCTGTGCCTCGCGCGGGATGGGGTGATGGTGATGGTCGGCGGGCCGGAAAAGCCGCACCCGATGCCCACGCTGTTCCACTTCCTCACGCGGCGTCGCAGCCTCGCCGGTTCGCTGATCGGCGGCATCGCGGAAACGCAGGAAATGCTCGATTTCTGCGCTGAACACGGCGTGGTTTCGGACATCGAGCTGATTCGCATGGAGGAAATCGAGGCGGCCTATGCGCGCATGCTGAGGAGCGACGTGCGCTACCGTTTCGTGATCGATACGGCCACGATCTAGTCGCGTCCTGCGGCGAATCCGGCGTTGGCGCCTGGTTTCCTGCCATGCCCTTGCCAAGTTCCGGCCTTGGCCCTAAATGCGATGCTCTTCCGACATCGGAAACTTCGCCTGCCCCTCCCGGACCTGTCCGGGGCGGCGATGAGGCCTAGCCGGAAGCCGTGGAAGCTGCGCGATAAACGCGCGGCCCCAAGTCGAAGCGATTGGCAGGAACACGTGATGGCAAAGTTGAGCCCCGGCGAATTCATCAATCAGGTCCGCGCCGAAGCGCGCAAGGTGATCTGGCCGACCCGCGCCGAGACGACCTCGACGGCGATTTTCGTCGGCATCATGATGCTCATCCTCGCGGTGTTCTTCCTCGGTATCGATTCGATCTTCAGCCTGATCGTGCGCTCGCTGCTGTCGCTCGCCTGATCAGTTAACTCCCAGATTCACGCTAAGGACTGCACATGGCCCGCTGGTACATCATCCACGCCTATTCCGGCTTCGAGAACAAGGTGAAGGAAGCCATCCTCGCCGAAGCCGAGCGTATCGGCCTTTCGCAGCTGGTCGAGTCGGTCGAAGTGCCCACCGAAACCGTGACCGAGGTGAAGCGCGGCAAGAAGGTCCAGGTCGAGCGCAAGTTCATGCCGGGCTACGTCCTCGCCAAGCTGGCGATGAACGACGACATCTACCACCTTGTGAAGAACACCCCCAAGGTCACCGGGTTCCTCGGCAACAACAACAAGCCGCAGCCGATTTCCGACAAGGAAGCCGCCCGCTACTTCGGCGCGCGCGAAGCCGCTGCCGCCGAACCGCGCAAGCAGGTGCTGGTCGATTACGAGATCGGCGATTCGGTCAAGGTCAACGCCGGCCCGTTCGCCTCGTTCAACGGCACCGTCGAAGAGCTCGATTTCGAGAAGCAGCGCGTCAAGGTCGCCGTCTCGATCTTCGGCCGCGCTACCCCGGTCGAACTGAGCTTCGAGGAAGTCGAACTGGTCAAGTAAGCGCGGGGGCAGCGCGCCCGCGCTCTCCGCGCCCCGGCTTCGGCCCGCGCTTATGCGGCGCGAGCGGGCGGCCGAGCCGCACCTCCATATCCGCCAGCCACTCGGGCGAGCCTACCGGCCGCCCCACGCTTTCGGCCTTGCGCAGCGCGGCATAGGTCAGCGCCTCGTCAAAGGGTTCGTCCAGAAAAGCCGCAAAGTCCCCCACCCGCTCCAGCGCAGGCGCCACGGTGACGACGTGATCGTCCTGCCCCGCCAGCAGCGCCCGCGTGCTGGACCACGGCCAATCCTCCGCGCGCGCCACAAGCCGCGCCCGCACCGGATTGAGCGCGATATAGCGCAGCGCCGCCACGAAATGCGCCTCGTCCATGGCGACCGAGCCATAGCGGCCCTGCCAGAGGTGGCCGGTTATCCGGCGGCGCGCATTGATAAAGCCGGTATAGCGCCGATGCAGATCGCCGAAGGTGCGCCACAGCCCGTCCTGATCCGATGGCACCAGCACGACATGGACGTGGTTCGGCATCAGGCAATAGGACCAGACCTCCACCTGAGCCCGCTCCGCCGCTGCCGCCAGCAGATCGAGATAGAGCGCGTAGTCGCCGTCCTCAAAGAAGGTACGTTGCCGCCCGTTGCCGCGCTGGGTCACGTGGTGCGGAATGCCCGGAATCACGACGCGGGAGAGTCTGGCCATGGACGTACCTTGGGCGAATTTGGGGATTTAGTAAAGTGTCACCGTAATTCGTACACCGTAATTCTGAGTGCCTCGACGGCCACCCACCCTTCTTGGTCCAGTTCAAGCTCATACAACCACGGTTCGTGGCGGAGCGCATTAGATACTGCTCGACTCAAGTTAGATAAGTCGCCCACGGCACTACTGGTCATCAGCCTGCGCCTGAAAACTCACCGACTGTTCCTGCGCCGCCTTTATCCACTCGTCGAAGCTTGGCACATTGCCTCGATCTTCCCAGCCTGCCGAAGCATAGGCATGAACGTAGTGCACAACAGGATCGTCTGATCGGCCGTCCCCATCGAAGCACGCAACGTCATCCGAACCGGCCCAAAGAGCAAATGGTACGAGCTTCCTTGACGGATAGAGCCTCTGAACGGCCAGCATCCATCCATCGGCGTCCTTTTGCGATTGGCAGAGAAAGCGCCAAGGCTGAAGGTCGGGCAAGGCATTTCGGTCAACTAAATCGATAAAAGAACGGGGGAATCGGAACCCCTCCGGCAACGATTTTGGATCGAACAAATAGCAAGTCATGATTACGGCCTACCGGTGATACGTGGTGGTGAGTATGTTCCATAAGGATTGGTGGTTCTAAACATCGAACTCTGACCATTAACACGTTGAGTCAACGCGTCGGATTACGGTGACACTTTACTAAATCCCCAATTATCGCACCCCGTCAGTCACCCACACAAAGACGCACCCTCACGGCTTGATCCCATAGTGCGCGTAGAAATGCCCTACATCCGGAAACACCGTCTTCGCCGCCTTGCTCAGCGCCGCCGCCCTGGCCTTGTCGCCCATCCGCGCCGCGACGATTCCGGCCATATAGAGCGAGGCCGTCTGCTCCGGCTCCGCCGCCAGCGCCGCCTCGTAATCGGCCATGGCTTCCTTCAGCCGGCCGGCGCGGAAGTGTACCAGCGCGCGGCTGTCCATGTACATCGCCGGATCGGCTTCGAGCTCGATCGCCTTGTTGCAATCGCTGAGCGCGGTATCGAGCGCGGTGTTCCTGAGGCCCAGATACCAGCACCGCGCATTGCGCAGCTTGGCCGATGATCCGCGCTTTTCCAGCGCTCCGTCGAGCATGGAAAGTGCCTCGTCATGCCGGTCGGCCTGTTCGAGCCGGTCGATCTTCTCGAGGAAGTTCGAGAGCCCGTCGTCGGTGGCAATGTCGAGGTCGGTGGGCAGCAGGTCAAGGCCTTCGTCCGCCTTGCCCGCCTCGATCAGCTCGTAAGCGAGGCTGCTGCGCGCCTCGGAATTGCCTTGCTCAAGATCGTAGGCTGCCTGCGTATCGGCCAGCGAGCCTGCCCGGTCGCCGAGCTTGGCGCGCAAGGCCGAGCGCTTGAGATAGCGGTCTGCCGAGGCATCGAGCGCGATGGCGCGGGTGTAATCGGCTTCGGATGCGGCCCACTCGAACAGCGTCCGCTCGAACCATGCGCGGTCGGTCAGGCGCGTTGCATCATCAGGCTTGTCGGCAATGCGCGCATCGAAGATCGCGCGCACTTTGGCGAGCGCCGGGCTGCCCTTGCGCCGCGCCACATCGTCCCACCACTTGGGGTAGGCGGAATCGAGCGAGAGGCGGGCGGTGCGGTCCATCGCATCCGAAATCGCCTTGGCCGTGCTGCTGGCCTTGTCGGGCGCGATTTCAGCGCCGGTCTCGCGCGAGACAATGTCTTCGGTCAGCTCGCCCCCGGCCAGCGCGATCCGCCGCTGCCAGTTGATTGCGGGGAGGTCGAGGCTGCCTGCATCGGCGCTCGTCAGCGTCACCCCCTTGCCATCGTCGGGCAGGCGCCAGCTGGTGTGAAGCCGCGCATGCCACGGCTCGCTGATCAGCGCGGGGATTGCCCGCCAGGCGGCGCGGTCACGCGGGGCGTCATAAGTCACCTTTAGTCCGGGCGGCACCGCAAGCGCATAGTGCCCGTCGCGGTAGTTCCAATCGGGATAAGCGATGCCGTCGAACTCCAGCGTCCACACGGCCGCCTCGGCGTTCCAGGCGGAGCGGGCCTTGCCGACAAAGGTATTGCCGACCCAGTTGCTCGCCGCCTTCTCGGCAAAGGCGGTCAGCTTCTCGTCGTAGCTCGGGCCCTGATCCACCTTGTAAGCGGCGCCATAGGTGCCGTTGTAGAGCATCGTCATGTGATAGGGCGTGGCGAGATGCGGCCCGGCGGTCATGTCGTAGGCGACGTCCGCCTCGATATCGGGGCGGCTATGCGCGCGCAGCGGCAAGGCGAACAGCGCCGGCTTGCTGCCTTCGATCGTGCCGCCCATCGGCAGCACCGTGCCGTAGCGCGGCACGTCGCGAATATCGGCAAGGCGCGAACCCAGCATCGTGCCGTCGAGCCAGAAGTCTTCCTCACCCACCCGCGCGTGGACGAACACATGATCGAACGCGAGCGCCGAGGGCACCATGTCGGCCACGGCATCGCCGCGCTTGCTGCTCGCCATCACCGGCTCGGCCTTGATCCCCAGCCGGTCGAGCACGGCGAGCAGCAGCCGGGTCTTGGCCTTGCAGTCGCCATAGCGTTTGGCCCAGGTATCCGCCGGGGCCTGCGGCACATAGTTGCCGTTGCCCATCGCGATCAGCTCGTAGCGCACTTCGTCCTGCACCAGCTGCAGCGCATCGGCCATCCGCCGCACCGGATCGGGCGAACGCGCGGCAATCGCATCGACCCGCTTGGCCAGCTCTGAACCCGCCGGGATCGTGTCCTTCACCGTGTAGAGCGGCGCCATGACCTTCGCGACCGACGCCCAGTCGGGAAAGCTCGAGAACTGGATCAGCGGCAGAGGGGCAAACCGGCTGGGCGCGTTCTTCGCCGTGTCGGGCAGCTTCGCCACGGGGAGCGGCACGACGATCTCGGTCCACGTCGCGTCGATGGGTTTGGGCACGGGCACGACCCCGGGCGCGAGCGATTTGACTGTCAGCGGGCTTGCCGTGCGCCACACCAGCCGCGCGCGGCCGAAGCCGACCTTGAGCGGCGCGGGCAGCAGCACCAGCCCGTCCTGCACGTGCCCTGCCAGCGCGCTGTCCCGCTCTGAAATGGTGAACACCATGCGCAGCACGTCGCCCACGCGCAGGCCTTCGATGTGCTTGACCGCGGTGAGCTGGCCATCGACCATCAGCCGTTCGAGCCCGGCCTCGCGCTGGATCACCGTGATCCCCTCGCCCTTGCCCAGCGCATCGATCACCTGCTCGCCGCGGATGATCTCCAGCTTGTGCAGCGTCAGGTCGCCATGGTCGGGCTGCCAGCCAAGCGTGAGCGTGCCCATCTGCTGCAGCGCCTCGGGGCTGGAGGCCTGGCGCATCGTATCGATGTAGACGGTGGTGGTATCACCATCGACCTGCACCTGCTCGTCAAAGCGCACCGCGCTGTCCGCCTTCAGCACGGGCGGGGCCTGGGTCACCCACGCGGGCACCGGCGCGATCAGCACTTTGTCGGCTGCGCGCGCAGAGGTGGAGGCGAGCGCCGAAAGGAGGACTGCGCCGATAAGCTTTCTGTGCAAGGTAGGCCCCGGAAAAAGACTGAAGGCATAAGGGATAACCGAAAGGGGCCAAAGCGCAACGACTGGTCTGCCCGATCTGGACGTGCGGCCTGGCAGGGCGTGCTGCGCGCGGCCCATTGCCAAACCGGCGCTCCCCCGCTATGCGCGCCCACTTCCGGTGGGGCGTGCCCTGCCTGATTCCGTGCGGGAGGGTGCCGAGTTCTGTCGGACTGCACCTGTCTGACCGCTCACTCTGCGGGGTCTTCTGGCCCCAACAGGACGAAAGGAGGCCCCCGTGGCCAAGAAAATTGATGGTTACATCAAGCTGCAGGTTGCAGCTGGTGAAGCGAAGCCCTCGCCGCCGATCGGGCCTGCGCTCGGTCAGCGTGGTGTCAACATCATGGGTTTCTGCAAGGAATTCAACGCCGCGACTCAGGAAGTCGAAAAGGGCACCCCGCTGCCCACGATCATCACGGTCTATTCGGACAAGTCGTTCACCTTCGTCACCAAGACCCCGCCGGCAACCTTCCTGATCAAGAAGGTGCTCGGCCTCAAGTCTGGCTCGAAGGAGCCCGGCAAGGTTTCTGCCGGGAAGATCACCCGTGAGCAGCTCGGTGAAGTTGCCCAGATCAAGATGAAGGATCTCAACGCCAACGACATGGATGCTGCGATCAAGATCATCGAAGGCTCGGCGCGCGCCATGGGCCTGCAGGTGGAGGGCTGATTCGATGAAGACGACCAAGAACCAGAAGTCGCTCACCGAGAAGCTCGGCGACAACCAGAAGCTCTACAAGGTTGATGAGGCGATCCAGCTTCTCAAGGACCTCAAGCGCACCAAGTTCGATGAAACCATCGAAGTCGCGCTGAACCTCGGCGTCGATCCGCGCCACGCCGACCAGATGGTCCGCGGCATGGTCACGCTGCCCTCGGGCACCGGCAAGGATGTCAAGGTTGCCGTGTTCGCTCGCGGCGACAAGGCCGAAGCCGCGCTCGCGGCTGGTGCTGACAAGGTTGGCGCCGAAGACCTGCTCGAGGACATGCAGAACGGCAACCTCGACTACGGCCGCGTGATCGCGACGCCCGACATGATGGGCATCGTCGGTCGCCTCGGCAAGGTGCTGGGTCCCAAGGGCCTGATGCCGAACCCGAAGCTCGGCACCGTCACCCCGAACGTTGCGGATGCGGTCAAGGCAGCGAAGGCCGGCCAGATCGAGTTCCGCGTCGAAAAGGCGGGCATCATCCACGGCGGCATCGGCAAGATGAGCTTCTCGAACGAGGCGCTGCGCGCCAACTTCGATGCGTTCGTCGATGCGATCGTCAAGGCGAAACCCGCTGGCGCCAAGGGCAAGTACCTGCGCAAGGTCGGTCTGTCCTCGTCGATGGGCCCGGGCCTCAAGGTCGACGTGGCGGAAGTCCACGGCGGCTGATCCAGCCGTACGGCTGCAATACAAAAGGCCGGGAGGGGAAACCCTCCCGGCCTTTTGCGTTTCAGAACGCGACCCAGGTAAACAGCCGCAGCGCATTGTTGTCGGCGGCGTTGGCTCCGGCGCCGTCGTAGTTGCGGCGCGCGCCATCGAAGCGCCCATAGGCCGTGAACTGCGCACCCACACGCAGTGCGGCGCGCGGCCCCAGCGGCGAAGTGCCCGCACCCCACGGGGTATAGTCAAGCTGGGCCATCACCCCGTTGCTGTCGGGCCGTCCGGTTCCGCCATAGAGGAAGCCGTTCGGTGTGCCGCCGGCGGCGAACACGCTGACCGTTGCCCCCACTTTGCCGCGCCAGTTGTATCCGACTGTGCCGCGCCATTCGTTCAGCGTCACTTCGGCGCAATTCACCGGAGCGAGCGCGAGCAGACAGCTCGCCCGAAGCCCCGCCTTTTCATGAACATAGCGCATGTCGACGGTGAAGGTATCGCCGCTGGCATCGGGCTTCAGCCATGAAAGATCGAGCCCCACGTCGGAATAGTGGTCGGTCTGCCCGGTCGTGCGGTCGCGCCCCGGATTGAGCGCGGCCTTGAGCGCGAAGGCGCCCACTTCCAACGTGCCGCCACCGATATCCTTCTGATAGGCCACCCGGCCATAGGGCGCGAGGCCGGAGATATCGCCCGGCGAGGCAGGATCGGCGCCCAGCCAGCGCAAGGTGCCCGCGCCCGGCGTAGTATAGGCCCCCGCTTCGAGGTAGAGCTTGTGGTCGATCCAGCTGTAGGCCGAAAGTCCCAGCGTGTTCTGCGCAAGGCCCCCGTCGATCAGCGCCGCGGCCCCCGGCGTGCCCGAAACGGCAGTATCGGTATAGGGAAAGCCCCAGGCAGGCGTGGTGTTCCATACGTCCTGCGTGGTCGGGCTGTTGTTGAGCGTGAGGCCGAACACGGCGTCCTTGCCGAACACCTTGCCCTGCGTCACCGCGCGCAGATCGACGTTGTCCCAGGACCAGGCGCGCCCCACCCCGTCGTAGGTGACCTGCACGAAGCCGCCGAAATGCTGGCCTACCCCGCCCGCCAGAAACACGCTGCCCTGATCGAACGCCACGTTGTCGTTGACCTGCAGGTGATCGGGCGCGGGCACCTGATCCTTTCTGGTGTGCGTGTACGAAGCCACCGCCATCGCGGCGATCGGCACATTGAACGGCTTGGTCCGCAGGGTATAGCCGCCCAGCTTGAATTCGCGGCCAAACGGCGTGAGCTGCGGCCCGAACCCGCCGACATGGCAGGCCTGGCAAGGCTGTCCGGTCTGCTCGGCATAGCTCGGCACAGCCTGCGCGGGCCGCGCCACGACGAGCGCGGTAAGCGCTGCTGCCAGCGGGAGCGCAGCAGGCAGCGCGCGGCGCCAGATCATGTGAGCGCGGCGCGGCGGCGGATTGAGATGATCGCTTGGCATGATGGCTGTGCTCCTTGCCGGTCTTGGCAGGGGCATAGTGCCGATCCACGAGCCACGAATTGGCGGGGGTCAAATTGGCCGGAATTTTTGGTGGTTTAGCCCTTGGCGGCCGCGCGGAGGTCAGCGGTCCCTGGTGAGCGGCGAGGTGTAGGCGGGATCGTGCGCGAAGGGAAGCGGCGCGCCGTCCCGCAGCGCCTGCAGCACGGCGGCGAAATCGGTCTGCGCGCGCCAGCCCAGCTCTCGCTCGGCAAGGCCGGGATCGTAGACCCGCCCCAGGCTCCTCGGCAGCTCCCATCCCCGCGCGGCAAACAGCGCTTCCGCATCGGGGAAGCGTTCGCGGATCAGCCCTGCGGCATCGCGCTTCAGCGCCCCGGCATCGGCGCGCGCGAACGGTGTCGGCGCGCTCACGAGATAGAGCCCGAACCCCACCTCGCGTGCTTTCTCCAGCGCCATGACATGCGCGGCTGCCGCATCCTCCACGGTCAGCCGCCGGTGCAGCAGTTCGATCGACTTGAGGTTCTCGCCCGATGGCCGGGCGTGCGTATCGTCATCTTCGGGAAAGAACCGCGACGTGCGCAGCACCACACAGGCGAGGCCATGCTCCGCTGCAAAGAGCCGGCACAGCCCCTCTGCCGCCAGCTTGGTCACCCCATAGATATTCCGCGGCGCCAGCGGCCCGGTGCTCTCGTCGAGCCAGACAGCGTGCGTCCCTTCCTCGCGCCGGATCGCCTCGCTGATCATCAACGAGGTGGTCGAAGTCATCACGAACCGGTCGTGCCCCGCCGCCTGCGCCGCTTCGAGCAGATTGAGCGTGCCGGTGACGTTCACGTCGATGAACGTCTGCGCAGGGTAACGCACGATGTCCGGCTTGTGCAGCGCCGCCGCGTGCACCACCGCGTCGATCCCCAGCCCCATCGCCCGGTCCACCACCGCGCGGCTGGCAATCGTGCCCACGACATGCGTCTCCGGGCCGGGAGCCGCATCGAGGCCCGTCACCGTGTGCCCCGCAGCACGCAGCGCAGGCGCAAGGAAACGGCCGAGCCAGCCGGACGAGCCGGTGAGAAGAACGCGCATCAGAAAGCCCCTTTCGCCAGATTCGCCCGCGTGTAGCACTCGATCACCAGGCTGATTGCCTTGCTATCGGCCAGCCGCAGCACGGCCTTGTGTGAAAGGACCGTCCCTGCCGGGCAGCCCTCCGTGCGCCCCCGCTGGCTTTCCAGCCGCTCGCGCCGGAAGCCAAGCGGACGCACGACCGTGCCGAAGGGTGTCCGCGTGGTTTCCAGCGCGGAGTTCATCGCCGGGGTCAACCGGGCAGGCACATACCAGTTCTTCGCATCGGATAGCACCGCTCCGCCGCAGCGCAGCCGGACATGACGGAAGGCCAGCGGCTCGCCTGCCGTCACGCCCAGCGCCGTGCGGATCGCTGGCGTGGCGGCCTCGTTTGCCCCCTGCTCGGTATCCGCCACGATTTGGGCCGATGCGGCAATTCGCTGCGCCGCGCACCATTCACCCAGCGCCGCCGTGGCGCTATCATGGCTGGCGAGGGTGCGCTCAAAGCGGCTCAGCGTCGGCGCGCAAGCGGTACTCACGAGCGCAAGCCCCGCCGCCGCTGCGAAGCGCAGGGTCAGATGCCCCCCGGCACCGAAGCGCGGCCCAGCGCGGCCAGCCCATCCACCAGCACTTGCGCGCAGGCATCAAGCTCGGCCTGATCGACCGAGCGGATCACGAAGTTCGCGCCCACCTTGCCTTCGCGGAAGAAGGGATAGCTGCCGATCTGGCAGCCTTCGTGCGCCTTCTCCGTCTCGCGCAGCAGGTCCGCCACTTCGCTTTCGGCCACCCAGCAGCCGATCGTGGCGGAGAGCAGTGGCAAGCCGCCTTCCAGCGTGCCGGTCAGCCCATCGAGCATCTGCGCGGTAATGCCCGGCACGCCCGCCATGAGAAACACATTGCCGATCTGGATCCCCGGCGCGCCCGAAAGCCGGTTGGGAATGAGATCCGCGCCTTCGGGCACTCGCGCCATGCGCAGCCGCGCCGGATTGATACCGCCGCGCGTCTCGTAATAGCGGGTCAGCATCGCCTCCGCCTCGGGATGGATGACCACCGGCACGCCCAGCGCTTCGGCCACGGCGTCCACCGTGATGTCATCATGCGTTGGCCCGATGCCGCCTGTGGTGAAGAGGTAATCATTGCGCGCGCGCAGTGCGTTCACTGCCTCGATGATCGCCGCCATGTCATCCGGCACCACCCGCACTTCGCGCAGGCGAATGCCCTGCACCCCCAGCCATGTCGCGACTTGCGCGATGTTCTTGTCATGCGTGCGGCCGGAAAGGATCTCATCGCCCACGACAATGAGCGCGGCGGTCCAGATGCGTGCAGGTTGGGTCATGGACGAGAGCGATAGCGCAAACCGGATGGCGTGCAATGGCCCTTTCGCGCGGGCGAAGTCGTCAGAGCTCAGCTTCTGGTTGATAGGCGCCGAGAACGTCCGCAGCGTCCTTGCTTCCGGCCAGATTGCGGGCTGGAATTCCCACGAGCACAGCCCCATCGGGAAACGAGCGATTCACCAGTGAATTGGCGCCGATGCGCACATTATTCCCCAGTTTGACGCCGCCGATGATCGAGGCATTTGCCCCGATGAAGCAGTTGTCGCCGATGATCGGAGACTTGCCGCCGCTGCTTCCGATCGTGACGCCCTGATGAATGCGGCAATTTCCACCAATTCTGGCATCACCATTGACAACGATCGTGCCCCAATGTGCGATCGAAAGTCCCGGGCCAAATGTGTGCAAGGGAATAGTATAGCCGAGGCGAATACTCTTCCGCCTGTGCAGAAATATGCCGACGTAAAACACGGCGTTCAAGAACGGATTTTTCCGGCGTGCCTGATCAAGGTTTTCGAGCCAGCGGAGCGATCTCAGCCAATCGAGGACCGGATGCTTGACACGGTAGATCGCCTTCCAGTGGGTGTACTGCGGGAAACAGGCCTTCATGTCTGCGGCAAACAGCTGGTGCCAATGCGTCATCTTGGGGTCATCGCCTTCCGAGGTGCCTGCTTGGTCAAATAATCCGCGCTGTGATGAAAAGTTCCGCGCACCGGAAGAGCGCCCGATTTCGCTGATGCGCCAAATCTCTTGCGCACCTCATCTTGAGGCTTGATCGATCTGATCGAAGACCATCGCTTGAAGCCTTGCCCGATCCTCACCATGGTGCATGCACCCTTACAAAAGTGTAAGGCTGAAACCTTCACTAATGCCTAGGCGATGTCAACGAAAGATAGTAGGGGCTGAGGTAAATATTACCAGTAAAAGCCAGTAAAAGATGCACCAGATCTCGGCTTCAAGAAATACTGGTGTAGTTAGGACGATCTTTAATCTGGTGCTTACGCCAATTTGTTGCCTTGCCTGTCAGCAGGCTTGACTACGCTGTGCTCTCCAGCTCGTCCCGGCACGCCAACCGGCGCTGCACCTTTGCCCTATCGGCCCGGATCCGTATCCACGCGGTCATAGGCCTTGCGGATATCCTCCGGTGGGTCCTCGTTTCCGGTATCGGGCAAGTCCTTGTGGAGCGAGAGTGACCAGCGCTCCAGCCAGTTGATGCCGTCCTTGCCGTCATAGGTATCCGGGATGCGGTAGGCTCGGTCGCGCATGGCGCGTGACAGACGCACCGGATGCAGGTGCAGGCGGCCGAGCAGGGCGGCGAGATCATCGATGGTGTCGGCGTTCAGCCGCGTGCAGTGCAGCAACATCACTTGCGCGATGCCGCGTCCGAACAGGTTGCGCGAGCTCGCCAACGACCAGCGGATCAGCTTCTCGGTATAGGCGAGGTACTCGCCCTTGATGTGGCGCTGCGCCTCGGTATCGCCGCGCGCGATGGCATCGTCGTAAGGCTCGGCAAATTCCCAATCGTCTGCATCGATGGTGACCGGCGCGATGCGATAACCGTGGGCCGATAGCCAGTTGTTGATCCTGGTCTTGACCGGTGCCGGATAGCCGGTTTCGAGATAAGGGTGTCTGAACCAGCTCAGGCGCTGATGATATTGCGCCATGAGCGAGCGGAGGACGGGCTCGCCGCGCGCGATGTCGGCGATATAGCCTTCAGCACCAAGCGTATTGGGCGATTCATGCGAGAGAGTGTGGTTGCCCAGATCCATCCCGGCATTGAGCCAGCGCTTCAGGTTCGCGATCTGCGCCGCCCGCTCGCCTTCATCCAGTTTGCCCTCGTTGACAAACCCGATCGCCGGAAAGTGATGCCGCTTCAGTCCGCTGAGGAGCCTGACGTTCGATGTGTCGATATAGGCCTGCTGGTTCACGATGCTGAGCGCGGGCAGATCATCGAAGGTCAGCGCAACCTTGATATCGCGGGCGTGGGCCGCCGGTGTCAGCAGCCCAAGCGCGGCGGCACAGATAAGGCCAGGCTTGCGAAGCATTTTGGGGCACACTGCCGGATACGCCAATCTCCCCCTCTGCATCCCCTCACTCCATCCTGCCAGCCGCGGCTCATGCCACAAATCGTTTTCCTACACGCCGCAATCGCGCGCATTGTCCGCGCCGCTTTTTGAACCGTTGTTTATGCCAGGCCGCACCCTCTGACGGCCCCGCCCCTCGGCTTGCGGGTTGAGAGAAGGGCGCGGCGTGACCCGACCGCCGTTTCCAACACACACCTGTCTGCTGCGTCTACACGCGCAGCGAGCAGCCCTGTGGATTATCCTTGGAGATCAGCAGGAAAGCGCCGGCCGCCGGGACTGACGGTTTTCGCTCTGGACCGTGTCAACTGTGTCAACTTCGCGAGAAGTTACTCCGCCGGTTCGACCACCTCGCCCGCCTTCGCCGCCGCCGCGGTGGCCGCCTTGCCGAAGCGCAGGATGCCGTCGTCGATGGGGTTTTCCTTGAGGTACTTGCGGTCGAACAGATAGTCCTGGTTGAGCCGCCAGGGCATGGTCTTCGCGTTCTTCGGCTGGATCGCAAGGCCGCGCTGGATGTAGCCGGAGGACAGATCGAGCGGGGTGTCCGCCTCGAGCGCGCTTTCGTCAGTGAGCACCGGGGTCGCGCTGTCGGCGCCAACCTTCTTCATGTGGTTGAGCAGGCGGCAGACAAAGTCCGCGTCGATGTCCGCGCGCAAGGTCCACGAAGCGTTGAGGTAGCCGAAGACCTGCGCAAGGTTGGGCAGGTTCGAGTACATACAGCCCTTGTAATACCAGCGCTCGTTCATTCGCACCGGCTGGCCGTCGATGCCGAGCGCGATCTTGCCTGCCATGGCGAGCGCGAGGCCGGTCGCGGTGACGATCACGTCGCAATCGAGCCGCTTGCCCGATTTGAGCTCGATGCCTTCCGCATCGATGCGCTCGATATGGTCGGTGACGATATCGGCCTTGCCGGCCTTCATCGCATCGAACAGATCGCCATCGGGCACGAGGCACAGGCGCTGCTCCCACGGATTGTAGGGCGGGGTGAACGTGGCGGGATCGTATTTGGGGCCGAGCGCTTCCTGCAGCTTCCTGGTGAGGAAGTCCTTGACCTTCTGCGGCTCGTTGCGGGCGCGCTTGAACACGATGTTCTGCATCGTGACGTTCTTGAACCGCGTGATCCGGTAGGCGAGCTTTTCGGGCAGGAACTTGCGCAGCGTGTTGGCAATCGCATCGCGCGCAGGCCGGATCGCGTACCATGTCGGCGTGCGCTGGAGCATGGTGACGTGAGCGGCCTGCTTTGCCATCGCGGGTACGATGGTGACGGCCGTCGCGCCCGAGCCGATCACGACGACGCGCTTGCCGGTGTAGTCGATGTCTTCGGGCCAGAACTGCGGGTGAATGATCGTGCCGGCAAAGTCTTCGCGGCCCGGGATGGCAGGGTCATAGGGCGTGTCGTAATCGTAGTAGCCCGAGCCGAGATAGAGGAACCGCGCGGTGGTGCGGCTGCGCTGCCCATCTTCGGCTTCGGTGGTGATCACCCACCAGGCCGAGGCGCTTTCCCAATTGGCCGAGACGACCTTGGTCTCGAAGCGGATGTGCTCGCGGATGCGGCGCTCATCGACGATGCGGTTAAGGTAATCGAGGATCGCGGGGCCGTCGGCGATGGATTTCTCGTGCTTCCACGGCTCGAAGATGAAGCCCAGCGTGTGCATGTCGCTATCAGAACGGACGCCGGGATAGCGGAACAAGTCCCAGGTACCGCCAAGTTGCGGGCGGCGCTCGAACAGGGCGTAGCTGCGGTCCGGGCAGAGCATCTGCATGTGCGCGGCCATGCCGATGCCGGAAAGTCCGGCGCCGATGATCGCGACGTCGATATCCGGCTGACCGGTGCGCCGCGTGCCCTCGAAACCCATGCTATCCTCCGATGTTATTGACACGCATGATAACAGCCGGGGCAATGATTGCCAGCCTGTTTCAACGGGCGATTAAACGCGGCGATTGCGCTTTCCCGGGCGGGACGACAGAAGGGATCCCATGCCGATCATCGCCGCGCGCCGCTATACCGAAGGGAAAGCCCATCCCGGCGAACTGGCCGTGACTGGCGTGCCTGCGCATCACGAGGCCTTGCCGCGCGGTTGCTTCGACTGGATTGGCCTGTGTGATCCGACTCCCGACGAGATGGAGCGCGCTGCCCGGCAGTTCGGGCTCCATCCGCTGGCGGTCGAGGATGCGCTCAACCCGCGCCAGCTGCCCAAGGTCGATATCTACGGCAAGCAGCTCTTCGTCGTGGCGCGCACCGCGATGATGGGGGCGACGGAGGATTCGATCACCTATGGCCAGACGGCGGTGTTCCTCGGGCCGCAGTTCATCGTGACTGTGCGGCTGGGCTCTGCACGTGCCCATGCCGATCTGCGCCGCGCGCTGGAGGCGGACAGCGATCACCTTTCCGAAGGGGCGGACTATGTCCTCCACGCGGTGCTCGATTTCATCGTCGATGGCTATCTGCCGATCGCGGACCGCTTTGAAGACGTCGCGCACAGCATCGAGGAAGCTGCGGTCGACCAGTTCCCCGATCCCGCAACGATACGCCGCATTTTCCGCCTGCGCCGCGAACTCAGGCGATTCGAGAGGATCATCGGGCCGATGGAGGAGCTGACGCTGCGGCTCGCAGAGGCGGACCTACCGGTGATTGATCCTTCGGCGCGCATCTGGTTCCGCGATGTGCTCGATCATGTCCGGCGCGCGATGGCGCGGATGCAGGGCCTCAAGGAAACCCTCGCCGCGACGGTCGAGACGGCAGGCCTGCTCGAACAGCACCGGCAGGGCGTGATCACGCGCCAGCTCGCCGCCTGGGCCGCGATCCTTGCAGTGCCGACGGCAATCGCCGGCATCTATGGCATGAACTTCGACTACCTCCCGGAACTCCACTGGCGCTGGGGCTATCCGATGGTGTGGGCACTGATCATCGTGATCTGCGGCGGGCTGCTGTGGCGGTTCCGGCGCATCGGGTGGCTTTAGGGTCTAATCAGGCAGGCGCCAGTCGATCGCGCCGCTGCCATGTTCTTCGAGGAATGCATTTGCCTGGCTGAAATGCCGGCATCCCAGGAAGCCGCGATGGGCCGAGAGCGGGCTGGGATGCGGGGCTTCGAGAAGGAGGTGCGGCCCGGCACTGGCCTCCCGAATCAGCGCGGCCTTGGAACGCGCATGGCTGCCCCAGAGGAGGTAGACGCAGGGCGAGGTGCGCTGGGCGACGGCGCGGATGGCTGCATCGGTGAACAGTTCCCAGCCTTTGCCCTGATGCGAGCCGGCCTGTCCCGCCTCGACCGTGAGCACCGTATTGAGGAGCAGCACGCCGCGGTTCGCCCAGGCTTCGAGATGGCCGTGCGCGGGCCGTGCCAGGCCGAGATCGGCTTCCTGCTCCTTGAAGATGTTGAGCAAGCTGGGCGGGATCGCCACGCCGCGCTGCACCGAAAACGCAAGGCCATGTGCCTGTCCGGGACCATGATAGGGATCCTGTCCGAGAATCACGGCGCGAACCGATGGCAGCGGGGTGTGCGCAAGTGCGGCAAGCCGTGTTCCGGCCGGCGGATAGATCGGCTTGCCAGCAGCTTCCTCGGCGCGGAGGAAACCGCCCAGCGCACGCATCGGGCGGCCCGTCAGAACGGATTCCAGCGCGGTGCGCCAGGTTTCAGGGATTGCGGTGGTTGTCATGGCCAGCCCGGCCTAGAACGTTTGCTGCAGTGCGGGAATACCATTTGCATGGGGACGCTTCCCCTTGCTATCCGCAGCACCGTATCGTTCGTTGTGCGCGTGGGGATTCCGGTATGAAGATCGCAATGGTGGGCTCCGGCTATGTCGGGCTGGTATCGGGTGCCTGCTTCGCCGATTTCGGCCATGATGTGGTCTGCATCGACAAGGACGCGAGCAAGATCGACCGGCTGCTTGCAGGCGTCATGCCGATCTACGAGCCCGGGCTCGCCGAGCTGGTGGCAACCAATGCGCAGGCGGGCCGCCTTTCGTTTTCAACCGACCTTGCTGCCTCGATCGATGGCGCGCAGGCGATTTTCATCGCGGTTGGAACGCCTTCGCGGCGCGGTGACGGCCATGCCGACCTTTCCTACGTCTATGCCGTTGCGCAGGAAATTGCCGACGGACTGACCGGTCCGGCGGTCATCGTTACCAAGTCGACGGTTCCGGTCGGCACCGGTGACGAAGTGGAGCGGATTATCCGCGCAAGCCGTCCGGATGCCAAGTTTGCGGTTGTCTCCAACCCCGAGTTCCTGCGCGAGGGCGCAGCGATCGGGGACTTCAAGCGGCCCGACCGTATTGTGGTGGGCGCCGAGGAGGAATGGGAGCGCGGCGTGATGACCGAGGTCTATCGCCCGCTCTTCCTCAACAAGGCTCCGCTGCTTTTCACCGGACGCCGGAGCTCCGAGCTCATCAAGTACGCCGCCAATGCGTTCCTCGCGACCAAGATCACGTTCATCAACGAAATGGCGGATCTCTGCGAGAAAGTCGGCGCAGACGTGCAGGATGTGGCGCGCGGTATCGGACTGGATAACCGCATTGGTGCCAAGTTCCTCCATGCCGGACCCGGCTATGGCGGCAGCTGCTTCCCCAAGGATACGCTCGCGCTGCTCAAGACCGCCGAGGACTATGCAAGCCCGGTGCGGCTGGTCGAAGCTGTGGTGCGCGTCAACGACAGCCGCAAGCGCGCGATGGGCCGCAAGGTGATCGAGGCCATGGCGGAAGCCGGTGTCGGCGAGCCGCGCGGGCGGCGGATTGCCCTGCTTGGCCTCACCTTCAAGCCCAACACCGATGATATGCGCGATGCGCCCTCGATCGCGATCGTGCAGGCGCTGCAAGATGTGGGAGCGCAGATCGTCGCCTATGATCCGGAAGGCATGGAAGCGGCTGGCCCGCTGTTGCCCGACGTGACCATGGCAAGCAGCGCTTACGAGGCTGTGACTGGCGCCGATGCCGTGGTGCTCGTGACCGAATGGGACGCCTTCCGCGGCATCGACCTCGATCGGGTGGCGCAGCTTGTGAGCAGCCGCGTGCTGGTCGACTTGCGCAACGTCTACAACCCCGATCAGGTGCGTGCCGCCGGATGGCACTACAGCAGCGTCGGACGGAAGTAACTCCACGCATCGGCCCGATTCCCGCGCTTGCCGCCACCGCCCCGAACGCCTAAGCGGGGCGAATGGCTGTTTATCTTCATGAAGAAGACCTGCCCGAGGGCGTGCTTGCGCCGGGCCCGGTCGCTGTCGATACCGAAACGATGGGGCTCATCACCACGCGGGATCGGCTCTGTTTGCTGCAGATTTCCGATGGGCATGGCGACGAGCATCTCGTGCGGTTTGCTGCGGGGAGCGACTATGCTGCGCCCAACCTCAGGGCGGTGCTCGCGGATCCATCGCGGCTCAAGCTGTTTCACTTTGCCCGCTTCGATCTGGCTGCCATCCACTACTACCTGAAGGTGATGGCAGAGCCGGTGTTCTGCACCAAGATCGCGTCCAAGCTGGTGCGGACCTACACGGACCGCCACGGCCTCAAGGAACTGGTGCGTGAACTGCTCGGCAAGGAGATTTCCAAGCAGCAGCAGTCCAGCGACTGGGGCGCGCCGACGCTGAGCGATGCACAGCAGGACTATGCCGCGTCCGACGTGCGCTATCTCCATGCGATGCATGCCATTTTCGTCGAGAGGCTGGCGCGCGAGGGACGTACCGATATAGCGCAGGCCTGTTTCGAGTTCCTGCCGACGCGGTCGCTGCTCGACATCGCCGGCTGGGCCGATCGCGACATCTTCAGCCACGAGTGAGGGCTTGCAGGTGACGTTCGCCAGACAGCCAGCGCGATGACCCAGAAGGCCGATAGCCTGCGCGGTCGCCGGCAGCATTTCGCTGCGCCAGGCGGCTTCCACGACCGTATGGTGAAGCTCGTGGCAGTGGGCCTGCCCGCGGCGATTGGTGCGCTGCTGGCGGTTCTCGTGATTGCCCCGTTCTCGCCGCGCGGGGACATCAGCTTCCTGCTCGATCGCAACAAGGTGGCAATGGTCAACGACCGGCTGCGTGTGGTGAGCGCGATGTACCGCGGACAGGACGATTCCGGCAGAAGCTTCTCGGTCACGGCGGGCAGTGCAGTCCAGCATTCCGAGACACGGGACGAGGTCGAGATGCGGGACATCACCGCGCGGGTCATGTTGAACGACGGACCGGCCAGTCTGACGACCGGTGCGGGGCTCTATGACTTTGCCAGGCAGAAGATCGATGTGCCGACTCCGGTCAATTTCGAGACTTCGGACGGCTACCGCATGGTGACGGAAGGTGCCGATATCGACATCGGCAAGCGCCGCCTCGTCAGCCAAGGACGGGCGGAAGGGCGCATTCCTGCTGGCACTTTTTCGGCCGACAGGATAAGCGCCGATCTCGAAGCGCGGACCGTCACACTTGATGGCCATGCGCGCCTGGTGATGGAGCCCGGCAAGCTGAAGATGCCATGACGACATTGATCGAAGCCTTGAAGGCCAGTCGGCCCATGCGATCTCTTGCACTCGGCTTTGCGGCGAGCGCAGCGCTGGTCGCCGGCGCGCAGCATCTGGGTGCGCAGGCCATTGCAGCGCACAACAGCAAGGCCCCGGTCAATTTCGGGGCCGACCGTATCGAGCTCATGGATAAGCAGAACCGCGCGGTTCTGTCCGGCAATGTCGAGATTACGCAGGCTGATCTCACGATGCGCGCTGCGCGGACCACGATGGCTTATACCGACGCCGGTACGTTGCAGATCCAGCGGATCGACGCGACCGGCGGCGTGGTGGTGACACGCGGCAACGAGCGGGCGACCGGCGATGCTGCGGTCTACGACTTCAACGCAAAGATCATCACGATGGTCGGCAACGTCGCACTGCGCCGGGGTTCCGACACGTTGAACGGCGGGCGGCTGGTGATCGATCTCAACACTGGCGTTTCGAACATCGATGGCCGGTCCAGCGGCGGTGCGGCAAGCCTTGGGGCAGCGACTGGCCAGGGCGGAACCGTGCGGAGCGGCGGCCGGGTCAGCGGCAGCTTCAACCCGCCCAAGAACTGACATCGACAGCTTCGCACAGGGCCTGAGAGCGGACCTTGCGGGGCGGGCCGGCGCAGGCTGCGCAACGTGTGCCCCTCGGTTCTGTGAAAGGTCAACTCGCCGCGGGTCAGAATGAGGCGACCACGCGCTCGGTAACGTTTGGGAGCGTTGCAATTGCAACATTTATTGTGCAAAGCAGCATTCAATATGAATGCATCGGCGATCCGCGGGATGGGCGTCGGGGCATTTCGGGCTGGCGTGCCTCTGGTCCACAGCTGGTGTCAGCGACTTTGCTTAGGTTGGAGGTGACCCATGAATGTCGAAGCGAAGTTGACGCCGAGCCAAGAGGCTGAGCAGCAGATCAAATCGGCGTTCTTCCCTGAAAGTGAGATCGACAATTTCAGCCGTCTTGACGGGACGCTGATGATGTACGCCAAGGTCAACGCGTTGCTGCGGGATGATTCCGTAGTGCTCGATTTCGGTGCCGGTCGCGGCGCGAACATTTCTGAATGCCCTTCGGTGTTCCTGCAGAAGCTCCAGATCTTCAAAGGCCGCTGCGCTGAATCGCATGGCTGCGATATCGACCCGGCGGTTCTGGAAAACCCCTACATCGACGAGGCGCGCGTTCTTGGTCCGGACTTCAAGCTGCCCTACGAGGACAACAAGTTCGATCTCATCACGTCGAGCTGGGTGTTTGAACATGTCGAGGATCCGCAGATCGTCGCATCGGAATTGCTGCGCGTGCTGAAGCCAGGTGGCTATATCTGCGCCCGGACCCCCAACAAGAACGGCTACATTTCAATGGCGTCCCGCATGGTGGATAACACCAAGCACGCTACGTTCCTGAAAAAGATCCAGCCCTTCCGCAAGGAGGAGGATGTATTCAGGACATTCTATCGGATGAACACGACCCGGCAGCTTGAAGATGTTTTCGGTGATCGGGCTGATGTGCTGACGTTTATGGACTCGGCCGATCCGTCATATCACTTCAACAAGAAGTTTATGTACCGCATGTTCCTCGGCCTGCATAAATTTCTGCCGTCTTATCTTGCGGCGACGCTGTTCATCTTTATCCGTAAAAAGTAATAATCAAACGATTTTTCTTTTGATAAATTTACAAAGTTCGACCTTTTAAACATTTGGAGTTTTAACAGGCGGTAATAAATTTATGCATCCTTCGGGCGATAAATAAAAAACGTTTCTATCAAAACTTAAGTGCCTACATCCTCTAGAGTGAAGGACTTATGTATGAGAAGAATCGGTATCGCCGAAAGAGTGCGGATCCACGCACGCAGCATCTGGTTCCATAAAGTTGTTGCGCCACGTTATTACTCTAAAATTCGTCCAGGTGATATTGTGATCGATTGTGGCGCTCATATCGGGGACATTACCCAATGTTTCTTTGATCGAGGCGCGATCGTTCATGCGTTTGAACCGCATCCCGAGGCGTTTGCACGGCTTTCCAGCCGCTTTGCCAATGAGCCGAAGGTTCACTGCTACAACCAGGCAGTGAGCAAGGAGGCTGGTCGACTGAAGCTATATCTGGCCCCCGATGACGATTCGATGGGCGCCGTGCAGGCTTCCTCGCTCATGGCCGAGAAAGACAATGTCTCGACGGATCGATTCGTTGAAGTCGAGGTGATTCGTTTGACGGATTTCCTGACCGGCCTCGGGCACGTGCGCTTCCTGAAGATGGATATCGAAGGCGCCGAGTATGATGTGCTCCCGGACATGATCGACGCGGGCGTTCACAAGAACGTTGATTTCATCGTCGTTGAGACGCACGAACGCAGCATGGGTCTGAAGCCGAAGCATGCAGCCCTGCAGGCCAAGATTGCCAAGAACCGAATTTCTAATATCGATCTGAATTGGCTTTGATTCCCAATTGCGTGAGAACATCTCGATGCTTCCGCGATGTTTTGATGCAATGTTTCATTCTTGTTTCGCAGTGCGGTAGCTTCTTGTGCGACTGCTAAAGAGCGAGTAGGCTTTCAAGGTACACGATGTCGAAGAACGGATCAGGCATTCTGCCCTTTTACCGAGTGTCTTGCTCTGTGCCGGAATCGGGCCGCGCATCGGGAAAGTCCGGTCGGCATTCCGCATCCGTGTTCAAGTTCGCTGCGCGGATTGCGCCCAACGCGGGTCTGGTTCCTGTTGCCCAGGAGCGTGCATGATGAAGGCTCCACATGTCGTTGCCGTGGGCCAGTTGCCACCTCCCGTCAGCGGATTCTCTTACATTACGGAGCAGACGATTGCTGCAGCCAGGGCGGCGGCGGCCGAGCTCGTCGTGAATAACATCGCCTCGCGACGAGGAGCGTCAGGCATTGCAAAGCATCTCTCCCGCATTGGCGAGAGCTTGAAGGCCTGCTTCTCGATCGCCCGCCATGCGCGGTCGCCCGGCCGGGTCTGCTATGTTGCCTGCGAGGGCGGGCTGGGGCTTGTCTACACGCTGGCGATTATCGGCACTGCCCGGCTCTCGGGCTACCGTATACTGCTCCACCACCACAGCTTTGGTTATATCACGCAGCGCAACGCGCTGATGAGCACCATCCAGAGCGTTGGCGGTACGGCGCTTTGCAATGTCTTTCTTGGCGAGGCGATGGAGCGCGGCTTCAGGGCTGCGTATTCCAGCCGGGCACTTGCTGGCATGGTTCTCAGCAACGCTGCATTCGTTCCCCCGGTCGAGGCGGCGGAGACGGGCAGGCAGGGGCCGCTCGTTCTCGGGCACCTGAGCAATTTGACCCGGGAAAAGGGCCTGCATATCTTTCTGGATGTGCTGCGCGCAGCAGTCGCGGCGGGCGAACCCGTCCGCGCGGTGTTGGCCGGCCCGGTTGCGGACCCTTCCGATCGTGCGCTGATCGAGAGCGCGAGTGAGGAGTTCGGAGCGCGGTTGGACTATCGCGGGCCGCTTTACGGCGAGCAGAAGGATGCGTTTTACCGGGATATCGATGTCTTCGTGTTTCCGACGGAGTACCGGCACGAAGCGCAGCCGACCGTCCTGTTTGAAGCCCAGGCCGCCGGCTGCAAGATTGTCAGCTTTGAGCGCGGCTGCATCGCCGAACAGGTAGAGCAGGACGGGCTGGTCATCGCGCAGAATGGTGACTTCATTGCCGAGTGCCTGGGCTGGCTGCGCGCCAATCGGGACGAGGTCCGCGCGGATCGCGCCGCGACCCGTGCGCGCTATGCCGAAAAGTATTGTGCCGCGCGCACGACGGCCGAGAACCTTTTCAGTTTGCCGGGCACAGTGGCGGCGCCCTCCCTCAAGGCGGCGGCGATGCAACAGTGAGCAGCACCAGGCTCAACGCGCTGGCGCTCTATGCCAATTTCATCGTGCTCGGCGTTATCGGGATCGCGATCAACCCGTTGATGGTACGCGCGCTGGGCATCGAGCAGTTCGGCATCTGGAAATCCTGCCTGCGCCTCCTCGATCTGACAACGGTGGCCGACGGGCGTGCCTCGCAGGCCCTGAAGTGGATCGTGGCGCACCGGGACCACGAGGAGGATCCGGTCGAACGACAGCGCGACATCGGTGCCGCGATCGTCATCTGGATGTTGTGGATTCCGATCCTCTTCATCGCGGTCGGATCGATCATCCTGTTCCTGCCAAACCTCGTGTCGGGCGTTCCCGCAGCCAGTCTGCCAGGCGCCCGCTGGCTTTCAGCGCTGCTTGGTTTCAACATCGTGCTCGGCGGTGTGCTCGGAATTTCGGATGCTGCTCTGGTGGGAACCAATCAGGGCTACCGGTCCTATGTTCTGACCACCGCGTTTCTCGTGTTCTCCAACTTTGCAATGCTGCTGGCGGCGTGGGGCAAGTTCGGCCTGATCGGTGTGGGCGCGGCCACCGTGCTGGGGTCGTTCCTCAACGGTGCCATCACCTGGATCGTGGCGAGACGGTTCATCAAGTGGTGGGGCATCGCCTTCCCCCGGCGAAGCGACGTGATGCGCGTGCTGTCGTTCAGCAACTGGACGATGGTCGGATCGCTGATCCAGTCCCTGATGCTTTCGACCGAAGTTCTGGCGATCGGCTACGTTGTCGGTCCGGCCGCGGTCAGTCGCTACACCTTCACCTCGTATATCTCGACGTTTGTCATGTCGATGTGCCTCATGACGGGTTCTGCGGTGACACCCAAACTGGGCGCGATGGTCGGTCGCGGCGATTCTGCAGGCGCAGCGGCCCTGCAAGATCGGACGCGGGAAATCCTGCTCGCGCTGCTAACCGTGGGGGCGACGGGCCTGATTCTTTGCAACAGGCCGTTCGTGGAGAGCTGGGCCGGCAAGGATTTCTACCTCGGCGATCTGGTCAACCTGGGGGTCGTGGCCGTTCTGGTGCAGCTTTCCCTGATCCGGTTCGATTTCCAGATACAGGACATCGGCCTGCGCATCGGCCCCAAGGTTGTCTGGTCGGGCGTGACCTCCGTGCTTGCGCTTGCGATCGGGGCGGGGCTGTTCCGCATGACCGGCTCGCTACCGTTTCTGTTCGTCGGCATCCTGCTTGGCCGGGTCCCACTGCACTTGATTTTCCCGCGTCTGGTGTCCAACGTCATCCCTGGCCACAACCGGCACTTGGGTGGAACGATCGCAATGCTGGCAACGGTAGCGGGGGCCTTTGCCCTGTCGCAGGTCTGGCACGTTGAAGGATGGTTGGGCTTTGCCGAAGCGGCAACGGCGGCCCTCGTACTTGGCGGTCTGGCCGCATTCCGGCTCGTTCTAACCCCAGGCATGCGCCGCGCGATCGGCATGATGGCCTTGGCACGCTTCAAGCAAAGGGCTGCACAATGACGAAGCGGATCGTAGACAGGCAGCGGCTGTGGCTGTTCGTGGATCCGGTCGTCATTCTCCTGTCGCTGGCGTTTTTCCTGATTATCCGGCCCGGGTTCGATCTCATTGTCGCCTTGCCGTGCCTGATCGGGATTTATGGCTACATTGCCTATTATGTCCTGTCGTCGGTTGAGGTGGTGCAGGGCATCAAGATCAGACTGACGGTCGAATTCGGGTTTGTAGCGTTCTACTACATCCTCTTTTTCCTGCCGTATCAGCAGGAGCTGTTGGGCATCGGCGCGCACTACTACGAGAGCGCGCTGGTTGCGGACGGGTATGCCGAAGGTGCCAACAAGGCCATGCTGCTGGCGCTTGCGGGGATCGCGGCCTTTCACCTTGGCAGCATTCTGGTGCCGCGCAGTCGACCTAACACTCAGACCATCGTAGAGTCGAATAGCGCTTACATACCCTTCGATCTGGTGCTGGCTGCAGTCCTGGTGGTGTCGTTTGCGGCTTTCATCTTCTTCGGCCTCGAACCGGACGATCTTGCTCGATATCAGCAGGCGGTTAACCGTGTGACCGAGGACGCGTCCCCGGTGGTCAACGGTCTCTACGCGCTGACCATTCTGCTTTGCCTGATTGGTGTGTCGCGCATCATCGTGCAGCTCTATTTCCGCCGACGCCTGCAACTACGGCATTGGGTCATCATAGCGGCAGTCAGTTTCTGGATGCTGTACATCCTCATTCACGGGGATCGTAACAACTTCCTGGTCGTCGCCCTCGGCGCTGTAGGTGGATACGCGGCCTTTTTGCGTGAAGTCCGGTGGCCGATCCTTCTGGCAGCGGTCATCCCGGCGCTCATCGTTTACAACACCATCGAGATTTATCGGCAGGCAAGTGACCAGGGTTGGTCAGGCCTCGAGCAGGCCTTCACAGATGCAAGCCACCGGGACGACGACGAGAGCAGCTTTGCGCTGACCACGATGACCGTCCGTGCCACTTTCGATTTCGCACCGGACCCGGAGCCCTATGCCGGCGGCTACTACAAGCTCGTCGGTTTTGGAGGGATCGTGCCGCTGGTGCGCGGTATCATCATCGGGAAGAGCGAACGGTTCACCGACACGTCGCAGGTCATTGCCTACTATGTGCTTGGACCCGATGCGAATTGGAGCTTGGGCTCGAATCCCCTTTCCGATCTCTACCTTGATTTTGGCCCGGCTGGTGTTGCGATCGGGTTGGCATTGCTGGGCTATGTCTCGGCGCAAACCCGAAACTACATCGCCAAGAATGGACCATCTTCGCCGCGCATATTCCTCTATGTCGCTTTGCTTGCGATGATGAGCGAAGTGCCCCGTTACACCATCGACTTCCCGGTTCGCATCGTGGTGTGGGGCAGTCTGGTCTACTGGCTTTATGGAGTGATCAATCCGGCGGCCCGTATCGCCACGCACCGGCGAAGACGCGCCGCGGTCGGCATCCCGGCCGGCCTCGTCAGCAATCGATGAGAAGCGAGCAGCATGTTCAGCGTCATTAACCGTTTGCGGGCGGTATTGAAAAAGAACCTCCATCCCGAGCGCTATGCGCGCGATATTGGTGTGACGTTGGGCAAGGGTTGTCGGCTGATCAAAGTCGATTTCTCGACCGAGCCCTATCTCGTGACGCTGGGAGATCACGTCAGCGCGACGCAAACCCGATTTGAAACCCATGACGGCGCGGTATGGGTATTCAGGGATCAGTTTCCCGAGATTGACCTGGTTCGGCCTATCACCGTCGGCAACAATGTGTTCATCGGGTATGGAAGCATCATTCTGCCCGGCGTCACCATCGGCGACAATGTCGTGATTGGCGCAGGCTCGGTCGTTGCCCGCGACATTCCGTCAGATTGCGTGGCCGCCGGGGTTCCTGCGCGCGTCATCAAGTCAATCACCGAGTATCGTGACAAGGTGGTTCCAGAAGGTTCCCCCACCAAGAGCCTCTCGGATGCCGAGAAGCGCGCCTACTACCTGAAAAAGTTCAGGGGTCGATAACCCATGGCGCTCAAGGTTGCGTTCCTGATTCCCGGATTTTCTGATGGCGGGGCGCAGCGGCAGTGCGTGCTGCTGCTGAACGCATTGCAGGCGGATCCCGATCTCGATCTGCGACTCATCCATTTTTACGATGGCGTGCATTTTGATTTGCTGCGCCATGATCGGTTGTCCGTTCAGCGCTTTGACAGCGGATCGAACTATGATCCGAGGAAAGTGTGGCGCGTCTGGCGCGCGCTACGGCGTGATCCACCTGAGGTTCTGATGACCTGGCTGCATGCTTGCGATGTTTATGGCTATGCGCTGCATCGCCTCATGCCCGACATGGCTTGGGTGATGACGGAACGCGATTCCGCCTATCCGAACGAGATGCGATACAATCTGCGCCGAAAGCTTGGCCGATATGCCGATGTTATCGTGGCAAACTCGGTCAAGGGCGCCGCCTATTGGCAGGCTGCCGGAGCGACATGCCCGATCGAGACGGTGCCGAATATCGTCCTTGTTGGCGGATCGGAGGCGCCAGCGCTTCCGCCCGTCCCACGGGTCGTCACGATCGGCCGCCTCGAGCCCCAGAAGAACCCGCGGACTGTCGTCGAGGCATTCGCCATGCTCGCTACAGAGCACACGGCCCTCGATCTTGCGGTGATCGGCGGAGGCGCCGAAGAGCCCTCGCTAAAGGCGCTGGCTGCCGCCGAGGGAGCAGGCGAGCGGATCGAGTTCATGGGGTTCCGCAAGGATGTCCCCGACCAGCTTGCGAACTCGACGATCGTGGTGAGCATGAGCCACAACGAGGGTCTGCCGAACGTCCTGCTTGAAACCGTGGCTGCTGGCCGACTTGTCGTCGTGTCCGATATTCCCGAGCACCGCGAGCTTTTTGGTCCCGACTACCCGCATTATGTGGCTCAGCGTACAGATCCGTCCGCTGTTGCTGCCGCGGTAAACCGTGCCCTGCGCGCGCCGGGAGAGGCCCGGCATCTGGCCTATGCCCGTGCTCGGCTTGACATGATGAAGCCTGAAATTGTCGCCGATCGATATCGCTCGATCATAACGAGCGTGGCGGAGCACAAGAAATGAGAATGATCTTTCGCCTGATTGAACGGCTGACGTTCTACACCGTCAAGATGCTGATCGTCCCCTTGGATTTCTTTTTGCCGCGTGCCTACATGGCGATCTATATCGTTATGTTGAAGCGGTTGGGTTTGAAGATAAACGGCACACCGCGATACATTTCCAGCTGGGCACGGTTTGATGATTTCGGCCTGATCACCATTGGCGATCGTACCGTCATTTCGATGTTCGTGAACTTCCTGACCCATGACTATTCGCTCACCACGGCCTTGATCGCCAATGGCAAGGCCCCGCCCACGGACGTTGCGATCAGGCAGCCGATAACGGTCGGCGACAATGTCTTCATCGGCATCAGCGCACTGATCATGCCCGGCACCACGATCGGCGATAATGTCATCATTGGCGGAGGGAGCGTTGTCCGCGGTGACGTCCCGTCCAATTCGATCATGATTGGTAATCCGGCAGTCCGCGTTGGCAGCCTGACCGATAATCCCGAGCGCTGGCTGCGCCGCCTTGAAGGCGGCGGGGTGAGTTTCGACAAGTTCTGAGGGCGGTGCGCTGGTTGTGGCGTAGCATCCTGCACGACAATCACTTAAACGGAGTGAAGCGCATGCGTTCCCTGCTTCTGATCATGACCGGAGCTGCAGCATGTGTCCTCCCGGGACCGGCCCAGCCTCAGGCAGTGCAATTCAGGGCGCCGATCAAGATCATACTTGTCGGCGACTCCACCACGGCGGTCCAAACCGGTTGGGGCGGAGCCTTTTGTGGTCAGCATGTGACGCAGTACGTGTCGTGCGTCGACATGGGACGCGGCGGCCGAAGCACGAAGACCTACCGCAACGAAGGGCACTGGGCGCTGGCCCTCAACGAAGCGGGCACTAATGGCTATGCCGCGCGCTATGTGCTCATCGAGATGGGCCACAACGACAAATCGACCAACCCTGCCATCGGCACCGACCTGCAGGCTGAATTCCCGGCCAATCTCGTCCAGATGATCCGTGAGGTGCGGGATCGCGGGGCCATCCCGGTGCTGGTGACGCCGCTTGCCCGGCGCTATTTTGCGAACGGCAAGCTCTCGGATTCATTGACGCCTTGGGCCGACGCTGTGCGCCAGGTGGCAAGCCAGACCAACAGCCCGGTGATCGATCTCAACTCCAAAAGCGCACAGCTCTTTGCGCAAATGGGGCCGGTGAAGAGTCTGGAATTCGAGAACCGTGCGCCGACCGCTGCCGAAAGGGCGGCCGCCGCGAAGGGAACAACTCTGCCCGCGCGGGTTGGTGACAGCAAGGCGGGCAACCAGGCGGATTATATCCATCTTAACGAAGCGGGCGCTGGGCAAGTTTCATCGCTGGTCGCGAAGCTCCTTGGTGAGCGGGTGCCAGCCCTCCAAAGCTATGTTTTCCCATGACCGCCATGCGCATCGGCTTGCCCAAAGTGAGGGCGGTGCTCACGACTGTCACGGGCCTTGCGGTCGGGATTTCAGGCGCGGGATGCTCGTTGCCGCAGGTCCACGCTGAGACCGTCTACGTATCGCCTACGGGAAGCGACACCAATGATGGGTCTAAGCCCCAGAGCGGTCAGGGCGGGGCCGGGCCGGTTCGCACGGTGGCGCGAGCGCAGGCTTTGGCAGAAGCAGAACAAGCGAACCCTGCAGCGCGTCCCGTTGCCATAGAGCTTGCCGGCGGGACCTATCGGTTGGACCGGCCGCTGGTGCTGCGCAGCGCGGATTCGGGCACCCCTGATGCGCCTCTGCGCATCTATGGTGCCCCCGGCGCCCGGGTTGCAGTCAGTGGCGGCGTACCTATCGGCGGATGGCATCCGGGACGCGGCGGCGAGCTTGCCGCGACGATCAATCTTGCCGCCTTCGGAGGCACGTGCCCGAGCCAGTTGTTCGTGAACGGCGTGCGCCGGTATCGTCCGCGCTTTCCCAAGAGCGGAACCTTGACAGTCGCGAAGGGCGATATCACCGATCAGCGCGGACCTGGCGAACCGCTGCAGCTTGCCGCCGCGTCCGGCGCTTTGCCCGGTGACTTCAAGGTTTCGCCCGAGACCGAAGTCGTTGTAATTGACGCGTGGACAGCTGCCCGCCTGCGGGTGGCCGGCTATTCGAATACGACAGGAAGGCTCACCGTCACCGGAGACTACCGCGGGCGCAAGGGCCGGCAGACCTTCGAGCCCGGCTTGCCGTATTACATTGAAAACCAGCCGGTTGCGCAGCTCGACCCCGGTGAATGGCAATGTTCGTCCGCCACGTCCGAAGTGCGCTATCGCCCGGCACCGGGGGAGAGCGCTGGGACATTGGCGGTCGTTGCACCCGTGCTGACCAATCTCCTGATCCTGCAAGGCACTCCGGCCGAGCCGGTACATGACGTCGCAATCGAGAACATTGAGTTCGAGCATGCGGCTTGGGAATTCCCAGTCAATGGGTGGTCGGCCATGCAGTCCGAGATCGGGCTCCCCGCTGCCGTCAGGGCTGAAAACTGCCGGTCCATTGTTTTTCACTCGATCGGCATCGCGCGCTCGGGCGCGCAAGGGATCGCGATCGGCAAAAACTGCGCGGACGTCGAACTTGCTGACAGCCAGCTCACGGATCTGGGCGGCGGCGGCGTTCTCATCGGATCGCCGCAACGCAAACCGCAGCCTGGATCGGACTGGGAGGGTGGCGCGACTTCCCGGACCCCGACAACAGACATTCGCATCCTGCGCAATACGCTGCGTTCGCTTGGGCGCATCCATCTGGCGGGCACGGGTATCTGGGTGGGACAGGCCGACCACGTCGCCATCGTCGGCAATCGCATTTCGGATCTCTACTACACCGGTATCTCGGTGGGCTGGGTATGGAGCGACGAGCTCAGCCCGATCCACGACAACCTGATCGCGGACAACCGGATCGAGAATTTCGGCCAGGGTGTGCTTTCTGACATGGGCGGGATCTACACGTTGGGGCGGCAGTTCGGGACGGTCGTCCGCGGGAACCAGATCGCTAACGGGACAGCACGGACCTATGGCGGCTGGGGACTCTACGCCGATCAGGGCAGCACCGGCATTGCCTTTATCAACAACGCTGTCGGCAAGACTTCAGCGGAGCCGATGTTCGTGCACCAAGCCGGCAACCTGCGGATTGTGGGCAATCACCGGATTGGCGATACGTCAGACGCCCTTGTTTGCCCCGCGACCCCTCCTGCCTCGACAGGCGGCGCACCGGGCGTGACATATAGTTGCAACTTCCGCAGCTCAGCGTCCCAAATCAAACCACCAAAATGAACTTTTTCAAAAACCCATCGCAAACCTGCGATTCGAGCTTGCCTTGCTCCGAGCCATCAACCAAGTAGTGCAAGTTCTTGAGGTGGGCTGTGGAAATCATGAACGAATCCGGTTCGGTAAAGTCGCGGTTAAGATCGCGAGAAATACTTTCACGCTTTATCACAGAATTTACTCGTGGTTATGCTGCGTTTGATGGTGAATTTGCAGTCGAGAAGCGCGGCCATATGAGCAGGTACTCCGCTGCATGACGCGGATTGCGCTGGTCAGCCTCAACTACGCCCCCGAAGAGATCGGGATCGGTCCCTACTCGACCGGTCTGGCCGAAGGGCTCGTCGCCCGAGGGTCTGCGGTCGAGGCCATAAGCGGCCATGCATACTATCCGAGGTGGAAGGTGTTCCCGCAGTTCGCCGGCAAGGGTTGGCTGCAGACAAGCGAGAACGGCGTGCAGGTTTGGCGCTGTCCGCATTATGTGCCGGCGCAGCCGAGCGGATTGAAGCGCACCTTGCACTTGCTCAGCTTCGGTCTCGCGGCTTTTCGCCCCGCTCTGCGCGCCGCATTTCGCAGTCGCGGTGAGCGCCCGGACCTCGTGATCTGCGTCGTCCCGGCCTTGTTCAGCGTTCCAAGCGCGTGGCTGCTCGCCCGTCTTTCCGGCGCGAGGCTGTGGATCCATGTGCAGGATTTCGAGATCGAGGCTGCTTTCGCGACCGGTCTCCTGAAGGATGGCGTGCTTGGTCGGTTCGCGCGCTGGGTCGAGAAGCGCCTGCTGCGATCAGCGGACGTTGTTTCCTCGATCAGTCCGCAGATGTGCAGGCGCCTGGGGGCGCTGGGCTGCGATCCTGACCGCGTTGTCGAATTGCGCAACTGGGCCAACGCGCCGGGGCGTGATCCCGACGCCGGCGCCTACTATCGCCAGCTCTGGGGCCTCGAAGGCAAAAAGGTTGCCCTCTACTCGGGTAATATCGCCAACAAGCAGGGGATAGAGATCATCGTCGATGTCGCGCGGCACCTCGCCGGGCGGGACGACATTGTCTTTGTGGTCTGTGGTGAGGGCCCCAACCGAGCGAATCTCGAGCAGCGCGCGAAGGGGCTGACGAACATCAGGTTCAACGATCTGCAGCCGGCCGAGCGGCTCGGGCAATTGCTGGGCCTCGCCTCTGTCCATCTGCTGCCCCAGTTGCAGGGGGCAGCCGACCTCGTTCTGCCGTCGAAGCTTGCCAACATGCTGGCCTCGGCTCGCCCGGTGGTGGCAACTGCGGAGCAGGGGACTGCACTTTACGACGAAGTCGATGGCTGCGGCATCAATACGCCTCCCGGCGATTCCGTGGCCATGGCGGCGGCCATCGAGAAGCTGCTGGATGACAGCGTGCTCTATGCACAAAGCTGTGAGACCGCAGTGGCGCGCAGTGTTTCGCGCTGGTCCTACGGTGGCGTGATGGACCAGCTGGAGTATCAACTCAGCCAGCGCTTGCTTGGGCCCACGCCATGATGCAATCCTGCAATCCTTGGCGGCCGCGGGCCGGTTTTAAAGTCTTCGATGCGAACCTCTCACATCGAAGGTGCGGAGTGGAATTAGTCCACATTCAAGGAATGCCGCCGTGGCAACGGGAGGCCAAGTGAGCGTATTGGAAGCCGCCAAAAGCAAGCCTCTTGAGGGAGGTGCCAGCTTTTCGCTGGCCAACCGCCTGACAAGGGTTGTCTGGGGACTGGCTTGGCTGCTTCTCGCCCGTTGGACACCCCCACCATTTCATCGCTGGCGGGGCCTTGTTCTGCGCATGTTTGGGGCGCGTGTTGATCCAACAGCGCGTATCCACGCGAGTGTCTCCGTCTGGCTGCCTGCCAACCTTTCAGTTGGGGCTAACGCGTTAGTAGGGCCAGGCGCACGGCTGTACAATCAGGGAAAAATCTCGATTGCTGAGCGGGCAGTGATTTCGCAGGGCGCTTACTTGTGTGCCAGCTCGCATGACGTAAATGATCCGGATTTCCAGCTTTTGCTGCGGCCTATCGTGATCGGGCGGCAATGTTGGGTTGCCGCAGATGCCTTTGTCGGCCCCGGCGTTACCATGCACGACCATGCAGTGCTCGCCGCAAGGGGAGCTTTGTTTACCGATGCGGCCCAGGACGGAATCTACCGCGGCAACCCTGCAGTGTGGATCAAAGACCGTAAATTGCGCCGATGAGCATCGCTATCCTATACGTTTCCGCGACCGTATCATCAAAACGGCGAAGCAGGAGCTACTGGCTGTTACCTCGTGAAGCGTTGCTTCGGCCTCACCGCATCGAGGCTTGCCCGAAGCAACGCCGGGCAGCGGAGGCGGGAATTGGGCTTTGCATTGCTGCCATTGGTGGCTAAGGTTTTTCGCAGTTGCACAAAAATTGCAGTTGGGGCCAGATATGACTGATAACGCTGGAAAAGTTGCACTTATTACTGGGGTCACCGGCCAGGATGGTGCCTATCTGGTGCGATTGCTGCTTGAAAAGGGTTACGTCGTCCACGGCATGAAGCGGCGCTCCTCGTCGTTCAATACCGGGCGCATCGAGGACATCTATGAGGATCCTCATGTCGAGCATCAGCGCTTCCATCTGCATTACGGCGACCTGACCGATTCCACGAACCTCATCCGCATCGTGCAGGAGGTTCAGCCGGACGAAATCTACAACCTTGCTGCGCAAAGCCACGTCCAGGTCTCGTTCGAGACGCCGGAGTATACGGCCAATGCCGATGCGATCGGCACCTTGCGGCTGCTCGAGGCGATCCGCATCCTGAAGCTGGAGCGCAAGACCCGGTTCTATCAGGCCTCGACTTCCGAACTCTACGGTCTGGTTCAGGAAGTGCCGCAGCGGGAGACGACGCCGTTCTATCCGCGCTCGCCCTACGGTGTTGCGAAACTCTATGGCTACTGGATCGTGGTGAACTACCGCGAAGCTTATGGCATCCACGCCTCGAACGGCATTCTGTTCAACCACGAAAGCCCGCTGCGCGGCGAAACCTTCGTGACGCGCAAGATCACGCGCGCAGCAGCCGCGATCGCTCTCGGGCGTCAGGAGCGGCTCTATCTCGGCAACCTCGATGCCAAGCGCGATTGGGGCCATGCGCGGGAATACGTTCGCGGCATGTGGATGATGATGCAGCAGGACGAGCCCGACGATTACGTGCTCGCAACCGGTGAAACCACCGAGGTGCGTGAATTCGTGCGGTGGGCATTCGAGGATGCCGGTATCCAGCTGGACTTTGAAGGCACCGGCGTTGAAGAGCGCGGAATCTGCCGCAAGACCGGCAAGGTGCTGGTCGAAATCGATCCTCGCTATTTCCGGCCGACCGAAGTTGATCTCCTGATCGGCGATCCGGCCAAGGCGCGGCAGAAACTCGGTTGGTCGCATGAAACTTCGGCGCGCGAGCTCGCCCGCGAGATGGTCCTCGCCGACCTCGAAGTGATGCGTGACGCGCCGATCAGCAAGGGCGCCTGATCGGATACCGAGCTGGCTGGAGATGTGATCCCGTGACCCTCAAATCCTACGCCCTCGCAGGCAAGCGCGTCTATGTTGCCGGTCATAAGGGTATGGTCGGCTCTGCCATCGTGCGCCGCCTGGCGCAGGAGAACTGCGAGATCCTGACGGCTGACCGATCGGTCGATCTGCGCGAGCAATCGGCGGTGCGCACCTGGATCGCAGACAATCGGCCCGATGTAGTGGTAGTCGCGGCGGCGAAAGTGGGCGGCATCCTGGCCAACGACAGGTACCCGGCGCAATTCCTCTACGATAACCTGATGATCGAGGCGAACCTCATCGAAGCTTCCTACCGCGCCAGCACGGAGAAGCTTCTGTTCCTCGGTTCGTCGTGCATCTATCCCAAGTTCGCTGAACAGCCGATCCGGGAAGATGCCTTGCTGACCGGCCCTCTCGAGCCCACGAACGAATGGTACGCGATTGCGAAGATCGCCGGGATCAAGCTGTGTCAGGCCTATCGCAAGGAATATGGCGCCGACTTCATCTCGGCCATGCCCACCAATCTCTACGGACCCGGCGACAACTACGATCTGAATTCCAGCCACGTCCTGCCCGCGCTGATCCGCAAGGCGCATGAGGCGCACAAGGCGGGGCTTGCCAGTATCGAGATCTGGGGCACCGGCAGTCCGCGGCGCGAGTTCCTTCATGCAGATGATCTGGCCGATGGCTGCGTCTTCCTGCTGAAGAACTATTCCGGCGATGAGCACGTCAATCTCGGCTCGGGGACGGACATCACGATCGCAGAGCTTGCCGCGCTGGTCTGCGAGATCGTGGGCTTCACCGGCACGATTACGCACGACACATCCAAGCCAGATGGCACGCCGCGCAAGCTTATGAGCGGCGAGAAAATCGCGGCGATGGGCTGGTCGCCGCGATTGTCCCTGCGCGAAGGCATCGCCGATGCCTACCGCGCATTTCTTGAGGGCCAGATCAAGGAAGGCAGCGCCTGAGCGCTGACTGCCATCCGGCCATATCGGCGCCGCGCACTCATCCGACGTGGTAGGCGAACCGATAGGTGGTGCTCGCTGCCAGCGCGGTTCCGGCCCGAATGCGCCAAGTCGTCGTGGTAACGTCGGCCGGATCGACAAACACGCCTGATCCGCCAGCATTGGCAGTGGCAGGCCCGATCACCGGGGTGAGCGGGGCGGTGCCCCAGGCATTGCCGAAGGTAATCGTCGCGAGAATCCCGGTCGCTGGAGCGGTCCCTATAACAACGGTGATCACGCCTTGCTGGTCATTGCCCGTGATCGATACCGTTGGCGCCGTGCCTGCAGCGGCACCAGCAGCAACGGTCGGTATGGCCAGCGCGGAAAGCGTGACATGTCCGTCCACCACGAGCGTTCCGGGCGGGCTGCTGGCGGATGGCGTATAACCTGCAGTCGCGCCTCCTCCATCGTAGAAGAACGGCGAAGTCAGGCCGGTTGCGGCAGAGGTCGTGGTGTTGCCCTTGAGCAGGTCATAAGTCACCGCTCCATCGACCGGCATCCCTGTGACGAGGTTCCGCGCTGAACCTGCGAGTGACGCCGGACCATTCGCGATCGTCGTCGCCGGACTGGGCGGCGATCGATTGCCATCCTTGTCCACCGCCACCCAATAGTAGGTGTAGGTTGTCGTCCCTGTCCCACCTCGCGTGATGGTCGGCGCGTTCGGCGTGCCCAGGGCGCGGATGCGCTGGGCGCCGTATGGTGAGACCTGATCGATACCGGCCCGGCCTGCTATGAGGACAGGAACGTTGTTCTTGTCCTGATAGCAAAGGCGGCCGGTATTGGTGTCGCGGGAGAAGTGCCCCACATCCATCTTGCCCTGGCCCGGGGTCGTGTCAGGATAGAGCCCGGTCAGATAGGCGTAGTTCGTCACCCCGTTGACGAAGGTGCGTGTGCCAAGGTCATTGATGGCATAGAGGCTGCTCGCATTCGGGGTGACGTTGACATAAGTGTCGCTGACGTTCGAGTTAATCAGAATTTGGTTGGTCAGGTAGCCTCGGCGATTGCCAGTGAAGGTATTGCTGTTGGTCAGGCCGAACGTTCCGGACGTGTTGCTGAACACGACCGCCGCCTTTCCGGCAGTCGTATCGATAACGACATTCTCGATCCGGTTGTAGCGATTGAGGCCCGTCTGTCCCGGAGGGGTGTCAATCAGAACCGCGCGGTTCGTGTTGACGGTTTCGACGCCGGTATGCGATTCGAAATAGATGTTCCGGCAGACGTGCTGCCCGGTGTCGCCGGTTGAGCCGTTCACCACGCTGTTGGTGATCAGCACAGTGCCATAAGCACCGGTCTTGCTGCTCCCGTCGATCGTGTTGGAGGACGTGGAATTGCAGCCAACCGCGACCTGATCCACGGTGAAACGTGCGCAGCCGTCCAGCACGACGCCGGTGTCCCAGCAGTTGACGAACAGGGCATTGCGGATCGAGCACTCGGTCCACGAACCGGCAGTGCCGGCCCGAAAGCGCACCCCATATTGGGTGAAGCACGAATTGGTGCCGCTGCTGCTGATGTGGTCGATGCGGTTGATATGGATGTTTTCGCCGAACGGCGTCTGGTTGTTGCAGGCGTCCAGCAGGCCTGAGAATACGTCCAGCGCAGCGATGTCTTCCATGCGCCAGAAGCGCCACGAATCGAGGAAAACGCACCACTGCAGCTGCGAATTCCCATCGAAGCGCAAGTTGCGGATGCCGCCGCCCTGCCCGCGGTTCCCTGCTTCCGACCAGGTGAAGAAACGGGCGTGCTGCGATCCCGCCGGCAGTCCGGAAAGGTCCACGCGCAGCACAGTCGCACGACCTTCGCCTTCGATAGTCACGTTTTCATACGGCACGGAGATGGTGCTCAAACCTGAAGTGCCCGCGGCGAACTTGAAGCGGTAATACCCGGCCGGGATGAACAGGACACCGCCACCGTTCGGATTGAAGGCACCGGTGCCGATGAAATCGACCGCGTTTTGCAGGGCTCTGGTGTTGTCGGTATTGAGCGGGCTCACACCGAACCACGCCGCGTTGATGGGGCCGTTGAAGACGCGCTTCCAGCGGCCAGCGCCGCCTCCGGCCGGTGCGAGCACGGTTCCGGTGTTGTCCAGCGAGGTGCTGTCGGCCGCATCCCACCGCCAGGTGCCGCCCCCTTTGGTATCGAGCGCATTTGTCGCGCCTTCCGTGCTGACGATGTCGCCATCCTTGAAGGGTGCGGTCGAAGCGCTCCGCAGTGCCGAAATCGTGGCATATCCCTTCAGAGATGCGGGAACATCTTCGACTGTACCGCCGCCGGAGACGCCGATCATCGACGCCCCCTTGCCCGACAGATTGGAAGCGATGTCACTGCAGAAACGCTGTCCCTGAAGCGCCAGGGTGCGCGCAAAGTTGTCGATTGGCATGGTTCAGTTCCCCGCGCGGATGATCAGGGTGGAGCCAGAACCCTGGCGGGCGCGCAGGAAGGCGCTGCCGGGCAGCCGGTACCGGCCGGCAGCGGTTGCCTGTGCCAGCAAAGCCCCGTTCCTGTCCCACAGGCTGCAATCGTTGAAATTGATCCCGTCGAAGCTGTCCTGAAAGATATAGGCCGTCGAGGGTGTGCCGATGAGCTGCACTTCGACATCCGGGTAAAGGCGTGCATTGAATGCCGTGGTCGGTACCCAGGCAGTGGGGATCACGGCGGGCAACGCAGTGACTTCCGCGAAAGTGTCATCGCCCATGTCGACGAGACGTTTCTGGCGATTGCCAATGGTCGTGTAAGTATAGTCAGGCATCGGAGGCTCCTGTCGGAACGGGGCGTGACAGTGCGCGGATGGATCGGCGCGCAGCGGCAGGAGAGGCGCGGTGCGACGGCCTCGACCTGCTCTGTTCATGAAATGTTCCAACAAGTCAATTTAAAAACCATATAGGTTATTCAGCGAGCTGCTTCTGGCCGCATTGAGTGGGAAGTATGGCGGGCCAGAGGAAGGGGTGGTCCGATGTCTGAGATCAAAGATGCATAATGAAATCATTATCATAGACAGATTTCGCCGCACGCAGCACGCCGAGTGCATCGAAGTGGTGGGTTGGAAAGTGCGGCGAATCGCTATGTCACGCCTGCTGCTGTCCCATTTGAGCTTCCAGCACAAAAAACCGCAACGGCAAAACCAAGAACGGGCTGGCAGACAGTTCCATGAGGAAACGTCAACGGACAAAGCTACGCGCTTGCTGCCTGCCGCAGAGCGCTGCAGTGCCACTCCTGCAGGCCGTTCAGGCGCCTGCAGGTATATTCTGGGCGCCCTGACTAGCGCATCCGCCTAGTGCGCTTCGGCGTTCCCGGCAGCAACTAGGCTCACGTCATCGATGTGAATCGGCGCATGAGGCGCAAGCCAGAATATGAGTTGGTGGCCCCGGCACTCGTTGTCGATGACGAAGTCCTGCCTCCACTCATCTGGCTTGCCGGCAACTGCGCGGCCGGTCATCGCCCGGGAGAAATCAGGCCTGCAGGTGAGCGACACCTGGAGAGCATTGGCCTGCGCGGTCGCCGTATCGGGTGTCCGCCACGAGAGCGTGTAGCGACCAGGCTTGAGGACGACGAACTGCCACAGGATCGGAACAGTCGTCGTCCCGGTAACTTCGAGCGAGAGGCTGCGCCTGCCACCCGTATCCTGCGAGATCGAAATCTCGGTGTCGCTGCGGTTGGACAATTGCCAGTCGAATGCCGTTGTCGCCTTGAGTATGTCCATATGCTCAAAGCCGCCGTCGTAGACCAGGGAAGCCGAGCTTTCGCAGTTCAACTGCCAGACGGACTGTGCCTCATCGAGCTGGTCGAGATCGATCAGCCTTTGCGAGATCTTCTCGGAATCGGCGCAAGACCACACCCCCTTGCCCGTGAGCCGCATCAGATCGACCCGTTGCAACACTTGATCGACCGGCAAGTCCCAGACGTCGCTGACCAGAGGATTCGCCCAGGTTGGCGCCAGCTTGAGCCGTTCAGCCAGAGCTTGGCGTCCTTGGGGAGTTTCGGCTACTGCGGCGATGAGGCGGTCGCGGTCTTCATACAAAGGCGACTGCCGAAGAATGGCATCAAGCCGCTCCGCGCCGACTTTGTAGTCCCCGCCCTGCAGGGCCTGATCCAGCCAGTAGATTTGGGTCATCGTGTCCCGCCAGCCCAGCTGCCCGGAAACCTCGAACGTTCGGTGCGCCTGCGGCAATTGCTGCGCATAAAGCTGCGAGCGGCCAAGAATCGAAACGGCTTGTGCCGACAGCGGATCCGAAAGAACCGAGCGGCGAGCGTAGGGTATTGCGCTGGCCGGGCCAGTTCTCACAAACGCAAGCAAGGCCTGTGCGCGCGCCGCGCCGCTGTCGTAGGGCCACCCGACGTAGCTCGGGGAATTGGGAAAATCCCTCGCTTGCCTGTCTGAGCCGCTGAGCAGTGCTGCAATGGCCAGTCCGATGAGACCGACCACTGCCGCTATCCTGCCAATGCGGTCGAGAGCCCCCGAGACCCGCGCGCCCGGCATGGGTTAGCCAGCCGAGTTGCTGGAGTACTGATAGTAGTTGTAACCGTAGTACTCGGAGTAGCGATTGCCCTTTTCGGTCGGATCGAACTTCGTCAGCACGCCGCCAAGGATGTTCGAGCGCATGTTCCGCAGGCGCCGCAACGATGCCTTGAGCGATCCGCGGCGACCGCGGTCCGACTGGATGACGATGATGACGCTGTCCACGAGAGCGGCGAGCACCGGTGCGTCGGCAAGGCCGAGGACAGGAGGGCTGTCGATCAGTACCAGATCAAACCGCTGCGAAAGCTCGTCGATCAGCTGATGCATGCCAATCGAGCTAAGCAATTCGGTGGGGCTCGGCGGAATGGGGCCCGAGGTGATGACAGAGAGGTTGTCGACGTCCGTCGAACGGAGCGCTTCATCAATCGAGCACTGCGAGGTCAGGATGCTGGAAACGCCCTTGCTATTGTCGCCGTTCAGTGCGGCAATCGAGCGGTGCAGGGCGGGGCGCCGCAAGTTGACGTCCAGCAGGACCACGCGGCGGCCAAGTCGTGCAATACCCGCAGCGATCGCAAAGCTGGTGGTGGACTTGCCTTCCGACGGCTGCGAACTGGTGATCAGCATGGTCTTCGGCAGACCCGCCGGGGTCGAGTAGAGCAGGGCGCTTCGCAGCGAGTTGTAGCCTTCGCTGATCGGCGACTTCGGATCGACCATCGCCGTATCGAGGTCAAGATCCTGCACGAGCGGGATGACCCCCAGCAGCGGCATCTGGAGCTTGCCCTCGATATCCTCAGGCACCTTCACCGTATCGTCGAGCTGCGTGCGGAGATAGACGAACGCGGCCGAAATGGTGAGGCCTGCAAGCAATGCCAGGAGCAGATTGCGGAACAGGTTGGGCGAAGTGGGGCGGATCGGCGGCACAGCGGTATCAATGATCGCGATATTGCTCACGCTGATACCGGCGGCCGCGTTGAGTTCCTTGTAGCGCTGCAGCAGGCCTTCGTAGACTGTCCGGTTGGTATCGGCCTCGCGCTCGAGGATGCGATACCGCACCAGCCGGTCCTGCTCTTCCAGCGACGAACTCTTGAGCCGCACGACTTCAGACTTGAGGCTATCCTCAAGCTGTTTGGCGGCGTCGTACTGCTGCTTCACCGAAAGACTGATGCTGTGCGCAAGTGACTTGATCTGCGCGTCGATCACGCCGACCTGAGCCTTCAGCTGCAGGACAGCGGGGTAGTCCTCAAGGTGATTGGAACGCTGCTTTTCCAGTTCGGCAACAATGCGTGCGCGATCGGAATAGAGAGAGGTGATCGCCTGGTTCGCCAGCACGTCAGGCGAGTTGAGCGGCGAAGATTCCGAAATCAGGCGCCAGCGACCTTCTGCAACGATGCGGGCCGCTTCGGCCTGGTTGGCCGCCGTGTTGATCTCGAGGAGGCTGGTCGTCGTGACCGAATTTCCCGGCCGGCTGCCGCCAGAGTCATCGGGTGAATTATCGCGATCGCGGATAATTCCCGCTTCTCGGGCATAGGCATTGAGCTCGCGCTCCGATTGCTCGAGCTTGGCGCGTGCTTCGTAGAGCTGCCCTGAAATGAAGTCCCGGGCATAGGCCGAGCTGTCGAACCGGCGCTGCAGATTGGTCTGAATGAACTCGGTCGCGAACGCATTGGCGATCTTGGCGGCAAGTTCGGGCTGGGTGCTGTTGAAGCTGACGGTCGCGAGACGCGTCTTGCGGGGCAGATCCACGCCGCGCGCCGCGTCGATGGCACTGATCGTGAGATCCTCGAGCTTCTCCTTCGAAAGGTCGCCGCTCGGCTGCCGCATGCCCATCGCGTCATAGAACTTCGGGTTGCCGATCAGCCGCAGCTTCTGGGCAACGCGTTCGGCCAGCGCGCGGCTCTTCAGGATATCAACCTGCGTCTGGAGGAAGCGCTCGGTGTCCGAGGCTGCCACGACAGGGTCCTGCATCGTGTCGTTCTGCTTGCCGAGAACCTGCGCCGACTGATCGTTGATCTGGATGGTGGTTTCTGCGGTGTAACGCGGCGTCTGCAGCATGGTCGTCACAGTGGCAATCACGAGCGAAACCGCGACGATGATGCTTATGACAACCAGGTTGGCCCGAATGATCGCAATGATCTCGCGGATGTCGAACGAAAGCTCGCCGTCCACATAAGGGTTTGTATCGCCGTAGCTGCCATAGCCTGCAACAGGCGCGACCTGTTCGGGCACTGGAACCTTGTCGGCGTGGCCGGGAGACTGGGAGATCTGCTGCACAATACCGCCGTAGTTAGAAGCGAGTGAAAACGTTGAACAAAGGCGCCGCGGTCAGGACATCGCGGTAGATCGACTTCGCCTGCGAGAAGCCGACGACCACAACGTCGCCGCCAAGAATCTGGGGATCGGGATCACGACCCGCACGGATGCGCCCCAGATCGAAGCGAGCCGCCATTCGCTGATTGTTGATCGTGCGAAAGATGATCACTTCGTTGAGCTTGGCGATCCGCGTCGGGCTCTGTGCAAGCGCAATGGCGCCCAGCAGCGTCGTCTGACCATCGACCGGGTAGGACCCGGCCTTCGAAACCTGACCTTCGACGGTCACGACCTGCCCGGTCTGCTCGATCACGTTGAGCGTGACTTGCGGATTACGAAGATAGCGAGCGCCGAGCTTCGCTGCGATCAAGGTCGAAGCTTGCGCAGGGGTCTGCTTTGCGACCTCGACCGCGCCGACCAAGGGAACCTGAATGAACCCGGCGTCATCGACCGGGAGCTTGTCGAGCGTTAGTTCCGGTTCGCCGAACACGGCGAGGGAAACCACGTCTCCGGGTGAAATCAGGTACTGATCAGGAACGGATGCCTTGTCGATCGGCGGCATGAGTGCGTACGCCGCATCCCGAACCGGCAAGTCACCATAAAGCTGATTGGAGCACCCAGCGAGTGCCGTGCTGACAATAAACAGGACAGGGGCCGCGATTTTCTTCACTTTTTAAAATGCCCTCCAAAGCGGTTACCTGCCCTGACAATCGAACGATGCCAGCTTCTTTGGCTTAGCGCAACATCGGATCGCGCACCGGAAATCATGCACATCATACCTTGTTCTGTTGCGGTGCGGCAGGCTCCAGAAGGAACGCTACCGCAACTGCGGTAAGAATGGCCAACGACATGCTGCGCATGGGATAGTCGACGCAAGCGTGGAGTCCCTCGACCAGAAGAACGCCGCAGCCGAAGATGACCTGCGCGCGCCGCGCAGGGGCCGTCCCGGATCGGCTCGCTGAAATCAGGGCGCGCAGCGCAAGCCAGCCGACTACGAGGAGGATGAGGCCGAGGACGGCGAGGCCGGGAAGGCCGGCTTCAAGCGTCCACTCAAGCCAATCATTGTGCGCGCGCACAGGGCGCGTCGTGTCGACCACATCAAGCCGCTCTGCTGCTTCCAGCATTGGCACAATGGTACCGATGCCGCTGCCAAACGGCCAGACCCTGCCGATCGCGTACCAGGTGTCGGTCCAGAGGTCCCAGCGAGCTTCCGTCTTGATCGAGAACCGGTCAACGACCTTCTGGACCGCTTGCAACTGGGCGAGCAGCGCTGCCGCAAGGCCCAGGCCCACGATACCGCCTCCGACCCATCGCAGGGTGTGCGTGCCCTGGCGCAATATTGGCCAGAACATCGCTGCGAGCACCACCAGCGTCGGCAGCAGGATCGCAATGCCGGTGCGCGATCCGGTCATGAACACGCCAACGACCAGGACCAGCAGCGCAATGCCGACGATCGACCAGGTGAGAACGTGGTGCCGCCCATCTCTCAGGCGAATGGTGCCCAGCACGCCGACCGCCAGCAGCGCAATCAGCAGAACGTCCACTTCTGCATTGCGGTTTGCCTGAAAGCCGACAAGGAACCCTTCGCTGTATTCGCTATAGAGCGACCACGTCCAACCGCCGGTCTGCGAAAGTTGCAGCACACCGAGTATCAGCGAGAGGACAGCGCCCACGACGATCGCGCCGGTCACCCAGTTGCGACCGCGCAGAGACAGCCTGGACACCGCCAGCAATACCAGCACCGGGGACGCCATCGCCAGAAGCGACGCGAACGTCCGGGCAGGCGCCATGGTAAGGGGCATCCACATGTGATCGGCATCGGCCGCCGCCAGCGCCTGCACCTCAAGCGAGCGGCCCGGCAGGCTCTGCCAGATCGACGGCGGAAGCGGGATGAGCTGGATGATCGGGATAAACATGATCAGCACGGCAAGCAGCCATGCGCCCCGATCAACAGGACCAATGCCAACCTGCCACTTCGCCGAAATAACCAGGGGAATGATCAGCGCCACCACGAGCACCTGCAGGACCATCTCGGCCTGCGGATTTACCGTTCCGCCCCCGCCCAGCACGATGGCGAGCAGGACCATGAGCATGCACAGAATAGTTCCGGGCAGTGGGCGCTTGCTGAGTGCCGCCAGGCTGGTTGACGCCCGGTCCGAATGCGACCGTTTGCCGGATTGACGTCTGCCGCCCATCGCTGTGCTGGTCTGCGCCGCCGGCATGTCAGTACTTCCCCCGCAGTCGGCACAGGGTTGGCGCCATTCCAGCGCAACCCTGAAAGCCGGATCGTGTGGCCATCTTCTCTAACGGCACGCCGCAAGAGTTCCAGTCACCGCAGACGGCGCGTACAAAAAGAGCCCGCAAGCGAACGTTGCGAGCTCTTTAAGATAACCGTTCAAAAGAGATGCGATCAGCCGCCGGTGCTGTCGCTCTTGGTGGCTTCGTAGATCCCGAAGCCGGCAGCGCCGGCAGCGAGAAGGCCGAGACCAATGTCTTCACCGGAAACTTCGCGCGATTCACGCTTCGACGGCGAGGTCGTGCGAAGGATCTTGATCTTCTTGACCGAAACAACGCCCGGGGTTGCCGCAGCAGCGCGGACGGGTTCGGCGTTTGCGGCCGTGCTAGCGAGAACTACGCCAAGCGTAGCGGCACCAGCCATAGCGATCTTGAACATGCTCATCGTCCCACACTCCATAACTTACGGAAAACTGCTTAGTGCTCTTTGGCGATTCGTTCAACCCGAATGTTGCGCCGCGCGCTAACGAATGCTGCATTAGCGAAGGGCAAAAAATCATGCAAGTTGAAATACATCAACGTTATTCATCCCATACGTTCGCATTTGCATTCGGTTCGGCGCTGTATGGAAACGCTTCACCTTAGAAAGCCCGGTCGTGAACCAGAACGGTTACAGTGGCGAAAATGATCCGGATATCGCGGATAGCAGTCCAGCCATCGAGATACTCCAGATCCGCCTGCAAACGGCTGGTCAGGTCCGCCTCCGAGTCGGTCGCACCGCGTAGACCGCGAATCTGCGCAAGACCGGTGAGGCCGGGCTTGAGCGAATGGCGCAGCAGATAGCGGGGATCAACTTCCCAAAAGCGCCGCTGTCCGGCCAGGGACCCGATGGCATGCGGGCGCGGCCCGACAATGCTCATGTCTCCGCGCAGTACGTTAAGCAGCTGCGGCAATTCGTCGATGCTGGTCTTGCGGATGAACCGCCCGATACGGGTGATCCGGTCATCGTCCTTGCTCGCCGAGCGCGCGCCCATCGCATCGAGCTTCTCGGCACGCATCGAACGGAACTTGTAAATCCAGAACAGACGGTTGTTCCGGCCCTGGCGCTGCTGGAGGAAGAACACGGGGCCGCGGTCCTCAAGCCAGATCATCAGTGCGACGATCAGCAGCAGCGGCGCGAGCAGAACTGTCGCACTTCCAGCGATCAAAAGATCCATCGCGCGCTTGACCGCTCTCGCTCTCAGGCCGAGCGGCCCCACGGAGACGACAAGGGATCCGAACCCGTGCCCGCGATTGGCGCCCAGAACGCCGAGCTCCTGCACTTCAGGGTCAACGATTTCGCCGCTGATATTGGAGCCCTTGAACACGAGGGCCCAATCCTTGCGTCGATCCGGCGGGCAGGTCACGATGACCCGATCCATATTCGTCATGAACATGCCCAGCCGATCGAGCATGTGCGGATCACTGCGATCTGGGCGCAGGCGGTGTTCGCGCGAATCGATGTGCCAGGCGTGCGGGATCCGCACTGGGCTTCCGCCGTCGTCGATTACCAGGACATTCTGCGCAGTCGCGCCGCAGCCGGAGCGGATGATCGGCTGGACGACCGCCCTGGCCCAAGCCATGCCGCCAGCGATGATGAACAGGCTTGCGACCGTGGATACGCGGGAGAACTGTTCGCTCGATTTCGTGAAGAACGCGACGAAAATCATGAGCACAACCGCGATTGCCATCGCCATCATCGAGCGGGATTGACTGAACCGCAATGAAGTCAACGCATGGATCGAATAGGTCCGCGTCATCAGCGCCGCACCCCAGTAGAGCGGCACGTAAAGGTTGATTTGCTGAAGCGTTTGCGGGTCGTACGCGTGCCCCATGTAAAGCAGGCTGACCAGCAGTGAGGCGCCAACGATGACAAGGCCATCGGTCAACATCAGAAGCGCGTAAGCCTGAAGCCGGCGCTTCTCGAGCGAGGGCGCCAAGGGCAGCTTGAGCTGGCGCTTCACGCCAGATGGCCCGTCGCCCCCGTTTCCGGTGAGCGCCGTGACAGAGTCTCTGTCTCGCTGCAACGTCGTCATCGCTAATGCACCTTCTTGAACCGCTAGAAATCAGCGCTCCGGTTGTGCGACCCGGACGACAAAAGTTCTTATGCGCAATTTCCTCGATATCGGGGGGAATGCTGCGGTGCAATACGTACAAGGTTGCGCGGGAAAAACAAGCGAGTCGATGAAGTGATGGAAACAGCCGGTCCGAATTGGGCGGCGTCTCGTCGGAAATCAACGCGCCGCCGCACGCGCGATTTCTGCAAGTCCTTGAGAAAGAAGGAGCTCCCCATTGCGACTGTCTGCTAGCAGTTGCCGATGCAGAGTCATGAGGCGTTCGACGAGTCGCCCCAGTTTGCGCCCACGCCACCGACGGAGTTGCTGGGCAATATCAGGTTTGTCCCGAAAGAAGACGCGTCGCGCTGCCATTTCCTGCTCAAGAAATGCGTTAATATCGCTTCTCCCGCGCATGCGGCCTGCGAGCTGCGCAAGTTGCGCAGCGCGTCGCTCGAACGCCAGCAAGAGCCCGACAGCGTTGAGTTCAAGTTCATGCATTCGCGCCAATTCGGAGGGAAGTCTTGCAGTGTCGCCCGCCAGTACGGCGTTCACTAGCGGCATGAAGCTATCGTCCTCGCTAACCGCCGCGATCGCATCAAGTGCGGCCGCATCCGCTCGGCGCGGCGACTCGGGGCTCGCATCGAGATAGAGCGCCAGCTTCTCGATCTCGCTGCGCGCCATTCGGGTATCGAGCGCCGCGCCGCGGGCGATCCGCTCTGCCAGTTCATCCGTCAGGTGCAGGCCGATCGGATCGGCCATTTCGCGCACTGCGAGCGTGACGGACCGGATGTCCGGCGGATGGAACATGGTGACGAGAGCGTCGGAGCGATAGGCCAGCAATTTGGCGATCCGGGATTTGTCCGTGGCGGAACTGGCAATGATGAAGACCGGCCAGCCTACGACCGGACTGGCCAGCAGCGTTTCGACCGCGTCGTAGGCCTCGTCTCCCGCACAGCGGACGTGGATCTGGCGTTTGTCGCCGAACAAGGAAACCGACCGAGCTTCGTCTGCGAGCCGCACCGGATCCTTGCGCAAATCGGCCCCCGCCAATTCGACGCGCTCGTACTGCCCCTGCCGAGCGGCAATATGGGCGGAGAGGCGCGCTGCGGCATCCGCGGCTCCAGCTTCATCAGGACCGCAGAAATAGAACACTGAAGCGTCGGCCGCGGCGCGCGCCATCTGAGCTGCAAAATTCTTCTGGGTCGCCTTCACGGCGCGATCAGCCCGCCCTGCGCAGTTTTGTGGCGACGCGGGTCACGATCTGGTCGGCGACCTCATGGCTGAGATTCTCGAGGGCGGTCTGTTCCGCCGCGATCACCGCGTATTCGCTCGAGACGATGTCGATGCCCGCGTCAGCGCCTGCGGTTGCATCCAGCACGATCTCGCCGCTCGACAGGTCAACAAGCTGATAGCGCGCCCGCAATGTCCGCCGCTCGCGGGTGACTGCGTCGTTGGATAGCAGGCCGAGGCCCTGAAGCTGCTCATCAAGGCGCACGTCGAGCCGATAGCGCGGCGCGCTTTGCGCACCGGCCCTGAGGCGATCGACAAGAGCTGCGCGAACCAGCCATCCGGCCTTGCCCTCGATGGACGACACGTCGACGCCCGAGAGCGCCCGCGCCACGGGGCCGCTACCGCCGCCGGCATACATAGGCTGTAATCCGCAGCCTGCCAGCAGTGCCAGGGGAGCCAGCGCGACAAGAAGGGCTTTACGCGACAAGATTCACCAGCCGATCGGGCACAACGATCACCTTCTTCACTTCCGCCCCGTCCAGCGCACGCTGCACCTTGTCCGAGGCGAGAGCAAGTCGTTCGAGTTCTTCCCGCGGCGTTCCCTTGGCCACTGTCAGCGTATCGCGCAGCTTGCCCTTGACCTGCACCGCGACCGTCACTTCATCATCGACCAGCAGCGCCGGATCGACTTCGGGCCAGGCTGCATCAGCCACCAGCCCCTCACCGAACGCGGCGTAGGCCTCCTCGGCGAGGTGCGGCATCATCGGTGCGACCAGCAACAGCAGCGAGCGGATCGCGGCCGTACGGTCGGCCGAGGGCCCGGCTTTCTCGGTCGCACCGGTCAGTTCGTAGATGCGGGCAACGGCCTTGTTGAAGCCGAGCGCCTCGATGTCCAGCGCCACGGCATGCACGGTCTGGTGCGTCTTGCGCCGAAGCGCGAGGTCTTCGCCCACCGCTGTCGCATCCGCAGCGCCGAACAGCCGCCACAGCCTCTGGACAAAGCGCCAGCAGCCTTCGATCCCGGCCTCGGACCACGGCAGATCGCGTTCGGGCGGGCTGTCGGACAGCATGAACCAGCGGATCGCATCGGCCCCGTATTTGGCAACGATCTCGTCGGGGTCGACAACGTTCTTCTTGGACTTCGACATCTTGATGACGCGGCCGATCTCGACCGGCGCGCCATCGGCCCTGAGCGTCGCGCCATCCGCGGTACGCTCGACTTCGCCGGGCGAGAAGAACACCGGCTGGCCATTCTCCGGGTTGCGCCGTTCGTAGGTCTCGTGTGTCACCATGCCCTGTGTAAACAGGCTGGCGAAGGGCTCCTTCACTTCGAGCTTGCCGATCCGCGCCAGGGCGCGGGTCCAGAAGCGGGCATAAAGCAAGTGCAGGATCGCATGCTCAATCCCGCCGATATACTGCTCCACCGGCAGCCACTTGCGGATCGTCTCGGCATCGAACGGTGCATCGCCCGGCTGGCTCGCAAAGCGCAGGAAGTACCACGAGGAATCGACGAAAGTGTCGAGCGTGTCGGTCTCGCGCCGCGCGGCGTGGCCGCACTGGGGGCAATCGACATGCTTCCATGTCGGATGCCGGTCGAGCGGATTGCCGGGAACGTCGAAAGTCACGTCTTCGGGCAGCACGACCGGCAGGTGCTTCTTGGGCACCGGCACCACGCCGCAGATTTCGCAGTGGATGAACGGGATCGGCGTACCCCAATAGCGCTGGCGCGAGACGCCCCAATCGCGCAGGCGCCACACGGTCTTGCCTTCGCCCCAGCCTTCCGCTTCGGCGCGGGCGATCACGGCGGCCTTGGCGGCGGTCACGTCCAGGCCGTCGAGGAACCGGGAATTCACCAGCTTGCCTGGGCCGGTATAGGCCTCGTTACCTTCGAAAACGGAATCGGTCCTGTCGCCATCAGCGACGACGCGCGTGACCGGCAGGCCATACTTGCGGGCGAAGTCGATATCGCGCTGATCGTGCGCGGGGCAGCCGAACACTGCTCCCGTGCCGTAGTCCATCAGCACGAAGTTCGCGATATAGACCGGCAGGCTCCAGCTTTCATCTAGCGGATGCAGCACCTTGAGGCCGGTGTCGAAGCCCAGCTTCTCTGCCGTTTCAAGCTCTGCGGCCGTGGTGCCGCCCTGCTTGCACTTCGCGATGAACGCTTCTGCCTCGGGCGAATCCTTGGCAATCGCCTGCGCGATCGGGTGATCTGCAGCGATGGCGACGAAGCTTGCACCGAACAGCGTATCGGGCCGGGTTGAATAGACCTCGATGTCATCCTGCAGCGGAGCGACTGACTTGAAGCGGAACTGCAGGCCTTGCGACTTGCCGATCCAGTTCTCCTGCATCGTGCGTACTTTTTCCGGCCACTTGTCGAGGGCGGACAAGCCCTCCAACAGTTCGTCGGCGAACTCGGTGATCTTGAGGAACCACTGGCTCAGCTTGCGCTTCTCGACCAGCGCGCCGGAGCGCCAGCCGCGTCCGTCGATCACTTGCTCGTTGGCGAGCACGGTCATGTCGACCGGATCCCAGTTCACGGTCGATTCCTTGCGAGTAACAAGGCCCGCCGCATAAAGATCGAGGAACAGCGCCTGTTCGTGGCCGTAGTATTCAGGCTCACACGTTGCCAGCTCACGGCTCCAGTCGAGCGCGAAGCCGAGGCGCTTCAATTGGGCCTTCATGTTGGCGATGTTGGCCCGGGTCCAGCCGCCGGGGTGGACGCCCTTTTCCATCGCGGCGTTCTCGGCCGGCATGCCGAAGGCGTCCCAGCCCATCGGATGCAGCACCTCGAAGCCGCGCATGCGCTTGTAGCGCGCCAGCACGTCGCCCATCGTGTAGTTGCGCACGTGGCCGATATGGATGCGCCCCGAAGGATAGGGGAACATCTCCAGCACATAGCTGCGCGGCTTGGGCGAAGCGTCGTCAGCCCGGAAGGTCTGGCGCTCGTCCCACGCGTGCTGCCAGCGCAGATCGGCGGTGGCAGGATCGAAGCGGACGGGTTCTGGTCGGTCGGCAGTCATGCCGCCCCCTCTAGGGAGCGGTGCGAAACCGCGCAACTGTCAGGCGAGGGTGAACCCGCCCGGAATGCAGCCTTTGACCTTGGGAGTCAGCCTTTGACCCCGGAATTCAGCCCTTGACCAACGTCTGGCGCCGAAGATCGCGCGCCTTGGTCAGGATGATGTCTTCCAGCTTCTGCACAGTGGCTGCCTGGACCGGGGCATCGACCCAGTTGCCGCCCTGGCTCACCTGCCGGCTGGCGGCGATCCGCAACGCATCGGCACGCAGATCCTGATCGAGGATCGACACGGTCAGCTTCATCCGCTCGCCGGGATTGCGCGGATTGGCGTACCAGTCGGTCACGACCACGCCGCCGTTGCTGTCGGTCTGCACCAGCGGCATGAACGAAAGCGATTCCAGCGTGGCGCGCCAGAGATAGGCGTTGACGCCGATCGTCGTGACCTTGCTGGCCGCGAGATCGAGCTTGGGCCTTGCCTTGTGCGCGCATCCCGCAACCATCCCGGTGGCGGCGATGACGAGCAGGCCGGTTGCGATACCCCGGACGAAAGTGGAGGAAGTGCGGGGGCGTGTCGTCACGTGCATACTGTCCTTGCTGGCGAGGTCCTGCGCAGCGTTGCCGTGCGTCCTGCCCTGATGAAATCCGCGCCGATCGGGCGCCTTGCCGGTGGCGCTCTATCACCCCGGCGCCGCGCGCCGCAAGGGCCATGCAAGGAATGGCGGATTGCGGCTTGCGGCGGCGTGAACAGCCACGACTTATCGGAGGCCTGACTGGCGTGCTGTGGGCTGGGTGCAACAGGTTTGCCCAGACAAGCGTTCAATCGCTCAGAAAATCGTTGTGCTACTGGAAATTATCCTCAGGGCACCGTATGTCCCACCTACGGAGTCGTGGAACAGATTCGCTGAAGCAACGATTTGGCGCGGCTCGACAAAGGAAAGTTCAGGTAGGCCATGAGTGGCAAGACGATCAAGGGAGCCAAAACGCGCGGTTTTGTCCGTGCGCGCGTGCTGCCGTTGGTCGGTTGCGCGCTGCTCGGTATGTTCGCCGCACCTGCCCTTGGCAGCGTCCTGACGGGGGGCTTTGTATCCGCACCGGTGAGCCTCTCGGCCCGCGGCGGCATCGGCTCCTTCACACCCGCATCGGTCGATCCGAAGCTGGTTTCCGAAATCACTGCACAGATCCAGGGGCGGACCGCCGGTCATGGCCGCCTGTTCCGTTTCACGCCCGCCGGGATGGACAACCGTCCCGATCGCGCCGTGACTGTTGCTGTCCGCGTGAGCGGCATTGGTGCGCAGGAACTCGTTGTCCGCGCGGCGCTCCCGGCCGGGATGAGCGCGCCGGGCGCGGCTCCGATCCGGATTGCTCCGATGGTCTACAACCTCGGCGTTGCCCGCGGGTACCAGAGCTTTGCCGCTACTCCGGGTGTCGCACGCGAAACCGGGCGTCTCGACATTCAGCGGCTGGATATGCCGGATCTGCGCGCCATCGGCCACAAGGACAGCTTCACTGCGGCGCCTTCCAGCGTTCCTTCGCGCCTCGCTCCGCGTATCGAACTCGATACGCGTGACCACGTTGGCCACTCGCCGCGCACTTTCGAGGGCCAGAATGACTATCAGGTCGATCTGGGCGGAAGCTATCGTCTGACGCGGAACCTTGATGTGACGGCAGGCGTCCGTTACTCGCCCGAGCGTGACCGGCTCCGCCCGCTGACCGATGGCAAGAAGGACAGCCAGGCTGTCTATGTCGGGACCCAGTTCCGGTTCTAACCTGTAATTACCGCGAACCAACCCGGCGCAGTCGTATGTCTGCGTCCTAAGCGCTTGTCCGCCAGCAACCTTGCGATTACGCTCCCCTCAATGGTTCGGTGAGGAGAGGTCAATGACGCGCGTTGCAGTGGTTACCGGGGGGACCCGGGGTATCGGTGAAGCCATTTCGCTCGCGCTTCAGGCGCAAGGCCGCACCGTCGTCGCCAACTATGCTGGGAACGAGGAAAAGGCCCGCGCCTTTACCGAACGGACCGGCATCAAGGCTTATCGCTGGGATGTGGGTGACCACGAAGCGAGCCTCGAGATGTGCACTCAGATCGCCGAGGAAGTCGGCCCGATCGACATCGTCGTCAACAATGCGGGCATCACGCGCGACGGCGTGCTCCACCGGATGACCTTCGACGACTGGAACGAGGTGATGCGCATCAATCTCGGCGGTTGTTTCAACATGGCCAAGGCCACCTTCCCCGGCATGCGTGAGCGCGGCTGGGGCCGCATCGTCAACATCGGCTCGATCAACGGACAGGCCGGCCAGTACGGCCAGGTCAACTACGCCGCCGCCAAGTCCGGCATCCATGGTTTCACCAAGGCCCTCGCGCAGGAAGGCGCCAAGTACGGCGTGACCGTGAACGCCATCGCGCCGGGCTATATCGATACTGACATGGTCGCCGCAGTACCCGCGCCGGTGCTGGAGAAGATCGTCGCCAAAATCCCGGTCGGCCGCCTCGGCCAGGCTGACGAGATCGCCCGCGGCGTCGCTTTCCTGACCTCGGAAGACGGCGCGTTCGTTACCGGCTCGACGATGAGCATCAACGGTGGTCAACATATGTACTGATCGGTGTTTGCCCCGCCGGTTTCACGGCGGGGCAACCCATGCGGCTCACTCGACCGTGATCGCAGCGACTTTCCAGCTACCCTCTTCGGACGCCATCTGAAGCGTTTCCGTGACGCTCTTGTTGCTGTAGCGGGCCTTGAACCGGATAACCCAGTAGCCATTGGGCGGTGCTGCCGTGAAATCCACGGCGGCGAGTTCGCGCGAAAGTGGATTGCCGATCCGGGCACGAACGGACTGCGAAGCCTGAGCCCACCAATCGACCGTGTTGAGCAGCTGAAACGACTTGTGGGTTGCCTGCCAGGTCGCGGCCCAATCATCGTGATCGAGCATGGCAAGGAAGCGCCGCGCAGCATCCGTCGCAGCTGCCTCGCTGGCCGAGCTCGGCGTGACCACGACGGATGGATTTGCAGGTGCCGCAGCCATCTGGACACCTCCGGTTGGAACGGTTGAGCCCGACTGGGCCAGCACGGCGAGCAGGGCAAGGCTGATGGTCATCGCAAGTCCTCCGACGATCCACCCGGCGCGGCGCCAATCGCCAGCGCTTCGGGTCGTCTGCCGGGCGGGATGCGCCGATAGGGAGGGTGCGGCAGCCCCGATTGGTTTGTCCCCATGCAATTCGGGGGCCTCCGCTTCGACGCGGTTCAGAAGTCGCGCTGCCTCCCGGCTACTCGATACGGACATCTTGCGCCGGGCGTCGCGCAACCTCTCGTGCACGGTATGGACTGAAAGGCCGAGGTGGCGCGCGATGGACTTTGCGTCGTGGCCGCCAAGCAGGAGGCGCAGCGTCTCCTTTTCTTTCTCGGTCAGCGACTGGTAGCCTGCGGTCATAGCAGGGATGTAGGAAGGGAGGCACTTGTGGGCCACCCCCAATAATTTGTATCGCCTGCACTATGCCTGCGTCCTACCACCCCCCGATCAAGCGATCGGTCGAGATCGCCGGCCACAAGACGTCGATCAGCCTCGAGCCTTTGTTCTGGGATCTGCTGCGCGACGCCGCTGCGGAAGAGGGCGTGCCGATCAATGCCATCGTCGCCCGGATCGATGTCGAGCGGATCGCTGCAGAAGTACCACCGGGGCTCGCCGGCGCAGTGCGGATCTGGCTAACTTCGCGTCTCGTCGCAGCTGGCGGGCGGACTGACGCAGTCTGATACACCTGCTATCCTCGTTCATCCCCCATTGTGGGAAGCTGGCGCTTACCGCGTTGAACACGCTTATTTCTATTTCAGGAGTACCTTCGATGCGCCGTAGCTTCCTTGCCGTCGCCATGTTGGCCACACTCGCTACGACCACGTTGCCTGAGACCGCCAACGCGCGCCGTCACTACAGCCACTCCTTTCGTAGCTGCCGCCATTCCAGCGGCACCGCTGGTCTGATCGCTGGCGGGGCCGGTGGCGCGCTGGTGGGCCACGCGGTACTCGGCGGTGCCGGCGGCATCCTGGCAGGGGCCGTTGGCGGTGCCTTCGCCGGTCGCGCCATTGACCGGACAATCACTGCGAAGAAACGCTGCCACTAAGCGGTATTGACCGCGCGTCGAGGTGCGTCAGCTGCCCGGTATCAACGATAGTGCAAGGCCGGTGGCTGCGCAGATCGCGATGGTCACTGCAATTCCACGTTTCAGGCCAAACACCAGCACGGTTGCCTGAGCTGCGATCAAGGCTGCCCGCCAATCCAGACTGGCGGTGTCCGGCAATCCGCTCCCGGAAACGCGCCGAAACAGCACATGCAGGGCGAACCACAGCGCAAGGTTGGCAATCACGCCGACGACCGCCGCCGTGATTGCTGCGAGCGCGCCCTGCAACCGCTCGGCGCGCTCGAGCCGCTCCATCCACGGAGCACACGCGAAAATCCACAGGAAGCACGGCGCAAAGGTAACCCATGTGGTGAGGCCGGCGCCGAGGAGCCCTGCAACGAGCGGCGACAGGCTGCCAGGATGGCGCCACGCTGCAATGAAGCCGACGAACTGCGTAACCATGATCAGCGGGCCGGGCGTCGTTTCGGCAAGACCCAGGCCGTCCGCCATTTCGCCGGGCGAAAGCCAGTCAAACCCGCTCACGGCCGCCTGCGCCATATAGGCGAGCACCGCATAGGCGCCGCCGAAGGTGACCACGGCAAGTCGGGAGAAGAACAGTCCGACCTGCCACAGCACGTGATCCGGGCCGAGTGTGAAGTACACGAGTGCCAGCGGCAGCCCCCAGATGGCGAGCCATAAGACGACCGTCCGGATGGTGAGCGCCACCAGCGCACGCGGGGCCTCAAGCGGGCCGTCGCCGACGTCGCTGTGATGCGGGCCTAGCCATTGCGGCGACCACTTTGCGGCGGCTGCACCGATCACACCGGCCGTCAGGATCACCAGCGGGAAAGGCGCATGCAGCACGGTCAGTGCGATCGCGGCAAGCACCGCCAGCGCCAACTTGAAGCGGGTGCCGAGTGCCCGCCGTGCGACCCGCATCAGCGCCTGCAGCACCACCGCCAGCACCGCGGCCTTGACCCCGAGGAACAGCGCGGCAAACCATTGAAGCCCGGCCGCCGCCGCATAAAGCAGCGACAGCCCGAGCATGAACGCCGCGCCGGGTAGCACAAACAGCAGCCCTGCGATCAGCCCGCCCCGCACACCGTGCAGCCGCCAGCCGATCCAGGTGGCGAGTTGCTGCGCTTCCGGGCCCGGCAGCAAGTGACATAGATTGAGGGCGCGCAGGAATGCGCCTTGTTCGACCCAGCCGCGCTCATCGACGATTTCGCGCTGCATCAGTGCAATTTGACCAGCCGGTCCGCCGAAACTGAGACAACCGATCCGCGTGAAGGCCCGCGTCAGTTCTGCCAGCGACGGCGCCGCCATCAGTCGCCGCCGACGCGCTCCACATCCGCACCGATCAGCGCGAATTTTTCCTCAAGCCGCTCATAGCCGCGATCGAGGTGATAGAGGCGGTGGACCTGCGATTCGCCCTCGGCCGCGAGGCCGGCGATCACGAGGCTCATCGAAGCGCGCAGGTCGGTCGCCATCACTTCGGCCCCGTTCAGCTTGCTCACGCCGTGGACGATGGCCGTGCGGCCCTTGGTCTCGATATGTGCGCCCATGCGGTTGAGTTCGGGAACGTGCATGTAGCGGTTTTCGAAGATCGTTTCGGTGAGCACGCTCGAACCATTGGCGAGGCACAGCATCGCCATGAGCTGCGCCTGCATGTCGGTGGCAAGGCCGGGATAAGGCGCGGTTGAAAGCGTGACAGGGCGCAGTTTGCCGTCGCTGGCGATGCGCAGGCCGCCGCGGACCTGCTCGACCAGCACGTTCGCGTCTCGCAGCGCCTGGATGGTGGCCGCCATATCTTCCGCGCGCGCGCCGGCCAGCGTGATATCGCCGCCGGTGATTGCCGCAGCGCAGGCATAGCTGCCTGCCTCGATGCGGTCCGGCATGACCATGTAGGTCGCACCGTGGAGCCGGTTCACCCCGTGGATGGTGAGGTCGGATGTACCGATACCCTCGATCTGCGCGCCCATCGCGACGAGCAGGTTGCACAAGTCGACGATTTCCGGCTCGCGCGCAGCGTTGTGCAGCGTGCTGGTGCCGCGCGCGAGAACCGCCGCCATCAGCGCGTTCTCGGTCGCGCCGACCGACACGATCGGGAAGCTGTAGTCGCCGCCCGGCAATCCGCCATCGGGGGCAATCGCGCGGACATAGCCGGCCGCGAGTTCGATCTGTGCGCCGAAGGCCTCAAGCGCCTTGAGGTGCAGGTCGATCGGGCGGTTGCCGATGGCGCAGCCGCCGGGGAGCGAAACCGTGGCCTCGCCCGCGCGCGCAAGCAGCGGGCCGAGCACGAGGATCGATGCGCGCATCTTGCGCACGAGATCATAAGGCGCGACCGTCGAGGTGAGCCGCGTTGCCTGCAAGGTCATGACCCGGCCGAAATCCTCAGGCCGTGCCCCGGCGATCGAGGTTGAAACGCCAAACTGGTTGAGCAGATGCTGGAAGCCGTCGATATCCGCGAGGCGCGGCAGGTTGCGCAGCGTCACGGGCTCTTCAGTAAGCAGGGCGCAGGGCAGCAGGGTCAGCGCTGCATTCTTCGCGCCCGAGACCGGAACCGTGCCGGAAAGGCGATTACCGCCGCGAATTATGATCTTGTCCATCGCGGTCGTTTACCTCTTTTGAGGGTCTGCGCAACAGGATCGAAATGATGGCGCGTTAGCGCAGCATTATGCCAGAGTGAGGGCGAGGCCGTTGCCGGCCGAACAGCAAGGGGATCAGACACGATATGACCGGTAACAATGCATCGAAGCCCGTTCGCAAGCCTGTCCGCAAAGCGGTGTTCCCGGTGGCAGGCATGGGTACGCGGTTTCTTCCTGCAACCAAGGCGATCCCCAAGGAAATGCTCCCCATCATCGACCGGCCGCTGATCCAGTATGCGGTGGACGAGGCGCGCGAGGCAGGCATCGAGCAGCTGATTTTCGTGACCGGCAGGGGCAAGACCGCGATTGTCGAGCACTTCGATACCGCCTTCGAGCTTGAGCGGACGATGGCGGATCGCGGCAAGGACCTGTCGATCCTTGATGCCACCCGCATTCTGCCAGGCAATCTCGTGACTGTTCGCCAGCAAGTGCCGATGGGCCTTGGCCACGCGATCTGGTGCGCGCGCGCCATTGTTGGCGACGAGCCTTTCGCGATCTTCCTGCCCGACGAACTGATGATCGGTTCGCCCGGCTGCATGAAAGAGATGGTCGAGGCCTACAATGAAGTCGGCGGCAATCTCATCAGCGTGCTTGAAGTGCCGGAAGAGGAAGTCTCCAGCTACGGCGTGATCGCACCGGGCGCGCGCATTTCCGACAAGCTCACCGAAGTGACCGGACTGGTCGAGAAACCAAAGCGCGAGGAGGCACCCTCGAACCTCATCATTTCGGGCCGCTATATCCTCCAGCCCGAAGTCATGCGCACGCTGGAAGGCCAGGAGAAGGGTGCGGGCGGCGAGATCCAGCTGACCGATGCAATGGCGCGGATGATCGGCGACCAGCCGTTCCACGCCGTCACTTTCACCGGGCGGCGGTTCGACTGCGGCAGCAAGGCCGGTTTTGTTGAGGCGACGCTTTCACTGGCGCTCGAACGGCCCGACATGGCAGACGACGTCCGCGCGATCATGCAGCGCTTGCTAGCGCAGTGATGTGGCGGCTCAGGCCGCCTTCCACCGCAGGGGAAGGCGCTTGAGCCCGCCGACAAAAGTGGACTTGGCGCGCGCAGGTTCGCCCGCCAGTTCCACACTGTCCAGCCGGTCGAGCAGCACTTCGAACAGGATGCGCATCTCTAGCCGCGCCAGATGGAGCCCGAGGCACTGGTGCGCGCCGGCCCCGAAGGCAAGGTGCCGATTCCCTTCGCGCGCCGCGTCAAACCGGCGCGGATCGGGGAACTGCGCGGGATCGTGGTTGGCCGCCACGTAGTTGAGCATCAGCCAGTCGTCCTTGGCGATTTTCTGCCCGCCAAGTTCGGTATCGGCCGAGGCGGTGCGCATGAAGTGCTGCACCGGCGTCGTCCAGCGGATCGCTTCTTCGACGATCCCGGCCAGCAAGCTGCGGTCTGCCTTGACCCGGGCAAATTGCTCCGGATCGCGCGCCAGGGCCAGCATCGCGCCGGCGGTCGAAGCGCTGGTCGTATCGTGGCCCGCGCTGGCGGTGATGATGTAGTAGCCTGCGGTGACCACATCATCGAGTGGTGCCCCGTCGATCGTCCCATTGGCGATGATCGTGGCGACATCGTCCGACGGGTTCTTGCGGCGGTCGGCGGCGAGTGCGGCGAAATAGGCCTCGAAATCCTTGACTGCTCCCGCCACGATCTGCGTGATCATTTCGGGCGGCAGGTCCTTGATGCCGGACTGGTTGAGCTCCTCGTCCTGCCCGCCGAACATCTGCTGCGTGAGGACGAGCATGCGCTGCTCGTCCTCTTCGGGCACGCCGAGGATCTGCATGACGACATGCAGCGGATAGGGCGAGGAGACCAGCTTGGTGAAATCCCCTTCGCCGCCGGCACCCAGCAGCCGGTCGACGGTCGCCACCGCGATCTTGCGGATACGCTCCTCGATGGTACGCAAGTTCTTGGGCATGAACCAGTCCTGCGTCAGCCGGCGCAGCTTGGGGTGAAGCGGCGCATCGAGCTGGACCAGCGACTGCACGAGGTGCGGGCTGCCCCCGGTGATCGCACGGGCAAGCATATCGGTGCTACGCAGGGTGAACACGGTCGGCTTGGGATGGTTGAGGAAGGTCGTGTTGTCCTTGCTCACCGCCATGACCTCATCGAATCCGCTGACCAGCCAGAACGGCTCGTGCAGATCGGCTGACGAGACCACGCGGCCCACCTGCAGGCCTTCTTCGCGCAGCGCGTCGAACTGGTCGAGGAGCGGATCCCACGCGGCATAGGCGGCCGGATCGATGACGGCGCGGCCGATCTCCTCGGGAACGATGCGATCGGCGGTTGTGGCCATGGAATGCGTCCTTGAATGAGGGGTCAGGCGGCGGATGCAGCGGCCGCCTTGTATTCGTCGCGCAGTAGCCGCTTGAACAGCTTGCCGGTCGGCTCGCGTGGCAGTTCGGCGCGGAAGTCGATCTGGCGCGGGAGCTTCACCCTGCTCAGTTGCGGGGCGAGCCAGGCGGTCAGCTCCTCGGCCAGCGCGTCGCCCGCGTCGGCAATCTCGTGCGGCTGCACAATGGCAACGACACGCTCGCCCATGTCGGGATCCGGGGCGCCGATCACGGCAACGTCGGCAACCTTTGGATGTGTGATCAGGAGGTTCTCGATCTCCTGCGGATAGATGTTCACTCCGCCCGAGATGATCATGAAGCTCTTGCGATCGGTGAGGAAGAGATAGCCGTCCTCATCCTCCCAGCCCACGTCGCCAAGGCTGGTCCAGCCATGCTTGTTGGTGGCATCGCGCGTCTTATCGGGATCATTGTGGTAGGCGAAGGGATTGCCGCCCTCAAAGAAGACCTGACCTTCGGTGCCGCGTGGCACTTCATCGCCGCTTTCGTCGCAGATGCGGATCGTGCCGAGCAGCGCGCGGCCGACCGAACCGGGGCGCTCCAGCCATTCGGGGCTGGAGATGAAAGTGAAGCCGTTGCCTTCGGTTCCGGCGTAATACTCGTTGAGCACCGGGCCCCACCATTCGATCATCGCGCGCTTGACCGGTACGGGGCAGGGCGCAGCGGCATGGATTGCGCCGCGCAACGACGAGAGATCATAGCGGGTGCGGACGTCCTCCGGCAGCTTGAGCATGCGCACGAAATGGGTGGGCACCCACTGGCTGTCCGTCACCTTGTAGCGCTCGATGGCCTCGAGCGCCTTCTCGGCATCGAACTTCTCCATGCAGACCACGGTGCCGCCGAAGCGGTGGACCGTCATCGACCAGCGCAGGGGCGCTGCGTGGTAGAGCGGAGCGGGCGAGAGATAGACCGCATCAGGGCGGATGCCGAAAGGGCCCCCTGCCAGCAGGATCAGCGAATTGGCACCGCCGATTGCCGGATCCTCGGGAAGCGGCACTCGCACACCTTTGGGCTTGCCGGTGGTGCCAGACGAATAGAGCATGTCACAGCCCGCGCGCTCATCGGTGATCGGCTCGATCGGCATGGCGGCAAGAGCGGCCGCGAGATCGTGCTCGCCCGCACCGCCAAGGCGCAATTGCGGAACTTCGGGCGCGGCGGCGGCCACCGCATCGAGCAGCGGCGTGAGCGCGCCTGAGCCCACCAGAAGCTTCGCGCCGCTATCGCGTGCGATGTAAGCCACTTCCGGCGGGGCGAGGCGGGAGGATATCGCCACATAGACGATCCCGGCACGCTGGGCGCCCCAGCAGAGAGAAAAGAACACCGGATGGTTTTCGAAGCAGAGCGCGATGGTATCGCCAATGCCGATGCCGCGCGATCGCAGTAGCTGGGCAAAGCGGTTGCTCTGCGCCTCGAGTTCGCCGTAGGTCACCACCTCGCCGCTGCCGGACATGATCACGGCGGGTTTTTCGGGATTGGTCCTGGCGTGGAAACTCGGGTGGTATTGCATGCGCATCCTCTCAGGATCGGCGGCTCGATCGGTCCGCTTTGCCGGAGAGTTTAACCGCTCGATTAAGGCGCGCAACGGGATTCGTCAGCCAAAATCACATCGGGATACGTGAGGACGCCAAAAAAGAAGAAGGCGGCGTTTCCGCCGCCTTCATCCCATCCTCTCCAAGATGACTTTTCGTCGCGGCGATCAGCGCGCCATCGAGGCGGGCGCGTCGCTCTGCGCAAGAACGGTGTCAGTCGCCACACCGGGGGCAACCGTTTGCATGTAAGGAATGGGGTTAACAGCTTCGCCGGCAATGCGCACTTCGTAGTGCAGATGCGAGCCGGTCGAGCGGCCAGTCGAGCCGACATAACCGATCACATCACCCTTGCGGACGCGCTGGCCTTCGGCAACCGCGATGCGGGACATGTGGCCATAACGGGTTTCCATGGCGCCGCCGTGCTCCAGTTCAACGAACAGACCGTAGCCGCCGAACCAGTCAGCCTTGCCGACGACGCCATCAGCCGAGGCGTGGATCGGGGTGCCGGTGGGGGCGGGAAGATCGATGCCCTTGTGTGCGCGCAGGCCGCCAAGGACGGGGTGAACGCGCATGCCGAAGCCGCTGCTCATGGCGCGGTTCGACGAAACGGGAACGAGCGAGGGGATCGAAACGCCGCTATTGCGCGGGGCGGAGGTTGAAGCTCCAAGCGAGGCACCCGTTTCCAGGGCCTTCCAGCTTGCGAACAACTTGTGGAATTCATCGTCGGCGGGGGTGGCGGTGGTGCCGTTGCGAGCTGCTTCGGCTGCGCGGAGGGGGGCTGCGATATCGGCCGAAGCGGCGCTGTTCGCCATGGCAGGAGCCGAGAAGAAACAGGCGGTCGCACCAATCGAGACAAGCACCAGCTTCATAATTTTATTGTTAAGCATTACGACCCGCTAACCCTTAACCGCCCGGACATCGCAGCATCACTGGCGCTGCTTGAAAGCCCGAGCTTACCGATCCGGATTTTGCCAACAACCCACCGGATTATCCCGGCCTGCCTGACAACTTCCGTGAGGCCATTGCGGAAACCCCTCCCGCTACCTCGATGAAAACGGGTTAGGGTGAAGAGTCTTGATCAGACAACCCCTGTCATCAATTCGTACGATAAACCGGCTGCACGACGCGCCGAGTCGTTGAACGGTGGCTTAACGGCCCCGCGAAAATGCCGCGCAACAAGGGCTTTCCAAAAGGCTGGCGGCGATTCACCGCGTTCATCACACAGTTTCAGGAAGTGCGTTGTGCCGTAGCGCACATGCCTGATCTCATCATTCAGGATACGCTCGAGGATCCGCGCCGAGCGCTGATCCCCGGCTGCGGTGAAGCGCTCGATGGTTACCGGAGTCACGTCCAGCCCGCGCGCCTCTAGCACCATCGGCACCACGGCCAGGCGCGCCGCCAGATCATGCGCGGTTTCCCGCGCGGCATCCCACAGTCCATCGTGCGCGGGGAGAGCGCCGTAATCCGAGCCGAGCGTGCGCAAACGTCGCGCGAGAAGAGAGAAGTGCATTGCCTCGTCCGCCGCCACATCGAGCCAGTCGCTGACGAACTCCGGTCCGCGTTCCCCGCCAAACCGTCCTGCCGCATCGAGCGCGAGGTCGATCGCGACGAATTCGATATGGGCAAGAGCATGGAGCAGCGCGAGGCGGCCACGTTCCGAACCGCCTCGCCCGCGTTTGGGCATGGCATTGGGTGCCAGCAGCTCGGGCCGTGCCGGGCGCGCAGGTTGGTCCGGCATCGCTGCATCGAACGCGAACGCCAGCCGCCCCGCCGCCCAGTCACGCCGCACCGCGCGGGTAGCCATCGCCTTGGCCGCAGGATCCGCCGTGAGCATCGCCCCCCGGATCGCTGCAGCCACACTGGTTTTCGTCATTCCCGCACCGATCAAAGCGCCTTGGCGGCGGCGAGCACTTCTTCGGCGTGACCTTTGACCTTCACCTTGGACCAGACCTGCTCGATCACGCCATCCGCGCCGACGAGATACGTCGTGCGTTCCATGCCCATGTAGGTGCGGCCGTACATGGACTTCTCGGTCCAGATGCCGAGCGCGTCGGAGAGGCCGCCTTCTTCTGCGTCGGTTGCAAGCGGGGCGGCGAGGCCGTGCTTTTCGATGAACTTGAGATGCTTCTTCGGCGGATCCTTGCTGACACCGAGCAGCGCCGCGCCGGCAGCCTCGAACTCGGCCGCAAGCGCGGAGAAGTCCTTGTTTTCCGTGGTGCATCCGGGGGTGTCGTCCTTCGGGTAGAAGAACAGCACCAGCTTGCGGCCCAGAAAATCGGACGGCTTAACCGTGCCGCCTTCGGGAGTGGTCATGGCAACATCAGGCAGCTTGCTGCCCGCGCCGAAGGTCTCGCTCATTCGTGGATCTCCAGTTCCTGATCAAAAACGGTGTGCCAGCAGGCCGCGATGTCGCGGCGCGCTGCCAGCACGGCGCTCAGCATTCCGGGCCAATCGGCCAGACCGCATGCTTTTGCGACGATAGCGCGGCTCGCCTCGGGCGGATAGCGTCCGTCTGGGGCAACGAGGCGCACGACAATGAGGAGCCGCGCGAGCAGATCGTGCGCGGCGCGCAAGCGGGGCGAGAGCAGGTCGGCGCCAATCAGCCCATCGACTGCTCGCCCCAGATCCGGATCGAGTGCGGTGCGTTCGCGCAGTTGCCGATAGTGGACCATGAACTCCAGATCGACGAGCCCGCCGCGCGCGAGCTTCACGTCCAGAGGACCCGCGGGCGGCTTGTGCAGCGCCATTTCCGCACGCATCGCGAGCACGTCGGTGCGCAGCTTGTCCGGATCGCGCGGGCGGTGCAGCACATCGTCGATGATCGCTGCAAGCTCGGCGCAGTCCGCCGCTGTGCCGAACAGCGGCCGGGCCCGGCACAGCGCCATATGTTCCCACGTCCAGGCATCCTCGCGCTGATACCTGGCGAAGCTCTCGAGGCTGACTGCGATCGGTCCCTGCGCGCCGCTGGGGCGCAGGCGGACATCGACTTCATAGAGCGCACCGGCGGCCGTCGGGGCGGACAGCGCCGCGATGACGCGCTGGGTTAGCCGGTTGTAATAGAGCGTGCTGCCCAGCGGACGGGCCCCGTCCGATTCGCCGGTGTGATCCCCGCTGAACAGGAACACGAGATCGAGGTCCGAGGCATGGGTCAGCGCCGCCCCGCCCAGCCTGCCAAGCCCGAGGATGACAAGCTCGCTCCCCGAAATCCGGCCATGCGCACGGAGGAACTCGCCGCGCGCCGCTTCGGTGAGCACCAGGATTGCCGCTTCGGCAATGCGCGATAGCGCCGCGGCCACGTCGAGCGGATCGCGCCAGGTCTCGCTCGCATGGCTTTCGATCAATTGCACACCAAGCGCAAATCGCCATTCGCCCACCTTGCGGCGCACTGCATCGAGCAGGCACTGGTAATCATCACCCGCCTCGCAGCGGCGAAATTCGGTGGCGAGGCTTTCGACGTTGCCGGGCAGATCGAAGGCGCTGCGGTCAATGAGGGTATCGAGCAGGTCCGAGCGGCGGGCAAGTTCGTCTGCCAGCGTAGGGGCATGGGCGAGCACGCGCATGACGACGCCGAGCAGGGCAGGGCGTGCCTCCAGCAGCTGGAAGATGTTAATCGCACTGGGTAGCCCGGCGAGCAGCCCTTCCCAGCGCAGCAGCGCGCGTTCAGGATCAGGCGCTGCGGCCAGCGCGCCGAGCAGGGTATCGCGCAGGCGTGCGAACGCTGCGCGGGCTTCAGCGCTGCGCAGCGCGCGGTACTGGCCGTTCTCCCAGCTCTCGATCCGTGCGGCCAGCACGCCGGGATCTGCAAAGCCAAGCGCCTGCAGATCCTGTTCGAGCGGGCGCATGGTGACGGGCACCGCCCCGGTCGGCGCATAAGTGGCGATCAGGTTGTCGAAACGGCTGCCCACGGCTTCGGATATCCGGGCCAGTTCTTCCACCAGCGCCGCGCCGGACGGGAGGCCGTCGAGCCGCGCCACGGCATCAAGCTGTGCGGGATCGGTCGGCAAGCTGTGAGTCTGCTGATCGGCGATCATCTGCAGGCGGTGTTCGAGTGTGCGCAGGCGGTCATAGCTTGCGCCAAGCAGCTCGGCGTCTTCCGCCGCGACGATCCCAGCAACCGCCAGCGCATCGAGCGCCGCGCGGGTGCCGCGCAGGCGCAGCGCCGGATTGCGGCCGCCGTGGATCAGCTGATGGGTCTGGGCAAAGAACTCGACTTCACGAATACCGCCTCGCCCGCGCTTGAGGTCATAACCGGGGCCAACCGCTTGCCCGCCGGCGTAGTGGTCGCGAATGCGTGTGGTGAGCCGGCCGATCTCGGCAATAGCCCCGAAATCGAGACTGCGTCGCCAGACGAAGGGGCGGATCGCGTCGAGGAAGGCCTGCCCGGCTTCCAAGTCGCCAGCCGCCGGACGGGCACGGATATAGGCAGCCCGCTCCCACGCCAGCGCGCTCGATTCGTAGTGTGTGATGGCCGCGACAAAGGGCAGCGCAAGCGGGGTAATCTCTGCCGCCGGGCGCAGGCGGAGGTCGACGCGGAAAACGTAACCCTCGCTGGTAACCGCGCTCAGCAGCTCGACGACGGTGCGCGCGATGCGCTGTGCAGCTTCGGCAGGATCGTCGCGCTCGCGGCGCGGCAGGAGGTCGGGATCATAGAGCAGGATCGGGTCGATGTCGGACGAGTAGTTAAGCTCGCCCGCGCCGTGCTTGCCCAGCGCTATGGCCGAGAAGCCCTGCGGCTCGGCATCGGGCACGCGGCGGCGCATGGCGGCAACGATCGCGCCGTCGAGCGCATGATCGGCAAATGTGGAGAGCTCGGCCATGACGCGGGACAGCGGCAACGCCCCGGCCAGATCCCCGATGGCGAGCGCAATCGCAAGCGCAAGCCGCTTGCGGCGCAGGACTATGCCGGTATCGGTCTCGTCGGACCCGGCCTGGTGCGCGGCGGTGAGCGCGTCCTCGATGCGACCGGCCCTGAGCAGTGCCTCGAGTTCGGGCAGCCGATCAAGTCCGCGGGCGAGGAACGGCGCTTCGGTGCGGGCGCGGCCCAGGGCGTGCGCCCAGTCCGGTATCTGGCTGGTGCCGATCATGATGCTGCGATGCCCGGTCGGCGGCGTGCGATCAAGCGCGCGCGTGCGGCTTGCCAGCAAGCGGGGGCTCTGCCACCTGTGCACCCCATGCCGGAAACGGTGGTTTGAATGCGATAAGGGATATGAGGATGAAGATCAGCAAGTCGTTTGGCCGCAAGGTCTTGGGCCTGATGTGCGGTGCTGCACTGGCGATGCCGCTGGCAGCCAGCCATGCCGCGCCAGCAGTCCCTCCGGTCGACGAGGCGCTGATGCGCGATACGATCCGCACCCTCTCCTCTGACGCGTTCCAGGGCCGCGGTCCTGGTACGGCAGCCGAACCCAAGACGCTCGATGCGATCATTGCGCGGTTCAAGGCGGCTGGGCTTCAGCCGGGCAACAAAGGGCCGGATGGCAAGCCGTCGTGGCTGCAGGATGTGCCGACCGCGACAATCACGGGAACCAACCGCAGCCCGCTCACCATCACCGACGGAACGCAGACGCTGACCTTCAAGCCTTCAAGCGATTTCGTGGCAGGAAGCTATCGCATCACACCGCACACCGAAGTGAAGGACAGCGAGCTGGTCTTCGTCGGCTACGGCATCAACGCGCCGGAACTCGGCTGGAACGACTATGCCGGGATCGACATGCACGGGAAGACCGCGGTCATCCTCGTCAACGATCCGGACTATGCGATGGATAGCGAGAACGGCCTCTTCCGCGGTCGGCGCATGACGTACTACGGGCGCTGGACCTACAAGTTCGAGGAAGCCGCGCGGCAGGGCGCCACCGCTGCGCTGATCATCCACGATACCTTCCCGGCAGCCTATGGCTGGCAGGTGGTCGAATCGAGCTGGTCGGGCGCGCAGCATTTCGTGCAGACCGCCAACGACGGTGCCGACCAGACCGCGGCGAACGGTTGGATCCAGAAGCCGGTGGCCGAAGCGATCCTTAAGGCTGCGGGCAAGGATCTTGCCGCGCTGACCGCCGCTGCGCAGACGAAGGGCTTCAAGCCGGTGCCGCTGGGGCTCAAGGCTAGCCTTTCGTTCGACAACACGATCGAGAAGGCCAATTCCCATAACGTGGTCGGCATCCTGCCCGGCAAGACACGTCCCGATGAATATGTGCTCTACAGCGCGCACTGGGATCACCTGGGCCATTGCAAGCCTGATGCAACCGGCGATGACATCTGCAACGGCGCTGTCGACAATGGGACCGGAATTGCCGCCTTGGTCGCGCTTGCCAGAATGAACCAGATTGCCGGTCCGACAGCCCGCAGCCAGGTGTTTCTGGCCGTCACGCTGGAGGAATCGGGCCTGCTCGGTTCGGAGTATTATGCGCAGAACCCGGTCTACCCGTTGGCCAGGACGGTCGGTGGGGTGAACATGGACGCGCTCTATGTCGGCGGGCCTGCCAGGGACGTCACGGTTACCGGCGGGGACAAGTCCGAACTCACCGCTGTGTTGCGGCGCGCGGAGCAGGCCATGGGGCTTGCGGAATCACCGGAAGAAGGTCCAGAAAAGGGGTTCTATTACCGCTCCGATCATTTCAGCCTGGCCAAGCGCGGCGTCCCGATGTTCGATCTGAAGCGTGGCACAAATCTGGTGGTCGGGGGCGTGGCCGCCGGCAAGGCGATCACCGAGGACTACGAGAACAATCGCTACCACCAGCCGAGCGACCAGTATGAAGTAAGCTGGGACATGTCCGGGATGAAGCAGGATGTGACGCTGTTCTATCGGCTGGGCCGCGATCTGGCTCAGAGCAATGCCTGGCCCAACTGGCATCCCGGCGACGAGTTCCGCGCCATCCGCGACAAGAGCCTCGCCGAAGCGAAGGGCAAGTGACCCCATGACCGACACGACGCTGCGGATGCCGCCCGAATGGCATCCGCAGGATTGGCTCTGGATCGGCTTTCCGCATCTGGCGGAAGAATGGTCCGGCGTGATCGACGCCGCGCAAGAGCAGATCGCGGCCTTTGCCAGCGCTGTCGCCGATAGCGGTCAGCAAGTGCGCCTGATCGTGCGCGACGGGGCTAACGAGGCGCGCGCGCGCAGTCTGGTGTCGAGCGCGGTCACGCTGGAGCGCCGGGTCTATGGCGACGTCTGGTTGCGCGATACCGGGCCGCTGGTGGTGTGCGGAGCCGAAGGGCGCCGGGCGCGCCTGTTCGGCTTCAACGGCTGGGGCGGCAAGTATCTGATGGCGGGGGATGAGGCGATCGGCGCTGATCTCGCCGCCAGTGCCGGCCTCCAGGCCGACCGTTGCGACTGGATCCTCGAAGGCGGCGCACTCGATGGTGACGGGACCGGTCTCGTCGCGACAACGGCGCAGTGCCTGCTCAACCCGAACCGAAACCCTGCGCTGACGCAGGCGGAGCTCGAAGCGCGGCTGGCGAGTGACCTGGGGTATGAGCGCGTGTTGTGGCTCGGTGATGGCCTCATCAATGACCATACCGATGGCCACGTCGATAATCTGGCCCGTTTCGTGGCGCCGAACCGTCTGGCGCTCCCCCGCGCGACGGGGCCGGGCGATCCCAATGCCGCCATCTATGCCGATGCAGCGGCGCGGGCGCGCGATTTCGGCGTGGACTTGGTAGAAGTGCCGTCGCCGGGGCTCGTCGAGTGGGGCGGAATGATCCAGCCGGCGAGTTACATGAATTTCGTGATCGCCAATGACGTCGTGATCGTCCCGGTGTTCGGCACGCAGCATGACGACGATGGCGTCGCCGCGATTGCCGAACTCTTCCCCGGGCGCGCGGTGATCGGGCTGATGGCGGATGCCGTGCTCGCCGGCGGCGGCGGCTTCCATTGTTCCAGCCAGCAGATGCCTTCGGCCTGACCTCGCGCAGCCGGATTATGTGCCCCTTAACCCGCTGCTGCTAAGGGGCGGAGCATGACACAGACAATTCTCGTGGTCTTCGGCACGCGGCCGGAAGCGATCAAGATGTTTCCGGTGGTGCATGCGCTCGCCGCCGATCAGCGCTTTCGCGTGGTGACCTGCGTATCGGCACAGCACCGCGGCATGCTTGATCAGGTGCTGGCGATTGCCGGGATCGTGCCGGATCACGATCTCGATCTGATGAAGCCCGACCAGACGCTCGATGGCCTCACCGCGGCGCTGCTGACCGGCCTTGGCGGGGTGATGGACGCAGAAAAGCCGGACTGGGTCGTCGTGCAAGGCGATACCGCGACGGCCATGTCAGGGGCGCTGGCGGCTTATTATCGCAAGATTCCGGTAGCGCATGTCGAGGCGGGGCTGCGCAGCCACAATATCTATCACCCCTGGCCAGAAGAGGTGAACCGCAAGATCATCGGCACCATCGCCGCGCTCCATTTTGCGCCGACCGAGACATCGGCGGCCGCGCTGCGGGCGGAGAATGTGGCGGCGGATGCTATCCACGTGACCGGCAACACGGTGATCGACGCGCTGCAGTGGGTTTCCGGCCGGATCCAATCCGAACCTGCGCTTGCGTGCGGTCTCGCCGATCTCGAAGCGCGCTTCGCCGGCAAGCGGATCATCGGTGTGACGAGCCACCGGCGCGAGAATTTCGGCGGAGGGCTGGAGGCCATCGCCGAGGCGATCCGGCAGATCGCGGCACGCCCCGATGTGGCCCTGATCTTCCCGGTCCACCCCAATCCCAACGTCCGCAAGGTGATGGAAGGCGTGCTGGGTGATCTTCCCAACGTCGCGCTGATCGAGCCGCTCGACTATCCGCACTTCGCCCGCTTGCTGGGCCTTGCCGAGATCATGCTCACCGATAGCGGCGGCGTGCAGGAAGAAGCGCCGGCGCTCGGCAAGCCGGTCCTCGTGATGCGCGAGACGACTGAGCGTCCTGAAGGCGTCGAGGCTGGCACGGCGCGGCTCGTCGGCACCGACACAGCGCGGATAGTTTCCGAAATCTTTACTCTGCTCGACGATAAGGCTGCCTATTCGGCCATGGCGCGCGCGCACAATCCCTTTGGGGATGGGCACGCTGCGCGGCGTATCGTGGAGCTCTTGGGGAATGTCCGCTAAAATCGGAAACGGCGATCAGAAGCCGCAGGTCTGCGTTGTCGGTCTCGGCTACATCGGACTTCCCACTGCTGCGATCATTGCCCGATCCGGCTGTCCGGTGCTCGGTCTTGATGTGACGCAGAGCGTGGTCGACACGATCAACCGCGGCGAAATCCACATCGAGGAAGTCGATCTCGACGGACTGGTGCAGGGTGTGGTCCAGCGCGGCCTGCTGCGCGCCTCGACTCAGATAGAACCTGCCGACGTCTTCGTTATCGCTGTGCCGACGCCGTTCGCGAAGGACGGTCACCACACGCCGGACGTGTCTTATGTGCAGGCTGCCGCCAGCGAAGTGGCCGGTGTGCTGAAGCCGGGCGACGTGGTGATCCTCGAATCGACCAGCCCCGTCGGCACTACCGACGCCATGCGCGACCTGATGGCGGGCCTGCGCCCCGACCTCAAGTTCCCCGGCCTGACCCGCGAGACGCCCGACGTTTCGATCGCCTATTGCCCCGAACGCGTGCTCCCGGGCCGTATTCTGGAAGAACTGACCAACAATGACCGCTCGATCGGCGGGATCACGCCGCGCTGTGCGCGCAAGGCGCTTGCCTTCTACAAGCGCTTCGTGCGCGGGACCTGCGTCACCACCGATGCGCGCTCGGCGGAAATGACCAAGCTGGTCGAGAACGCCTACCGCGACGTGAACATTGCCTTTGCCAACGAGCTCTCGATCGTGGCGGACCGCATGGGACTCGACGTTTGGGAAGTGATCCGGCTCGCCAACCGCCATCCGCGTGTCAACATCTTGCAGCCAGGCCCGGGTGTCGGCGGCCACTGCATCGCGGTCGATCCGTGGTTCATAGTGGCGAGCGCGCCCGACGACACCCCGCTGATCCGGACCGCGCGCGGGGTGAACGACCAGAAGATGCACCACGTGATCGCGCGGGCGACCGAACTGATCGAAGCGCATCCCGAAGCGCGAATCGCGTGCCTCGGCCTCGCCTTCAAGGCCAACATCGACGACTTCCGCGAAAGCCCGGCGCGCTTCGTGGCGGCGCGGATCGCGCGCAAATACGGTGACCGCGTGAGCGTCGTGGAGCCTTATGCAAACGCCCTGCCAGTCGAGTTTACCGACACCGGTGCCAGCCTGATCGACCTCGATGATGCGCTGGAGACCTGCGATCTGCTGGTCGTCCTGGTCGATCACGACGTGTTCAAGGTTGTCCCGCTGGCCGAGCGCAGCGGCAAGGTCGTCTACGATACGCGCGGCATCTGGCCGGATCAGCCGGATGCTGAAACTGCCGGCACCGGTCTGCGGCTCGCCAGCTGAGCCGGTGCGGGCAGGCCTGCCCGCGCGCCATCGGAATGGAGTGCTGCCCGTGGCACATGGACTCGCAAGGCCGGCACTGACGCTGACGCTGCGGCTTGCAGCGGGTTTCGCCGTTCTCGGGGTGATCGGCTGCAGCGGCCTCGGCAGCGAATCGAGCGCGCAGACCGCATCCCGCAGCAATCCGGCCGAACCGGTTACCCCGCCGCTCCAACCGGTGGTTCCGCCGGACCTTCCTGCACCGCGAACGCCGGCCGAATATGCCGCACATGATGCGGCCTATCCCTTCTACATGCCGATGCAGGGACTGCGCCGACCGGCCAACCGCTTCTTCGTGAAATGCGATGCCTCGCAAGCGGCTGGGCACGAGGTCTATCAGGGGAATGATGCCGCCTCGCTCTACGGGCGCGCCGAAGGCGGTCTGGAATACGTCTACGAAGCGCGTGACAGGGCCGGGCGACCTTGTGTCTACCCCTTTGCGCCTAGCCTGCCGGACATCACGGGCAACCTCGACGGCACGCAGTACATTTTCCGCTCCTCGGTGCCCGGCGAACGGGTGACGTTCCGCAGCGGCGACCAGTGGGCGACCTTGCGGATGCGCGCGCTCGATATGGGCCGCAGCCGCATTCATTTCGAAATGCGCGACATCGCGCTCGATTTTCCTGGCGCAATCCAGCCGATGGGGGCGCTGCACCTGGAAACCTATGGCGGGACGCCGCCCGGCCTGTTCACGGCCGTCATCCGGCGCTCGCAGATATTCGGCGGCAAGAACGCGATCTTCGTGCCGGGCGGCGAAACCATGCTCTACGCCGAGGACAGCGCGATCGATGGCAACGTCGGCACCAACACCGATCAGGAGCACGGCACCTATATCAACGGCACGCTGGTCTCGCACTTCCGCAACGTGCGCTGGCACGGTCAATTGGGCTGGAGTAACGTCGCGAGTGGGCATCAGCTCAAGGACAAGGCCTACCTGCGCATCTACGAAAACGTCTCGGTCTCGAACGCGCCGGGGCGGGGTTCGCCATCGGCAATGCCGTTGATCGATGCGACTTCGTTCGGGTTCACCTGGGCGAACAAGCTCAGGATCGAGCGGGTTTCGCCGCTGCAGGAGCCGCGCGATGCGCTTGTCGATCTACGCAGCGAGATTCTCTACGGCAATCCGCAGCATTATCCCTGGCCGGTGATCGCCTCATCCGATTGGCGCATGCCGCCTGCGGCGCTTGGCGCGCTCGATCAGGTTTATCTCTCGGTATTCTTCAACACCGAAGTGCACAGCTTCCGCAACGAACCCTATGTCTTCGCGCTGCGTTCATGGGGGCGGGGCTTCACACCCGGGACCGCGACGGTGGCGGGCGAAGGCCTCACAACACGCGCCGAGCAGCGGGCAGTCTCGCTGGCGTTCGGCACGCATGGCACGTTCGGCAAGGTCTACTCCGGAGACGGCTGGACCTTTGTAAACCCGCGGCTTGCGGACGGAATGCTATGGGTGGCTGATCGCGACGCTTTCATCCGCCATGCGCTGGGGCTCATCCGGCGCTAGGTAGCCGGTGCGCTCCAGCCAGCGGGCGCGGATCGCATCGCTTGTGTCGCGGCTGCCATCGTGGCTCCAGCCGGGTTCGCGGATCAGGTAGTCCAGCTTGTAGCGCCACGGCGCCATGGCAAGGTCCTTCAAGATGCCCTTCCACTCATGGAACACGCTGTGAAGCAGATTGAAGGTCCCGAGCTGGCGGACCACCCCGTAGCGCGCCGGTTCCTCATCAAGCTCGGGCTGGAACGTGCCGAACATACGGTCCCAGAACATGAATACGCCGGCATAGTTGCGGTCGAGGTAGAGCGGATTGGTCGCATGGTGGACGCGGTGGTGAGAAGGAGTGTTGAACACCCACTCGAACCACGCCGGCATGCGGCGGACGGCCTCGGTGTGGATCCAGAACTGGCCCACCGTGTTGGCCGCGCCCACCGTCAGCAGCATTTCAGGCGGGACGCCGACAAAGGCCGGCCAGATGCGGAACACGAAGGACAGTGCGATGAAGCCCGTCCAGGTTTGCCGCAGCGCTGTGCTGAGGTTGTAATGCTGGCTGGTGTGATGGTTGACATGCGCGGCCCAGAACCAGCGTACGCGGTGGCCCGTGCGGTGCGCCCAGTAGTAGTTGAAATCATCGAGCAGCAGCACCGCGATCCACGACCACCAGGCATAGGGCACTGTGGCGAGCCGATGAGCATAGAGCCAGGTTGCCGCCGTATAGATCAAGCCGGTCACAAGCGCTCCGGCGATCGTGCTGCCAAGGCCCATCAGCAGCGAGGTCAGCATGTCGCGCGCTTCGTAGGCTTCCGGCGCATGGCGGCGGGCCCAGACAATCTCGATCAGGATCATCGCGACGAATACCGGCACGGCATAAGCGATAACGTCGATCGGCTGAGTGATCGGATGGCTCAATGCGGCCACCACGGACGCCAGAAAATCGGTCATGCGTGGGCTCCCAGCCGGCGCATGCTCGCGGCCCAGACTTGCGCTTTTTCGCCCAGATCGAGCGTGATCGTGCCGAAATTTGGATCGTCGGTCGAAAGCGTGAGGAAGCCGCGATCGAGCCGCGCACCGGCGTGCGAGGACAGCACGCGCGCCGCGAAGCGGGCGCCGTGGCGGCGAATCAGCATGACTTCGCCGGCCCGGTTGCGCAGCAGCGCGCCGATCCGTGCCCGGTCGAGCGCGACCTCGACAGGATCGAACCCGCAATGCGCCGCTTCGGCCAGTGCCCGCGCCTCTGATTCATCGGCGATTCGCACGTCATCACCCAAGCCGAGCGCGCGCACGACCAGAAATACAAGCAGCACCGCGATCAGTGAGCCGACCGCTTGCAGGGCTATCGCTGCTCCGGGCATGGCAAGCAGGGCGTCAAACGAGGGCATGAGCGCGCCGATCTCAGCGCGCCTGCGCTGCCAGGAAATCGAGCTGCGGCAGGATGGGGCTCACGTCGTAGCCCGCGCCTGCCGCATGGGACGCTATGTCGGCCGGCGCCATGCCCATGCGTGCCTGGGCTAGCGCCCAGAGCAGCGTGGAGCGGGTGCCCGAGCGGCAGTAAGCCAGCACAGGCTTGTCGCCAGCCTCGGCCAGCGCGGCCTGCATCGCCTCGACTTGCGGCATCGAGAAGCCTGCGTGGGTCACGGGAATCGCGACATAAGCGATGCCGGCGCCAGTGGCGGCGGCTTGGATTTCCGCACCGGGCGTCTGGTCCGGCGATTCGTCTTCGGGCCGGTTGTTGATAATGAGGCCCACACCCAGCGCCGCAGCCTCCGTAATATCGGCGACTTCAATCTGCGGGCTTGCATACGTCTTGTCGTCGATCTTGCGGAACATGTGGCAACCTCTCTCTTTCGCCGTTTGCGGGTCGTACTGGTTATGCGGCAGCCGCTTGCCTGGCGCAGTGCGCCCGCCTGTGCGAATGATCTGTGTGACTGGAAAGCAAAAGCATCGGGCGATGCTTTGCCCAAAGCGCCTGCCAAGGGCAAGACCCGCAGGCGCATGGCACAAAGGCCACACTGATCGCAGGCCATGTAACCCGGATCAACGAATCCGTTCGCTCTGGAAGCGTTTGTTGGTTATAGTCTTCAGTGCAGAGGATCAGGCGAGCGGAGTCTCGCGCATTTCCCTTGTTGTGCCGTCGGCAGCCGCGTCCGGCTTGCGGCACCCAGGAAAGCAGGGGCGGAACGAAGGTTTATTGGTTTTTATGGGTTTTGACAGAGGGCGGCGGGGTCGCGGACGCGACAAGCGCGATGGGTTCGGTGACGAGGGCGGCTTCGACCCTTACGGCGGCGGCGGTGGTTTCGGCGGCGGCGGTTTTGATCGCGGTGGTTTCGGTGGCGGTGGCGGTCGCGGTGGTTTCGGCGGCGGTGATCGCGGCGGTTTCGGAGGCGGTGATCGTGGCGGCTTCGGCGGTGGCGACCGCGGTGGCTTCAGCGGCGGTCCGCGCGGCGGCGGCGGTGGTGGTGGTGGCTTCGGCGGCCCCCGCGGCGGCGCAGGCGGCGGCATGCCGGCACAGGTTGTCGGCACCGGCAAGGGCGTCGTGAAGTTCTTCAATTCCCAGAAGGGTTTCGGATTCATCCAGCGCGAAGACGGTGGTGAGGACGTGTTCGTCCACATCAGCGCGGTTGAGCGTGCGGGCCTTGAAGGGCTTGCGGAAGGCCAGCAGCTGGAATTCAACCTCGTTGATCGCGGCGGCAAGATCTCGGCGGCCGATCTGCAGGTCGTTGGTGACGTGATTGCTGTCGCTGCCAAGCCTGCTGCGCCGCAGCGCCAGTTGACTGGCGAAAAGGCCACCGGCACCGTGAAGTTCTTCAACGCCATGAAGGGCTTTGGCTTCATCACGCGTGATGATGGCCAGCCGGATGCCTTCGTGCACATCAGCGCGGTTGAACGCTCGGGCATGCGTGAACTGAACGAGGGCGACAAGCTCGAGTTCGATCTCGAGGTCGATCGGCGGGGCAAGTACTCGGCGGTCAACCTGACGCCCCGACAAGACTGAGATTGGCGCGTGGTCCTTCGGCCCATGGCCGAAGGCCTGTGCCCCCGACATTTTCAGATGGCGGCCCTCCGGGGTCGCCATTTGTCGTTTACGACAACACTCCCGAAGGAACGGGAGCCGAAGCAGGAAGGAACTGTGTCATGTCGATCACTCCGTTGATGCCCGTCTATCCCCGGTGCGGCGTGCGTCCGGTGCGCGGAGAGCATTGCCATCTGATCAGCGAAGACGGCACGCGCTATCTCGATTTTGCCAGCGGCATTGCGGTCAACCTGCTCGGCCACAGCAATGAGCATCTGATCGGTGCGATCCAGCGGCAGGCCGCAACGCTGATGCACGTTTCCAACCTCTACGGCAGCCCGCAGGGTGAACACCTGGCGCAGCGGCTGGTCGATCTGACTTTCGCTGATACCGTGTTCTTCACGAACTCCGGTGCCGAGGCAGTGGAGTGCGCGATCAAGACCGCGCGCGCTTATCATCAGCATGCCGGCAACACCGAGCGCTATGAGCTGATTACCTTCAAGAACGCTTTTCATGGCCGCACGATCGCCACGATCAGTGCTTCAAATCAGGAGAAGATGCACAAGGGCTTCCTGCCGCTGCTCGAAGGCTTCCGCTATGTCGATTTCGACGATCTCGAAGGCGTACGCGCGGCCATCGGCCCGAACACGGCGGGCTTCCTTGTTGAGCCGATCCAGGGCGAAGGCGGCATCCGCGATGCCTCGCCCGAATTCCTGCAGGGCCTGCGCGCGCTCGCTGACGAGCACGATCTCATGCTCATCTTCGATGAAGTCCAGTGCGGCGTCGCCCGCACCGGTGATCTCTATGCCTATGAACAGTACGGCGTCACGCCCGACATCATGGCGAGCGCCAAGGGCATTGGCGGCGGCTTCCCGCTTGGTGCCTGCCTCGCCACCGAACGCGCGGCGCGCGGCATGGTGATCGGCACGCACGGCAGCACTTATGGCGGCAATCCGCTTGCCATGGCTGCTGCCGAAGCTGTGCTCGATGTCGTCGCTGAGCCTGCCTTCCTTGCCGAAGTCAAGGCAAAGGGCGAACGCCTGCGCGGCCGGCTTGAACAGTTTATCGGCAACTATCCGGACATGTTCGAACTCGTCCGCGGACGTGGCCTGATGCTCGGCGTGAAGATGAAGATCGAGCCGCGCGCGTTTGTTGCCCATATGCGCGACAACCACCAGCTGCTCACCGTCGCGGCGGGCGACATGACCTTCCGCGTCCTGCCGCCACTGGTGATCGACGACAGCCACATCGACGAATTCATGGAGAAGCTCTCAGCCGCCACCGCCAGTTATGCGGCCGAAGCAGTGCCAGCATGACCCGGCATTTCCTCAGCCTTAGCGATGCGGGCGGCGACGCAATAGCCGCCATTCTGGGGGATGCCATGGACCGGAAAGCCGCACGGCGCGGGCGTCCCAAGGGACAGCCCGATGCCGATGCGCCGCTGGCCGGCCATGTCCTCGCCATGGTGTTCGAGAAGAACTCGACCCGCACGCGGGTTTCGTTCGATATCGCCATCCGCCAGCTGGGCGGTAGCGGGATCGTGCTCGATTCCGGAACAACGCAGCTGGGCCGCGGCGAAACGATCGCCGATACCGCCCGCGTGCTCAGCCGGATGGCCGATGCCATCATGCTGCGCACCGACGATCATGCGAAGCTGGAAGAGCTGGCCCAATTTGCCAGCGTTCCGGTGATTAACGGGCTGACCGATCTTTCGCATCCCTGCCAGATCCTGGCCGACCTGCAGACCTTGCTCGAACACGGCAAGGCGCTGCCGGGCCTTGAAGTGGCGTGGCTGGGTGATGGCAACAATGTGCTCAACTCGCTCGTCGAGGCGGCTGGGCTGATGAAGTTCAACGTCCGCATCGGCGTGCCTGAGGGCTATGATAGTGATCCGGCATTCATCGCCGCAGCCCGCGCCGGCGGTGCACGCATTGATGTGTGCCGCGATGTAGCAGCTGCCGTGCGCGGGGCCGACGTCGTCGTCACCGACACCTGGATTTCGATGGGTCAGGCCCACGCCGAAGCCAAGCTGGCCGCAATGACACCGTTTCAGGTGAACGCTGCGCTCATGGCTCAGGCAAAGCCCGATGCCGTGCTGCTGCATTGCCTCCCGGCGCATCGCGGCGAGGAAGTGACGGACGCGGTGATCGATGGCCCGCAGTCGGTGGTGTGGGACGAGGCGGAAAACCGCATTCATGCCCAGAAGTCCATTCTGCGCTGGGCGTTCGGGCAGATCTGAGCATGGCAGAAAACAGCGGATACCCGGGTGCCACTGGTTTTGACCAGGTGTTGGCCTTCACCGTGCCAGAGCGCAATGCGCGCGGCCGCGTCGTACGCCTTGGCCCCGTGCTCGATGATGTGATTGCGGCGCATTCCTACCCGGCCCCGATCCGCCATCTGTTGGCCGAAGCGCTGGTTCTGGCTGCGCTGCTGGGTTCGCTGCTCAAGGACGAGCAGGGGCAACTCACCATGCAGGCGCAGACGCAAAGCGGCGTGGTCGATCTGCTGGTGTGCGATTTCCGGGCCGGTGAGCTGCGCGGCTATGCCCGCTTTGATCGGGCGCGTCTGGATGAACTTGGGCCTGCGCCCACGCTGCACGCCTTGTTCGGTGACGGCTACCTCGCCATCACTTTCGACCTCGCCGCGACTGGTCAGCGTTATCAGGGGATCGTTCCACTCGAAGGTGATACGCTGGCGGCAGCTTGCGAGAGCTACTTCTTCCAGTCGGAGCAGATCCCGACTTTGATCCGGCTCGGTGTCCAAAGCGATGTGAACGGGTGCGTGGCGGGCGGCTTGCTCATCCAGCACTTGCCGGACGGCGAGGAAGGCCGCGAGCGGCTCCATGTCCAGCATGATCATCCTGAGTGGGAGCACATGCGGATCATGGGCGGCGCGATTTCATCGGCCGAACTGGTCGATCCCGCACTCGATCTTGAAACCCTGCTGTGGCGGCTGTTTCACGAGGAGCGCGAAGTGCGCGTGGAACCCGGGTTGAAGATCGTCAAAGGGTGTCGCTGCACCAGCGACTACTACCGGTCTGTGCTGTCGCGCTTCGGTCCGGACGAGCGTGAGGAGATGCGCAACGAGGACGGCGTTATCCTCGTTGATTGTGCGTTTTGCTCGCGGGTCTTCGAGATCGATCTCGACTGATTAGACCGGTTCGGTTTGTCGCTGCAGAAGAACACTTTAACGCAGCGCGATTCAGCGTATATTGCAATGCGGCGGCCCTGCATGGTGCCGGGACGCCCGATGGACGCGCTTGCACGATGTACCGCCTGCGTCGCCCGATTTTCCGTGGCTTTCCCCGCCTGCTTTCCCGGATGGCTGGCGGCAGCATTGTGGCGCTTGCCGCGTTCATGGCGCCTGCACTTACGGCGCAGCGCCCTTCGCTTGCCATGCTCGACCAGCTCCAGCCGGGGCAATGGGAAGTGCGTGATCGTGATCTGGCGGGCGGCCGGAGCAGACTGTGCCTCGAGAATGGCCGCCGTCTGATCCAGATCCGGCACATGCGCGAAGTCTGCCGCAGCTTCACGGTTCAGGATACCGCGGACACCGTGACCGTCCACTATACCTGTCCAGGCAATGGCTATGGGCAGACGTCGGTGCGTTTCGAGAGCGCGCAGCTCGTGCAGCTCGAGACGCAGGGTATCGCGCAGGGGTTGCCGTTCAACATTCGCGCGGAAGTGCGGCGCGTGGGTGCCTGCACCTCCTGATTGCGCGCCAAGGATTGCCACGGGCGATCCATCCCTTTAGCTCTGCAACATGGTTGCAGATGCCGTTCCCCAACAAGCTCCCCTCGCCGTTGTCCTGCTTTCGGGCGGACTTGATTCAATGGTCTGCGCAGCCCTCGCACGGGAGCAGGGCTTTCGTGTTCTCGCCCTGACGATCGACTACAACCAGCGCCACCGCGTTGAGATCGACGCGGCGCGCAACATCGCTTCCGCGCTGCATGTCGAACGCCATGTGGTCCTGCCACTCGATCTTCGCCAGTTTGGCGGTTCGGCGCTGACAGCGGATATCGCCGTACCCAAGGACGGGGTCGGCGACGACATTCCGGTCACTTACGTGCCCGCTCGCAACCTTGTCTTCCTTTCGCTCGCGCTTGCCTGGGCCGAAGCAGCCGGCTCGTCCGACTTGTTCATCGGGGTCAACGCACTCGACTATTCGGGGTATCCCGATTGTCGGCCGGAATTCATCGGCGGGTTCGAAAGTCTCGCCCGGGTCGCCACCAAGCTGGGGGACCAAGGCGGCACCGTGCGGGTCCACGCCCCGCTCCAATACCTTAAAAAAAGCGAAATCGCGCAAGAAGCGGCCCGTCTCGGGCTCGATCCGTCAGCCAGCTGGTCGTGCTACGACCCGCTGGCTGACGGCCGGGCCTGCGGTGTGTGTGACAGCTGCCGTCTGCGGCGCGCGGGATTCGATGCAGCCGGGATAGAGGATGGCACCAAGTATGGAGATGACGGATAGGCCGAAGCAATGGTTCGGCGTTGACCGCTACAGTTGGTACGCGCTGTTTGTCCTCGTTTTAGTCTACATCATCAACTTCGTGGATCGCCAGCTGCTGACGATCCTCGCGGTGGATATCAAGCATGACCTCGGCATCTCGGATGCCCAGTTCGGCTTTCTTTATGGCACTGCATTCGGCGTCTTTTACGCTCTCTTTGGCATACCTCTCGGCAAGCTGGCGGATCGTGCCATGCGCACCCGCGTGCTCGCAACGGGTCTTGCGCTTTGGTCGGCGATGACTGCGTTCTCCGGTCTCTCCCGCAGCTTCCTCCAGCTGGGCACCGCGCGAATTGGGGTCGGGGTGGGCGAGGCGACTGCCGGCCCTTGTTCTTATTCGCTGCTGGCGGATTACTTTCCGGCGCATCGCCGCGCGACGGCCGTGGCCATCTTCTCGTCGGGTATCTACCTCGGCGGCGGCTTCTCGCTCTATATAGGTACGGCGATCGCAGGTGGGTGGAACCATGCCTTTCCGCTCGGTGCTCGCCCCTTTGGCCTCGCTGGATGGCAGGCGGCGTTCCTTGCTGTCGGGCTTCCGGGCCTGGCTCTTGCCTTCTGGGTGCGCAGCCTCCGAGAGCCGATTCGCGGAAGATTCGAGACGCCTCCGGCTGATGGCCTACCACGACCGGCACCCCAGCCCGCCACGCTTGCCGCATTTGTGCGCGATCTGGCTGCGATCGTTCCGCCCTTCACGCTCTTTGCCGCCGCTCGGCGCGGTCGGACGGCTCTGCTTGGCAATCTTGCGATCGCGACCGGCCTTGCTGTCTTTGGAACAGTGCTGTCGTTCCTGATCGGCGATCCCGTGCAATGGGTCGCGCTTGGCATCGGGACCTATGCAATCGCGTCGTGGGCCGTCGCCCTGCGGTACGATGATCCCGAAGCCTTCCGCGTCATCTGGGCGTCGCGATCGGTTGTTGGCCTCAATCTCGGCTACGGCCTCATGTGTGTGATCACCTACGCGAACTCTGCCTTCGGGCCGTCGCTCGTGATTCGCGAGTTCGGCGCGAGCGCTGGTGCGGTCGCTTTGATCGTTGGCGGATCTGCGGCGATCGGCGGGGCTCTGGGGGTCATTGCGGGCGGTGCTCTGGGAGATCGCCTCGCAGGCGACCGGCACCACTCCCGGCGCATTCTTGTGGTGATCGTAGCGCTGCTTACATCGCTCGTGCCGAACTGCATCATGCTCGCGACTCATTCGCTGACGGTCGTTTACATCTGCGTGTTCCCGATGTGGTTCCTGGCAAGCTGCGCGCTCGGCGGTGCAGCCGGTACGATCGTCAATATCGTTCCTGCGACAACCCGCGCCACTGCTACAGCGGCATTCTTCCTCTTTGCAACGATGATCGGCCTGGCGCTCGGGCCCTATGCTGCGGGCAAGATCTCCGGTGCGTTCGGAGCCAATCTGCGAATCGGGCTGGCCGGCATTCTTGTCGTGGTGCCGTTCGCACTGGTCGCGCTTGAGGTGTGCCGCCGGGATCTGGTCAGGCGCGAGCGCTCGAAAGCCACTGCAGCGCCTGCGCACACAGGCCCAACCCGGTCGCGCGCCATTTGATCGGTTGGGATGTACACGCTCCTGTACGGAGCTTCCGCTCCATTCAATTGCGGGTAAGTCGCCAACGAAAAAGGGGGCCGGATTGCTCCGGCCCCCCAATTCCATTCGGCTGATGGCCGAAGCTTACATGCCCGAACCCGGACCGTACGTGATCTCCACGCGGCGGTTCTGAAGTTCGCGCACGCCGTCCGCAGTCGGAACACGCGGGTTGGCTTCGCCGAACGCCTGGCTGGTGATCGAACCATCCGGAATGCCGTGCGAAGTCAGGTAGCCGCGAACCGAGTCGTTGCGACGCTGCGACAGGCCAAGGTTGTACTTCGGCGTGCCCGAACGGTCGGTGTAACCGGCCAGCATGATCGGCACGCTGGCGCAGTTGCCATAGGCCGTAACGGCGTTGTCCAGAATGGTCGCCGCTTCAGGCGTGATGTTCGACTTATCCCAGTCGAAGAACACGATGTACGGACCCTTGTTGCACACCGGAGCCGGCGGAGGCGGCGGAGGCGGCGGGGGCGGCGGGGGCGGCGGCGGCGGCGGCGGAGCGGGCGGTTCCGGCATCGGTGCCGGTTCGGCGCCACCGAAGTTGTAAGCCAGGGTGCCCATGATCGAGTGCGAGCGCCAACGGCCGTTGATTGCCTGACCGTTCAGCGCGCCGTTGCCGACGAAGTTCAGCTTGTCGACGCTGAAATAGCGGTACTTCAGGCCCACGTCCCAGTGCTTCGTGAGCGGCGCGCGCACGCCAGCGAGTGCCTGCCACGCGAAGTTGGTGTCCGAATCATCGGCGCCACCGAAGCCTGTCGTCGAGACCACGTACTTGACATTGGCAACGCCGACGCCGCCGCCGACAAAGCCCTGAAGGCCGTCGTCACCGCCGAAATCAAGCAGGCCGTTGACCATGTAGCTGAGGGCCTGCGTGCGGCCGGTCAGCGTACCGGAAGCGCGATCGACAAAGGCGCCCACGCTGTCGGTGATGCGGTCGGCGCGAGCGCGACGATAGCCAACTTCGCTCTCGAGGCGGAAGCCGCCGAAATCATAACCGACGATGCCGCCAATATCATAGCCGGTGTCGTTCTTGAGTGTGGCTGCCTTAGCGACACCAGCGATTGCCAGATCGGTCTTTTCGACGATCATCGCGCCGGCATCGACCTCGACGTACCAGGAATCCTTCTTTGCGAGCGCCGGCGTTGCAAGCGCCGTTGACGCCAGGGCCAAGCCCAGGAGCAGTTTTCGCATTCTCATTTCCCCTTTATTCGAAGTCATGCCTCGGGTGTTTCGCCATTAGCGGCTCTCGATTTTGCTTGCAAGCAAACGTGAGGGTCGGATGTTGCCAAAAGGCAACTAAAACCAGACCTCTAAGCAACAATCTCAAGCCGAGTCAGGGGTCAATCGCCACCGTTACCGAAGTCTGACCGCGGGGGAATGGGGTCAGGAAAGTACTCCGGCAGTGCGCAGGGAGGAAATGATGGCAGCAATGGCCGTCCGCGCCTGGCTATCCACGACACTGCCGCCCGATGGTGCAACAGGGGCAGCAACAAGCCGCCACGAACCCCCGGTATACAGGCGATGAGCGGCAGCTGCGATGTCATAGGCGCGCATTCCCTCGCGCGGTGCAATGAAACGCCAACCTCCCTCGGTCCACGCGGCGATCCGATCGGTCTGCCCGGCGAAATCCCCTGTTCCACCGGTGCCCACCAGCCAGCATTGTCCATTTACGGGCGCGACAGGCGGTGTTGCCAGAACGTCCTCGAGGGCGGGATGAAGAATCAAATCAGCGGCGAGCAAGGCCTCATTGACGGTCGCTTCCTTCTGGCTTTGCCCTGCAAAAAGCAGGGGAAGCGCAAACCGCGGAGAAACCGATGAAAAGCTTACTGGGTCAGTCATGGTCGTGTCCTGTCGCTGGTGTCAGGCCGGAAAGTCGATGCGCAGAGGCATGGAAGCGGCATGCTGGCCGATCTGGCGCACGGAAAAGTAGTGTGGAGCGCCGGCTGGAAGTCCTGCAATCTGCGCTGCCGTGACCCGAAGCGTGGGTACCGCGGTCTGCCAGCGCAGCGCAGGAGCCACCGGATCGCCGATCGTGACCTCCCAAAGCTCCGTTTCCTCGCTCAGCGGTGTATCGACGCCATCAAGCCAAAGCCATGCGCCCCGCGCCCGTCGCACCCACGCCAGCGTTACCGAGCCATCTGCTTCGAGCGTCGAGGTTCCGTGTGCCGGCATAAGCGGGCGCAGCGTTGCGCCGGGGTCGGCGATCGGCACGCTGACTGCGGCCGTATCGCCTAGTCCGACTGCGACGATATGGGTCGTGGCCGGATCGCCGATCATTGATGGATCGAGGCTCACCAAGGCATCGTCGATCAGGACGAAGGGCTCGTCTGCTACGTGTGTCCCGATCGCCCACTCCGTCCCTCCGCGGCCGCGCAGCCAGCCGCGCAGGCGCCAAATGCCGCCACCGATTGGCTCAGCGGTAGCAAACTGGGCGATTTCGCTGCCAATGCGAGCCCGATTCGCGCCCTGTAGTAGATGCGCAAGGCTTGCATCAGCGAGGACCTGATCCGTGCCAACCAGCACCACGTCCAGCGTCGATTGACGATCCACGAGAAGCGGCGATGCCGCTGGCAATGCGCCAATCGTGCGGCCCAATCGGGCCCTGTTTCGGCCCGTGGACCCGATCGACGTCAGCGCGCCGCCGTCGCCGCCCAGATCTGCCAGCAGCGCTGCGCCAGTCCATCCGGCGCTTGCCCCCGATGCCGCGGTGAAAACCGCTGAAGTCGTCCCGCTGCCCGTCCCGTCCCACGGGAGCGCAAACGCGCTGAGCACGGTGGGCGTGCGCATGAGGTCGGATGCAGGATTGTATCGCCCCGCATCCGCTGGCGGAGCCGAACCCGCTGTGGCAACGCCGATTGAAGGGCTGGCGGTCAGCGAAAGAAGCACGCCGTCCTGCTGCCACTCCCAATGCGCCACGCGCCACAGGCCCGATGTGATGGGAATGGTCACGATCGCACCGGGTGCAATCGCCGGATCGATCTCCGTCACTCGGTAGCTGATTGTGTCAGCCGGGCGGGCTGCACGGCGACTCGCATTGCCAGCCAGCACCTGCGCCTCCGCGGCGGTTAGGGCAGCAGGCAGTTCAATCACCTCGAGATCGCCTTGCTCGCTGCGGCCAACACCGCGCTGCAGCCCCGGTTGGTAATCGCGGGCCACATCGTAATATCGCACCCCGCACTGCCTGACCCGCGGCATCGGCTCGCGCTTGCGTGACCAGCCGCTGGCCTTGACCTCGGACGACTGGCTATTCGCTGGCGAGAGCAGTGCCGATGGCGGTGAATAGCCCGTTCTCGCCGGCGCGCCATCGGCCGTTCGCTGCTGCCAGCCAGCCGGGCAATGTTGCGCCAGGAGTTCGAAGGATTGCGACAGGATAACGGTATACCCCATCGCCTTCGCGCCGGCGAGGAACGCACTATGCCAGCGCTCCGCCGCAGGATTGAATGCGGGCAGCGCCGGGTCGACCACGAAACCGCCCGCACCATCGCCCGCCAGCGGAAAGAAGTGGCTCATCCCCACGTAATGATTGATGCTGCCGCGATAGCCGAGCCCCCGAATGGTGCGCAGCAGCCTCGCCGGGGTCTGGTTGTAGCCGTCGTCATAGCCTGTTGCCATGCTCAGGCCGTGCGGCGGCACCATCACATCACCGATCGTGAGCATGGGCTTTTGCCCGCCGCAGCGTATCGCGGAGAGTTCCGCCCAGCCCGTCACCGCCGGGGAGAACGGCGTCGTCGCTGTCGCCGAATAGTCCGGTGCGACCAGCGAAATGAACATCCGGTCGATGTCCGAGGGATGGACCGGATCGGCCTCCCCCGGCAGGAGGTAACCACCCGCGAGTTCCGAGAACGGCAGTGTCACCACCGCATCGGTCGGGGTGCCAAGCGCATAATTCCACAGCCGGACATACCAGGCGCGCGGATTGCCTGCCGCATCGCGCCCCTCGATGGTCATTGTCGGCCCGTTCACGGCATCGAGCGGCAATATCCCGCTCGAACGCCAGCGAAACGACAGGGTCAGCCGCGCATAGTCGCGGTCGGCATCATAGGCGAGCAGCGGGTGGTCCCACCGGTCCTCGCTTTCCCAGATCAGCCCGATCAGGTCGTTCGCCTTCTGGAACACTGCATCCACCCGCAGCGCGTCGGGCGCGGTGGTCACCACCGATGCCATCGCCGGACGCGGGAAATCGACTGTCCAGAAGCGGGGATCGAAACGCTGGATCGTGTCAGTCGCCTGCACCGTGCGGCGGCTAGCCAGCCAGAAGCTCATGGCCCTTCGTTCCTTGTTCAATAGTCGCTGAGGGCGCGGCGCACTGCTTGCGCCACCTGGCGGCTGGAGCGGCGCAGGCTTTCCGGGCTGCTGCTGCCCTCGGGTGCGACCACCCGGATCGAGACATTGACTGCCCGTCCGCTGCCGCCGCCGCTGCCCGCATCGATCTGGCCGGCCGATGTCGGCACGAACAGCTCCGGCCCGCGCTCGCCGACGAGATAGGGACGCCCCGGCGCGACAGGCCCGCCGGTCGCACGGCCCGGCAGCCCGAAAATCGAGCCGATCAGGCTGCCCAGACCCAGGATACCGCCGCCGAGGCCGCCGCCCCCCGATCCACCGATCCCGATCGAGGCCAGACCGCCGCGCAGCGCCTGCGCCGCGATGTCGTCGATCACTCTCAGCCCGGTACGGCGCAAGTCTTCAAAGCCAAGACTCCCGCGCCGTACCGCACCCAGCAGGCCGCGCTCGAGCACATCGTTGCCCCGGCTGAAGCCATCGACCACGATCGAATCGAAACTGCTGCGCATCTGGCCGATATCCGCGGCAAACCCGTCGGTGCTGGCCCGTACGTCGACGACCAGCGTAGAAAGACTATCCATGCGCGTCGCGCTCCATCATCGCAGTCAGGGTGGTTCGGTCGATGCCGTCTCCCGGGGGCGGCGCGGCCGCGGCCACGATCGCGGCCAGCTCGGCGGGCGTCGCCGCCCAGAACGTCTCCGGTGTCCAGCCTATCAACAGCGCGGCCTGGCCCGAAAGGCGCGCTGCCGCCTCGCCGAAGCTGGCTTCGGCCTTGCCGCTCATCCGCCGCCCTTCAGCACTTGCACGAGCAGGTTGCGCAGCACCGGCGCACAAGCGGCCAGCCCCGCGCGGGTCACGGCGTCGGCAAACTGCTCGCGGCTCTGGTCCGAAGGATGCGCGAGGCAATGCCAGAACAGCGTCACCATCTCGCCCAGCTTAAGTTCGCCGCCACTGGCGCGCTCGACGAGCGCAAACAGCGGCCCGAGTTCCTCCTCAGCTGCCACCAGCGACCCGAAAGTCGGGCGCAGCACGTGCATCACGCCGTCAAGCAGCAGGCCGGCCTCACCGCGGTGCGGATTGGCCGGAGCGGGCGTCACGGTCACGGCGCTCATACCTGCGCCACCATGCCCGAGCTTTCGAGCGCAAGCGTGTAATTGCGCTCGCCGTTGAAATCGCCGGCGTAGTCCAGCCGCTGGACAAGGAACTTGCCGCGCATTTTCTCGCCGCCTTCGAACGAAAGCTCATAGTCGGTGATCGTGCCGGTCAGGGCATTGCCGCGGATCTGGCTCTCGGCAGCGCTGCCGAGGAAGATCCCGGCGGCGCTCACGCTCACCGAGCGCGTACCAGCGCCCGAAAGCAGCTCGCGCCAGCCACCCGAATCCTTGCTGGTCACGACCACGAGTTCGCCATTGATCGCCATCTGCGTCGTGCGCAGCCCGGCTACGGTGTTGTAGGTCGGCGTCGCGGCGCCATCGCTGATCTTCAGCAGAAAGGCGCTTCCCTTCTGTGCGGGCATTTTGGTTCTCCTGATTGGACGGGCAAAATCACATCGGGGCGCTGAAGCTGGCGATCAGATCGCCAGTACCCGCGCCCGGTATTCGAGCACGAGGACCCGCAGCGCCTCGCCGCGCTGTTCCGCACGGGCTTTGAGGAACGTCATGCTGGCAATCTGGAAGCCGGCCTCACTCTGGTCGGCTGGCAGGCTTTCCATCCGCGCCTCGATGGCGCTGATCAGCCCTGCCTCGGCCAGTTGCTCGTAGCCGCGGTAATTGAGCTCGAGCGCCACGCGAATCTCGCGGCCACGGCTGCTCTTGGTGCTCCAGTCGGTGCTCGCGCTGGCCGTCAGTGCGAGCCACGGCAGGGCCGTCCTGATCGGCGCTTCCTCGACAATCGCGTTCAGACCGTCGGCCAGCGTCGGATCTGCAGCAAGCCAGGCTACCACCACGGCGCGAAAAGCCAGTTCCATCGCTTACTCCTGTCACTGCAAGGGCCAGAGCCACCGCGCCGAGCGCCAGTTGCTGGTGTTGTCCTCGGCCTCGATCACCGGATAGCCGAGCAGCAGGCTCGGCTGGCCGTCGACAATCCCGCGCTGCCACAGGAACGAGCCGTCAGCCGCCTTGAACTTGCGCACCGCAGCCAGCGTCGCCGAGTTCATCATCCACACCGCACCCTGGCGCAGCGCGGCCTTCATCGAAAAGACCATGTCGATGAGCTTGGATTCAGGCGCCGCGTCAAATCCGGTGGCATTGGCCGAAGCGATGAACTGCAGCGTGCCGAATGCCCGCGCAGCATCGCTCTGGGCAGCCGTCGGGCCGGTGAGGAAGCCCTTGGGCTGGTTTGTGCCGGTGCCGTTGATGAAGGCAGCGCCTTCGGCACGGGCGAACTCGGTCGCGATTTCATTCGCCAGCCACGCACCGACATCGAACGCCGCATCGTCGAGCATCTGCTGCGTGGCCGAAGGGCTGGCATAGAGCTCGCCCAGCGGCGGCACGATTTCGGCGAGCTTGGGGCTCGCGGTTTCGATGCGCGCACCGGTCTCGCTTGCCCAGCCCGATGCGGTGCCGCCGATCGAGATCAGGCGGCGGAAGCCGCTGGTGCTGGTCTGCACCACGTTGGCCACGCTGCGCACCGGGCTGATCTTGATGAGCCGGCGGGCGATCTCGGTATCGATCGGACGCGGTACGGCAAAGCCGCCGTCAGCCGAGGAGCCGATCGAGAGCGACTTGAGCTCGGTCTCGCGGCCCATCCGCAAATAGCCGTCAACAAAGCCCTTGAGTTCGGGCGAAACCTCAAGGGCGCCATCAGCTACGCCGCCGATGACCGGACGGACCGCAGCGCGGTTCACCTTGTCGAGCCGGCCCTTCACTTCGGCAATGTCGCCGCGCAGTGCGGCGATTGCGGCGGTGGTCTCATCCTGGCGCGCCACGATGTCGAACGACGCGTCGAACGCGTCGGCCTTGGTCTCGATTGCGCCGTTCACTGCGCTTTCGGGGGTGTTGATTTCCATGGAACCGAACGTCCTTTCTTGGTGGCAGCCGTCATTGCGGAGCTTTCGCTCCGGTGCGGCCTTTTCGGGGGGTAACGAAAACGTGAGAGTTCAAGCCGGCGCCAAGCGGCCGCCGTTGGTGTCGACGTAGTGGACCCGGGCGAGCTGCTGCATGGGCCGGGTCACCAGGCTGACTTCGATCAGGTCGACACTGCGCAGTTCGCGCCCGCCGCCCTGCGGTGCGGCAGCGCGCACCCGATATCCGAACGAGAGGCCGTTCACCGCTCCGGCGGCAAGGGCTTTTGCGGCGGGTCCGGCATCCGGCGAAAGCGAAGCGACCACGCGTAGCCCGTGCCGGTCCTCCTCCGCCAGATCGACCCAGCCGATCCGCTGGCCGGTGCGGTGCTGCCACAGTAGCGGAATGCGCACACCTGCCTGCTTGCGCGCAGCCAGAGTCTCGGCAAACGCGCCAGGCACGATCACGTCGCCGCCGCTATCGCGCTTGCCGAACACCGCCGCATAGCCAGCAAAGCGCAGCGCCGCCGGGGTGGATGCGGTATCCGCGCTCATCGCAGCACATCCTGAGAGCCGAACCGCACCGCCATGCCGAGCAGGAGCAGCGCCAGCACGCCGCGCACCACCCAGCCGACAACCGCCTTCCACGCGCTCGCCTTGGCATCGCGCCACGCCCTGAGCAGTTCGCGCAGCTCGGCCAGATCCTCGTGCGCGGTTTCGTCGGCCAGGCCCATCTGCTCCAGCGCCCGCGCCGCGCCCAGTTCGCTCGCTTCCTCGACAACCGCCCGCAAAGTGATCAGTTCGGAGCCTTCGTTACCGGCCTGTGCCAGCAGTCCGGCCAGCATGTCCTCGCGTCTCATGCGCCGAACTCCGAAGGTGTCGCCGCAATGCCCAGCATCTGCCGCTTCTCAGCCGGGGTCAGAAAATCGGCCGCCGAAACCTGCGACCACAGCGTCTGCCGGTCCTCGGCCAGCGCCGGCACTCCGTCGAGCTTGACCGTCAGCGATGCCCCCTCGAACCAGGCGCTCAGCCCCTCGGCGAGCGCATCGAGGATCTTGCCTGCCAGCGGCAGCAGCGTAAGCCGCCACAGCGCCCGGTTCGCCTCGCGGTAGTTGGCATACGTATTGTCGCCCGGCAGCCCGAGCAGCATCGGCGGCACCCCGAAGGCGAGCGCGATGTCCCGCGCTGCAGCGGCCTTCAGCGTCGCGAAGTCCATATCCGCCGGGCTCAGCGCCAGCGTCTGCCACTTGAGCCCGCCTTCGAGCAGCATCGGCCGCCCGGCGTTGGTCTCGCCCGAAAAGGCGGCGGCCAGCTCGGTCTTGATCCGCTCGAACTGGTCGGCGCTCAGCGCTGCGCCCGGCTCGCCGGGGTCATAGACCAGCGCGCCCGAAGGCCGCGCCGCGTTCTCCAGCAGCGCGCGGTTCCACCGCGCGGCGGCATTGTGGATCGCCACGGCCTCTTCCGCCGCCTCGAGGCAGCCTGCACCATAGTGGTCGTCGGAGGGATGAAACGCGCGGATGTGGATGAGATTGGGCCGTCCAAACTCGTCGACCGCATCGATCTGCAGCGTGGTCTCGCCCAGCGTGTAGGTGAACGCTGCAGGCCAGCCCTTGCCGTCGGGCAAGATCCGCACCCGCTCCGGTCGCAATGCGAACAGTTCGGCCGGCTGGCCATCGGCGTCGCGCAGCACCTGCACATAGCCATTGCCATGCAGCAGCAGCTGGCTGGCCAGCGTCTCGAGCAGCGCCTGCCCGGCGCTGGTTGCGCTTACCAGCCTAACCAGTTCGGGATCCGACGCAGCAATCGGCGCGCTCCCCACACCTTCGGCCACCAGCCGCACCGCGCGCTGCGCCACCGGGTTCTTGAGGTAGGCCTCACGGATCGCCGCCGGGTAGTTCAGCGGCCCGCGCGCATCACCGCCGCGCCACTGGAACGCCTCGGCCCAGGGTGAAATGAACCCGCGCGCCAATGGCGCACGGTCGGATACCGCGGCGCCCTTGAAGGCCGCCGCGAGGCTTTGCAAAATCGACATGTCCAGCCTTTCAAGTCGCGTGAAGCGGTTTCCACCTTTCCCGTTTGCGGGAAGGGTGGGGGAGGGCCTGTTCCAATCCCCCTCAGTCAATCCAGATGCGCGGCTCCCCGGAGCGCCCGAGCATCAGTTCGGTCAGCGCCCAGACGCAGGCATCGGCCCGGTCCGGCGATCTGCCGGGCCCTTGATAGGTTCCGCCCGGCAGGAGTCCGCACAGTTCATCTTCCAGCCGAGCGAACAGCCCGGCGTGGCGAACCCGTCCCGCCTCATAGAGAGCCGCCACCGGCTCGGCCCTTGCCACCTTGCCGCGTGCCGCGTGGACCAGCCGCAATGGCAGCGCGGCATTGGCAGCGCGCAGCACCGCCTCCACCATCGCCCCGCCCTGATTGGCCTCGACCACCACGCGGTCGGCTGACCACGCTCGCGCTGCCTCGGCCACTGCACGCGCCCAGCGTTCCGGGCTCGCCTTTTCGACCGAGGCATCTGCCAGCACCCGTGCCACACCGTCTTCGCCCAGTCCGCAGGCGATGATCCCGCAGGCGTCCCCATCGGCGCTTGCCGGTGGATCCACCCCCACGATCACGCGTGTCATCGCCGAGCCTGCCCCGGTTTCGCGGCACGTCTCGATCAGCCCCCGCGTCCACAGCGCACCGGGCAAATCGTCGATCAGCTCGCCATCCAGCTCCTGCCGCCCCAGCACTGTTCCGCCGAACTCGCGCGCCACATCGGCAAGGAACCGCGTCGGCAGATTGGCTTCGTTCTCCGTCGTCGAGCCGCGGGTCAGCACGACAGCGTCGTCCGCGCCCACTTGCGCCATCAGCCGACGGACAAGCGGCACCGCGCGCGGGGTCGTCGTCGCAACGATCTGCGGGGCATCCCCCAGTCGCAGTCCCAGCATCAGGTTGTCCCAGCACCGGCGCGCCTGGCCTTGGTTGTCATCCCACTTGGCAATCTCGTCGCACCAGGCATGGCTGTGCTGCGGTCCGCGCAGAGTCTCGGCTTCCGCTGCCGAATAGAGCAGCGCCTGCGCCCCGCCGGGCCAGACGATCCGGCGCAGCGAAGGTTCATAGCGCGGCCGCAAGTGGGGAGGGCTCACCGCCATCAGCCCACTTTCACCTTCCACCATCACGCTGCGCGCTTCGTGCAGCGATGAAGCCACCAGCGCGATCCGCGCGGAGTGGTCGCGCTCGGCCACCATCCGCACCCATTCGGCTCCGGCCCGGGTCTTGCCGAAGCCGCGTCCTGCCATGATCAGCCAGACCCGCCAGTTGCCCGGCGGCGGTAGCTGGGATGCGCGCGCCCAGAGCGGCCAGTTGGTGAGCACGGCGTCCCGCTCGGCCTCGGTCAGCAGCTCGGGCAGCGCATGAGCCAGCCGGTGCTCATCGTGGCGCAGGAAGTCCAGCCGGTCGCCGCTCACGCCGGCTCCTGCGGCTTCGGCAGAATCGCGGCGGCGCGCGTGGAGGCCTCATGCTGAGCCTTCGCCTCTGTGACCCGACGCCGCAGCTCGTCGACCTTGCGATCGATTGCCGCCCGGATTTCCTCCGCCGTCGTGTGGTTGCGCTGCGCTCTCTCCCGCGTCGTGGCGTCGCGATGCACCGCGAGCAGGCGGAACGCGGTGGCATTGTCGAAGCTGCGGGTGCCCTTCTTGGCGCCGGCTGCAGGCTTCACTTCGCCGGTGCGGAGCCGGCAGAGCAATTCCATCTCGAGGTTGTCGTACCCTTCGCAGAGGGCGGTCTGCCACGCGCGATAGAATTCGTGATCCTGGCGTCGGCGGCTATAGGCGGTCGAAACGTCGATCAAGGCGGCGCGTGCGGCCGCAGCCACGTTCGATGTATCCGAAAGCGCAGCGAGAAAGACGTCTGCCCACTTGGGCCTGCCATTCGATTTGCCGCGCCGGACAGAGGCGGCGGCGCGCAAGCGCGTCGCTTTGGGTCGCTGAGCCATGAGGTATCCGTCGCTAAGGGAAACGGGAGTGCGGAGCGCTTCGCAGCCGGGTCGGCGGCGACTCGGTCTATCGCGATGTTCCTGTTATGTACTCAAACAGCGTGACGATGTCAAGCTTTTTGTACCTATATGGTTATCCGCCACGCCCCCTAGCGCTTTGGCGCCCGCTCGCTTAGGGAATGTTTGGATTGCGTTGCTAGGGAGCACTGGCGGGCCTCGTCCCGATTCTGCCCGCAGGCGCACGTTTGATCAGTCGAGTACCCAGCCCAATGCTTCGCAGCCTCTACAATTGGACCATGGCCAAGGCCACGCACCCGCTCGCCGAAGTGTGGCTGGCGCTCTTCTCGGCCATGGAGGCCAGTTTCTTCCCTGTGCCGCCACACCCGCTGCTCGGGGTCATGTGTCTGGCCGAGCCGAAGAAGGCGGTGCGTTTCTCGGCAGTTGCCACGGCAGGCTCGGTACTCGGTGGCCTGCTGGGCTATGCGATCGGCTATTTCCTGTTCGCGAGCGTGGGCAAGCAGCTGCTCACGCTGCTCCATCTGGCTGATAGCTTCCCGCAGGCCGCCTGCTATCTGCGTGCCCATGGTTGGGAAATCATCATCGTCAAGGGTGTCTTGCCGATACCGTTCAAGCTAATCACCATCAGCGCCGGCTTCATCAAGATGTCGCTGGTGACGTTCCTCTTCGCCAGCATCATCAGCCGTTCGATCAGCTTCATGATTGTCGGCGGGCTGTTCCAGGTGTTCGGAGCACCGATCAAGCGCGTGATCGACAAGTACCTCGGGTTGGTCACGATCGGCTTCGTGATTTTCGTTGTCGGCGGGTTCGTGCTTGCTGGCATGCTCACCGGCGGTGGCGGCACTGATCCAGAGGCGATCCGCTGCGCCAAGGCATCGCTCGCCAACTTCTGATCGCTTTTCGCTAGAAGGCCCTCGCTCTCAGGTGAGAGGGGGGCTCATCAGGCCCTGCTCGGCAACTTGGCCGATCAGTGGCCGGGAAATTCCATCAGCGCTTCCACGGTAACGCCCGCTCCGCGCAGCCGCTCCGCGCCGTGCAGGTCCGGCAGGTCGATCACGAACAGGGCATGGTCCACCCTCGCTCCGGCTCCGCGCAGCAGTTCAGCCGCTGCAAGCGCCGTACCCCCGGTTGCGATCAGGTCGTCCACGATCATCACCTTGGCGCCCTTGGTGATCGCACCGGGATCGATCTCCAGCCGGTCGCGTCCATATTCCAGCGCGTAATCGATACCCACGGTGCGAACCGGCAGCTTGCCCGGCTTGCGCACCGGTACGAAGCCCAGCCGCATGTGCGCTGCCACTGCCGCCCCGAAGATGAAGCCGCGCGCTTCCATCCCTGCGATAACCTCTGCACCGGCGGCTTCGGCCAACCGCGCCAGATGCGCGATGCAGGCGGCAAAGCCTTCGCCGTGGCTGATCAGCGTCGTAACGTCGCGAAACAGGATTCCCTTGGCGGGGAAGTCGGGCACAGTGCGCACAAGCGCCTTGATCTCGTCCTTGGTCATGGCGTGCCCTCCATAGCCCCGCCAACAAAAAAGGCCACCGTTGCCGGTGGCCTTTGTTTGTCGCTTGCGCCGGGGCGCTAAGTGCAGGGGCCTCAGTGCTTGTCGGCCCACACATTCCGCTTGGCGAGGTACGCAAGCACCGTCGCGGCGAGCAGGAATCCGAGCACCGGCCAGCCCGTCTGCTTGCGCTTGTCGAGCTTGGGTTCTGCGGTCCAGGTCAGGAACGCGGCAACGTCCGTCGCCATCTGGTCAACCGTCGCCTTGGTGCCATCGCTGTAGGTCACCTGGCCATCGCTGGTCAGCGGCTGCGGCATGGCGAGGTTCAGGTTGGCGAAGTAGGGGTTGAAGTACAGCCCATCGGGCGTCTTCGCATCCGGGAACATCTTGAGCAGTTCCTGGCCCGCTTCGTTCTTGTAGCCCACCTGGTCGGTGTAGCCGGTCAGCAGCGAGCGGATGTACTGCGCACCGCCGTGACGCGCCTTGGCAATCAGCGAGAGATCCGGCGGATTGCCCTGGCCGGCGTAGTAGACCGGCGGGAAGTGGTCCGAAGGCAGGTTCGCACGGTCGCCGCGGTCACCGGTCTTGGGGTCGAAGGTCTGGGCCTTGTTGCCCCAGTTCTTCGCGATCGCCTTGACCTCGGCTTCCTTGTAGCCAAGCTGGGTCAGATCGCGGAACGCCACCTGCTTCAGGCTGTGGCAGTTCGAGCAGACTTCCTGGTAGATCTTGAAGCCGCGCTGCAGCTGCGCCTTGTCAAACGTGCCGAACGGCCCGTCGAACGAGTACGCAATTTCCTTGGGATGCTTGTGGAACAAGCTTTCCACGGTCGGCGGAGTAGGCTGCGTCACCGCATTGTAGGCGCCGTTTCCGAACGACCAGAGCAGTGCGACTGCGAAGAAGAGGCCAACGAGCGGGCCAAATAGACGGACCATGAGGTTTCCCTTTGGATGTGCCGGGTTGGCAGGCTCAGGCGACAGCCGGGGTTGCGGGAGAGAGGGTGGCGTGCTCGTCCTTGCCCAGCACGGCCTCGGTGATCGAGAACGGCAGCGGGGCCGGGGTCTCGATCGAAGAGACGATCGGCAGGATCACGAGGAAGTGCAGGAAGTAGTACATCGATGCGATCTGCGAGATCATCACGTAGGGCTCGGCCGCCGGTGCACCGCCGCAGTAACCCAGCACCAGCACGTCAACGACGAGCAGGTAGAAGAACTTGCGGAACAGCGGACGGTAGTGGCCCGAACGGACCGGGCTCGTGTCGAGCCAGGGCAGGAAGAACCACACGAGGATCGCGCTGAACATCGCGAGCACGCCCATGAGCTTCGCCGGGATGAACATGAAGTCCGAAGTGAAGGCGCGCAGGATCGCGTAGAACGGCCAGAAGTACCATTCGGGAACGATGTGCGCCGGGGTCGAAAGCGGGTTCGCCGGGATGTAGTTGTCCGGGTGGCCCAGCAGGTTCGGCGCGAAGAACACCAGCGCGCAGTAGACCATGAGGAAGATGCCGAGCCCGAAGCCGTCCTTCGCCGTGTAGTACGGGTGGAACGGCACGGTGTCCGATTCCTGCTTCACTTCCACGCCCGTCGGGTTCGAAGAGCCCGGGATGTGCAGCGCCCAGACGTGCAGGACGATCACGCCCAGGATCACGAAGGGCAGCAGGAAGTGCAGCGAGAAGAAGCGGTTGAGCGCGGCGTTGTCCGGCGCGAAGCCGCCCAGCAGCCACTGTTGCAGCGGCGTGCCGACCAGCGGGATCGCCGAGAACAGGCCGGTGATCACCTTGGCGCCCCAGAAGCTCATCTGGCCCCAGGGAAGCACGTAGCCCATGAAGGCGGTCGCCATCATGAGCAGGAAGATGACCACGCCCAGCAGCCAGATCATCTCGCGCGGGGCCTTGTACGACGAGTAGAAGAAGCCGCGGAAGATGTGGGTGTAGACCACGATGAAGAACATGCTGGCGCCGTTCGCGTGCGCATAACGCAGCATCCAGCCCCAGTTCACGTCGCGCATGATGTGTTCGACGCTATCGAACGCCACGCCGGAATTGGCGGCGTAGTGCATCGCTAGAACCAAGCCGGTCACGATCTGCAGCACGAGCGCGAAGCCCGCGAGCACACCGAAGTTCCACATGTAGTTCAGGTTGCGCGGCACCGGATAGCCAGCGCCCACCGCGTTATAGACGAAGCGGGGCAGGGGCAGGCGCTCGTCGAGGTAGCGCATGAAGGGGTGGACAGGCTTGTATTCGTTCGCCCAGGGAAAGCTCATCGTGTCAGTCCTCAGCCGATCTTCACGACAGTGTCGGAAGAGAATTCATGGGGGGGCACCTCAAGGTTCTTGGGTGCCGGGCCTTTGCGGATGCGTGCGGCGGTATCGTAGACCGAGCCGTGGCAGGGGCAGAAGTAGCCGCCGAACTCGCCGCGAACTTCGCCTTCGCCTGCGCCCAGCGGCACGCAGCCGAGGTGGGTGCAGACGCCCATGGTGATCAGCCAGTTGGTCTTGCCGGCGATGGTACGCTGCTCGAGCGTCTGCGGATCGCGCAGGGTCGTCACATCGACCTTGTCGGCCGCGGCGATTTCCTCGGGCGTCAGATTACGGATGAAGACCGGCTGCTTGCGCCACACTGCCTTGATCGCCTGGCCCGGCGTGATTGCCGAGATGTCGATTTCGGTCGAGCTCTCGGCCAGCACGTCGGCCGAGGGCGCCATTTGCGAAATCAACGGATAGAGCGCGGCGAGTCCGCCAACGCCTGCGAAGCTTACCGCGGCGATATTGATGAAATCACGCCGCCGTACGCCTTCGCCAGTCATGGTCGCTTCAGCGATGCTTGCTTGTTCAGCCATTGCCATTCCCTGCCTGCGCTGTCGCCGCCACAGATCGGGCGCGATAGCGTGTCCTAAAATGTCTCACACCGATCTGGCGGGAAAGTGCCCAAAGGGACGCTAACCATACCACACCGCACCAGCCTCGCTTCCACGCGAGAGTCCGGCCCCCTTGGGCGCGCCTGATAGACGCAAAGCCGCCAGTTTGCCAACAAGCATTTTGTCGTGGGCGCAAGGCGGCTAATCGCATTTTTAACAGAGACTTGAATGATTATTGCAAGTCAATCGCAAGACCGCTCTTGCTGTGGTGTGACGGAGTCTCATCCGGCCACGACCGGGCTGACTCGATCAAGGCCTGCACCATTGGGCCATCCCGGCGCGGCAAGGCCCATCACCTTGAACAATGTACCCATTTCCGCAGGCGCGATCAGGCGCACCGCCGCGGCCTCGATTGCCGCGGCCGCATGGGGCGTTGTCCGCGCAAGGCTGGCGGCCCGTGCGCCGATCCCCAGCGCCGTCAGCCACGCGCCTTGTCCGCTCGTCCCGAGCCAGCGTGCGCCTGCCTGCTCGGCCACCTCGGCCAAGGTGGCAAAATCGACGTGGGCCGTGAGGTCGGCCTCCCCCGGATCGGCAAACGGGTCCACCTTCCGGTGTGCGCGGACCGCTTGCAAGGTGCTGCCAAGCTGCGGCTGGGCATAGCCATAATCGATGAACAGCGCCGCCCCGCCTTGTGCGGCCAGCCGCCCGGCAACTTCCTGCACCACCGTCGCAGCGGCAGGCGATGCCTCGACAATCGCGCCCTCGCCTGCATCGGCAAAGCTTGGCGGCACTGCCGCATCCATCGGCCGGGTGCCTACAACCGGGATGAACGCGCCCGCCGTGCCCAGCCCCACCATGCGTTCGCGCCAGCCGCCTCCGGTTCGCACCAGTTGCCGCACCGGCAGCGCATCGAGGAACTCGTTGGCGACAATCAGCAAGGGCCGGTCGAGCGGCAGACTCGCCAGATCATGATGCCAGACGGCCTGCGGGTGCAAGGCGCGCTGCAAGGTCATCAGCGCGGGGCTGGTCTCGACGAGATGGACTTCGGGAACGAGGCCTGCCTTGCCAGCAGCCCGCAGGGCGTCGCGCGCCAGTGTCCCGCGCCCGGGCCCCAGTTCCACGTAGCACACGCCCTCGGGGCTTCCTGCCCGCTGCCAGATATCCGCCAGCCATAAACCGATCAGTTCGCCGAACATCTGGCTGATCTCGGGGGCAGTGACGAAATCGCCCGCCGCGCCCAGCGGATCGCGCGAGGCATAATAGCGGGCGTTGGCCTCTGCCATGTAGTGGGCGATCGAGATCGGCCCGGTCGCAGCGATCAGCCGCGCGAAGATCGCCGCCAGTCCGCCCGGCACCTTGCGCTCAACGTTCGCCATGACCGCCGATCATTTCGCCAGGGTCAGGATACCACGGTCTGTCCCGCCGGCTGCGCGGTAGGCTGGATCGTGACAGCCAGCGGCGGCCGCACCAGCGCGCGGACCGCGAAGCCGAGGCCGATCGCCATCATCGGCAGGGTCAGCCACTGGCCCATCGAAAGCCCGGTGCGCATCGCGAAATCGAGCAGCTGGGCATCGGGTTCGCGGTAGAATTCCACCGTGAAGCGGGCGAAGGCATAGCCCAGCGTGAACAGCCCCACGAGCATACCGGGGCGCCAGCGCGCGCGGGTTCGCCAGAACAGGACGAACAGGATGAGGCCCAGCACCAGACCTTCGAGCAGCGCCTCGTAAAGCTGGCTCGGATGGCGCGGCAGCGGGCCGGCACCGGGGAAGATCATCACCCAGGGCACCTTCGAATCGGTCACCCGGCCCCACAGCTCGCCATTCACGAAATTGGCGCAGCGCCCGAAAAACAGGCCCGGCGGCACGCAGACGGCGATGTAGTCGCAGGTCCGCACGAAGTTCAGCCCGCCGCGCCACGAAACCCACGCAATCGCCAGCACCGTGCCGACAAGCCCGCCATGGAAGCTCATGCCGCCCTCCCACAGCCGGACCAGCCGTGTGGGATCGGTCAGCAGTTCGGGGGCATAGAAGATCGCATAGCCCAGCCGCCCGCCAAGAATGATCCCGAGCGTGGCGTAGAAAAACAGGTCGTCCGCATGGCGCTGCGCGAGCGGCGCCCCCGGCTGCCGAATCATCCGGCCAAGCTGGAAGTAGCCCAGCATGATCCCCGCCAGATAGGCGAGGCTGTACCATTTGATCGCGAAGAACCCGAGGTCGATCGCGATGGGCGAGAGGCCAAGGCTCTCCCAGTGCAGCGGCTGGTGACCCGCGCCGATAAGGGCTGGGGCTGCAGCTGCGGCGGCCGATAGTGACAGCAAGGGCCAAGCTCCCTAGAGTTTTGGTAACAACGAGGTTTTGTGAGCGAACGGTTTTGTTTTGTGCCGCGGGTAGCGCGGCCTTGCGCGGCCTTCTGGCACAGGGCAAACCCGGGAAGCAAACCGAATAACCGGCCGAATGACAGAATAGCCCCCAAAGCGGCGTGCCATTGCAAGGGCATTGCCGGAATTGGGCGGAGAGGAGCGATTGCACACCCATGTTGACCCAGCTTGATCGGGACCTTGCCCAAGTGATGGACGGGCTGACCGCCCCCGGCGGCATGCTCGCAACCACGCCGTTCCAGGCATTCGGCCGTGAATTGCCGATGATCGCGGCGGCTCCGCCCACGCTGGGCGCCTATTTCACCCAGTTCTGCACGTTCCACGGCGCGCGCGAATTCATCGTCGATGGCGATGTGCGGCTCACCTTCGCTCAGACGCTGGAAGCCGCGCGCATCGCTGCAGGCGGCCTCGTCGCGAGTCACGGCCTGCAGAAGGGCGACCGTGTCGGCATCGCTGCGCGCAATTCGGCCAACTGGATCGTCGCCTACATGGCCGTACTCATGGCGGGCGGCTGCGCGGTGCTGATCAACGGCTGGTGGCAGGGCGAGGAAATGGCCCACGGCATCGACATGGTCGGCTGCCGCATGATCATCGCCGATCGCCAGCGCGCAGAGCGCCTGACCGGCATCACCCACGGCGCGGAGATCATCCCGCTGCTCCACGATTGCCTTCCGTCCGAAGGCCTCGCCGCGCTTACCGCAAACGGCGGCGATGCGAGCACGCCGCTGCACGAAGTCGGCCCGGATGATATTGCCACCATCCTGTTCACGTCTGGCTCCACCGGCGTGTCCAAGGGCGCCTATTCCAACCACCGCGGCGTGGTGCAGGGGACCTACAGCTATCTCGCGCAGAGCGTCATGGTGCTCGGCCTGATGACCGCGCGCGGCGAAGCGCCCCCGGCAGATTCGCAGCCGATCGCGCTCGTCAACGTGCCGCTGTTCCACGTCACCGGCGAAGTGCCGCTGATGCTCCAGTCCTTCGCGCTTGGCCGCAAGCTGGTGCTTATGCCCAAGTGGGATGCCGTCACCGCTATGCAGCTGATCGAGCGCGAGAAGGTCACCTACTTCGTCGGCGTGCCGCTGATGAGCTACGAGATCGCGACGCATCCGGATCACGACAAGTACGATCTCTCCACGTGCGTCACTTTTGCCGCCGGCGGCGCGCCGCGCCCGGTCGAGCATGTCGACCGCATCCGCAAGGCGCTGCCCCACGCCTTCCCGATCCTCGGCTATGGCCTCACCGAAACCAACGGTGTCGGCTGCGGCAACTTCAACGAAAACTACATCGCCAAGCCCGGCAGCACCGGCGCGGCCTCGCGTCCGCTGGTCGATCTTGCGATCCTCGACGATGCCGGAAACCCGCTGCCGCAAGGCGAACTCGGCGAAGTCTCGATCCGCAGCGTCGCCAACTTCCTCGGCTACTGGGACAACCCTGAGGCAACCGCCGCCGCGATCATGCCGGATGGCTATTTCCGTACCGGCGATCTCGGCTATCTCGATACCGAGGGGTATCTCTTCATCGTCGATCGCAAGAAGGAAATCATCATCCGCGGCGGTGAGAATATCGCCTGCATCGAGGTCGAAAACGCGATCTACGCGCACCCCGGCGTCGCCGAAGCGAGCGTGTTCGGCCTGCCGGACGAACTCTACGGCGAAGTCCCGGTCGCGGTCTATCTCGCCAAGGAAGGCTGCACCGTAAGCGAGAAAGACCTGCGCGCTTTCCTCGCCGCGCACATCGCTGCCTTCAAGATTCCCGTCCGCTTCTGGGAGGAGCACGAAGCGCTGCCGCGGCTCGGCACCGAAAAGGTGGACAAACGCACGCTCAAGCAGCGTTACGGGGCGCAATGGCAAGAGACGCGCAAGGTCGGATAGGGTAGAGTAGAGGGGTATGATCACCCCCCGGATTCCCAACCAGCGCGCCATCATCGATCGCCGCGCGCTTGCTGATGCCATCGCCGAGCGCGTCGCTGCGCAGGGTGACAAGGCTCGGCCCGCCATCGTCGAGCTTCTGCGCGAGGCGCTGGTCGCCGGACGTGAGGAGATCGCCCGGCGCCTGCGCGAGAAACCCTCGCACGGCACCGAATGCGCGCAGGGGCAGGCCTTCCTGATCGACCAGCTGGTCCGCGTGATCCACGATCATGTCGTGGGCAATGTCTACCGCGCCAGCAATCGCTCCACCGGCGAACGCATCGCGCTCGTCGCCGTTGGCGGTTACGGGCGCGGAGAGATGGCGCCGCATTCCGACGTCGATATCGCGTTCCTCACCCCCACCAAGCCCACTGCCTGGTGCGAGCAGGTGATCGAGGCGATGCTCTATTTCTTGTGGGATCTCGGGCTCAAGGTCGGCCAGTCCAGCCGCTCGCTTGACGAGATGGTGCGCATGGCCCGCAGCGATCTCACGATCCGCACCGCGCTGCTCGAAGGCCGCTATGTGTGGGGTGACCGCGCTCTCTACGAGGAAGGCTCGCGCCGCTTCTGGGCGGACGTCGTCACCGGCACCGAGCGCCAGTTCGTTGCCGAGAAGCTGGCCGAGCGCAACGAGCGGCACAAGAAGCTTGGCGATAGCCGTTATGTCGTCGAACCGAATGTCAAGGAAGGCAAGGGCGGTCTGCGCGATCTGCACACGCTCTACTGGATCGGCAAATACATCCACAAAGTCCGCGATCCCAGCGAGCTGGTCGGCGTCGGCCTGCTGACGGCAGCGGAATACCGCGCGTTCCGCCGCGCCGAGAACTTCTTCTGGTCGGTGCGCTGCCACCTCCATGCCGTCACCGGCCGCGCCGAGGACCGGCTGACCTTCGATCTTCAGCGCGAAGTGGCGCTGCGCATGAACTTCGCCGACCGCCCGGGCAAAAGCGCGGTCGAACGCTTCATGCAGTATTTCTTCCTGCAGGCGACGCAGGTGGGTTCGCTCACCGGCATGTTCCTCGCCCAGCTCGATGAACAGTTTGCCAAGACCCGCGTCGGCTTTTTTGCCGCGCTGCGCGGCCGCCGCAAACGCAAGATCGGGGCCTTCCCGATCCAGGCCGACAAGCTGGGTGCCGATGGCGATGATTTCTTCCGGGCCGATCCCGTCCGACTGATCGAGATATTCCTCGTCGCGGATCGCGAAGGCCTCGAGATTCATCCCGAAGCGATGCGCCTTGCCCGGCGCGACGCCGGCCTGATCGATGCCGCCGTGCGCCGCGATCCGCGCGCCAACACGATGTTCATGGAACTGCTTACCAGCCGCCACGATCCCGAAACGGCGCTGCGCTGGATGAGCGAGGCCGGGATCTTCGGCCGCTTCGTGCCCGATTTCGGCCGCGTCGTCGCGCAGATGCAGTTCGACATGTACCACCACTACACGGTCGATGAGCACACCATCCGCGCCATCGGCCTGCTCTCTCGCATCGAAAAGGGCGAGGAGACCCAGCAGCACCCGCTGGCGACCGAGGTCATTGCCAAGGTCGCCTCGCGCCGTGTGCTCTATGTCGCCACCTTGCTCCACGATATCGCCAAGGGGCGGCGCGGCGATCACTCGATCCTCGGTGCCGAGATCGCAATGAAGCTCTGCCCGCGCCTCGGCATGTCGCCAGCGGAGACGGAACTTGTCGCCTGGCTGGTGCGTTGGCACCTCCTGATGAGTGCCACTGCCTTCAAGCGCGATCTTGCCGATTACAAGACCATCGCCGATTTTGCCGGGCGCGTGCAGAGCCAGGAGCGGCTGCGGCTGCTGCTGATCCTCACTATCGTCGATATTCGCGCGGTCGGCCCCGGCATCTGGAATTCGTGGAAGCGCCAGCTCCTTGGCGATCTCTTCACCTCGGCCGAGGAAGTGCTCCGCCTCGGCCACAAGCAGTATGGCCGGGCCGAGCGCATCGCCGCCAAGAAGAAGGCCGTGGCCGAACTCCTCAAGGAACGCGATGCCCTGATCGGCACGGTCGGCCGCCAGCTCGGCGATGCCTACTGGATCGCCGAGCCCGAAGACATCATCGCGCTCAATCTCCCGCAGATGGACCTCTCGCTCGACGAGCCCTTGACGGTCGAGGCCCATTGGTACGCCGCGCGGGGCGCCACCCTCGTCACCGTGCTTGCCGCAGACCATCCGGGCCTGTTCTACCGCATCGCCGGCGGCATTCACCTGGCCGGCGGCAACATCATCGATGCGCGCATCCACACTGCGCGCAACGGCCTCGCGGTCGACAATTTCCTCGTGCAGGATCCCCTCTGCCGTCCGCTCAACGAGCCTGCGCAGATCGCCCGGCTCAAGACCGCGATTGCGGATGCCCTTGCCAACCGGGTCAAGCTCCTGCCTCAGCTCGCCGCCCGCCCTTCGGCTCGTCCTCGGGCCGAGGCGTTCGAGGTCGAACCGATCGTCATCTTCGACAACAAGGCCTCCAACCGCTTCACCGTGATCGAGGTCGGTGCGCGCGACCGTCCGGCGCTGCTCAGCCAGCTGGCGCGGGCACTTTTCGAAGCCCGGCTGGTCGTTCACTCCGCCCACATCGCAACTTACGGTGAGCGCGCGGTCGATACCTTCTACGTCACCGACCTGCTTGGCGAAAAGGTCGAGGCTGACAGCCGCATGCGCGCCATCGAAAAGCGCCTCATCGAAGCGGCGGAGGACCGGCGCGTCAAAGCTGCAGCGGCATGACCAAGGCGGAATACCTCGCCGGCCGCATCCTTCTTGCCATGCCTGGCATGGGGGATAAGCGGTTTGAGCGCGCGGTGATCGCGATGTGCGTCCACGATGAGCACGGCGCGCTCGGCATCGGCATCGGCAGCGTGCGCGAGGGTGTGACATTGCACAGCCTCCTCACCGACATCGGCATCGATCCGGGCGTCGCACCCGATGGCCCGGTGCTCAACGGCGGCCCCGTTGAAACCTCGCGCGGATTCGTGCTTCACAGCAATGATTGGGGCGGCAGCGGCTCGGTGGAGGTGCAGCCGCTCTGCGCGCTGTCCGCCTCGATGGACGTGCTGCGCGCGATTGCCGAGGGGCGCGGCCCGTCCCGTTGGCTGGTCGCGCTCGGCTATGCGGGTTGGGGCGCGGGGCAGCTCGAAGGCGAGATGCGCCAGCACGGCTGGTATGCCGCGCAAGGCCGCAGCGAGATCCTGTTCGAAACCCCGGTCAACGCCCGCTGGCCTGCCACCTGGCGCGCCGAAGGCATCGATCCCTCGCACCTCGTCAGCCAGACCGGCCGCGCCTAGAGGTCCTCCCCATTTTTGCGCAGCACAAATGGGGAGGTGGCAGCGCGAAGCGCTGACGGAGGGGGTAGATCGCTTAACCCAGCCGCCGCAATGCCTCATCCCGCCCGATCAGCGGCAGCAGCGCCTTCATGTCCGGCCCATGGTCCATGCCCGTCAGCGCCTGCCGCAGCGGCAGGAACAGCGCCTTGCCATTGCGTCCGGTCGCTTCCTTGAGTGCGCCCGTCAGCGCCCCCCAAGGGTCTTCAGCCCAATCGAGCGCCGCCGCAACACCTGCCGCCTGATCCAGAAACGGCCGCGTCTCGGCATCGAACGCCTGCGCCGCAATCGGCCCCGTCACCACACTCCACCAGTCCGCCGCCTCAGCCACAGCGCTCAGATTGGGCCGGATCGCTTCCCACGCTGCCTCGTCCACTCCGGCAGGCAGTCGGTCTGCCACGCGCGCAAAAGGCAGCCGGTGGATCACCGCCGCATTCACCCGCGCCAGTTCCGCATCATCGAACCGCGCCGGTGCGCGCCCGAACCGCGCCAGATCAAAGCTCTCCGCGAGCGCCCCGGCATCGAGCGCCGGATCGACCGGATCGCTCGTCCCCAGCCGCGCCAGCAGCGCGATCAGCGCTTCGGGCTCGATCCCGGCCTCGCGCATTTCAGACACGCCCAGCGATCCCAGCCGCTTGGAAAGCTTGCCCTCCGCACCCGTCAGCAGGGCCTCATGGGCAAAGCGCGGCACCGGCGCATCCAGCGCGGTGAACATCTGCACCTGGGTCGCCGTGTTGGAAACGTGGTCCTCGCCGCGCAGCACGTCGGTGACGCCCATCTCGATGTCGTCGATCACCGAAGGCAGCATGTAGAGCCACGAACCATCCGCCCGGCGCACCACCGGGTCAGACATCTGGCGCGGATCGAAATGCTGCGGTCCGCGGATGCCGTCCATCCATTCGATCGGCGCCTCGTGATCGAGCAGAAAGCGCCAGTGCGGCTGTTCGCCCGCCGCAGCCTTGGCGGCGTGATCGGCTTCGCTCAGCTTCAGTGCGCCGCGGTCATAGATCGGCGGAAGCCCGCGCCCCAGCAGCACCTTGCGCTTGAGCTCCAGTTCCTGCGACGTCTCGTAGCAGCGATAGAGCCGCCCTGCTGCGACCAGCTTATCGAAGGCCGCCTGATAGATCGCAAACCGCCCCGATTGCCGCTCCTCGCGCTCCGGATGCAGCCCCAGCCACGTTAGATCGGCCCGGATGGCTTCGACATATTCCTCACGGCTGCGCGCCTGATCGGTGTCGTCTATCCGCAGCAGGAACCGCCCGCCGCTCTTCTTCGCCAGCAGCCAGTTGTGCAGCGCCGTGCGGATATTGCCGACGTGGAGCGTGCCCGTGGGGGAAGGCGCAAAGCGGGTGATAACGGTCATGCGCCTGCCTATAGCGGCGTGCCTCGCCCGGGCAAGTTCATCCTGGGCTAACTCAGCCCATCAGCACGACGGCATGGGTGCAGGCCTCCCACAAGCGCTCATGCGCGGCGGCAGGCACAAAACCATCGATCGCGTGCCCGAATTCGGCGCGGCTGCGCTGCTGTCCTGCTTCGACCATGCATGCCAGCGTTGCTTCGTCTGGGGAAAGGCGCTGGCAGCACGCCCGCCCCACCCCGAAGGGCTCCGGCCAGTGCCGGGTAACCGCGCGGACCAGTTCGTGCACCGCAAACGCGGCCTCGCAGTGCCGCAGCCGCAAGGCGAGGACAGGCAGAGGATCAAGGCCATCTCGCGCGGCGCGTGCACAAAGCCGGATCGCGAGGATGACCTCCTGCGCAAGCTCCGATCTATCGCCAAGCGCCGGAGTCCGGGCGAGCCGGGCGATCGTTGCGGCAAGGTTTCCGGCAGGCACGGTCATAAGGCTGATCCCGACTAATTGCGAACGATTCGCAGATTAGCCGGTCTCCATGCATAATCAATGAGAATCGTTCGCAATAAGATCAGCCCGTGCGGAACCCATGCGTGATCGGATAACGCCGGTCCCGCCCGAAGTTGCGCATGCCCAGCTTGACCCCCGGCGGCGCCTGGCGGCGCTTGTATTCCGCCACATTCAGCAGCCGCTCGATACGCGAAACGGTCGCATGATCGAACCCTTCGGCGACGAGTTGGTCGACGCTCTTCTCGTGCTCCACCAGCCCGAGCAGGATGCCGTCGAGCACGGCATAATCGGGCAGCGAATCCGAATCCTTCTGGTCCGGCCGCAGTTCGGCGCTGGGCGGCTTGGTGATGATCCGCTCCGGCATCACCATGCCCTCCGGCCCCAGCCCGATCTTCGGCCGCGCGCTGTTGCGCCACCGCGAGATTGCGAAGACGGTCGTCTTGTAGGCATCCTTCAGCGGGTTGTAGCCGCCGTTCATGTCGCCATAGATCGTGGCGTAGCCGACGCTCATCTCGCTCTTGTTGCCGGTGGTCACCAGCATCGGGCCGAATTTGTTCGAAAGCGCCATCAGCGTGGTGCCGCGGATGCGAGACTGGAGGTTTTCCTCGGTAAGATCGGGCGAGCGTCCCTCGAACACCGGCGTCAGCATGTCCGCGAAGGCATCGACCGCCGGTACAATCGGGATCGTATCGAGCCGCACGCCCAGCATCTTCGCGCAGCCTTCCGCGTCCTCAAGGCTTTCGGCGCTGGTGTAGGCGCTCGGCATCATCACGCACCACACGCGCTCTGGCCCCAGCGCATCGACCGCAATCGCCGCGCAGATCGCCGAATCGATTCCGCCCGATAGCCCCAGCACCACGCCGGGAAAGCGGTTCGTGTTCACATAATCGCGCAGCGCCAGCACCATTGCGCAGTAGATGTCCTCGGGGTGCTCGGCGAGTTCGCAGATCACGCCCGGCTGGCAGCGCCAGCGGTGTCCTGCTCCCGAGGGCACCTTCTGCCATACGGTATCGACGATGGCCTCTTCCCAGTCCGGCATCTGCACCCACAGCGCGCCTTCGGGGCCGACGACGAAACTCGCACCGTCGAACACCACTTCGTCCTGCCCGCCAACGCGGTTGAGATAGGCGAGCGGAATGCCGGTATCGATTGCGCGGCGCTTGGCGACACCGTCGATGCGCAATTCGTCCTTGTCGATCTCGTAGGGGCTGCCGTTGATGCAGAGGAAAATGTCCGCGCCCTGCTGCGCAAGGTGCCGGCACACATCGGGCTGCCAGATATCCTCGCAGATCGGCAGGCCCAGCATCATGCCCTTGAACGGCACCGGCTCGGGCAGTGGACCCGGCAGGAAATAGCGCTTTTCGTCGAACGTGCCGTAGTTGGGCAGCTCCACCTTGAAGCGCACCGCCGCCACTTTGCCCTGATCGAGCAGCGCCACACCATTGTGCAGCGCGCCGTCGCGCACGAAGACCGAGCCGACCAGCATTGCCGGTCCGCCGTCCGCCGTTGCCGCCGCCAGCGCTTCCAGCGCAATGGCCGCCCGCTCGATCAGCGCGGGCTTCAGGATCAGGTCTTCCGGCGGATAGCCGATCAGCTGCATCTCGGGATAAACGATGAGATCGCTCCCCTCGGCCCGTTCCCTGACAGCGAGCATCGCCGCCGCATTGGCCACGAGATCGCCGACCTTCTGGTTGAGCTGGGCAAGCGTGATGATGAGTGTGTCGACCATGACACCGACCCTAGGCGGCATTGCCGGGCGAGTTCAAGAATAACCCTTGGTGCAAAACCGCAGGAGCGAACGTTGCAATGCTGTCATCTTGGGCTAAGGGCCAACCCATCAACCAGTGTTGAGGGACTCGGGGAAGCCCATGAAGATCATGTCCGGCAACGGCAATCTGCCACTGGCCCGCGCCATTGCCGCCTATCTCGAACTGCCGCTGACCGAAGCCTCGGTCCGCCGTTTCGCCGACGAGGAAGTCTTCGTCGAGATTCACGAGAACGTGCGCGGCGAAGATGTGTTCATCGTCCAGTCGACCGGTTATCCGGCGAACGACAACCTGATGGAACTGCTGATCTGCATCGATGCGCTGCGCCGCGCCTCGGCCAAGCGGATCACTGCGGTCATCCCCTATTTCGGCTACGCCCGGCAGGACCGCAAGCCCGGCCCGCGCACGCCGATTTCGGCCAAGCTCGTCGCAAACCTGATCACCACGGCCGGTGCCGACCGCGTTCTGGCGGTCGATCTCCACGCCGGTCAGATTCAGGGCTTCTTCGATATCCCGACCGACAACCTCTTCGCCGCGCCCGTCATGGCCGCCGATATCCAGACGCGCTACGGCGGGCAGGATCTCATGGTCGTCTCGCCCGACGTCGGCGGCGTGGTGCGCGCCCGCGCGCTTGCCAAGCGGCTCGACAACGCCCCGCTCGCGATCGTCGACAAACGGCGTGACCGACCGGGCCAGAGCGAGGTGATGAACATCATCGGCGATGTCTCGGGCCGCATGTGCATCCTGATCGACGATATCATCGATTCGGGCGGCACGCTGTGCAACGCGGCGCAGGCGCTGCTCGATGGCGGCGCCTCGGGCGTTGCCGCCTATATCAGCCACGGCGTGCTTTCGGGCGGCGCGGTGGCGCGGGTCAACAACTCGGCGCTCAAGGAACTCGTGATCACCGACACGATCCTGCCGACCGAGGCGACTCAGGCCTCCGATCGTATCCGCGTGCTTACCATTGCGCCCTTGATCGGCGAGGCCGTTCGGCGCATTGCGGACGAAAGTTCGGTTTCCAGCCTGTTCGATTGATCTTCAAGAGGTTCCGGCCCTCTCCCTGACGGGGGAGGGGGTCGGGGCACTGGATCAAAGCCCGAAGGCCTGCAGCGCAGCCTTGGCGATCACATCGCCGCGCTCCTGCACGAAATGCCCGCCATCGGCGATTTCCAGCGGCGGCGGGCAGCCGTGAATTGTGGCGCGCACGTTTGCCATGATATCCGGCCCAAGCACCGGGTCCATCATCCCCACCGCCATGAACGTCGGCCCTCTCCATTCGTCCTGCCACCACGCAGCGGCGCGTTTGGCTTCGGCAACGCCTTCCATGTCCGGGCTGGTCATCACCAGTTCGGGAAACCGCCGCACACCAGCCTTGTAGGTCGCATCAGGGTAGGGCGCGCCATAAGCGGCGGCCTCCGCGTCGCTCAGGCCCACTTGTGCGCGTTTGAACAGGCCGGGAATATCGAGATCGGGCTGGCTGCGGTTGAAGGCGCGCCATGCATCAAAGCCCGGCCCGGCCGAGCGCCCGGTCGGGATCGCGGTGTTCATCACCAGCAGCCGCTCGAACCGCTCCGGCATTGCGGGCGGAATGGTCAGCCCAAGAATGCCGCCCCAATCCTGGCAGACCAGCGTGATGTGCCGCAGGTCCAACTCCTCGATGAACGCCATCAGCATGCCGCGGTGGAAGTGGAAGGTATAGACCGCGTCGTCCACCGGCTTGTCCGATCGGCCAAAGCCGAGGAGATCGGGCGCGACCACGCGGTAGCCGGCTTCGGCGAACACCGGGATCATCTTGCGGTAGAGGTACGACCAGCTCGGCTGGCCGTGCAGGCACAGGAATGTCGTCGCCGCATCTCGGGGCCCCTCGTCCACGTAGTGCACCCGCAAGCCCGTATATCCGGGCAGAGTGTCGACATAGTGGGGCGTGAAAGCATAGCCGGGCAGATCGGCAAAACGGCTGTCATCGGTGCGCCGGGCTTGCATCGCCTCTCCTCTCATCTGTTCCGTCGGTCGATTGGACCAAGCCTACCTTGCCCCATGGCCCGTTGACCAGACGCCATATTTTGACAGGCGCTGCGCGCAGGCCCATTCCCGGCTCCATGCAATTTGCCGATTTCGACTCCGCCGCTTTCCTGCAGGATACCTGGCAAAAACGTCCGCTGCTGATCCGCAATCCGTGGGCAGCCTGGGCCAATCCGCTTGAGCCTGATGAGCTCGCCGGCCTCGCCTGCGAGGAGGCCGGTATCGAATCGCGCCTCATCACACGGCGGCCCGAAGGCTTCGTGCTGGAAAGCGGCCCGTTCCCCGAAGCGCGCTTTGCCCAGCCGGAATCCGCGCCGTGGACTTTGCTTGTGCAGGCCGTCGATCACCACGTGCCAGAAGTCGCCGCCCTGATCGCGCCGTTCCGCTTTGTGCCCGATTGGCGGATCGACGATGTCATGGTCAGCTACGCCACTGCTGGCGGCGGCGTGGGCCCGCATTTCGATCAGTATGATGTGTTTCTCGTGCAGGGGCTCGGCAAGCGTCGCTGGCGCGTCGGGCCGCGCTGCGATGCAGGCACCGAACTCCTGCCACACGAAGACTTGCAACTCCTCCGCGATTTCGAGGCCACGGGAGACTGGGTGCTCGAGCCTGGCGACATTCTCTACGTGCCGCCCGGTTTCGCGCATGATGGCGTGGCAGTTGGCGATGATTGCATGACCTACTCGATCGGTTTCCGCGCGCCCTCGCGCGCCGATCTCGTCGAAGGCTGGACCGCGCATCTGGCCGCTGCGATGGCCGAGGACGATCGCTATTCCGACCCAGACCTCCCGATTCAGCCCAATCCCGGCGAGATCACGCCCGAGGCGCTGGCCCGCCTTCGCGCCCTCGTTGTGGATGCCGTCGCCGATGGCGCAGCCTTCGCCCGCTGGTTCGGCGCCTTTAACAGCCTGCCAAAATATGCCGACGCCGATTGGCGGCCCGAAACGCCGATAGGTCTCGACGCGGTGCAGGCCTGCCTTGCTGACGGCCGTGAAATCAGCCGGAATCCGGCCAGCCGCTTCGCCTTCATCCGGCAGGGTGAGCGCGCTGTTTGCCTGTTCGTCGATGGACAAAGCTTTGATTGCACGGGTGATGCGGCAGCGCTTGCCGAACAGATCTGTGCGGGCGGCACTCTGAGCGTTGAACCTCGGCTGGCAGGTTCCGTTCCGGTCGCATCGCTGCTGGCGGCACTGGTCGATCTGGGCAGCCTTGCTTTCGAGGAAGCCGAGTGATGGCGTTGCTGCTCTTCAACAAGCCGTTCGGCGTAATCTGCCAATTCAGCGAGGAGCCCAACGGACCGCCCCGGCCCACGCTCGCTGCCTATGTTAACCGGCCGGGCGTTTATCCAGCAGGCCGCCTCGATCATGATAGCGAGGGGTTGCTACTATTGACCGATGATGGCCGCCTCCAGTCGCGCATCACCGATCCGCGCTTCAAGATGCCCAAGACCTATCTGGTGCAAGTCGAAGGCGAGCCTGACGAAACTGCGCTCGAACCGCTCCGTCGCGGCGTGCAACTCAAGGATGGGCCAACCCTTCCGGCCGAGGTGCGCCGGATCGATCCCCCCGCACTCTGGCCGCGCGATCCGCCGGTGCGCTTCCGCAAGAGCGTGCCTGATTGCTGGCTGGAGCTTACAATCCGCGAAGGCCGCAACCGTCAGGTGCGCCGCATGACTGCAGCCGCCGGATTTCCCACCTTGCGGCTGGTGCGCTGGCGGGTCGGCGAATGGTCGCTCGAGGGAATCGCGCCCGGCGAATGGCGCGAGGACGCTACTGCCAGGGCTTGATATCGCCCGGCGCGATCCGCGCGATCATCTCCAGCCGCCGCGCCTGCCGTGTCTCCAGCGAAAGCGTCATTAGCGGCTGCGGCGAATCGACGAACTGGCGCGGGCTCATCCCGAACAGCGCGGTGAACTCGCGGATCAGGTGACTCTGATCGTAGTAGCGCAGTGCCAGCGCTTCGGCCTCATCGTGATCGGCCACGCCGCGCAAGTGGCTTGCCATGTCGAGTGCGCGGGCGCGGCGCAGCACTTGCTTGGGCGGCATGCCGAAATCGCGCCGGACCAAACGTTCAAATTTGCGCTGCGGTGTGCCGCATTGATCGGCAAGCCGCGCCACGGTGATCTGCGGGTTCGTGAAGGCTGCCGCTTCGACTGACGCCGTGACCGGATCCGGCTCGGCCGCGCCGGTGCGCCGGATCAGGCGGCGCATCGCCCCCTCCATGGCGGTGCACCAATCTTCCGGAGAGCCATTCTCGTGAAACAGGCTCAGCCATTCCTCCTGGCACATTCCCATCAATTCCAGCGGGGCCAGCTTGTCGCACATCGTGTCGAGCTTCAGCCCGCCCAGAGCATGGCAGGCGCCGGCGCGGAACGAGAGGCCGACACTGGTGAAGCTGCCCGTGACGGTGATCGGCATGCGCTGGGTTTGCGGGCCGAAGTAAAGCGCGGCGCGGCTCATTTCGCGTCGTCCATCCAGGGTCTCCGCAACCCAGTTTCCGCGCAGCTGGATGCGCAGCATCGCCGCATCGCTGAAGATGCCGCACGAAAGCGAATAGTCCGCCGGCACATCGACGATCGTCACGTAGAGCCGGGCAATCCACGGCGCGAGGTCGGTGGACGGCGCGCGGCTGTAGGAGATCGGCTGGCCATCACGCGTCGCCGCCGCGCCCGAGGCGATCGCCGGGTCAACGGCAGGTCTGCTCATCCGGTTCATCGAAGCCCCCTGAAACCCTCACAAGGCAGACCAAGCCCGCCCGGTGAAGGGTCTAGCCACACCCTCGTCCCCAAAGTGTGCGCAATATCACTAAGGATAAACACAATAGTGTCCCTTCGCCAAGGCGAACGTCCCCCCAGGGCAAGGCCGCTCATCGCTTCCCCTTGACCGTAGCCCCGGACGAGGCCCATGGCTGAGTGATGAAGGACACCGATCTCGATCGCGACATCGCCCTCGCCCTGCGCCTTGCCGATGCCGCCGGGGCTGCCATCCGCCCATTCTTTCGCAGTGGTCTTTCGGCCGATCGCAAGGCCGATGCTTCGCCGGTCACGCTGGCGGATCGGGCTGCGGAGGAAGCCATGCGGGCCATCCTCGCGGCCGAAGTTCCGGAGGATACCGTGATCGGCGAGGAAATGGGATCCACCCCGGGCACGTCCGGGCGCAGCTGGGTGCTTGATCCGATTGATGGCACCACCGGTTTTCTTGCCGGCCGCCCGCTGTTCGGGACCCTGATCGCGCTGGTGGTCGAAGGTTTTCCCGTCATCGGTGTGATCGACCAGCCGATTTCCGGCGAACGCTGGGTTGGCGCGATCGGGCGGCCGACGACTTTGAACGGCCATGCCGTCCGCACCCGTGCCTGCGCGCTGCTGTCCGATGCCGCGCTTGCCACCACTGGCCCGCATTATTTCGACGATCATGATGGCGCGCACTTCATGGGCCTCGCGGCAAGGACCGATCACAAGCGCATGGTCATGGGCGGCGATTGCTACAACTACGCGATGCTGGCTTCGGGTTTCCTCGACATTGTCTGCGAGGCGGGGCTGAAGCTGCACGACTGGGCCGCACTCGTTCCCGTTGTCGAAGGCGCAGGCGGCCACATGGCAGACTGGAACGGCGAACCGCTCCACGCCGGGTCCGATGGCCATGTCATCGCGGTGGGCGATGCGGCACGGCTTGAGGATGTGGTCGAGGCGCTGGCCTGCCACCATTGATCCGATGCACGCGCCGCGCCGCCTGTTCTTCTACGGCACGCTGACTCACGAGCATTCCAACACGCTGACCGAGACGCTGCTGCCAAGGCTCGGCGGGCGCCCCCGCCGCGGTTGGGTGCGTGGTGCGTTGTTTCTGCGCCGCGATCGCCAAGGGGTCTATCCAGTGTTGATGCCGGGCGCTGGCCGCGTGAAGGGCTGGGTCTATGGCAGCTTGAGGCCGATCCCGCGCGCCGTGCTCGCGGCCTTCGACGCATGGGAATATTGCGATCCGCGCCGTCCGGCACGCGGTGAATATCGCCGCGCCAATCTCGTGGTCCATACGCGCTCCGGCCCCTTGCGCGCGGCGGCCTACCTCCCCAATCGCCGTGCCCCGCTGGGCCTCAGAGCGGTTCCCTCCGGCGATTTCGCCGCGCACGCTGCCGCGCATGGACTTGCCGTCCTCACGGAATAAGCGGTCTTGCCAGCCTCACTGGTGCAAGCCAGCAGGATTACCACCAAATTGAAGGTATCAGGTATGCGCACGACTTTCGGGACGATCACCCTCGCCCTGAATTTCAGGCTTCCGAGGCCTCGCTGTTGAGCTGGATGTAATTGGCGAGGCCCATCCGGGCGATCATCTCGAATTGGGTTTCCAGCACGTCGACATGCTCCTCCTCGTTGGAGAGGATGTCGGCAAACAGATCGCGGCTGACGAAATCGCGCACGCTCTCGCAGTGGGCAATCGCATCCCTCAGCAGCGGGATCGCGTCATGTTCAAGCGCGAGATCGGCCTTGAGCACGTCCTCGACATCCTCGCCGATGCGCAGCCGGCCAATCGCCTGGAAGTTCGGCAGGCCATCGAGGAACAGGATCCTGTCCGCGAGCCGGTCGGCGTGCTTCATCTCGTCGATTGATTCGTGGCGCTCGTATTCGGCGAGCTTCTTGAGGCCCCAGTTGGCGAGCATCCGGTAGTGCAGCCAGTACTGGTTGATGGCGGTCAGCTCGTTGAGCAGCGCCTTGTTGAGGAATTCGATGACCTTGGCATCACCCTTCACGCTGCATCTCCTTGCTGTTCCGCGAGATTAGAGGCCGCAGGTCACGCACGCAAGGCAGCTCACGCAGGGATACAGGCGCGCGCTTCGTTGACGATCAACTCCGCATCTTCAAGGCATTGGCGGCACTGGGGCGCAAAGCCGAGCCTGGCATAGAGCGCTTCGGCATCGCCGCTCTGCTCGCAGGCGACGCGGCGCAGGTCCTTTTCGCGGATGGCATTGCAGATACAGATATACATCGGGAGAGAATCCTCGCGCTGTGTCTCCTAATAATTAATGCGAGGCATTTGCAATAGCAAGTAGGAATTGCGCAAGCACCCGGATGCGGCGCTGCGTTGCTTTTTAACGCGGGCGCCCTTATGTCGGCTGGTGCATCAAGAGTTGGGGATCGACGCTCCGACGCCAACCTGCCGGTTTCCGGGCAAGGTGGCGCCCTCGCCAGCGAGGGGATGTGGCCGGTTCGGCAACCAAACGGAACAAGGCTGCAGGCGTCGTTTTCTCCCGAGATCGAAGGGTTGAGACACGTGCCGATTCGCATTGCCGACAATCTTCCTGCCCGCCGCACACTGGAAGCCGAGGGCGTTATCGTGATGAGCGAGACAGAGGCCGCCCGTCAGGACATCCGCCCTCTGCGTGTCGCGCTGCTCAACCTGATGCCGGACAAGATCACCACCGAAACGCAGATCGCCCGGCTGCTCGGCGCAACACCGCTGCAGATCGAGCTCGAACTCGTGCGGATTTCGGACCACGTCAGCAAGAACACCTCGGCGGGCCACATCACCTCGTTTTATCGCCCCTGGGAGGATGTCCGCGCCGAGAAGTTCGATGGCCTGATCATCACCGGCGCTCCGGTCGAGCAGATCGGGTTCGAGGACGTGACCTACTGGGACGAGATGCGCCGCATCCTCGACTGGTCGCTGCATAACGTTCACCGCACGCTGACGCTGTGCTGGGGCGCCATGGCGGCCTTGCATCACTTCCACGGCGTGCCGAAACACCCGCTGGCCGAGAAGGCGACCGGCGTGTTCAGCCATGTCAACCGCGCCCCGGCGCATCCGCTCATGCGTGGGCTGCCTGATCGGTTCGATGTCCCGGTCTCGCGCTGGAGTGAACTGCGCGCCGCGGATATTCCTGCCGGGAGCGGGCTGGCCGTTCTGGCAGACAGCCCGGAAACCGGCCTGTGCCTGATCGACGATCCGGCCCACAACACGGTCCACATGCTCAATCACCTCGAATACGACACCTTCACGCTCGCGGGCGAATATGCGCGGGATGAGGGGCGCAGCCTGCCGCTCAACTACTTCCCCGGCAACGATCCCGCCGCCGCGCCATCCAATACCTGGCGCGGCCACGGCCATCTGCTGTTTGGCAACTGGATCAACGAATCGTATCAAACCACTCCATTCGACCGCGAGAAGATTGGCCGCTGACTGTGGTCTGCGGGTACGTGAACGCGCAATCGCTTGCCTTTTGCGCCCCGCACCACTAAGCGCGCCCACTTCATCGGGTACGGATTCGATGACTCGCCTGGCCATGCAGGGCTGCCACGGCAAGTCGGACGTACCCTTACCAAGGAGACGAAAATGCCCAAGCTCAAGACCAAGAGCGGTGTGAAGAAGCGCTTCAAGATCACCGCATCCGGCAAGGTCAAGCACGGCGTGGCCGGCAAGCGCCACCGCCTGATCAGCCACAACGCCAAGTACATCCGCCAGAACCGCGGCATGGACGTGATTTCCGACGCTGATGCGAAGGTGATCAAAAAGTGGGCGCCCTACGGGCTGAACTGAGGAGCGAAGACCCATGAGCCGCATCAAACGGGGTGTTACCACCCGCGCCAAGCACAAGCGCATTCTCGAACAAGCCAAGGGCTATCGGGGCCGCCGCAAGAACACCATCCGCGTCGCGCGGCAGGCCGTCGAAAAGGCCGGCCAGTATGCGTACCGCGATCGCAAGGTGAAGAAGCGGGAGTTCCGCGGTCTGTGGATCCAGCGCATCAACGCTGCTGTCCGCGCCGAAGGGCTGACCTACTCGCAGTTCATCCACGGAACCAAGCTGGCCGGGATCGAACTCGACCGCAAGGCCATGGCCGATCTGGCGATGAACGAAGGCGGCGTGTTCACCGCGATCATCGCGCAGGCCAAGCAGGCGCTGGCGAACTGATTCGGGATTAACCCTCCGACGTTCCAATTTGGCGCGCTCGGAGCCTTCCGGATTACGAGAAATGCCTGAATTGCAAGAGGGCGCCGGTCAGATGACCGGTGCCCTTTTTGCCATTTTGGACGGTTCCCGTTAGTCTCACTAAGCGTTATGATCATTCCAATAGGGAACATAACGGGGGACGCAGCAGTGAACGGTCAATGTACCGTCAGGGTACGATTCTATCAGCCGCCTCCGGCTATGCGTCCCTACTTCACGACTTTCTACATTACCGAGATCGATGCCGGTACGGACGGCCGAGTGGTTGATCACCTCCACCCTGAATGGGCCAATCTGCGTATCGTCAGCGGCGTGCTGCCGGTTTCGGAATTGCTGCGGGAAGCGCCGGTCGGCAATCTTGCCGGGATCGTCACCGGCCCCACCAGCACTGCATTGCGCTTTACGGCGGGTACCTCGCGCATATGGGGCATTGGCTTGCTGCCGTTCGGTTGGGCCAAGTTTGTTGGCGCACCGGCGCGCGGCTTTGCCGATCGTCTCTGCGATCCAACCCGTGATCCGGCCTTCGCGCCGCTGCGTCCACTGGTCGATTCGCTGTTCGGACCGGTCGCCGATGAAGCTGCCGAACTCGATCGGATCACCCGGCATTTCGAAAGCCTTGCTGCGCGCGAAGTGCCGGAAGAAGCCCGCATCCGCGCGACCCATCAGGCGCTGGTCGATCCCGAAGTCGCCACCGTGTCCGCCATGGCCGAGCATGTTGGTCTTCCCACCCACACGCTGGAGCGCGTCTGCCGCCGCCACTTCGGCTTTCCGCCCAGCCTGTTGCTGCGCCGCCAGCGCTTCATGCGCAGCCTTTCGCAGTACATGCTCGATCCGTCGCTCACGTGGATCGGTGCCATCGATTCGCACTATCACGATCAGGCCCAGTTCGTGCGCGAGTTCCACCGGTTCATGGGAATGAGCCCGCGTGCCTATGCCGCGCTGCCCCATCCCGTGCTGGCCGGTGTCATGCGCGCCCGCATGGCAGCAGCCGGTGCGCCGGTGCAGGCCTTGCACGATCCCTCGCGGGTTTGAGAACGCGAACCTTGGATTCCGTGCCGTTTGGCGCTAGCGGCGGGGCCGATGGAACAGCTTGAACCTACACTCGCCGCGATTGCCGCCGCGGACACGATCGAAGCCGTTGAGGCACTGCGCGTTGCCGCGCTGGGCAAGCAGGGCTGGGTCTCGGCCCTGCTCAAGTCTCTCGGCGGCATGAGCCCCGAGGACCGCACCAGCACCGGCCCGCGCATCCACGCCGCGCGTGAGGCAGTGACCGCCGCGCTCGCCGAGCGGCGCGCCGCGCTGGAAGGCGCTGCGCTCGAGGCAAAGCTCGCCGCCGAAACTGCCGATCTCTCGCTCCCCGCGCCCGCCGCCCCGCGCGGCAGCGTCCACCCGGTCAGCCAGGTCATGGACGAGCTGGCCGAAATCTTCGCCGACATGGGTTTTGCCGTGGCCACCGGCCCGGAGATCGAGGACGACTGGCACAACTTCACCGCGCTCAACATGCCTGAAACCCACCCGGCGCGGGCGATGCACGATACCTTCTATTTCCCTGACAAGGATGCGGACGGCCGCTCGATGCTGCTGCGCACGCACACCTCGCCGGTGCAGATCCGCTCAATGCTGAGCCAGGGCGCCCCCTTGCGCGTGATCGCCCCGGGCCGCGTCTACCGCTCGGACAGCGATGCCACGCACACGCCGATGTTCCACCAGATCGAAGGCCTCGTCATCGACAAGGGCATCCACCTCGGCCACCTCAAGTGGACGCTGGAAACCTTCCTCAAGGCCTTCTTCGAGCGCGACGATATCGTCTTGCGCCTGCGCCCGAGCTACTTTCCTTTCACTGAGCCGTCGGTCGAAGTCGATGTCGGTTACACGCTTGTCAGCGGCAAGCGCGTGGTCGGTGGCAGCGGCGATGCGGCGAACGGCGGCTGGATGGAAGTGCTGGGCTCCGGCATGGTCAATCGCAAGGTGATCGAATTCGGCGGGCTTGACCCCGATGAATGGCAGGGCTTCGCCTTCGGCACCGGCGTCGATCGGCTCGCCATGCTGAAGTATGGCATGGACGACCTGCGCGCCTTCTTCGATGGCGATGTGCGCTGGCTGGCACACTACGGCTTCGGCGCACTCGATGTGCCCACCCTTTCCGGCGGCGTGGGAGTGCGCGCATGAAGTTCGCCCTCTCCTGGCTTCAGGCCCTGCTCGATACGAAGGCCGACGCGCGCACGATCGCCGAGAAGCTCACCTCGCTCGGGCTCGAAATCGAAGGCGTCGAGGATGCCTCGGCTGCGCTCACCAACTTCCGCGTCGCCCGCGTGCTGACGGCGGAAAAGCACCCGCAGGCAGACAAGCTGCAGGTCCTTGTCGTCGATCTGGGAGACGGCAACCCGCTCCAGGTGGTCTGCGGCGCACCCAATGCGCGTGCGGGCCTCGTCGGTGTGCTGGGCCTTCCGGGTGCAGTGGTTCCGGCCAACGGCATGGAGCTGCGCAAGTCCGCCATCCGCGGCGTCGAATCCAACGGCATGATGTGCTCCACGCGTGAACTCGGCCTTGGCGAGGAGCATGACGGCATCATCGAGCTGCCCGCCGATGCGCCGATCGGCACCAGCTTTGCCGATTACCTGGGCTCGGACCCGGTGTTCGATGTCGCGATCACGCCCAACCGGCCGGACTGCATGGGCGTCTACGGCATCGCGCGCGATCTCGCGGCAGCCGGCCTTGGCGTGTTGCGCCCCATCGACACCGCGCCGGTCGTCGGCAGCTTCCCCTGTCCGGTCGAGGTGCGCACCGACGATCCCGAAGGCTGCCCTGCCTTCTACGGCCGCGTCATCCGCGGCGTGACCAACGGCCCCAGCCCGCAATGGCTGCAGGACCGCCTCAAGAGCGCGGGCCAGCGCCCGATCTCGGCGCTGGTCGATATCACCAACTACGTCATGCTCGGCTATGGCCGCCCGGCGCATGCCTATGACCTTGCCAAGCTCACTGGCGCGGTCGTCGCCCGCCGCGCGCGGGAAGGCGAGACCTGCCTTGCGCTCAACGGCAAGGAATATGCGCTCCAGCCGTGGATGACCGTGATCGCCGATGAAAGCGGCGTCCACGATATCGCCGGCATCATGGGCGGCGAGCATTCGGGCTGTTCGGAAACCACCACCGACGTGCTCCTCGAAGTCGCCTATTTCACGCCCGCCAACATCGCCCGCACTGGCCAGGCGCTCGCGCTCACGTCCGACGCGCGCGGTCGTTTCGAGCGCGGGGTCGATCCTGCATTCCTCGATACCGGCATGGACCTCCTCACCAGCCTGATCCTCGAAATCTGCGGCGGAGAGCCGAGCGAGATCATCCGTGCGGGTCAGCCCCCGCTCGCGCGCAAGAGCTTCGCCTACAATCCGGCGCTCGCCGGCAATCTCGGCGGGATCGATGTGGCGGGCAGCGAGCAGAAGCGCATCCTCGCCGCACTTGGCTTCGACGTCTCCAATGAATGGCTCGTCACGGTGCCCACGTGGCGGCCCGACGTCGACGGCGCGCCCGACATCGTCGAGGAAGTGATCCGCGTCCACGGCCTCGATGCCGTGCCCTCCACCCCGCTGCCGCGTGCGGACGGCGTTGCCAAGCCCACCGCCACGCCCGCGCAGATGCAGGAGCGCCGCATCCGCCGCGCCGCTGCCGCGCGGGGGCTCAACGAGGCCGTCACCTGGTCGTTCCTCCCCACGGCTGAAGCCGAACACTTCGCCGATGGAAACAGCGGGCTGTGGACCCTCGCCAATCCGATCTCCGAAGACCTCAAGACCATGCGCCCCTCGCTGCTGCCGGGCCTGCTTGCGGCGGCGCGGCGCAATCTTGATCGCGGCGCGACTTCGGTCCGCCTGTTCGAGATCGGCCGCCGCTATCTGCGCGGGGAAGGCGGCGCGAGCGACGAGCAGCCCAGCCTCGCCATCGTGCTTGCGGGCGAAGCCGCCCCGCGCGGTTGGGCAACTGGCAAGGCCAAGCCCTTCGACGCCTTCGATGCCAAGGCCGAGGCGCTTGCGCTCCTCGCCGAAGCCGGTGCGCCGGTCGATAACTTGCAGGTCATGGGCGAAGCAGGGAGCCAGTTCCACCCCGGCCAATCCGCCACCCTGCGGCTCGGGCCTAAAACGGTGCTCGCGCGGTTCGGCCTGCTGCACCCCTCGACCGCCAAGGCCTTCGATCTCTCCGGCCCGGTCGCGGTGGTGGAACTGTTCCTCGGGTCGATCCCCGCGCGCAAGGGACCCGGCAGCTTCGCCCGCCCCCACTTCGCGCCGCCTGCGCTGCAAGCCGTCACGCGCGATTACGCGTTCCTCGTGCCCGCTCTCCTGCCAGCGGGAGACCTGCTGCGCGCCGTGCGCGGGGCTGACAAGGCCAACGTGGTCGCCGCCCGGGTGTTCGATGATTTCCGAGGGCAGGGCGTGCCGGAAGGGCACAAGTCGCTGGCCGTCGAAGTCACGCTACAGCCGGTCGAGAAGAGCTACGACGAAGCCGCGCTGAAGGCGATTACCGACAAGATCGTGGCAGCCGGCGCCAAACTCGGCGGCGTGCTGCGCGCCTGAACCGCCAGCCACGCCGGGGACCGATGACAGACCTGATTACGATCGCCAGCGAGGGCCTAACCGCGCGCATCAATCCGTTCGGGGCGGAGCTCTCTTCGCTGACCGACGCTGCGGGCCGCGAGTACATGACCGATGCGGACCCCGCCTTCTGGACGGGCCGCGCGCCGCTGCTGTTCCCCATCGTCGGCGCGCTCGCCGATGATACGCTGCGAGTGAATGGACAGGCGTACCGGATGCCCAAGCATGGCTTTGCTCGTCGCAGCGCTTTCACGGTCATCGAGCATGCTTCCGACAGAGCAGTGTTCCGCCTGCAGGACAGTGCCGAAACGCGGGCAAGCTACCCCTTCGCTTTCACGCTCGACATGGCCTTCACGCTGAGCGGTATGACGCTGGAAATGGTCGCAACTGTCTACAACACTGGCGCTGCGGCGCTGCCCTTCAGCTTTGGCTACCACCCCGCGTTCGCTTGGCCGCTCCCCGGCGGCGCCGACAAGGCCGCGCACCGCGTGGTGTTCGAAGCGGACGAACCGCAGGATATTCGCCAGCTGGAGATGGCGACCGGCCTGATCCGTCTGGATGGCGCGCCAACGCCGGTGCAGGGCCGCGAACTCGCACTCGATCCGGAACTGTTCCGCCACGACGCCTTGATCTGGACAGAACTTGCAAGCCGCCGCCTCTCCTACGGTGCGGAGGGCGGAGCATGGCTCGATGTCGCCTTCCCGGATAGCCCCATGCTCGGCATCTGGCAGGTGCCCGGTGCGCGCTACATCTGCATCGAACCCTGGCAGGGTCATTCCGATCCGGTGGGGTTCGCCGGTGATTTCAGCGAGAAACCGGGCGTTGTAACGCTTCCCGCGGGTGCAAGCAGGAGCTTCCGCATGGACGTCGCCGTCCGCCCCGTATAGTGGCGCCCAATGAGTTCCAATCGCCGCACCTTTGCCATCATCTCTCACCCCGACGCGGGCAAGACGACACTGACCGAAAAGCTGCTCCTCCAGGGCGGCGCGATCCACCTTGCGGGTGAGGTCAAGGCGCGCGGGCAGGCCCGCCGCGCCCGGTCGGACTGGATGAAGATCGAACAGCAGCGCGGCATCTCTGTCACCTCTTCGGTGATGACCTTCCAGAAGGACGGCGTCGTCTTCAACCTGCTCGATACCCCGGGCCACGAGGACTTCTCCGAAGACACCTACCGCACGCTTACGGCCGTCGATTCCGCGATCATGGTGATCGACGCGGCCAAGGGCATCGAGCCGCAGACGCGCAAGCTGTTCGAGGTTTGCCGCCTGCGCTCGGTGCCGATCATCACCTTCGTCAACAAGGTGGACCGCGAGGGCCGCCCGGTGTTCGAGACGCTCGATGAAGTGGCCGATGCGCTCGCGCTCGATGTCTGCCCGATGTCGTGGCCGATCGGCATGGGCGGCGTGTTCGAAGGCGTCCTCGATTTCGCGACGAACACCATCGCCCGCCCCGAAGGCGACAGCCGGGAATTTCTAGGCAAGCGCGATCCGCTTGTCGATGGCGCGATCCCGGCCGACATAGCCGAGGAAATCGAGCTCGCGCAGATGGGCTACCCCGAGTTCGATCTCACCGCCTACCGCAACGGCGATCTGACGCCGGTCTACTTCGGCTCCGCGCTCAAGAACTTCGGCGTCGCCGAAATGATCGACGCCATTGCCCGCTACGCCCCGCCGCCGCGCCCGCAGCCGAGCGAAAACGGCACTATCGAGCTTGATCACCCCGAAGTGACCGGCTTCGTGTTCAAGGTTCAGGCCAACATGGACCCGATGCACCGCGACCGCATCGCGTTCATGCGCATGGTCTCGGGCACCTTCAAGCGCGGCATGAAGCTGACGCCTTCAGGTCTCGGCAAGCCGATTGCCGTTCATTCGCCGATCCTGTTCTTCGCGCAGGACCGCGAGATTGCCGATACTGCCGAAGCGGGTGACATCATCGGCATTCCCAACCATGGCACGCTGCGGGTGGGCGATACGCTTTCGGAAAAGAACACGGTCCGTTTCACCGGGCTGCCCAACTTCGCGCCGGAAATCCTGCGCCGGGTCCAGCTCAAGGACCCGACCAAGACCAAGCAGTTGCGCAAGGCGCTCGACGACTTGTCCGAGGAAGGCGTAATCCAGGTGTTCTACCCGGAGATCGGCGCGCAATCGATCGTCGGCGTGGTCGGCCAGCTCCAGCTCGACGTGCTGATCTCGCGGCTTGAAGCCGAATACAAGGTGGAAGCGGTGCTCGAACCCTCCCCCTTCGATACCGCGCGCTGGCTCAAGGGAAGCGAGGCCGCGCTGCGCACCTTCGCCGATTTCAACCTGTCCAACCTCGCCAAGGACCGCGACGGCGATCCGGTATTCATGGCGCGCTCGGCCTGGGATGTCGGGTACCAGCAGGAACGCAATCCGGAGCTGACCTTCAGCGCCACCAAGGAACGGTAAGGGCCAGCGGGAAGGTGTTTCACCTTCTCCCGTCACCCTGAACTTGTTTCAGGGTCCATCGTGCCGCAAACGCTGTTGTCGGCTTTCAAACACAGCAGCCCGCCATGTCGCCTTTCAAAATCAGACCAGCGCGCATGGTGAGAAATGGACCCTGAAACAAGTTCAGGGTGACGCCGTGCCAGAGGCAATCATGGCTTTCTGGCTCGTCGGGTTCGACGATTGGGGAGAAGTCTGAATGCGCATCGCAGTCACGGGCAGCAGCGGCAAGTTGGGCAAGGTCGCCGTGGCGACGCTGCGTGCGGCTGGCCACCGCGTCACCGGTTTCGATATCGTCAGTTCGGTCTACGGCGATGATACCGTCCGGCTCGATTGCGCGGATTTCGGCGCGGTGATGGGGGCGCTTTCGGGTGTCGACACTGCGGCGCGGCGCTTCGATGCGGTGCTCCACCTCGCCGGCATTCCCAAGCCCGGCGCGACGACCGATGAAGCCGCTTTCCGCATCAACGTGATGGGCACCTACAACGTGTTCTCCACTGCCGCCCGCCTCGGCATTGGCCGCGTCGTCTGGGCATCGAGCGAGACGATCCTTGGCCTCCCCTTCGCCGAGCCGCCGCACTTCGCCCCCATCGACGAGACGCACCCGCTGCTCCCCAACTGGTCCTACGCGCTGGGCAAGCGGCTGGGTGAGACCATGGCGGAAGAGTTCGCTCGCTGGCACGCGGGGCTGGCCATCGTTTCGCTGCGCTTCTCCAACGTCTATGTGGCCGAGGACTACGCCGCACTGCCGCAGATCCAGGCCGATCCCGCCAGCCGCAAGTGGAACCTGTGGAGCTATATCGACGTGGCTGACGCAGCCGAGGCCTGCCGCTGCGCGCTGGAAGCTGCAACCACGGGGCACGAAGCGATGATCATTGCGGCGCCCGACAACCTGATCGGCCGATCCTCGCGCGAACTCATGGCTGAGCACTTCCCCGAAGTCCCTCTGGCGGAAGGCCTTTCGGGCGAGGCGTCGCTGCTTTCGTCAGCGCGCGCGGGCGAGGTGATCGGCTTCGTTCCCCGGGTTTCCTGGCGCCAGCACGTCTAGCCACGTCTAGCTCTCGATAAAACCGGACTTGCGGGCTGTTCGCACCTGCGGCAGAGACGGGCGATGACACTGCTCGGACCCACCTCCAACACCTTCATCTCGCAGCGCCTGCGCCTTCACTATGTCGATTGGGGCAATGCGGAGAAGCCGCCGCTCCTGCTGATCCACGGCGGGCGCGATCATTGCCGCAGCTGGGACTGGACCGCCGAAGCCCTGCGCGATGATTGGCACGTCATCGCACTCGATCACCGCGGGCATGGTGACAGCGAGTGGGCGTCTGACGGCAATTACCGCACGATGGACATGGTCTACGACGTGGCGCAGCTCGTCCACCAGCTTGATCTTGCGCCCGTCACCATCGTTTCGCACTCGTGGGGCGCCAACGTCTCTTTGCGCTACGCCGGGCTGTTTCCGGAAGACGTTGCCAAGCTCGTCGCGATCGAGGGCATCTTCCCGACGCCGGACTGGGAACTGCGCATGAAGGACGTGCCCTTCGCGCGGCGCGTGCGCGATTACATCGCCGAAAAGCGCAAGGCCGCCGGCCGCCTGCCGCGCCGCTACGCGACGCTGGAAGACGCCTATGCGCGCATGAAGTCGGAAAACCCCTACCTGACCGACGCGCAGGCCCGCCACCTCACGATCCACGGGATCAACCGCAACGAGGACGGGACGTTCACGTGGAAGTTCGACCCGTACGTCCACATCGATCACCCCTACGACATCTCGACCGAGCGCAAGCACGAGCTGTGGGAGGCGATCACCTGCCCGACGCTGCTGCTCAACGGGGCGGATTCCTGGGCCGGCAATCCCGAGCGTGACGGGCGCATCAAGCACTTCCGCGACGGCAAGGTGATCGAGTTCGAGAACGCCGGCCACTGGCTCCACCACGATCAGTTCGACCGCTTCATTGCCACTTTGCGCGAATTTCTCTGATGGCCGAATTCACCGACCGGATCCTGCCCCGGCACGAGGCGATGATGGGCGCGCAGAGCGTGTTCTTTATCGCCACGGCAGCGGCGGATGCGCGCATCAACCTCTCGCCCAAGGGCTATGACTGCTTCCGCGTGCTCGGGCCCAACCGCGTCGCCTACCTTGATCTCGCAGGCTCCGGCAACGAAACGCACGCACATCTCGTCGCCGATGGCCGGATCACGGTGATGATGTGCAATTTCGGCCAGCCCCCGCTGATCCTGCGCCTCTATGGCAAGGGCCGCCCGGTGCTGCCGAAGGACCCTGAGTGGGAGGAACTCGCCGCGCATTTTACCATCCTGCCCGGGACCCGCCAGATCTTCGACATCGCGGTCGAAAGCGTGCAGACCAGCTGCGGCTGGGGCGTGCCCGTCATGACGCTCGAGCAGGAGCGGGGGGCCCTCGTCAAGTATCACGCGCAGGCCGACGAAACGGCATGGATGACCAAGACCTCTGGCCGTAATCGCAGCATCGACGGCCTCCCCACCACGCCAACGGACCGCTTCTTCCGCGGCGAATGAGTGCCGAAAATCGCGGCAGGCAGGCGCGTCGAGGGCTGCCCATTTTTTAGGCAATCTCGGGAATCTGCCCAAGATTCGAGCGTGCTGGATACGTAGTTTTCCGCAGTCGCGAAAAGAATCCCCCTGATTCCAGCGCCCCGCGCATTTGGCACGGTGCTTGCGAAGCCCACTCAGCCGGCGGGTCGCCCGGCGAGAAGGCCGCAAAGGGGGCATGAATGAAATTCATCATCGCCATCATCAAGCCGTTCAAGCTCGACGAAGTGCGCGAAGCGCTCTCCGGGCTGGGCGTTGCCGGGATGACGGTGTCGGAAGTGAAGGGTTTCGGCCGACAGAAAGGCCAGACCGAGATCTACCGCGGCGCCGAATACACCACCAACATGCTGCCCAAGGTGAAGATCGAAATCGCAGCGAGCGATGATCTTACACCGCGGATCATCGAGGTGATCCAGCAGACTGCCAGCACCGAGGCGATCGGCGACGGCAAGATCTTCGTGCTCGATCTTGCATCCGCCACCCGCATCCGCACCGGCGAAACCGGGGATACAGCCCTGTGAGCGCCGAACACGCGAGTGCCGCGGTCACAAGCGCGGTGGAGACCGCCACTTCTGACATGAGGGGAACTTCGATGATCCGTAAGATGATCGGCGGGGTCGTGGGTGCGGGCTTGACGCTCGGTGCCGCGTCCACTGCCTTTGCCCAGGCGGCCATGATCAAGGCGCCAACGGTGGCGCAGCAGGCCGGTATGGTCAACAAGGGCGATACGACCTGGATGCTCGTCTCGTCCGTGCTCGTCCTGATGATGAGCATCCCGGGCCTGGCCCTGTTCTACGGCGGTCTCGTCCGCACCAAGAACATGCTTTCGGTGCTCATGCAGGTGTTCATGATCGTTTCGATCGCGGGCCTGCTTTGGGCAACCTATGGTTACTCGCTCGCTTTCACCGGCGGCTCGCCCTTCATCGGCGGCTTCAGCAAGGTGCTGATGGCCGGCGTGACCAGCGGGACCTTCTCGGCGACGTTCTCCAACAACGTCTACATCCCGGAACTCAGCTACTTCGTGTTCCAGATGACCTTCGCCATGATCACTCCGGCGCTGTTCATCGGCTCGTTCGCTGAGCGCATCAAGTTCACGCCGCTCATGGTCTTCGTGGTGCTGTGGTCGACTGTCGTCTACTACCCCATCGCGCACATGGTCTGGTACTGGGCTGGCCCGGACTTTCTGGCCGATGCTCCGACCGATGCCGGGTTCCTCTATGCCAAGGGCGCGCTCGATTTCGCCGGCGGCACCGTCGTTCACATCAACGCCGGTATCGCAGGCCTCGTCGGCTGCCTCCTGCTCGGCAAGCGTCTGGGCTATGGCAAGGAAGCCACGCCGCCTCACTCGCTGACCATGACCATGATCGGCGCCTCGCTGCTGTGGGTGGGCTGGTTCGGCTTCAACGCGGGTTCGAACCTTGAATCGAACGGCGTCGCTGCGGTGGCCTTTGTCAACACCATGCTCGCCACTTGCGCTGCTGCGGTCAGCTGGGCGGTTGTCGAGCAGGTCGTTCACGGCAAGCCTTCGATGCTCGGTGCCGCCTCGGGTGCCGTCGCCGGCCTCGTCGCGATCACTCCGGCTTCGGGCTATGGCGCGCCGATGACCTCGATCGTCCTTGGTCTGATCGTCTCGCCGCTGTGCTTCTTCTTCGTCAGCACGGTGAAGAACCGGTTCAAGTACGACGATACGCTCGACGTCTTCGGTGTCCACTGCATCGGCGGTATCACCGGTGCCCTTGCCACGGGCATCGTTGCATCGCCGGCACTCGGCGGGCAGGGCGTGATCGACTACACCAAGTTCCCCTCGGTTGCCGCGCCCGCCTACGACATCGCGGCACAGCTCGTGATCCAGCTCGAAGCCGTGCTGATCACGCTGGTCTGGTCGGGTGTCGGCACTGCGGTGATCTGGTTCATCCTCGACAAGACCCTCGGCATGCGGATCAGCGAAGAAGGCGAGCGTGAAGGTCTCGACATCGCTGACCATGGTGAGCGCGCATACAACTACTGATCGGCATGTGCCGATTGGCACCTACCGATTGACCAACTTGGCGGGGCCAGGGGGCGAGATCCTCTCCCTCTAGCCCACCGGGGCCCCGCCAGACGATGTTCCTCCTGCGAACAGACTAAGGCCGGAAGCGCAAATGTGCTTCCGGCCCTTTTTTATTTCTTTGCAGCAACATCACTCGGCCCGGCGCTCCGGAGGCGCGTTAACCTTCCCACAAGGCACTTGCGTTACATACCTAACGAGAAGTGATCGACTGATTAGGGGACGCCAAGGTGGTGCTGCGCAAGGCACGCGGAGTATTCGGGATCGGGGCAAGCGACGCTCCGCCATCCCGCACATCCGAAAGCGAAGCAGCTGCCCTGTGTCATACCTTCGAAGATCTCGGTCTCGGGTTCTTCTGGTCCACCGATGTCGATGGCCGCGTCACCTACCTCTCACCGGGGGCCCACGCCTTGCTGGTCGAACAGGGCAGCGCGATGGGCCAGAGCTTCCTCGAGCTGTTCCTCAAAGGGAGCAACGAGAGCGAAGGGGAGCGCACGCTGCCGTTCGTCTTCGCGCGCAAGGGGCGCTTCGAAAAGCTTACCGTGCGCAGCGAGCGGGCCGACGGCGAAACGCTGTGGTGGTCGATCTCCGGCGAACCGATCATCCACCGCGGCGAGTTCGGCGGCTTTCGCGGTCACTGCGAGGATATCACCGGCGAGCGTCGCTCCGCCGAGGAAAGCTCGCACATGGCGATGCATGATGCGCTGACCGGCCTGCTCAATCGGCGCCGCATGTCGCAGCTGCTCGAACGCACGCTCACCCAGAGTTCGCAGCAGCGCTCCCCTTGCGCGATCATGCTGATCGACCTCGACCGCTTCAAGCAAGTCAACGACACGCTCGGCCACGCTGCCGGCGATGCCCTGCTCAAGCAGGTTGCCGCGCGGCTCGTCCGCGTGGTGGGCGACAAGGAGAAGGTCAGCCGCCTCGGCGGTGACGAGTTCCAGGTGATCATGCCCGGGATCGAGGATCGCGGCGTGCTTGGCGATATCGCCACCAGCATCATCACCAGCATTTCGCAGCCCTATACGATCGATGGCAGCCGCTGCCTGATCGGTGCATCCGTCGGCGTCGCCGTCTCGCCCTTCGATGGCGACGATAGCGACAGCCTCGTGCGCAATGCGGATCTTGCGCTCTATGCCGCAAAGGGTAGCGGGCGCGGACGGTTCCGCTTCTTCAGCGCCGACCTGCTGAAGGCTGCCGCCGATCGCCGTCTGCTCGAGGAAGATCTGCACGACGCACTCCAGAAGAACGAACTGGAGATCCATTATCAGCCGGTCGTGCGCGCGGTGGACAACCATGTCGTCGGCGTCGAAGCGCTGGTGCGCTGGAACCATCCCGATCATGGCCCGGTGAGCCCGGCACGGTTCATCCCGATTGCCGAGGAATCGAACCTTATCAAGGGTATCGGCGAGTGGGTCTTGCGCTGTGCCTGTACCGAAGCCGCCGCCTGGCCCGGCGGTTTGCGGGTCGCGGTCAATGTCTCGCCGGTGCAGTTCGCCGATGATGGCTTCCCCGCGCTCGTCGCCAGTGCGCTTGCCAATTCCGGTCTCGATGCCGAACGGCTCGAACTCGAAATCACCGAAAGCGTCTTCCTGCAGGAAGGCGGTGCCACCAACGAGCGGTTCAAGGCGCTCAAGGGTCTCGGCGTCCGGCTGGCGCTCGATGATTTTGGCACCGGCTATTCCTCGCTCGGCTATCTGAAGACCGCGCCATTCGACAAGATCAAGATCGATCAGTCCTTCGTGCGCGGTGCCACCGAAGTCGGCTCGCGCAACCGCGCAATCATCGCCGCGATCGTCGCGCTGGCGGAAGCGCTGGAGATGGACACCACGGCCGAGGGTGTCGAAAGCTTCGATCAGTTCGATCTGATGAAAAGCCTCAATGTCACGCTCGTGCAGGGCTACATCTACAGCCACCCGATCCCCAACGAGCTGTTCGTCCAGAAGCTTAATGAGGGCAACTGGATCATCGAACCTTCGGGCCCGGCGTTCCAGCGCCATGATCGGCAGGCAATGTTCCGCCGCATCGGCGTGATCCACGATAACCACTATTATCCCGTCGTGCTGCGCAATCTCTCGGTCTCGGGCGCGTTGATCGAAGGCCTTGTCGATGTGCCGGTCGGCACTGAATTCGTGATCGATCTTGGCGAAGGTCAACTTGCGGTCGCCCGCGTGCGCCGTTCGCGCAAGCGCCAGCAGGGGCTGGAGTTCGAGCAGGCGCTGGTCCCGGATGGCAACGGCGGCCTGTGCACCCGCCACCGCGCTTCGCCCTACCAGCTGGCTGCTGCCGGTCTGCCGCAAAGCCCGCGCGGTGAAGCCGGGCAGCCGGTCGGCCCGCACCTCATCGGCGGCGGCGGCGAAGACGGCAAGGCCTCGATGCCTGCCTTTGCCATGGCCAGCGACTGGAAGGGCGCCGCAATGCGCGCCGCCGAAGCGGCCTGAGGCCCGCCTTCCCGCGCGAGACGGTTCCCTTGGCGCGGCAAGCCCGCTAAGGCGCGCCGGTCATGTCCGAGAGCACCGCCCAGCCCGCCCCCCAAACCGCCGCCAAGCTCACTGGCACCCGCCCCGTGCCCAAGCCGTGGATCGCGGCGATTCATCCCTATGTGCCCGGCAAGTCGACCGGAGCCGACGGGCAAGTGCTGATCAAGCTTTCCGCCAACGAGAACCCGCTCGGCACCAGCCCGCTCGCGCTCGCCGCCCGCCTCGGCAACGGCGAAGGCGCGGGCGATCCGGCGCGCTATCCCGATCCTGATAGCCACGCGCTGCGCGGTGCGCTTGGCAAGCTCCACGGGATCGATCCGGCACGGATCGTGATGGGCACCGGCTCCGACGAATTGCTCCACCTTGCGGCCCAGGCTTTTGCGGGACCGGGCGATGAAGTGCTCTACCAGCGCTACGGTTTCTCGGTTTACGAGATTGCCGCCCGCCGCTGCGGCGCCGATCCGGTCGAGGCGCCTGATCGTGATTATGCGGCGGACGTCGATGTCCTGCTCGGCTGCGTCACGCCGCGAACGCGTGTTGTGTTCCTCGCCAATCCCAACAATCCGACCGGCAGCTACCTGCCGCGCGCCGAGCTTGCCCGCCTCCACGCCGGGCTGCCGGCCGATGTGCTGCTGGTGGTCGATCAGGCCTATGCCGAGTATGTTCCGGCTGATGCCGATGACGGTGCTTTCGCGCTCGCCGCGACGACCGAAAACGTACTGATCACGCGCACCTTTTCCAAGATCTACGGCCTTGCCGGCGAACGCGTGGGCTGGGCGACCGGCGCGCCGCATCTGATCGATATGCTGGGCCGCATCCGCGGGCCGTTCAACCTCACCGTCACCGCGCAGGCGGCCGCGCTTGCCGCGCTTGGCGATCAGGCCTTCGTCACCGCCTCGCGCGATCACAACCTTGCCGAGCGCACCCGCTTCGTCGCTGCGCTGGCGGCGCTTGGCAACCACGGGCTGCGCCCGCTGCCGAGCGAGGCGAACTTCGTGCTGATCGAGTTCACTGGCGCGCTCACTGCGGAAGCTGCCTACAAGGGCTTGATGGACCACGGCTTCATCACCCGCTGGCTGCCCGGGCAGGGCCTGCCGCAATGCCTGCGCATCACCATCGGCACGGCCGCGGAAATGGACCGCGTCGCCGCCGTTCTGCGCCAGCTCGCCGAAGCGCCGCGATGAGCGCGCCCGCGCCCTTCACGCGGATTGCGGTCATCGGGCTTGGTCTGCTGGGCGGGTCAGTCACCCGCGCCGTTCATGCGCACTTGCCGGATGCGATCACCTCCGGCTTCGATGCCGACCCTGCGGTGCGCGCGCGCGCTCGGGAGATCGGCCTCGCCAATTTCGTACCCGAGACAGTGGCCGAAGCCGTGACCGGGGCCGATCTGGTCGTGCTGTGCGTTCCTGTCGGCGCCATGGCGGCAGCCGGGGCGAGCATCGCCGCGCACCTTGCGCCGGGCGTAATCGTCACCGATGTCGGCTCAAGCAAGGCGAGCGTCGCGCGCGCTCTGGCCGAAGCACTGCCCGGCGTCACCGTCATCCCCGCGCACCCCGTGGCCGGTACCGAGCAGAGCGGCCCCGATGCGGGCTTCGCCGGGCTGTTCCGCAACCGCTGGTGCATCGTTACGCCGCCTGCCGCCGCAGTCGCAGGCGAAGTCGCACGGGTCACTGCGTTCTGGGAAGCACTCGGCGCCCGCGTCGAGGTTATGGATGCCGAGCATCATGACCGCGTGCTCGCCGTCACCAGCCACTTGCCGCACCTCATCGCCTATACCATCGTCGGCACCGCCTCGGATCTCGAGGAAGTGACGCAGAGCGAGGTCATCAAGTATTCCGCCGGTGGCTTCCGCGATTTCACCCGCATCGCCGCTTCCGATCCGACGATGTGGCGCGACGTGTTCCTCAGCAACCGCGATGCCGTGCTCGAAATGCTCCAGCGCTTCAGCGAGGACCTGACCGAACTGCAGAAGGCGATCCGCAAGGGCGATGGCGACGTGCTGTTCGATACCTTCACCCGCACCAGGGCGATCCGCCGCTCGATCATCGAGATGGGCCAAGACGATGCCCGGCCCGACTTCGGCCGCAGCCACGACGATTGACGCTTCGGCGGCAATTGAGGGTTACATAGGGTTACACTGTGCAACCCTCGAAAAATCTATCAAAAATATGATTTTAAACATAAATTATGGAAATGGCGACAAGTGGACGCGCTTGCGCGCATTGCCTCTGTTGGGTCTGGACGATGTGATAGAACGCAAAGCACCTTGGCGGCCCCGGAGCCCGGTCGTGACACAGACCGACCCTGTAGGAAAATCCAGTCTCCGATGACTTACCGTTGATCTGTCTCCCGTCACCCCGTGCCTGAGACGGGGTTCGGCTTTTCTTCTGGCGTGGCGCCGGAAAAGACGAGCCAAGGACCGGATCTAGTCCGGGCCGACGATTCCACCTGTTGTCATCACAGTCTAGTGCCCAAAATCTGACGTTTGGTGCCCATCAGGCCAGTGGCAGCTTGCGCCCCATTTATCGCCGTTCAGACTGGCGAAGACGTTTCCCGATTGCGAACGTTCGTGCATCAGGTAAGTTCGACGCGGCCCTGACGCTGTCGGAGCGGGCGCAGTGAGCGATCGTAGCGTTTGGCGGGTTCGAGTCCCGCTCATGGGTCCCCTTTCGCCAACATTGCGGTCACTAGGTGACTTAGGCATAAGCTAAGGCGATGCGAGCCGTATTCTTTCTTTGTCTCATAGCTTTCGCGGCTTGTGTCTGTGGTTGCGATCAGACCCCAAAGATAGACAGCATTGAAGTAAGGGTGTCAGGCTGGACCAGCTTGGACATTACTGTCGATAGCTATGGTCACGGTAAGTATTGGGTACATGATTTGCAATCTGATCGGAGTGGGTATTTTTCTATTACGCCGGAACAATTTAGGCGGTTTTTTCATCGTATTGAGCCTTTTAGGCAGCTAGCAGTGCCCTTCACGGATAAGAGCGCACGTGAGTTTATGGATCGGCGATGTCCGAAAGGTACGCCTTTCACCACTGATGCTGGAGCCGTTTGGCTTCATTGGGTGGGAACCCGCGCGAACCAGCACTACCTGGCAGACTTAGGGTGTGATGCCGACAGGAACGCAGTTCGAAACAAGGAATTGCTAAGTATCGTCAACAGCCTGCCTATCCCACGGTAATGGTAGTGCCGCAACGTCCGCTCCCCACCATTGCCGTCATTCAAGAGCCGATCAAACAGGGTGCCAAATGTCAGACATTGACCACTAGCTCAGCAGGAACATCGCCGAGACGAAGACCATCACTGCCGTTGCCGCCCAGCCGCCGATCTTGAGCAGCGGCGGCAGCGTTAGCCGGCCCATGACCTTGGGATTGCTCGCTGCCAGCATGGTCATGATCATCAGCGGCGGCGCCAGCAGGCCGTTGATCACCGCGGTCCAGTAGAGCGCCAGCATCGGATCGATCCCGATCAGGTTGAGCGCCATCCCGCCCAGCACCGCCACCACGATTGCGCCGTAGAACGCCTTGGCTTCGTGCGGCTTGCGGTCCAGCCCCTCGGCCCAGCCGAAGGTTTCCGAAAGTGCGTAAGCCGCCGATCCCGCCAACACTGGCACCGCCAGCAGCCCGATCCCGATGATCCCCACCGCGAACAGCAGGAAGCTGAGATCGCCTGCGATCGGACGCAGCGCGCTCGCCGCCGCGTCGGCCGAGGCGACCTGGTTGATCCCGTGAGCATGGAGCGTTGCTGCCGTGGCGATCACGATGAACAGCGCGGTCACGCTCGTCACCCCCATGCCCACCACGGTATCGGTGCGCATCCGGGCAAGGCCGGGGCCCGCCGCGCGCGGGAATACGCCTAGCGGGTGCGTGTGCAGCCGGTGCTGCTCTTCCACTTCCTGCCCCGCCTGCCAGAAGAACAGGTAAGGGCTGATCGTGGTCCCCAACGTGGCAATCACGGCCATGGCCGTCTGCCGGTCGAAGCTGAGCTGAGGCACCAGCACCCCGCGCAGCACTTCGCGCAGCGATAGCTGCGCCACGAAGGGCACAAGGATATAGGCCAGCAGCGAAAGCGCGGACCATTTGAGGATCCGGGTATAGCGCGCGTAGCTCACGAAGACTTCAAGCAGCACTGAAGCTGCGCCGAACAGCACGACATAGAGCATCGCCGGCCCCGGCAGCAGCAGGTTCAGCGCCGCCGCCATCGCGCCAAGGTCGGAGCCCAGGTTGATCGTGTTCGCCACGAGCAGCAGCATGACGGAAAACCATAGCACCGGGCGCGGATAGTGCCGCTTCAGGTTGTGCGCGATGCCGTGCCCGGTCACTGCGCCGATCCGCGCGCAGATCAGCTGCGTCGCCACCAGCAGCGGATAGCTGAACACCATGATCCACGCGAGGTTGAAGCCAAATTGCGCGCCGACCTGGCTGTAAGTGCCGATCCCGCTCGGATCGTCGTCCGCTGCCCCGGTGATCAGCCCGGGGCCGAGCACTTCGCCCCAGCTGCGTGCGTCGGCCTCGGTGTGGCGCTCTTCAACGCGGGTGTCTTCAACGCTCACGGGTTGAGCGCATTGATGGCGGCATGGATGCGCGCCTCGATGTCCTCGCGCGGCAGGCCGGGCGGGATTTCCGCGCCGAAGCGGTAGCGGATCGTCCCGGAGCACTTCCACAGGCGGTGATAAAGCGGCCCGCTATCGACCGCCACCGGCACGACCGGCAGCCCGAGCATCTTGTAAAGCCCGGCAAATCCCGCCTGCAATGCGGGACGAGTGCCATGCGGCACGCGGGTGCCTTCGGGGAAGATGATCAGTGGCCGCCCGTCCGCCGTCCAGCGCCGCGCTTCGGCGAGCATGGTCCTTAGCGCGCTTGCGCCGCGCGCGCGGTCCACCGCGATCAGGCCGTAGCGCATGCCGATCGCGCCCCACAGCGGGATGCGCAGCAATTGCTCTTTCGCGAAGACGACGGGGAGGGGATGCATATGGGGCAGGTCGATCGCCTCGAAGAAGGATTCGTGCTTGATCGCATAGAGGACGCCCGAACGCGGCGTGAAATTCCCGGTTTCGACCGTAATGCCGAGCAGCACGCGGGCGCAGGTCCGGTGCCAGGTCGACCATGTCCGCACCACGTCCTTGTAGCGGTCGCGGCCCAGCGGCATTGCCACCAGCGCCGCGATCACCAGTAGCACGCTGCCGCCGTAGAACGCGAAGTAGAAAGCCAGGCTGCGCAGGATATCGCGCAGGTGCGGTCCGGCATTGCTTTGGCTCGCCATGCCGTGCCCTACCACCCGGCCAGCCAGGCCAGCACGCGGACGATGAGCTTGTTGTATTCGATGAACAGTGTTTTCATGCTCGGCCGTGAAGGCACGGCGTCGGGCAGGATTTCCACGCCGCGCGGTGCCGCCATGGCGAGATCGAACTCGGCGCGGCGCATATGCCAGTCAGTCGTGACGAGGCGGACCGAGGTGATGTGCTCTGCCGCGATCCACCGCGCCGCCTCCAGCGCGTTGGAGCGGGTGTCGACCGATTCGAACCCCAGTGTCACGCAGCAGGCCAGCAATTGCGGCGAAACCTTGTACTCTGCGGCAAACTCGCCCGGCTTCACTTCGCTGGCGACGCCTGCGATCAGCACTTTGCGCGCCTGCCCCGCCCGCAGCACGTCAATCGCGCGCGGGATACGCCCGCCCGCGCCGGTCAGCGCGATCACGCCATCGGTTTTCTGGGCACCGGCGGGGCGCGGCAGGGCCAGGGCAAACCACAGGAACCCCAGCACCCACGCCAGCAGGATCGCGGCGCCGATCCGCCGAATGAGGCCAGACGATTTTCGCGTGCGCGCCATGTCAGAGCATCCGCCTCAAGGCCGCAAGGACCGTGATGCGCGCGGTAAGCACCGCCAGCGCGATGCCGGCAACTGGAATGGCAGCGATCACGATCCAGTCCTGCCAATGCAGCACCGCGCCCGCAACCATGCCCGAACCGAGCCCGGCGAACTGGCGCGAGAGCGCGGCGATGGTGACCACGCCGAACAGCAGGCCCACCAGCCCGCCCGCTGCCGCATCGAAGGCCATCGAGCGCTGGAACACGCGCGCGATCTGCTTGTCGGTGCCGCCCAGCATGTGCACGATCTCGATCGTCTCGCGGTGATTGCCCAGCGCATTGCGCGATGCGAGCAGTACCGCCGCGATGGTCGCAAGCGCAAGCAGCGCAATGAGGCCGCCCGCGAGCCATTGCAGTGTGCCGATCGCGGCGAATACCGGTGCCAGCCACCCCGCCTGCGCATCGACCCGCGCCGAGGCTGCAACGGGCACGATCATCGCGCGCAAATGCGCCACCTGGTCCGCCGTTGCCGGTCCCTTCAGTCGCACATCGATCAGGGCCGGGATCGGCAGGGCCTCGACATCGTCGCCCGGCCGCGTGCCCAGCCATGGCTCGACAAGGGTGTTGAGTTCTTCCTGCGCCACCTGCCTTACTGTGGCGACTTCGGGCGCCTTCGCAAGCACGGAGACCACGGCCGCGGCCTGGTGCAGACGCTCGGCCGGGGCAGCGGTCACGATTTGCACGGTGACGCCGCCTTCGAGATCGGCGCTGGCGGTTTCAGCTGCATTGCGCAGGGCAAGGCCGCTGGCGGCGGCGATCACGGTCATGGCGATCATGATCGCGATGACCCAAGGCATCGGGCCTGAAAGCTGCGCTTCGGGCAGCAGGCGCGGATCGCTTGCCGCGCCGCTTCCGCGCAACCGCTGGAGCAGGGACGAGATCGAGCTCATCGTGATCGGCTCAAAGCGGCGTGGGCACGTCGGCGCCCGCCATCGATGGCCGCCGCGGCGGATAGCGCAACGCGCCCGTCGGATCGCTCAGCCGTCCCTTGTCGAGCCGCATGATCAGCGATTCCGGCACTTTGCGGATGAGGTGGACATCGTGCGTCGCCACCACCACCGTGGTCCCCAGCCGATTGAGGCTTTCGAACAGGCGCAGCAACTTCAGCGCCATCTCGGGATCGACGTTGCCGGTCGGCTCGTCGGCCACCAGCATGTCTGGCCGCGCGATCACCGCACGGGCAATCGCCACGCGCTGCTGCTCCCCGCCGGAGAGCGTTGCAGGCCGGGCATGCTGCCGGTCGCCAAGCCCCACCCAATCGAGCATCTCGCCCACCGGCCGGGCGATGTCTTTCTCGCTCACCCCAGCGACCCGCAGCGGCAGAGCCACGTTGTCAAAGGCGGAGAGATGATCGACGAGGCGGAAATCCTGAAACACCACACCGATGCGGCGGCGGAATCCGGGCAGGCGTTCGCGCGGCAGGGTGATCGCATCGGTGCCGAAGAGGCGGATCAGCCCGCGCGAGGGGCGCTGCGCCAGATAGAGCAGCTTGAGCAGGCTGGTCTTGCCCGCGCCGCTTGCGCCGGTCAGGAAATAGAAGCACCCCGGGTAAAGCGTGAACGAGACGTCGGCCAGGATTTCCTTGTCCGTTCCGTAGCGCAGCCCGACATTGTCGAACTGGACGATTTCGGCGTCAGGCTGGCTCATGTCAGGCGTTGCGGTCCCGGAAGTGGATGGCACGCACGGGGGCCGCGCGCTACGTCGGGCGGCTATACGGCGCAATCGATGTGGAAAAAAGGGCAGGTGAGCACTTCTCCCCGCTTGCACCTATTGTTTCCCTGTATCCGCCCTGCTTAACCCGCCGTATGATTATTGCGTGCCCCGCCTGCTCGACCCGCTACGTCGTCCCTGACAGCGCGATCGGTGTGGAAGGGCGGACCGTGCGCTGCGCCAAGTGCCGGCACAGCTGGTTTCAGCAAGGCCCCGAACTCGCCCCCCGCGAAGAACCCGCCCCGGTCAGGGCCGCCGCGACAGCAACGGCCCCTGCGCCCGCTGCGGGTTCCGTGGCCGAACCGGATGCGGAAATCGCTGTCCCCGCCCCCGCGGCAGAGCCGGTTCCCGAACCGCCCGTGGTCCCGCGGCCGGTCGTCCGCCCCGCTGCCCGCGCGGCGGATGACAGCTTCGACGAGACCGTATCGAGTTTCGATCACGAACCGCCGTTCCGGCCCCGCCGCAACATGGCAAAGATCTGGACGATCGCCGGGGTGAGCTTTGCCGTGCTCGTCGCGGTGCTCATCGCGCTGGCCTCGTGGCTCGGCCTGCCGCGCTGGCTGCCCGCTGCCCACGCCACGTTCGGCGCGGGCAACCCCGATCTCGTGCTTGCGTTCCCGTCCGAACGGCAGGATCGCCGCACGCTTCCCAACGGCACCGAGTATTTCGGCGCCAGCGGCACGGTTACCAATGTCGGCAAGCAGCCGCAGGAAGTCCCGCCGATCCTGATCGTGCTGCGCGATGCCAAGGACAAGGTGGTCTACACCTGGGATGTCACCCCCCCGCGCGATATGCTGAAGCCGGGTGAGAGCGTGACGATCAACGAAGCGGTGACCGATGTCCCCAAAAGCGCCAAGGTCGCGGAGATCGGCTGGAAGCCCGAATAAAAAATCCCCGCTTGGTTGTTGCGCGGCGCGGGGTGCTTTGCTAGGGGCGCGCCTCTACCCCGACGGGGCAGCCTTTTTTGAAGGCAAAACCCCGTTACGATGTGCGGTCGTGGCGGAACTGGTAGACGCGCAACGTTGAGGTCGTTGTGGGCGAAAGCCCGTGGAAGTTCGAGTCTTCTCGACCGCACCAAACAGTCTGACAATCGAAATGGATTTTGCCTGCGGGCACCCGCTCTGCGCGAAGTGGCGCAGTTCTGCAGGATTCGCGCGCAGCATCGGCCGCCTCGATGACGTCCGCCGCATCGCTGCCCGCGAGCCATTTACGCTCGACCTGATCGGCCCTGCGCGCGCGGTCAGCGTTCAAGCAGATTGAAGCTGGCCCAGACCGCAGGGTTGGCCGATCCCGGGATCACAGCATTTCGCATCAGCGCGAGCTCTGCCATGCGCAGGGCGCGGGGTTTGCTCATGCGGCGGGCGTTTGCCGTGATCGCCACGGTCAGCTGCGCGGCGACATCGTCGCGCAGTGGCCACATCGATACTAGCACCGATCGGCTGCCCGCCTGAAAGAACGCGCGGGCAAGGCCCGAGTAGGTCGGCACTGCCGCATCGGTGGCACCCGCGCTGTCGCAGGCGGAGAGTATCACCCAATCGGCATCGAGCCGCAGACCCGCTATCTCGGCGGCGGTGAGCAAGCCGTCATCGCCCTCGGTCGCGACCGCGGGCGGGGTCATGACAAGCGCCGGCTCGGCATTCGTGCCGCCGCCGATGATGCCGTGGGTTGCAAAGGCAAGCACATCCGTGTGTGAAAGATCGGCCGCCCGGACCCGCGTTTCTGTAGCGTCTGCACCGAGCAGCAGGAGCGACGAGCGCGGTGCCAGCGCCTGCGCCATGGCGCGTAGTTCGCGGTCGGTGCCCGGCAGCGAGGGCAGGGCGCGCAGGCTTGCGACGCTGATTGTGCCTTCCAGCAGCAATCCGCGCAGCCGTCCGCTGCTGCTTGGCGGGCCGAGTTGCGGCGCGCCGACCCCGGCGAATCGGATGGCCTTGCCGATCTGCGAAGGCCTCTGCGCATCCACCGCAGAGCTCTGCAAGGCGGCCACGACCGAGAAACTGTGATCGCGCACGAGCCACGGCGCGCGGGCGAGTTCATTTGCGCCGAGCGCGGGATGCGCCGGCTGGCGCGTCAGCAGCACGCCGAGCGGGAGCCCGGCCAGCGGCCCGCCGCCAAGCAGCTGCAGATCGGCATGCGGCGCGATGGCGGCGGCGACACGCGGCGGGAACACCGCCTGATGCAACGCAAAGGCCGCATCGGCGGGAAACTGTGCGCCGGGCACCGCGCTCTGCAGCGCGGTGCGCATCCGCGTGATCGCGGCGGCGAAGGCCGGGCCGCGCATTCCGGCCTGCTCCCATACCAGCCCCTTTGCGGTGAGTGCCATCGACAGCACGCCGTCATCGAGCGGCAGCGGCAGCAACAGCACGCTGCCGGGCGCCAGCCGCGCTTGCGCCTCGGCGAGCGCAACCGGGCGCGGGCGGCTGAGTTCGCCAAATTGCGGAAAGCGGCGATCCACCTCGGCGCGCGCGGCAGTGATCGCGGTGTCCGCCTCGGCCAGTTCGTGATCGAGCCGAGCGACTTCGCCCGCCGATTTGCCCAGTGCAAACGAACGCTCGCGGTCCAGTCTGCGGCGCGCGTCGATCCGCTGGTCAAGGCCGCGCACAGCGGCTTCGACACGCGGATCGCCCGACGCGGCCCGCGCCGCAACCGCGCTGTTGGTCACAGCGAGTGAAGAAAGATTGGCAAGTTGCGCAGCACGAAAGGCGCGATCCGGATGGCCAGTGAGGAGTGCGATCAGTGCGAAGCGGCTGAACCCGGTGGTGTAGATCGGCGCGATTTCGGCGAGATCGTCTTGCGCTTGCCCCGAGCCGAGCAAATCTGCTTCGAGCACCGTGGCGGTGGGTTCGGTGGAGGCATAGGCTTCATCCAGCCGCCCGAGCCGCGCCAGCGCCAGCCCGCGGATCATGACCAGCGCGACGACGTGCAGGTTGGTCCGCGGCAATTCGCCGAATGTCGCGAGGCCCGCATCGGCGAGCGCAACGGCCCGCGCATTGTCGCCCTGGATCAAGGCCCCACGCGCCTGTTCGCGCATCAGGCCGCCCCTAACCAGATCGTAGCCCTTGTGCTCGGCGAGCACCTGCGCCGCCGAGGCCAGTCGGCGCTCCGCCGCTGCCTCGTCGCCGTGCGAGCGGGCCAGATTGGCAGCTTCGACCCAGTATCTCGCCGGTTCGACCGGAGAACTGGTCGACTTGGCCTTCACTCGCGAATCCGCGGCTTCGTCGAGCAGGGCTTCGGCACCGGGCGCGTTACCTTGTGCTGCCAGCGCGCCGGCCAGAATGCTCATCGCCATGGAGGTGTCGATATGCTGCTTGCCGCGAAATTTCAGGTCGATCTCGATGGCCTGCCGAGCGATCGCCTCCGCTTCCGCGTACCGGCCCGCAGTGATCAGCGCCGATGCCAGATTGGAGAGCGTAAGGCCAATGCCGCGCTGGCCGGGATCGAGCGTATCCTGCGCGACCTTTGCCGCGACACGCGCAGCTTCCAGAAATTCCGCGTTGCGCCCGGCCACGCCGAGCAAGTGCGCATAGGTTTCGTAATTGGCGGCCCAGGCGACCTTGCTTGCAGGGTCAGGCTTCATCCGTTTGAGCCCGGCGCGCATCTGCTCGATCGCATAGGCCAGCCTGCCCTGCTCGCCCGCATTGTAGGCGATGCTGCAAAGCGTTGTGCCGACTTCGTTGCTATCGGGCCCGAACAGGTTTCGCTGCAACGCGAGCACGTGTTCGAACCGCTTTTCAGCCCCGTCGAGATCGCCGGACGCGCTGACGGATAGCGCGGCGTTCAACATGAGCTCGAGCGCCAGCGGCTTTCCGCCTTGGCCCGCCCTGGTCAGGATTTCGACCCCTTCGTCGATCGCCGCCAGCGCCTCCCTGTCGCGGAAGGCATGGCCCAGCGCGAGGCCATAGAGCATCTTCATGCGCGCCAGCTCATCCGGATCTGTATCGCCGTTGGCCTTGAGTTCGTCCATCAGCGCAAGGTCGTGCTGCATCTCGACTTTGGGGTCGGATTCGATCGTCCCGTCATACCGAGCGATGATCCGGTCGTGCAGCGACAGGGGGTGCGCGGCGGCGGTTTGCGCAAGCGCGGCTTGCGGAAGGCTCAATCCCAGGACCGCTGCCGATGCCAGAAACCCGAAACGATACCCCACGCTACCCGTCCCCCAATCAGGCCCCCGACGATGACCGCATGGCGGACGTGCAACAATCGCCTGTGCGGGACCGCATTATTGCAGCACCAGAAATGTCCGGCCGCGCTGGCCGCTGCGGTTGCGCACGACGATGCGAAATCGCGCAGTCCACAGCGGCATCCAGCTGCAATCGCGGCCAGTTGTTGTGCATTGCGACTGGCCGGTCTCGTCTTCGATGGTGAGGGCGAAGTGATCGCCGCCCGGCTCCGAGATCGCCACATGCGCGCGCTGGCCGGCAAGGAAGGTCTGCTCGAAATGCGCCTCTTCCCCGCCGCCCAGCTCGATCAGACGGTAGGCCGGCCCGAGCGCACGGTTGCGATAGACCGCATCGCCGCGCCGCGACCAGACTGTCTGGAGATCACGCGTACCTTCGAGCGGCTGCGCACCCGTCGCGGCGAGAACGGCAGCCGCCGCATGCTGCGCCGCATGCGACTGCGAACCCTGCTGCAGCGCCGAGGCGACCCGGTCTACCGCATCCTCTTCGGCATTGCCGAGGCACAGCGCGGCCAGCACCAATACTGTGCGCGTCCACCGGGCGCTCATGCCAGGTCCTTTGCAGCGATGATGAAGCGTGCGCCGGGCTTTGCGTCCTCGATCCGCGCAGTCATGCCATTGCGCGTCGCGAGCGAACTGACGAGCGCGAGGCCCAAACCATGCCCGGCGCTGCTCCCACTGCTGCGGCGAAAGCGCTGAAATACTGTCTCGCGGTCCGCCTCATCTATCCCCGGTCCATCATCCTCGACGACCATGACCGGACCGGACGAGATTGCAACGCGAATCCGTGATCCTTCAGGCAGATGGCGCAAAGCGTTGTCGAGCAGGTTGACCAGAATCCGTGAGACCTGCATCGGCTCGCCGCACATCGAGACGCCAGGCGCGATCCGTGCGGTGAGGTGCATGCCTGCCTCTTCGGCGCTCGCTTCGTACAGCTCGACCACGCCGGCCGCGAGTTCGGACAGATCGAACCGGGTCAGCCCGCCCGCGCCGCTGGCGGATTCGGCAAGCGCGATATCGAGCAGTGCATCGAACAGCGAGACCACCGAATGGATATCGCTCCGCGCCGCCTGCAGCAGTGGTTCGACAACCGCATCGCGATTGGCATCGAGTGCCTCGCGCAAATGCGTATCGAGATGGCCGAGCGGCGTGCGCAATTCGTGCGCGATGTTGTCGCTGATCTCGCGCTGCGCGTCGATCAGCGAGACGACGCGCGCGAGGTGGTGATCGGCGTGGCGGGCGAGGGTCGCGATCTCATCCTGTCCGCGCATATCGCCGACCCGCGCGCCGGTGTCACCGCCAGAGAAGCGGGCGAAGGTGGCGTTGATCCGCTCGATGCGCCGCGTCAGCCCGCGCGCCAGCAGCAGGCCGATAAGCAGCGCGGCCGCCGCGATGGTTGCCTCGGAAATCACGAACAGCCGCAGCAGGTAGGCGCCGAATGCCTCGACCCCGCCCAGCGAGCGCCCGACCGCCAGCACCCGCTCGCCGCGCAGCACGGTCGCGCGGACCAGGACTGCCTGACCGCCGACCGAAAGCTGCGCGCTGCCTGAGCTGCGCGCAAACGGCAGCGGCATGGCGGGCAGGTTGCCCGCAAGCCGGCGCCCGGCGCTGTCTGTCAGCAGATAGAAGCTGGAGGGGCTCGTCTCGAAGTCGGTTCGGTCCTGGATGCGCCGGGCGAGTTGGGCCTGGCCACCTTCGGCATCGACATCCACCAGCCCGGCGATATCGGTGTCGATTGTGTGGAGCAGTTCCGCACGCGCGGCCTGATCGACCGCCATGAAGACCAACCCGGAAATGCCGCTGGTCGCCAGCACGATAACGGCCGCGGTGAGCAGCGCCTGGCGGATGGCGATTGCGCTGGTGAGGGGGAGGAGGCGGCTCATCCGGGTTCGGCACTGCGCGCCGGACCGAGCCGATAGCCCTGTCCGCGCACAGTCTCGAGGCAGGAATCGGCGAAGCCCGCCTCCAGCTTGCGGCGCAGGCGTACCAGATTGACATCGATGACGTTGGTCTGCGGATCGAAGTTCAGATTCCAGACATGGCGTAGCAGCATCGCGCGGGTCACGGTCTCGCCAGCGTTTTCCATGAGATAGCGCAGCAGATCGAATTCCTTGGGGCTCAGCTTCAGATGCCGCCCTGCGCGGTGCGCGGTGCGCGCTTCGATGTGCAGCGCGATATCATCGTGGACCAGTACCGACTGGCGCGGCTGGCCCAGCGCACGGCGGCAAAGTGCGCGCAAACGGGCGATCAGTTCGGCGGGCTCGAACGGTTTGGCGAGATAGTCGTCCGCCCCCTGATCGAGCCCCTCGATCCGGTCGTCAGGTCGCCCAAGTGCGGAGAGGATGAGTACGGGTTTGTCGATCCCGGCAGCACGCAGGCGGGCGATGGCCTCGATCCCGCCAATCCCGGGCAGCATCCGATCAACGATGATTGCATCGATCGCCGCTTCGCCGCCGCGCTGCACCCCGGCCTCGCCAGTGGCGACATGCTCGACCGTCATCGCGGCGGCTTCGAGCAGACCGGTGACCGCAACAGCTGTGCGCAGATCGTCTTCGATCAGCAGGACGTGCAAGGTCCGGGAGGGCTCTTCGCGCATAGTCTTGCAATCCCACGGCAGTCGTCTGCCCACGGCTAACTGAGACGGCAAGCGGGCACCCTCGTCAACCGGAAGAGCAGCTCTGAAGGCCGCAATCACCGCAGATTACAGCATTTGTAACGCGACGGTGGCGGGTCGCCCGGTTAGCCCACGTGCAGAAATCGGCGCGCCAGGCGCAGAGGCCACGGCGCCGGACGAGGGCAAGCATCCATGCACACCAAACCATCCGGCTGCCTGTTGGCGATCCTCTTGCTTGGCGCGGCCACGCCCGCTCTGGCGCAGGCCGAAGCGCCAGAGCGCACTGTCGTGGCCGAAGCGATGGCGCAATTGCACGCCAACCAGCCGGCCGCCGCCTATGCCCTCCTTCGCCCGCACCTGGATGCCATGGCGGCAGACAGCGACTATGATTATGCACTGGGCCTCGCCGCAATCGACACCGGCCATGTGACCGAGGCCATCCTCGCGTTTCAGCGCGTGCTGGCGCTCCGGCCTGATCAGGCGCAGGCGCGCGCAGAATTGGCGCGCGCATACGCGCTCAGCGGCGATATCGAGACCGCGCGGCGCGAATTCAGCACGGTATCGGGCGATCCGACGATCCCCGATCCGGTGCGCCAGCGCTTCTCGGGCCTCGTGGAGCGCCTTGATCGCACGCTGCAACCCGGATCGAATCTCACCGGATTTGTCGAGGCGGGCGGAGGCTTTGATAGCAACGTCAATGCCGCCACCAGCGCAGGCCAGCTGGTGATCCCGGTGTTCTCGTTCCTCGGGCCGGCCACGCTTTCGGCTGATGCACGTTCGCGCGGCAGCGCTTTCGGCTCGGTCGGCGGCGGGATCAGCGAGGACTATGGGTTTGACCGGCAATCGCACCTGTTCGCCAGCGTTCTTGGCACCTCGCGCTTCAACACCTCGTTTTCCAACCTGAACCAGACACAGGGCACTGCGACGATCGGCTATGCCTATACCGCCGCCAACCGCGATGTCGTGTCGATCTCGGCGCAAACGCAGCAGTTCCTCCTCGGCAGCCGCCGCTACCGATCGGCCTATGGCGCGATCCTCCAGTACAGCCACAGACTGCAAGGCAGCGCGGTGATTTCGGGCGAGCTCGAGGCGTTCGACATCACCTACCCGACCGACCGTTTGCGCAATGCCCACCGCTTCGGCGGGGGGCTCAGCTATGTGAACAAGAGCTTCTATCTGGGCGTGCAAGGCGGCCACGAGCAGACCCGCAATGCGAAATCCGACAATCTCTCGAACACGTATGTTGGCGCGCGCGCCGCATTCGAGCAGGCTCTTGCGCCAAAACTCAGCCTGTTCGGCTCGGCGGCGTTCGAACGGCGGCGCTACGATGCGGCCGATCCGCTGTTCCTGACACGGCGGCACGACAGCCAGTTCGACGCGGCGCTCGGGCTCCATCTCAGGGTTGCCGCGCACGTCACGCTCAATCCGCAGGTGGGATACACCCGCAACGTCAGCAATGTCGCGATCGACGACTACCGCCGCTTCAATGCGTCGGTGACCGCCCGACTCGAATTCTGAAACCGGACTTTTCGAAAGCGGCGCGTGGCGCCGTCTCTGGAGAAATGCAATGATTGCAGGCCTTTCCGCGAGCTCGCGCACCCGCATCCTGTTGCTCGCCAGCGTTGCGCTGGCGATTACCAGCTCGCCGCCGGCCTTTGCTGCGCCGCACGTGATGTTTGCGGTGAACCTGCCCGACGCGCCGCAGAGCAGCGTGGCGCTCATCCCCGGCGAAAGCTTCCGCGGCACCGGAACGACCGTCCAGATCGAGACCGAAACGGGGGCGACCATTTCGCTCGTCGGTGATGTCGCCTTCACGGTCGCAGATGACGGCACGCTGCAAGTCGCGCGCGGATCGGTGACGATCGACGGTGCGGTCACGATAACACTGGGCGCGACCCGCGTGGTGACAAACGGCAGCAAGGCGGCGAGCACTTTCAATGTCGATGGAAGCGGCGCGCTCAACGGCCGGGTGGTCGGCGGCTCGGCCGAGATCGCGGCAACGGGCGGCACGGCCACCTACCGGGCGGGGCAAGCCTTCCTCGTGAGCAGTGGTGCCGCGCCGCGCCTGATCTTCGCGGCGGGCAGCCAGGCCGTGCCGGGCGACGGTCTGACCGTGGTCGGCTTCAATGGCGGACGGGGCGCGGGGCGGACGCCCGCAAACGGCTTGCGGCAGGCCCCCGCCGTGCCGGGACTCCCGAGCGGCACCGCAAGGGCTCTCGCCGGCGAGCTGGCCCTGGCCGGAGCCAACGGCGCGCTGTTCGGACCCGCCTTCCGCCGGCAACTCGCCGCTTATGCTTCGGGGACGCCGACACCCACACCGACGCCAACTCCGACACCCACGCCAACTCCGACACCCACACCCACACCCACACCAACTCCGACACCCACACCAACTCCGACACCCACACCAACTCCGACACCCACTCCGACGCCTACGCCGACGCCTACGCCGACGCCTACGCCGACGCCTACGCCTACGCCGACGCCGACACCGACGCCCACACCAACCCCAACCCCAACCCCAACCCCCACACCGATCGGCCCAACCCCGCTAACCACCGCGCCGGCCAATTCCGGTGCGGGCGCGCTGGCCGCAGTGGGCACGTTCTACACTGGCGCCTGGGCCGAACCCGCCAAAGGCTCGGGTCACACCAGCGGCGGATTGCAGGTGGTCAACACCGCCTACAAGCCCGAACTCGACGCCAATGGCGGCGTCGGTTCGCTGCATTACGGCGGCACGAAAGAGTCGCAGGGCACGCTCAAGAACCTCGAGGTCTACAGCAATGGCGGCGTCTCCATCGGCCGCTGGGCGGACGGCACAGGCACGGGCGGCCTCTATGGCGGCGATATAACGGCCACCCCCGATCAGGGGCTGCACTATGCCTTTGGTTCGATCGTCGATGTGCTGCCGCTGACCGGCGGCAAGGCGGTCTACAGCCTCGCGTCAGCCACCAGGCCGACTTTCGCCGATGGATCGACCGCGCCGGGCAAGCTCAACAGCGCATCGCTCGCCGTATCTTTTGGCGCTGTGCCCGGGATTGGTTTCGAAGCCTCGATCACCATGCCCGAATCCGGCGGCGACCAGACCTACACCTTTGCTACCATCGGCGGCGTCGCCCACCCCGAACAGAACACCCAGTTCACCACGATCGACGGCTTCGGCAGCTTCTCGACCCTGTTCCACGCCGACGGCACGTACAAGCTCTGCGGCGTTTCGGGCACCGGCACGACCGGCTGCAACGGCACGATCAAGGGCGGTTTCTCGAAGGACCTGACCGGGGCGGCGCTCGTCTATGACGTGTCCCAACAGCTGGAGGGTGCGATTGCGTTCTATCTCTCGGGCGCAACCGATCTTTCGACGTCGGTGCCCGCAGGCAAACCTGCAGGCTCATCGGCGGCAAGCGGGCTGACCAGCGGCCGCAACGGCTTGGCCTTCATCGCAATGTCGTCCGATAACGGCGTCAATCTCTCCGGGTCGACCTTCGCGATCACGCAGACCTACGATGCGACCGGCGCGCTCAGTTCGGTAGACGATGAACCCGGCGTAGGCGCGGCCTATTCGCGCGGCACGGCGGTCACGGTCGATCAGCAGTCCGGCGCGGGCTGGGAAATCGGCCGCTGGGCAAGCGGCACGGTCACCGGCCGCTCGCCGACATACAGCGGCATGGGAACGGCGCTTTACGGCGCGAACACGGGCTTCCACTATGCCTCCTACACCGCACCATCGGGGACGCTGCCGCAGGGCCTCATTTCCTATGAGCTGCTGGGCGCAACGCATCCGACGTTCGACAATGGCCGGGCGACGACGTCTTCCGAGTTTACCGGCTCGCTGGCGATCTCGGTGGGCAGCAGCACGCTGTATGGCCTTGAGGGCAAGATCACCACGGTCGACAGCCAAGGCACCGATGTGTTCAATTTCACGACCAGTGGCGGCGTGGCGGCGCCTTCGGTGCAAGTGATCGGCACGACCGCGCTTGTCGGCGGCGGGCTGCCCGTCATCGCGACCGGCCACGATTGCCAGGCGGGATCGATCTGCCTGTTCAACTTTTCGGTCGGTAGCGGCGGGGTGAACGGCGCGTTCGAGGCGGTGACCTATTACATCACCGACGGCGCCGGCGCGCACAGGGACAAGAGCCTCTATCCCAATCTCGAAGGCGTGGCTCTGTTCGGCCAGACCGGCGTCACCCCGCCGCCGACACCCACGCCGACCCCCACGCCAACGCCTACGCCGACCCCCACACCGACACCAACCACGACCAGCACGAAGCAATGGTTCGCGACCTATGGTGGCTACGGCGCGGGCAGCGCGAGTAGCCCGATCACCACAATCGTGGCCACAGCCGATGGCCAGCTTGCCAGCTTCCTGCAAAGCCCGAACCAGACCGGCACACCCACTGCACGCGGGACCAACGCCAATCATGAATTCGGCGGGGTGGAAGGCGTGATTGGCTGGGATCGCTGGTCCGGAGGCACAACCGACGGGGCCTCGGGCTCCTCCGGCGGGGTCACCACTTCGGCCAATGGCGGCGGCGGCATGATCTGGGGATCCCCCGCGACCGCCATTCCCACCACCGGCAGCGCCACTTACAAGCTGCTTGGCGCCACTGCGGTGACAGCCAAGAACGGTTCGCTCACGCCAGGCAGCATCAAGACCGCGAGCCTCGGGGTCAATTTCGCCACGACCAGAGTAGGCATGGAAGCCACGCTGGCCCTCGACGGCCACGATTATGCGCTGGCCTCTACAGGCGGCACTGCCGCACCGGGGATGGCCTTCGATACGCTTGGCGCGTTCCTCGGCTCGGGCGCGGTGACCGGCAACGGCTGCGCGGGAAGCGCTTGCGCCGTGCAGATCACCGGGTTCCTGGCCGGTAACGGCGCAAGCCACGCGGGCGCGGCGTTCACTTTCAACACGCCGGGGACAGGCGGCACCAAAGTCAGCGGCGTGATTGCCTTCACCAAGGGGCCATGACGGTGCGGAGGCCAAAGGGCTGGGGAGGGGGCGCGTGGAGCTGATCGCCTATGTCTTTCCCGGGTGGGAGCCGCAGCTGCGCCCTGCCTCGTCCCGCCGCGACTGGATGGACGCCTCGCCGGAGCAGTTCGCTTATCGCTGCCTGCCGCTCAAGATGGCCAATGCCCATGGCTGGGAAGTGCTTTCGCCGTGCGGCTTTACGGCAATCTGGAACGGCGGCATGCGGCCAGAGGATGTGGTGATCCGGTGCGATGCCGGCACGCGCCCGGATCAAGCACCCGTCGCCCTGTTCGGTCAGGCCACGCTGACCTTCCATATCCCGGCGATCTTCCGCACGCCGCCCGGCTGGAACCTTTGGCTGTCCGGCTCTCCCAACGCGGCCAAGGACGGCATTGCGCCGCTTGGCGGGCTGATCGAGACCGATTGGTCGCCCTACAGCTTCACGATGAACTGGCGCTTCACCCGAGCGAAGCACTCGGTGCGTTTCGAGGCTGGCGAGCCGATCGCTTTCTTGATGCCGATTGCGCGGGACACCGTCGATGGCTTCAGCGCGCGAATTGCCCCGGTCGAGACCGAACCGGGCTTGCGAGAAGCCTACCTCGCCTGGAGCGCCTCGCGCGATGCGTTCCACGAGCGCATGGCGGCAGAGCCGCTTTCTGCGCCGGCGGACAAATGGCAGAAGCTATACTATCGCGGGCTTGATCCCAGCGGCGCGGAGGCTTGCCCGGATCACCGAACCAGGGTCAGGGCTTGCCCGTTCAGTGCCGCCCCGGCGCCAATCGCAAAAGCTTGAGGCCGTGCATGAAGAGGGGGGAGGCCCTCGTGGTGCCCGCATTGACTCAGCCCACTACGCGGTCCTGCGCGATCCATGAGTTTACGGCCTCGATGGACCCAGGCGCCGTTCGTAGCATCATCCAGGGCTGGGCCGCGGCAAGACGGCGCCGAGGAACTATCGCCGTGCCAATAGTTATTCCGATATTCGCACCGCGTCGTGCTTGAATGCGGAGTTGTGCATTATTCGAGGTATAGATGACAGCTTGGCCAGCGCTTTAAAGAGCCGGTTTCAGGAGACAGGTCTCACTGTCTGCCTATGCATAATGTTAGCGCGGAATTTGATTCGCCATGCTGGATTTTTGCGATATTCAATAGTTGGGGCTGGATTGGGGGGAACGTCGGTTGGGGAGCTGCATTGCGACCAGAGTATCGTGCCTACTCAATGCTATGCTACTTTCCGGCGCGTCGCTGTTCTGCTCCTGCGAGGCCGCGAGGGCTGCTCCACCGGCAGCCGATCTCGTTGAGCGCTGTGATGAGGCGTCTCGTGCGGAGGAGCCGCCCCGGTCTTTAGTTGATGCTACAGCCAATGCGGAGAGCGCATTGCTTGTTGGTGCGGCCAAGGAGGCCGAAGCGATGATCGCGCGAGAAGCGGATCAGGTTTCGGCGGCTGACCGCGCGATAGCCATACTTCAGGCAGCAATTGGGCGCAGCACATCGCATTTGCCTGCCGCCACCGCGGCGATGTTCTGCGCAGCTGCAGGTGAGGCCTATCGCCTTGGCAGGGGCGGCAGCCCTTATCAGGCGCGCTTGCTGCTCTCCGATGGATACCGCCTTGCCGTCGCTTCGCAAAGAGAAGACCTTGGCGCCCTTGCGGCCTATCGGCTTGGCATTCTGAACCTCGGAGGATATGCCACCGGTGCGCGCGGATTGCGCCGGGCAGCCTTGCGCAGCCCAGTCCCCCCCGCAGATGGCGGCGAGGAGCAGGGCACCGGATGCCTCCTGATGGACCGGCGCGGGACAACGGCCCCCGGCGCCGCTTTTGTCTCGGTGAGCGCCCTCAACTGCGCGATCAGCGGCGCGCGCGCTTCGGGTGCCTTTGAGACCGAGGCGAAGGCGAGTGTCCGGCTCGCACGTTACTGGCTTGATCACGCCCGCCGCACGCCCTCCGAACTGGCCTCGTCCCGCCAGAATGCCGCTCGGATTGCACTTGCCGCACTTGATGATGCCGGCCGCGTTCCTGATCGCAGCGTGCGCGTCGATCTCATTGAGCGGCTCGCAGAAGCAGTAATCACATCGGGTGCAGCAACGCGTGATCTGCGCCTTGATATCGCGGCAAGGCAGTTAAGCGAAGGCGCTGACAATTCCGTCCAGCGCGCGCCGGCCGCCGCGCTCAAGGCGCGCCTCGCCCTCCGCGATGGAGATGGCGAAGCCGCGCGCCGGTTGCTGCGCCAGGCCATCTTCCTCGAAAGTGGCGGCAGTCTCCCGCTCCGCCTGCCGGACTGGTATCTGCTGCTGGCGGAGGCAGACCCCGATCATCGCAGCGAGCATCTCACTGCTGCCTTCCGCGCGCTCAACAGCATTCGCTCGCTGTTGCCCCGTTTCGATGCGACGACGGCGGAGTCCAATTTCACCCTGCGCGTCCAGCCAGTGTATGAAGCGCTGCTTGCTGACCGGCTTTCGGGCGATGGCAGCAACGCTGACGATCCGGTACGCATCGGCGAGGCACAGGCGCTGGTCGAGGAATACCGGCAGGCTGAACTGCAAAGCGTGTTTGGCAGTGAGTGCGTCGCCGGTCGGCCGCCGATCCGCCCGTCCGAACTGCGCCCGCACGAGGTGTTGCTCTATCCGGTGCTGCTGCCTGACCGCGTGCTGCTGATCTATGCCGAAGGCGGAGCGGGCCCGGCCGGCGAGGCGCCGCGATACCACCTGCTCCCGGCGAACCGCAGCGTCGGCCGGGCCGACGTGATCGGGCTGGTCAACAAGATGGCCGATTCGGTCAGCTACGGCAGCGACAACAGCTGGCGCGCCCCTGCCCGCCAGCTTTACGATATCCTGATCGCCCCGGTCGCGGATCGGCTTGGGGCGGGAAGCACCCTCGTCGTCATTCCCGATGGCCCGCTCAGCACCCTTCCCTTTGCGGCGTTGCTCGACGCCAAGGGCAAGTTCCTCATCGAGCAGACCAATCTGGGGATCGTTCCCTCGCTTGCCTATTCGCAGCCCGGCAGCAGCCTCCACGGCGCAAAAAGCGGCGTAGTGGCTGCCTCGCTCGAAAAGGAAGTGGTGCTGCCGGTGGGCAGGTTCCCCGCGCTGGTCGGCACCAGCGAAGAAGCGCGCTTTGCCGTAGCCGGACACAGGAACGGTGCGTTCATCGAGAACTTCCGCCGCGCCGATCTCGAACACGCGCTCGCCACGCGGCAGACCGATGTGCTTCACCTCGCCACCCATGCCAGCTTCAATGGCCGGTCAGACCGCTCCTACATCGTCGCGGATGGTGAGCAGATCCCGATCACGGACCTGCGCGGCCTGATCGCGCGCAACCAGACGCGGGGCGAGCAGCTCGACCTTCTGGTTCTCAGTGCTTGTGAGACAGCGGTCGGAGACGATCAATCCAACCTTGGCCTCGCCGGCGCCGCAGTCCAATCCGGTGCGCGCAGCGTGCTCGCCTCGCTTTGGCAGGTAAACGACGTCGGCACCGCACAGCTTATGAAGGGCTTCTACACAGGCCTCTCCGCTGGGAAGAGCAAGTCGGCCGCGCTGCGCGAGGCGCAGCTGGCGCTGATCCGGCAGGGTGATGAACTGGCCGATCCTAGCGTGTGGGCGGCCTTCATCCTGCTGGGCGGGTGGCGATGAGAATGCGGCTGCTCCTGCTGGCGCTCGCCGCGCTTGCCGCCAGCCCGGCGTGGGCACAGCAAACCGCCATCGTGCCAGACACCGCAGGCAGCGCGCTCGCTGCCGGCACCACCGTCACCAGCGCGAACCACGTCAGCACCATTGACGGCGGGACTCTTGCCGGCACCAACCTGTTCCACAGTTTCACCACGTTCAACCTCGCTTCGGGCGACACCGCGCGCTGGACCACCACGCTGACCGACCCGGCCAGGGTCACCAATGTGATCAACCGGGTGACCGGTGGCACAGTATCGCAGATCAATGGCACGGTGGATTCTACCGGCCTGCCCAATGCGGCATTTTTCTTCATCAACCCCGCCGGGATCGTCTTTGGCAAGGAAGCTTCGGTCAACGTGCCCGGCGCAGCCTGGTTCTCGACCGGCAAGCAACTGCGCTTTGCCGATGGCGCGATGCTTTCCGCCACCACCGCCACCGGCTCGACCTTCTCGGTCGCTGCGCCGCAGAGCTTCGGATTTCTGGGGCAGGAAGGCGATATTGCGCTGCAGGGCACCACGGCGCTGCTGGCGAGCCCCAAGAGCGCGGTGGGGCTGGTGGGGGCAAATTTGCGGATCGAGGGAGCCAGGATTTCGGCGAGCCGCATGACCCTGGTCGCCCCTGGGGAGCAGGCCGCTGACATCGCGCTGGAAGGCGCGGGGGATGGCGGAGTGCTCAGCGGTGAGATCACCTTGGCAGGTTCCAACCTTGCCAGTGCTGGAGGAAGCCAAGGCGCGGCCATCCTGCGCGGCGGCGGCATCGCGCTGGACAACACTGTGATCGCTACCACCGGCGGCGCCATGATTTCGATCGACGCGGCCAACCTTGATGTCCGCGGTGGATCGGTGATCATTGCATCTGACATGGGCTCGTCCAACGCAGGAAACATTGCGATCAGTGCCGGTGATCTCGCGCTATCGGACAAGTCGATCGTGCGATCCGTCACCAATGGCGGCGCAAACGCCGGCGAGGTTACGGTCCAGGCGGCAACGCTGCAGATGCACGGGGATTCGGAGATTTCCTCCCTGACCTTCAGTTCAGGCAACGCCGGAATGGTCCGCATCGAGGTCGGGAGCGCCGATCTGGATGGTTTCGCCCACATCAACTCGGATTCCTCCGCAGAGCTGGCCTGCGCTGATCTGTCCTGTGTCGCGACCGGTGATGCCGGGGATATCAGCGTCAAGGCGAACGCGCTTCGGATGCGAGACAATTCCAGCATCGAAACAGGCACGCTGGGCGCTGGCCACGCTGGCAAGCTGGGAATTGATGTCATCGAGGTAGAACTGTTCGACGATGCATCGATCTCATCAAACTCCTACCTCCCGCCGTTTTGTAACGTTTCTTCGTGCGCGGCGACTGGCGATGCGGGGGCCGTCAACATCACGGCGAGTGCGCTGCGGATGTACGATTACGCCGGTGTTCAATCAGAGACTTATGGGGCTGGCCACGCGGGTACGCTGACAATCAATGCCCAAGAAGTCGAACTTGCTGGTTCAGCCTACATAACATCAGATTCCACCGGTCCCGTGTCGTGCAACGACCGATCGTGTGCAGCGAGCGGCGATGCAGGGGATGTCAGCATCACGGCGGACACGCTGGGGATGCGCGATTATACCGCCCTTACCTCTGACACCAAGGGTTCGGGCCGCGCGGGCACGCTCACAATCAACGTCCACACCGCAGACCTTTCTGGTTCAGCCTACATATCATCAGATTCCACCGGTCCCGAGTCCTGCAACGACCGATCGTGTGCAGCGAGCGGCGATGCCGGGGAAGTCAGCATCACGGCGAACACACTCAGGATGCGCGAGAATGCGTCCGTCTCATCGGACACGTTTGGTTCGGGCCACGCGGGCACGCTCACAATCAACGCCGACACCGCTGCCCTGTCCGGTTCTGCTTCCATCTCATCGAGCTCGACCAGCACGGATTCCTGCCTTGACCCTTCCTGCAAGGCCACCGGCGACGCGGGAGATCTCCGCATTACCGCGGGTACGCTCATCCTGCGCGATGCTTCAAGTCTGGCATCGGATACCAACGGCGTCGGCTCAGCCGGCAAGCTGATAGTGAGCGCAAAGTCCATCGATATGGCTGGTTCGGCAGGCATGACCTCGAATTCGAAAGGTTCCTGCTCGGATCAGTCTTGTGCGGCGACCGGGGATGCAGGTGACATCACAATAACAACAGATAGTTTCACCATGCGCGAGAACGCTGGCGTATCCTCGTACACTTTCGGCTCCGGCAAAGCGGGCAAACTGAGCATCACAGGCAAGACGATCGGGCTATCGGGGGCGGCCTTCATCTCAACGTCTTCTACCGGCCCGAGTTCCTGCGCCGATATGTCTTGTCTGGGGAGCGGCAATGCAGGGGACATCAGCATCCAGTCGGACACACTGACTCTGCGCGATGACTCCAGCGTGACGTCCAACACCTTAAGTTCAGGTCACGCCGGTTCGATAGTGATCAAGGCGCAAACCGCCATTATGGCCGGCTCAGCGACCATCAGTTCTGACGCGACAAGGTGTGCCTTGTGTGACGGCCTGTCTTCCGGGCCGGCCGGAGATGCCGGGGACATCACAATCCTGGCGAACGACCTGCGGATGAGCGACGATGCGGGGATATCTTCAGATACCCTTGGTGACGGGCACGCCGGTTCGATCACGATAAAGGCCCAAACCACCCTTCTCTCCGGCTTTGCCTACGTGTCTTCCGATTCAACCGGGGCAGACAGCTGTATTGAGGCATCCTGCTTTGCGAGGGGCGACGCTGGAACTATTTCCATCGAAAGTAATCGTCTGACGATGACGGATACCCCGTCAATTTCCTCGGCTACGCTCGGTCCGGGCCGTGCAGGCGATATCCGGATTTCCGCGCAAATGGCCGAGATACTCGGCGGAGACATATTCACGAGTTCCTTTGCCTGTGGCGATGGAACCTGCCTCGCCACGGGCAGCGCGGGTACGGTAACCTTCAAAGCGGGAACCATGGTGATCGACCACGGTGCGACCATTTCGTCAGAAACAGGCTTCACGGGATCGGCAGGCGACATTTCGATTCAAGCAGACACCTTGCGCCTTCTTGATGGCAAGATCAGCTCGCAAACAAGCGGCTGCGGCAATGGAACCTGCATCGGCGGAACATCCGGCCAGATTACTATCAGCGCAAATGCTCTGGCACTGTCCGGTCCATCGCAAATCACCACGTCGTCGGCCAGCCAAGCGGTTGCGGGCAGTATCATCATCGGCGCGCCCGACATCAGCATCACAGGGCCTGCCAGCATCAGCAGTTCGAATACCGGAACAGAGCTGGCGGAGCAGCCGATGCTGGCGTCACCCGCCAACAGCGTCCCGTTCGGCGCGGGCTCGGTTGCGCTCACCACAACATACCTCTCGGTCGCGGATGGCGGTTCCGTAACCACAAATTCAGCCTCCGGCCCGGCCGGCAGCATCATTGTCACGATACCCCAGGCCAGAGGCATCCTGCAGCTTGTCGGCGCGCATGATCCCGGCGTCATCACCACCTCCTCCGGTCCGGGCACCGGCGGCGTCATCACCATATCGGACCCGCTGGCCATTATCTCCAACGGCGGCTCGATCCTCGCCAAGGGGCAGGCGGGCGGAGCGGATGTGCGCATTGCGTCGGAATACTTCATTCAGTCGGCAGACCGGCCGAACGTGATCTCGGTCGATGGCTCGATCCGGCTGCAGAGCAATATCTACGATGTCAGCGCCGGGACAGCGCCGCCCAGCCTGGATTTTCTCGATGCCTCCCGTGTGCTGCTTGGCCAGTGCGCCTCGGCGCGGGCCACTGGCGAGACCAGCCGGATCAGCTGGCGTAACACCGGGCCCTATGCGTTCCTGCCCGTCCGGGGGGCGGCACTGGCGTTCCTTGCGAGCGGCATGCTGGAAGGACCAGCATGCTGAGCAGGTTTTGCGCGCTGTTCCCACTCGCCTTGATAGCGCCGCTGCCCGCGCTGGCACAGGCGCCGCAGACCGCCGGGGCACCGGTCGACCGTGTCGGACCGGAGGCCCCCACCCTCGCGCAGCCGGCCTATCCCGAACCGCCCGCTGCCCCGCTTCTTGCGCCTCCGCCAGCCGCCCCTTCGCCTGTCGCACCCGATGGCAGCATGCTGCTCACCTCTATTGCCATCAGCGCCGATCCTGCAGCGCGCCCGGCCATGCCCGCGTCCGACTGGCAGCCTAACGCCGACGGCGCGAGCGGCATCATGCTGGAGCACGCGAAAGGGGCACCTCTCGATGCTGCATGGATCAAGGCGCAGTTCGCCGCCAACCACCTCATCGGCACGGATGCCGGGTTCGACCGCATCACTGCACTCGTCCAGCTGATCAATCTCGCTTTCGTCAACAACGGCTATCCCAATACCGGGGTGTTGATCGAGGGGCGCAGCGAGAACGGGATACTTGAGCTCCGGCTTGTCAGCGGCCGCCTCATCGCGGCGCCTGGCAGTGATAATCTGGTCATGGTCTCGTTCCGCGGCGGCAATGCCCGGGGGCTCGATGCGGACTATGTCCGCCACCGGCTCCCCTCTGCGCTGGCCGATCCGCTCAATATCCGCCAGATCGAGCGCGATTTCCGCCTGCTCTCCGACGATCCGGCGATCCGCACGGTGAACGCAAGCCTGCTGCCCGGCGCGCGGCCGGGCGAGGCTTCGCTCGCGCTCGATGTGGTTCCCCAGCCGCAAGTCGATGTGTTCACGACCTATGCCAACAACCGTTCGCCTAGCGTCGGCGCGCGCCGACTAGCCGTTGGCGCCAGCATTCGCTCGTGGCACCAGGCAGGCGATCTTCTGAGTGTGCAATATGGCACGACCCAGGGGCTTACGGACTTCAGCGGGAGCTATTCCGCGCCGCTGTTCTCCCCGCGCTGGATGCTGGCGGTAAGAGGCGGGTTCAATAACGCCTCGGTAGTGGATCGGCCGCTGGTACCGCTCGATATCCGCTCAAAGGAGTATTACTTCGAAGGCGGCCTTTCGCGCACGCTCCTCGCGCGGCCACTGATGCCGGGATCGGGCGCGGGGCGCTGGCAGCCGGCGGTCAGCGCCGTGCTCGGCGCGTTGCTTGTGCACCGGCAAGTCAATAGCTCGCTCCTTGGAACACCGTTCTCGTTCAGCCCCGGATCGCGCGATGGCCGCACCGAATACGATGCCGCCCGGCTGACGTTCGACTACACCCGCCGCTCGGTGAACACGGTGTTCGCTGCCTCGTTCACGGCGTCGCACGGGCTCGGCGGCACTCGCTCGGTGCCGGCAGGTGCGGTCACGCCAAGCCCGTTCTTTACCGCGATGCAGCTTCAGCTCAACTATGCGCGGCGCATCAGTCCCAAGCTGCTTGAGCTCAGGTTGCGCTTTGCCGGTCAGGTGGCAAGCGGGTTGCTCTATTCGCCAGAGCGCTTCTCAATCGGTGGCAGCGATACCGTACGCGGCTACCGCGAAAGCCTGCTCCTTGCCGATGAAGCAGGCGTAGGCTCGATCGAGTTGGCCCAGCCCTTCGACCTTGCCCGCAGACGCGGCGGCGCCAGCGCGTTCCGCTGGGGTGCCTTCACAATCTCGGCCTTTGCCGATGGAGCTCTGGCACGCAACCGGGTGGCCCCGCAGCCCCTTCCGAAGGCCATTGCAAGCGTCGGCGGGCGGCTCGCCTGGACGCCGGCCGATTGGCTTTCAGGCAGCGTTACCTTCGGGCAGGCGCTGAGGCAGGTGGTCGTCGCGGGAAGCACAGACCTGCAGGATCGCGGCTTCAGTTTCCAACTGACGGTGCATCCAATCGGCCTCGCCCACGCGATCGGCGGGGCCTTTTAGGGCCCAAAGCGCGTGGTCCATTGCTTTTGCCGCGGCCGTCTATGGAGCGGCCCAGCTGCTCTCTATCGCGGGGCCGCCGCGAAGCGCGAGCGGTCCGTCTCTGCCTGTCTGCTCGAGGCCCGGGCTTTGAGCAGATCCTGCCTCGAGACCAGACCGATGACGCGGTGACTGAGGTGATCCACGATCGGTATCCGTCCTATCCCGGTTTCAATGATCAAGTCTGCCACAACACCTGAGGGCGTATCTGAATAGGCAACCGGCTGCGCGGCATCGGATATCACCTCTGCCAGCGAGATTTCTGCGGCGCTGTGATCCACCTGCCAGCGCAATGCATCGGCACGGGAAACGAGCCCGATCAAGCGGTGGTCGACATCCACAACGGGATAGCTGCGGTACTTGGCTCCGGAAGTGAAGAAGGCCAGCGCCTGTTTGGTGGTCAAGGTGCCGGGCAGAGTTTCGGGGGCCGGTGTCATGATCTGCCCGGCCTGCAGCAATTCAAGCGGATCGACCGTATATTCCTGCAGCAGATGCCGACCCCGGCGCGCGACCTTTTCGGTCAGGATCGAACGCCGCATCAGCAGCACACTGACAGCATAGGCTGATGCTGCAGCGGTCAGAGTGTAGGGGATTGCCGCAAGCTGGCCGGTGAGTTCGGCAGCGAATAGCGCACCGGTGAGCGGCGCCCGCATCGCTCCGCTCATGATGCCGGCCATGCCGATCATCGCCCACACGCCGGGCTCACCCGGCAGGAACTGGCCGACCAGAAACCCTGCAGCGCCCCCGAGGATCAGCAGCGGCGCGAGAACCCCTCCCGAGGTACCTGACCCGAGCGCGATCAGCCAGACAGCCGCTTTCACGATCAACAGCACGGCCACTGCTCGTATGGCCGGAGCGCCGCCCAGCAAGACCTCGATGCTGGCATAGCCCGCGCCCAGCACATGCGGATCGACCATGCCGCCCAGCCCGACAGCCAGCGCACCGATGGCTGGCCACCACATCCAGTGCAGCGGCAATTTGTGAAACAGGTCCTCGACCCGGTAGAGCGAGGTGGAAAGCAGCATTGCTTCGAGCCCGGTCATAAGGCCGATCGCGAATGCGGCGGCTAGACTCGCCGGACCGCCAGCCAGCGTGGCTGTCATCGGAAACATCGGACCAGCGCCGATGAGCAGCGGGCGACAGGCATAGGATACCAGCACCGCAACCACTACCGGCACGAAACTGCGTGGCTTCCATTCGAACAGCAGGACTTCAAGGGCAAGGAGGATGGCCGCAAGCGGGGTGCCGAAGATGGCGGTCATGCCCGCAGCAGCACCCGCGACGAGCAGGGTCTTTCGTTCAGCTGCGCTCAGTTGGAAGCACTGCGCGAACAGAGAACCGATGGCACCGCCTGTCATGATGATCGGTCCCTCGGCGCCGAACGGGCCGCCACTCCCGATAGAGATCGCAGACGAGAGCGGCTTGAGCAGTGCGACCTTCAGTGACAGGCGACTCTCCCCGAACAGGATCGTCTCGATCGCCTCGGGAATGCCGTGGCCGCGGATCTTGTCAGAGCCGAACCGCGCCATCAGGCCGACGATAAGGCTGCCGATCACCGGTATGGCGATGATCCAGACCCCTACCGAGGCATCGGTGATCACGGCGGCGGTTGCGGAAAGTCTGCCGAACCAGAACACGTTGGTGGCAATGGCGATCAGCTTGATCAGCACCCATGCACCCATTGCGCCGCCCGCTCCGACGAAGATCGCCATTGCCGCGAGCAGCATCATGCGCAAATCGGCACTGTGGTCGCCAAGTGGGTGGCTGGCGGCGGTACGGACTGGCATGTGGGACATCGGTGGGTAGCGCTCCTGCTGCTGCCCGGCGCCAGATATATCGCATTACGATATAATTCAACGGTGGAGATAGATATGCCCGAAAGGCCTGCGCCATTGGACGATGCCGATTATGTTGCGCTGGCCAGTTTCCGCCACGCGCTCCGCAGTTTTCTGGCCTTCAGTGAAGCGCGCGCGCAGGAGGTGGGCTTGACCCCGCAGCAGCATCAGGCGCTGCTGGCGATCCGGGCGGCCGATCCCGGCCGGGCCACGGTGGGCTACGTGGCGGAGCGGTTGATCCTCAAGCCGCACAGCGCAACCGGATTGATCGACCGCCTCGAAGCGCTTGGGCTCGTCACGCGCGAAACCGGCGCAGGGGATCGCCGCCGTGCGCTGCTGCGGCTAACCGGAAAGGCCTATCGCCTGCTTGAGGACCTTTCCGCCGTCCACCGCGACGAGATCCAGCGGCTGCGGCCCGTTCTGGTGGAGATCCTGGGCAGTCTCGCGTGACGGGCAGCCGCGGCCTCAGTGCGAGGAATGTTGCGCTTCCCTCGACAAGCTGGCCCAGCCTCCGCCTAGCGAAAGGAACAAGGTGATCTGATCGTCATTGGTCGCGGCGCGCCCTTCGGCGGCGGCGAGTTCGGCGGAGACCATATCCCGCTCTGCCTCGATCATGGGGAGCGCCGCGATCTTGCCGCCCCGCCGCAATTGCGCGGCTGTGCTCGCTACCCGCATGGCCTCGTCGCGCGCGCGGTCCAGATCGGCCTGCTGCTCAAGCCCGGCCGAATAGGAATTGAGCGCAGTCTCCACCTCGCGCAGCGCCTTGATCACAGCGCCATCGAATGCCGCCAGATCGGCTCGGCTCTGGTCTTCTGCGGCATCGATCCGCGCCCGCGCCGCGTGCCGGTTGACCGTCCAGCTGAGCAGGGGGCCAAGCCCGTAGCGGTTGGTGAGCGGCGAGAGCGCATCCGCCGCCGCACCGGTGGAACCGATCGAGGCGCCCAGCCTGATGTCGGGATAAAGCGCGGCGGTCTCGACGCCGATGCGCGCGGTGGAGGCCGCAAGCCTGCGCTCTGCCATGCGAATATCGGGCCTGCGCCGCAGCAGCGCCTGCCCATCGCCAACCGGGATGGCCTGCGCCAGAGTGATCGGGCGGCGGCACGCAAGCAGCGAAGTATCGGCCTGTTCGGGGGTGCGTCCTTGCAGCACCGCGATTCTGAACAGCGCTTTCTGCCGCCGCGCGGCGAGCCGAGGCAGGCGGGACCTGACCGCCTCGAGCAGACCTTGCCGTCGGTCGATCTCATAAGATGCCGCCCGGCCGTTCTTCACGAGGATGCGTGTGAGTGCGAGGCTTTCCCCCTGCAGGGCAACTGACCGCTCCAGAATATCAAACTGAAAGCCGGCGTTGCAGACATCGGCATAGGCGCGCGCGGTTTCTGCGGCGACGTTGATCCTGACCAGATCGCGCGCTGCTACTGCGGCTTCGGTATCGGCGGTAGCCGCCTCGATCCCGCGCTTGAGCCCGCCGAACAGGTCGAGATCGTAGCTGAACGCAAGGCCCGCATTGTAGATCTGGCGCCGCGGTGGCTGGACGTGCTGCAGCTCCGCTTCTGCCGAGCGCTGGGCATAGCTGGTTTCCGCGTTGAGGCTGCCCTGCCACTCGCGGTCGGCCGCGCGTGCACCGAGCAGCGCGAGGCTGCGCTCCAGATTGGCATCTGCCACCCGCAGGTCGGTATTGGCTTCGAGCGCGCGGGTGATGAGCCCGTCCAGCACGGGATCGTTGAAGAGCTGCCACCAGCGATCGGGGAGCGGTTCGGCTTTGGTGACAGCTGCGCCCGAACGAAACGCGCCATGCGCTTCAGGCGCATTGACCACGGCTTTCTCGGGGACGTGATAATTCGGCCCCACGGCCGCGCAACCTGCCAGCAACAGCGCTGGCAGCAGCGAAAGGCCCCGAATGGCAATGGGTCTCACCATGGCAGGCTGCGATGAATTTCGCGCCCGTCGTTGCGCGGGTGGACGATGACCGTGGCAGTCTGCCCCGGGATCATGCGGACGCTGGCGGGGATCTTGTCCACTGCGATGCGCACGGGAATGCGCTGGGCGAGCCGGACCCAGGTGAACGAGGGATTGACGTTGGCGAGCTGGCCATCGCCGCCCGCCCTTTCCCGATCCTCGACCCCGCCTGCGATGCTTTCCACGTGTCCGGTGATCTCGTCGCGCACGCCCATCAGGTAGATGCTGGCAGGATCGCCGATGCGGATGGCGGGCAGTTTGGTTTCCTCGAAGTAGCCTTCGACCCGCATCGACTGGTTATAGACCAGCGCAAGCGCGGACTTGCCTGCGGTCAGGTAGACGCCGGGTTGGAGAGACAGGTTGGAGACCGTTCCGCCGACCGGTGCGCGCACTGCCGTGCGGCCAAGGTTGAACCGCGCAAGATCCCGCGCCGCGACAGCTTGCCGGATTCCGGCGGCAAGCTCCTCGACCTTGGCGCTGCCCTGCTCGATCTGTTCGGCTGCGATCACTTCGGGCATTGACCGGTTGCGCCGGTCTTCCCGGATCGCCTGCGCAAGCGCGCTCTGCTGGTTGGCGAGGGTAGCTTCGGCCTGCTGCAGCGCCAGCTGATAGCGCGGACGATCAATCACGAAGAGCACGTCGCCCTTGTTCACGACCTGATTGTCGCCGACCCGCACCTCGGTCACAAGGCCGCTGACATCGGCCGCCACGGGCACGAGATCGGCGCGGACCTTGCCGTCGCGCGTGATCGGCGCGACCTGATAGCGCAGCCACAGCGCATAGATGCCGGCGAGGATGCCGAGGAGGACGGCGAGGGTCACGAGCGTGCGAAGCAGGTTCTGACGGATGGGCATTATCAGGGAGCCAGCAAAGAGGTGAGGAACGTGTCGGCGAAAGCTCCGAGCCCCCACCAGATGAGAACGAACAGCAGGAGATCGAGCAGGCCCGGGTGCCACAGCAGCTGCTCCACAGGCAGGCGCTGCAACGGCACGCGCAGGAGGTAGACGGCCACGGCCGCTGTCACCGCCCAGACCAGGGCAGAGGGCATGTAGACGCCGAGGACGTGGACCTCCTCAATCATGCGGCCACAGCCCCTTGTGGCCATTCGGCGGCTGGAAACAGATTGCAGCGCATCGCCACAAGCGCGTGCAGCGCGGCCCCCCGGTGTTCTTCGGCGGGCAGGGTCAGGAGGTCGCCAATCGCGTGGTCAATGTGCTGGCGCAGAGCATCGGGGGCAGGGACCAGCACCCCTTTCCACCAGCGCTGCGCGTAAAGGGCCTTCAGGTCTGCCAGAACGGTGCCAAGATGATGACGGACGTCGTACGGGACGTGTGTCAGCGCGCGGCGCAGGGGGATGACGTTGCGCCCGATCCTGAGGTCGACAAGACCGTCTGCGGCATGAAGATCGCTGGCGGAGTGGGCAATGGCCATGCGCGCGGCGACCTGACCGAGGCGATCAGTGGCCGCTGCAGTCCATCGGTCGGCGCGAAACGGACGGCGAATGTCGGCCAGTTCGGCGATGTCCGCCCAGTTGGCGCGCACGATGCGCCGCGCCGCCCACAGCACATTGGCCGAACGGAACAGCCGCGTCACCGTGAGCGTTGCCACGATCCCGCCGACCTGTGCGAGCCCTGTGTTGATGAAGTTCGCGAAATCGGCCTGGAAGCGGGCAAGAAAGCCCATGGCTACGATGAAGCAGGAAAACATCGGCAGCGCCTCGGGAGAGCGCCTGGGGTCGGCCTGGATATATCCCATCCATATCAGCGCCGGCGCCAGTGTGATGACAAGCATTTCATAGCCGTCCACACGCGGCAGGATCACGAACAGATAGAGCGCGGCGAGCGGGAAGGTCTTGAGCGTCGCGATGAGATAGCGGCCGATCACCGGTGCGGGATCGTCCTGCGCGGCGAACGAGCAGGTGATCAGCGCCGCAAAGGCCGCAGTTGCCGACCCGTTCGGCCAGGCCAGCAGGATCCACACCGCGCAGTAGAGCATGATGGCAACCGCGGTCGCGAGGCCCGCCAGCGCTGCGACGCCATGATCGCGTGCCAGCATGAAGGGAGCGGCGTCATGCAAGTCGTCAAAGGCACCGCCGGGCTCGCCGATATGGTCGGCAAGGTGCTGGCTAGCGGCAAGGGCCTCCAGAAATTCGGCGATGCGCAGGCAGGCGCTTGCCCTCAGCAGGCCATTCCAGTCATTTGCTTCCTCTGCCTGTCCGGCCAGTTGCCGCGCCTGTGCCGCCAGTGCGGTGCCGCGTGACGGGCCGTCCTCGCCGCGCTGCAGCCACACGGTGATATCATCGAGCAGCATCGCAAGTTCGGGCGAAATGCCCGCACCGGTGCGCAGAAGATCGAGACGGTTCGCGGCGGCGGAGGCCAGCGGGATGATGCTGGCCAGCTTTTGCTGCAGCGCCATCACGCGCCGCCTTGTGGCGGGCGCCCAGCGCTGGTCGAAGGGCAGGTGGATGGCGAGCATGCCCAGTTCGGTCACATCCGCCGCCAGGGCCCGGCGGTGTTCATTCTCGAGCCGCGTGTGCTGGCTCGAGATCGCCTCGGCGGTCCAGCGGCGTCCATGCGACAGAAACGAGCGCGCCCGCGCGCGGATGACCGGCGTGGCGCTCCACGGCTGAAGAAGCGCGTGGACCGCGGTGACGCACAGGATGGCCACCACCATTTCCAGCACTCGCGCGATCGTGGTGTCGAAGATGTTGGCGGGATCGTCGAGATAGGGAAAGCTGATCACCGCCGCGCTGAAGGCCGCCATCTGGAACAGGAAGGCGCGCGGCGTCCGGTCCAGCACCGCAAGGTAGATGCACAGGCCCGTCCACGCGGCGAGGCACAGCACCAGCAGTTCGGGCGTGTTCTGCAGGTTGGGGACCAGCAGCAGCGTCATGAAGGCGCCGGTCAGGATGCCGCCAAGGCGGTAAAGCACCTTGGGCCGGAATGCGCCCGCCATCGGCTGCGCGGTGACGTAGACTGTCAGCAGCGCCCACCATGGCCGGGGGAAACTGGCGGTGAAGGCAATGGCCAACGTGATCGCGGCCGCAAGAAAGCTGCTCAGCGAGAACAGCAACTTTTGCGGATCCACCCGCAGCTCGGGCAGTTGCAATCGTAGAGGCGCCGTGAGCGTGACCATCCATTCCCGCATTCGAGAAGGGGGCAGCTGTGCTCGTCGCCAAGCGATCCGAACGCCCCCGGTTGACGCGGGCGCCTACCGGCGATTGACCGCTGGCCATAGGTCAAAATATTGCTGTTATAGATCAATAAATTTGAAGTTAGTGCAGGACGTCTGCGGCAGGCCCTTGAAAAGCCCTTGTTTGTGGAGATAACGGGCAGCGAGAGTCCGCTTTTTCACCGCTGCTTCCATTGCCGGGCTATCCTTTTCTGCCAATCAGACAGAAATCCGGCGCATCACAACCATGTTTGAAATGAGAAATCTTGCGTCATGGATATCGCTATCGCGCGCACTTTCCTTGAAGTCGTCAAGACCGGCAGCTTCGTTCGCGCAGCGGAAAACCTGAACCTGACACAGACGGCCGTCAGCGCCCGCATTCGCGTTCTGGAAGAGCAACTCGACCGGCAGGTGTTCGTTCGCAACAAGTCGGGCGCACGGTTGACGGCAGCCGGGGAGCAGTTCCAGCGCTTTGCTACCACGCTCGTTCAGGTCTGGGCGAGGGCTCAACTGGCGGTTGGTCTGCCGCCGGGCCGCGAAACGGTTGTGACCATCGGTGTAGAGCTCAGCCTGTGGAACCCCTTGCTGCGGCACTGGCTGATCTGGATGCGCCGGGAATGTCCTGAAATTGCAGTAAGCACACGGATCGATACATCGGAGCGTCTGATCGAGCAGGTGCAGGACGGATCGCTCGACGTTGCCGTGATATACGGTGCGTCGAGCCGGCCCGGTCTGGTCGTCGAGCTCCTGTTCGAAGAGAAACTGGTTCTGGCCCGCAGCACCACGACAAGTGGACCTCCTGGCCCCAACAGCCATGTCCAGATAGATTGGGGCGAAGATTTCGCCGCGAGCTATCACGCGGCCTTTCCCGACAGGCCGAACGCGGTTGTTTCGATCAGCTACGGTCCGCTCGCGCTGGAATATATCCTGACCGTTGGCGGCAGTGGCTATTTTCGCAAGGGCTTCATCCGCTCCTATCTGGAGGATGGACGTCTTGCGCTGGTGCCGGGTGGTCCGGAATTCTCCTATTCAGCCTACGTCGTCCATTCCGCCAAGGCAGATCCAGGCGTCATGGACCGGATCCGTGCAGGCCTGCGCGTGGCGGCCGAGATTGCGACCTGAAACGTTGACTGACGGCGCGTGACCATAAGCACTGGCGACTATGCGAAACAAGGCTTTGGCGCGGGCGCGAATGGCACGCTCGGATTGGTATCGGTAAGGATCGTCGGTCAGGTCGGCCGGGCGGGTTTGGTACAGGAACGCACATCCGTTTTGCCCATCCCCATCGTTACCGATAGCTGTGGCGACGCGGCAGCCTGGACCCAAGTTGCCAGCGCATCGACGAAGGTGTGGCGGCGCTGATTCCCTCAATGGACTGACGCGCGAGGCCGCAATCGTTGAGGTGCTCGTCGATGGATTATGGCCTACTCACATTCGAGAATCAGTCCGCGCACTGACGCGGATGACGATCGATGGTTATTTGCGCCTGGAACAGAGATGAGGGAGTGCCTGATGCGTTTGATCGTGCTCGCCGCGTTGGCCTTTGCTGCCCCGGCAGCTGCAAAGACTTATGAACTTCCGGCCACACCCCAGACGGTCGCTTGGGGTCATTACGATGCCGCTGACAAGCCGGTGCTGACCATCCAATCCGGCGATACGGTGGTCATCCACACTTTGCTCACCAGCAGCCCCACCCGGCTTGAGAAGGCGGGCGTGGCCCCGCAGGATGTCGAGCCGGCGCTGCGTGCGGTGTTCGACGGCGTGCCGGCGGCGGCGCGCGGGCCCGGCGGCCATATCCTGACCGGCCCGATCGCCATCGAAGGTGCGGAGCCGGGCGATACGCTGGAAGTGCGCATCCGCAAGATCGATCTGCCGATCCCCTATTCGTACAACGCCTTCGGGGTCGGCACCGGCTTCCTGACCGATGATTTCCCCTATTCGCGCATCCGCATCATCCCGCTCGACCGGCAGCGGATGACTGCGCAATTTGCGCCCGGCATCGAAGTGCCGCTGCATCCGTTCTTCGGTAGCATTGGAGTGGCACCGCCGCCGGGCTTTGGCCGCTACGATTCAGCGCCGCCCAACATCAATGGCGGCAACATGGACGACAAGGCGCTGGTGGCCGGCACAACGCTGTTCCTGCCCGTCCATGCGCCCGGCGCGCTGTTTCAGGTGGGCGATGGACATGCCGCGCAAGGCAACGGCGAGGTCGATATCACCGCGCTCGAAACCTCGCTGACGGGGACGTTCGAGTTCATCCTGCACAAGGGCCTGAAAGCACCCTATCCGCGCGCCGAAACCCCCGATGCCTTTATCGCGATGGGCTTTGACGACGATCTGAGCAACGCCACGCGCAAGGCCTTGCGCAACATGCTCGACTTTCTGGTCACGGAAAAAGGCCTGTCGCGTGATGACGCCTATATGCTGATGAGCGTGGCGGGGGACGTGGAAGTGACTGAACTGGTTGATCGCAACAAAGGGGTCCACGTCGTCCTCAGGAAATCGCTGTTCACCCCGCACTGATCGCAGGAGGCGGCGGCAGGCGCCCGATCAGAGCCTCGACGGCAAGCCCGATACCCAGCAGCTTGCGATCGCTGCCCGCGGGACCATCGAGTTCGATGGCAACCGGCAGGCCGCCAGCCAGCGCGGCAGGCAGCACAAGGCCCGGAAGGCCAGCGGTGCTGCCCGGTGCGATGTTGCGTGAGATCGCGGCTTCGAACGGCACCTCGCTGCCAGCAATACGCACTGTGCTGCCTTCGCCGATCAGGGTTGCCTGGATTCTGGTCGCGGGGAGCAGCATGGCATCGACCCGGTTTTCGGCGAACCACTTTGCAAACAGGGCCTTGAGCGCGGGCAGATGGACGGTGATCGCGGCCGCGTAGAGCTCTTCCGGAATGGCTCTCGGCGCACCCGGCACGGCAAAGGCCTCGAGCAGGGCCTTCACATCGGGGCTCACTTCGGCGTGCAATGCTTCATAGGTGATGCTCGCCCCGGATGCGGCCAGCCAGCGCCTGAGCGAGGGCACCACATCGTGGATCTGCACCGTCAAGGTAATCGCCTCGATAAGTTCCGCCAGCCCCGGCAAATCGACCCTGACAATCGCCACCCCGGCGCGTTCCAGTTGTCCGATCACGCCATCGACCGCTTCGGCCACCGCCGGATCGAGGTCCGCGAAATAGTAGCCGGGTGCCACGCCGAGCCGCAGCCCGGCAAGCGATGGGACCACCACTGGCGAGGCCTCGCCGGTCATCACGTCATCGAACAGCACCAGATCGGATACCTGCCGGGCAACTGGTCCGACCTGATCGAACTCGCTGGTGATCGGCGCGCAGCCTTCGTTGGGGTAGCGGCCGGTCGTGGGCCGGAATCCGGCGATCCCGCATAGCGCCGCCGGGACCCGGATCGATCCTTCGGTGTCCTCGGCCAAGGCGAGCGGCGCCATACCGGCCGCAACCGCTGCCGCGCTGCCGCCGCTGCTGCCGCCGGGTATCCGCATGCGGTCCCAGGGATTGCGCACCGGGCCATAGGCCATGTTGCTGCTGGTCCAGCCCAGCGACAACTCGTGCAGATTGGTCTTGCCCAGCACGATTGCCCCGGCCGCGCGCAGGCGGGCGACGACCGGAGCATCGGTGGCCGGGTGGAAGCGGCGCAGCGCAGACGTTCCGGCGGTGGTCGGCAAGTCGGCGGTATTGATGCTGTCCTTGATCGGCACCAGCAGGCCGTGGAGCGGGCCGAGCACCTCGCCAGCTGCGCGGCGTCGATCAGCGGCACGGGCCTCGGCGCGCACCGCTTCTGGATCGAGCGTGATGAACGCGTTCAGGTCCGCCCCAGCCGCGCAGCGCGCCAGCACGGCTTCGGCATAGGCCAGCGCGGTCACGCGGCCCTCGCGCATTGCGCTTGCAGCATCGGCGGCTGAAAGCGCGATCATTTCGTCAGGTGTCACGAAAGCCATCTCCCGGTTTTGGGAGTGGTTGTAGTGTTGCTGCAGCCGGGATGAAAGGCCGTGGCCATCAGCCCGGGAGGGCAGGGTTGTAGCGACCCGACCCGCGTGGCACGACGTGGCCGGAAGGAGATGGCGAATGGCGGACTATGAAATCTTCGAGGCCGGCGACGTCACGCTTCAATCGGGTATCGTGCTGCCGGCGGTGCGCGTCGCTTATGTCGCGCATGGCACACTGAATTCCGCGCGCGACAACGCGATTGTCTATCCGACCCACTACTCCGGTACGCACACCAGCAACGCCTGGGCCATCGGACCGGGCATGGCGCTCGATCCGGCGACGTATTTCATCATCGTGCCCAACATGCTGGGCAATGGCCTCTCATCCTCGCCCAGCAACACGCCGGCGCCGCACGATGGTCCGCGGTTTCCGCTGGTGACGGTGCGTGACAACGTTCTGCTCCAGCATCGGTTGATCACCGAAGTGTTCGGGATCACCTCGCTCAAGCTTGTGACCGGCTTTTCGATGGGCGCACTGCAGGCATTCCAATGGGGCGCGCTGTTCCCTGACATGGTCGAGCGGATCGCGCCGTTCTGCGGTTCGGCGCGGGTATCGCGGCACAACTGGTTGTTCCTCGAAGGGTGCAAGTCGGCGCTGATGGCCGATGCGGCCTTTGCGGGCGGAAACTACAGCGCGCCGCCCGTCACCGGTATCACCGCTTTCGCGCGGGTCTACGCCGGGTGGGCCTGGTCGCAGACCTTTTTCCGCCAGAATCTCGATCGCGACCTGCTCGGCCTGCCCTCGATGGAGGCGTTTCTTTCGCTGGCCTGGGAGCCTTCCTTCCAGGCGATCGACGCCAACGATCTGCTGGCGATGCTGGCCACCTGGCAGGCCGCCGACATCAGCCATGATCAGCGCTTTGATGGCGACTTCGCGAAGGCGCTGGCGGCGATCACTGCCAGAGCCGTGGTGATGCCCTGCCGCAGCGACCTCTACTTCCCGCCCGAAGACAGCGAGATCGAGGTCGCGCACATGCCCAATGCCGAACTCAACGTGATCCCGTCGGTCTGGGGGCATATGGCAGGCGGCGGGCGGAACCCTGAAGATGCGGCATTTATCAACGCGGCGCTGGCGCGGTTGCTCGCTGACCAGGCCGTAAACTCATAAACCGCGCCAGCCAAGGTGCGTCGCGCCGAAGGCCGTTTCGTACTTTAGCCCATAGCCCATCAAGCGATCGAAGCCGATATGCGCGGCCCAGATTGCCGCGATCGGAAGCAGGTGCAGGTTGGCGAGAGCAAGCGTTGCCAGCGCCAGCAGGGCCGGCAATCCATAAGTGTGCCCCGCGTTGTAGAGCCACGCGCCCAGGCGGCGGTTTGCAAGATAGCCCAGCATCGAAAGGTCCGGCAGCAGGAACAGGTAGGCGAACTGCCACCAGCTGCCGCCCATCCGGTGAAAGGCGATCGTGGCGAGCGCCAATGCAACTGCGCCTTCCAGCCTGAGCAGCCCCGCAACCATGCCGCGCGCGGCCCCGAGCCCGGCCGGTGCTGCTGCCTGTTCGTTCACGTCGTTGGCGGCGAGTTCCACGTTGCATCTCCTTGGCTTGTGTCCATGCCTCCCGAAATGCCCGTCGCTGCTGCTGTTTGTAATTGTCTAAACAAGTCCAATTGCTGTACGAAAATATATGAGCAACGCCATTCCGGATTGGGAACTGTGCCGCACCTTCCTTGCCATCCTGCGGCAGGGCTCGCTCTCGGCAGCTGGACGGCGGCTGGGCCTGACGCATCCGACGGTCCGGCGTCATCTGGAAGAGCTCGAAGGCGGGCTGGGCGCACCGCTGTTCGTGCGTTCGCCATCCGGGCTGGTTCCGACCGAAGTTGCGCTGGCCCTGCGCGAACCGGCAGAGGCGATGGAAGCCGCCTATGAGCAGTTCATCCGCATGGGCTCCGGCGCCGGAAACGCCATGGCCGGCACGGTGCGCATAACCGCAAGCGAAGTGATGGGCGCAGAAGTGCTGCCGCCGATCCTCGCCGGGCTGCGCAAGGACTATCCGGGACTGCAGTTTGAACTCGCGCTCAGTGATGATGTGGCGGACCTCCTGCGCCGCGATGCCGATCTTGCCGTGCGCATGGTGCGCCCGAGCCAGGTCGATCTCCTCGCCCGCAAGGTGGGTGAGGTGCCGCTCGGTCTCTACGCGCATCGCACCTGGCTCGAAGCACACGGTGCGCCGCCAGCGCTCGATGCGCTGCTGCGGTCAGGCCAGTTGATCGGCTATGATCGGTCGCGGGTGCTGCTCGATGCCTTCGCCGCGCAGCAGTTCAGGCTTTCGCCCAGGGATTTCGGGCTCCGTTCCGATAGCGGGCTCGCCCAGCTCGCGGCCATGCGCGCCGGGCTGGGTGTGGCGGTCTGCCAGTGCCCGCTGGCGGTCCGGGATCCCGCGCTGGTGCGCCTGTTCCCTGAAGTTGATGTCCCGCTCGAAATCTGGCTGGTGAGCCATCCCAGCTTGCGCAGCAGCCAGCGTGTCCGGACCTGCATCGAAGTCCTCGCCCGTGAACTCGCGGCCTACGCGGCGTGAGGTTTGCGGCGCGGACGGCGCCGTCAGGATCCGGCAGCGAGGTACAGTGCGACGGCGGAGGCCTGCGCCGCCGCACCCACTTGCCCCGATCCCCCGCTCCACAGCCCGTCGACCGGCTGGCTGCCCCCGGCGCTCAGCGCCCAGACCGCTTCGCCATTGCGCGCAAGCCATGCGCGGATTTCAGCGCGTTCGGGGCCATCGGGCAAAGCTTCGACGAGATGGCCGAGGTGGTAGACGAAAACGCCCTTGAACATCGGCCCGTCGCTGCCCAGCGCATCGGTCGGCTCGGTCAGCAGGCCCTGCGCTGTCACCAGCGTGCGGGTGGCGGCCAGCGCCGTGCGCAAGGCAGCGTCCCGGTATTGCGGATCGCCGGTCATGGTTGTGAGATCGGTCAGCCCGCCCAGCAGCACGCCCTGGTTGTAGGTGTAGCGCGGCGCGCCATTGTTGCGGCACTGCGCGCCCGTTTCACTGATGGCCAGTCCGTCGTTCACCAGCCCGTCCGGCCCGATGATGCCCGATGCCGCGAACCAGCTCCAGGTGCGAAGCGCCCAATCGCGGTACGTCTGCTGCCCGGTCGCAAGGTAGAGCCGCGTGGAGGCGGTGAGCAGCAATTCGTTGGTGATCGCGTTCTTGTAAGTGTGCTGCGGATCCCACCACAGGCCGCCGCCGCAGCGGTCGTCCCAGTGCTCTGAGACGATGCGGCTGTAGTTCGTCGCTGCCCAGGCCAGCAGTTCGGGATCGTGGTCCGCCTGCCAGGCATCGACGCTGGCAATTACCGCCCAGAGATCATCATCGTTGAGATAGCGCCCCGCGCGGTTGCGCACGGCGGCCGCGATCTTGCCCGACCAGCGGCGATCGCCGGTGCGGCGCTGGTAGTCCATGAGCACGTCGGTAATGGGGAAGCGCTGCCAGTTCTCGCTCGCCTTCCAGCCGTCCGCCGTGCCCCAGGTACGCTCGAGCAGGTCCGCGGCGGTCGCCGCGCGGGTCTGCCAGTCCGGCGCCTGCGCACGGGCGGAAACTGCGCTGAACAGGACCAGCAGCGCCGCCGCGCATGCCAGGGTCCGCCGTGCCATCGCTGCCCTGCGCATCAGGCTTCAGTCCGCATCCCGGCGGCGCAGCAGCAGCGAGCCCGCGACCAGCACCACCATCAGCCCGGCGAAGATCGCCGCCAGTTCGCGGTTGTTCCATGCCATGGTCACCAGCGCGAGGCTCGCCATGACGAGCGCGAAAGCGGGGGCGAGGGGATAGAGTGGGGCGCGGAACGGGCGCGCAAGGTCCGGCTCGCTCCGCCGCAAGCGAAACAGTGCCGCCATCGAGACAACATACATCAGCAGCGCGCCAAATGCTGAAAGCGTAACCACGCTGGCGGTCAGCGATTGGCCCGCGATGCTTACGAAGGCATCGCTGTAGATCGCGGCGATGCCCACCACGCCGCCCGCCAGTGTCGCCACATGCGGCGTGTTGAAGCGGGGATGCAGCCGCGCGAAAACTGCGGGCAGATAACCTGCCCGCCCCAGCGCGAAGATCTGGCGCGCATAGCCCATGATGATCCCATGGAACGAGGCGACGAGGCCGAACAGCCCCAGCCACACCAGCATGTGCAGCCACCCGCTCGATGCTCCCACTGCGCGCTTCATGGCCTGCGGCAGCGGATCGTTGAGACTGGAAAGCTCCGCCCAACTGCCCGATCCTCCGGCAAACAGCATGACCCCGAAGGCCAGAACCGTCAGCGTGAGGATGCCCGAGATATAGGCCATCGGGATCGTCCGGCGCGGCTCCTTGACCTCTTCCGCGGCCATGGCGACGCCCTCGATGGCGAGGAAGAACCAGATCGCGAAGGGCAGCGCGGCAAAGATCCCGCCTACCGCCGCCATGCTGAAATGATCCTGTCCGGCCCAGCCTCCGCTCAGAAAGTTTGACCAGCGGAAGGCGGGTAGCACCACGCCCATGAACACGAGGAGCTCGCCGACTGCCAGCAGGGTCACCACCACTTCGAAGCTCGCCGCAATCTGCACGCCCACGATATTGAGCGCCATGAACACGGCGTAGGCACCCAGCGCAGCGTGCTTGGGCTCTAGCCCCGGGAATTGCACGTGGAGATAGGCACCGATTGCGAGCGAGATCGCCGGCGGCGCGAACAGGAACTCGACCAGCGTGGCAAAACCCGCCACCGCGCCGCCCAGCGGCCCGAACGCGCGCAGGCCATAAGCAAACGGCCCGCCTGCATGCGGGATCGCGGTCGTCAGCTCGGTGAACGAGAAGATGAAAGCGATGTACATCGCCGCCACCGCCACGGTGGTGACAAGGAAGCCCAGCGTCCCCGCACTCGCCCAGCCGTAGCTCCAGCCGAAATACTCGCCCGAAATGACGAGCCCCACGGCAATCGCCCAGAGGTGGAACGCTCCAAGGCTCTTCTGCAGCTGCGGGCCACCGGTCGGCGTGGTCATGCGGGGCCTTGTCCTTCGAAGGGAAGCGTCGGGGTCTGGTCGTCCTTGAGCGATACGCCGGAAAGCGCGCGGCGCAGCGCCTCGCGCAGCAGCCAGCCGAGCGTGCGTGCGGCCTCCTGCGGCGAAAGCCCGCCTGCGCCGTGGATATTGGAAATGCAGTTGCGTGCCGCGTCAGTGCGGCCGGTCTGCGGCGCGTAAGTCATGTAGATGCCGAGGCTGTCATGCACGCTAAGGCCAGGCCGCTCGCCGATGATCATCACCGAGACCCTTGCGCCCAGCGCCTCGCCCACCGGATCGCCAAGCGCCACCCGCGCCGCGCGCGCGATCACCACCGGGCCGATGGTGAGGCCGCCCAGTTCCTCCACACAGGCTCGCACCAACCGCGCCGCACCTGCCTGCACGCCGGTTGCCGAAAGCCCGTCGCCAATCACGAAGACCACGTCGCAGCGGCCGCCTGCCTCGGCCAGCATTGCGGCCGAGCGCACCGATAGCTGGCGGCCCAGATCCGGCCGCCGCAGATAAGTCGCCCGGTCCGGCGCATCGCTCTCGACGTGGAGTACCGGCAGCGGTTCCAGCTCGGCCGCAAGCGCGGCGCTATCCAGCGCGGCGTGGACGGCATCGCGCGCGCGAGCATGGGCGAGCTGGAAATCCAGCACTTCGCCCAGCGGCAAGGCATGCCCCACGCGGCCGAGCGCGATCCGCGCCGGGGTGGTCCGCCGCAGCTTTGCCCAGAGCTCGCCCGGCACCACTTCGCTCAAGAAAGGTTCTCCGCCAGCTGGCGCACGAACGGCGATGCGCCATCCGCCAGCGCCCGCAGCGTGCCATCGGGCGCGGCGATCCCCACTTCGGCCAGCCACGCCTCGAACTCGGGCGCGGGGCGAACGCCCATCACGCTGCGCAGATAAAGCGCGTCGTGGTTGGACAGGCTCTGGTAGGAAAGCATCACATCGTCGCTGCCCGGCACGCAGATCAGGAAGCTGCATCCCGCCACTGTCAGCAAGGTCATCAGGCTGTCCATGTCGTCCTGATCGGCCTCGGCATGGTTGGTGTAGCAGACGTCGCAGCCCATCGGCAGGCCAAGCAGCTTGCCGCAAAAGTGATCCTCCAGCCCGGCGCGGATGATCTGCTTGCCGTCATAGAGGTATTCGGGCCCGATGAAGCCGACGACCGTATTGACGAGCAGCGGATTGAACGCGCGGGCAACGGCATAGGCGCGCGCCTCCATCGTCTGCTGATCGACACCGTGGTGCGCTTCCGCCGAAAGCGCCGAGCCCTGTCCGGTCTCGAAATACATCACATTGCTGCCGACCGTGCCGCGCCCCAGCGCCAGCGCCGCCGCATGGGCCTCGCGCAATACGGCGAGGTCGATGCCGAAGCCCGCGTTGGCCGCCTCGCTCCCCGCGACTGATTGGAACACCAGATCAACCGGCGCGCCGCGCTCGATGATCGCCAATGCGTTGGTCACATGAGTCAGCACGCAAGTCTGGGTCGGGATCGCATAGGCCCCTCGCAGCTCATCGAGCATGCGGATCAGCGTCGTGGCGGCGGGCACACTGTCGGTCGCGGGGTTTACCCCGATCACCGCGTCACCCACGCCGTGGAGCAGACCATCGAGCACGGCGGCGGCGATCCCGCGCGGATCGTCCGCCGGGTGGTTGGGCTGGAGCCGGGTGGAAAGCCGTCCGGGCAGGCCGATGGTGGAGCGAAAAGCCGTCACCACGCGGATCTTCCTCGCCACCGCGATCAGATCTTGGTTGCGCATCAGCTTGGAAACGGCAGCGGCCATTTCCGGCGTCACCCCGCGCGCGACCGCCGTAAGCGCGGCTTCGTCCGCCGCCTCGCTCAGCAGCCAGTCACGAAATCCGCCGACCGTGAGGTGCGCGATGGCTGCGAAAGCGGCGGCATCGTGGCTGTCGATGATCAGCCGGGTGACTTCGTCGCTTTCGTAGGGGACCAGTGCTTCGCTCAGGAACGTGGTGAGCGGCAGATCCGCCAGCACCCACCGCGCTGCCACTCGCCGCGTGGCGCTGGACGCCGCAAGGCCGGCCAGCTCATCCCCCGATCGCGCCGGGCTGGCGGCGGCGAGAACGGCCTTGAGATCGGCAAAGCCGTGCCGTTCGCCGCCAAGATCACAGGTAAACGGCAAGATCGCAGGCCCTCCATGCCCAAGCGAGGATGGTAAGCCGCGATCTTGCTGCATTGCAACGGAAGTTTGGGGCAAGTTACTCCGGAATGCGCCAGCGGATTACGCCGCTGAAGCTGCCAGCGACCAGATCGCCGTGCGTATCGCGCGCAGGGGTAAAGCTGGCGCGCTCGCTGACTTTCGCGCAGGTCGCCGCATCGAGATCGGCCGAGCCACTCGAGCGGGTGATCCGGCAATCGCGCACGCGCCCGTCAGGCCCGATGGTCAGTTCGAATGCGGCAGCACCCTGCTGGCCGCGGCGCAGTGCACCGGCCGGGTAGTCCGCATCGGATACCCACTTGCCCGGCGCGCCCAGCGGTTTCGCCGCGCGCGGGGTAAAGCTGGGGCTGGGCGATGGGGGCGGCAGTGGTGGCAGCAGGTCACCGCCAAGCCCGCCACCAGTGGGCAGCGTCGGCAGCGTTGTCGGGCCCAGATCGATCTTGCTATCGATCATCGGATCGCGGGGATCGGGCACAACCGGTTTGGCGTCCCTTGTGCGCGGATGCGCGGATGGCGATGGCACTGGTTCCGGTATGATCTTTGGCCTTGGCGGCACAAAGTTCCAGGCCGGCAGGTGCTGCTTCTCGATGATCCGGATCACGCCGCCGGCAAAGCCCGTGAAGATGGCCAGCGCCATCACGCCATGAACCGTGATCACGGCGCCCAGCGCCATGATCCGACGCCGGTTGGCGCCCTGGTCATTGAGGGGGGTAACATAAGCCATCGCATGCTCTCCTCGGCTGTGCCGGACAGCCCGGGTTGCGGGGCGAGAGCATCGGGAACGAAACGAACAATCCCGATGCAAGCAACACGGGCCGAACGACGTTTTATGGTATAACATTACCACGCCGCCGGGGGCTGTGCGAGAAGAATCTCAACCGATCTGGTGGAGTTTTAAGTTTCTTGGTGCAACTGATCGGCCTAGCCGCCGTTCACGTAATCCCACACTTTCGAGATCACCACCGATCCTTCGCCCACGGCTGAAGCCACGCGTTTGACCGAGCCGGAGCGGACATCGCCCACTGCGAAGATGCCGGGATGGGAGGTCGCATAAGGCGAAGCGGCGCCCACCGCCGGTCCCGTCTTCACGAAGCCCTTGTCGTCAAGCTCGACAAGGCCCGAAAGCCACTCGGTATTGGGCGCGGCGCCGACCATGATGAACAGCGCGCGGGTCGGGATATCGTGCGTCTCGCCGGTCTTCGTGTCGCGCAAGGTCACGCCTTCGAGATGCGCGCCGCCATGCAGCGCCACGACTTCGGAATTGTAGGCAATTGCGATGCCGGGATCGGCCTCCAGCCGCTCCGAAAGATAGCTCGACATCGAAAGCGCCAGAGAGGGCCCGCGCACCACGACATGCGCGCAGTGGGCGGATCGGCTGAGGTACATCGCTGCCTGCCCGGCGGAATTGCCGCCGCCGATGATCACCGCCTGCGTCCCTCGGCAGTACCGCGCTTCGATCTCGGTCGCTGCATAATAGATGCCCGCGCCCTCGAACTCGGCAAGGCGCGGGATCGGCAGGCGGCGGTATTGCACGCCCGCCGCCACGATGACCGTTTTGCCGCGCACGCGCTGGCCGTTGTCGAAGGTGGCGCAGAACATGCCGTCGTCCAGCTGCTCCAGCGCGGTTACCCGGCGCGGCAGAGCAAAGCGCGTGCCGAACTTCATCGCTTGCACTTCGCCGCGCCACACGAGGTCGCCGCCCGAAATGCCGGTCGGGAAGCCCATGTAGTTCTCGATCCGGCTGGAGGTGCCCGCCTGCCCGCCGATGGCCAGATCCTCGATCACCAGCGCGCACAGCCCTTCGGCGCCGGCATAGACCCCGGCCGCCACACCCGCCGGTCCGCCGCCGACGATCAGCACGTCGAAAGCCTCGTCGTATTGCAGCTCGCGGTTGAGGCCGAGGAGATGCGCGATCTTGTCCGGCGTCGGGTCGGTCACCACGGTATCACGCCCGAAGATGACCGCCGGGCTTGTCGCGGTGATCGAGCAGGCCTGCGCCGCTGCGGCGGCTTCCGGGCTGCCCAGCTTGAGCGAGCCATAGGGAATCCGGTTGCGGCTGGCGAACTGGGCGACGCGGCGGATGGCCGCATCTTCTTCCTCGCCGATCAGCTGCAACGAACTGTCGCGCTCGTCGAGCTGGCGGCGGCGGCGCGCGGCGAACACCGTAATCACGATGTCCGACATCTCGGGGATCTGCGCCATGAGCTCGAGCATCGCCTCGCGCGGCACTTCGATCACCCGCGTGTCCTGCGCCGCACGCATCGCCAGCGAGACGGTACCGCCGCTCAGGAACGCGATCTCGCCCATGAACTGCGTCGGCCCCAGCGAGGAAGCGAGATGTCGCTGCTCGGTATAGGGATTGACGACCTCGACCTCGCCTTCCTCGACATACGTGAACTTGTCGGCAGGATCTCCGGGCCGGGCGAGGAACGTACCGGCGGGATAATGCACCACAGTGCCTGCCGCCCGCAGCGCGTCTACATGGCTGTCGTGAAGCGGAGTGCGCTGCATCGCGCGAAGATCGGCGCCAATCGTTTCCATGAAAGGTCGGTTCCTGCTGTGCGCCGGGCGGCGATGGACGCGCGGAGTCGCGCGGTCCCAGCATACCGTAACGCCGCACCGCAGCGCTACAGCCGGATGGTTACGCGAGCGCCGGAAAAGATGCGACGACGTTCACGACGAGCACCGATGCGGAGACGGCAGCGCCGATAACACGGGACTTGAGCGACATGGGGGGACGGTCCTTGAAAGGAGGGGGCGGGCGCCCGCCGGGAGGGGAAAGCAGGCGCCCGCGAGGGGATCAGGCCGCGACAGCAGAGCTGCGCGCGGTGACCACCGGGAAGTCGATCTCGGTCGCGAAGGCCGAGTTGACGTAGTTGGTCCAGGTGTTGAGCGCGACGTGCTGGACGATCTCGAGCGCCTGGGCATCGCTGTAGCCGGCGGCGCGCAGCGCCTCGACTTCGGCAGCGCTGACATGGCCGCGGGTCTTCACCAGCTGGACCGCGAAGCGCACCGCGGCATCGGCCTTGGGATCGTTCGAGGCGCCGTTGCGGTTGGCGGTGATCTCGGCGTCATCGAGCTTGGAGAGGTTCTTGCCGAGGTAGGTGTGCGCCGAAAGGCAATAGTCGCAGCCATTGAGCTCGGCGACGGCGAGGGCAATCCGCTCGCGGGTGGCGGCGGGCACCTTGCCCTTGGCGAGCGCGCCGTTCATCGCGAGATAGCCTTCGAGCGCGGCCGGGCTGGTGGAAACGAGGCGGTGGAGATTGGGCACGGTGCCGATCGCCTTGTTCACTGCTTCAAGCAGCGGCTGGGAAGCTTCGGGGGCATCGGCAATGGTGGCGGGGGTGGGGATGCGCGACATTTCGGTGGTGTCCTTTCCTTGGGAGCAGGCCGGTTTCGGCCGGTGAGCCCCAAGTAGGTCCTTTCGCCGGGTGGCAGTATCCGCTACCTTGGCAACTCTCCCTTCCATAAAGCGGAAAGCCCGATGGACCGGTTCGAAGCGATGCGCACCTTGCTGGCAGCCGTCGATGGTGGCAGCCTCTCTGCCGCCTCGCGCGCGCTCAACACGCCGCTCCCCACGGTGAGCCGCCGCGTTTCGGATCTCGAGGCGCATCTCGGCGCGCAGCTGGTCGTGCGCACCAGCCGCAAGCTGATCCTGACCGAGGCGGGTGAGGCCTATGTGGGGTCAGCGCGGCGGCTGCTCGAGGATCTGTCCGATGCCGAACGCGCGGCCAGCGGAGAATACCGGGTGCCGCGCGGCGAACTCCTCGTCACTGCGCCGATCATGCTCGGCAAGCTCCATGTCGCGCCGATCGTCCACGCGTTCCTGGCCGCCTATCCCGATGTCTCTGTGCGGCTGGTTCTGTCTGATTCCAACATCGATCTCGTCGAATCGCACGTCGATGTCGCGGTGCGCGTCGGCCAATTGCCCGACAGCGAACTCGTGGCGCGGCAGGTCGGGCATATCCATTGGGTGCTTGTCGCCAGCCCCGATTACCTTGCCCGCCGCGGCGAACCCGCGCAGCCCGAAGACCTCACCAGCCACGATTGCATCGCGTTCGAGGGCCTCCAGACCCGCCGCGTCTGGCGGATCGGCGCGGGAGCTACGGCGCGTTCCGTCACGATCAGCCCGCGCTATTCGGTCAACACCGGCGATGCCGTCGTCGAAGCGGCCTCCGCCGGGCTCGGCATCGCGCGGGTCATGTCCTATCAGGCGGCAACTTGCGTCGGGGCGTGCCAGCTTGCGCCGGTCCTCGCCGATCAGGGCTTCGAACAGCTGCCCGTGCATCTCGTCCATCGCCGCCAGCGCAGCCAGCCGCTCAAGCTGCGCGCCTTCCTCGATTTCGTTGCCCCGCGCCTCAAGCTGGCGATCGAAGCCTGCGCCAACCGGTTCGCTGCGGTTCCCTGCGATGACGGATGAGCCGCTGGCCGCACTCCTTGGCCGGATCCGCGCCTGCACGGTCTGCGCGCAGCATTTGCCGCTCGGGCCCAGGCCGATCGTGCAGGCTGGCGCAGCCGCGAAAATCCTGATCATCGGCCAGGCTCCGGGCACTGCGGTCCATGCCTCGGGCGTTCCGTGGGACGATCCGAGTGGGGACCGCCTGCGCGAATGGACCGGGCTCGACCGCAAGACGTTCTATGATCCGGAGAAGGTCGCGCAGATGCCTATGGGCTTCTGCTATCCCGGCAAGGTTCCCGCCAAGGACTCCGGCAGCGGCGGCGATGCCCCGCCGCGCCGCGAATGCGCGCCGCTATGGCACGCACCGCTGCGCGCTGAGCTCGGCGCAGTCAGGCTCACCCTGCTGGTCGGCCAATATGCGCAGGCCGCCTATGCGCCGGGCCCGAAGGTCACGCTCACCGAACGCGTCCGCGCGGCAGGAACAGGCCCGGCCAGTCTCTTCGCCCTGCCGCATCCCAGCTGGCGCAGCACGATCTGGATGCGCCGCAATCCGTGGTTCGAGGCAGATGTGCTGCCGATGCTGCGCGCGCAAGTGCGCGAAGCCCTGAGCGGCTAGCCCACTGCGGCAATCATGCCCTCGGCCAGCCAGCGGCCGAGCAGCGTTCCTGCCGTGGTAACCGCCGCGTCGTCGCCGAGCGTGGCTGCCAGCCGTTCGCACACGGCTGCAAAGCCTTTGCCCGCGGCAGACCAGGCCAGCACATCGCGCTCATGCGCCTCGGCGCGGCGGAAGACGGGTTCGAGCCCCTGCCGCCAGACCAGCAGCGCCGCGCCCGGCCCGGCCATCTCTGCAGCCGGCGGCGCTTGCGCGGTGGCAAGCGCCTGCCAGATCGCATCGGCATTGGTGGTGATCGGCAGCACGAGCAACGAGGGCACCGTGCGGATCACGGCGGTTTCCCAATCGGCCACCGCCAGCGCCGCGGGCTGCAGCGCTTCGGCATCGGCGCCGACAAAGACCTGCCCCACGGTCCAGTCGATCAGCGCGATCTCGGCCACTTCGGGATCATCGGGCCACAGCGTCGCGATAAAATCGGTGAAGTCTTCGCCATAGGCATCGAGCGTCCAGCTCGAGGGTGGACGCGCATCGATATAGCGCGCAGCGGCGGTCTCGAACGCTTCGTCGCCAAGCCACAGCACAAGGCGCTGGAATGTCTCGGCCAGGCTGGAAACGAGCGCGGTGCGGTAGTTGTTCTGGTAGACGGCCGTGCCCGGCCCGCCGCCCAGCGCTGCCGCCGCGCTGTCCTCGCCCGTCACCAGCCAATCGCGGAAATCGCGCTGCAACGTGAGCAGGCTCATGCCGCAATCCTCTCGGCCGCCGTATCCGCACTGATCGCGCGGGCCACGTCGAGTTCGGCGCAAAGCTCTTCCAGTTCGGGAATGTTATCATCCCGCTCGATCATCGTCGGGACGGGGCCGGCGAGCGCCATCGCGGCGCGGTAGAGCGCCCAGACTTCCTCCGGCACCGGCTGGTCATGCGTATCGATCAGCAGGTGTTCGCCCTGCACATGCCCGGCAAGGTGGATCTGCCCGACCGCGTCCATCGGCACGCCCGCCAGATAGTCCGCCGCGGCAAACCCGTGGTTCACCGCGCTGACGTGGATATTGTTGACATCGAGCAGCAGGCCGCAGCCGGTGCGCCGGGTCATTTCGCCAAGGAATTCCCATTCGGTCATCGCGCCGGGAAAGACGATATAGCTCGAAGGGTTCTCGAACAGCATGCGGCGGCCAAGCGCTTCCTGCGCGTGATCGATGTTGCGGCAGACGACCGCCAGCGCTTCTTCGGTATAGGGCAGCGGCAGCAGATCGTGCGAATTGAAGCCGTCGATCCGGGTCCAGCACAAGTGGTCGGAAACCACCGCGGGCTCCATCATGTCGACAAGGCGGCGAAGCTCTGTGAGATAGTCGTCCCTCAGGCCGTCGGCCGAGCCGATCGACAGGGACACGCCGTGCAGCGCAAGGCCGTAGTTGCTGCGCGCCTTCAACAGCGTATCGAGCGGCTTGCCGCCCGGGATCATGAAGTTTTCCGAGATGACCTCGATGAAATCAACTGGCGCAGTGCCGTCGATATAGGACCGGTAGTGCGGCCGGCGCATGCCAAGGCCAAAGCCGGCGAGAGTTTCGGTCATCGGGGTTTCCCGCGCAAGAAAAAGGCCGGGGCTCCATGGGGCGCCGGAGAGGGGGCGGCGCCACTGGAGGGCAGGGACAAGGAGCCCCGGACAGGTGGGGCCGGTTTCAGCCGGGAGGGTTGCCCGCTGAGCCGGCAGAGCTTTACCCGGGCCTTACTTGGGCTCGGTCAGGCTGCCGCCCTGCGCAGCGCAGGCGTCCTTGGACAGAGCCTTGAAGCCCTGGCCCTTGCATTCGTTCTGGCCCTTGCAGCTGTGGTTGCCCGCGGCGCAGTCCGAAGTGCCCTTGCAGGTGTTCACGCCGTAGCAGTGCACGACTTCGGCAGCCTTCGCCTTGGCGATGGCAGGTGCGGGGGCAGCGGCCATGGCGGCAGCGATGAGGGCGGCGTTGGCAGCGAGGGCAAAGCCAGTTCTGAGGGTGGTCATGGGTCGTCTCCGAATGTTGCGCCGTGATGGCAGCGGATTATTCGCCATGGGTCGCCGCCCGGTTACACGGCAGGCATTTTTTTGTGCGCCGGAAAGTTCGTTCGCTCAAGCCCGGTTGCGCATCAACCAGTCGCGAAACACCGCCAGTCCCTCCGGCAGATTGCTGCGGCCAAAGCCGATGCGGAAATGATCCTGCGGCACCGGGCCCAGCTCGGAGCGATAAATGCTCGAGGGCAGCAGGAGCACGCCGGTTTCCTCGACCAGCCGCTCGGTAAAGCGCTCCGCGCCATCCTCACCCTTGTAGCGGATGAAGGCCACGCAGCTGCCATCGGGCCTGCGCCAATCGAACAAGCCGGGGAAATCGGCAAAGAAGCTGTCGAGCAGAGCGAGGTTGCGGTGCGCAATATCGCGGTTGCGCCCGACAATCGCCACGCGCGCCTTGAGCGCGATCTCGGCCAGGAGCTCCGACGGCGCCGAATTGCAGATCGAGAGGTAGTGCTTGTAGCGCTCGCAGCTTTCCAGAAACGCGCGGTCCTGGCAGGCCAGCCAGCCGATGCGCAGACCGGGCAGGCCATAGCTCTTCGACATCACGTTGAGCGAGACGCCGCGTTCATAGACATCGGCCACTTGCGGCACGCGGGCATCATCGCGGTGCTCGATCAGACGGTATACCTCATCGCTGAACAGCCAGATCCCGCGCTCCCGGCACAGCTCGATCAGCGCAGCGAATGTCTCCTGCGAAGGGATCGCCCCGGTCGGGTTGTTGGGAAAGTTGATCGAGATGACCTTGGTGTTCGGGCGCAGCGCCGCGCGCACGGCATCGAGATCAAGCGCCCAGCCCGCGTCTGCCGCCAACGCGACCCCGGTCACCGTGCAGATCGAAAGCGGGATCGTCTCGGCCGCCTGATAGTTGGGCGTGATGACGATGCAGTGGTCCTCGGGTCCCAGCAGCACGCGCATCGCAACATAGATGCCTTCCTCCGCGCCGGCGAAGCACAGCAGCTGGTCCGTGCCGATCGCATCGTAGGTCTGCGCGATCTCGTGCAGCAGCGGCTCCGCACCGAAGGTCTTGGTGTAGCCCAGGTGCAAGTTGTCGAACCGCTCGCGGTCCGCCGGCGAAGCATGCGCGAGCAGCTGCGAAACGGTCATGCTCTGCGCGTCGGATGCGGTGAGATGATACTTCGCCGCAAATTCCCATTTCGAGAAGTACACCTCCAGCGCAAAGTTCCGCACGTTCCGATTGTCCTTTCACCACGGTGACTTGTTTCGCCCTCTCCCTAGGATTTGTCCCGCGCCCGGTCCACCCGCGCCGAAAAAATGCTGCGGCCTGTAACCGCTGCCCGGCACATGGCGAACTGGTCAACGTGGCCGGCGCGAACATTTCCGGACACGGGGGCAAGGGCGCCGCAGACCGCGCGCCGGCCCCTTTATTCCCGCATTCAATCCCTCTGGTTCAACCGTTCGAAAAGGAATTTGTCATGAAGATTGCTGCAACCGCTTTTGCCGCCTCGATCGCTCTCGGCCTTGTTGCCGGCGCTGCCCACGCGGCCGATACCAAGCCCGCCATGGAAAAGTGCTACGGCGTCGCCAAGGCCGGCAAGAACGAATGCGCCGCGGGTCCGGGCACGAGCTGCGCCGGAACCTCGAAGGTCGATTATCAGGGCAACGCGTGGATGCTGGTCAAGGCTGGCACCTGCACCTCGATCAAGACGCCCAAGGGCAATGGTTCGCTGACCGCGAAAGCGCACTGATTGCTGCCGGGCGCTCCGGCCATCCGGAGCGCCCGCCGGTTCAAACGAGGTATCCCCGCATGACCGCTCTCGTATCCATTTATAACCGGCTGGCCGAACTTGCCGGGCGATTGCTGCCCGAAACCGTGCTGCTGCTGGTGGCGCGGCTCGGCATCGCGGCGGTGTTCTTCCAGTCGGGCCGGACCAAGGTCGAAGGGTGGCTGACGATCACCGACAGCACCTACTACCTGTTCGACACCGATTACAAACTGCCGTTCGTGCCGCCGTATCTGGCCGCCCACATGGCGACCTATTCGGAGCACCTGTTCCCGATCCTGCTGGTACTCGGCCTCGGCACGCGCTTTGCTGCGCTCGGGCTGCTCGGCATGACCACGGTAATCGAGGTCTTCGTCTATCCGGATGCCTGGCCGACACATCTCAGTTGGGCGGCCATTCTCCTGCCGCTTATCGCCAAAGGCGGTGGAGCACTCTCGCTCGACCGTCTGCTGCGCCGGGGCTAAACCCGCGCCGCCTGCTCCGCGCAGCGACCGGCCCGCTATCCTCTTGGCATGCGGGCCGGTCTTGCGGGGGGCGAGCAAAGATGCCACGTGGCCCGAACCCGGCCAGCCGCTTATTGCGGTCCAGCCGGTCGCGGCCGTCTCTTTCCCAGGCGCGGCGGTGCAGAGAAGGACCTGTCATGCCCTCAGATCGGGACGATCCGACAATCGACCAGACGATCGCGGCGCTGGTCGGTGATCTCACGCCAGTTGCGCCCCTGCGCGTGTGGCGCGGAGTCGCGGCGGGGCTTTTCCTCACCGCGCTGGCCGTCCTTGCGGTGTGGTTGGTGCTTGGCTTGCGCGCCGATGTGCTTGCCCTCCATCCCGCACCCATTGTGATCGCACGGGGCGCAATCCTGCTTGCCGGCGGATTTGCCATGTTGGTGGCGGCCTTGCGCGCCGGTGTTCCGGGCCGCGCTGATGGCGGCGCGATGCTTGCCGGCACGGTGCTCCTCGGCCTGCTGCCGATCAGCCTCATGGGCCTGCTGCTCAACAGCATTGTGGCGGGCAAGCGCATGCCGTTCGAAGAAGCGGCTCCTTTTGAAATTGCCCGCTGCTTCGCCGTCGCGCTGGTGTCGGCGCTGCTGGTGGGTGCGGGCCTGGTGCTGTGGCTGCGCCGCGCGGCCCCGACTGATCTCGCCCGCTCGGGCTGGCTGACCGGCTGGGCCGCCGCAGCCCTCGGCACCTTTGCCTACAGCCTGTTCTGCCCCTCGGGCACGATGGCCTTTGCGGCGGTGGTCTATCCTGCGGCGATGCTGCTGGCGGCCACCGCGATCCGTTTCGCCGTGCCGCCGCTTCTGCGCTGGTAAGGCTCAGCCTTCGCGCAGCGCGGCCAGCACGTCGGCCGGTTCCGCCCGTTCGCGGAAATCGACGTTGGCATAGGCAAACCGGATGCGCCCGGCCTGATCGATCGCAAAAGTTGCCGGAACCGGCAGGAACCCGCTCGGCGATCCATAGAGCTCGTGGAAATCGACGCCCACCTTGCGGTAGAAATCGAGCAGCGGATCGCCCGCAAAAAACGCGAGGCCGAGCGACAGCGCAACGCCGTGATCGACATCGCACAGCACTTCGGCGACGTCTGCGTGCGGGGATGCCCCAAGCAGCGCACCGATCGCCCGCGCGCCGCCGCCCGTCTCGCCGGTGATCTCGACAAAGCGCACCCCGGCCTCGGCCAGTTCGGGCAGCATGCCGGTCCAGGCCGAAACTTCATGCACGCAATAGGGGCACCAGCGGCCCCGGCTAAAGTTGACGATGACTGGCCCCTGATCGAGCAGGTCGCCCAACCGGCGATAGCTGCCCTGCGCGGTTGGCAGCGAGAAATCCGGGAACATCTCGCCCACCTTCGGCGCAGACGCACCGACGCCCGCCGCGCGCAGCGCGATCACAACCTCGTCGAAAAACGGGCCGAGATCCGGGTTGCGGCGCCGGATTTGCGCCAGCTGCGGCGCCAGCGGGGCGGGAGGAGAAGGTGGCCGGTCCATCCTGATCTCATAGAACCTATTGCCGCGCCGGGGAAATGTCCCGCGATGCATCGAGTCCATGCGCGGCTGCTATGTCTCGGCTGCTGCCCCGGAACCGCTCGCGAGCGCCCAGTCCTGCGCCCGCGCGGCCCGGAGGAAGGCTTCCGCCGCCACCGACCGGCGCCTTCCGGCCACCGAGGCCAGCACGAACCGCGCCTCGATCGATCCGAAGGGCAGCTCGGTTGCTGCCAGCGGCGGCGCGGCCAGGCTGCGCGGCGTCCATCCGCAGCCAAGCCCGGCCTGCACCATCTGCCGCAGCTGCGCCGCGCCTTGCGCCTGATGCCGCACCTCGATCGCCGCGCCGACTTGCGTGGCGATCCGCGCGAGCGTGGCGCAGCCGTCACCGGCAAGATCGATCCAGGTTTCCTCTTCCAGCACCGCCGGGGAGGCGGGCGGCGCGATCGCAAACGGATGATCGGCGCGGGTGACCACGCACCAGGCATCCGCGAACAACGGCCAGCAATCGAGCCGCTCAGGCGCTTCATCGGGCATTTCGGCGATGATCAGATCGAGCGAGCCGGCCATGGCAAGTTCGATCAGCTCCCGCGACGAACCGCTCGCCAGCGCCAGTTCCAGCCCGCTCAGGCTCTTGCCCAGCTCGCAAAGCACGAGCTCCAGCGTGGCATGCTCCACTGTCCGCGCCACGCCGAGCGCGAGCGGGGCAATCTCCGCCCGGCCCATCCCGCGCGCCATCTGCTTTGCCGTCTGCGCCGCCTCGAAGCTGCGCTCGAGGTGCGGCAGCATCGCCTTACCCAGATCGGTCAGATGGGTGCGTGCCCGCTCGCGCCGGAACAGCGGCGCGCCAAACTCGTCTTCCAGCTTCTGGATCGCCTTGGTCAGCGAAGGCTGCGACACGTTGCACTCGATTGCAGCGCGCGTGAAGTTCAGCAGGCGTGCTGCGGCCAGGAAGTACCGGACCTGATGCATTTCCATGGCTCTATCGCCCTGTGCCCGCGACCGGCTTCCTGATCGGCTGGCACCGACACGGTGCCGCAAAACCGGCAGGAGCAGCGGAAGAACCCCCAGACAATGGGCGTCAACTGCGCTTGCTGCAAGCAGTGCCGGTCACATATGATTTATCCATGAAACGCATCAAACTGTGCTCATGCGGGCCGGAATGGTGCTTTACCAGCATCGACCGTTCGTGCAGGTAGGGAGCGTGAATGATCTCACTGGCTGGATGCGCACCTTCATCACTGTCGCGGATGCGGCCAGTTTCAGCCGCGCCGCCGCGCGTCTCGAATTGCCGCAGTCGACCGTCTCGCGCCAGGTCGGCGCCTTGGAGCGCCACCTCGGCGCGGCGCTGCTGAAGCGCACGACCCGCTCGATCGCGCTGACCAGCGAGGGATTGGCTTATTATGAGGCCGCGCTCCGGGCTCTCGCCGCGATTGACGAGGCCGAAGCAGCAGTGGGCCTGCACGGCGCGCTGGGCGGGCAAGTGCGGCTGACCGCCCCGCTCACGCTCGCACAGTCGCGCGTGATCGCCATGCTTGCCAATTTCCAGCGCGTGCAGCCGCGCATCGAGATTGATCTCAGAGTGTCGGACCACGCTCTCAACCTCGTTTCCGACAACCTCGATTTCGCGATCCGGGTCGGCGCGATTGGCGATAGCCGTTCGATTGCGCGCCGCATCGGGGTCGCCCGCCGGGTCATGGTCGCGGCTCCGGCCTACCTCGAGGAATATGGCTCGCCGCACCGGCCTGCCGATCTCGCCGCGCACAATTGCCTGAGCTATTCGCTGCTCGCATCGGGCAACAAATGGGCACTCGGCAGCGAGCCGCCGGTCGAAGTCAGCGGCACCTTCCGCGCCGATAGTCCGGACGCCCTGCGCGCGGCGGCGCTTGCCGGGATCGGGATCGCCGTAAACGCTCGCTGGCTGTTCGAGGACGATCTCGCCAGCGGCCGCCTGATCGAAGTGCTGCCCGATCATCCCCCCGCAGACATGCCGATCCACCTCGTCATGCCCGCCGGGCGCTACATCGCCGCCCGCGTGCGCGCGCTGGCCGATCACCTCATCGCCGCCTTTGCGGCCGATCCCCTGCTGCGCTCGCCCTGAAGCGTTGTAACGATCCGCGCGTTCCCCGCGAACCACTTGCCAGGTAATGCGGGAGCAAGGCGATGGCCGGAAAAGCAGATGAAGTGGCCGAAAGCGGGCCAGCCAGGCGCCCCCATGTCGTGATCGTGGGCGGTGGTTTCGGCGGCTTGGCGGCGGCCAAGGCGCTGGCCGGTGCGCCGGTCGAGGTGACCCTGATCGACAAGCGCAACCACCACTTGTTCCAGCCGCTGCTCTATCAGGTCGCAACCGCCGGCTTATCGCCCGCAGACATCGCCGGCTCGATCCGTGCGATCCTTGCGCGGCAGCCCAACGTGCGCGTGCTGCTCGACCGGGTCTATGGCGTCGATCAGGAGCGCCGCCGCGTCATTCTCGGCGACGGCGAACCACTCGCCTACGACTGGCTGATCATTGCGACCGGCGCGACGCACAGCTACTTCGGCCGCGAGGACTGGGCACCCTTCGCGCCGGGCGTGAAGACCATCGACGATGCAACCGCGATCCGCCGCCGCGTCCTCCTCGCGCTCGAACGCGCCGAAACCGAAACCGACGAAGCAAGGCGCAAGGCGCTGCTCACGTTCGTGGTGATCGGCGGCGGCCCGACCGGGGTCGAGATGGCGGGCGCGATTGCCGAACTCGCGCGGCAGTCGGTGAGCATGGATTTCCGCCACATCACTCCGCATTGCTCGCGCATCGTGCTGCTGCAGCGCGGGGATCGGCTGCTGCCCTCCTTCCCGCCCACGCTTTCGGCCAAGGCGCGCAAGGGGATCGAGGAACTGGGCGTCGAAGTCCGGCTCGAGGCTGACGTAACCGATATCGATGCCGAGGGCGTGACGGTCGATGGTGACCGGATCCGGGCGACCACAACCATCTGGGCGGCAGGCGTGATGGCCAGCCGCGCGGCGGAATGGCTCGGCTGCAAGGGTGACCGTGCGGGCCGCGTACCGGTCGGCGCGGATCTCCATCCGGCGGGCGATCCGGCCATTTTCGTGATCGGGGATACGGCTGCCTGCACCGATGCCACCGGACGCGCGCTGCCGGGCGTCGCGCCGGTCGCCAAGCAGCAGGGCGAATACGCCGCGCGCGCAATTCGCGCGGCGTTGCAAGGCCGCAGTGCGGCGCCGTTCCGCTACCGCGACTGGGGCAACATGGCGACCATCGGGCGGAGCCGCGCGATCGCGGATTTTGGCCGTTTGCGCGTGACTGGCCTGCCCGCGTGGCTCCTTTGGTGCGTGGCCCACATCTGGTTCCTGACCGGGCACCGCAATCGCCTTTCGGTTGGCATCAGCTGGCTGTGGAGCTACCTGACCTACCAGCGCGGCGCCCGCCTGATCACCGGTGATGTGGCGCCAGACCTGCCCGCAACGCGCGAACTGGCCCCCGCACTGGGGCGAAAACGCCCCGGCGCGCCTGAATTTATTCTTTTGAAATAACGACTTGAATGCACTCATTCCCGGCATGCATCGATAATATAACCATCTGGTGCGTGGCCCACTTGCGGTGCCTCGGGCACTGATGGTGCATCGAGAGGCAAAGGAGGAAAGCATGGCAAGCCAACTGGAGACCGTCCGGCGCGCCGCAATCGGCTCGCGCAAGAGCGTCGGCTACGATTGGGAGGGTGCCATGGCTGCCAGCCTTGCCGGCGATGCGGCAGCCTACCGCCGGCTGCTCGAAGAGGCGGGCCGCTGGCTTCGCCGCTATTTCGCCCGCCGCCTTTCGCCTGAAATGGTCGATGATGCGGTGCAGGAAGCGCTTACCGCGCTCCATCTCAAGCGGGCCACATTCGAACCGGGCCGTCCGTTTCTGCCCTGGCTGGCGGCGATTGCCCGCTTCAAGGGCGTCGATTGTCTGCGCAGTGCGGGGCGCAACCGCACCGAGGAACTCGACGAAGGCCTCCACGGCGTTCCCAGCCACGAAAGCGCTTCGCTCAGCGGCATCGTGATGGCCGGGCTGTTCGAACGCCTGCGCCGACCGCAGGCCGATGCCATCCGTCTGGTCAAGCTGCAGGGCTTCTCCGTCCGCGAGGCCGCCACGATGACCGGGCAGTCCGAAGCCCTGATCAAGGTCAACATCCATCGCGGTCTTGCCGCGCTCAAGGCCTTCTTCGGCGAGGGCGAAATGGCGCCAGAGCTGATCGGCTGACCGCAAAAAAGAAGGGACGGATTGCTCCGTCCCTTCCTCGGCCGAGGGCCCTCTGGCTCCGGTCGTCAACTGGTCTGGCAGCGCTTACAGCAGCTTCCAGGTGATCGGCACGGTCACCGTGGTCGCCCCGCCCGGCGGCGGCGGCACCGAACCGGTGCGGCTCGGCAGGGCCAGGGCCTCGCGGTCGAGCGTGGTCGAGCCCGAAGCGGTAACCAGTTCCGCGCGTTCCACCACGCCCGAAGCGGCAACATAGATCTTCACCTTGGCCGTGCCTTCCTCGCCGCGCGCCTGCGCGGCCCTGGGGTAGGTCTGCTTGGCCGCGATGGTGCGGGTAACCTGGCGGATCCAGTCGGCGGACTGGGCATGGGCGGGGCCGGCAATGCAGGCGGCGGCAAAGAGCCCGAGGGCCAGGGTCTTGGCAGTCTTGAACATCGTTGGTCCTTCCGTTTAGCGTCTGGCCGTTCGGCGTCCGGCCGTTTGGCGTCTGGAACAAGTGGCCCGCCAGCCGGGCATGGCTGGCGGACCGTGGCGTTGTGGGGTGGCCCCATCTGGCGGAAAGCCCGTTAGATTCGCGCCAAGCCGCGTTACGAGCGGCACCGGAGGGCGCGTTCATGCCATTTCCGCCTGTCCGGCGCGGCAAACCTTGCTTCGCGGCGCGCCTTGAAGGTTAATGCGATCCCATGATGAACCGCCGATTCGTCCTCACCGCGCTTCCGCTTGCCTCGCTGCTGGTTGCCGCAGCGCCGCGAAAGCGCGCAGGCGCCGCTCCGCCCCCGCCGCCGCCCCCTCCACTCGCGCCCGTGGAACGCGTCGCGCTCTCGACCGAACTCGGCACGATCGAACTCGCGCTTGATGGCGCGCACGCCCCCATCAGCACCGCGAACTTCCTCCGCTATGTCGATTCGCGCCGGTTTGATGGGATCAGCTTCTATCGCGCCATGCATCTGGCCTGGGGCGATCAGCCCAATGGCCTGCTCCAGGGCGGCCTGCGCGATCCGCGCCGCCTGTTCCCGCCCATCGCGCACGAGCCGACCAGCCAGACCGGCCTCAGCCATGTGGCAGGCGCGATCTCGATGGCGCGCAATGCGCCGGGCACGGCGACGGCGGATTTCTCGATCATGCTGTCGGACCTCACCAGCCTCGATGCGAACCCCGCGTCGGCCGATCCGGAGGCGCAGGCGGGCTATGCCGTGTTCGGCAAAGTCACCGCAGGCATGGATGTGGTGCGCAAGATCTGGGATTCGCCGATCTCGCAGACGCTGGGCGAAGGCTCGATGCGCGGGCAGATGCTGGAAGCGCCGGTCAAGATCCTCACCGCGCGCCGCCTGCCGCCGCCGCCAACGCCGCTCGCCTGATCACGCTCAGTCAGGGCAGGCGACCGGCTCGCCCGCACCGCGCCGGAACAGCACCAGCCGCAGATTGAACGAATCGCTGCCCGCCGTCTGGTTGGGCCCGGCGACCAGTTCCAGCCCTTCGCCCGGAGCCAGTGCGGCGCTGATCGGCGGCAGTTGCAACTGGCCGGTCAGCACCCCGCGCCACAGCACCCGGCTCCCGGCCGTGATGGTCAGGTCCACGCCATCACCGCCCGCGGCCTTGGCAAAACAGCCGCCTACGTCGAACGCTTCGGCTGCCGTTGCAACGTGCCGCCACACTGCGCGCATCGGCGCGGCCGCGGTGCCGCCCGGCGCGGCGGACGTGGCATTGATCCGCAGCGGGCGATACCAGCGGTCGCCGAAGTAGCTGGTGAACTGATCGTCGAACAGCTGCAGCCGGTAGCTCGTATCGGCCTTGAGCCGCACGCCGTAGCGCCATTGCGGCGTGCCCCAGCCCATCAGCGTATCGGCGATCCAGGTGGATGCGCCAACGCGGATCGCGGTGGTGCCGGTGATCACCAGCGGCCGCTCGCTCACTTGCGCGGTGGGCGCGGGCGCACCGCTCGCGTCGCTCACCGTGCCGCCATCCACCTTCAGCGAACGCGGCGCGCCCCAGATCACGGTGGCATCCGCACCGAAGCGATAGGCAAACAGCAGCGGATCGCCAAGATCGAGCCGCTGCGGCCGCCCTCGCGCCAGCAGTTGCTGCATCAGCCCGAACGCGCGCGCCTGTGCCTTGGGCGTATTGCCTGCAAAGAGCCCCATGTTCGGGAACCAGCGCTGGTCGATCAGCGCGTACCAGCTTGCCTGCGCCGCGCCTGCAGCCGCCAGCATGGTCGCCTCCTTGATCAGCTCGCCCGCCGCCTTCGGCTGGTCGCGGGTGTCGATGCTGAACTCGCTTGCCCAGATCGGCACGCGCCGGCCCGCCGTATCCATCGCGGCGTTCAGCTGCGCTATTTCCACATCGAGCCCCTCGGCGCGCGAGCGGTAGGGATGCACCGCGATCCCGTCCACTTCGCCCAGCATTCCCGCCGCAAACAGCGTCTTCAAAAACCCGGTGCCGATCATGTTGGTCGATCCACCAAGGATCGCCGCGCGCCCGCCGATCCGCGCGCGCACCGCTTTCAGCGTGGTGACATAGGCGGCGGCCGGGTTCACCCCGGCGGGATAGACCATCGCGCCTGAGCCGTTGATCTCGTTACCCACCTCGATCGCGGCAAGGCAGGGGCCAAACCGGCTGGCCAGCGCGGCGAGATAGCTCGCAAAGGCGGCATTGCCCGTCGCGCTCGAAACCCACCCGCCGCCGTCATAAAGCGGGTTCGCCGGGATCGCCGTCAGCAGCAGGCGCTGTCCGGCGCTGCAGGCCGCCCCCAGCGCCTGCGCCGCGGGGCTGTCCAGAGTGTAGCTGCCGCGCACTTTCTCGGCCTCGGCCCAGGGGAGCGCATCGCGCAGCATCGGCGCGCCCACCTGTTTTGCCAGCGCCAGCGATGAGGCGGGCCAGCCCTGGCTGAAATGCGTCTGCACCCCCAGCACCATCGGCGGCAACTGCGCGGCTTGCGCACTCTTCACCGTGGTTCCCGCCGCCTGCGCCGTGCCGATCGGCGAAGTGATTTCCGCCGTCCGCCTGAGCTGCACCGGCCCGCAGGATGCAAGCAGCGCCAGCAGCACGGCAATCCGCAAGGCGGGGCGCACTTGGCTCTGCGCACGGTGGATGGGATCGATCAAAGCACGGCGAACCATGGCACGCTCTCCAGCGGGGGGACGCGTCAAGGATGTGCCGGAGGCGCCTTAACGCGCTCCCAGCGGATTCGCTTAAGCAGCCATTTTTCTGTGTTGCGCTAGTCTCGCCGAACGCTCGGGGTTTTCCCTTAGCGCTAGGTCCTGACGGTGCGGACGGCCATTTCGATCACATCGCCGATCTTGGTGAGATCCGTCTCGTCGATGCAATAGGGCGGCATGATATAGATCGTGTTGCCCAGCGGGCGCAGCAGGACATCGGCCTCGCGGAACAGGCCGAGCAGGCGCGGTGCGAGCGATGACATATAGCCGCCGTCACGCACCTCCAGATCGAGCGCGGCAATCGTTCCGCAGCGGCGCACCGCCGCCACGCCGGGCAGTAGCGCCAGCCTGTCTAGCAATGTCTGTTGGCGCGCACCGAGGTCGGCAAGGCGGTCCATAACGGGCTCGGACTGCCAGATCGCGATATTCGCCACCGCCGCCGCGCAGGCGATGGGATTGGCGGTGTAGCTCGAGGAATGGAAGAACATCTTCGCCCGGTCGGTCGACCAGTGCGCCATGAAGATCGCCTCGCGCGCCATGGTCACCGCGAGCGGCATTGAGCCGCCGGTGATCCCCTTGGCGAGGCAGAGGATATCGGGCACCACGCCCGCCTGGTCGCAGGCGAGCAGGGTGCCGGTGCGGCCCCACCCGGTCATCACTTCGTCAGCGATCAGCAGCACCTCGTGGCGGCGGCAGATCTCGGCCATCGCGGCGAGCAGGGCCGGCGGGTACATCAGCATGCCGCCCGCGCCGAGGATCAGCGGCTCGACAATGAACGCCGCCGGGCCTTCGCGGCATGCCGCCTCCAGCGCCTCCAGCGTGTTGCTGCCATCGCCGACCGGAAAGGGGATGGTGCCGACATCGAACAGCAGCGGTTCGTAGGGCGCGTTAAACACCCCGCGCTCGCCGACCGACATCGCGCCGATCGTATCGCCGTGATAGCTGTGTTCGAGCACGAGGATGCGCCCGCGCGGCCTTCCGGTGTGGGCCCAATACCCCAGCGCCATCTTCAGCGCGACTTCGACCGCGGTCGATCCGCTGTCCGAGAAGAACACCCGCGTCAGTTCCTCGGGCATCAGCGCGATAAGCCCTGCCGCGACGCGCTCGGCAGGCGCATGCGTCCAGCCGGCAAAGATCAGCTGGTCGAGCGCTCCGGCCTGCTCGCGGATCGCTGCGACAATGCGCGGATGGCAGTGGCCATGCGTTGTCACCCACCACGAGGAAATCGCGTCGATCACCCGCCGACCGTCGGCCGTGTAAAGCGCCGCGCCCTCGGCGTGTGTCACCAGCGGAACACGCTCGCCCAGTCCGTGCTGGGTGAACGGGTGCCAGACTGCCGAGCCGCTCACGTGAAGTCTTCGAGGGTGAAACCCCGTGCAAACGCTTCGCCCAGAGTCTCAGGCGCCAGCGAGGGCAGAAGGGGCAGACGCCCAAGCCGCCGCACATGGCCCATGCCGCAGATGGTCGCTTCGTTGTCCTCGTTCGCCTCGCCCACGAACGCCACGCCGTGGATCGGCACGCGCCGCGCGCGCAGCGCCTCGATTGTCAGCAGGCTGTGGTTGATCGTGCCGAGCGAGGTGCGCGCAACAATGATCGTCAGCAGCCCCCACTGCGCGAAGATATCGGCATACGTCAGATCGCGCGTCAGCGGCACGAGCGCGCCGCCTGCGCCTTCCACCACCAGTGGCCGTGCCTCGGGCAGGATCAGCCGATCGGGGTCGATGGTCACGCTGTCCAGCTCTGCCGCGCGGTGGGGCGAGAGCGGTTCGGTCAGGCGATAGGCTTCGGGAAGGATCTGCGCCGCAGGCAGCCCGGCAAGCGCCGCCACGCTGTCCTTGTCCGCCCCGTCAGCGAGGCCGGATTGCACCGGCTTCCAGTAATGCGCATCCAGCGCCCCGGCGAGGGCCGCAGAAAACACCGTCTTGCCAATGCCGGTATCGGTTCCGGTCACAACAAATGCACTCATGCCAGTGCCTCTGCCAAGGCTCCCGCCAGTGCGTCAATATCTTCCGGCGTGATGTTTTGTGTCAGCGAGATCCGCAGCCGGCTTGTCCCCGGCGGAACAGTCGGCGGGCGGATGCCGCGAATGTCGAAGCCGGCGGCCTGGAGGCGCGCGGCAACCGCCATGGTGCGCACTTCATCGCCAAGGACCAGCGGCATGATCTGCGTACCGGTCACCTCCGCGCCCCACGGCGCCAGCGCGGCCTCGGCCTGGGCCACGCGTGCCATCAGTCCGGCCCGCCGCTCGGGCTCATCCGCCAGCATGCGCAAGGCCTCGCGCACCGCAGCTGCCATAAGCGGCGATGGCGCGGTCGAGAAGATGAACGGGCGCGCCCGGTTGACCAGGAAATCGCGCATCACCGCCGGCCCGCAGACCAGCGCGCCCTCGCACCCCAGCGCCTTGCCGCAGGTGCGCAGCACCACCGTGTCCGCGCGCCCGTCGAGTGCGGCGGCAAGGCCGCGTCCGTCCGGGCCGAACACGCCGGTGGCGTGCGCTTCGTCGATCAGCATGATCGCCTCGTGCTGCTCTGCGAGCCGGGCGAGTTCCGCCAGCGGCGCCCGGTCGCCGTCCATCGAATAGAGGCTTTCGAAAGCCAGCCACACCCGGCCCTTGCCGCCCGCCCTGCGCCATCCCGCAATCGCTTCTGCGAAGCAGTTCACATCGTTGTGCCGGGCCTCGGCCGCGCTGGCCCGCGTCAGCGCGAGGCCCTCGTGCATCGAGGCGTGGATCAGCGCATCGTGGACCACAAGGTCGCCGCGCTGCGGCAGGCTCGCCAGCATGGCGACATTGGCGGCATAGCCCGACGAGAGAAACAGTGCGCTTTCTGCGCCAAAGAACTCCGCCGCTTCCGCCTCGAGCGCCTCATGCTCGGGATCGTTGCCGCGTAGCAGGCGCGATCCGCCCGAACCGATCGGCACGCCCCGCGCGATGGCTTGCTCCACAGCGCGGGCCAGCCGCGGCGCGCGCGCCATGGCGAGGTAGTCGTTCGAGGAAAAGTCCCGTCCGTGCCGCCCGATCAGGCTGCGACCGCGACCGCGCGCCGCGAGGCTTTCGAGATCCGCGCGCTGCGCTTCCCACGCATCGATTGCCGCGATCATCTTGCCCCGCCTATTGCCCGCAGGCCGAAGCCCTGTCCGCGCACTTCTTGTCGGCGCGCATGGGCTCTTCCGCCTCCATCGGCTTCAGGCCGAGCCGCGCAAACAGCGCCGCATCGGCATCGTCACCGGCATTGGCCGCGGTCAGCAGGCGGTCGCCGGTGAAGATCGAGTTGGCACCCGCCAGGAAGCACAGCGCCTGCGTGGCTTCCGACATCGATTCGCGCCCCGCCGAAAGCCGCACCATCGAACGCGGCATGGTGATCCGCGCCGCCGCCACCGTGCGCACGAATTCGATATCGTCGATCTTGGCGAGCGGGGTATCGGCCAGCATGTCGCCCAGCACTGTGCCCTTGATCGGCACCAGCGCATTTACCGGCACGCTTTCGGGATGGCGCTCCAGCGTCGCCAGCGCATGGATGAAGCCCACCCGGTCGCCGCGCGTTTCGCCCATGCCGACGATCCCGCCCGAGCAGACATTGATCCCCGCCCTGCGGACCTGTGCCAGCGTGTCGATCCGCTCGTCAAAGCTGCGCGTGGTGATGATCTCGCCATAGCGTTCGGGCGAGGTGTCGATGTTGTGGTTGTAGTAATCGAGCCCCGCCTCAGCGAGCTGTGCTGCTTGCGCCTCGCTCAGCATGCCGAGCGTCATGCAGGTTTCCATGCCCATCGCGCGCACGCCCTGCACCATCGCGATGATCGCGGGCATGTCGCGGTCCTTGGGGTTGCGCCAGGCCGCGCCCATGCAGAAGCGCTTCGATCCGGCATCGCGCGCCTGCGCAGCGGATTGGAGCACCGCCTGCACTTCCATCAGCTTGGTCGCCTCGACCCCGCTGTCCGCCTTGACCGATTGCGAGCAATAGCCGCAATCTTCCGGGCAGCCGCCGGTCTTGATCGAAAGCAGCGTGCACAGCTGGACTTCATCCGGCCGGTGATGGCGCCGATGCACTTCGGCGGCGCGAAACAGCAACTCGGTGAACGGCAGGTCGAACAATGCGGCGATCTCAGCCCGGCTCCAGTCGGTGCGGACGTCATCCCGGGAAAGTCCTTCGGTGCTGTTCGCAACTTGGGCGTCGCGTGCAGGGATGGTCGCAGCGTGGGTCATCAGGCACTCCGTAGGCTTTGTCGGCAATGAGAATCAGATAGTTGTCCCTAGCCGAACTGCGCGGCCCTGCCTTCCCCGAAATGCTTCGGCTCGTTTCACGAACGGAAACCGTGGCGTCCCTGCCGCATCGGAGCCTTGTCTGCTCTGCCGCGGTTAAGTCCGTATTCGCAAATATCCGATATGGGAGTGCTGGCGCGGTTAGCAGCGCGCCGAAACGGTTCCGGGTGAGCGGACAGGCCCCAGCCCGGATGGCCAAGCGCATGAGGCAGGTTTTTGAAGATGAAGCATTTCGGCAAAATCGGCATCGTAGGACTTGGCTACGTCGGCCTGCCGCTCGCTGTCTCGTTCGCCCGCAAGCATGAGGTGATCGGTTTCGACGTGAGCGAGACGCGCGTCTCCACGCTGCGTGCCGGGCATGACTACACCAACGAAATCTCGCCCGAAGAGCTCGAGGCCTCCACGCTGACCATCACGTCATCGGTCGAGGACCTCGGCGGCTGCAATATCATCATCGTGACTTTGCCGACCCCGGTCGACGAAAGCTGCCGCCCCGATTTCTCGAACATCACGGCTTCCTGCGCCAGGATCGGCAGCATCATTGCCCCGGGCACGATCATCGTCTTCGAAAGCACCGTCTATCCCGGCGCCACCGAGGAAGTCTGCGCGCCCATCATCGAAGCGGCCTCCGGTCTCAAGAGCGGTGTCGGCTTCAAGCTCGGCTACAGCCCTGAACGCATCAATCCCGGTGACAAGGCGCATCCGCTGGAAGCCATCGTCAAGGTCGTCGCCGGGCAGGACGATGAAGCGCTCGATACGCTGGCCGAACTCTATGGTTCGATCATCCACGCCGGCATCCACCGCGCGTCCTCGATCAAGGTCGCGGAGGCCGCGAAAGTCATCGAGAACACCCAGCGCGATATCAACATCGCGCTGATGAACGAGATTTCGAAGATCTGCGATCTTGTCGGCATCCGCACCAAGGAAGTGCTGGCCGCGGCTGGCACCAAGTGGAACTTCCTCAAGTTCTACCCCGGCCTTGTCGGCGGGCACTGCATCGGCGTCGATCCCTACTACCTCACCGCCAAGGCGGAGCAGCTGGGCTATCATCCCGAAGTGATCCTTTCCGGCCGCCGCATCAACGATAGCATGGGCAGCTATATCGCCCAGCGCGCGGTAAAGATGCTGGCGGTTGCAGGCCGCGCCCTGAAGGACGCCCGCGTCGGCATTCTCGGGCTGACGTTCAAGGAAAACGTGCCGGACATCCGCAATTCGAAAGTCGAGGATATCTACCGCGAACTGTGCGAATTCGGGATCACGCCGCTGGTTCATGATCCGATGGCCAACCACGATGCAACGCGCCACGAACTCGCGATCGACCTTGCGCCGATCGAGGCCTTCTCGGAAGTCGATCTGCTGATCTACGCGGTGTCTCACGATCACTACGCGGCGATGGGGATCGATGCGATCCAGGCCATGATCGCCCCGGGCGGCATCCTCATCGACGTGAAGTCGGCCGTCGCGCCGCAAAGCCTGCGCGAGGACATCCGCTACTGGAGCCTCTAGGCGCGAAAAGGCCAAATCGCGCGACTTGCGGCTGTAACTGAGTCAGACTACGGCGAGCCGCGAGACGAATGTCAGCAATCGCTGAGACTTAAGGCGCCGGAGAAACAGATGGCAATCCTCGTGACCGGCAATGCCGGCTTCATCGGCTTTCACACTGCCAAGACCCTGCTCGAGCGCGGGGATGATGTTGTCGGGCTCGATGTCGTCAACGATTACTATGATCCCGCGATCAAGGAAGCGCGCCTTGCCATTCTGGACGAGACCGCGCGCCGCACCAATGCGAAGTATACCTTCGTGCGCGGCAATCTCGCGGACCGTGCGGTGGTCGATCAGGCCTTTGCCGAGAACGACATCCGCCGGGTAATCAACCTCGCAGCCCAGGCCGGGGTGCGCTACTCGCTCGAAAACCCGCACGCCTACGTTGAAAGCAACATCGTCGGCTTCACCAATATCCTCGAAGCCTGCCGCCACGGCGGGGTCGAGCATCTGGTCTATGCCTCGACCAGCAGCGTCTACGGCGCCAACCAGACCATGCCGTTCAGCGAGCATGTCGGCGTCGATCACCCGCTGCAGTTCTATGCCGCCACGAAGAAGGCGAACGAGCTGATGGCACACAGCTACAGCCATCTCTACCGCCTGCCGACCACCGGCCTGCGCTTCTTCACCGTCTATGGGCCGTGGGGCCGGCCGGACATGGCGCTGTTCCTGTTCGCCAAGAACATCATCGCGGGCAAGCCCATCGATGTGTTCAACTACGGCAACCACACGCGCGATTTCACCTTCGTCACCGATATCGTCGAGGGCGTGATCCGCGCCTGTGACAGTCCGGCCCAGCCGAACCCGGATTGGGATGCGTTCCGCCCCGATCCCGCCACGAGCAACGCGCCCTACCGGATCTACAACATCGGCAACAACAGCCCGGTCAAGCTCACCGAATATATCGAGGCGCTCGAAGAAGCGCTCGGCAAGAAGGCCATCCGCAACCTCCTGCCGCTGCAGGCGGGCGACGTGCCGGATACGTTCGCCGATGTCTCCGATCTCGAACGCGATCTGGGCTACAAGCCTGCCACCACTGTAAAGGACGGAGTTGCTGCCTTCGTGAAGTGGTATCAGGAATACATGGCCAAGCCTGCGGACTGACGTTTCCTGCAATTTGTGATAGGCCTTTCCTCTCACAAGGGATGGCCGTCCGATGCAGCTGCGCCATTTGCGCTATTTCGTCACGCTCGCGCGTGAGCAACATTTCGCCAAGGCGGCGGCCATCTGCGGCATATCGCAGCCTACACTTTCGGCCGGCCTTGTCGCGCTGGAAGACGAGTTTGGCCGCCGCCTGGTCGAGCGCGACCGCCGCTTCATCGGCCTGACCCCCTACGGACAAGCGATGCTGCCCTGGGCCGAGCAGATCCTTGGCGCGGTAAGCGGCATGGCGAGCGCGGTGGCGGCCACCGCCGCGCCGCTGCGAGGGGAGTTCGGGCTCGCCGCAATCCCCGCCGCACTCCCGCTCATCGGCCTTCTGGGTGAGGCGCTGCTGGCGCAGAACCCGGGAATCACGCTCTCGGTCCGTTCAGCCACCTCGCGCGCGATCGAGCATGGGCTCCATGCCTTCGAAGTCGATGCCGGGATCACCTACCTCGATCACGAACCACCCGCGAATGTCCTTGTCGTTCCGCTCTATGCGGAGCGCTACGTGTTCCTCGCGGCCCGCGGCAGCGGGTTCGATCAGCATGATGCGATCACCTGGACCGAGGCCTGCGCGCAGAACCTCTGCCTGCTCCACCAGGGCATGCAATATCGCCGCATCCTCGATGAACGTCTCGCCGTGCGCGGCCTTGCCGTCAGCCCGCGCGCCACGGCGGATAGCCATTTCGCCTTGTTCGCCCTGGTCCACTCGGGCGCCTTCGCCACGATCGTGCCCGATGGCTATGCGCGGCTGATGGCGGGCGTCGAATGGGCGCGCTTCCTGCCCTTTGACGAGCCGGAGGATGCCCGCCGGGTAGGGCTCGTCGTGGTCAATCGTGATCCGCTCGGACCCATGGCGCGCGCCGCGCTCGCGGCCGCCCGCGCGCTCGAACCGGCGGGGCTCCAAGCGCCCATTTGATAGGAAAATCCTATCAACCATCAGGCAATTCAATTTGACCTGAGCCGCTGAATTCCCATGGCATTGGCGCATGACAGACCACGACGAGCTCGATGCCATCCTTGCAGGCCACGCCGGCCGCGAGGGCGCGCTGCTGCCGATCCTGCACGATGTGCAGGCCGCGTTCGGCCATGTTTCGGAAGACGCGGTGCGCCGCATCGCCCACGCGCTGAACCTCACCCGCGCGGAAGTTCACGGCGTCGTCAGCTTCTACCACGATTTCCGCGATGAGCCGGAGGCCCGTCCCGTGCTCAAGCTTTGCCGCGCCGAAAGCTGCCAGGCGCGCGGTGTCGAAGCCATGGTCGCCGCGCTGCCCGATAACCCCCGCGTCGCGGTCGAAACGGTCTACTGCCTCGGCCTGTGCAGCGTCGGCCCTGCCGCCATGATCGGCCACGAAGTCCACGGCCGGCTCGATGCCGCCCGCCTCGGCGCGCTGGTGGAGAGCCTGGCATGATCACGGTCCGTATCTCTGACGATGCCGCCGCGCTTGCTTGCGGGGCCAATGCCGTCGCCGCCGCCTTCGCCGCCGCAGGCTGCAGGGTGGAGCGCGTCTCCAGCTGGGGCATGCACTGGCTCGAACCGCTCGCCGAGATCGAGGGGCAGGGCTTCGGCCCTCTCTCACCCGAGGACGTCGCCGCCGTCCTCGCGGGCACCAGCGACAAGGCCATCGGCGTGGTCGCCGAGCACCCCTTCATCGCCCGCCAGCAGCGCTTCACCTTCGCCCGCGCCGGCAAGACGCGGCCCCTCAGCCTCGAAGACTATGCCGCGACCGGCGGCTGGGCCGGCCTCAAGCGTGCGCGCGAACTCGGCCCCGAGCCCACCGTCGCCGAAGTCACCCAGTCCGGCCTGCGCGGCCGCGGCGGTGCGGGTTTCCCGGCGGGCATCAAGTGGACCACCGTCGCCAAGGCGGCTGGCCCCATCAAGTATATCGTCTGCAACGCCGACGAGGGCGACAGCGCCACCTTCGCTGATCGCATGGTGATGGAAGGCGATCCCTTCATGCTGATCGAGGGTATGGCGATTGCCGGCCACGCCGTCGGCGCAGGCAAGGGCTATATCTACGTCCGCAGCGAATACCCGCACGCCATTGCCAAGCTGCAGGCGGCCATCGCGCTCGCCGTCCCACACGTCGCCCCGTTCGAAGTCGAGGTCCGCGTCGGCGCGGGCGCCTATGTCTGCGGCGAGGAAACCTCGCTGCTCAACAGCCTCGAAGGCAAGCGCGGCGAAGTGCGCGCCAAGCCGCCGCTCCCGGCGCTTGAAGGCCTGTTCGGCAAGCCCACCGTGGTCAACAACGTGCTGACCCTGGCCGCCGTGCCGTGGATCCTCGCCCATGGCGGCGCTGCCTATGCCGAAGTCGGCTTCGGCCGTTCGCGCGGCACGATGCCGATCCAGCTGGCGGGCAACGTCAAGCACGGCGGTCTCTTCGAAGTCGGCTTCGGCGTTACGCTCGGCGAACTGGTGAACGAGATCGGCGGCGGCACCGCTTCGGGCCGCCCGGTCCGCGCGGTGCAGGTTGGCGGGCCGCTCGGCGCCTATCACCCGCCTGCCGATTTCCACCTGCCGTTCGATTACGAAGCCTTCGCTGCTGCCGATGGCCTCATCGGCCACGCCGGTCTCACCGTGTTCGACGAGACGGCGGACATGAGCGCGCAGGCCCGCTTCGCCATGAGCTTCTGCGCCGCCGAATCGTGCGGCAAGTGCACCCCTTGCCGCATCGGCAGCACCCGCGGCGTCGAACTGATCGACCGCATCCGCGTCCGCTCCGGCCGTCAGGCGGACAAGGTCGAAACGCTTCCCCAGATGCACAACGCCCGCAAGGCCCCGCGCACGCTGGCGGAAGACGTCACCCTGCTCGAAGACTTGTGCGAGACGATGAAGTTCGGCTCCCTCTGCGCGCTGGGCGGCTTCACGCCATACCCGGTGCTCTCCGCGCTGAAGCATTGGCCGGAAGACTTCGGCATGTCCGCGCCCGAGCAGGAAGCGGCGGAATGAGCAGCTGTCGCGCCAGCATCCTTCGACAAGCTCAGGATGAGCGGGTCCTGGGTTGGGGCTCTTCCCCAATGCACCAAACTCCGCTCGCCCTGAGCTTGTCGAAGGGCCACAGAACTACGGTGGGGAAATCATGATCCTCGGCGCAGTCCTTGCCGGCGGCCAGTCCTCGCGCTTCGGCAGCGACAAGGCACTCGCCGCGCTGGGCGGTCAAACCCTGCTGGCGCGGGCCGTCGCGTCGCTCGAAGCACAATGCGACGGCGTGATCGTGGTCGGTCGCGGTGACATCGCTGATCGCCCGCGCGCCGGCATGGGCCCCCTCGGCGGCATCAACGCTGCGCTCCATCACGCCGCAAGCCATGGCTACAGCGATGTGCTCACGTGCGGCGTCGATTGCGGCGGCCTGGCGCCGCAGACAAGCGCCGATCTCGCGCCAGCGCCCGCCTATGTTGCGGACCAGCCCGTCATCGGCCTCTGGCCCGCCTCGGCCGGCCCCATGCTCGATGCCTTTCTTGCCGCCGATGCCAGGCACTCGATGCGCGCCTTTGCCGCCATGATCGGTGCGCGGCCCGTCACGCTTTCGGCCAGCCCCGCCAATATCAACACGCGCGAAGATCTTGTCGCCGCGCAGGAGCATCTCGATGGACAGTGAACGCGAAACCTATCGCCCCCAGCCCGATTTCGGCACGCCGGAAGTCCGGGGCGCAGCGACGGTCACGCTGAATATCGACGGGCGCGAAGTCTCCGTCGCCCCCGGCACCACGGTCATGCGCGCCGCCGCCGTCTCGGGCGGCTCGATCCCCAAGCTTTGCGCGACCGACAGCGTCAAGCAGTTCGGCTCATGCCGCCTCTGCCTCGTCGAGATCGACGGGATGCGCGGGACCCCCGCCAGCTGCACCACGCTCGTTTCGGAAGGCATGAAGGTCCACACCCAGACCAAACGCCTCGAAAAGCTGCGGCGCGGGGTGATGGAGCTCTACATCTCCGATCACCCGCTCGATTGCCTCACCTGCAGCGCCAACAATGATTGCGAGTTGCAGGATCAGGCCGCCGCCGTGGGCCTGCGCGATGTGCGCTATGGCTATGAAGGCGCGAACAACCTCGCCCAGCCGATGGACGTGTCGAACCCCTACTTCGATTTCGACCCCTCGAAGTGCATCATGTGCTCGCGCTGCGTGCGCGCCTGCGATGAAGTGCAGGGCACTCTCGCGCTCACCATCGAAGGCCGGGGCTTTGACAGCAAGGTCAGCGCGGGCCTTTCGTCCGACACCTTCCTCTCCTCCGAATGCGTTTCGTGCGGCGCTTGCGTCCAGGCCTGCCCCACCGCCACCTTGCAGGAAAAGGCGGTCAAGGAAATCGGCAAGCCCGAACGCGCCGTCGTCACCACTTGCGCCTATTGCGGCGTCGGCTGCACGTTCCGCGCCGAAACGCGCGGTGAGGAAGTCGTGCGCATGGTGCCGTGGAAGGACGGCAAGGCCAATCGCGGCCACTCCTGCGTCAAGGGCCGCTTCGCCTGGGGCTATGCGCAGCATCAGGAGCGCGTGCTCTCGCCCATGATCCGCTCTTCGATCGACGAGCCGTGGCAGGAAGTCGGCTGGGACGAGGCCATCGCCCACACCGCCAGCGAACTGAAGCGCATCTCGGCCAAGTACGGCCGCAATGCGCTGGGCGGCATCACCTCCAGCCGCTGCACCAACGAGGAAACCTTCCTCGTCCAGAAGCTGGTCCGCGCCGGGTTCGGCACCAACAACGTCGATACGTGCGCGCGCGTCTGCCACTCGCCCACCGGCTATGGCCTCAAGACCACCTTCGGCACCTCGGCGGGCACGCAGGACTTCGATTCGGTCGAGGATAGCGACGTCATCTTCGTGATCGGCGCCAACCCGACCGACGGCCACCCCGTCTTCGCCAGCCGCATGAAGCGCCGCTTGCGGCAGGGCGCCAAGCTCATCGTGATCGATCCGCGCCGCACCGATCTTGTCCGCAGCCCCCACATCAGCGCCGATTATCACCTGCCGCTGCGCCCGGGCACCAATGTCGCGGTGCTTACTGCGCTCGCCCACGTGATCGTCACCGAAGGCCTCGCCGATGAAGCCTTCATCCGCGAACGCTGCGATTGGGAGGAATACCGCCACTGGGCCGATTTCGTCTCCCTGGATCGCAACAGCCCCGAATTCCTCGAGCCCGTGACCGGCGTCCCAGCCGCAGACCTGCGCGGCGCGGCTCGCCTGTTCGCCACCGGCGGCAACGGGGCGATCTATTATGGCCTCGGCGTGACCGAGCACAGCCAGGGTTCGTCCACCGTCATGGCCATCGCCAACCTCGCGATGGCCACCGGCAACATCGGCCGCCGCGGTGTCGGCGTGAACCCGCTGCGCGGGCAGAACAACGTGCAGGGCGCCTGCGACATGGGCAGCTTCCCGCATGAGCTCTCCGGCTACCGCCACGTTTCCGATGCCGCGACTCGCCAGCTGTTCGAGGCGGAATGGGGCGTGCCCATCGATCCCGAGCCGGGCCTGCGCATCACCAACATGCTCGATGCCGCGACCGACGGCCTGTTCAAGGCAATCTACATCCAGGGCGAGGACATCCTCCAGTCCGACCCTGATACCAAGCATGTGGCGGCAGGCCTCGCCGCGATGGAATGCGTGATCGTGCAGGACCTCTTCCTCAACGAGACCGCGAACTACGCGCATGTCTTCCTGCCGGGCTCCACGTTCCTTGAAAAGAACGGCACCTTCACCAATGCCGAACGCCGCATCCAGCCGGTGCGCAAGGTGATGGAGCCGAAGAATGGCTATGAGGACTGGGAGATCACCCAGCTGATGGCGCAGGCGATGGGCCTCGATTGGGCCTACACCCACCCGCGCGAGATCATGGACGAGATCGCTCGCCTCACGCCCACGTTCGCGGGCGTCAGCTTCGCACGGCTCGATGCCGAAGGCTCGCTGCAGTGGCCGGTCAACGATGCCGCGCCCGATGGCAGCCCGATCATGCACATCGATGGCTTCGTGCGCGGCAAGGGCAAGTTTGTGGTGACGGATTATGTCCCGACCGACGAGCGCACCGGCCCGCGCTTCCCGCTGCTCCTCACCACGGGCCGCATCCTCAGCCAATACAACGTCGGCGCGCAGACCCGCCGCACCGCCAATGTCGTGTGGCATCCGGAGGACCTGCTCGAAATCCACCCGACCGACGCGGAAAACCGCGGCATCAAGTCGGGCGATTGGGTGCGCCTCGCCAGCCGCTCGGGCGAGACGACGCTGCGCGCCACCGTCACCGATCGGGTCGCGCCGGGGGTGGTCTACACCACCTTCCACCACCCCGCGACACAGGCCAACGTCGTCACCACCGACTATTCGGACTGGGCGACCAATTGCCCCGAATACAAGGTGACCGCAGTGCAGATCACCCCCTCCAACGGCCCGACCGAGTGGCAGGAAGAGTATGAAGCTCAGGCCGCGCATTCGCGCCGCATCCAGGGGCATGAAGGCGCAATGGAGCCGGCGGAATGAGCGGACATACCACCGAGAAGCTGATCTACATGGCCAACCAGATCGCGCGCAACGTCACGCACGAGCCGGACCCGGCGGCCATGATCGCCGAACATATCGAGGCGTTCTGGTCGCCGCGGATGAAGGCCGATGTCTTTGCCGTGCTCGGCAAGGCCGAGGGCGCCCTGCTCGATCCGGCAGCACGCGCGGCGCTGGAACAGCTTGCGTCGCATGCTGCCTGAACCGGCGAACCCGGCTGCGGTACCGCGCAGCTTTGCCGAGCACTTCGCCGATGGCCGCCCGCCCGCCCCGCGCGAGCGGCTGCTGGCGATCGAAGCGCCCATCGCGGTCGAGATCAACGGCCTCGGCTATGCGGTGATGATGGCGACCCCGGCGGATCTTGGCGATTACGCGCTGGGCTTCTGTCTTTCCGAACAGCTGATCGCATCGCCCGCCCAGCTCCTGTCTGCCGAGGCGAGCGAGGTTCCCGCCGGCGGCTGGATGCTGCGGATCCAGCTCGCCGCCGATGATGCCGCCCCGCTGATGGAGCGCGCGCGCCTGCGCCTGGCCGAGGGCAGCTGCGGCCTCTGCGGGATCGAAAGTCTCGAACAGGTCCTGCGTCCGCTGCCCATGGTCGAGGCGCGGCTGGAAGTCGATGACGCCGCGATCTTCCGCGCTGTCGCCGCCCTCCCTGCGCTCCAGCCGCTTGGGCAGGCCACCCGCGCCGTCCACGCCGCCGCGTTCTGCGCGCCCGATGGCACCGTCCATCTCGTTCGTGAGGACGTCGGCCGCCACAACGCGCTCGACAAACTGCTCGGCGCGATGGCGCACGCCGGGCTGAGGGCAGGGGAGGGCTTCATCGTCCTCACCGCCCGGTGCAGTTTCGAACTGGTGCAGAAGGCGGTGCTGGCGGGCTGCCCGCTGCTCGTCACGATCTCCGCCGCCTCCACGCTGGCCGCCCAGCAGGCGGCCGCGCATGGCCTGCGGCTCGTCTCGCTTGCGCGCGAAGACAGCTTCCTCAGCGACTAGGATTCCGGTTTGGCCCCGGATGCTTTAGACACGCTGGGTGACCACCGCGCCCGCCAGCACCCGCTTCAGCGACCGCCCCGCGCTCAGCCGCCGCACGCGCGTCTGGCTGTGGCTGGCGGTTGCTGTCCTCCATGTCGGCCTCGGCTTCGCGATCTTCACCGGCCTTGCCAGTAGTGCGATCACGATGATCCAGGACGCGGCCACTGCCGCCTACTCCATCCCGCTCGATCCGCCACCGCCGCCCGCCAGCCCGGCCCCGACGTCCAAGCCTGCCGGGGCCGAAGGCGCTGCTGCCAAGGCGGCCAAGCCCAAGCCCGTGGTCGCCGCCCCCGCGAAAATACCGACGAAGGCGGTGACTGCCGCCCCCGCCGCCTCAACGGGAGATGCCACGAATTCGGGTGCATCGAGCGCAGGTGCCGGTACCGGTGGCGGCACGGCCGGCACCGGCACGGGCAGCGGCGGCAACGGCGATGGGGCGGGCGCGGGCGCCAGCCGTGCGGTCAAGATCGCGGGCGATATCACCGCCACGCGCGATTATCCCGCGCGCACCCGGAACCTGCGCCTCGGCTCAAGCGTTATCGTGGTTCTCACCGTGGGTACGGACGGCCGCGTCCGCGCCTGCCGCATCCACAAGCCGAGCCCCGATCCCGAAGCCGATGCCATCACCTGCCGCCTTGCCACCCAGCGCTTCCGGTTCCGCCCCGCGACAGATCGCGCCGGGAACCCCATCGAATCCGATTATGGCTGGCAGCAAAGCTTCTTCGTGCCGGGCACCAAGCCGCCTGCAGGACTGTAATGGACCAGCAGTCACTTGCACCTAGGGTACTGGCATGGCACCGAAAGGATGCGCATAGCTGATGCTCCCGGCGGCGGGGGCACTTGGACAGGAATCCCATGGACGCAATAACTCCCGTTGTTCTGTGCGGCGGCAGCGGCACTCGCCTCTGGCCGCGCTCGCGCAAGGTCATGCCCAAGCCGTTCCTGCCGCTCGTCGGCGATTCCACGCTGTTTGAAGCGACTGTCCTGCGCTGCCCCGCCGAAGCAGGCTTCGGTGCGCCCATCGTCGTCACCGGCGCGGCGCATTTGGGTCATGTCGAGGCGCAGTTGCCTGATCCTGCGCGCAGCACGGTGATCGTCGAGCCGGAAGGCAAGAACACCGCCGCCGCCATCGCGCTCGCGGCGCTGCGCCTGCCTGCCGATGCAGTCATGCTCGTCTGCCCGAGCGACCACCACATCGGCGATGTCGCCGCTTTTCAGGCCGCCGCGCGCGAAGCCGCTGCGCTGGCGCGTGAAGGCTGGCTGGTCTCCTTCGGCATTGCCGCCACCGCGCCCGAAACCGGTTTCGGCTATCTGAAGCGCGGTGAGGCCATCTTTGGCTCGGGCGGCTTCGCGGTGGCCCAGTTCGTCGAAAAGCCCGATCTTGAACGCGCGATCGGCTTCCTCGCCGATGGCGGATATGCATGGAACGGCGGCATCTTTGCATTCCGCGCCGGCACCTTCCTCGAAGAACTTGCCGCACATCGCCCCGCACTCGCCGAAGCAGTACGCGCGGCCGTCGCAAAGGGCCGGGAAGACGGCACCCGCTTCCACCCCGATGCCGCTGCCTTCGCCCTGATCGAAGGCGAATCGGTCGATTACGCGGTCATGGAAAACACCGCCCGCGCCGCGATGGTCCCCGCCGCAATGGCCTGGTCCGATATCGGCAACTGGCAGGCGCTCCACGATGCGCTCGATCAGGACGAAGCCGGCAACGCGGTGCGCGGCCCGGTCGAACTTGTCGATTGCACCCATGTCCTCGTCGATAGCGATGGCCCGCATGTCTCGGTGATCGGCGCGCAAGATCTCATCGTGGTGGTCGACAAGGGCAATGTCCTCGTCTGCACGCGCGATGGTGCTCAGAAAGTCGGCAAGCTTTCCGGAGCCGTAAACCAGTGAGCGCACTCGCTGTCCGCACCGTGGAGAAGCCCTGGGGCCGCGATCAGCTGCCCGCGCCGTTCATGGTGCCCTATGGCAAGCGCATCGGCGAAATCTGGTTCGAACCGGTCGAGGACGTCTATACGCTCCTCGTGAAGTACATCTTCACCAGCGAGAAGCTCTCCGTGCAGGTCCATCCTGACGATGCGCAGGCGAAGGAGCTCGGCGAATACGATACGGGCAAGGAAGAATGCTGGCTGGTGATCGATGCCGAACCCGGCGCCACGCTCGGCATCGGCTTTCGCGAACCGGTTGGTGCCGAAGCCATGCGCGTTGCCGCGCTCGATGGCAGCATCGAGGACCTGCTCGTGTGGCACCCGGTGCGGGCGGGCGATTTCTTCTACATTCCGGCCGGCACTGTCCACGCCATCGGCGCCGGAGTCAGCCTGATCGAAATCCAGCAAAACTCGGACATCACCTACCGCCTCTACGATTATGGCCGCCCGCGCCCGCTGCATCTCGATAAGGGCATCACCGTGGCCAAGGGTGAACCGTACGCCCCTGCGCTCCACCGCCACCTCGCGCCCACCGGTACGGTGGAGCTTGCCCGCGGGCCCTATTTCACCGCGCACCGGGTCGAAGGCGCGCCCGATGCCGCGCTGCTCGCCGAATATGACGGCCCCATGCTCGTCCTCCCGCGCCGCGGCGAGGTGGAACTGGCGGGAGACGTCCTGCGCCCCGGCGAATGCGCCGCCGCGCCTTCGGCCTCGGCCCTCCGCTTCGCGCCCGAAAGCCAGAGCATCATCGTTCGTGCCGCCTGATCGTGCTGCCTGAACATCCCGCCATGATCGCGCAGACCATCCAGCTCGCGCTGGCCCCGGTCTTCATGCTCGTCGCGATCGGCAACATCATGAACATCCTCACCACACGCCTCGCGCGCATGGTCGATCGTTCGCGTCACCTGCAGATGCTCCACCCCGGCACCGAAGGCAGCGAGCACGATGTGGTCGTGGTCGAAATGCGCATCATTGATCAGCGCATCGCCCATGTCGGCCGCGCGCTGCTGTGCCTCGTGATCAGCGGCCTCGCCATCGGCACCACGGTCGCCGCCCTGTTCCTCAGCGAACTCGTCGGCACGGACCTCCGCGTGGTGACGGCGCTCACCTTCGTCGCCGCTATCGCGCTCCTGATGGCCGCGCTGGTGCTCCTGCTGCTTGAAACCCGCCTTGCCGCCCGCGCGCTGCGCCTCCCGCCCGAACTCCTCGAACTCGAACGCGGCGATCTTTAACGCAGCAAATGCCCCGTCCGGTCGCGCTTCGTATCGAGATAGCGCGCATTGTGCGGATTGGCTGGCAGCTGATGCGCCACCCGCTCGCTCACCGTCACGCCCACAGCTTCCAATGCCGCAACCTTTGCCGGGTTGTTGGTGAGCAGCCGCACCGCCGGCACGCCAAGCAGATCGAGCATTCGCGCCGCCACCGGGAAATCGCGCGCCTCGCTCGGCAGGCCCAGGCGCTCGTTGGCGTCCACCGTGTCGAAGCCCTGATCCTGCAGCTCATAAGCGCGCAGCTTGTTGATGAGGCCGATCCCGCGCCCTTCCTGCCGCAGATAGAGCAGCAGGCCCCAACCGCCGGCATTCGCTTCTTCGGCCATCCGCGCCAGCGCCGCATCCAGCTGCGGCCCGCAATCGCACTTGAGGCTGCCGAGCACATCGCCCGTCAGGCATTCGCTGTGGAGCCGCACCAGCGGCACATGGTCGCCGCTCTGCGTGCCGATCACCAGCGCGACATGTTCGCGCAGATCATCGCGCGCGCGGAAGGCGATGATCTCGGCATGCTCGCAAGCATCGACCGGCAGCCGCGCCCGCGCCTGAATCGTAAGCTCCTGCGGATCCTTGAACGCGGCCAGATCGGCGGGCGTCACCACCACCGCCGGCTCCACGCCCGTCGCGACCATGAACGCCGGGAGGATTCCCGCCAGCCGCGCCAGCTCCATCGCCGCCACCGCTGCCGATTGCGCCGCGCATGGGTCGGCGCGAAACGGCCCGCGCATCGGCTCGGCCAGATCGAGCGCCGGATCGGCAAGCGTGCGCGCGCCGTGGAGCGAAAACGGCTCCGCGCCGTGGATCATCACCGGCATATGCGGCTCCGCCGCGTCACGCTGGTTGGCGAGCTTCAGCGTGGCCGCGCGCGCATGCGAAATCAGCAGCCGCGCGGCATAGAGCCCCGGCTGCACGAACGCGGTTTCCGCCGGCAGCAGATCGAGCGCGCCATCTTGCGCCTCCACCCGGATCGCCCAGCCATGGCGCAGCGCATCCAGCGCCAGCGCCGCCGCCCGGGCCGCTGCGGTCAAAGCGCGAACTCCGTCACCAGCGGCACATGGTCCGAAGGCTGATCCCAGCGCCGCGTTTCCTCGACAAAGCGGTGCGAGAGCGATTGCGCGGCCAGTTCGGGCGAGGCCCACATATGGTCCAGCCGCCGCCCCTGATCCTTCTCGCGCCAATAGGAGCGGTAGGACCACCACGAATAGTTCCGCGCCGGCGCAGGGATATGCTTGCGGCCAAGGTCCACCCAGCCATGCGCATCGCCGAACGCTGCCAGCGCCGCCACTTCCTGCGGCGTGTGGCTGACAACCTTGAGCAGCGCCTTGTGGTCATAGACGTCGCAGTCCAGCGGGGCGATGTTGAAGTCCCCCACGATCAGAGTCGGGCGATCGAGCGCGTCGGCCCAGCGCGTCATCCGCTCAAGGAACGCCAGCTTCTGGCCGAACTTGGGGTTTGCTTGCGGATCGGGAATATCCCCGCCTGCCGGAATATAGACGTTCTCGAGAATCAGGCCCTGGCCCGCACCGAGCACCTCGACGCCCACATGCCGCGCCTCGCCGTTGGCCTGCCAATCGTGCCGGTTCACTTCGCGGATCGGCAGGCGGCTGACAGTGGCGACGCCGTGGTAGCCCTTCTGCCCATGCACCGCGCGGTGGGTGTAGCCCAGCCGCTCGAACATTGCGTGCGGAAACAGCGCCTCGGCGGTCTTGATTTCCTGCAGGCACAGCACATCGGGCGCCTGTTCGGTCAGGAACCGTTCGACTTGATCGATGCGCAGCCGCACCGAATTGATGTTCCAGGTGGCGATCGATAGCGTTGGGGAGGCCATGCGCGGGCTTTAGGAGGCTTGGCTTGCAGCGGCAAGCCGCGCGCGCGGGCAACCGGCCCATACGCGAGGCGTCCGGTTGTTCGGGTTTCCTCAGGAGCTAGCGAGGATGGTGGATTTCGAGAACCGGAGCGCAGCGTACTTCAGTGCGTGAGCACCGGAAGCGCAGAAACCCGCCGTTCGCAGTCGCTTCTGGGGGAACCCCGAGCCGCAAACAAGAAAACCCTCGGACCGGGGGCATGGTCCGAGGGTTCCTTGTGCGTTCGTCACGCTGTCAGACGGAGAAAGTGGACCAGGTAACAGGGGGGGCGAACCCGGTCGGCTCCGTCTTGACCCCTTCCTTCTAGGACCCCGCCGCTTGCTGGCGGATGAACGATCCTGTCAGGGAAGTCCCAAAGTGGTCGTAAATTGTCGCAACACCGTGACGGCCCCGTGCGCAGTTGCGACGAGCCGGACCCTATTTGCGGCCAGTGCCGCGCGGATCGTTCCAGCGGAAAATGTTCGAAGGCAGCGCCACGCCGTAGCGCTGATTCGAAAGCCGCACGGTGGTGCGCCGATTCTGCGAATCGAGCGCGATCCAGCTGTTGAGCTCCCATCCGCCCGGCGCGCCCGCTTTGCGCAGCATGATCATCGTGATCGAGCCGTATTCGGGGTGGCGGGGATCATGCACGTCCATGCTGATCACATCGGGATGGCCGGTCTGGTTGAGCGTCGCATAGCGCGCGACGTCCTTGTTCGGATCGAGCAGCGCGCCGAGCGGGCTGTTGCGAATCGGCCAGCGCTGCACCTGCCGCACTTCGTAGTCGATCAAGGTCAGCGCCGCGCCGTCCGAGACGATCAGCAGCGGCACGCCCGGCTGATACTGGAAGCGGATCTTGCCGGGGCGCTGGAGCGACAGCACGCCGGTCAGGCGCTGGCCATTGCGATCGGTCTGGACGAAATCGGCCTGCAGCGTGGTGATCGCGCGCAAGGCAGCAACCGCCTGCTCGACTTGCGGATTGGCCGCAGGCGCCGCAGCTCCCGGTGCCGCTGCCACAGGCATGGCAGGGGCCGCCAACGCCATAAGCGCGGCGGCCATGATGGATCGGGAAGCTGAAAGCCGGCGGGCAGGGGTGCGCAAAATGGTCATCCCCCTGCCAGTGCCTCAGGCGCATTGAACCCGGCGTGAACCCATGTCCGGGCTCTCTGCCGGGCCATGAGCCGCTTACTTGATCTTGGCTTCCTTGAACTCGACATGCTTGCGCACCACCGGGTCATACTTGCGGAACACCATCTTCTCGGTGGTGTTGCGCGGGTTCTTCTTCGTGACATAGAAGAAGCCGGTGTCGGCGGTCGAGACCAGGCGGATCTTGACGGTAGTTGGCTTGGCCATGGCTTTATCCTGAAAGTTCTTGCGCGCGTAAAACAGATGCGGCGGCGCGTTGCCACGCCGCCAGACAGGCGCCGGTCGTTGTGAGCGAATCGGGCAAAAGTCAAGCCATGTCGTCGAACTGACGTGGCTTCGTTCACCGCGTAAGTGGCTTGCTCCGCTGCGTCAGATGCCTTTTGCTCCGCCATCGCACTTCGGACACCGCCGATGGTGGAAGTCGGAACCGTTCACGCCGTAGACATGGCCGCAATCCGTGCGCTCGCACTGAATCGCCCAGATGTATTGCAAATGATCGGTGCCGCTGAACCGGGTTTTGGCGAGCAGGCGCTGGTCGTTCCGGTTGAGATCCCCTACGTCAGCCAAGATCCAACTCCTCTATCGATCCACAGTCTCTGCCGGTTCCATCCTATGGCTTCCGGCGGTGATGAAAAAGCGCGATCCAGCGTGCCGGCGTCAGTCCACCGCGAATGGCTTGAGCGGTTTCAGCACCTCGAAATGCTCTTTGGCGCAAGGCTCGGCCAATGGCGGCAGGCCGGGAACCTTCTCCTCCACCTGCTTGATCGGAAGCCGGTCCAGCAGATCACGCACCAGAGTCAGCCCCCCCCGGCGCTGGTCGTTGAAATCGACCAGCGTCCACGGCGCGTGCCTGGTATGCGTCGCTTTCAGCATCGCCTCGCGCGCTTCGGTATAGGCCTGGTACTTGCCGCGCGCTGCCACGTCGATCGGGGAAATCTTCCAGCGCTTGGTCGGATCGTCGTGCCGCTCGGCAAAGCGTTCCTCCTGCTCCTCCTGATCGCAGGTCAGCCAGTACTTGAACAACAGCAGCCCATCATCGACGAGCATCCGCTCGAAACCGGGCACCGCATCCAGAAACGCCTCGACTTGCGTCTCGGTCGCAAAGCCCATGACCTTCTCGACCCCGGCGCGGTTGTACCAGCTGCGGTCGAACAGCACGATCTCGCCGCCTGCGGGCAGGTGCGGGACATAGCGCTGGAAGTACCACTGTGTCTTTTCCCGGTCCGTCGGCGCAGGCAGCGCGATCGTGCGCACCTGCCGCGGGTTGAGCTTCTGCGAGATCGCGTGGATCGCGCCGGTCTTGCCCGCGGTATCGCGCCCTTCGAAGATCACGAGGATCCGCGCGCCGCATGCCCGGGCCCAGCCGGCCATCGCGGTCAGCTCGCCCTGCATGGCTTCCAGCGCTGCTTCGTAGGCCTTGTGGCCCAGTTCGTCCCGGTGATCTTTTCCGCTCACGCCTGCTCCTCTCGTTCCGTTCCTCTCGCTCGGCGCGGGCAGACTGTCGCACCCCCGCCGCTTTGGCAATCGCTGCCGATTGCACGGGCAGGGCGGACCTGTTAAAAGTTGCAACTGAAACCATGTCAGAGCTTGTCGAACTAGCAGCCGATTTCACGCGGCTCCCCGAATTGCCTGCCGGTGTGTTCACCGCGCCGCTGCAGCGCCCCGCGCATGTCGGCGAGGATTGGCTCGAGCCGCGCCAGACGGACTATTCTGCCGAAGAGCACCGCGTGTGGGATGATCTCTTCGCCCGCCAGATGCAGGTGCTCCCCGGCCGCGCCGCCAGCGCCTTCCTCAACGGGCTGGACCGGCTCGATCTGGGGCGCGGCGGCGTGCCCGATTTTGCGCGGCTTTCGGCGGAACTCGGTGCGCTCACCGGCTGGAGCGTCGTGCCGGTGCCGATGCTGATCCCCGATCACGTGTTCTTCTGGCACCTCGCCAATCGCCGCTTCCCCGCGGGCAACTTCATCCGCCCGCGCGAACGCTTCGACTATATCGAGGAGCCGGATGTCTTCCACGATGTGTTCGGCCACGTGCCGATGCTCACCGATCCGGTGTTCGCCGATTACATGCAGGAATATGGCCGCGCCGGGTGGAAGGCGATGCGCTACAACCGCCTCAAGGCGCTCGGCGCGCTTTACTGGTACACGGTCGAATTCGGGCTGATCATGGAGGCGGGCGGCCTCAGGGCCTATGGCGCCGGCATTCTCTCCGGCCCGACCGAAGCGGTGTTTGCGCTGGAGGCACAGTCACCCAACCGCGTGTTCCTCCATGTCGACCGCGTGATGCGCACGGACTACGCGATCGATGATCTTCAGCCGACCTACTTCGTGATCGAAAGCTTCGCCGATCTCTATCGCCAGACCGTGGAGCGCGATTTCGACCGGCTCTATCGCGGACTTGGCGCGGGGTTCACTTATGCCGGCAGCGCGGTGATCGATGTGGACGACGTGCTCCACCGCGGCACGCTGGAATATCACTTGCGCGGCGGGCGGGGCTCAGGCGCCGCGCCGGTCTAGCGCAAAGAGCGGTAAATGCGAACCGCCATTGTCCCCAAACCCGTCTATCCTGAGCTTGTCGAAGGACTGCTCTTTCTTTGAAGGATGCGCGTCGGCCGCTCAAGGAAGTGCAGTGCTTCGACAAGCTCAGCATGGACGGGAATTGGGCAAGTGTTGCAGGTTTCGCGCAGCCCGCGCTAGCGCCCCAGGGCTACACCCACAGCAGCCACGCCAGCCCTGCCGCCCCCAGCACGATCCGATAGACGGCAAATGGCGTGAAGCCGCTCCGGCTGACGTAGCCGATGAAGAACTTGATCACGACGAGCGAGACAACGAACGAGACGACCGAGCCGATCGCGATTTCCTTCATCCCGACCGGGCCCGCGCCCGCCGAAAGCTCGTGCCGGTGGTCCCACAATTGCTTCACCGTCGCGCCCAACATGGTCGGCACGGCGAGGAAGAAGCTGAACTCCGCCGCCGTCTTTCGGTTCTCGCCCAGCACCAGCGCGCCCATGATCGTCGCGCCCGAGCGCGAGACGCCGGGGATCACCGCGATGCACTGCATCATGCCGATCTTGATCGACTGGCCGAGCGGCATCTGCCCCACGGGCCGGTAGGTCTGGTGTGAAACCAGCCGCTCTACCGCGATGATCGCAAAGCCGCCCAGGATCAGCGCCACGCAGACCACAATCGGGTTTTCGAGCAGCAGGTCGATCCGCGATTTGAACAGCACGCCCACGATCGCGGCCGGAATGAAGGCCGCCAGCACATTGCGCACGAACGCGATCGATTCGCGCGATCCCCGCAGCGCACCCACCGCCACATCGAGGAAAGTGCGCCAGTAGAGTACCACCACCGCCATGACCGCCGGCAACTGGATCACCACGTTGAACACATCCCAGGTCTTCGCATCATAGCCGAACAGCTCGGACGCAAGGATCAGGTGCCCGGTCGAGGAGACCGGAAGGAACTCGGTAAGCCCCTCGACGATGCCAAGGAGAACGGCGGTGATGGTCGTATCCATGGGGCAAACGCCTCGCCGCCGCGCCGCGCCCTGTCAAGCGCGCTCGCGGCTTAAACTTTGGTCATGTCACCAGATATGCACGCGCTCCTCGGGCGGCAGGTAGAGCTTGTCGCCCGGCTTCACGTTGAAGGCGGCGTACCACGGGTCGAAATTGCGGACGACCGCGTTGACTCGGGCAATCGGCAGCGAATGCGGATCGGTGGTGAGCAGCTGGCGCGAGAGCGCCTCGCGGTACTTGTCGCGCCACGATTGCGCGTAGGACAGGAAGAACCGCTGGTCACCCGTCAGCCCGTCGATCACTGGCGCGGGCTTTCCGCCCAGCGAGAGATGATAGGCCTGATAGGCCATCGAAAGCCCGCCAAGATCGCCGATGTTCTCGCCCAGCGTCAGCTTGCCGTTGTGGCAGGTCTTGCCGTTATCGAACGGGCACTGCTTGTCGTACTGCGTCGCGAGCCGGGCGGTCAACGAATCGAAAGTCTTGCGGTCCTTTTCGGTCCACCAGTCCTTCAGCGCGCCGGTGCCATCGTACCGCGAACCTTCGTCGTCGAAGCCATGGCCGATCTCGTGGCCGATGGTGGCGCCCACCGCGCCATAGTTCACCGCGTCATCGGCGGCGGGGTTGAAATAGGGCGGCTGCAGATAGGCGGCCGGGAACACGATCTCGTTGGCCGGCGGCATGTAATAGGCGTTCACCGTCTGCGGCGTCATCAGCCACTTGGTCTTGTCGACCGGCTTGGCCAGTTCGTCCAGACTGTCCTGCCAGTGCCAGCGTTCGCTTTCGACCGCATTGGCAAGCGCCTGCCCGGGCTTGATGTTCATCCCGTCATAGCGCTTGAACTTGTCGGGATAGCCGATCTTCACGGTGAACTGATCGAGCTTGCGCTGCGCAGCGAGCCGGGTTTCCGGCGTCATCCACGCCAGATCCTTGAGGTTTGCCGCCAGCGCAGCGCGCAAGTTGCTCACCAGCTTGACCATCGCGACCTTGCTCGAAGGCGGGAAATGCCGCTCGACATAGACTTGGCCGATCGCCTCGCCCATCTGCGACTGCACGTTAGAAAGCGCGCGCTGCCAGCGCTGCCGATCGCGTTCCTTGCCCTGCAGGGTCTTGCCGTAGAAATCGAAATGCGCCGCATCGATATCGCTCGGCAGCACGGCCGACTTGTCCGAAAGGAAATGTGCCGCTGCCCAGGCCTGCAGGGTGCCAAGGTCTTCCTCGCCCAGCAGCTTGATGAAAGCCGGGAAGCCGCCGCCCAGCTTGGCGAGGTCTTCCTTGGTCAGGCCCAGCTTCGCGATCTTCTCGGGGCTCGGCGGAATCTCGCCCACGATCACCGCATCGACCTTGCCCAGCCCGTTGCCCTCCAGCAGCGGCGAGACCGGAAACGCGCCGCCCAGCGCAACGAGATCGGCGCGCTTGACCCGGTTGGTGGTCAGCAGCGGATTGCGCGAGACGGCCTTGTCCCAGTCGGTCACCGCGATCTTGCGTTCGAATTCATAGACCTTGGCCGCCGTACCAGCCGGATCGGCATAGCCCGCCTTGCCGAGCAGAAACGCGAGATAAGCCCGGTACTTGCTCTGCAGATCGCGGTTGCGCTCGCTATCGACGAGGTAATAATCGCGGTCCGGCAGGCCGAGCCCGCCGATCCCGGTAAACGCCACGTTGGCCTTGGGGTTTTCCGGATCGATGCTGACATAGAAGTTCACCGGCGAGGGATAGCCGGGCGCCGCGAACAGGGCGGAGATCTCCGCGCGGGACTTCGCGTTCCGGATCGCATCGAGATAGGGCTTTGCCGGCGCGAGCCCGGCCGCATCGATCGCGCCCTGATCGAGAAACGCGCGGTAGCTGTCGGCAATCCGCTGGCCGGTGGTTCCGGGGGTCTGCGGCGTGCTCGCCAGTTCCTCGACGATCTGCTTGACCGCCTGTTCCGCGCCGAGCACCAGCGCGAGCGTCACGCCGCTGTAGGCATACTGCGGCGGGGTCGTTTCGGACCGGTCCCACTTGCCGTTCACATAAGCGTAGAAATCGTCACCCGGCTTCACCGCAGCGTCGATATCGGCCGGATTGAGCCCCCAGCCGCCGAAGGTCGGGATCGGATAGCCGTCGATCTTTGCCGGGCTCTGGCTGGCCGGGCTCTGGCTGACGGGGGCGTCATCGGCATGCGCAAGGGGCGCGCAGAGCGCAAACCCGGAAACGGCAGCGAGAGCGCCGGCAAGGTATTTCATCATGGGCGGAAGGCTTCCATCTGATGGGGTATCGGGGTGCGGGTCGCCAGAAGGGGCTTGGCCGCTTTCTGCCTCGGTCCGCGCATCAAGGGAAGCCCCCGTATGGGCACTTCAGCTTGAAAATCAGGCCTCTGCGCTGTCGAATTGCAGCCGGGCGAGCCTGGCATAGAGCCCGTCCTGCGCCGAAAGCGTGCTATGCGTGCCTTGTTCGACGATCCGGCCCTTTTCCATCACCACGATCCGGTCCGCCGCGCGCACGGTGGCGAGGCGGTGGGCGATGACAAGGGTGGTGCGCGCCTTCATCAGCCGGTCGAGCGCGTCCTGCACCAGCCGCTCGCTTTCGGCGTCGAGCGCACTGGTGGCTTCATCGAGCAGCAGGATCGGCGCGTCACGCAGCAGCGCGCGGGCAATCGCGATGCGCTGGCGCTGCCCGCCCGAAAGCCGCGCGCCGTCTTCGCCAAGGAACGTGTCGAGCCCCTGCGGCAGTTCCTTGAGGAAGCCCGCGGCATTGGCGGCCTCTGCGGCTTCCCAGATCTGCGCGTCGCTCGCGCTCCAGTTGCCATAGCGCAAGTTGTCGCGCGCGGTGGCGGCAAACAGCACGCCTTCCTGCGGCACCAGCGCCATGCGCGCGCGCACTTCGGCCGGGTCTGCCTGCGGCAGCGGCACACCGTCGATCCGCACGGTGCCGGCATGCGGGTCGTAGAACCGCTCGGCCAGCAGGAAGAGCGTGGACTTGCCCGCGCCCGAAGGCCCGACAATCGCCACCGTCTCACCGGGCTCCACCGCCAGCGAGAAATCTTCCAGCGCAGCCACTTCCGGGCGGCTGGGATAGCGGAACGAAACGTTCTGGAACGCGATCTGCCCGCGCGGCGGCTGCGGCAGATGCAGGGGCCGCGCCGGGGCCGTGATCTCGGGCTGCTCGAGCAGCAATTCGTTGAGCCGCCCCGCCGCACCCGCGCCGCGCAGCAGATCGCCGTAGACTTCGGTCAGCGCGCCGACCGCGCCCGCGACGATCCCGCCGGTCAGCACGAAAGCTGCAATCGTGCCGCCGCTGATCGAACCGTTGGCCACCGCCGTCGCGCCTTGCCACATCAGCGTGGCGATCCCGCCGAACACCATGACGATCACGATCGCGGTCATGATCGAGCGGATCATGATGCGCCGCTTGGCCGCGCTGAAAGTGCGCTCCACAGCCTCGCCAAACCGGCCAGCCTCGCGGCTTTCCTGCCCGAACGCCTGCACGACCTTCATCGCGCCCAGCACTTCGCTGATCTGCACGCCGATGTCGGCCACGCGGTCCTGGCTGGAACGCGAGGCCTTGCGCAGCCTTGAACCGAAGAACACGATGGGGCCGACGACGACCGGGATGCCCACCAGCAGCCCCGCCGTCAGCGCGGGGGCCAGCGTGAAGAGATAGGCCATCCCGCCCAGCGCGGTGATCGAATTGCGCAGCGCGATCGAAGTCGTGGTGCCCACCACTTGCTCGATGATCGCGGTATCGGACGTCATGCGCGAGGAGATTTCCTTCGGGCTGTTCGTCTCGAAGAAGCTCGGCGGCATGCGCAGCAGGTTGCGCTGCACCTTGAGCCGGATATCGGCGACCACGCGCTCGCCCAGCCACGATACGAAGTAGAACCGCACCGCGGTGCCAAGCCCAAGGATCACCACCACAACCAGCAGCCAGCGGAACGAGGCATTGATCGTTTCGGCGTCAGCGCCCTTGCCGAACGCCTTGTCGATGATCGACTTGAAGCTGGCGGGAATGGCGATGGTCGCGCCAGAGGTGATCAGCAGCGCGGTGAGCGCAATCGCCACTTCGCCAGGATAGGACGCGCCTTCGCGCAGCAGCATGCGCAGCGGGCTCAATGTGCGCGCGGGGCGGGCGGCCGTTGCAGCTTCGGCCGTTGCGGCTTCGGCAGCCGGAACTTCGGGGCCGGTGTTCTCGGGGGTGACGTCCATCGCGTCCGCCCTAGCCCAAGCGAGCGGGGGCTGGAAGGGGGCAGCGGGGCAATCGCGACCAGCTTGGGACAATGGTGCGTTGCACAAGGCCGAGATGTGCGGCACACTGGGCGTAATCGGAGCTGTCTACGGCTCCGCAATAACAAACAGGTGTTCGCAGTGCTCTACAAGGCTTACGAAATCCAGCGCTCCATGCTCAATGCTGGCAGCGCCATGGCATCCATGAGCGCCGAGATGCTCGCCGATGCACGCAATCCCTGGGCGCCCTTCGGTGGCACCCAGATGCTCGCTTCCGCGCTCGAGGTGTTTGCCCACGCTGCCGCGCCGCGCGGCAAGCCCACCTTCGGCCTCAAGGTCATCACCGTCGATGGCACGGCCCACGCCGTGAACGAGACGGTGGAGATCCAGCAGCCCTTCGGCAACTTGCGCAAGTTCACGCACGAAGGCCTGCCCGCCGATGCGCCGCGCCTGCTGATCGTCGCGCCGATGAGCGGCCACTATGCCACGCTCCTGCGCGGCACGGTCGAACGCATGCTCGAACGCTGCGTGGTCTACATCACCGATTGGGCGGACGCGAAGTACGTGCCGCTTGCCGAAGGCCGCTTCGATCTGGACGAATATATCGATTATTTGATCGGCTATCTCGAACATATCGGCCCCGGCACGCACATGATGGCCGTGTGCCAGCCCTCGGTCCCGGCGCTCGCCGCCACGGGCGTGATGGCGGTGCGCGAGCATCCCTGCCGCCCGGTCACGCTCACCATGATGGGCGGCCCGATCGACACGCGCGAAAGTCCGACCGCGGTGAACGATCATGCGATCACCAAGCCCTATGTGTGGTTCAAGCACAATGTGATCACCACCGTTCCGGCCAACTATCCGGGCGCGGGCCGGCAGGTCTATCCGGGCTTCGTCCAGCTCGCGAGCTTCATGTCGATGAACCTGGGCAGCCACATGAACGCCCACTACGGGCTCTACAAGCACCTCATCCAGGGCGACGGTGAAAGCGCCGATGCCGCCAAGGCGTTCTATGATGAATACCGCGCGGTCTGCGACATGACTGCCGAGTTCTACCTCCAGACCGTCGATGTCGTGTTCCAGACCCACGCGCTGCCCAAGGGCGAACTCGTCCACCGCGGCATCCGCGTCGATCTCGCCGCGATTCGCGATACCGCGATCCTGTGCATCGAGGGCGAGCGTGATGACATCTCCGGCATCGGCCAGACCAAGGCCGCGCTCAAGGTGACGCCGAACCTGCCGGAAAAGCTCAAGAAATATCACCTCGCGCCCGAAGTCGGCCATTACGGCATCTTCAACGGCTCGCGCTGGCGCACGTCCATCGCCCCGGTGGTCGAAAGCTGGATCAAGAGCAACGCGATGGCCCGCAAGCTGAGCGTGGTGGCTTAAGAGAACTTCCGAAACTCGTGTCGGTAGCGCATAGGGACACCATATGGAGCGACCCATAGAGGTTCAAAAAACTTCTTGATAGGTTCCGCCACTAACGGTCATATTTGATCCAAAGTAGGTGTTTGCACTTGTTTGAAATGTAAATCCAATTGGTATTATTGAAATTTGATGATCCAACCTGACTGTAACTCGCTTTGTAATTTTATCCACTGATAATATGGTTACAATACCGTCACCATAAATCAGTTTTTTAGGCAGAACCATTGGGGTAACGCTTGTGCCTCGATTTGTCGTATAGTGTTTCTCTGTTTCATCAATACTGACATCGGTGATCCTGAGTTTGCCGTCCATCATATCGGAAATGGGCATCATTTCGGAATCGCCTATCGCCCCCCGCTTGTATAGGACGACGGCAAACTTGCCTCGGTCTTTAAACGGGTAGTTCGCGGCTGTAGTGTATTTGATAGGCGCGATCGGCTGGAAGGCCAGCTCGGCTTGGTCAACCACGCCGAATAGCACTGCTGTTTCAAAGGTTCCGTCGGACTCGCTATCGCCTAGGCAGACTCTGACTTCCTTCTCGAAAAGGAAGCGCTTGGTCACCCGGTCCATGCGCTGCTTGAGTGGCAGCGGCATGGTTTCGGCGCAAAAAAGCGAACCTTGGAATGCGTTCAAGGGGCCGCCCGGCGGTAAGGTGGCCTTTCTCAAGGGCGTCTCTGGCGATACTTCCACCGGCAGGCCCTTGAAATCCCATGAGGCCTTTTCCGGCAGCGCAACAGCTGACTGCACTACAGTGCCCGTGAAAACCCCATTCCCATAGCCAATCTCCCATACATCACCTTCCGCGTGGGCCTTGTCCGGGATCAGAATGAGTGGGCTTATCAGAGGTCCATAAGGTTTGGCTGCCGCAGGCAAAGATATTACTACGCCGAGTGACAGCGCAACAATAAGACCAACCAGCTTGGCGGTCGAGCCGATTAGGGGCAGTAGCGAAAGTCGGCGTTCAAAAGCCCTGTCCTGCACTGCGATCTCCATTGGTCTCTGAACTTGGAAGACTGTCGCAATGCTTTGGTCTGTGCAAGGACAATTGGGTTTTAAGCGCGGTGTCGCACTTGTTCTCCTAAATTGCCGCCTGGCTTTGAGCCGCTGCTCGACGGTGTTGCCAGCCCAACCCCTCACACAAAAAACTGCGTGATCCACTCGCAGATCAGCGCGGGCTTCTCCTCGCCCTCGATCTCCACCGTGATTTCCATCGTCTGCTGCCACTGGCCGGGGCGCTTCTCGTCAAGCTCGAGCAGCTTGAACACGCCGCGCACGCGCTTGCCCGAGCGGACGGGGGCGAGGAAACGCGTCTTGTTGCCGCCGTAGTTGACGCCCATTTTCACGCCTTCGGGGCGCGGGCAATCGCTTTCCATCGTAAGCAGCGGGATCAGCGAAAGCGTGAGGAACCCGTGCGCGATCGTCCCGCCAAACGGGGTGAGCTTGGCCTTTTCCTCGTCGATATGGATGAACTGGAAATCGCCAGTCGCCTCGGCGAACTGGTTGATCCGCTCCTGAGTCACCGCGATCCACTGGGAGGTGCCCACCACCTGCCCGACGAGATCCTTGATTGCGCCCGGTGCCATCATCTTCATTGCTGCCGTCTCCCGTTCAGGCTTTCCTGTTTGCCCCTTCTCTAGGCGGCAAACGCGGCGCTGTGCAACGGGGCGGCTGAAGTCTCAGGCGGAGGCTGGCCGGGGCGGTGTGTTCGGGCGCGGCGCGCGGAATGGCTTGGGCACGGCGCGTTTCACCCGGCCGATATAGGCCGAAAGCCCGCATTGCAGCCCCACCAGCATGTAACAGAACGGCTGGAACGCGATCCCCACGAAGGCCCCGCCGAACAAGTACACGATCTGCGCCTGCTGCAGGCTATCTGCCAGCGGCGTTACCCAGCCCAGTTCGGGAGACTTGTCCTTCGCGTAACTTCGGCGGATGACTTCCATGTGGACCACGCCGAGGATGTGGAGCAGCAGCCACAGCCCAAGGCCGGGATAGCCTTGCTCGCCCAGCATCTCGAAGTAGCTCGAGTGGTAGGCGCGGCCCCGCTCCTCGATCCGCTGCGTCTCGATGGCAGTGTTGTTGTCGCCCGCGTTTTCGGCCTGGATCGTGTCATACGAGAGGACATTCTGGCGATAGGCCTCGAAGCCTCCGCCAAACGGATGTGTCTTGGCGTATTCGATCGTCCACTTCCACACCGCCACGCGCGTCGAGGCGGACTGATCGGACTGGTGGTTGCGGATCGTGTTCATCCGCTCGGTGAAGCTTTGCGGCAGCAGCGGGATCGCAATCAGCGCCAGGGCGCCCATCACGCCGATGTAGAGCATCCGCCGCTTGACCGAACGCAGCATCATCAGAACCAGCACCGCCACGCAGATCAGCCCGGTGCGCGCCTGCGTCCCCACCGGCATGAGCAGGCAGGCAAAGCAGATGCCCAGCGCAAACAGCCAGACCAGCCACCCCGGCTTGAAGATCGTGCCATAGCGCGCCAGCCACAGCGCCAGCGGCATCACGCAGACCGCCACGGTCGAGATGATCGAGCCTTCGTAAAGCCCGGTGTTGTCGTTCACCAGCAGCTTGAGCTCGCCATAGCCGCCGCCGCCCGCCAGCGTCTTGATCCCGCCGCCGATCACGATCACGCCGACCGAAAGCACCATGATCAACACCAGCGCCTCGATCCGCAGGCGGGTCCGCAAGGTCAGCGGCAGGAACATCGCGAAGACCAGCGCCTTCCACACCCACGACCACTTTTCGAGCGCGTCTTCAGGAAAGTCGGCCGTGCGCGTGGTGAGGCCGCAGTAGATGAGCAGCAGCAGCAGTACGAACTGGCGCGGCGAAAAGCGGATGCCGTCCTTGTTCTCCGCCACCGCCCAGCTTGTCACCGCGCCCACGAACGCGATCAGGCTGATGGGGATCATCTGCAGGAAGCCCCAGCTCACCTTCTGCGGCGCGACGATGTCGATATAGGCAAAGGCCAGCACGAACAGGAACGGCCGCCGGATCCCGGCTACCAGAAACGCGGCGACGAAGGCGGTGAGGAAGAGATTAAGCACCCGGCGTGTCCTGCCCGCGCATCGAAGTCCGCGCCTTGCGCCGCGCCAGCGTGCTCTTGATCCCCGGCAGGATCGGATCGCTATCGAGCGCGTCGTTGTGCATCAGGCGCCAGACGGCGATCCCCATCAGCAGGTGCGGCACCACGACGGTGAAGATATCGATCATGCGGGCATCTGCCTAAACCTGCGGCCACGGATAGAACTGTCTGATCCCGCTGTTTAGGCAAACTCGGTTGACGCGGCGTTAAGTCCTGCCGTGGCATGGCAATTCGCATGACCCGGGTGCTGCATATTCTCGATCATTCGCTGCCGCTGCAAAGCGGCTACACCTTCCGCACGCGCGCGATTCTCAAGGCGCAGGAGGGGCTGGGGCACGAAGTGCGCGGCCTCACCGGCCTGCGTCACACCGCGGCGCTGACAGGCGAAGAGCCCGAAGCGCACGATGGCCTCCTGTTCTACCGCACGCCCGGCAAGCCTTCCGGCTCAGCCCCCCGTCTTCCGGGCCTCGGCGAATGGCAGGAAATCGGCGCGCTCGCCCGGCGCATCGAAGCCGTCGCGCGCGAATGGCGCCCGCAGGTTCTGCATGCTCACTCGCCCGCGCTCGGCGGCCTGGCCGCGGTGCGCGCCGGACGCCGCCTCGGCCTGCCCGTCGTCTACGAGATCCGCGCCTTCTGGGAAGACGCCGCGGTCGGCAACGGCACGGGCAGCGAAGGCTCGCTGCGCTACCGCCTCACTCGCGCGCTCGAAGACCGGGTCGTGCGCGGAGCAGATGCCGTCGTCACCATCTGCGAAGGGCTGCGCAGCGATCTCGTCGCGCGTGGTTTCCCGGCCGCCAAGATCACCATCATGCCCAACGGCGTCGATCTCGCGCTGTTCGGCCAGCCGCTGGCCCGCGATGCCGCGTTCGCCCGCAGCCTCGGGCTGGGCGAGGGGCCGGTGATCGGCTTCCTCGGCAGCTTCTACCCCTATGAAGGGCTGGACGACCTCATCGCCGCGATGCCGATGATCCTCGCGCGACAGCCAGATGCCCGCCTGCTCCTCGTCGGCGGCGGCCCGGCGGAGGCCCAGCTTCGCGCACAGGCCGCCGCATCCCCGGCCGCTTCCGCGATCCACTTCATCGGCCGTGTCCCGCATCACGAGGTGGACCGTTACTACGCCCTCGTCGATGTGGTCTGCTATCCGCGCAAGGCGATGCGCCTGACCGAGCTCGTCACGCCGCTGAAGCCGCTCGAGGCCATGGCCCAGGGCAAGCTCGTCGCCGCGAGCGCGGTCGGCGGCCACCGCGAACTCATCGAGGACGGGATGACCGGCACGCTCTTCCCGCCCGACGATCCCGCCGGCCTCGCCAGCGCCATGGCCGGCCTGCTCGGCGATCGTCCGATGTGGGATGCCCGTCGCACCGTCGCCCGCGCTTTCGTCGAACGCGCGCACGATTGGTCCCTCAACGCGGCCCGTTATGATTCCGTTTACCAAACGCTGTTAACCCGAAAGCAAGCAATCCCCGGCGCTGCGGCCTGAACGAGGGCCTGGCTCCCGCGGGAACACCCTTCCACCCAGTTCGGGGTCTGACACGCGCCATGAGTACGTTTCGCCAGAAGGTTCAGGCCACGACGAACTGGGTGAAGCCCGGCCCGGAAGATTTGGACGAAACGCCGCGCGCAGCTCGCCGCGCCGCTGCCCGCGCTCGCAAGCGCGCAGGCGCGCCGATCACCACGCACCGCCTGTTTCCCGCCTTTGCCGCACTGTGGTTCGCCGCGCTGTTCGGCCTTGGCAGCCTTGCCATCCCCGGCAGCGCGCTCGGCGCGCTCGTGCTCAAGACCGGGCTTCCCGCACTGGTCCCCGCCGCTGCGCCGCCGCTCGGCTTCACCGCGCATCTGCTGCTGGCTTTCCTGCTCGCCGGTTTCGGCGCTGGGCTCGGTCTCGCGCTGGCGCTGCGCCTGCGTCCGCGCGGCACAGCGGAAGCTCGCCAGGCCGAACCGATTGTTCCCGCTGCCGAACCGGAAGCCGAACCCGTCTACAAGGTGCGCGCACGCGACGCTCACCCCGATGCGCCGCCGCGCCGTCCGCTGGTGCTGACCGAAGCTCTCATCGATCCGCTCGGTGAGGAAGCTGCACCCGGCTTCGCAGTCCCGCTGCTGCGCTCCAGGCCGGCGCCTGCTGCCAGCGAGCCCGCCGCCGATGTCGGTCCGTGGATTGCCGAGTTCACCCCCGGCGGTGCCAGCGCGGTCCGTCCGCTCGATCTCGCTGCGCTCGAACTGGCGGACGTTGCGGATCCGGCTGCATCAGCCGACCCGCAGATCGAACCGATCGCCGCCGAGGAAGCTCCGGTTCAGCTCGAACCCGAACCCGAACCCGAACCCGAAGCCCAGCCCGCCGCGCCCGTCCTGATCGCCGCTACGCCGCAGCTCCCCGCCGGCTTTGTCGCCGCCCTGCCCGACGTTTCGGACGGCACGTGGTCGCCGGTTGCTGGCGCTCCGCTCGAAAGCCTCGGCCTTGTCCAGCTTATCGAGCGCCTCGCGCTGGCCATTGCCGCGCAGAAGGCCTCCAACGCGGCCGTGGTTGAAGCCAGGGTCAAAACACCCGAAGCTGTCATCCCCGCCGCCGAACCGGACTTCACCCCCGGCCCCTTCTCGCAGCCGCACCTCGCTGGCATCGCCGCCGATGCCGCACTTGCCGGAGACGTGCCCCCGGCCGGCTCGGCACGCGAGGCGATCCTGCACCGCCTCGGTGCAATTGCTGCCGGTGACCTGAGCGGAGAGGCACTCAACACCGCCTCGGCCACGCCGCTGTTCAGCCGTCCTGCGCCCGTTGCCGCCCCTCAACTGGCCGAAGCTGTCGTTCCGCTCCGGCCTGCCCAGCCTGGCACCGCCGCGTTCGCGCCGCCTGCGGCATCCGTGTCTTCCGCCGCCGCAGCCCCGCTCGAAACCGACGAGGCCCTGCGCTCTGCTCTGGCCACCCTGCAGCGGATGACCGCGCGCGCTTGACGCTACGGCATGGCTGCTTGATGCCCCCGGTTCGGGGCCGGCCTTTCCATGCATCCGTATTTCCGGGCGCACCGCCGCGCGACCGTTCGGGCAATTCGCGCGGCGCAGTTGCAAAATAACATTCCTGCAGTCATGGGGGGATTCCGCGCAACTTTCGTTGTCCTTGGGGCAGCGTGATTCGCGCTGGGCGTATCAACCGACGTCATTTGACCGAGTGCAGGGCGATATAAGTGATGGGTTTTCCGCAGGTTCAGGGCCTTTACGATCCGCGTAACGAACACGATGCATGTGGCGTCGGCTTCGTTGCGCATATCAAAGGCATCAAAAGCCACGGAATTATCGAGCAAGCGCTGGAGATCCTGCGCAATCTCGATCATCGCGGCGCTGTCGGCGCCGATCCGCTGCTCGGCGATGGCGCGGGCATCCTGATCCAGATCCCCGATGCGCTGCTGCGCCGCTGGGCAGAAGGCCAGGGCAAGGACCTTCCCGCGCCCGGCGATTATGCCGTTGCGATGTGCTTCCTGCCGCAGGACGAGCCCGCCCGCGATTTCGTGATCGAGGTGTTCGAGAAGTTCATCGCCAAGGAAGGCCAGCACCTCATCGGCTGGCGCGATGTGCCCACCACGCTCGATGGCCTTGGCAAGACCGTGATCGAGCAGATGCCGGTGATCCGCCAGTGCCTCATCCGCCGCGGCGATAACTGCCCGGATCAGGATGCGTTCGAGCGCAAGCTGCTCGCGATCCGCAAGCAGACGCAGAACCCGCTCAAGGCCATGGCCGAAAAGCACGGGCTTCCCGGCGTTACGCAGCTCTATATGCCCAGCTTCTCGTCGCGCACCGTGGTCTACAAGGGCCTGCTGCTCGCCGATCAGGTCGGCTCGTTCTACGATGATCTGCGCGATCCGGTCTGCGTCTCGGCGCTCGGCCTCGTTCACCAGCGCTTTTCGACCAACACGTTCCCCAGCTGGAAGCTGGCGCACCCCTACCGGTTCATCGCCCACAACGGCGAAATCAACACCGTGCGCGGCAACGTCAACTGGATGAACGCGCGCCGCCGCACCATGGAATCGGAGCTGCTCGGCCCCGATCTCGACAAGATGTGGCCGCTCATCCCGCACGGCCAGTCCGATACCGCCAGCCTCGACAACGCGCTCGAGCTGCTGCTTGCAGGGGGCTACAGCCTTGCTCACGCAGTGATGATGCTGATCCCGGAAGCCTGGGCCGGCAATCCGCTGATGGATGCCAAGCGCCGCGCTTTCTATGAATACCACGCCGCGCTGATGGAGCCGTGGGACGGCCCCGCCGCCGTCGCCTTCACCGATGGCCGCCAGATCGGCGCCACGCTCGATCGCAACGGGCTACGGCCTGCGCGCTTCTCGATCACGCGCGATGATCTCGTCTGCATGGCCTCGGAAAGCGGCGTACTCCCGTTCCGCGAGGAAGATATCGTGCGCAAGTGGCGGCTCCAGCCGGGCCGCATGCTGCTGATCGACCTCGAGCAGGGCCGCATCATCGAGGACGAGGAAATCAAGGCACAGCTCGCGGGCGAAGAGCCTTATGAGGAGTGGCTTGCAGCCGCGCAGTACAAGCTCAAGGAGCTCGCCGTGGTCGAGCCTGAGGAAGCTGCGCTGCCTGAGCCGACTTCGTCCTTGCGAGCCAGCCTGTTGGACCGCCAGCAGGCCTTCGGCTACACGCAGGAAGATATCGCCCGGTTCCTCGAACCGATGGCGACCACCGGCGAGGATCCGCTGGGCTCGATGGGCACCGATACCCCCATTGCGGTCCTGTCCAACCGCTCGCGTCTGCTGTTCGATTACTTCAAGCAGAACTTCGCGCAGGTCACCAACCCGCCGATCGATCCGATCCGCGAGGAACTGGTCATGAGCCTCGTCTCGATGATCGGCCCGCGCCCCAACCTGCTCGGCCACGATGCCGGCACGCACAAGCGCCTCGAAGTCGATCAGCCGATCTTGACGAACGTCGATATCGCCAAGATCCGCTCGGTCGAAGCCGCGCTCGACGGCGCCTTCCGCACCGAAACGATCGACACGACCTGGGACGCCTGCACCGGCGCCGCAGGCCTCGAAATGGCGATCAAGGAGATGTGCTGGGCCGCGACCGAGGCCGTGCTCGCGGACAAGAACATCCTCATCCTGTCCGACCGCGCGCAGAACGAGCACCGCATCGCGATGCCCGCGCTGCTCGCTACCGCCGCCGTCCACCACCACCTCGTCCGCCAGGGCCTGCGCATGCAGACCGGCCTTGTCGTGGAAACCGGCGAAGCGCGCGAAGTGCACCACTTCTGCGTGCTCGCGGGCTACGGCGCGGAGGCGATCAACCCCTACCTCGCGTTCGAGACGCTGGAAACGATCCGCGTCAACCGCGAGCTGCCGCTCTCCGCCTATGAGGTCGAGAAGAACTACATCAAGGCGGTCGGCAAGGGCATTCTCAAGGTCATGTCCAAGATGGGCATCTCGACCTACCAGTCCTATTGCGGTGCGCAGATCTTCGATGCGGTCGGCCTCTCGTCGGCCTTCATCGACAAGTACTTCACCGGCACCGCCACCATGATCGAAGGCGTCGGCCTCACCGAAATCGCGGAGGAGACGGTCCGCCGTCACGCCGCCGCCTATGGTGACAGCCCGCTCTACCGCAAGATGCTCGATGTCGGCGGCATGTACCAGCTGCGCCTGCGCGGTGAGGAACACGCCTGGACGGCGGAGAACGTCGCCAGCCTGCAGCACGCGGTGCGCGGCAATATCCCGGACAAGTACCGCGAGTTCGCGCAGTCGATCAACGATCAGTCGGCGCGCATGCTCACCATTCGCGGCCTGCTCGAATTCAAGCCGGCGAACGATCCCGTGCCGCTGGATGAAGTCGAACCGGCAAGCGATATCGTCAAGCGCTTCGCTACCGGCGCCATGTCGTTCGGCTCGATCAGCCGCGAGGCGCACACCACGCTCGCCGTCGCCATGAACCGCATCGGCGGCAAGTCCAACACCGGCGAAGGCGGCGAGGAGCCCGATCGCTTCGTGCCCCTGCCCAACGGCGATTCCATGCGCTCGGCGATCAAGCAGGTCGCCTCGGGCCGCTTCGGCGTCACCACCGAATACCTCGTCAATGCCGACGACATCCAGATCAAGATGGCCCAGGGCGCCAAGCCCGGCGAAGGCGGCCAGCTGCCGGGTGACAAGGTCGACAAGGTGATCGGCAAGACCCGCCACTCGACGCCCGGCGTCGGCCTGATCTCGCCGCCGCCGCACCACGATATCTACTCGATCGAGGATCTCGCCCAGCTGATCCACGATCTCAAGAACGTGAACGGCAAGGCGCGCATTTCGGTCAAGCTCGTCTCCGAAGTCGGTGTCGGCACGGTGGCTGCGGGCGTTTCCAAGGCGCGCGCGGACCACGTCACGATCTCGGGCTACGAAGGCGGCACCGGCGCTTCGCCGCTGACCTCGCTCACCCACGCGGGCTCGCCCTGGGAAATCGGCCTTGCCGAAACCCAGCAGACCCTGCTGCTCAACAACCTGCGCAGCCGCATCGCGGTGCAGGCAGACGGCGGCTTGCGCACCGGGCGCGATGTTGCGGTTGCCGCGCTCCTCGGCGCGGATGAGTTCGGCTTTGCCACCGCCCCGCTCATCGCGGCGGGCTGCATCATGATGCGCAAGTGTCATCTCAACACCTGCCCGGTCGGCGTCGCCACGCAGGATCCGGTCCTGCGCGCGCGCTTCACCGGCCAGCCCGAGCATGTGATCAACTACTTCTTCTTCGTCGCCGAAGAACTGCGCGCGATCATGGCCGAGCTGGGCTTCCGCACCATCGGCGAGATGGTCGGCCGCGTCGATTGCCTCGATACCCGCAGCGCGATCACGCACTGGAAGGCGCGCGGCATCGATCTCTCGCGCCTCCTCCACCGCGTCCAGCCCGCACCGGGCACCACGCTCGGCTGGAGCGCTACGCAGGATCACGGCCTCGATGCGGCGCTCGACAACGTGCTCATCGCCGCTGCAGAGCCCGCGCTCGAACGCGGCGAAGCGGTGCGCATCGAACACAAGGTGCGCAACGTCAACCGCACCGTCGGCGCCATGCTCTCGGGCGAAGTCGCCAAGCGCCATGGCCACCGCGGCCTGCCTTCGGGCACGATCCACGTCACGCTCTCGGGCGTAGCGGGTCAGTCGTTCGGCGCCTTCCTCGCCCACGGGGTCACGCTCGATCTTACGGGTGACGCCAACGACTATGTCGGCAAGGGCCTCTCCGGCGGCCGCGTCATCGTCCGCCCGCCTTCGCATGTGGACCGCGCGGCGGAGGAAAACATCATCGTCGGCAACACCGTGCTCTATGGCGCCATCGCGGGCGAGGCCTACTTCAACGGCGTCGCGGGCGAACGCTTCGCGGTGCGCAATTCGGGCGCCGTTGCGGTGGTCGAAGGCACCGGCGATCACGGCTGCGAATACATGACCGGCGGCGTGGTCGTCGTCCTCGGCAAAACGGGGCGCAACTTCGCCGCGGGCATGTCGGGCGGCATCGCCTATGTCTATGATCCGGAAGGCCGTTTCCCCGCGCTATGCAATGCCGCGATGGTCGATCTCCTCCCCGTCTCGGGCGAGCGGGACGAGGATGAGGGCACCGGCAGGCCCCAGCAGCGAGGGCTGGACGTCACCGATTTCGGCATGGGCGATATGCTCCGCCACGATGCGGAGCGCCTGCGCATTCTCGTCGAGCGCCACCACCTCCACACCGGCAGCAAGCACGCCCGCGCGCTGCTTGATAACTGGGCGGAGGCGCTGCCGCACTTCGTCAAGGTCATGCCGCGCGATTACGCCCGCGCGCTGCGCCAGCTCGAAGCCGAGCGCGCCGCAGCCGCCAGCGTAGCCGCAGAATAATCCTGAGGTATCAAGAACATGGGCAAGGCAACCGGCTTCCTCGAAATCGATCGCAAGGATCGCAGCTATGACGCGCCGCAGGAGCGTCTGAAGCACTACCGCGAGTTCGTCATCCCGCATGACGACAGCACGCTCAAGGGCCAGGCGGCGCGCTGCATGAACTGCGGCATTCCCTATTGTCACAACGGCTGCCCCGTGAACAACCAGATCCCGGACTGGAACCACCTCGTCTACGAGAACGACTGGCGCACCGCGCTCGACAATCTCCACTCGACCAACAATTTCCCCGAATTCACCGGCCGCATCTGCCCCGCCCCGTGTGAGGCCTCCTGCACGCTCAACCTCGTCGATCAGCCCGTCACCATCAAGTCGATCGAATGCTCGATCGTCGACAAGGGCTGGAAGGAAGGCTGGATCGAACCGCAGGCGCCTTCGCACAAGACGGGCAAGACCGTCGCCGTCGTCGGCTCCGGCCCCGCCGGCCTCTCCTGCGCGCAGCAGCTTGCCCGCGCCGGCCACTCGGTCACCGTGTTCGAAAAGTCGGATCGCGTCGGCGGCCTGCTTCGCTACGGCATCCCCGATTTCAAGCTCGAAAAGCACCTCATCAACCGCCGCCTCGTCCAGATGATGGCCGAAGGCGTCGAGTTCCGCACCTCGGTCGAAGTCGGTGTCACTGTCTCGGTCGCCAGCCTGCTGGAAAACTTCGACAAAGTCGTCCTCGCCGGCGGCGCCGAAGATCCGCGCCCTATCGGTATCCCCGGCTTCGAACTCCCCGGCGTGCGCTACGCCATGGAATTCCTCACCCAGCAGAACAAGCGCGTCGCCGGAGACGATGAAATCCGCGCCGCCCCGCGCGGCTCGCTCCTCGCCACCGGCAAGCACGTCGTCGTCATCGGCGGCGGCGATACCGGGTCAGACTGCGTCGGCACCTCCAACCGCCAGGGCGCCCTCTCGGTCACCCAGCTCGAAATCATGCCGCGCCCGCCCGAAAAGGAAGACAAGGCGCTGACCTGGCCCAACTGGCCGCTCAAGCTGCGCACCTCCTCCAGCCACGAAGAAGGCGTCGAACGCGAATTCGCCGTCCTCACCAAGCGCGTGCTCGGCGAAAACGACGTCTCCGGCCTCGAATGCGTCCGCGTCGAATGGAAGAACGGCAAGATGGAGGAAGTGCCGGACAGCACCTTCGTCATCCCCGCCGATCTCATCTTCCTCGCCATGGGCTTCACCGGCCCGCGCAAGCAGGGCCTGCTCGAACAAGCCGGCGTCGAACTCGATGCGCGCGGCAACGTCAAGGCGAACACCGCCGACTACCACACCAGCCACGAACGCATCTTCGCCTGCGGAGACATGCGCCGCGGCCAGAGCCTCGTCGTCTGGGCGATCCGCGAAGGCCGCCAATGCGCCCGCGCCGTGGATGAAGCCCTGATGGGCGTAACCGAACTCCCGCGCTGACCTTCAGGTCCTCCCCATTTTGGCAAAGCCCAAATGGGGAGGTGGCAGCCGGAACGGCTGACGGAGGGGTAACTGCTTAGAGGAAAAGAGCCTCCGGCGGGCAAGGGCCATCGCCCTTGCATCCCGTCATCGTGCCCGCGTGTGCCCTCACGCCTGCGTCATTCCCCCGCACCTTGGTCATGCCCCCACGCTTCGTCACACCCGCCACCCCCGTAACACCCGCCACTCCCGTAATACCCGCCACCCCTCGTCATTCCCGCGCAGGCGGGAATCCAGAGCCCCACACCCCGCGAGAGCCGCCCTGGATTCCCGCCCGCGCGGGAATGACGAAGGCGCGAGGATTTGGGGTCGTTGCACGTGTCAGCGTAGCCTCCCAAGGCTGAGGGAAGCGCAATTCACCCCACCCAATCCTCCCCATTTGTGCTGCGCAAAAAATGGAGAGGAACACAGGCCATAAATAACAGACGCGTCTGTTATTTATAAACCGCTGTCCTACAGGTGGGCACCTGCGGCATGGTCCTCGGATGGCCATGCCCACATCTCGATTGTCCAAAGATTCCCGCGCCTTCCAGCGCAGAGGGGCGGGGTCTGCCGGGGCCCCCCGAGTTTCCGCTCAGGACTGTGTCAACCGTGTCAACTTGTAGGCAAAATTACCCCGTAGAGGTCGTGCGCGTCGGCGTCCTCCACCAGCACTTCGGCGAAGTCTCCGGCCTTCAGATCGGCGGGCACGTTGCGCAGGTAGACCGCACCGTCGATCTCGGGCGCGTCGGCCTGGCTGCGGGCGGTGGCGCCCACATCGCCGTCTTCGTCGGGTTCGCCCACTTCGTCGATGATCACGCGGACGGCGCGGCCCACTTTGGCGGCGAGTTTGGCGGCGCTGATCGCCTCGGTCTTGGCCATGATCCGGGCGTAGCGTTCTTCCTTGATCGCTTCGGGCACGGGATCGGGCAGGTCGTTGGCGGCGGCACCCGCCACGGGTTCGAAGCGGAACGCGCCGACGCGGTCGAGTTGGGCTTCATCCAGCCAGTCGAGCAGGTACTGGAAGTCCGCCTCGGTCTCGCCGGGAAAGCCGACGACGAAGCTGGAGCGGACGGCGATGTCCGGGCAAATTTCGCGCCAGGCCTTCAGGCGTTCGAGCACCTTCGCCTCGTTGGCGGGGCGCTTCATGCGTTTGAGGACGCTGGGGCTGGCGTGCTGGAACGGGATGTCGAGGTAGGGGGTGAGCAGCCCCTCGGCCATCAGCGGGATGACGGCATCGACGTGGGGGTAGGGATACACATAGTGCAGCCTCACCCACGGCGTGTGCCCGTCCGGCGTCTTCAGCTGGCCGAGTTCGCGGGCGAGGTCGGTCATGTGGGTGCGGACTTCGCGGCCCTTCCACTGGCGCGTTTCGTGCCGCACATCGACGCCGTAGGCCGAGGTATCCTGGCTGATCACCAGCAGCTCGCGGGTGCCCGCCGCCACCAGCTTTTCGGCCTCGCGCAGCACGGCATCGATGCGGCGGCTGGCGAGTTTGCCGCGCAGGCTCGGGATGATGCAGAACGAGCAGGCGTGGTTGCAGCCTTCGGAAATCTTGAGGTAGCTGTAGTGGCGCGGGGTGAGCTTCACGTCGCCGGGGTCCGCCTGCGGGATGAGGTCCACGTAAGGGCTGATCGAAGGCGGCGCGGCTTCGTGGACCGCTTCGACCACGGCTTCATACTGGTGCGCGCCCGTCACCGCGAGGACGCTGGGGAAGCGCGCGCGGATCGCTTCGGCTTCGTTGCCCATGCACCCCGTCACGATCACGCGGCCGTTCTCGGCAATGGCTTCGCCGATCGCGGCGAGGCTTTCTTCCTTGGCGGAATCGAGGAAGCCGCAGGTGTTGACGAGCACCACGTCCGCCCCGGCGTAGTCCGCGCTCATGGCATAGCCATCGGCGCGCAGGCGGGTGAGGATGCGTTCGCTATCGACGAGCGCCTTGGGGCAGCCGAGGCTGACCATGCCGACTTTGGGGGCTTCCGGCAGGATGATGGGTGTTGTGGCCATGGCGGGGGCGCTTACGCGATAATTGGCGGCGCGTCACGGGTCCGCGCACATTCCCCAATTCCCGCTCACCCTGAGCTTGTCGAAGGGTGTATGCCGCAGCGGCTGCGCTGTGTTGCTTCGACAAGCTCAGCATGAGCGGGGTAAGGGATGGCCGCGAGGAGATTGCGATGGGTCCGGTGAATTGGCTGGCGGTGGTGGCGGCGGGGCTGGCTGCCTTGGCGTTCGGCCTGGCGGTGCAGGGCCCGGCTGCGCGGCGGCCGGGGCAGGTGCTGCTGGCAGGCGCGCTGCTCTGGCTGACCGCGGCGATGATGGGGCACATGTTCGCGCGGGTCGGTGCGGCGACTCTGGCGGTGAAGCCGTGGCTTTACTTCATGATGTCGGGCGGGCTGGTGCTGGCCTTCGTCGCTCCGGCGCTAGCCATCGGTGAGGCGCGGGCGGGCGCTACGGCGCGGAAAATCATCGGCGGCGGGGCGTTCTGGATCGCCAGCTATCTGCTGATGGGCCTCGTGTTCTTCCTGTTCAAAGCCTGATCGGGAGGTAGGCCGCCGGGTTGCGCGGGCTGGTGCCCTTGCGCAGTTCGAAGTGCAGGCCGGGGCGCCTGGCCTCGCCGCTCTTGCCGATGCGCGCGATGATCTGGCGGGCCTTGATCGTCTGGCCTTCCTTGACGAGGACCTTGCCGAGATAGGCATAGGCCGTAACCCAGCTGCCGCCGTGGTCGATCACGATCAGCTGCCCGAAGCGCTCCGGCTCCTTGCCGGCGAAGACCACTTTGCCGGCGGCCGCCGCGTGGACGGTCATCCCGGCGAAGGCGGCCAGATCGATGCCGTTGTTGGGCAGGCCCTTCACCGGGGCGCCAAAGCGAGCCGTGATCGCGCCGGAAGTGGGCCAGATCAGGCGGGGCGCACCGGCCTCGCGCTTGGCGGGGAGCTGGGCGATTGGCGCGGCGCGGTGCTTTGGCGGCAGCAGGTCTTCCGGCTGCGCGTGCGCGGCAAGCCATGTGGGCAGGAGCAGCGCCGCTGCGGCCAGCCGGAACCCCCGCATCAGCCGAGCGGGACGAGGCGGGAGAGGCCGCCCATGTAGGGCTTCAGGACTTCCGGCACTTCGACCGTGCCATCACCCTGCTGGTAGTTTTCCAGCACCGCAACGAGCGTGCGGCCCACCGCGAGGCCCGAGCCGTTGAGCGTGTGGACGAACTCGGTGCCTTTTGCGCCTTCGGGCCGGTAGCGCGCATTCATGCGCCGCGCCTGGAAATCGCCGCAGTTGGAGCAGGAGGAAATCTCGCGGAACGCCCCCTGGCCGGGGAGCCAGACTTCGAGATCGTAAGTCTTGCGCGCGGTGAAGCCCATGTCGCCGGAGCACAGCAGCATCTTGCGGTAGGGGAGGCCGAGCGCCTGGAGGATCGATTCCGCAGCCTCGGTCATGCGCTCATGCTCGGCGTCCGAATCCTCGGGGCGGGTGATCGAGACGAGCTCGACCTTCTCGAACTGGTGCTGGCGGATGAACCCGCGCGTATCACGCCCCGCCGCGCCCGCTTCGGAGCGGAAGCAGGGGGTGAGCGCGGTCATGCGCAGGGGGAGCGCGGCGTCGGGCAGGATCTGGCCGAGCACCGAATTGGTCAGGCTGACTTCGGCGGTGGGGATCAGCCAGCGGCCATCGGTCGTCTTGAACAGGTCTTCAGCGAACTTGGGCAGCTGGCCGGTCCCGAAGGCGGCTTCGTCCTTCACCATGAGCGGGGGCGCGCACTCGGTATAGCCGTTCTCGCCGGTCTGGCGATCAAGCATGAACTGCCCCAGCGCGCGTTGGAGGCGCGCCATGGGGCCGCGCAGGAAGGTGAAGCGGGCGCCGGCGATGAGGGCGCCAGTCTCGAAATCGAGACCGAGCGGGGGGCCGAGATCGGCGTGTTCGATGGGCTGGAAATCGAATGCGCGCGGGGTGCCCCAGCGGCTGACTTCGACGTTGCCCGCTTCGTCCTCGCCTTCGGGGACATCGGCGGCGGGCAGGTTGGGATGCGCGGCGAGCGCGGCGTTGAGCTCGGCGGTGAGGCGGCGCTCGTCTTCTTCCAGCGCGGGGAGCGCGGTTTTCAGTTCGGCGACTTCGGCCTTGAGCGCTTCCGCGGCGTCCTTGTCGCCCTTGCCCATGGCGGCGCCGATGGCCTTGGAGGCCTCGTTGCGGCGGGCCTGCGCTTCCTGCATCCGCGTCGCGACATCACGCCGCGCGGTATCGAGCGCGAGGATCGCCGCCGATTGAGGGGCGACGCCGCGGCGGGCGAGGGCGGTGTCGAACCCGGCGGGGTTCTCGCGGATCAGGCGGATATCGTGCATGGTCCGGGCGCTATGCCGTCTGCCAGCGCCCGGAGCAAGTAGGAGGCGATCAGGTGTGCAGGCCGAGGACGCTATAGAGCGGGCAGACACCCGCGAAGGCAGTGACGATGGGGACGATGGCCACGAGTGCGATCAGCGGGTGGCCGAGGAGCAGGCCGAGAACGATGATCATCGCGGCAAGCGCGAGGCGGATCACCTGGTCGGCATCGCCGATATTGCTTTTGAACATGGGTCAGGTCCTCCACTTGGGTTGGGTGTGGAGGTTCTATGCGCGCCGGACGGTGGGCAGACATTGATGCGGATCAAGTGGGATGCGTTGGCGTGCTGCACCAACCTCCGTCATCCCCGCGAAGGCGGGGATCCAGGGCGAAGTAGCGCTGTGGCTGCCCTGGATCCCCGCCTTCGCGGGGATGACGAAGGAGAGGCGGGGATGGCGAGGGAGTTGGCGCTGTGCCTGGTGTCTCGACTTCGCTCGACACGAACGGCTCTTGGGGATCAGCGAGAAAGCTAGATCGTCCGGTACTGCGGATGCCCGCTCCCCAAGATTTCCAGGATCGGCAGCGGGAAGGCCGCGTTCGGATCGAACACTGGCTGATCGGGGATCGGGTGCGACCAATCGAGCACGTAGTCGCGGCGGGATATGCGCCATTCGGTGCCGCGCTTCTCGAAGGCATCGAGATAGCGCCCGCCATAGAGTGTGCCAGCATAGGTCCCGGATTCGCTGAGGTGCGCGCCGGCGGTGAGGCCATAGGTTTCCACCTCGGCGAGGCTCTCACCGATGAAGCGGATCGCGGGGGCGTTCAGGAAATGCCAGCGGCGCGCGCTCTGGCGTTCGATGGCCATGACGACGGGGACGAAATCGGCCGCGCTGCCCTTGAAGAAGCCGTAGTCGATGGGGGCTTCCGGCCAGTAGCAACTCGCCTGCCCCGCATCGTCCAGCCAATCGAGCGTGCGCGAATAGCGGGCAAGAACATCGGCGATGGCATCCTTGGCGAGGAGTTCGCCCAGCGAGGTTGCAGCGCTCATGCGCGGCCGGTCCACCATGCCGGGATGGTGAGGGGGAAGCGCTCTTGCGCGGTCTTGAGATCGGCATCGGCATCGGCGGCCAGCGGCGCATCGACCGTGGGCGGAAGGCCGCCGCCCGAGCCCTTGACCGGATCGACATATTCGAGCCGGATATCTTCGAGCACGGCGGCGAAATCGTGACCTTCGTGGTGCGGCGACATCTGGTGGCGGTAGAACGCCTCCTTGTTGTCGAACGAGAGCAGGCAATAGTAGAGGTTCGCCGCCTCGCCCTTCCAGTATTCGTAGCGTTTCACGCCGGTTTCAGTGCTCCAGGTCTGGTGGATCATGTCGGCCATGATCTCCTCCCACTGCGCTTCGGTGCCGGGCTTGATGCGGATATGCGCGAGAAGGGTGGTCATTGGACAGGCTCCCTTTGGAAAGTGCAGTTAAGCGCAAGCGTGCCGAGCATGATGCCCGGCTGGTGGAGGAAGGTGTTGCCGGGCGCGTAATCGAGGCTGGCCAGCCGGTCGCACAGGCGGTTCCACGCGATGGTCTGTTCGAGCCGCGAGAGGCCGGTGCCGGGGCAGACCCGCGGGCCTGCCGAGAAGGCGAGGTGGCGGGTGACGGCGGCGCGGTCGAGCTTGAGGTCGAGCGGGTCGTCGAACTCATCCGGATCGATATTGGCGGCGCCCCAGCGGAGGTGGAGCGTCGATCCGGCGGGCACCTGGACGCCCTGGAACACTTCGTCCTGCGAGGTCACTCGGGTCGATAAGCCCTGCGTGGGGGAGCGCAGGCGCATGCCTTCCTCGGTGAAGGGCCGGATAAGCGCTCGGTCTGCCTTGAGCTGCGCGAAGAGGCCGGGGCGCTCTATCAGCAGCTGGGCTTGCTCCACGAGCGCGTACTGTGTCGTTTCCAGCCCGCCGATGACCATGGCGTAAACGATGCCGTCGATCTCGTCGTCGGTGAGCTTGCGGTCCAGCGCTTCGTAGTGGACCTGGGTGAGATAGCTGATCATGTCCTCGCCCGGATTGGCGCGGCGGCGGCGGACGTGAGTCCCGACATAATCGGAAAAGCCCGCGAGCAGGCGGAACTTCTCGGCGCTCTGCTCCGGCGTGAGCACGTTGTTGTGCCCGCAGCCGTGGACATAGGACATGACCTGCGCGTTGCCCCAGATTTCGAGGTCCTTCACATCCTCCAATGGGAAGCCGAGCACATCGGCCATGGTGCGCTGGGGCAGGGGCCGTGCGAAATCGGCGACGAAATCGAACTGCTCGCCCGCGATCCACTTGTCGATGAGGTTATCGACATGGCCGGTGATCATCGCCTCGTGCCGCTTGGCGCCGGGGCCGACCCACGGATCGGTCAATTGCTGGCGGTGTGCCCGCCAGAGTTCGGGATTGGGGCGCAGCGAGGCGATCGATTTCACCATGGCATCGATATCGGGCATGGCGCGGACCGAGGCGGGATCGGCCTTACGTGCTTCGAGCAGCAGCGAAAGCGTGGGCGGATAGCGCTCCCAATCGCGCACGACGCGGGCGATGTCCTCGTATTTCGAAAGGATGAAGGCGTCGCGGTCCGGCGCCAGCCCTTCGCCGGGCAGGCGCAGCACCGGGGCCTCGGCGTGGAGGATGGTATAGGCCTCGTACCAGTGTTCGGCAGCACCTGGGCCGAACAGATCGACATCCGCCAGCGCGTGCGGACACGCCATCGGGCTCAACTCGTGATTGACGTGGCGCATGGCCTCTCTCCCCTGGCTCTATTCAAATCGCCAGTTGTTGTTGGGGGGATGGTGCATGACCAATGCAGCGCTTGCCATGCTCACTTTTGCCAAGAGCATTTCTGGCAGCACTGGACGGAAGGGACTGCACTATGACCCGCGTCGCCAAGATTGCCCCCGAGGATTGGGATCCGCGCCTGCGCGCTGCGCTGAAGCCGGAAGACCGCACCGAGATCGAACAGGGCATGATCCGCTTCCTCGCCCATTGCCCCGATCAGGTGCTGGGCATGATGCAGTTTGCCGGAGCGCTGAAGGTGCATCGGCAATTGCCGGAAAAGCTGGTGGAGCTCGTGCGGCTGCGTGTCGCCTTCTTCAACCAGTGCCGCAGCTGCATGGCGATCCGCTATACCGATGCGCTGGAGGACGGGGTGACCGAAGACCTCGTGTGCTCGCTGGAGCGTCCGCAGGAAGCCGAGAACCTCACGCCCGCCGAGAAGGCCGCGATTCGCTTTGGCGAGGCGATGGCGACTGACCACCTGCGCATCGACGAGGCGATGTATGCCTCCCTTCGCGAACATTTCAGCGAGTCCGAGATCGTCGAACTCGGCATGACCTGCGCGTTCTTCGTCGGCTTCGGGCGGCTCGCGGCGACGCTGCACATGGTGGAGGAACTGCCCGATGCGTTCCGGCAGGAGGGCGTGGTTGCGCCCTGGGGCGAGGAACGGGTGGTCGTGCGATGAGCGACGGTTCCGAAGAACTGGGCGTCAACCTGTTTGATCCGGCGGTACAGCAGTGCCCTTATGATGCCTATCGCACGCTCAGGGATCAGGCCCCGGCCTACCGGCAGCCGGGCACCAACATGTATGTCGTGACGCGCTACGAAGACGTGCGGCGGGTGCTGCTCGATTCAGAGACCTTTCCAAGCAGCCCCAAGGCGATCGGGCTGCAGACGCTCTCGGCCAATGTCGAGCGGCAGAAGAAAGTGGTCGAGCGGTTCAAGGAGCGCGGCTGGCTGCCCGAGCCGACGCTCAGCGGGCGAGACGATCCGAACCACAAGCAGATGCGCGCGATGTTCAACGAGGCGTTCAAGCCGAGCCGGATCAAGGAAATCGATCCGCTGGTGGAAACGCTGGCCTATGAACTGATCGATGGCTTCGTGGCCGACGGGCGCTGCGAATGGGTTAGCCAGTTCTGCGTGCCGCTGCCGCTCTACATCATCGGCGAGCAGATGGGCGCGAAGCGCGAAGACATGTGGAAGATCAAGCGCTGGACCGACGCCTTCTTCAAACGCATCTCGATGATGCTGCCCGAGGAAGACGAGATCGAGATGGTCGACCGCGAGATCGAGGCGCAGCACTATTTCCAGCCGATCTTCGAGAGGCTGCGCGCCAATCCCGATGACTCGCTGATCAGCGTGCTGGTCAACACCGTGATCGAGGGCTGGGGCCGCCCGCTCAATGACAACGAACTCCATGCCGAGATGATGGCCGATACCTTCGTTGGCGGGAGCGAGACGACGACCAATGCGCTCGCGGCGGGGATGAAGCTGCTGATCGAGAACAAGGACGTCTGGCACAAGCTGAAGTCCGATCCCGAGCGCTATATGAAGACGTTCGTGGAAGAAGTGGTGCGGCTGGAATCGCCAGTGCAGAGCCTGATGCGCTTCTGCGCGAAGGATACCGAGCTGGAAGGCACGGTGATCCCCAAGGGGGCGCTTATCAACGTGCGCTTTGCCGCAGCGAACCGCGACGAGCGCGTGTTCGAATGCCCGGAGAAGCTCGATCTGGATCGGCCCAAGGCGGGGGCGCACATGGGCTTCGGCTCAGGCACGCACCACTGCCTGGGCGCGCCGCTGGCCCGGCGGGAGCTGGCGTGGGGCTTTCAGGCAGTGGTCGACCGGTTCGAGGACATGCACTTCGCTGATGGGGCGAACGACTTTTCGGTTCACCCGCACTTCCTGCTGCGCAGCCTGAAGGCGCTGCATATCGAGTTCGAGCCGAAGCGGGGTTAGCTGATTCCGCTGCTGGCGCGCGCCGCGAGCGAGAGGAGTGCACCCAGCCTCGTCATCCCCGCGAAGGCGGGGATGACGAAGGGGTGGGAGATAACGAGGGGGGTGACGGGGGGCGACCCTACTTCGCCGCCTCGAACACCATCAGTGCGTTGCCGGGTGCGTGGCTGTACATGCCGTAGCCCGAGTTCACGAAGACCTTGCCCTTCCACACGGCAGCGCCGGGGCCGCTCATCGAGCCACCCCTGGCCGTCTGGCCGCCGATGGCGGGCATCGGCTGGGTCGTGTCAAACTGCCAAAGGACCGCGCCGGTATCGGCATCGTAAGCGCGCAGCATGCCATCGAGGTGGCCGCCGAAGATGACGCCGGGGATGGCGGTGACGGCAGCGGAAATGCCCGGATCGCAAAACTTGCGGCCCTCGCAGTTGTCCTTGGCCTTTGCCTGCCAGATCACGTTGCCGGTCTTGGCATCGAGCGCGTGGAGCCCGGCGCCGCGAATGGCGGGATCGTAGAGGCGTGCATCGCCGGTATCGGCCATGTCGTTGATCGGCACGAAGACGCGGGTTCCTTCGGCGGCCATGCCGAAGTGGACGCCGCCCTGCGTGCCGCCATGGCCAAGCCGGGTCATCCATTTGACCTTGCCGGTATCGGGATCAAGGCCCCAGGCCTGCCCCGATTTCTGGCCGACGACGAGCATCTTGCCGCCATCGCCCGTATCGAGCAGCAGCGGCGAAGCGGCGACGTCATAGTCCGGCCCGCCTTCCTTGGGGCAGGAGCCGAGGCCCATCATGCAACCCACGTTCCACGCGTCACCCAGCGTGAGCTGGGTGTGCCAGACGCGTTCGCCGGTGCGGGCATCGACCGCAAAGACCGCGTCCGAACCATCGTCTGCGGGAGAGGAATAGTTTTCGCCCGAACCGAAATAGACGCGGTTCGTCGCGGCAACATACGTCGGGCTGCCCCATACTGGCGCGCCGGAGGGGCCGAGGATCTGGGTGCCGTCGGCCGTCTTGCCTTGCGGGACAGGCTGGCCGGCAGTGTAGGCACGCCACTTTTCCACGCCAGTGGCGGGGTCAACGGCGACGACCGAGCCGCGGAACGTGCAGCAGGGATAGGCAGGATTGCCGGCCTGCACGACCTCGAGCGAGGAGACGGGCACATAGAGCAGCCCCCCGCCCAGCGTGGGCGTGCCGGTGATCGTGGCATCGGCATGATCGCTCATGCGGTTGGCCCAGAGCTCCTTGCCGGTCATCGCATCGAGCGCGCGGACCTTGCCGAGGAGATCACCGAAATAGAGCCGCTTGGTGGCGGCATCCGTGACGATCGCGGTGCGCACTTCGGCGCTGAGGCGGGTCGTCCACCTGGTGCAGCCGGTCTCGGGATCGAAGGCATAGACGGTGCCGTCCTGGCTGCCGACGAAAAGCGTGCCCCAGCCGATCGTGGGCTGCGAACGAATATGCGTCGCGGCCGGATAGGCGAATGCCCATTTCAGCTTGAGCTTCGGCACATCGGCCTTGGCGAGGCCGGCGATCCCGGCGGGGATGAAGCGGCGGTTGTCATGCCCCCAGCCGATATCGGCGGGCACGTCGGTCATGTCGAACTTCGCCGCAGCGCCCTTGCAGCGCGGCGGCGGGGCCGGGCGCTGGTACGAGGCATAGGGCGTGCGGGTGAGGTATTCGGCGACCTGGATCTTCTCCGCCGGGGTCAGGCTCGCGGCCTGCTGGCGCATCACGCCGTCTGTCAGCGCTGAAACGATGGCATCGGGGGCGAGCATGGCAAGGAAGTTGGGCGAGGGCGCCTTGGGCACGCCGCCAAGGTGGCACATTGCGCAGTGCTGCTCGAACAGCGGGCGGCCCGGTGCGGTTTCAGGATTGATGGTGGGACCGGCGCGGGAATTCATATCGTCGGTCGACTTGATCCGCGTCGGCGTCGCGGCATTAAGCCCGGCGGCGAGCGCCAGCGCGGTCAGGCCTGAAAGGACCGCGAGACGTCCTGTTTTGAACAGCATGGCGTTTAGCCTCTTCAATCGAGCGAGCGGTAGAATGTGATCTTCATGTCTTCGGCGAGGCACGCGAGGATTGGCGGCACGAGCCGGTCATGGAAATCGATGTGCATGTGCGTTTCGAACGCGGCATCATCCCTGAAGGTGGCGATGCACTGGAACAGGTCCGGGTCTTCTTCCGACTGAAACAGCTCGTAGACCAGCGCGCCGGGTTCCTGCGCGAACACCAGCTTCTTGAGCTCGGTCTGCAAGGCGATCAGTTCGCCGCGCTTTTCCGGAAGGGTGCGCAGCTGGGCGATGAAGCTCTTGCCGGAATTTCGGGCTGTCATGGTCTCAAGCCTCGGCAGCGGGTTCGAGATCGTAGAGCAGTTCGCGCGTGTAGGAGCCGTCCATGCAGGCGATCATTCGTTCGATGAGCGGCTGGTTGTGGGGATATGCTCCATGGGCCTTGTCCGCTTCCTCATCGGTGAAACGTTCGTAGACCGCGAACATGCCCGGCTGCGCAAGCCGGTAGAACTGATAGGATAGCGTGCCCGGCTCGCCCGGAGCCAACGCTTCCATCTCCTTGGCGAGCGCGATGAATTCGGCTTCCTTGTCGGCGCGGATGCGGAAGCGGGAGAGGAAGGAAAAGGCCATCGGGGTGTCTTTCGTGAGCTAGGCGCGGTGCGCCTTGTCGTAGGCGATCCAGTCGGGCAGCCGTTCGGGATAGTCGGCCAGCTTCGGCTCGGCATAGGCGTGGTTGCGGTCGGGCCGGGCGAGGATGCCGGGGTAGGCTTCGACCGGCACATAATAGAGGAAGCCGATCACCCGCTCGGCGAATTTCCAGCCGGCAGGGGTGCGCCGGTAGCGGTCATCATAACGGATTGCGGCGACCATCATCTTGCCATGGCGCATGAGTTCGGCATGGCCGGCGACCCGGCCGGTGGCGTTGTCGTCATCCACGAAGTCGATCTGGATATCGTGCATCACATGGTGGCCGGGGCCGAGAACAGCGAAGCGGCCATCGAACTGCGCCATGATCGCATCGGGGCCGGCCGCATGCATCACCCCGTCGTGCGAGCGCAGCACGGCATCATCCGCAAACAGCGCACGTACCGCATCGACGCGGCGATCATCGATGTCGAAGCTGTAGCGCGCGACGAGCTGGCGAATCTGTGATTCGGCTTCAAGCCTTGCGATGCGCGCTTCCAGATCCGCTCCCGGATTGGCCATTTGGCGGTGCTCTCTCTCCCGCGGACCGCTTTGGCGCGGGCCTGCTTTGCGGGCATGATACCCGGCCTTGGCATGAAAACAATCATGAATGTTTGGAGGCTGGGCGCGTAGGCGCCTCCGGTCCAGTCGCTGGCGCGTGATTGCCACGATACCGCGCAGATGCGCCGTTTACGGCGATGGACGCAGCGGCGTGCGCGGTCCACGGCGGGGAAGGGCGGGATCGTATCGCAGGTGTCACACCTCTCTAAAAAAACATACATGTCTGCTTGCAAAATGTGTTCCGAGGGTTATCCTTGGCGCCACACCGCACACGAATGCGGGGCTTGAGGAGATGGGGATGGCACTGAGGGACCTTCGCTGGTCGGCGGCATTTGGCGCACTGGCTGCAGCGATGATCGCGACACCGGTTTTGGCAAACGCTGGTGGGGCAAACAACGATGCTCAGGCGGCGCAGCCGCAGGCGGGCCAGACGCAAACGAGCGCGCAAGACATGGCGAGCGATCGTCTGGGCGAAATCGTCGTGACGGCAACCCGGCGCGATTCCAACCTGCAGCGCACGCCGGTTGCGGTTTCCGCGGTCGATGCCAATCTGATCCGCCAGTCGAGCCCGCGCGATATCGGCGATCTCGCCGCGTTCGTGCCGAACTTCTCGGCCAACACGATCACCAACTTCAACGCCGCCTCGTTCGCGATGCGCGGCGTGGGCCAGACCTCGATCATCGTCTACTTCGAACCGCCGGTCGCGGTGCTCGTCGACGACTTCGTGGTGCCCTCGGTGCAGACCCAGTTGCTCGACACGTTTGACGTGGCACAGGTCGAAGTGCTGCGCGGGCCGCAGGGCACGCTGTTCGGCAAGAACACCACCGGCGGCGCGGTGACGGTGAAGACCAAGCGTCCCGAGCTTGGCGTGGTCGGCGTCGATGGCCGTGTCGAGCTGGGCTCGTTCGCCTCGCGCAAATTGCAGCTCGCCGCCAACGTTCCGATCTTCAACAACATGGCGCTGCGCGTTGTCGCCGGTGCCGAGAAATCGGACGGTTATTACAAGAACGGCGCCTGCTACGGCCCGGTCGGCGGCCTGCCGACCAGCAATTTCTTCGGCCAGACGGGCTGCCTCGATGGCAAGTCTGCAGGCGGCAAGGACGTGGTCAACCTGCGCGCAAAGCTGCTTTGGGAGCCGACGAGCCGCCTGCACATCCTCGCGCAGTATGAATGGCTGCGCGACCGTTCGCAGACAGTGCCTTCGGTCAACGAGAACTACCTCTACAAGGGCACCGGCGGCTTCGCCACCGACGCGCTTGGCACGATTGTTCGGCAGGAAAGCATCGATCCGCTCGATCGCGCTGCAGTGACGTATCGCCAGGACGGCCTGATCAAGATGAAGGACGGCCAGCGGATTTCGGTGGACGGCTTCTATCTCAACGCCGACTACGATTTCGACTTCGGCAAGCTGACCTCGGTCACCGGCTGGCGCCGCCAGCTTTCGCGCATTCCCAACTCCTATGCGGGCGCCGCGCCGATCGGCAAGGACGGCACGCCGCTTTCGTTCTTCGATGCGACGCGTGACGACAACCGCAAGACCTTCCAGCAGGAACTGCGCTTTGCCACCAACACCGGCACTGCGTTTGATGCGGTGGTCGGCGGGTTCTATCAGCGCGAGACGGTCGATTTCTGCGTTGCGCAGATCCTCGGATTCCTTGATCTGACGGCCGGTCCGCTGCCCTTCGGCAACTGGAACGATACGCCCTACATCCTCTGCAACGCGCAGCGTTCCAACTCGAAGGCGGTTTTCGCCGAGGGCACCTACAAGATCACGCCCGAGCTCTCGCTCACCGGCGGCATGCGCTACACCTGGGAAAACAAGACCTGGTATGGCCGCAACCAGGCGTTCATTCCGCAGCTCGGCGGCGGTTTCGATCCTACGATCAAGATCAACGAGGCACTGGACGCCAGCGTGTTCAAGTTCCCGGCCAATGTGGTCACGGTCAATGACAAGTCGAACAAGCCGACCTGGCGCGTGACGCTGGGTTACCAGGCAACGCCGGATATCTATGCCTACGCGAACTATTCGCGCGGCTTCAAGGCAGGCGGCTTCAATGACCAGATCGGCGGTTTCGCCGCCTTCGCAAGCGACCTCAACGCCTTCCGCGAAGCGGCGCGCGCCACGCGTCCGGAAACGGCGGACTCGTTCGAGGCCGGCATCAAGACCGAGCTCCTCGATCACCGCCTGCGCTTCAACCTCACCGGCTTCTACGTGAAGTACAAGGATCTGCAGAAGCAGCTCAACGTGCCGATCGTGGTCAACGGCAACCCGAACCAGGTCACGCTGTTCGTCAACGCGGCGAGCGCCACGGTGAAGGGTATCGAGGCAGAAGCGACCGCGCGCCTGTTCAAGGGCTTCACCCTGCGCGGCGTGCTTGGCTATCAGGACGGCAAGTACAACCAGTACACCGCCCCCGGTGCCGGCTACAACCTCGCCGACGCCCCGCTGGACCGCGCGCCCAAGTGGCAGTGGACGCTCGACGGTGCCTATGAAGTGCCGGTCGGCACGAACTACAAGATCATCGCCAACGCATCGGCTGCCTACACTGCGAAGAACCTCAACACCCAGTCGATCACCGATGCGGCGGGCAACACGTTCCTCAATGCGCGCACGCTGGTGAACGCTTCGCTGACGATCTCGCAGATCGACGACAAGTACTACGTCAAGGCGATCGGCCGGAATCTGACCGACGAGCGCTACCGGATCGCTTCGCAGAACGTGGCGGGCCTGTGGCTCAACTCGAACTTCGGTGCGCCGCGCTACTTCGGCGTCGAGCTGGGCGTTAAGTTCCGCGGTCCCTGATCGAAGGGGATTGGCGGCAAGACGAAAAGCCCGCGGGCCGTCGTGTGGGGAAACCCGGCGGCGGCCCGCAATCATGATCGGGAAACGACAATGAACGCCTTGGACCTCTGGGACATTCACACCGGCAAGCGCTTTCCGTTCGATGCGCGCGCGCCGCAGATCGACAACGGCACCGGGCGGGCTTCACCGGACCGCTATGTGAGCCCCGCTTACGCCGCCGAGGAATGGGACAAGGTCTTCTCCAAGAGCTGGCTGCTGGCCGGCCCGATTTCGGACATTCCAGAGCCGGGCGATTTCATGAAGTTCGATATCGGGCCGGAAAGCTTTATCGTCGTGCGCGATGACGATGGTTCCGTGCGCGCGCACTATAACGTGTGCCCGCATCGCGGCAGCCAGCTTGTCACCGCCGATCTTGGCTCGCTGGCCAAGTTCACTTGCCCGTTCCATTCGTGGCAGTTCGCGCTCGACGGCAAGTGTATTTCGATCACCGATGCCGAGACCTTCCGCCCTGAAGTGCTATGCCACGGCACTGATCTGTCCTCGGTCCGCTGCGAAGTGGCTGCCGGCTTCGCGTTCGTGTCGATGGATCCCGACATCAAGCCGCTGGCCGACTTCCTGGGGCCGATCCTGCCGCAGCTCGAACTTTATGAAATCGACCAGATGTATGTCGTGCAGCACCGCCGTTCGGACTGGGGTTCGAACTGGAAGGGTGGCGTCGATGCCTTTGCCGAGATCTACCACCTCCACGCAGTGCACCCGCAAACGCAGTGCCTGATGGATGATCGCACCCAGATCGACCTGTGGCCGGGCGGGCTCAGCCGCCAGTTCGTGCCGTTTGCGCAGCCGAGTCCGCGTTTCCCCGATCAGGAAAGCGTCAATCCCGGCATCCAGATGATGCTGCGCGATGCGGGGATCGATCCCGAAACCTACGAAGGCTCCGCGCGCGAGACCCGGACCGCCGTGCAGCAGGCCAAGCGCAGGCGGTCTGACGAACTCGGGCTGCGTTACGAGCGTTTCAGCGACAGCCAGCTTTCGGACTCGGTGGTCTATTCGGTGTTTCCGAACGTGCAGATCGGCTGCCATCCCGAGGCGGTCTTCCTTCACCGCTTCATCCCGCACCCGACCGATCCCAATCAGTTCACTTACGATACCTGCATCCTCTACCGCCATGTCGATGCACCGGGCTATTCGGCGCCGGCATGGATGGGGATGGGCGAAGAAGTCGATCTTTCGGGCCGCACCCGGCCGGATGTGATCCACACCGGGCTGGGCGAGCCGCCGTGCCTCGGCGAAGTGCTGGATCAGGACAGCGACTTGCTGCCGGTGGTCCAGAAGGGCGCCCGCTCCCGCGGGTTCAAGGGGCCGCTGTGGAGCGAACAGGAAGGGCGGCTGCGGCACTTCCATGCCGAGCTGGACCGCATGATGGGGGCCTGACGGCCCATCCTCCCTGTTTTTCCGAAGGACAAACGGGGAGGGGGACCGCGCGCGAAGCGCGTGGTGAAGGGGCAAAGACCCCTCCGTCAGGCGCCTTCGTCGCCTGCCGCCTCCCCATTTGCGCGTGCCGCGAAAATGGGGAGGACATGACCCTCAGAACGGCCGGATCGTCAGCCCGTTGTCGATCACCAGTTCCGCGCCGGTGATGTAGCGGCTCTCGTCGCTGGCGAGGAACACCACCAGCGCGGCGACATCCTTCGGGTGACCGGGCGAACCGTGCGGCAGGACACCCTCGGGAATATCCTTGGCCTCACCCGGGCGGCCTTCGGCCTGCTGGACCATCGGTGTCTCGATCGCGCCAGGGTGGACCGAATTGCAGCGGATCTTGTAGCCCTTCACCTGCGCCATGACCGCGACCGATTTGGTCATCGAGCGAACCGCGCCCTTGGCAGCGGAATAAGCAAAGAAGATCGGATAGCCGAGCAGCGCCCCGACCGAGGACATGTTGATGATCGAGCCGCCGCCGCTCTTGTTCATCAGCGGGATCGCGTGCTTCATGCCGAGGTATACGCCGTCGATCATGATCGAATTGACCCAGCGGAACTTGTCGAGGCTGGTATCCTCGACATCGGCATTGAGGACCACGCCGGCGTTGTTGACCAGCACGTGCAGCCCGCCGAACTTCTCCTCGATCGCGGCGTAAGTGGCGATCCACTGCTCCTCGCTTGCCACATCGAGAGCGAGCGCCATGGCATCGCCGCCGATCCGGTCGGCCACGGCCTGCGCGGCGGCGAGGTTCACATCGGTGACGACGACTTTGGCGCCTTCGGCAGCGAGCGCCTCGCAGTCTGCCGCGCCCAGTCCCGAACCGCCGCCGGTGACCAGTGCCACCTTGCCTTCAAGCCGGCCCATATTCGCTCTCCCTTTATTGTCCGCGCAGGCTCAGGCCGCGCCGTCTTCCGAGAAATAGTCCGGCATTCCGGCCGGCCAGATCACGCCCCATTGCGCCTGCCCGCCGTCGATGATCAGGAGATCGCCGTTGATGAAACGGCCGGCAGGGCTGGCGAGATAGGCGATGGCCTCGGCCACATCCCAGGCATTGCCGCGCATTTTCAGCGGGTTGGCCTTGTGGAAACGGGCTAGGGCTTCCTCCGGATACATGCGGAAGCCCTCAGTCTCGATCACGCCGGGGCCGATGCAGTTGACGCGGATATTGTGCGGGGCCCACTCGGTAGCGACCGTCTTCGAGAGGTAGATCACGCCCGCTCGAGCGGCGCAGGTGTGCGCGGCCTGCGGCATGCCGCGTTCGACATTGGCGACGATGTTGATCACATGCCCGGCCTTGCCATCGGCGCGCCAGCGCTTGGCGGCTTCCTGCATCATCCACCAGGTGCCGTTGAGATTGGTGTCGATCACAGCAAGCCAGCCCTTGCGGCTGAAGTCGATCGCGTCCTGCGGGAATTGGCCGCCGGCATTGTTGACCAATGTGTCGAGACCGCCGAAGTGATCGTGGACCGCGCCGATCATCGCCTCGACCGCTTCGGGATCGCGGATGTTGGCTTCAAGGCAAAGGATCTCGCGCCCGATTTCCTCGCGGATCAGCGCCGCGGTGGTATCGAGCTTCTCGCGCGTGCGGCCGCAGATTGCGACATTGGCGCCGAGCTTTGCGGCAAGGAAGGCGGCGGCTTTGCCCATGCCGCTGCCCGCGCCCGAGATCAGGATGGTGTGCCCGGCAAGCAGATCCTCGCGGAAGATCGTCTGCTGCGTGCGCAGCGCCTCGTCATCAAGCCCGCGCTTGGGCCGGCCCGGATCGCCGGGTTCGGGACGGAAGCTGCGCGGGGCATGCATTTCAGGCGCGTTCAACGGTTCATCCCCCATTCGTTCGTTCCCGCATAGCTAGAACACCCGCAAAGAAAAAACAAACAGGTTTGATTTTGATTCGCGCCCTGCAGCATCGATTTGCGCAAGGTGCACCGGGACTTGGCGGGGTTTCCCGCTCATCCGCAAAAGCGCTCCCGGTCAGCCCTTTGAGGCAGGAGCGAGCGCGCGGATCTGGGCTTCGAGATGGCGCAGCATCGGTTCGACTTGCGCCGGTTCCATGCCGCCCGTCTGCAGCGAGATAGCCATGCCTTCGAGGATTGTCTGCGAAAGCGTCATCGCCAGCGCAAAGTTGGGCGAGCCGAGCCATTCGGGAAACAGCGCTTCGGCCTGCGCGTTGAACTTCTCGCGGAACTCGTCCTGCAAGGGCGAGAGGATCGACGCAAGATCGGCATCGGTCCGCGCGGCGACGGCCAGTTCGTGAAACGCGATGAATGCGGGCTTCTGAAGTTGGCGCCAGTAGGTCTCGACGAGATCGGTGACTTCGTGCTCCGGCCGGTCGGCCGCACGGCGGAAGGCGCGCAGGCGCTTTTCGTGGAGTTCGGTGATTGCGGCCTTGATCAGCGCCGAGCCATTTTCAAAGTGGTGGACCATGGCCCCGCGCGAGAGACCGGCTTCCTCTGCCACCTTGGGCGTGGTCGTATTGGCGTAGCCATATTTGACGAGGCAGCGCACGGTTGCGTCAATCAGCCGGGCCCGCGTTTGCGCCGCTTTGGCCGCCTGGAGAGTGCGCGTGCGATCGGCCGCCGGGCGTGCTGGCCGAGGAGCGGGCCGTGCCGCCCGCGTGCGTGATAGAGCCATGCGTTCTACTTGCCTGAACCGTTGCGCGCCGGTTCCGGCACGCCTTGTTGGTATCCTTAATGCGTTTTCCTGTCCCGTGAAACCGCCGCTTCGACCGGTCCGGGGACAAGTGTCCGGACACTCTTCGCAGCAGCTGCCTTCGCGGCCCATGAAAGCGCATCGAATCAAGGACGCGGCACGTGCGTGCAGCGTCTGGCGAAGGGGTAAAGCATCGCGCAGAAAAAGACAGATATGATTGTCTTTTTCGGCATCCTGTGTATCTCCGGGCCAAGACCAATAAGAGGCCCGCCGGGCCGGGGGATGCATGACCGAAGCGCAGCCACTCGCAGCCGTACCTGTTCTTACCATGGGCGGCATGATCCGCGCCTCGGCGCAGGGCTTTGGCCCGCGCGAGGCGGTGGTCTTCCCCGACCGGCGCATCACTTATGCAGATATCGACGCCGCCGCGAGGGCCTGGGCGGCGGCGATGATCGCGCTGGGCGTGCAGCCCGGCCAGCATGTCGGCCTGTTCATGCCGACCTGCCCTCAGTTCATCGAAGCCTTCTATGGGATTGCCATGGCGGGCGCGGTCGCGGTGCCGATCAACGCGCGGTATCAGTCGCACGAACTTGCCTATCTGGTGCGCGATGCCGATCTCGTCGTGCTGGTAGCGGCCGGCAAAGTGGCCGAAGGACTGGATTACCGCGACCGGGTGCGGGCGGCGCTGCCGTCGCTCGCGGATGCGGACGCGGCGCGCGGGCTGAGCCTGGATGAAGCGCCGATGCTGCATACGATCATCTCGCTCGATGCCGAAGGTGCGGACGGGATGCTGGCGGTCGACGAAGCGCTGGCGCTGGGCGAAGGGACCGAGGCAGAGCTGATCGACCGCCGGATCGACGATGTCGATGCGGAGGATGTCGCGATGATCCTCTACACTAGCGGGACCACGGCGAACCCCAAGGGCGCGCTCATTTCGCACCGCGCGCAAGTGGGTAACAGCCGCAATCTCGGCAAGCGCTACCTGTGCACGGCGGAGGACAAGGTGTGGTCGCCGCTGCCGATCTTCCACATTGCCGGCATCCTGCCGATGACGATGATCCTTGATCTGGGCGGGGTCTACATGACCGTGCCGCATTTCGAGGCGGGGCAGGCCCTCGCCATGCTGGGCGCCGAAGGGGCGACGATTGCCTATCCCAGCTTTGTCACGATCATGCAGGATCTGATCAATCACGAGGCGTTCAAGACCACCGATCTTTCGAAGCTGCGCGTGATGAATTCCAATTTTGCGGTGCAGCCGGCGTGGATCAAGGACGCCGTGGTCGCGGCCATGCCGCACACGATCCAGGTCGGGACATATGGGCTTACCGAAGCGGCTGGCACGGTTTCGACGAGCCGGCTCGACGACAGCTTCGAGGCCCGCACCGGGCGCTGCGGTTTCCCGCTCGAGGACTGGGAGATGCGCATCGTCGATTCCGAAACCGGGCGCGACTGCGCGTCCGGTGAGCGCGGCGAAATCGTGCTGCGCGGCCCGCATATGCTGAAGGGCTACTACAACGCCCCGGAAAAGACCGCCGAGGCGATCCGCGACGGCTGGTTCTTTACCGGCGACGTCGGCTCGGTCGACGCGGGCGGCAATGTAATGTTCCATGGCCGCACCAAGGACATGCTCAAGGTGGGCGGCGAGAACGTGGCAGCGGCGGAGATCGAATCCATGCTGCAGACTCATCCGGCGGTGAAGCTGGCGCAAGTCGTCGGCATTCCGGATGACCGCTATGTCGAAGTAGCGGCGGCGTTCATTGAGCTGGCCGAAGGATCGGATGCGAGCGAGGCCGAACTGATCGCGCACTGCAAGGGCAAGCTGGCGGGGTTCAAGATCCCACGCCATGTGCGGATGGTCAGCGAGTGGCCGATGTCGACCTCCAAGATCCAGAAGTTCAAGCTGCGTGCCGGGCTGATCGAGGAACTGGGGCTGCGCTGAGCTTCGCGCTCTGCCGCCCTGGGTCCCCGCCTTCGCGGGGATGACGTGGGAGGGATATTCCTCCTTCTCAGCCCACACTTCGTCATTCCCGCGGAGGCGGGAATCCAGAGCGGTTTGCATGACGCTCTGGATTACCTCGTTACGCTCGCCATGACGGGGGGTGACCGATCAAACCGTCTCCGAATTCCCGAAGACTACTGTCGCCTGCGCCGAAAGCGTACCACCATTGCCATGCGCCAGCGCGGTCTTGGCACCTGCGATCTGATTTGCGGCAGTCCCGCGCATCTGGCGCACAGCTTCGACCATCGCGAACATGCCGTACATGCCGGGGTGGCAGCACGAGAGGCCGCCGCCGTTGGTGTTCACCGGGAGCGAGCCGCCCGGCGAAATCGCGCCGCTCGCCACGAACTTGCCGCCTTCGCCCTTGGCGCAGAAGCCGAGGTCTTCGAGGAACAGGATCGTGTTGATGGTGAAGGCATCGTAGAGCTGGACCGTGTCGATCTGGCCCGGGGTGAGGCCCGCCATGGCCATCGCGCGCGGGCCGGATTCGGCGGCGGCGGTGACGGTAATGTCCTCGGCCTGCGTCACCGAGTTGTACCACGTGGCAGCAGCCGCGCCGAGCACGGGGACGAGCGGCTGGGGCCCGTCCTTCGCGCGGTCGGTGCGGGTGAGGACCAGTGCGGCGGCGCCGTCGGTCACCAGGCAGCAATCGCGCGCGCGGATCGGGCTGCTGATGAGGCGCGAGGCGATCACGTCCTCCACGGTCAGCGGGCCCTTGGCGAAGGCTTCGGGATTGGTGTTCGCCCAGAGCCGCGCCGCGACGGCGACTTGTGCGAGTTCTTCGCGCGTCGTGCCGTACTGGTGCATGTGCCGCGCGGCGGCGAGCGCATAGAACGAGAGCGGATACATCGGATTGTAGGGCGCGTCCCACCGGTCAGGCCGCGCCGGGGTCGAGAGCTTGCCGCCGCTGGAACGCTGGTTGGCGCCATAGGCGATCACCGCGCAATCGAGGTACCCGGCATCGAGCATCATGCATGCGGTGACGAGGTGGCTCATGAACGAGGCCCCGCCGGCGCGGTTGTTGTCGGTAAAGCGCGGGTGGAGGCCAAGATATTGCGCGAGGCTGAGACCGGCAAAGAGATCATCGGGCAGCGCGATGAACAGGCCGTCGACTTCCGACAGGTTGATCGCGGCATCGGCGAGCGCAAGTTGCACCGCCTTGCCCGCCATCTCGATCGTCGAATGGCCCGGCATTTCGCCGACACCGAAAGTGGAAGCGCCAGCGACCGATACGCGGCCGCGCGGGAAAACGTCACCCATCGGCCTGCTCCACCGGATCGAAAACTATGACAGGGGTTTCCCCGGCGATGATCCGCGCCTTGACGGCCATGCCGATTGCAAGCGTTTCGGGCGTGACGCCTTCGACGCGGGCCATCATCCGCGCGCCCTCGGCCAGATCGACGAGGACGACGTTGTAAGGCGGCTCAGGCGGTTTGCGCTGGATCCAGGTGGCGGAATAGACCGTGCCGTGGCCCGAAGCCTCGAACCATTCGAGCTCGGCGCCCGTGCCCGGCGCGAAGGCGCGCGGCGGGAATACCGGGCTGCCGCCACCGACCGGACGCTGGAGGAGGAAGTGCCCATTGGCGAGGGCGACATCCCATTCGGCTGCCGGGCCGCTCATGAAAACACCGCGCCAGTGGCGACCATCGCCGCAATCTCGTCTTCGCCAAAGCCCGCCTCGGCGAGCACGGCGGCGCTATCTGCACCAAGGCTCGGGCCGGGATCGCCGATCGCGCCGGGGGTGCCGGAGAAGTTCGTGGGAATGCCGGGATAGCGCAAGGTGCCAAGCTCCGTTTCGGCGCTGTGCCAGAAGCCTGTTTGGACCAGATGCTGATCGTTGAGCAGGTCTTCCAGCGAGGCGATGGGGGTTGCGGGGATTTCGGCGCGGCGGAACAGCTCCATCCAGCTTTCCGTGGTGCGCGTGACCATGACTTTCTCGACCTCAGCGAGCACGGCCGAGATATTCTCGCTGCGGCTGCGCATCGAAAGGAACATGGGGTCGTTCGACCAAGCGGGATTGCCGAGCTCGCGGAAGAACGCCTGCCACTGCTTGTCGTTGTAGATCATCACGCCGACATGACCGTCCGCCGTCTTGTAGGGGCGGCGCGAGGGCGACGTGGCGCGGGGGTAGACCGGCGGCCCGAGCGGCGGATCGAACAGCGAGCCGCAGATGTGCTCGGTTGCCGCAAAGGAGACCAGCGTCTCGAACATCGGCACTTCGATTTCCTGGCCTTCACCGCTCTTTTCGCGCGCATAGAGCGCGGCGATCACGGCATAGGCGCCGGTGAGACCGGCGACCTTGTCGGCAATGACGGTGGCCGAATAGGTCGGCTCGCCGCCGGAAAGCTTGGCCTGCAGATCGACGATGCCCGAGGCGGCCTGCACGATATCATCGTAGGCGGGGTAGTCGCGATAGGGGCCGGTGCGCCCGTAGCCATAGAGATTGGCGTAGATGATCCGCGGGTTGGCGGCCTTGACTGCGGCGTAATCGAGGCCGAGCCGGGCGATGGCCTGTGCGCGCATCGAATGGATGAAGACGTCCGCGTCCTTGGCGAGGCGCAGCACGGCATCGCGCGCAGCGGCCTGCTTGAGATCGAGCGCAAGGCTGCGCTTGCCGCGATTGACGTTGAGGAACATCGCCCCGCGCGTGGGATCGGGACCGGGCGGGATGAAGCGCGTGGTATCGCCGGAGGGGCCCTCGATCTTGATTACGTCGGCACCGAGATCGGCAAAGATCTGCGTGGCATAGGGGCCCATCAGCACGGCCGTCAGATCGAGCACGCGCACGCCCGCGAGTGGGCCTTTGCCGCGCCCGCTCATGTGTGCATTCCCGTGCAGGTGAAGAGCCTTGAATGCCCCATGATTCTCCCGTTTCGTCTGACCGTTCTGCGGCACTTCGGTCCGCTATGAAGGACCATAAAAAAGCATTCAAGCATGTTTTTTTCTTGGCGGGTGGGCCCCGCCTCCATAGAGTGCGCAGCAACAAGAGGAGCGGGCATTTGGGGCCATGCGCCATGAGCGCGAAGGTAGCCCCGCCGCAGGAAAGGACAAGACATGGATCTGGGACTTCAGGGCAAGAAGGCGATCGTCGTCGGCGGCGCGCGCGGCATCGGCTATGCGGTGGCCGAGATCCTGGCGCGCGAAGGTGCCGATGTGGCAATCAGCGCGCGCGGCGAGGACAGCGTGAAGGACGCGGTGGCGGCACTCTCGCGTTATGGCACCAAGGTCGTCGGTAAGCCCTGCAACGTGAAGCGCGCGGATGACTACAAGGCGTGGCTGGAGTGGGCGATCGAGGCGCTGGAAGGCGTCGATGTGCTGGTGCCGCTGAGCTCCGCCGGTGGCGGCATGGGTAGCGAGAAGTACTGGCACAACGCCTTCGAGACGGACGTGATGGGGCCGGTCCGCGCCATCGAGGCAGTGATCCCGGTGATGACGCAGCGCAAGGGGGGCTCGATCGTGCTCGTCGCCACGACCAGCGCGCTGGAAGCGATGGGCGGCCCGCAGGCGTACAATGCGATGAAGGCCTCGCTGATCACGTATGGCAAGCAGCTCGCGTTGGCGCATGGCAAGGACGGCATTCGCGTCAACGTCGTCTCGCCCGGGCCGATCGAGTTCGAGGGCGGCAACTGGGACATGATCAAGGGCACTATGGAGAAGTTCTACCAGTCGCAGCTGCGTCAGCAGCCGATGGGCAGGCTCGGCAAGCCCGAGGAAGTGGCGCGCGCGATTGTCTTCCTCGCCAGCGAGGCGGCGAGCTGGTGCAGCGGGTCGCACCTCGTCGTCGATGGCGCCTTCACCAACCGGACGCACTTCTGAGATGGACCAGCCTGTCGCCCATCGTCCCGTGACATGGGACACGTCGAAGATGGACGTGAAGCGCGTCGTCGATGTGATCCGTGTCTTGCCCGAGGACAATCCGAGCCGCACGCCGGTCGAAAAGGCGCCCGATCCGGAGCTGGGCCACGAGGTGATCCCTGCGGAGCGTTACTACTCCGAAGCGTTCATGAAGCTCGAATGGGAGCGGGTGTGGACCAAGGTCTGGCTACTGGGCGGGCGGGCCGACGATATTCCGAACCCCGGCGACTACATCTGCACCGAGATCGGCAAGGAAAGCGTGCTGATCGTGCGCCAGCATGATGGCGCGCTCCGCTGCTTTCCCAACGTCTGCCTCCACAGGGGCAACCGGCTGCGGCCCGAAGGCATCGGCAACGCGCAGGCGTTTCGCTGCATGTACCACCACTGGACCTATGGGCTCGACGGCAAGATCGAGCGGCTGCCGGACCTTTGCACGTTCCCGCAGGGCGGCCCTCCGGGAATGACCTTGCCCAGCCTGCCGGTGACGGCGTGGAACAGCTTCGTGTGGTTCTCGCTGAACCCGGATGTCGAGCCGTTCGACGATTTCATCGCGCCGCTGAAGGAGCATCTGGAGCCCTATCATGCCGAGCGCATGGCGTGGAAACGCGATGTGACGGTGGAGTGGGACTGCAACTGGAAGGCCTCGGTCGACGCGTTCAACGAGACGTACCATGTCCAGGGCATCCACCCGCAGCTGCTGTGGTATCTCGATGACGTCAACGTTCAGATCGACTGCTACGAGCGGCATAACCGCTATCTGATCCCGTTCGCGGCGATCTCCCCGCGCGTCGCCATGCCGAGCACGATCCCGCCGGCGATCGACGAGATCATGCGCCATGCAGGCATGGACCCGGCGGAATACGAGGGCCGGGTGAGCGATATCCGGCGCGATGTGCAGCTGTTCAAGCGGGCGAACGGCAAGGCGCAGGGGAAGGACTATTCGGCGCTGAACGACGATCAGCTGACCGATGATTACCACTACATGATCTTCCCGAACGTGGCGCTCAACGTGCATGCGGACGACATCATGCTGTTCCGCCAGCGCCCGCACGCCAGCGATCCGAACAAGATGCTGTACGACGTCTGGGTCTTCGAGCTGGTGCCGGAGGGCGAGCCCTGGCCGGAACGCGCCAGGCATCGCCGCTTCAAGCATGGCGACCGCAGTATCGGGCAAGTGCTCGATCAGGATGCCTACAATCTGCCGACGGTGCAGGCGGGGATGAAGAGCGAAAGCTTCCCGGGGCTGTGGATTGGCGAGCAGGAACTGCGCATCCGCCATTTCCACAAGGTGCTCGACGATTACATCTACGGGCCGGGCGGCAAGCAGGCGGGGGATTTGTGAGCGCGCGTATCCTGCATGTGATCGGCTCTCCACGCGGTGAGCGTTCGCGTTCGGTCAAGGTGGCGGAGCGGCTGATCGGGGGGCTGGTGGCGGCGAGCCCGGACGTTGTGGTCGTGACGCTTGATCTCGGGGCTGCCGCGCTACCGGCGCTGACCGGGCCGGTGATCGAGGGGCGCTATGCGCTGATCGAGGGGCGCGAGGTGGCGGACGAAGTGCGCGATGCGTGGGAGCGGATCGGCGCGGCGGTGGCGCACTTCCTCTCGTTCGGCACGGTGGTGTTCAGCGTGCCGATGTGGAATTTCGGCATTCCCTGGCAGCTCAAGCAGTATATCGACACGATCACGCAGCCGGGCATGGCCTTCCGTGTCTCGGAAGCGGGCGTGGAAGGGCTGGGCGCGGGCAAGCGGGCGATCCTCGTCGCGTCCGGCGCGCTCGATATCCGGCCAGACAGCCCCGGTGCCGAGCTCGATCATCAGGTGCGCTATATGCAGGCCTGGCTTGGGTTCATCGGCATCACCGATGTGCATGTGGTACACCTGCGCCCCACCTATGGTCCGCCCGAAGCGGTCGAGACGGCGATGGCGGAGGCTTATGCTTCGGCAGAAGCGCTGGTGGCCGACCTGTCGCGCGCTCCCCGCGTATAGACGAGGTTGGTGCTCTCGAAGGTCACACACTCGGTGCCGTCTTCAAGCATCACGACATAGCGCGTGACAGCGGTGCCTCGCGGCTTCCCGCTGCGTGAGGGTTCGAGGCTCAGGATCTCGCTCGAGACGCGCAGGGTATCGCCGGCGCGCACGGCGCGTTTGAGGCGCAGGCGGTCCCAGCCCACGCCGCAGACGAAATCGATGTCACCATTGATCGCGTGGTCCATCTGCCGCCAGATTGCGAGCACGTGGATGCCGCTCGCCACCACTTCGCCGAAGACCGAGGCGCGCGCGGCTTCCGGATCGGTGTGGAACCACTGCGGATCGTGCGCGCGGGCAAACTCGACGATTTCCGCCTCGGTCACGGTCCGCGGGGGCGAGAGCTTCCTCTCGCCCACAACGAGGTCTTCGAAGGTCCGCCAGGGCGTGCCCAGCGGCGAAAGGGCTCCGGTCATTCGCGGACGATGAACGGCGCGAGCACCGGTGTCACGCGGAGATGCTCGGGCACGTTCTCTTGCCCGATGCGCCGGTCGAGCTCTTCATGCCAGTTATAGATGCGGCGTTCCTGATAGTTGAGCGACATGCCCTTGAAGCCGGGTCCTTCAACGGATTCCTGGATCTGGGGCGCGAACTGCAGGTCCTCGTAGAGGATCCGCTCCCAGTTCTTGATCCGCATCTCCCACAGCGGATGGGGATTGGCGGAATCGTGATCGGGCGCGAGCCAGGTCGAGACGACGCGGGTGCGCTTTGCCCCCATCGGCCAGAACTGCAGCAGCGGAATGCCGGTGGGCGCGGGCGGCATGATGAAGTTGGGGTAGATCGAATAGCTGACGTTGTTCTTGGCCACGAACTCGGAGATCGTCGGGATTTCCGGCATGCCTACGGTGCCCGGATCGATCCAGCCCTCGCGGCGGTTGGGCGTTGCCATGCGGCTGTGGCCATTGGGCCAGAGCGTGACGATCATCGCGCGGTGATCGAGGAAGCGGTCCACCGTGTTCTCGTGGATCGATTTGAGGTGGTAGACCTCAAGGAACGCATCGAGCAGCACTTTGACGTTGCAATCGGTCTCATAGGTGCGGCTGTCGACAAGCCGCAGCTTTTCGAGCTGGAGCTGTTCGAGCTCGGTCGCCATCGGGCCGATGTGCTCGATCAGCGGCTGCGCATCGGGATCGGCGTTGAGGAAGATCAGGCTGCCGAGCAGCTCGCAGCGCACCTGGCTCAGGGAATGGCAGGAAAAGTCGAAGTCCGCCGCGAAGTCGCGCCTGTCGCGCACGGCGGTGAGCTTGCCTTCGAGCGTGTAGGACCAGCCATGGTAGCCGCAGACGAACCCGCGCGAGGTGCCGCTCTCCTCCTTTACGAGAGGTGCGCCGCGGTGCTGGCACGTGTTGTAGTACGCGCGGATGTCGCCCGCGAGTGTGCGGGTGACGATGACGGGGGAACCGGTGTTACGGCAGAGGAACCAAGAACCGGGCTCGGGAAGCTGGTCAACGTGGCCGGCATAGAGCCACGAGCGCTGCCACATCCCCTTGTCCTCAAGCTCGAGGAATTCGGGATCGACGTAGCGGCCGCCGGGGATCGAAGGAAGCGCCGGAAAATCGGCCGGCGGGCCATTCCGTTCGCGTTCCCAGGTCATGCGTGCCAGATCGTCGGCTGGATGCTCTGCGGTCAGGGCTTCGGACATCGGTTACTCTCCCGGAACGGCGCCGTTCCGTGGACAGTTTAAAAACATTCATGTATGCTTGTAAAGCAATGCTTTCAGGGTTCAGTTTGCTGATTTTTAGATATTAAAAACATGAGCTTGCTAAGGATTAGCGAGCGATGCGGGAGTGATGCGAATGGAGATTTTGGCGGGTATCTTTCACCACGGCGTGATTGTTGACGACCTTGAGGCGGCCATGGCCCAGTTCGGGGCGACAATGGACTGCACCTGGACACCGGTGCGGACCTTCGATCCGATGCCAGTGTGGAACGCGGCAGGGAAGCAGCTCAATGCGCGGCTGCGCGTGGTCTATTCGCATCAGGGGCCGCTCCGGATGGAGCTGATCGAAAGCGTGCCGGGCTCTGCCTATGATGCGATGCGCGCGCTCGGCCGCTCACACCTGGGCGTGTGGGTCGATTCGGTGGCGGACAGCGCGGCGGCGATGCTGGCGAGCGGGTGGG